>NZ_JBQFXU010000006.1:0-179182 GCF_056541095.1 Ruegeria sp. AK11
CCTGCTGGCCAACACCCTCACCGCCTGCTGCCGCGCAAACAAACTCCCAGAACCAGAAGGCCTGACCGCCTGATAAACACGGGGGCCGGAGCGGGGCGTTTCAGAGTGCAAGGTACCCTATACCTGCAAATGCAACACAACACCCAAGCCACTGCTGAAGAGCCATTTTTTCCTTCAATATGGCCCAGGCCAGAACTACGGTTAACAACCCAAAAACGGATGCCGAGACCGAGGCAAATTGTGCATTGGGCAAACCACCCGCTGAGACCACGCAAAGGATGGCAACTGCATCCAGAACACCCATCACACATAACAGGGGCATCGCTTGGGGTCCGGGCCAAATTGCTTTTCCAGATGCCACAGCAACCATCCCCAGAGTCAGGATTGCCGCCAATCGGCTGACCAGCGAGACCGAGTACTCGTTGCTAAGCTCGGTTGCATATTGTCCTAGGGCAAAGGCCGCCGCGAAGCCGACGGCCGCAACCAGCGACAGCAGTATTGTTGGGCCTGTTGCCGGATACACCACCGCATCCCGTTCGGACTTGGCTGCGACCACGGAAACCCCGATGCCAATCGCAATGACGGCAAGCCAATGCAGCGGGCTGATAGTTGCACCACGCCACATGGCCAGCAACACGGACAAGACCGGGTAACTCGCGACAAGTGGCGCAACCAACCGAACCGGGCCACGCTGAAAAGCGGCATACATGCTGATACCCGCCAACAGATAAAACCCGCCCGCGGCGACAGCGGTGAACACTGCGGCACCAGAAATCGAGTCAAATGTACCCAGCGTCACCGTCAGACCAAACTGAAGCACCGCGCCCGATATCAGCACGACCATCAGCGACGCGATCACGCTGACAGACTGGCTGACATAACGTACTGCCAGATCGTGTATCCCCCAGCAAAGTGCCGCGACCAGGCCAAGCGCCAGAGCAGTCATTTTGTCATCACCATCATCGGCTTTGTTTCAATCCGCTTGAGACCATGCATACGTCAAACTGTCACTGGTATTAAACTTATTTTCCTGTTATGCAATATTATTGAAGCCAAAGGCAGTAAGAGGCAGCACATGACGTCTGCATTAGAGCAACTTGGCGGTGAGAGCCGGCTGCGCAGTCTGGTTGAGCGTTTCTATGATCGGATGGAAACGGATCCGGCAGTTTATTCCTTGCACAGGCTACACTTTCGCGGCCATGGGCTAAACCATACCAGACAGGCCCAGTTCGAGTTTCTCAGCGGTTTTCTGGGAGGGCGGGCCTATTACCGCGAACGATTTGGTCATATGGACCTGCGCGAAATTCATGCGCATGTCCCTATCCGCGAAGCTGATGCCGAGCTTTGGCTGGAGACGTTTGACGCCGCGCTGGCGGATTGCGGCATGTCCGGTCCGGTTGTCGATAGGATGCGCGTGACGTTGCGCAGGGCGGCGCTCATGCTGGTCAATGACGTACCTGACTGGCGGCTGGAGGCGGATGCGGGCGCAGATGCCCGTGACACACAGCGTGAAAAGAGCGACTAACTTCGCGTGGCCATCGCAGAAACAGGGCCGCCTATGGCGCGGCCCCGATATGCAACCCTGCAATCCGACTTAGATATCGAGCGTGTTGTCTTTTTCCCAGCGCGAGAAATGGGAAACAAAAGAGTTCCATTCCTGATGCTTCATTTTCAGGAAAGCTGACGAGAATTCGGAACCCATCATCGCCTTCAGCTCTTTGTCCTTGTCGTATTCGCGCAGCGCATCAAGCATGTTCAGGGGCAGTTTCGGTGCACCGCGTACCTTATGGCCTTCGGCATACATATCGATGTCCCAGCGCTTGCCGGGATCGGCCTTGGACCGGATACCTGACAGCCCGGCCGCGATGATGACGGCCTGTAGCAGGTAGGGGTTGGTTGCGCCATCGGGCAAGCGCAATTCGAAACGTCCGGGGCCGGGAACGCGCACCATGTGCGTGCGGTTGTTGCCGGTCCAGGTCACCGTGTTAGGCGCCCAGGTAGCACCGGATATCGTCCGCGGCGCGTTGATGCGTTTGTAGCTGTTCACCGTGGGGTTGGTGATCGCCGCCAGTGCCGAGGCGTGTTTCATGATCCCGCCGAGGAAGTGCTTGCCGCGTTCTCCCAGACCAACCTCGCCGGTTGGGCCGTCACCCTCTCCTGCGAATACATTGGTTTTGGCGGCATCACCCGGCGCATCCCAGACCGAGATATGGGCGTGGCAGCCATTGCCGGTCAGTCCTTCGACCGGTTTCGGCATGAATGTCGCCCGAAGCCCGTGTTTTTCCGCGATCGATTTTGCCATGAACTTGAAGAAGGAATGCTTGTCTGCTGTGCGCAGGACATCATCAAATTCCCAGTTCATCTCGAACTGGCCGTTGGCATCCTCGTGGTCGTTCTGGTACGGACCCCAGCCCAGGTCCAGCATGTAGTCACAAATTTCGCGCACCACATCATAACGGCGCATCACGGCCTGTTGGTCATAACAGGGCTTTTCGGCTGTATCAAACGGATCACTGATCTGTTCGCCATCCGGGGTCATCAAAAAGAACTCGGCCTCGATCCCGGTTTTGACATGCATGCCCTCGCTTGCCGCTTCGCCAATCAGGCGGCGCAGAACATTGCGCGGGGCTTGCGCGACGTCCTTGCCTTCCATCACACAGTTGCCCGCAACCCATGCCACCTCTGGCTTCCATGGCAGCTGGATCACCGATGACGGGTCCGGCACCGCCAGCATGTCAGGATGCGCAGGGGTCATATCCAGCCAGGTGGCAAACCCGGCAAAACCAGCGCCATCTTCCTGCATCTCGGCAATGGCTTGCGCTGGCACCAGTTTGGCCCGCTGTCCACCAAACAGATCGGTGAACGAGATCATGAAGTATTTGACGCCTTTTTCTTTTGCGAAAGCTGCGAGATCTGTCGTCACGATTGCTTTCCTTTCCCTGTTGAATTTTCGGTTTTCAAAGCAAGAACGCGGCCCCCATTCAGGAGGCCGCGTCGCATATGTTCAGAACCCTTCCTTGCCCGGGTACCAACTGGTTCCCGCTAAGGGCACCCGCGCCATCGCGGCGGCCTCCATGGTCAGGGCACACAGGTCCTCCGGCTCGAGGTTGTGCAGGTGGTTGTGACCGCAGGCGCGCGCAATGGTCTGCGCCTCTAACGTCATGACCTTCAGGTAGTTGCGCAGCCTGCGACCCGCTTCGACGGGGTTCAAGCGCGCGGCAAGCTCTGGGTCCTGCGTTGTGATGCCAGCGGGGTCGCGCCCTTCGTGCCAGTCATCATAGGCCCCTGTGGTCGTGCCCAGTTTCTGATACTCGGATTCCCATTTGGGATCGTTGTCGCCAAGGGCCACCAGAGCGGCGGTGCCAATGGCGACCGCATCGGCCCCAAGCGCCAATGCTTTGGCCACATCTGCACCTGTTCGTATGCCACCCGAAATGACCAACTGAACTTCACGATGCACACCTAGATCCTGCAACGCCTGCACGGCGGGGCGGATACAGGCCAGTGTGGGCAAGCCAACATGTTCGATGAACACATCCTGCGTGGCAGCTGTGCCACCCTGCATCCCGTCCATGACCACGACATCAGCCCCGGCCTTTACCGCCAGTGCAGTATCATAATAGGGGCGCGTCGCGCCGACCTTGACATAGATCGGCACCTGCCAACCGGTGATTTCGCGCAACTCAAGGATCTTGATCTCCAGATCGTCCGGCCCGGTCCAGTCCGGATGGCGACAGGCCGAACGCTGGTCGATGCCTTTGGGCAGGGTCCGCATTTCGGCCACACGGTCGCTGATCTTCTGACCCAGAAGCATCCCGCCACCGCCGGGTTTAGCGCCTTGCCCGACCACGACTTCAATCGCATCCGCCTTACGCAAATCATTCGGGTTCATGCCGTAGCGCGAGGGCAGATACTGGTAGACCAGCTTGGATGAATGACCCCGTTCTTCCGGGGTCATGCCGCCATCACCGGTTGTGGTCGACGTGCCCGCAGCAGATGCGCCACGGCCCAAAGCCTCTTTGGCAGGACCAGACAACGCGCCGAAACTCATACCCGCGATGGTGATCGGAATGTCCAACTTGATCGGATTTTTCGCAAAACGTGTGCCTAGCGTTACCGAGGTATCGCAGCGTTCGCGATATCCTTCCAGCGGATAGCGCGAGATGGATGCGCCCAAAAACAGCAGATCGTCGAAATGAGGGACCCTGCGCTTGGCTCCGCCACCGCGAATATCATAGATGCCGGTCGCAGCAGCGCGTCGGATCTCGGCATTGATGGGGTTGGAGAACGTCGCCGACTGGATCGGCAGGGTGCGGGGGATCTGATCGTCCATATCTTTCATACCCTTCTTCCTCAGTATGCGGCGGCGTTGTCGATGTCGAAATTGTACAGCTGCCGAGCCGAGCCGTAGCGTTTGAACTCTTCCGGTTTGGCATCACAGCCCGCCCGGTCCAGCAGGTCTTTCAGTATCTCCAGATGTTCGGGACGCATTTCCTTCTCGATACAATCGGCACCAAGACTTTTGACCGAGCCGCGCACGAACAGCCGCGCCTCGTAGAGTGAATCCCCCAGCGCATCGCCTGCGTTTCCGCAGACCACCAGGTTTCCGGCTTGCGCCATGAAGGCGGACATGTGGCCGATATTGCCGTGCACGACGATGTCGATGCCTTTCATCGAAATGCCGCAGCGCGAGCTTGCATTGCCCTTGATCACCAGCAATCCGCCATGGCCGGTCGCGCCGGCATATTGGCTGGCGTCACCATCGACGATGACCTGACCGGACATCATGTTCTCTGCAACACCC
Source organism: Ruegeria sp. AK11 (assembly GCF_056541095.1). Lineage (NCBI taxonomy): Bacteria > Pseudomonadati > Pseudomonadota > Alphaproteobacteria > Rhodobacterales > Roseobacteraceae > Ruegeria > Ruegeria sp. AK11. Next base: position 4,805 of record NZ_JBQFXU010000006.1, read on the forward strand.
GGCCCGACGGACCCTTCGACCTTGATAGTTGCCTGCTGGTTCATCCCCGCGCAGTAATACCCGGTCGATCCCTTGACCGTCACCTCGATCGGCGCGTCCAGCCCAACGGCAATCGCATGGCTGCCCTTGGGATTTACAATTTCCCAACGGGTCTGGTTGGTCTCGGAATTTTGTGCCTGCAAGCAAGAGTTCAATCCGCGCAGCCCGTCTGCCTCTAGATCATAGGTCTGCATATCAGGCGGCCTTTTCGTGGGTTGTGGGGCTGTCGTTGTGCGACCAGAAATAAACGGTGGACGGTTCAGGTTCCCAAACTCGTGCATCTTCGATGCCGGGCAGGTTCACTAGGGCGCGATACTCGCTGCCAAAAGCCACATACTGATCGGTTTCAGCCATCACGGCTGGTTTACACGCGATCGGATCACGCACGACGCCAAAGCCGTCCTTGGTTCCCACGACAAAAGTGAAGAAACCGTCCAGATCATCAATGCTGGATTCCAGAGCCTCGCCCAAGGTGGCACCATTCATCATCTTCCAGGTCAGGTAGGCTGCGCCAACTTCGGTGTCGTTCTCTGTCTGGATCGTTACACCCGCGCGGCGCAGCTTGCGGCGCAACGAGTTGTGGTTGGAAAGCGACCCGTTATGGACCAGACATTGGTCAGACCCTGTATTGAACGGGTGGGCACCCATTGTGGTCACCGCAGATTCCGTCGCCATGCGGGTGTGTCCAATGCCATGCGTGCCGCTCATTCCGCTGAGGTTAAAACGCTCGGCAACATCCTTCGGCAGGCCGACTTCCTTGTAGATTTCAAGGCTGTCACCACGGCTCATCACCCGGACCGACGGGCGGATCTCAGCCAGCGCGGCGCGTGCAGCTTCGAACTGACCGGCGGGAATTTCCAAAACGGCATGTGTGTCGTTGTTTCTTTGACCAACAGATGTGCCCAAGCTTTTGCCCAACTCGTCCGCAAGGTCGACAAAATCGGTTTCGGGGTTGGGGGACTGAACCGTAATCTTGGTTTTACCCGCCGATTCTGCGCCATAAATCGCAATACCGGCACTGTCGGGGCCACGATCTGTCATCGTGATCAGCATGTCTGTCAGCATATTGCCCAGTTGAGGAGCAAGGGACTGATCTTTGAGGAATAATCCAACAATTCCGCACATGGCTGGCAGATCTCCTTGTGTGTTTCGTTATGATTCGACGGTACCAATTATTCTGCAGGATATCAATAACAGCAGGAAAGTTTTTTTCCTGTCAGGCAATGGACGCATCCATTGATCTTGCGCCCATTGCCGGTCCTCAGAACCGGATCAATAACGATCCAGCTGTGCTTTTACTCTGTCTTCGTCTCCTGCGTGGCGGGCTTTTTCAAGATGCTCGCCCTCGCGGACAAATTGGATACGGTGCCAGCCGATCCAGAAGACGACGCCGATGATGACCATCAGAATTTCGTACCCCTGGAAGGGATAGACCGGGCCGACTTCGGCAAGATCAACGGCCCAACTTGTATATCCGATTGTAGACATAACCTTCTCCTCTATTTCGCGGCTGCGCCACGGGCGGCCAGCTCTTCTTTGTCAGCCGCGATGATCGCTGCTTTGGCATCTTCGTAGGCATGGTGTTCGGCGTAATCGAGGCCCTGAAGCTCAACCTCTTCCGGTATGCGAAGAACACCGGCAGCAGCTTGCAACTTGGCCACGATCCAACCGGGCATGAAACCCAGCACAAAGAACATTATGACTGCACCGGTGACCTGTCCGACCGGATTGATCGTCGCATATCCTTCGTAAGGCGAAGACGGGACACCCCACAGGACAAACCCAGCAATGATGAGGCCAATGACACCTGAGTACCCGTGCACTGCAACCGCCCCGACAGCATCATCCAGCTTGAACCGGCGTTCGACCCAGTAGTGCAGCTTGTAGACAATCACGACACCGATCGCGCCGATGATCATCGCCTGGATCGGGTGGTACAGGTCATTCCCTGCGGATGCTGTGATAACACCGGCCAGCCCGCCCGAGAACGTCCAGAAGGCATCGCCTTTTGAAACCACATACGCCGCCATCAATCCACCAGACAGAGACATCAGGAAATTGAAGGTAATCGCCGAGAGAGTCGTCGGAGCCAGATAGATGTTTGTTGCCGTCCAGGTCACGCCAGTGATCTGCCCGTCAATCGCCTCGGGAGAGATCACCGGAACGTTGCAGGCAGCGTAGAAACCCCAGAAGCCGGTGTAGATCAGGAAAATCCCGATCGTCAGCATCCACGGATTGTGAGGTGGAATATCCCGAGGCGTTCCGTCCTTAGCAAACTTGCCAAGGCGAGGACCCAGAACCATGATCACACCAAGCGCATACCCACCCGCGATCGCGTGAATAACGCCGGATGCATAGGCATCATGATACCCCAGAACACGCACCATCCAGCCGGCATAGTGCCAACCCCATGCGGCATCGATGATCCAGAAGACCGACCCGATCAGCACCGCATGTACCCAAAGGGCAGAAGATCTGATCCGCTCGATCACCGAGCCGGAAACGATCGAGGCCGCGGTCCACGAAAACAGCAAGAATGCGGCCCAGAAGACCCCTGTGATTCTGTCGCCAAGGTTGGTGGCCATTGTGTCGGCCCAAGGCAGATTCGCGGCACCCGCTTCTGCATCCAGACCGCCCCAGAACGGAAAGTTTGGAAAGGCCCAATAGATCCACCATCCAAAGAAGAAGAACGTGACCGTCACCAGCGGGATGATCATGATGTTTTTCATCAATGTGTGCATGTGGTTACGCGCTCGGCTTGCGCCGACCTCGTACATGCAAAAGCCCACATGGATGAGGAACATGAAGACGACCGTTACCCAGTAATAAAACTCGGTAAAGACCGTCGTGAGTGCGTTTAGATTACCATCCACTTCGTAGTCTCCCTGTTGTTGCAGCAGGAGGTCCGCCCGCGCAGAATTTCCTGCTGGGAATATTTATCTACTCAGAGGACATTTTCATTTGCGACCTGTCAATAGATATGTGGGGCAAACACCTTTTAGGCCTGTCCGCGACCTACGCTTTAGCACACCAAAAACGGACCTAAACATTTGACAAACAACTAACAAATTCCTTTCTCAGGAATGTTTTCAGGGTGCAAAAATTGCAGGCAAATATTCCCAGCAGGAAAATTTTCTGCACTCAGGTGTTGATTTTCAATCCAACATCGGCCTCAATGTGGCCAACAAAAACGATCAACGGGAGACCTGAACCATGGCCATTCTTTGGAGGACGTCGGCCCTTGCGCAGCGCCATGCCGAGATCGGCGGCGAGCTTGAGGACTGGAACGGAATGGGGACCGCTTGGTTCTATGACCACAGCCCTGAACGTGCCAAAGCGGACTACGAAGCCATCCGCACCAAAGCTGGTCTTATGGATGTGTCCGGTCTGAAAAAGGTTCATGTGGTTGGCGAGGATGCCGCCTATGTTATTGATCGCGTCACCACGCGGAATGTGGAAAAAATCATGCCGGGCCGATCGACCTATGCCTCGATCCTGAATGCTGAAGGCAAGTTTGTTGATGACTGCATCATCTATCGTCTGTCGGTGAACACGTGGTTGGTGGTGCATGGCACCGGAACAGGTATGGAGCAGCTGACATCCGTGGCGGCAGGCAAGAACTGCTCGGTCATTTTTGACGACGACATGCATGATATGTCGCTGCAAGGGCCAGTCGCCGTTGATTTCCTGGCAAAGCATATCCCCGGCATTCGTGACCTGGCTTATTTCGGCATCATGCAGACCAAGCTTTATGGGTGCCCGGTGATGGTTTCGCGGACCGGGTATACCGGTGAGCGTGGGTACGAGATTTTCTGTCAGGCCAAACATGCTGTGCATCTGTGGGACAGCATTCTGGCTGACGGCAAGGACATGGGCATCGTACCAGTCCAGTTCTCGACACTCGATTTGCTGCGCACCGAAAGTTACCTGCTGTTCTATCCGGGCGATAATTCGGAAACCTATCCGTTCGATGGTGAGACATGTGGCGATACGCTGTGGGAACTGGGTCTGGAATTCACTGTCTCGCCCGGCAAGACCGGCTTTATCGGCGCCGAGAACCATTATGCCTCGAAGGGCAAGGAACGGTTCAAGATCTATGGCGTCAAGTTGGAAGGCACGACACCGGCGAATGAGGGCGCGGACCTGCTGCAGAACGGTGAAAAGGTCGGTGTTGTCACCTTTGGCATGTATTCCGAAATCAACGGGCATAACGTGGGTATCGCGCGGATGCCGGTTGCCTGCGCATCGCCCGGAACCAAGCTGACGGTGCGCAACGGAGATGGAACGGAAATAGCGGCGACTGCGGAAGAGATGCCGTTCTACGATCAGGATAAATCGATCAGAACCGCAAAGGGCTGAGTTTCAGGGGGCGCAACGGGCATACCGTGGCGCCCTTTTCCTATTTGAGGGTACAATGTCAAAGTTCGAATTTCCCAAGTCAATCACAAGCCGACCGATCTGGGGCACGCTGGAAGCTCGGCAGGGCGACCATCATCTCATGATCGCCGAAGCCGAAGGCGCCGAAGCTGTTCTCGACATCGCGACGCCTGATCTGATGGCCAAAACGCACCTGATCTATATCCCCAAAGGGACGGACTACTCGGAAAGGTTGCGGGCGCTGAACCCCGCGCAGTTCTACGAAGGACCTTCCTATGCGGCCGCGCTGCAACGCATCCGCCGCGTACTGGAGGACGCGCATATGGGACTGCAGGTCTATCTGAGCGGTACTGAGGGCATGATGGGACAGGCCATGAACGAGGTGACAGCAGTCGGCCTGCCACACACGGCAATACAGACCGAGCATCGCGGTTCGGTTGCACGCCGGATGCAATGTGTGCACTGCAAAGGCATCACCGAAGATGTCGAGGTTGATCCATTTGTCTGCTCGCATTGCGGGCTGAATCTGTTCGTGCGCGATCACTACTCCCGCCGGCTTGCCGCCTATCAGGGCGTCCGCGTCGACGCCGAAGATCATGGCAACGTGCCCGAGCCGAAAGGGATTTACGAATGAGCGGTGCCGAGAAAATTCAGGTCAAAGTGACCGAAATCACCCCGCTGAATGAACTGGTGACGCGGTTCCGGTTCGAACGCATCGACGGCGGTCAGTTGCCAACATTTTCCGGCGGGGCGCATACCGTTGTCGAAATGAAGGATGGCGGTATCACACGGCTTAATCCTTATTCCCTGATGTCCGACCCGTTTGATCAGTCATCCTATACGATCTCGGTCCGCCGTGATGATGAAGGCAGGGGCGGTTCTTTGTTCATGCACCGTCAGGTCAAGCTGGGTGATGAAATGACCATCAGCTACCCGGTCAACCTGTTCTCGCTTGACTTGCGCGCCCGCAAGCACCTGTTTCTGGCCGGTGGCATTGGCATCACGCCATTTCTGGCGCAGATCAAGCAACTCGAACTGCTGCACGGGCACTGGGAACTGCATTACGCGTGCCGCAACACGGCATTGGCGTCTTATGCCGAGCAACTGACAGACAGGCATCCAAATGAAACCCATCTGTATTACGACGACCAAAACCAGCAGATTGATCTGAAGAACCTGCTGAGCGGGCAACCCTTGGGAACGCATGTTTATGTCTGCGGTCCCAAGGGCATGATTGATTGGGTGCGCAACACCGCCGCTGCCGAAGGCTGGCCCGAGGATTGCGTCCATTACGAAGAGTTTCTGGCACCGCGACCCGGCAAACCGTTCGAAGTGCGGTTGGCCACATCGGACAAGGTTATTCATGTGGGCGAGAATGAAAGCCTGCTGGAGGCGATCGAACGTGAAGGGGTGGATGCACCGTATCTGTGCCGCGGCGGGGCCTGTGGCCAATGCGAAACAGTTGTGCTGGATCATGATGGCAATTTCGTTCACCGCGACCACTGGCTGACCGATGAGGAAAAGGCAGCGGGCAAGAAAATCATGCCCTGTGTATCGCGTTTCGAGGGCAAGTCCCTCGTGCTGGACCGCTGAGAGGAGGCCCAACATGACCATTCAATTCAACGACGAGTCCTTCCGCGACGATTATACGTTTCATAACTCGGACTGGGCGATAAAACGCTTTCCGTTTCCGTTCCACGAAGACAGCTACATGTATTCGGTCAACATGGAACAGCATCGCGGCGGGCCCGAAGGGTCAGTCTATGAAAAGCGGTTCGATGTGGACGAACATTATGTTTCGGAAATGAAAGACCGCGCCATCGTTCTGGATCAGGACCCGCTGCGTTGCCAGTCTTTGCCACACATGACATTGGCGGGTTGGGACATTCTGGAACTGATTATGGTTTGCAAGTCCGAGGATTACCCGGATCTGTTTGAACTGCACCGCAACGGCAACCAGTGGCGCTGGATCAACAAACCATTGGGGATTGATCACAGCTTTACCTTCATGGATGAAACCACCCTGCCCTGCGGGCCGATGGAATATATCACCCGTCAGGCCCAGGGTGACTATGCGGTGCTTGATCAACGTGACGACATGCTGTGGATGGATGCCGGAATGGTGACCACCCAGGCCGACTGGAGCCTGGATTTCGACATTGGCATGAACTTTTTCGAATGGCACGCCCCGGTACCACTGGCCCACGAGATGGGTATCTTTCAGCGTGCGCTGAAATTCTTGCTGAGTATTCAGCAGGGCGCACCCGCACGCCGCCTGAACTGGACCATGACGGTCAACCCGCTTTTGGATACCAGCCCGGAGAACTACCATAAATGGGGTATTCAGAAAACCACACTGACACCGGAGAATATTGGCCAAAAACAACATCTTCGGGTCGAGTTGCAGACATTCTTCCGACTACCGCGTTCAAACGCGCTGTTATTCCCAATCCGCTGTTATCTGTGTAGTTTTCAGGATCTGATGACTGTACCGAAATGGGGTCGTCGCCTGCATCGTGTTGTTCGTGATCTGCCAGTGGAACTGGCAACCTACAAAGGGTTCATCGACAACCGGCCGCTGATGCTGGACTATCTCAGCCAGTTCGACGACGGGTTGCCCACCTCGCCCGGGATCTGGCCGGATCTGGAAACGGAACCCCCCTTGTCAAAGTAAACCGGCAATGTCAGGTGTCTTGGCTGTTATGACTGATCCAGACAGAACACCGTGGCTCATCCCGAGCGATGACTTCGCTCTGTATGACGCTCTGGCGCTGCTGCGCGAGTCCTTTCGGTACATGGATGCTCGGATCGACCCTCCGTCGTCCATCCATCGTCTGAACGTGGACGGAATGCTTGCGCATTGTCAAAGTGGCGGAGAAATCTGGGCCATCGGCCGACCGCTTTTCGCCTGCATGTTTCTAACGCCCAAGCCCGACAGCTTGTACCTTGGAAAGCTGGCAGTGAAGGACGGATTGCGAGGACAGGGTATTTGCCGGTCCTTGGTGGATCATGCTGCAATCCGCGCAGCGCAGCTTGGCCTGCCCGCGCTGGAACTGCAAACGCGCGTGGAGCTCACTGAAAACCATCGCATATTTTCCAGGCTTGGGTTCACGATTGTCAGCACGGGCAGCCATGAGGGGTATGACAGACCCACAGATTTCCTGCTGCGCAAGCCGATCAGTTTGTCTGCGGATAGCTGATCACTGAAAGATAGCGTGCCGGCAGATTGACCAACCGTTCCGGGCCGTGGGGTGCGTCGGCGTCAAAGAACAGGGTATCGCCGGGCTTCAGGGGATAAATCTGGTCCCCGTGGCGATAGTCTACCTCGCCTTCAAGCATGTAAATCGTCTCAATTCCGCCATGTTGGAACGTTGGGAACACATCGGATTCAGCAGTCAGTGTGATCAGGTAAGGTTCCACGATTACACCTGATCCATTGGCGCCGATATGCCCAAGCAGGTTGTACTGATGGTTGGCGCGAGTTCCCTCGCGCTCCAGTTCGACCCCTTCACCAGCTTTCGTATGAACCGCCTCGCGGCGTTCTTCAAACTGACGGAAAAAGCTAGTCAGAGGAACCGAGAGCGCATCCGCCAGCAATTGCAGGGTTGTCAGAGAAGGTGACGTGTTGCCGTTTTCGATCTTCGACAACATGCCGATTGACAACCCAGTTAGCTGAGCCAGGTCTGCAACCGTGATGTTCTGCTGTTTACGAAACGCTCGAACCTCGCGACCAATGGCGACTTCGAGAACTTTTTCCCTGTCACCCGAACGAACCGAATGCGGGTCCTGACTCAGATTTATCGCCATGTCTTTGTCTTTTTTTTTCAATTTCACTCTTTCAACGTCTTGCTACACTTGTCCAAACCGGTTCTGCAACCAGGCGCGGTGCAATAGCCCATCCAATTCGGACCACAATAGCACCAAGCTTTCCTGATAGTAAAATAATCATGCTGACAGAGAATATGAGCACGCTGTTCAATCGCAGGAACCGTTCCGCTGCACGCAGGTGTTTTGCCAAAACGCTGGACTGCCAGGTTTCACTGCATCAATCTGAAATCTCGGCTAAATCGACCCAGCGATTTACTTGGGTCGATTTCAGTACTGCGCCACAGAATCGCATTTCGTAGCGACCGTCTTCAAATGTCGCCAGTTGCGTAAAGTGCGACATGCTGCCTGTCGTCAGGGAATTTGGGACAGTTGGCCGCCTGAACTAAGAGAGGATCAGGCTCACCTGGTTGTTTTGATTATGCGGCGGATTCGAGGTGGAGCAAGCGCCGGGTTTCGATTGTCTTTTGTTTGGTCCTTCCTCGTTGTCTTAGTATGGTCTGCCCGCGTCCGAAGTAGACATCGGCCGGGGTTAGGTGTTCAGTTTCGGCATCTGGTGGATTGGATTTAGGATGGATCGATCTGGTTTTGATGTCCAGATTTTGCAGATGTATTCATATGGTGCGAGACCGCTGAGCGTCTTCAGTCTGAGGGCAAAGTTGTAGGGGTCAATTGCGGAAGAGTGTGGAATCCAACGCTAAGAAAACAATGACGCCATTGCGGGACGGGGCGAAATGACACTCTGAGCGATTTCGTGTTGCGCGCGCTCACAGCACCTGTATGCCGCAGGGACGGAAATTTCGGCGCCGCGGTGCAGCGCGGAGACCGGCCATTCATCGACTGCGCAGCAATTTTCGGACACCCAATTTACGAGTCGCGGACGAGAGTCCTATTTCGCTGCGGTTGCACCAACGTCCGGTCGCACGACGGGTTTCTAGTCAACGATCACCACCTGCCCTGTGAGAGCACCCTCGACACATTTCGCATATGCCAATCCAACATGATGGGATGAAACCGGTTTGTGGCCGTGAAACCATGCGCCGTAACGTGGCGCGGACACGTCCAACATGCCCGGACTGACAACATTGACTCTCAACCCGCGCGGCATCTCGATTGCAGCGCTCTTTACGAAGCCTGCCAATGCTCCGTTAGCGGTTGCCGCATTTGAACCCATTCTGATCGGATCGCGATCAAGAACACCGCTTGTCAGAGTGAAGGAACCTGCATCCGAAATGACGTCCAGCCCAGCCAGGACAAGGTTCACTTGCGCCATAACCTTTTGCTGAAGACCCACCATGAAGGTCACTTGGGTCATCTGCGGCAACGGGGCAAAGGTCGCGTCGCCTGCACAGGACACCACAGCATCGAAATTGCCGAGGCTTTCATACAGTGATTTCACCGCGTTTAAGTCACTTGAATCGACCCGATGGTCCCCACTTGAACGTCCCACTGTGACGATTTCATGCCTTTGCCGAAGCTCCTTGCAGGCAGCTTGTCCAATATCACCACCTGCTCCGACTACGATAATTCTCATGCCTGATCCTTCAATATCTCATCATAGCGTTTCAGTTTTCGATTTAGGATCACGCGGCATCGGTCCAGATCGGCCTGTCGATCTTCCAGGCGGCGGCTATGTGCCAAAAGGGCAGCTTTGCGCTCAGGGACTTTGCCGTCGCCGGATGCGTAAAGCTCCGCAAAAGCCCGCATTTCTGCCAAAGGCATACCTGTCGAACGAAGGGACGCCAGTAACTCTAACCAATCGGCATCTGCCTTCGAGAATTTGCGCTTGCCATCCGCGCCGCGTTGGACGAATGGACACAACCCCGATTTCTCATAGAAACGAATTGTTGAAGCGCTGAGTCCGGTGCGTTCTGCAACTTCTGAAATCATCATGCGATCTGATCCTCTCGCCCAAGTCCCTACCTACCTGAAGCTACTTCAGGTCAAGCAACTTCTGCAGAAACTCTCAAAAGCCGCCATTCTCGCATCGCGCAGCTTCGGCCACTCTGGCTCGCTGCAAAGCGCTTGGGCAGTATCGATGCGGACAGACAGGACTTGGCGCGCCGCGGCCAAGGTCAGCTTTCGACGTATCAGGCAGCCACCATATCAACTTCGGCAGTCGAGAATCCAAAAGAAGCGACCATGTTCCGATGGGCATCGGTCCCAAGGAATTGCGAAAGAACTGCGTCGACTTCGTTCCGCAGGTTTGTGTCGTTCAAACCAAACGCGAATGACCCGAACGCAGGAGGTTTTTCTGAGTTTGGCACAAGGATCAGTTCCAGGTCCCATTCCGGGTTCTGCTCGATAAATCCACCATGCGCTCGACCCACGCTGGCATAGGCATCGGCGGTGCCTTCACAAACAGCTTGTGCGGCCTCGGCATATGTTTCGAAAATCATGATGCGCTCTGCGCTGACGCCAAATTCAATCGCCGAGCGATGCTGAAACTGGTCCCGGATAACCGCCAAACGGATATCAGAATTGTCGGCAACCGATCGATATCCGCTCAAACCCATCTGATTGCCCCCAGCCACCAGGAGCCCGTCGGGTAGCGCCCAGATCGGGCGGCTGAACAATGCGCTCTTCCTGCGTTCTTCCGTTCCAAAAAGACCGGTCGTCATGCGCCATCGGCCATCCCCGACCCCGGGCAAGAGTTCAGCAAATTCCGTTTCTACCATTTCAAAACCGGCAATGCCAAGTTGCGCCAATACATACCGCGCGAGTTCAACGTCACAGCCGGTGACGAGGCCTGTTGCATCGATGTAGTTGAACGGCGGTTCGATCAGGTAGGCAAACTTCATGGGTCATCCTCTTTGGTGTCCGGGCCATAGCTGGCGATCTTGATGGCGAGGATACTTTCGCATTTTTCGAGAGTAGCGCGTTTGGCTTTTAGCGTTGACGCGTGGCCCAACAGGATTTGTCGCCGTTCTTCGATACCTGCATCGCCCGCTTTGGCAAGAGTCGTAAACCGACGCATTTGCTTGAGTGGCATGCCGGTTTCGCGCAGCCAATAGAGCAGAGTCAGCCACTCGACCAAACGAGGCGTAAACCGACGATGTCCATCGGTGCCACGCTCGATCTCTGGCAGCATTCCCGACTTCTCGTAGAACCTTATAGTATGTGCGGATAGCCCACAGGCTTCCGCCGCTTCAGCAATTCTCATCTTCGCAAATGTTCCTCTGATCTCTGGGTAGCGAGTTAGAGCCACTCTAAGTCAATAGCGACTTTTGAAAAGCTGACATTCGTGCAGAGTGCGGTATCTGTCAAACTGGGCTCTGGGCGGTCATCGAAGGCGGAGCAGCATCTGAATTAAGAGAGATCTGTGGAGCCATCGAGGACGGCCCAAACCAATCTCTCAGCGCAACCCCATACTCTACGGTCGCTGCCCGAAATTCAGACATTCGCTGCAGGCACGAAAGGTAGGATCACCGCAAGGTCAGCAGCGCGAACAAAGCTGGCATCGACAATTCGTGTTTGAGATCCACTACCGATGCAAGTCTCCGTTCAAGTATCGCAGACCGGTGTCGATGATCACGGTCACTACGGTTTTGCCCGGTCCAAGTTCCTTGGCCTTTTTCAGGGCCGCCCAGATGTTTGCACCTGACGTCACACCGCCAAGCAAACCTTCCTGGCCAGCGAGCGCCCGGGCCCCCCAATAGGCGTCTTCATCCTTCACTGGAATAACATCATCAATGAGGTCCCTGCGCAGGATCTTCGGCACGAAGGATAAGCCTATCCCCTCGAGCTTGTGCGTACCACTGGTGTCACCTCCTGAGAGGTTGCGCACGTAGTAGGGCTCCACGGCGACAATTTCGGTGTTGGGATTGTGCGTCTTCAAGACCTCAGCATTGCCCGAAATGCAACCGCCACCGCCCGCAGCCATGACGAAGGCATGTACGGGAGTGTTTACTTGGCTCAGAATTTCCTGAGCCATATCGTGATACCCCAGCTTGTTATCTATGTTGTTCACCTGATCCGGCCAAAACGTGCCTGGTTCACCGGCCAGTTCTTTTGCGCGCACGATCATCCGGTCGAGTACATCCGCAGTCAGCACGCCGCCCTCAGCGTGGACAATTTCCACTTCCGCGCCGAACGCTCTCATCGTTTGTAGCTTTTCCTCGGAGAACCCGTTTGAAGACACAAAGTGGGCCTTATACCCGCGAGTGGCACAGACCATCGCCAGCGAGCTTCCGGTGCTGCCACCAGTGTACTCGACAACGCGCCCACCGGGCTTCAACTCTCCGCGCCGTTCGGCCCCTTCGATCATCGACAAGGCCATGCGGTCTTTCATACTGCCCGTTGGGTTGGCCCCTTCCCACTTCACATAGATGTCGGCGTGATCGGGTCCTGTCAGATGGGACAGTTTGATGAGTGGGGTATTGCCGATGGTGGTCATTTTGGAGCCTTTCGCGGACTGTCATCACCAGCGGCTTCCATAAATTAAGTCACAATCCGAGTCAAACTTCCATTTTTTAAGTAACTGCACTAAGTTCAACAAATTGACAGCTAACATGAGGACGGAATGACCCAAACAGAGCATGAGTTTCGTTCCCGATGCTCGATTGCGCGCAGCCTTGAGATCCTTGGTGACAAATGGACCCTGCTGGTGGTGCGAGACCTGTTGTGGCACGGAAAACATACATTCCAGGAATTGCAGAACAGTGAGGAACACCTGCCCCCAAACCTTCTGTCTCAACGACTAAAGCGGTTGATGGAGTGGGGGCTTGTGGAGCGGGAGGCCTATCAGGTCAGGCCTGTGCGCTATCGTTACATGCTTACCGACCGGGGGCGAGCGTTAGAGCCAACCTTGTTGGGGATCATGAACTGGGGGCACTTGCACTTAGGGGGAGGACTGTTCGACCCAACGCTTGGCAAGACAGTGGCTGGAAGATCGGTCTGAGTTTCCAAACACATTCGTCCTGGGTTCGTAGCAGACCTAGGAGCATGCGCGTCAACTAGATCCCAGAGTTTGCGACACATCCTCGGCATGTCCGAAGCAGAATATCAACGGCTTCTCGATCTGAACAGCGAATGGCGTTTCGGCAACAACTATCTGCTGACGATTCTCCTGGCACACTTAGACGATGTTGTGGACAGGAGGCTTGGAGCACCGTGATGGCGGACTTCATCGACGAAAACGGTCAGCTGGAAAGCGGCAGATTGCGTTAGCTGATGATGAGGCCCGGCCGATAGTGTTGAAAAACTCTGATTTTGCCCAAAAGTGGTGGAATAGTTAGCCGTAGAGAGCCAGTCGAAGACCCCGGCTAGGCATAAGAACACAGTTTCGACGTCGTCAATCTGGATTTGACCAAGGCTTCGGCAAAGGTGACGGCACAGGCAACACCATCAACAACTGGTAAACCAAACTCCTCGGATAATTGTGACATCAAGTCTGTCATTCCGGCACAACCCAGAACGATGGCTTCAGCTTTGTCCTCGTCAATGGCGGCGCGAATTTCAGCCCGTATCTTATCTATTGTCGCCGGATCGTTTTCCTCAAGCTTCAGAACCGGCACGTCCGATGCCCGAACCCGGGCGCATCTGCGATCCAGGCCATATTTCAACAAATTTGTTTCCAACCCAGCCAGAGATCGGGACAGCGTAGTAATGACGCTGAATTTTGGACTGATCATGGAGGCCGCGTGATAGGCGGCCTCACCAACACCAACGACCGGAGCTGAGGTGATGCAACGTACAGCGTCGACACCTGTGTCATCGAAACAGGCCACTACGATGCCATCCACATCCGGATGCTGCTTGACCACATCCAACAAGCCCGGAACACAAGTAGAGACATCCAGATAGCCCTGTATGCTGGCGGGACCGTCTTGCGAAGTGGCAGCAATAATCATGGTTTCAGGATGCGCAGCCGCCCGCGCTGCCTCTTCTATCTTTCGCGTCATGGAACTGGTGGTGTTGGGATTGACGACTAGAAGTTTCACAACGTCCTCACATTTCTCCGCCCAGATAGGCGGCTTTGATCCGGGGATCGGTCAACAGCTCTTTGGAATTGCCCGCGATCACCACATTCCCAGTGGTCAACGCATAGGCGCGGTGCGAAATCGAAAGCGCCATGCGCGAGTTCTGTTCCACCAGCAGCACAGACACACCTTCGTCCCGGTTGATAGCTACAATAGACCGCGCAATGTCTTGCACCAGTTTGGGCGCAATTCCCAACGACGGCTCATCCAGCAACAGAAGGCGTGGCTTTGCCATCAGAGCGCGCCCGATCACCATCATCTGCTGCTCGCCACCCGACAAGGTTCCTGCCGACTGGCTGTAGCGCTCTTTCAGGCGCGGAAACCGTTCCAGAACCGAATCCAGAGTGCGCTGAACATCCGCTTTGTCCGAGCGGGTAAACGCCCCCATGAGAAGATTGTCTTTTACCGACATGTACGGGAAGACGCGCCGCCCTTCGGGCACCATAGCGATGCCTTTCGAGACGATCTCGGCCGGGTTGGTTCCGGCAATCTGTTCGCCCTCGAACGCGACCGAACCGGATTTGATCTTCGCCAGCCCAGTGATCGCCCGCAGGATCGAGCTTTTGCCTGCCCCATTGGCACCGATCAAAGCAACCGTTTCGCCTTGCTCAAGATCAATCGATACCCCTTTAAGGGCATAGACGTGATCGTAGTAAAGCTCGACATCCTTGAAATCTAACATCTTGGTCATGGCTCAGATCCCAATCTCGTCGTCGGCGCTGCCCAGATAGGCTTCGATAACTTTTTCGTTGTTCTGGATTTCTACCGGTGTGCCCTCGGCGATCATCTCACCGAAATTCAGCACGACGATCCGGTCCGAGATATTCATCACCGCAGGCATGTCATGTTCTACCAGTAGAACGGTCACCCCCCGGTCATCTCGCACCTTGCGCACCAGATTGACCATTTTCATGGTCTCGTCATGGTTCATCCCGGCGAAGGGTTCATCCAGCAGCAACACCTTGGGATCGGTTGCCAGACCAATCGCGATCCCCAACGCCCGCAGGTTGCCCTGTGGCAGGTTTGAGGCCTGTTCGTTTGCAATCTCGGTCATGCCGAGGAATTCGATCAGATCGTCGGCATATTGCCCGAAGCTGTCGACATCTTCATGCGCCGTTTTTGTGCCCCAGAAATACCCGGCCAACGAAGCACGGGCCCGTAAGTGCTGAGCGACAATGATGCTTTCGCGCACTGTCATGGATTTGAAGATCGTCGTTTCCTGAAACGTACGGACAACGCCCCTGCGGGCCACTGCGTGTGGTTTCAGGTTTGAAATTCTCTCGCCCTTGAACAGCACCTCTCCGGTCGTGGTCGGCAGGAAGGATGAGATCATCTTGAACAGCGTGCTTTTGCCCGCACCGTTCGGTCCGATCACCGACAGGATCTCGTTTTCATTGACGTTGAACGAGATGTTGCTGTTCGCGGTCAGGCCACCGAATTTCTTGGTGACATGGCGGACTTCCAGAAGATGGCTCATTTGTCCTCTCCTTTCTTGCCAGGCAGACGCAGGCTGAGCAGCCCGTTGGGCAGGAACAGCATCAGGATGATCAGCAAGCTGGAATAGGCCAGCAGCTGGAAACGACCCAACTCGAACAACAGGTCCCAGCCAAAATACAGGACCAGCGTGCCCAACATCGGGCCAAACACATATCCCAGACCACCGAGGAAGCAATTCAGCATGAAGTTCACACTGTCGGCGACCTGAAAGCTGGACGGATAAACCGATTGCGCGATCGATCCGAACATCGCACCGCCAATGCCGCCCAGAAAGGACGAGATGGCAAAGACGATGACCCGGATATACGAGATGTTCACACCTATGGAGCTGGCCAGTTCCTCATTCTGCTGCATCGAGCGGCAAAGGTGGCCAAGGCGCGAATTCACCAGCCGGTACATGGCGGCAAAGGTCAGGACCATCAGAACACAGGCGGTGTAGTAGAAGGCCAGTCTTGGGTTCTCCAGTGTTCCGAAATCGGGTATCAGAGGGATACCCAGGATCGACACCCCGCCCGGAAGCGGGATCGAGGTGATGCCCTTGGCACCATTCGTGACAGGCAAGGCAAGCGCAGTCAGGGTGACGACCTGTGTCAGCACCAGCGAGATCATTGCAAAATACACGCCCCGCAGCCGCAGGATCGGCAGACCGATCAGAACCGCCACACCGGCTGCAAAGAGGCCCGCAAGCGGCAGGGACAGCCAGAACGAAATGCCAGCCTTGGTCACCAGAATGGCCGAGACATAAGCTCCGATCAGGGCAAAGGCGCCCTGCCCTATGTTAATGCGGCCGATATAGAAGGTCAGCCAGACACCGGCACTGGCGATCGACAGCAGCGCTACCGAGGTCAGCGTGTAGTACAGGTCAGACCGTCCGGAGGCGGCGACAAAGCTGGGAACCGCGATGAAGATGGCCAGCAGGAAGACCGCCACACCGGCCCATTGGATCATTGAAAATTTTGGCACTGCGTTATCCCCACGGTTTGCCCATCAGGCCCTGCGGGCGGATGGCCAGGAAAATCATCAGCGAGACGAAGATCAGCAGATAGGTGATATCGCCATATTGCGAGAGCACCGCTAAACCGATGGCTTCCATGAAGCCAAGGATGATACCGCCTGCGATTGCGCCGGAAATCACACCTGCGCCGCCGATCATGACCATCATGAAAGCCTTGATTGAGGTCGGTCCGCCCATACCCAGATTGACGCCGGTAATAGTCACGAGCAGACCGCCGACCAGACCAGCCAGCATTGCGCCCAATGCAAATCCAATCATGGAGTAGCGAGCAACATTGACTCCCATCAGTTGGGCAGCGGTTCTGTCCTGCGCCAGCGCACGCAGGGCGCGGCCGGTTTTGGAATACTGCATAAACAGGATGAAAGTGACGATCGACAGAATAGCCAGCACGCAGATCAAAATACGGTCATATGGCATGATCAACTTGAAATCCCAGTTGAAAACCCCGTTGACGATCTTGGGCACACCGCGCTGTTTTTCTCCAAAGACCAGCAGGATGACCGCGTCAAACAGAAACGCCAGTCCCGCCGCCAGCAGCATTGTGCTTTCTTCGCGCGATGACCGTCGTATGACTGGGGCGAACAGAAACCGTTCTATCAGCGCGCCGAGCACGGCCAGAGTGATACAGGACGCCAGCAGCGCAAGGATGAAAGGCCAGCCAAGTTGTCCGTAGAAGGTGTAGGTCACAAAGCCGCCGAGAACGTACATCTGTCCGTGAGCAAAATTCAGTACGTTCATCAGGGCAAAGATCAGCGTCAGACCCAAGGCGATCATCGCATATTGCGCGCCCAGATAGATGCCGTTTGCTAGTATCTGTTCCATGATAGTCCCGCGTTAGGTTCGGGTTTCCCGGGCCGATCATCAGCCCGGGAGTTTGAGTGGCTCGTTAGGCTTTCGCCTTGTCTTGGGGAGTTCTGCCTCAGTCGACTTCAGCGACAAAGAGTGTTTCAAACTCTCCGTCCTGGTAAACATTCACTACCAGCGGGACCGCAATCTGACGCTTTTGTCCGAAGGAGGTTGTTCCGACGTACCGCATCACGGCGTCGCCCTTCATGAAAGGGTTCGGTGCTTCGAACGTGTCCATCGTGGTCTGGAACGCCTTGACGTCGTCAATGCCCGCCGGGTTGGCGTTCAAGGTCGCCAGAATATACTCCAGCGCATAGACCTTGGTATTCGATTCATCGTTATATTCGCCGAACATATCAGTGTAACGCTTGACGAATTCCTTCATGTCGTCCGATGCGATTTCAGGCGTCGATGCACCGCCGACCGAGATGAACCCGTTGGCCAGATCGCCCGCACCTTCGCGCAGAACCGTCGCATCCTGCGCGGTTTCGGTCGAGATGATGCCCTGATACCCCAGTTCGCGCGCAGACCGGATCAACTGAGGTGCATTGGCCGGCGAGACGCCGGACAGAACCAGCAAATCAGGCTGCGTGCGCATTACAGGCGTCAGAACCGGGGTAAAATCTGTCGTGTCCACCTGATACGTCACGTTGTCAGACACAACTTCAAGACCCAACGCATTGGCCGCTGCGATCCCTCCATCCCGCTGGCTCAGCGGATCAGACTCGTTGGCAGCAACAAAGGCCACGCTCTTTACGCCTTTTTCGTCGCGCAGGTATTCGTAAATCGCCGGGCCGGATTGATAGTTCGCAACCATGCCCAAAACCGCATTGGACGCCGGAGCGGTATAAAGCTCTTTCGGGAAGGCATATGGGAAATACATGATCCCTTGAGCCTCGGCCACAGGGCGCACGGCGGCAGCGCCGTCATCCACATTCGGACCAACCACATAGTGGATGCCTTCCTGTGCCATCTTCTCCATGCCCGCGATTGCGCGCTTGGGGTCTTTCTGGTCATCGAACGAGACGATTTCGATATCGTAAGTGGTATCACCGATCTTGTAGCCGCCGGATTCATTGATCCAGTCAGCGCGTGCTTCCATCGAGCGCTGGTTCGAGATGCCCCAGGCCGCTGCCGGACCTGAAGTCACACCAACAAAGCCAATCTTGAGAACCGGGTTTTCCGCCCAGGCGGTGGAGCCCAGAACGGATATGGCCAGCGCCAGGGCCGCCGATGATTTCATCAGATTTCTGCGTTTCATTTTTTCCTCCCTATTGAGGTTTGGGCGCCTCTTTCGGGCGCTTGCAAAGGTCATTGAGTCACAGGTCGAATCCCGGTGATGCTGCCAAGCTCAACATTGTTAACAATATATGTCAACATTTTTTAATGAATGACAGTGTTGATATTGTGAACAAATACTCAATATATTGTCAGTCAGAAGCCGTGCGTCTAAGAAAACGCACAAGAATTCCAGTCGAATTGAAACCAGATGACAGACGCACAACAAATACTCGACACCGTCCAATCTGATCCGGATGAGCAATTGATCGTTGATCGAATTTATTCCGCGGTAATGGAACAAAAGCTGGCGCCACGAACCAAATTGAGCGAACAAACCTTATGTGAGACCTTTGGCGTTGGTCGAATGCGCGTCCGCCGCGCATTGTTGTTATTGAGCAGCCAAGGCATTGTTGAACTTCATTCCAACCGCGGTGCCTTCATTGCTTGCCCAAGCCCCGAAGAAGCCCGAGACGTGTTTGAGGCCCGCTTGATGATCGAAACCGGTATCGTTCGGGATTTGACGCGAGAAATTAGCAACGCGGGGGTCAAAGCGTTGCGGCTTCATATCAAAAAAGAAGATGAGGCTAGGGCAAGGAACGACCAAACAGAAATTATCAGGCTCTCTGGTGAATTTCATGTCGAGTTAGCTAAATGCCACAACAACGCAGTACTCACTCGCGTCGTCAGGGAACTGGTGACCCGGTCTTCTCTGATCGTGGCGCTGTTCGGAACCAACAAGGACTCATCTTGCCCCGATGATGAGCACGCGTCGATCATCAATGCGATCGCGAGTGGTGACCCGCAAGCTGCGGTAGACAGCATCCAACACCACCTTTTTCACGTTAAAAACAGCCTGGATCTGGAAAAAACCCAAAAGGTTGAACCCGATCTGGCCAAGATACTCACCGGGCGCATGTAATTGGATCTGTTGCAAACTTTTGGAATGGCCAGAGTAGCGAATAACCGGACACACCTTTCCTGCGATCTCTGCAAATAGCTGAAATCCCGACGTCGTAGCGTTGGGGAACAGCTGCTTTCGGATCATGTTTGCGACCTCGATGCCGTCCAGACTAGCCGATGCGGACCCGAACGATTTGAACCCGCACATGTGCCGCACGCGACGCTTGATAAACCGGTGATCCTGCTCGATCAGGTTATTCAAATACTTGACCTGACTGTTTGAATTTTGTCGAGGCAACCAAACCGATTAAAGATTTTGTTCACCTCTCGAATGCCCGCTGCGTTGTTTCCGCTTTTGTCGATGACGATCTTGCTCGCGACTCCATTTGAAGACAGCGCTTTGGCAAAGAACCTGGCTGCCGCTGGAGGGTTCCTCCGCTCAGACAGCATAAAATCAAGGGTCTTGCCGTGCTTGTCGACAGCTCGATAGAGGTAAACCCACGCGCCTTTCACCTTGATGTAAGTTTCGTCCATTCTCCACGAACGATCACAAGGTCCTTTGCGGCGACGTGCTGCCTCAGCGATCGCACCAGAATACCGTGTTACCCATCGGTTTAGCGTGGCGTGGTCCACTAAAACAACGCGCTCGGCCATGATTTCTTCCAGATCCCGGTATGACACACCGAATCGGACATAAAAAAACACCGCGAACAGGATCACGTCCTTCGGATATTGCGCGCCTTTGAAAGAAATCATGAACCAACTTTCGACTGATTATACCGAAAGTCATTCACCCGCAGCATCTGACCTCGTCAACAGCCAAATGTTTGCAACAGATCCGTTGAATGCCGTCTTGGAACCAGCCCGAGCCAGGCGGCGAAGTCGCGCCCTCGCGGGAACGTTTCCGGCGGCGGGGCGAGGGCCACCAGCGCAGTTGCGATGAGCGGACCAATTCCAGGCACCGTCATAAGGCGGCGTGCCGTTTCATTTGACCGCGCGCGGCGGGCAATCTCGGCATCCAGTTCTTTGATCTGACCCTCCAGTTGGTTCAACATGCTGATCAGCCTTTCTAAGCACTGGCGCAGGCCTCCATTCAGGTTGTTTGCAAACCCACAATGGCACACCGAGGCCAGCGGGGGCCTCTACACCTTCAGAACCGTACAGGATTTCTCAAATGGAGCGATTTCTTTGCCGACCCGGTGGCAGAACTGGTCGATATGGAACTTAGAACGCTCTGTGGCGGGATCGTCCGGTGGTCCGGCAGATCTCACGAATTGATCGCATTTGAAGAAGGCGGACTTGTACGAAGCCTCGATAGCTTCCAATCGGGTCAGGTCGAAGACTTGGTTGCGGAATTTGGCCTCAACCCAGCTGAAGTTACCGAAGTGCGCGGAGATTCAGACGATCAAGCCCTTTGGATCAGATATCTGAAATAATGAATCGTCTGCACCCGCTACACTTGCGTTCCCCAGCAATCCACTTATGAAAGTGCCATCAATTGACCTAGGGAAAGCTTGCGATGCGCATGCGCGATACGTTCATCAAACCGATGCACCCTGAAGGCATTCGGTTTGTCGCGATCTTTGCCGCCATCACGGTCGGTCTGTTTCTCCTGTCCGACATTCTGGGCTGGATTGGCGTCGGCCTTACGATCTGGTGCTACTATTTTTTTCGCGACCCCGAACGCGTATCACCGACAGGGGAAGGCCTGATTGTCAGCCCGGCGGATGGGGTGGTATCGCTAATCGAAGCGGCAGTGCCGCCGAGTGAGCTTGGGATGCCAAACACGCCCCTCACTCGTGTCAGTGTATTCATGAGCGTCTTTAATTGCCATGTGAACCGCGCGCCCATTGAAGGTGAGATCACCGCCGTTGCCTACCGCCCCGGCAAGTTTTTCAACGCATCCCTAGATAAGGCCAGTGCCGATAACGAGCGCAACAGCCTGCGTATTCGAATGAGGAATGGTCAGGACCTGGCCGTGGTCCAGATTGCCGGCCTAGTGGCCAGACGGATCGTCTGCTTTGTGAAATCTGGCAACGCGCTTCAAACCGGAGAGCGATTTGGATTGATCCGTTTCGGATCCCGGCTGGATGTTTATCTTCCAGATGGCGTGGAGCCGCAGGTGCGTGTCGGGCAAACGATGATTGCCGGCGAAACCATCCTTGCCAGTTTGCACACACCCAATGAAAAGTAGGTGGCTGGATCAGTGACAGAACCATCCGAACAGGAAGAGACCGGGTTTGCGCTGATTCATTTGCTGCCCAATGCACTGACAATAACAGCCATTTGCGCGGGCCTGTCGGCAATCAGATTTGGCGTTCAGGGAAACTACGAGCTTGCGGTGCAGTTGATTATAGCCGCTTGTGTGCTGGATGGGTTGGATGGGCGCATTGCGCGCTTGCTCAGCAGTGACAGCAAAATCGGGGCAGAACTGGATTCGCTCGCGGATTTCTTGAACTTCGGCGTTGCCCCGCCGCTTGTTCTCTATTTCTGGGCTTTGCAGGATGTACCCAGTGCTGCATGGCTCGCCGTGCTGTTTTTTGCGGTGTGCTGCGTTATGCGCCTTGCTCGGTTCAATGTGGGCAGCAAGTCCGAGACCTGCGAACATGACAGCGCTTATTTCGAGGGGGTTCCAGCCCCTGCAGGGGCGCTGCTGGTCATGTTGCCAATGTATCTGTCCTTCGCTTTCGCGGATGCGCCCGCGCTGCCCAGTATATTGATTTGCCTCTTCATCGTGATCATTGGTCTTTTGCTTATCAGTCGCATACCGACCTGGTCTTTTAAAACCACGCGGATTTCACGCGAGAACGCGAAGTTTTTTCTCATCGGTGTCGCTGTTGTTGGCGCCGCGCTGCTGACCTTTGCCTGGGCCACGCTGATCGCGCTTTGTGTCGGATATGTGGGAATGGTCGCCTGGGCGTGGATTGACAGGGAAGCACGTTCTAACCGTTAAGGATACGATATGGACATCAAAGCCGTTCAAACCTCTTACGCTCGCTGGGCACCCGTCTATGACAAGACGTTTGGGGCCGTCACCAATGTCGGGCGGCAGCATGCGGTTGACTATATCAACAGACGTTCTGGCAAGGTTCTGGAGGTTGGCGTGGGCACCGGGCTGTCACTGGAACATTACGGACCCAGGACTCAGGTGACCGGAATCGACTTCAGCGAGGACATGCTGCAAAAAGCACGCGGCAAGGTAAGAGATTTATCCCTGAGCCACGTTGCGGAGCTAAGGCAAATGGATGCCCGCGCGCTTGATTTCCCAGACAACCATTTCGATACGGTTGCAGCGATGCATGTGCTGTCCGTCGTTCCAGAACCGGAAAAGGTAATGGCGGAAATTGTGAGGGTCTGTAAACCCGGCGGCAGTGTGGTGATTACGAACCATTTCAAACGAGAGCGAGGTCTGCTGGCAACCTTGGAACGCGCGTTTGCGCCAATTGCTAACACAATCGGTTGGCACTCTGACTTCGAAATCGACACGGTATTACAAGAGCAAGCGCTAACTGTCGAAGAGCAAAGAGCCCTACCACCGATTGGGATGATGACCTTTCTGGTTTTGAGAAAGTCAGTGGTTGCATAGTGGTCTAATGAAAAGTTAGCGCCTACTAAAACAGGAAGCCGAGCAGAATGACAGGTATTGCCAAGTTGATGACCTGAGCATGTGAGGTATTGGCGAAGACAGGATCAAGCGGTCATTTCCGCAGTGTACTCGTCCCAGAGGTTGAACGCGTCGGAACGAGCGTGGCGGTAAGAGTTTGCGGTGAGTTGATAGCGGCTGGGGCGGAAGACCAGGTTGATTTTGTCATGCGCAGACAGAAATCTCTGAGCCTTTAGGTCAGACTTGAACCGGCCCATGATCTTTTCTCGTTTGCGGGTTGGTCGGTGCGACACTTCGATGGCGTTATTCAGACCTTTGTGGGCATGATGGTCAACCTCTGGTGCAAGTATTTTGATCGGCTTGATATAGCTGCGCAATTTGTCGGTGATGACGACCCTGGGTTCGCCAAACTTGGCAACCGGCCCGAGCAGCCAACAGATCCTCAACGTCAGCTGTGCTCAACCCAAAGCGATGGTAAGCCCAGACCGCGTAGGCAATGATCTCACGAGAAAAGCGAAAACTTTTCAGGAGTGGCATGATCGTTGGGATGTTCATTGGCGCGACATAGCTGGATCATTCAACGTGAACAACTTGGCAATACCGTCGAGTTAGGTTCTTTCGCAAACTTCTCTGAGATCTGCATACATGAAGCTGGAGGGACGATTGTCCAGCCAGTTGGCTGAACTGCTGAAAAAGACGGAATATGGGCGTGAATTGACCTTTGCTGATCTTCTTGAAGACTGTTCGGAAACTACTCGATGGGACCGAACATGAGATCACGTACGTTCGACAATTGGGCAACAAGGCCGAAGACAGTTACTCAGCTGCGTCCACGCGAACCGTCCTGATGCTGGGATCAATACGGCTGTAGGCGGCCAGAAGTCGCGCCGACCACTTCTGCGAAATATAATCGGCCATGAATCGTGACGGTGCGATAAGGACAACACGCCCCCCTGCCCTTTCAGCTTCGGACAGATGTTGAAACCAGCTTGCCCACAGTTCCGGATCGCGACCGTGTAGAATCGCCTGTACCTGCGACCACACATCCCCAGCTGGGCTGTCAGGGGCACTGGGTTTGGTTGCAAAGGGTACGACATTCGTTTCGGGTTCCGGCACGTCAGTCATCCGGGCTTGAAAGTCCGATCCGATAACAGACCACACCTCTTCGGTGTCAATCAGGATTTGTTTCAGATCGATCTCGTACACGGCTACACGACCCCGCGCTGAGGGCCGTTTTACCGTTACCCAACCTAATGTGCGAAATCTGGACATTTCGCGCTTTACGGTTCTTTCGTTCACTGCCCACAGGCGCGAAATTTCTTCCCGCCCAATGGATAATTCGTTGTTGCGCCAGTTATACCGGGTCGTAATCAACGCAATGATACGCAAAATACTTCGTTGTCGGTGCTTGTCGCCTGACAGCGCATGAACGGTCAGAGCAGATAGTATATCATATTTCAAAGCCGGCGCATTTCGCCCGACCGGTTTCGCAAGCTGCATATCCGTTCTCACCGCTCAGTCTGCCTCTGGCGGGTGTGTCCCGCCAATCTCGCGCCGTTTGCCAACGCTTTTCGTCATCTTGGCCTAATTAGCGTCCAAAGCTTCGATTCTGTCAAGCCAAGACTGGAACATCGCGTGATCTTGCGCAGATCAAACTCAAAAAACGAAAAGAAATTTGGTGAAATATTGGTGATGGGGGTCATTCTGTGTGTCCCCTTATTGGGTCTTTGTGTCCCCCTATATGTGGTTATTTCCTTCGGTCCGTCCCCCTAAATACTGGCTGGATAGGGCTGTCTTGATCGTTTTGTTCCACCTGGGGCGGTCGAATCGCTTCGGGTGTTTTTGCGCCTTGTTTTCTTACCCGTGGGTAAGATCGTACTCTCATCATAATTTCTTTTGCTTAAAGTGCAAATCAAGCGTAAATAAGAAACGAGCAGAAATTTACGTTCCAAACTAAGAGACCCGAGGCATGTACACGCACGAAGACCTGAACGCATTGCGCAATCAGTCCCTCAAGTTGCAGGGGTGGATTCGCCAGCAGACCTTTAGCCCTGAGATGGAGAAAACGCTCCGCCGGTTTTCCAGCTGGGAAGTGTCCGAACTGATCTTCCGGGTGAATCAGTCAACCTTTCGCGGAAAGCTTGCAGCCGATCCTTCCCTACCTGGTGGAGAAGTTGAGCCCGACGGGCGTCAGCGCTGGTTCAGCCTGGAAGAGGTGAACGAACTTCGGCGACGGCTCAAGATTAATCGCAAGTCACTGATGCCCCCTCGCCCTGAAGGCAAGCGCGCCATTCGTGCGGCTGTCGCAAACTTCAAGGGTGGCGCGGGAAAGTCGACCGTGGCGCTGCATCTTGCCCATGCAGCCGCCCTGGATGGGTATCGGGTCCTTGTGGTGGATTTCGACCCTCAGGCAACACTAAGCCATTCGATGGGGCTGACGGATGTGGCCGAAGATTATACGGTCTGGGGGATCATGGCGCGTGACCTCATTCGTGAAACAGAACGCATGAATAACCGCCCCGCCGCTGCAGAATCGGGAACCGCCCTGCCCCGCCGGGAGTTGCCGCCCGCGATAACAGATATGGGCCTGGGCGATCTGCGAATTGCTGATTTCATCAAGAAGACCTCCTGGTCGACGATCGATGCGATACCTTCCTGTGCGAACGCAGCCTTTGTTGAATTTGCGTCGGCCCAGTACCGGCACCTGAATCCCGAATGGTCCTTCTTTGCGGCGGTGTCCCGGTATCTGGATCAGATTCCGGATGACGCCTATGACCTTATCCTGTTCGATTGTCCGCCCGCAATCGGGTACCAGTCTATGAACGCGGTCTTTGCCGCAGACATGCTTTATATCCCTTCGGGCCCTGGCTATTGGGAATATGACTCGACCACATCGTTCATCGGCCAATTGGCAGAAGCGTTGGAAGACCTGGCTTATGGGTTCGACAAGACCTTACCCACGGGTAAGATTGGGTTGCCCAAAACCTTCTGTGAGTTGCGGTTCCTGTTGACGCGGTATGAACCGGGCAATGCGCTGCATCTGGCGATGTTTGATGCCTTTAAGAAGGTATTTGGCGAGCACGTCGCACAGCACCCGGTGGAAATGACCCGTGCGGTGGAGCAGTCTGGACGTTTTCTGAGCTCGGTCTACGAAATGGATTACCGCGAAATGACCCGCGAAACCTGGCGGCGCGCCCGCTCAACTTTCGACAATGTGTATGAGGAATTCCGGGGCGTAATGCTATCGGCCTGGGACAAGGTGGAGGATGACGCATGAGCCGCAAGCGGAGAATGTTCGATATTGATCTACCGGCTATGGATGACATTCCTGTTGGTAAGGTGCCGGATAAAGTTTTCGAAAAACGACGTGGCCCAATGGCCGCTGCAATTTCGGAAAATGCCGACGCTTTGCGTGATCAGCAATCGACGGAACAATCCATTCGCGCAGAAAACGATCGTCTTGCACACGAACTGGTTCGGCTGAGAGCCGAAGGTTTGGTGACAGAACGAGTGGTGCTAAACGACGTTGTAACGGAAAAGCTGACACGAGATCGCAAACCCGGTCCCGATCCAGAACTGGATGAACTTAAGGACTCTATTAGGGAGGTCGGCTTGTCCAACCCGATCCGCCTGGAGCGCAGGTCGGACGGGCTGTATGAATTGATCCAGGGTATGCGCCGTTTGTCTGCCTATCGAGCCTTGTACGATGAGACCGGTGATGAAACCTACGCCAGAATTCCAGCGGGGATTTCTGATGCGGGTGATCTGGACAACAGTTATCGGCGTATGGTCGACGAGAACCTGATCCGAAAGGATATCTCATTTGCGGAAATGGGTGCCCTCGCCCGTGCATATTCCGAAGACCCTGCGAATGACTGTCCCGATGTCGACAAGGCGGTGTCCACGCTGTTCAAATCTGCCAGCTACACAAAGCGCAGCTATATCCGGTCTTTTGCCAGTTTGCTGCTGATGTTGGACAAAGTTCTGACCCACCCGAACGACATTCCGCGAAACGTGGGTGTTGAGCTAAAGCGCAAATTTGACGCGACGCCAGGTCTGGTTCGCCAGGTAAGCGAGGCACTGAAGAGTGAGCCTGATCGGGATGGCGCGCGTGAAGTCGCAATTCTGAGGTCATTTCTAGGTGAGCCAGAAGCTGTGTCCTCGAAGAAGACGGAGGCCGCCAGTGCAGGTAAACCACGCCGCGCGAAAACAACTTTTCAGGTTTCGGGCAGGGCAGGGATCGCGAAATGTGCTGCTTCTAGTGGAAGGATCGAGGTGCGGTATGATCTGGATTTTACCCGCGTTGATCGAAGCAAACTGGAGGCAGCAATTGCCGCGCTGCTCGATGCGCTTCCCGAGGAAGATGATCTTACCCACGGGTAAGATCACGAACTAGCAAGTCAGGTGAAGGCGTCGGAAAGGTTTCGGCGCCTTTTTTGTTTTGCCGCGCAAAGGGTAGGGGCCTTGAGTGACATTGTCGGGTAAATCCACTGTCCAAGCTGAACCGGAGGGCGCGGGCCATGGCGTGAACGGGGTAACCGGCATATCAAAGCTTGCTGTCAAGCCAAGTATAAAGTTTCTCAACATATCGATTATGGACATAATCTGCTTAGGCATGTATCTCCGTTCTGTCGAAAACAGGCGGCGCCGGGAGCGTCGCGCTTACCCCGCCGACCCGCCGAACGTCAAACTTACCTAGTGCACAAGCATCGTTGCGATGTTTACAGTCGAAGATCAGTCGGTTGTGATTTGAGGCATATGTAGTGTTAGCGACTTGCATAAACTACAATATATGCCAACAGCTCTGGCTTGGCACCCAAAAAAGATGTGTCGCAACCTCTGGGGTCTGGTTGACGCGCGCGCGTGATCCTCGGTTTGTACTCGTCGGATAGTTTTGAACAGGTTGTTTGAGCATGATCTCATTGAACGGCTGTCATTTCTCAAGGATGCAGTTTTGTACGCTGTGTACTTCTACCTGCGTTACACGGTGTCGTATCGGGACTTAGAAGAAATCCTGGCGGAACGCGGCGTTCAGGTGGACCATGCCGCTCTCATCAGGTGGGTCGTGAGGTATTCACCGATGATCGCAGTAAGATCGCAATTGAAGAAACGCCCAACGCCGAACTCTTGGCGCATGGACGAGACTCTGAGTAATTGACCAGCAGCTCTCTTGGCCGGTGCATGGTGGCATCGGAACAAAGACAGGAGAGTAAAATGGAACAGTGTTTTGTCGGATTGGATGTTTCGAAAGCTGAGACGTCTATTTGTTTATGCGACGAGAACGGTGATCCGGTGTTTGCTGCGAAGAAAGTCACCGAACCGGATGTCATTTTCCAAGTGCTGCGCAAACACCTTGGTTCCCTCAAATGCGTCGTCCTCGAAACCGGTCGAATGGCGAACTGGCTCTATACTGAGCTCTCGGATCGGGGATTGCCGATTGTTTGCATCGACGCCCGTCAGGCTCATGCTGTTCTCAGCCAGATGCACAACAAGACTGATGCCAATGATGCCGCCATGTTAGCAGAGCTGGCGCGCACGGGGTTCTATCGGAAGGTAGAGGTTAAGAGCCGGCTCGCCCAGGAGCGGCGGGCATTGCTGAAAGCTCGGGAAGTGGCATTGAAATCCCGCGTGAATGTCGAAAACACAATCCGCGGTCTTTTGGCCAGTTTCGGGCAGCGGTTGCCAAGGCATCTGCACACATACGAGGAACGGGTCCACGCGATCCTGAAAGATCGGCCAATCTTATCCAAGATCATCCTGCCTTTGCTCGACTTGCGCACAACCGCGCTGCGGCAAGCGGCAGCTCTGAGTAAAGAAATGGCGCGCCATGCGAAAAACGATGAAGCCTGCAACGTTTGATGACGATCCCTGGCGTTGGCCCGGTGAGCTTTGTGACCTTTGTGGCAACAATCGACAACCCGCATCGGTTTGTGAAATCCAGATCGGTCGGAGCCTATCTCGGGCTGACTTCCCGGCGCTACCAATCGGGGGACATCGACTATGGGGGGCGAATATCGAAACGGGGCGATCCTATGCTGCGTTCTACGCTCTATGAAGCGGCCAGCAGTTTACTGAACCGAGTAAAACCGGGCAAAGGATCTGAATTACAGAGATGGGCTCGGGCTCTCAAAGCCCGTACCAGTCACAAGAAGGCGGTTGTCGCCTTAGCCAGAAAACTTGCGGTCCTTATGCACGCCATCTGGACAAACGGATCAACCTTTCAAATGAAGGAGGCATAATCAGCGTAACAGCGGATAAACCGAACACGAGTTGCCGTACCGACCAACACGGCAGGCTGTCGACCGAACCCGTGAGATCTACATGCGGCTATTTAACCAGACCGCGCATGAGACCTTTGGGGGTTGATGCCTTGAACGCCGAGATGGAGCTCCAACAGAATGACTTCGGAAAGAACCTTGCAGGTGGTCGATACTGGAATAAAGTCACCGAGAGCTGCTGCTCAATTAAAGAACCTACATCAAAGTTAAAGGCGCGTGGGTTTACCTCTATCGAGCTGTCGACAAGCACGGCAAGACCCTTGATTTTATGCTGTGTGAGCGGAGGAACCCTCCAGCGGCAGCCAGGTTCTTTGCCAAAGCGCTGTCTTCAAATGGAGTCCCGAGCAAGATCGTCATCGACAAAAGTGGAACCAACGCAGCGGGCATCAAGGCCATAAACAAGATGCTAAAGGGCTTTGGATGTCCGATACCAATTGAGATAGTCAGGCGGAAGTATTTGAACAACATTGTGGAACAGGATCACCGCTTCATCAAAAGACGAACCGGTCCGATGCTCTGCTTCAAGTCCTTTGCTTCGGCTTCAGCCACTCTCGCAGGCATCGAAGTCGCGCACATGATCCGCAAAGACCAATTCACACCTGGACTCTGTCCCTTTCAACAATTCAAAGAACTGGCCGCTTAACTCATCAGGTCAGATGCATTTCTCCGAACTGCAGGAAACTTCGCAACAGCGTTGTTATGTGGCGTTCACGTAAGAGAACGGAAACCGATCCCTGGCTTGCCCGCATGATCGAACGCAAGCCGCCACTGCTGGTTCGCGTGGCCCTTGCGAACATGATGGCGAGGATCGTTTGGGCCTTGATGAACACAGGGGAAGTCTACCGGGCTCCGGCTGCCAACGCGTAAGGCGTCTGTGGCCGCGAGGCGGCGGAAACGGAAGAGGACAATGGACGGTATGGCATAAGGATCGTGAGACCGGGTCGGAAAAACCAGCTTGCGACAGAGTGCTTTGAGCACGTGGTTCTGAATTGGACCGGATCCGCTAACACCATAGGGGCCAGCGGCATGTGCAAACGCCGCGCAACAGGCCGAACACATGTCAGTACCCGAACCGATGCAATTACCGGTCAAAATTACCTCTTGTGTTTTGGGCGTCTACACGTGTCGCAAACTTAAATGAGATTAGCATTGTCAGTGCTGACGAGCCGATTATCCAGCCAATCTGGCAAACTGTTGAAATGGAGAGAGTCCAGGCGTGAACTGACCTTTGCGGATCATGTTGACCAGTTCGATACCAGCCAAGGCAGATGCTGCTGAAGTGAACGACTTGAATCCCAGCGTAGGCCTGATCCTTCGTTTGATGAAACGGGAAGTTTTAGCGCGGTTCATACGAAAAAGTTGGCGGCACACCTGGCAAATTCTTTGTAGCCTTATCGCGATTCGATGTGGATTATGTTAAAGTAACTGCGGCTTTCGTGGACGAAGTTATTATGCTAGTACACCTTGTTTTTCTAGGTTTTTTGCGGCTTAGGTCTAGCCTCATCGCTATTGTGATGTTCGGACCTGCTATTGTACTGGCGGACGTATCTGATGTCAGACGTACGGCGCTTGTCATAGGAAATTCGCAGTATGAGTACGTTTCGAATATTCCGAACTCGGCAAATGACGCCCGGGATATAGCAGCAGCGCTTGGTCGGATAAGTTTTAATGTGACCGAATTATACGATCTCGACTATCGCCAAATGCGGCTGGCCCTTCGGGATTTTTCCGACAAGGCTGCGACGGCCGACGTGGTATTGGTCTATTTTGCGGGTCATGGCATCGAAATAGACAACACTAATTACCTGATTCCCACCAACGCGGAACTCAAAAGCGACAAGGATGTGGAATTCGAGGCTATACGGCTGGACTCGGTACTAAATTCGGTATCGACGGCGAAAGGTCTCAAACTTGTTCTTATTGACGCCTGCCGAAACAATCCGTTCCTTTCTGATATGGAGCGCACAACCGCGACGCGGTCGATCGGGCGCGGATTGAGCAGTATTGACCCCGGAGGTGTTCTGGTCGGCTATTCTGCACGCGGTAGAACTTTGGCTTTGGATGGAAAAGGTCGCAACAGCCCATATGCCGAAGCGCTGCTTGAACATATTGAGGTTCCCGGGCTGGAACTTGGGAAATTGTTTCGCAAAGTCCGGGATTCAGTCTTTAAACTTACCGATGGGTACCAAGAGCCCTTCACTTATGGCTCATTGCCAGGGCGGGATATATTCCTTGTCCCTGCAGCGGCCAAGGTACCTTCCATTTTAAAAGAAACGCCTGCGCCTGTTGCCGAGTCCTCGCCTGAAGATGAGCGTGAAAAATCTGCCCAACGCGTTCTGCGCGAAGCGTTAAAGTTGGATGATCAAACGGTCAAGTTGGGCGCTTTGAAGATGATCGCGCAGCTCTATCCAAATACACGCGCTGGTCAATATGCGGCTGACGTAGCCGATGTGCTCAGCCGTTCACAACCGATTAAGAACAACGCCAGCGTGCCTACAGAGTCTGCTGCCGCGTCCCAAAGCCCGATCAACACGACGAACCAGGAGAACGTCGCGGGGCAACAACCAGATCCAGCCCTTGTGGCAGAAAAGGATCTTAATCTCAGCCAAAACGACTATCGCAACATTCAACGTGGTCTGAATTTCCTAGGGTATTCAGCCGGGCCTGTTGATGGGATATTCGGTACGCGCTCTCGTGCGGCACTAAAGCAATTTCAGAGCAAAAGCGGTTCGACCAGAACGGGGTATCTGACAGCGCAAAGCCTTGCTGTGTTAAAGAACGTCGCAAAGCCGCCACCCTCGGCGCACAGCGAGGAACAAACGAGCGGCGAAACGCTTGCTGCCTTGCCGAAGACGACCCAAACCGGCGCAGTAGCAAACAGCTACCATGGGGATTACTCAATCGTGGTCAGAAGACGACCCAATCCAAACTACAATGACCCGGAGCTTGCTAAGGATCGGCCCAAAATAGTGTTGCAGATGGTGTACCGGAAGTCGTCCGCCGGGTTTCAGATGATCAGCGCTCAGGATCTGACGGAAGGTGGTGAAAATCGACCAAAACGATTTCGCGCATCGTTATCAGAAAAGGGGCGGTTGCGTATTTCGGGAAATACAGGGTACCTGTTTGGTAAAGTAAGAGTTGTCCCCTTCTCAATTACTCAGAGAATTCCTGCAGACTTTTCCAAGGGGCAAACCCTCCACTCCAACCAAGGCCAGTTCGACAAAGCCTTTTTCATGGATGTGACGATAACAAAACGTTGAAACTCACAACACGAAGTATTCGCAGCTACTCGGGTACGCGCCTGTTGAGTTCAACCACTTGAATTTCTGTCTCGCCATCATCGTGAATGAAACTCGCAGCCACTGGCCATCGTCGTTCAGCGTCCACAGTTTTTGCCGTCGCCATGGTCATATAAATAGGACGAAACCCATCGGCATCCGGTGCTAGGGTCTTGATCCAGCTTTCCAGGCGTGCAGCGACATTTATTGTATCACCGATGACGTTATAATGCATGGATCCGCTGACACCCAGTGTGCCACCGATTGCTTCTCCACTGTTCAGCGCTATCCGTAGCTTGTATGCACGTTGATTTCGAAAAGTGTTATTAAGTGATGCCACGGCTTCGCGCATGGCGTTGGCACAACGTAGTCCGGCCTGCGCGTCCGATTGCCTTTGCTCGTGTGTTTCGCTTGGAATTGGCGCGCCAAACACAACCAGTATGCCGTCTCCTGTATATTTCTCGACAAACCCACCATGCGCGCGAGCGATTTCACCCAGCCGATCAAGAATTCGCGCGATCCACGTCATAAACTCGTCTGCATCCGTCGCATTCCCGGCGAGGGTCGACCCTTCAATATCCGCAAGCAGCGCCGTAACATACAGCTGTCGAGATCGGGGCTTTCCACCCGACATTAGATTTTTGCGCTGCTTCCAGATCTCAGCTGACAACTCTTCGGACAGATGAGATGAAAAAACCTGTGCGATCGCGCGTCTTTGGTTGCGCGAAAAGCCTGAGATGATCCCAAAGCCGAAAAGAAACCCGAAAGTCCAGCCCAGCAGAGAAGGCGCGACAGGCATTAACAACGCGAACTGTTGAAACATGGACAACGTAATCGTTAGCAGGACGCCACCTATCCCAGCCAGCAACACCGCATTGCCGGTGACCCTGACGAAAACAGACACGCAGGCACCTAAGAAGACCGAAGCGAGGATGATGAACGCAGGGAACTGACCGTCCAACGCGCGCAGCGGAGAGGCTTGGCCGTTGAAGTAGTCAATCAACTGTTGAACGATGGCGGCATGAATTTCGGCACCAAAGGTAAAATCTGACCCGGTTGATCGGTTGAGTGGTGTTGAAAAGTAATCTTTTACGGAATGACTGGTAACGCCGATTATCACGGCATTTCCCTCAAAGCGATCCAGCCCAGTGTGAGTCAGAATCTCTGCGGCGGGAACACTGCGCGTGATCGGCAATGCATTTTTGTAATCAATGACGATTTGATAGCCTGACGTATCCACGTTGCGGAACAGGTTTGCACCCGGGGCCAAGGGTTCTACAACTGTATCGCCAAACATCAAATAGCGCGGATTGTCGGGAGCGCTTTTCAATGCGGGTTGCCCGGTATGGGTCGCGGCCAGATGCATAGGCAGTGACAGGGAAATACCATCGTGCGTATTTACTAACAACAAGGCGCGTCGGGCAACGCCATCAGGGTCAATTGGAATATCAGCGAACCCAGTGTGCGTGCCCGGCGGCGCTGAAATGCCAGCAGTCTCGCTATCCTGCAATTTCGAGATCACGAAAACTCTGGGATCGCTCAGCACCTCAAGTAAGGCGTCCCGACCTTCACCTGCCGGAACGTCCCTGTAAATGTCGACGCCCACCGTAGTTGCACCAGAGGCGAGCAAGGTGTTTACAATCTGTGCCAATTGCCGATCGGGGACAGGCCAACCCCATTCGCTCAAATCTCGGTCGGTGATGGCAACCAGATAAACGTCTGCTATAGGTTCATCCGCCGCAAAGGCCGATATTGTCCAATCGTATTGGAGAAGCTCAAGTGACTCGAGCATGCCTTTTTTCCGGAGTTCGACCAGAGGCATGCCGACAATCAGTGTAATGACACAGACCAACACCCAGCGTTGCCAAACCGGCATGAGCGATGACGTTCTCTGCCATGCATGCTTTTGACGCTTCGATGTCACTGACCTACGCCAGCTGAGTTCAGCAATTGTTCGAGTTCGGCTGGGTTCGTCGCCTGCACACGGCCGCTGAGGCCTATATCCACAAGTTCAGAGAGCGCATCGAACCACAGACCAGCTGCGGCCGGGGTGTCGGATCTAAATTCTTCCGGCAAACGCTCGATCAATCCTGATGTTCGTTCGACCACCGCGTCGGTGTTTGGATCGAGCAACTCGAGTTGCAAAAGATAAACTCGGTCGGTGTCCAGCACAATATTTGACCTACTCAGGTCCAGACCGTAATCGCCGGGTGGGAAAGGGCCACTGATGTGTAACTCTGTTGCAGTCATCCCGGATGGGCCCAGTTTGACGATTACATTTCCTCGATGGCCGCGAGTTAGCCGCCAGATCAACGGCGGAAAGGCTTGAGTTGTTAGCCCACCGTCTGCTGGAACCAGTAGCAATAGGTCAGAAGCGGCATCCGAAGGTATATTCCGGGTGCCTGCGCCCATTCGATCCTTTGGCGTACCTATTTTGGGAGGAACAAACACAATTTCTGCGGACGTGTCGGTGTTTTTCTCATCGCCGGAAGCCAGCGCAAAACCGCTGAGAAACAGGCCTGCAGCCAGTACGAAGACAAAAACAGCTATTGATACCCAATTCCACGACACAAGACGCCTCTCGAAGAAAACTGCAGGTGTATCCGCTTTTTGAAGGTTTAGCGTAGGCTTGAAACTACGTTGAGTCCAGTTCCTGCTCTGTCTCGCTTCAGCTGATCCTAAGCTCGGTGGTCAGGCAATTTTATGCTAAAATAAGGATCTGTTCGGTTCAGAGTCGAGTCTGTGCTCATGGTTCCTGAAAGCAAATGGCGAAGCGGCGCCTCGTGTTTGTTGGTGGTTTGTTTGCTCTTGATCTTGCCGCTTGCGGCAGAGGCTAAGGGCAAGCGCGTCGCTCTTGTAATAGGTAACTCCGCCTATCAATACGTCCCGGACCTGCGCAATCCGGCCAATGATGCTGAGGACATATCTAAGGCGTTACAGCGCATTGGGTTTGAGGTTACACAGCATCAAAACCTGAGTTACACAGATATGCGCATTGCATTGCGCGACTTTGCCGAAGCCGCAGCCGATGCGGAAGTGGCGCTTGCGTATTTCGCGGGCCACGGAATCGAAATTGAGAACACAAACTATCTGATACCCGTGAATGCCGCGCTAAAAAGTGATCGGGATGTAGAATTTGAAGCCATTCGTCTGGACGCTATCGTGAATGCCATTGCTGGCTCGTCGGCTCTAAGTATCGTGATTGTTGACGCATGCCGAAACAACCCGTTTTTGGCCCAGATGAAAAAGGCCTCGAGCACTCGTTCAATCGGGCGCGGTCTGGCCGCGGTTGAACCAAGAGGAGTCGTGGTCGGATACGCGGCCCGAGGTGGGACTCTGGCGCAGGATGGCGACGGCCGGAACAGCCCTTACGCGCAGGCGTTTCTGGAACATGTTGAAGAACCGGGAGTGGAACTTGGTAAACTGTTCCGCAAGGTGCGCGACCGCGTGGTCGCACTGACCGACGGGTATCAGGAGCCTTTTGTCTATGGCTCACTACCGGGCGAGGACATATTTTTGGTCCCCAAGGTAGAACAGGCTGCATTACCCTTCCCTGACCTTCAGGAGTCTGACGAACCAGTCTTGCAGCCGCAGGTAACTCAGAAAAACGCGCTGGCCGCAGCTATGAAGGTGAACACAGTCAGGGGGTGGGATTTGGTCGCCAGATCCTATCGCGCTGCAACGTTATCCGAGCCCGAAATACTGAAGCGGATGGCCCAGATCACACCTGCCTGGACCAGAAAAAGCGGGCGGCTCGATGAGATAGAAGCCGCGCTCTTGCCGGGCCCTGCTCAGAAGAAGGAAGTACAACAAAGTCTTAACAACTCAGGCTTCGACGTCGGTACACCTGACGGAGTTTTCGGACCGCGGACCCGATCAGGCATCAAGGCGCTTCAGGCCAACGTCGGGTTAGAACCAACCGGATATGCCGATCTTGCTGTCCTGTCCGGCTTGGGGATCAGACCGCTGGCGGATGATGGCGCGAGTTTTATCAGCAATCCCTTTGCTGTCCGACAGGATATATCCGAGCTGGAAGTGTTAGGTGAATCCGAAGAGGTCACGCAAATTCTTGGCTGTTTGGGCCTGCGTAAAAGCGTCTATGGTACGTTTCGCGGAAACCTATATATTGCGCTGGTTTATTCAGGCAGTGTGCAGAGTGCGCGCAGCGAGGCGCAAAAATGTGGCTTGGATTTGGCCGCAATAACATCGGCTGCAGAGAATGCGTTCATCGTCCGGATGATTTCAAGTGACCCGGCTTTCTTTGAATTGGGATACGACAGCAAAACGAAAATCAGCTACAAGGCCGGACCCTATTTCGGGTTCAGAAAGGACCCCAAAGAAGACGGTGCCATCATCGGATGGCGATGGTTCAGCGGAGAACCCGTGAGCTACACCAACTGGTTGCCATCCAAGCCAAACAAAACCCACGGCAAAGGCAGAAAATCATTTGCCCAATTTCAGTACGAAGCGCGAGGACGGCGCGACCTTGACGATGTGACCCCAACAAAATGGTTCGATGGCTCTGGATGGAATGCGCGTTCCGTGGTCTTGGAAGCTTCTCTGAAATAACGCGCTCTGCCCAAAGGGTTTCAGCGAAGCTATGTTTTTTATGAGGATACGCTGGCAATCGGATCAGCATATTCGATTCAATCAGGTTATGTGGTAATGTTCAGGCGTCTCAACTTGTTCCGATCGGGGGCAGTTTGTTTAACAGTTCATTTCAATATCCTTTCAGGACATTCTTATGGCTGATAGGCTTTGCGATTTGGTTCTCGGTTTCGCATGTTGCGCACGCGGACACCAAACGGGTCGCATTGGTGATTGGAAATGCCGAGTATCAACATGTCGCCAATCTTCCAAATGCAGGCAATGATGCCTCGGATCTGGCCAAAGCCTTGCAACGGATCGGTTTCACGGTTTGGCACAATCAGAATCTAGATTACCGTGGTCTCCGCATTGCGTTGCGCGACTTTGGTCGAGCGGCGAAAGATGCGGATATGGCCATCATCTATTTTGCGGGTCACGGGATTGAGATCGAAAACACAAACTACCTTATTCCTGTAAACTCAGAACTGCGCAGCGATCAGGATATCGAATTTGAAGCGATACGGTTGGACTCCGTCATCAGTTCTTTGTCGGGTGCCGATGGGTTAAAGGTCGTTTTGATCGATGCGTGCCGGAACAACCCATTCCTGAGCACGATGGAAAGAAATGGCGGCACACGCTCCATCGGTCGCGGATTGGGTCGTATTGACCCCAGCGGAGTATTAGTAAGCTACGCAGCCAAGGGTGGAACGTTGGCTCTTGATGGAGAGGGGCGTAACAGCCCGTATGCCACAGCGCTGCTAAAGCACATCGAAGAGCCTGGGCTGGAACTAGGTAAAATGTTCCGCAAGGTCCGCGACACCGTATTTAAGTTGACAGATGGGTTTCAGGAACCTTTCACCTACGGTTCTTTACCGAGCCAAGATATCTACCTAGTTCCGGTGGCAGCGCCCATGCCGCCGGAAGCCAAGCGTGTCGGGTCTGACAACCGTGAAATCTACGCTGACTTTGAGTTGGCTCGTTCACTCGGAACGCTGGATGCAATTGAGTCCTTTCTAAACCGTTATCAGGAACAGAATGATCACTTTGCGGTAACGCTCGCCCTTTCGCTTCGGGATGATCTGCGTGAGAAGGCAAGGCAACAAGCTGCTCCTGACGACAACCCCAGAACGAACGAGACGGAAGTCGCCGTTGCGGCTCCGCCGGACAATCCGACTGAGGAAGCACAGACACGCAGCCTGGTCCGTGACATTCAGAGCGAATTGAACCGCGTCGGATGCAGTGCGGGCGCGGCGGACGGCGTTGCAGGTCCTCGCACTAGAGCGGCATATACTAGATACCGGAACGCCCGAAAAAACCTGGGGCTTCCGGCGGAAGGTCTGAACCAACAACAGACCCTTATTGCGCTTAAGAAAGAACCGGGTCGCGTTTGCAAGGAAGTTGCGGTTGCTGTAGGTTTAGACGGTGATTACGTCATCTCCATTCGGCGTAGATGGGATGATGACTATTGGCAGACTGCAACGCGCGGCGACGAATCCTACTACCCCGGAAAAATCGAACCACTCGCGTCATTGCGGATCAATCGGAAAGGCAGCAAAGTGACTCTGGTGTCCGCCCAAGCGTTTACCGGAGGCGGTCCGTGGTTCAAGGATTTCCAGGGGTCATTGGATGACAACGGTCAACTGAAACTCCGTTTCACCCTAAGCTCACATTTTGGTCCACCGGTGACGCCCTACAAGGTTCGAATTGATGTAAAATTGCCTCAAGGACTGCAACCCGACCGACGCCTCGTGTATGAGCCACGACGTATCGACGGTCAGTTTTTCCTGAATTTCCTGGTTAGACGTGCGAACTAGCTTCCAACGGAAATCCCAAGATGACGAGGGTCGACAAGAGCGGCATGAATACCAAGCTGCGTGCCGTTTGCGCCAAAGTTGCAGAGACCGATTTCCTCTACTACGAAGTCGGCCATCGGCTTGAGAGCCGTTGAAAATAGAATTTCCACTAAATCAACTGAAGTAGCTGCATGTTGTTGTAGAACTCCGTACCCTGCCATGAGGTCGGTGATATCGGAAGGTGGTGGGCGGGATCCCAGCGATCGGCAGCTATGCGGGCTGCACCACCAGCATTCGGCTTCGACGCCAAAGGTCCGGTATGGGGCGCTCACAAACTTCTCGATTTAGATGTGGAATCTTGAGGTATTCCCTGCCAAATCGACCTGAAGACGTCGAGGCACACAATCAGCATGCCGCCTTACATAGCCTCCAACGTGTGGGCGAGGCCATTTCTGATGTGATCTTCCAACAGTTTCTTGGCTGTATCAGCGTCTTTGGCCAACGCGGCATCGAACATTCGTTTGTGTTCTTGGGCTGCAACCTCACCTCGGTAGGTCAGTACGAGCATCTGATAACGAAGGTACTTGTCATAAATGATTGAGTGAAGGGATAAGAGGTTCTTGGAATTACAGGCTGCAATCATCGCTTGATGAAACTCTGAATCGTACCTCTTCCAGGTTTCCTTTTCAGAGTCATCACCCTTGAGAAGCCGTTGCTCCATCAAATGCAGCTTATGATGCGCAGCGACCAGGTTGCCTTCCCAGTCCGTGTCGCCATTCGCAATGGACAACTCCAACGCGTGGCATTCCAGCAGAACGCGCAGTTCTGAAATCTCGGTCAGGTCTTCTCGTGAAACTGGCGTGACCAGGAAACCCCGTTGCTCAGGAGCTTCGACAAATCCGTCGCTGGCGAGCCTGTTCAGCGTTTCACGAAGTGTCGAAAGGCTTGCCGAATAGCGTTCCTTCAAGGCGTCCAGCTTCAGTTTGGAGCCGGGCTGCAGCTCCCCGAAGATGATGTCCCGCTTGATGCGCTGATAGGTGCTTGCACCTATCGTAGACGGCTGTTTCGCCATGCGTTTCACCCGATATTTTTAGTTTCCTCGTTCAATTAGCATTTTTTTGAGACATCAGCAATCCAAACTGATGTATGGTATAAATAATAATATCATACATTATTGCGGAATCGCGAAAACCCCAATACGGTCGTGGCCAAATTGGGCAAGGCAGCCTGATCGCAATCAACGGTTTCGGGATTTTCCGGACCCTCCGGAAGGAAGCAAAGTGTCTAAGAACTTTCGCATTGCCATTGTCGGCATTGGTCTTGTTGGACGCCGCCACGCAGACGCTATCCGAGCGTTGCGCCATGTTGATCTCGTTGCGGTAGTCGACCCCAGTGATGAAGGTCGTGCTTACGCCGTTGAGCACGGGGTCGCATGTTACGAGACCCTCGAGAAAATGTTTGCAAATCAGACGCCAGACGGAGCTGTTCTTGCGACCCCGACCACGCTTCATGTTGAACAAGGCCTCACGTGTGTTCGACACGGTTGTCCTGTTCTTGTCGAAAAACCGATCGCCGTAGAAGCCACCGCTGCACTTGAGCTTGTTCAAGCTGCGGAGAAGGCCAATGTGCCACTGATGGTCGGTCATCATCGCAGACACAATCCTCTGATCAGGTCGGCTAAGGAAGCAATTGTCGATGGAAAGATTGGAAATGTGCGCGCTGTCCATGCGAATTGCTGGTTCTATAAGCCAGACGAGTATTTTGATACTGCGCCCTGGAGAAAGAAACCCGGTGCAGGGCCCATCTCGGTCAATCTTGTCCACGATGTGGATCTGCTGAGGTACCTGGCCGGAGAAGTTGTGACCGTACAGGCTCAGTCGGCTGCATCGCAGCGGGGCTACGACAACGAAGATGTTGCTGGTGCGCTGTTGACATTTGAAAGCGGGGCGATAGGGACCATAAGTGTGTCCGACAGCATCGTTGCTCCATGGAGCTGGGAGATGACGTCTCAGGAATATCCAATCTATCCTTCGACCACAGAGAGTAGCTATATGATCGGTGGCTCTCATGGTTCGTTGTCCGTTCCCGATCTTCGCCTGTGGAGTTACCAGAGTGAGCAACGGGACTGGTGGACGCCTATCTCATCGACCGCGCTGAAGAAGGGTGCGTCTGACCCTTTGGTCAATCAGCTCAGGCACTTTATTGAAGTAGCCCGGCACGAAGCAGTGCCGATTGTGTCTGGATGGGAAGGTTTCAGAACGCTTCAAGTTATTGAAGCTATTCAGAATTCTTGCAGAACAGGTGAAACGGTCAGGATCAAAAACTTACAAAAAACACCAATGGTAGATATGACAGTAGTATAAAATATCAGATATTTTGCAAAAAATCTTGCAAAATTTCCAAAATAGGGCAAAACTCTGAATCGCAAAAAAGAAGCATCATGATGTCTCAGGGAGGAGCAAAGTGATTACCAAACTTACCCGCCGGGCTGCTGTATCAGCCCTTGTTGCAACCGGTGTTCTGTTTGGCGCGACAAGCGGTGCGCTGGCGGAAGACAAAGTGCAACTTCGCCTCGCAACATCAGGATCGGAGACCGACCAGCGCTCGGTCGCTATGGCCGAGGTTTTCGCGCCGATGGTCGCTGATTTTGCAAGCTACGAGCCCAGCTATAATGGAACCATCTTTGCCCAAGGCACCGAGTTGGATGCCATCAGCCGGGGTAACCTGGAAATGTCGATCACCTCGGCGCAGGAACTGGCACAGTTCTTCCCCGAGTTTTCGATCTTTACCGCAGGTTATGTCCACCAGGACGCCGCGCATCAGGTGGCTGTCTTCAACGATCCCTTGATGGATGCCTTTAAGCAGAAGGCCGAAGAAGAATTAGGCGTCAAACTGCTGTCGGTCATGTATCTGGGCCGTCGTCAGGTGAACCTGCGCCAGCCCAAGGATGAGCTGACAGTCACGACACCCGCGGATTTGGAAGGCGTGAATCTGCGGATGCCGGGCACCGACGCATGGCAGTTCCTTGGCAAGGCGCTGGGTGCCGCGCCGACACCGATGGCCTTCTCCGAAGTCTATACCGCGCTGTCGACCGGTGCCGTTGACGGCCAGGATAACCCGTTGCCGACCGTCGTCGACGCCAAGTTCTATGAAGTGACCAATCAGATCGTCCTGACATCGCATCTGGTCGACCTGAACTATATCGCCATCGGCAAAGAGGTTTGGGACGGGCTGACACCGGAACAGCAAGCCAAGGTTCAGGAAGCTGCGGACGCAGCAGCTGAATCAGGCCGCCAGAAGCAGCTTCAGAAAGAAGAGGATCTTGTCAGCTTCCTGAAAGAGCAGGGCATGGAGATTTACGAACCCGATCTCGCTGCGTTCCGCGATCAGGTACAGTCTATGTATCTGGACAGCGAATTCGCTGGCTCATGGCCCGAAGGCGTTCTGGATCAGATCAACGCTCTGGGCAACTGAACCCAGTAAGACAGGGGAGGGAGAACCATAATGAAGGCCTTTATGAAGGGGTTCTCCCGACTGACCGAAGCGATTGCCGGCGGGATGCTGGCGGCAATCTTCCTTATCTTCCTTCTCCAAATTCTACTACGGTACTTCTTCACCCCAGCAGGCTGGACGCTGGAATTGATCGGCATTCTTTGGGTCTGGGTGATTTTCTTCAGCTGCGCTTTCATCGTGCGCGAACGGGATCACGTGAAGTTCGACATCATCTATCTTTCGGTGCCGATGCGCGTACGGCAGGTCTTTGCGATGCTGGCGGCCGCAGCGATCGTAGTCGGTATGCTCTACAGCTTCCTTCCGACGTGGGACTACATCGACTGGATGAAAATCCGCAAGACATCGACTGTCCGCAATCCGTTCTCCGGTGAGAAGATTCCGCTGCGCACAGTATTCTCGATTTACGCGGTATTCATGCTGGTCGTCGCAGCGCGCTACGCGTGGCTATTCTTCGACGTCATGCGCAATGGCCCACCAAAGACAGAGTTGGAACTGGTCGTT
Organism: Ruegeria sp. AK11; assembly: GCF_056541095.1. NCBI lineage: Bacteria > Pseudomonadati > Pseudomonadota > Alphaproteobacteria > Rhodobacterales > Roseobacteraceae > Ruegeria > Ruegeria sp. AK11. The sequence continues at coordinate 48,120 of NZ_JBQFXU010000006.1, forward strand.
GGGTACAACGTGGTTGACGATCATCCCCGTGTCGACGTCGAAAAGGATGAGGAAGTTAAGAAATGAGTTTTGAACTTCTTTCCTGCCTGCTCGCTCTCTTTCTTCTGGCAGGCATCGGGACACCTATCGGCTATTCCATCCTCCTGGCCTCATTAGTGTACCTGGGCACGGCCGGACTGGACGTCGCCCTCGCGGGCGAGAAGATCCTGCAAGGTTTTTACAAAAGCACGATCCTGCTTGCCGTGCCTTTGTTCATCGTCGCCGCGAATATCATGAACGCTGGATCGATCACGGACCGTCTTTTGAACTTCTGCGTCGCTGCTGTCGGTCGTTTCAAGGGCGGCCTCGGGCACGTAAACGTGGTAGCGTCACTGATCTTTTCGGGTATGTCCGGCTCGGCCGTCGCGGATGCTGCTGGGATCGGGAAGATCATCATTGAAATGATGACCAAGGATGGCCGCTACAGCCGAGGCTACGCAGCTGCAATCACGGCGGCGTCGGCAACGATCGGCCCTATTATTCCGCCCTCTATCCCAATGGTTTTGTACGCGCTCGTTTCCAAGGCCTCCATCGGGTCGCTGTTCCTAGCCGGTATTCTGCCGGGCCTGATCATGGGCGTCGTCCTCATGGCGATGAACTATTATCTGGCCGGAAAGCGGAACTTTGCATTGGAAGAACCTGTTCCACTGCGCGAGTTGCCGGCTAAAACCGCCAACGCATTTCCGGCACTGCTGATGCCCGCAATCCTGCTCTACGGCATATATGGGGGCGTCACCACTCCGACTGAAGCTGCCGCCGTAGCTGCATTCTACGCCCTGCTACTGGCAGCGTTGTTCTACCGAGCGCTGACCTTCCGCGGCCTTTATCAGGTGTTCGTCGATAGTGCGCGCTCTTCCGCAGCCGTCGGGGTTGTCATTGGTGGCGCGTTCATTCTGAACTTCATCGTCATCCAGGAACAAATACCGCAGTCTATCTCGGCGCTGCTGGAGGGTTCCGATGTTAGCCCGATTGTGTTCCTGATCCTCGTAAACCTGCTGATCCTCGCGCTGGGATGCGTGTTAGACGCAACAACGATCATCCTGGTGATTGTGCCCCTGTTCATTCCAACCTGCGAGGCGCTTGGGATTGATCTGGTGCATTTCGGGGTGCTGGTCGTCGTGAACTCGATGATCGGTCTGATCACGCCGCCCTATGGCATTCTGCTCTTTGTGATCAACGCCGTGACGGACATTCCGCTACGCGAAATCATCTCGGAAATCTGGGCCTTCCTCGCGGTTCTCATCTTCGCCCTGGTGATCATGATACTGATGCCTGATTTGGTCCTGTGGTTGCCGCGTATGTTTGGATATCAGGGATAATGTGCCTCTCGGTTTCGACAACGTCGATCCCCGGTGATCTGGCCGAAAAACTAAGCACTATCGCTGACGCGGGATTCGGGGGTGTCGAATTACACGAACCGGACTTGACCGCTTTTGACGGGCCGCCATCGCAAATTCGGAACATTGCATCAGATCTCGGCCTGAAGATTTGCCTGCTGCAACCTTTCCATAACCTTGAAGGTCAGTCTGGCGGCGGACGGGAGCGCGCCTTTGATCGACTGAAGCGCAAACTCGACCTGATGAGCGAATTGGGTACGGATCTGCTGCTAATCGGGTCCGCATTCGAGGTCGATGCCGCTGCGACCGAAGAACAGGTAATCGCAGATCTTGGCGAGGCGGCCGAAATAGCAAAGGCATTGGGGTTGCGTCTGGCCTATATGGGCTTGCCATGGTCGGATCTTATTCACTCGGATGAACAGGCGTTAGGCGTCGTTGAAGCTATCGACAGCCCTTATTTGGGGTTGGCCTTGAATTCCTTCTTCTCGCTTGCCGACGGGTCCAAACCAGCCCGCCTTCGGGACATTCCCGGAGATCGGCTGTTCCATGTGCAGCTATCCGATGCACCCCGACTTGAGATGGATATTCGCAGGCTCAAACGGCACTTTGGGCTTCTGCCGGGGCTTGGGTCGCTGAACCTTGCGGGCTTTGTGCGGGTGTTGTCCCGCGCTGGGTACAAGGGGCCTTGGTCTATTGCGCGTGTCAATGAAGCAGCTCCTCAACCCGGTGGCCTGACACTGGCCCGAGACAGCTACAGGTCGCTGGTGAACCTGTTAGATGAGGTTTCCCGGACCGAACCGGGAACAGATTTCGGCATCCCGGACCTGCCGGAACGCGTCTATGCGTCAGGCTTCGAATTCGTCGAATTTACAGCCGACGAAACAAGCGGCGCGCAGCTGGCAGATATGCTGTCAGCAATGTGTTTTCGAATGGAGCGAAAACACGTAACCAAGTCCGTCGAGCTGTGGCGGCAGGGCGCGATAAACATCGTTGTAAATACCGAAAAGGAAGGTTTCGCCCATTCGGCGTTCCTGGGTCACGGCCCCTCCGTGTGTGACATGGGGTTGCGTGTCAAAGATGCGGATCAGACGGTTCAGCGAGCGACCGCGTTGGGCGCGCCGAATTTCTCACAGCCGGTAGGGACTGGGGAACTGGACATCCCGGCCATCCGAGGTGTTGGTGGCAATGTTGTCCATTTCATAGATGAGAAATCCGATCTGCATCGGGTTTGGGACATCGAGTTCGAGCCAGTCGCCAAGACCAAAGCGATCCAGCCTGCTGGTCTGCGCCGCATCGACCATCTGGCGCAGACGATGCGTAACGATGAGATGCAAAGCTGGCTGCTCTATTACATTTCGACTTTTGAGATGGCAAAATCTCCGATCGTGTACGTTGCCGACCCTTCAGGTGTTGTGCAAAGCCAAGCCATCGAGAGCCCCGAGGGCGAAGTGCGTTTAAACCTGAATGGTGCAGTTGGGCGTCGAACACTGGCGGCTTCATTCCTTGAAGACGGTTTTGGTGCCGGTGTTCAGCACATAGCCTTCCAGTCGGACGACATATTTGAAACCTCAGCCCAATTGCGGAAGTCCGGCTTTCCCAGCCTGTCCATCCCAGAAAACTACTACGCTGATCTGCAAGCGACATTCGGGTTAAGTGAAGACCTGATCGCCCAAATGCGCAGGGATAACATTCTCTACGACCGCGCAGCGGGTTCCGAGTATTTTCAGATCTACAGCCGACCTATCTTTAACGGCTTCTTCTTTGAAATTGTTGAGCGCCGATCTGGCTATTCCGGCTATGGCGCGCGCAATGCTGCGTTCCGATTGGCGGCCCAAGCGCGACACCACATGGCGGAAGGAACAACCTGAAATGAAGGCGGCACTAATCGGCCAAGGTATTGCTGGCTCCATGACGCCTGAGATGCACGAGGCAGAAGGTCGGGCGCAGGGTATCGATCTGAGCTACGGTAGGATCGACACTGCAAAAGAGCCATTTCGTGGAATGTCGGTCGCTGATTTACTGCATTATTCCGTTGAATTAGGCTGCGCGGCGGTCAACGTGACGCATCCCTACAAAGCATCAGTCATTGATCATCTTGATGAGCTTTCCAAGACTGCTGAGGAGCTTCAAGCTGTCAACGCGGTGGTTTTTTGTGACGACCGAATGGTTGGCCACAACACCGACTACATAGGTTTCCACAGTGCCTTCGGAGATTCTTTGGGATCATCGAAGACTGAAACGGTTCTCATGTTTGGTGCTGGTGGCGCGGGCAGTGCAGTCTCTTTGGCTTTGCTTGATTCAGGTGTTCGAGACCTGGAGATTATTGATCCTGACCTCCGCCGAGCGCAGGCGCTGGTCAGTCGACTAGAGGTCTTGCGCCCTTACGCAAAGATTCAGGGTTCCCCTTCGATTTCGTTGGATCGGATCGAACTTGTGGACGGAGTGGTCAACGCAACACCACTTGGAATGGACAAGTACCCCGGAACAGTCATTGAACCATCCCTGTTGCGGCCCGATGCATGGGTGGCAGACATCGTATATTTCCCGCTTGAGACACACCTACTGAGCAGGGCCCGCGCAACTGGGTTGAAAGTGATGAATGGTGCTGGAATGGCGGTTCATCAGGCTGCAGCGTCTTTTGAAATCTTCACCGGCTGCACCGCCTCAATCAGTCGCCTTCAAAACGTTTTCGATTCACTTCGTCAGCAGCGCATGCGCGAGTTTAGAGGTGCAACGGTATGACAAACGACGAACAAGCAATCCGCCAATGGTGGCGCACATCCATCATTGACATGAAACCCGGCAAGATCGCGTTTCGTGGCAACGCAATAGAGGATCTGATCGGGAACGTTTCTTTCCCGCAGATGATCTGGCTGATGGTGCGGGGCGATCTGCCCAGCGACGCACAAGCGCGTCTGTTCGAAGCCGCTTTGGTCGCAGGCGTGGATCACGGCCCACAGGCCCCCTCAATCGCGGCGGCGCGCATGGCTGCCACCTGCGGGGTAGGTCTCAATAATGCGATGGCGACTGCGGTGAACATGCTGGGCGATGTGCATGGCGGAGCAGGCGAACAATGCGCCGAGCTGTACTATGATATCTCGGAACGCGTGAATGCTGGGGCATCGCTGATTAATGCTGTTCAGGACGGTCTGGACAGCTGGCGCGAGACGTACGGCAAGATCGTCTCGGGCTTTGGCCACCGTTTTCACAAGCCCGTCGACCCGCGCGCGCCCCGGCTGATGCAACTTGTTCGTGATGCGGCAGATGAAGGCACTGTTTCGGGTCGCTTTGCTGATATCGGAGAAGAGGTTCAGGCTGAACTCGGCCGTCAACGCGGCGGTCGGCCAATTGCCATGAATATTGACGGCGCGACAGCTGTGATCTTCTGCGAACTTGGCTTTCCCGCGCCCTTGTCGCGGGGGTTGTTCTGCCTATCCCGCTCGGTCGGAATACTCGCCCACGCTTGGGAGCAGATGAACCAGGGTGGCCGCAACAAAGGGCCCATGCCCCCGAATTACTTACCTCTCTACGAAGACAGGAATGATGACACGTGAGACATCGAAATCCTTCCGGGTCGGCCTTATCGGTTGTGGTCGTATCAGCGATATCTATCTAAAAACGCTATCCAAATTCTCAAACGTCGAGGTCGTGGCTTGTGCAAGCCTTGATCCTTCGGAAAGCCGCGCCAAAGCAGATCAATACGGTGTCGCCCAGGCCTGCACACCAGATGAAGTGTTTGACGATCCGACGATTGACTGCGTTCTGAATCTGACAATTCCGGCGGCGCATGCGGAAATCAGTTTGCGCGCGTTGGAGGCCGGCAAGCACGTCTATTCCGAGAAGCCGCTGGTTATGAATCGAACGGACGGAAAGGCGATCCTGCACACTGCCACTGAAAAGGGGCTACTGGTCGGTTGCGCACCCGACACGTTTCTGGGCGGTCGTTGGCAGACCGTTCGGCGCTTGATCGATGAAGGCGCTATCGGGAAACCAACAGGGATTTTTGCCCATGTCGGGACCCACGGGACGGAGCGCCACCATCCCAACCCGGATTTCTACTATAAGGCGGGTGGTGGGCCAATGCTGGACCTTGGGCCGTACTACCTGACCGCCATGATCTACTGCCTTGGACCCGTTGACCGGGTTGCCGGAATGGCTCGGCGCACGTTTGACAAAAGGATGATCGAAAACGGCCCTCGCAACGGCGAATGGATGAATGTCGAGGTGGACACGCACTCCCTAAGCCTGCTGCAGTTCTCTTCCGGAGCAATAGGGTCGATGACCATGAGCTTCGACGTCTGGGACAGCGAAACTCCGCGGTTCGAGATCTATGGTGAAAACGGAACCATCAGCATCCCTGACCCTGACCCGGTTCATGGCGCCAACATCTTTCAGGGGGATGTCTGGCTGAAAACGCGGGAGACCTCACGCTGGTCTCATCAGCCCCGTCCAACCGGTCGTGAAGACTGGCAGGTTGTTGAAAACAGACATGGGTTTAACGAAGATAGCCGCGGGCTCGGCCTTTTGGACCTCGCCCTGGCGGCACAAGAAGGACGCCAACCCCGTGCAAGTGGAGCGCTTGCTTACCACGTTTTCGAGGTCATGGACGCAATTGAACGGGCGCCAAAATTCGGCGCCTATCAGACGATAGAAAGCCGGTGCGCGGCTCCGGAGCCTTTGCCGGTCGATTTTCTGAACGGTGAGAGGAAGGAGTCGGCCCATGCCGATTGAGACACTCGACTTTGCCCAGCCATTCTTTCGCGTCCAGCACATAACTGACGAGCGCAGAATTTCTATCGAGGGTCGCGCCATCGTCCTTAACCTTGGGGGGCGAAATTTCTCTGTCGAGGATCAGACCATTGCACCGCTTTCCTCTGTGATCGTGCAAGACAGCACGCTTAGCGGCGTGGAACGTGCAGTCATTGTCCACGGTTTCGACGCCCATTCCAATGACAACGAGTTGTTCGCATGGGTGAAAGATACATGGCCATCTGCTTTTGATGTTCGCCAAGAGGAGCGTCTGCGTGGCGTCAGCCACTACATGTCGCCGAAGGTCTTCGTGGGTAACGTTGGACTGACCATGTACCATTCCGGCTCGGTCCCTTTGAATGTCGGATTGCATAAGGATCATCCGTTCTGCCCGGTACCTGGGTTTCGCGAAGTGCATACGCAGATCGTTGGCTTCGGCAAAATGCAGCAATGTCGCGAACGGGATGTCGAGACCCTGTATCTCGAAGAATTCATGGCCCCGGGCGCGACCCACAAACCTATGTATGACGCCGAAGGCAATTATCCCTGGCATCAATACGAGACGATCACCCCCGGTATCTTCATGGCGGTGGAAATACTATCCGAGGGCGAACTGGTCCCGGAAATGGAGGTTGAGAATGGCTGAGAGACTTTTACCCGAAGACCTGAAGTTCGACGGCCCTTTCCCCCGCTTGTCTCGCCGTTTGCGGTTGGGCGTTGTTGGTGGAGGACGGATCTCTGTCACGCAAGCATCATCCGCGCGGATGACCGACCGGTGGGAGGTCGTCGCAGGAGCACTCAGTTCTGACACAGCGCGCAGTAAGGCGCGTGGGGCCGAGTGGTTCCTGCCGGCCGAACGGTGCTACGCGTCTTTCGAAGAGATGGCACAGGCCGAGGCGGCACGCACGGATGGCATAGATGCCGTCATGATCACGACCCCGAACCACGTTCATTTTGAAGCGGCCAAAGCGTTTCTGGAAGCGGGCATTGACGTGTTGTGCGACAAACCCCTGACCAACGAAGTCGCCGAGGCCGAGGGGCTTGAGGAGATTACCGCGCGCACGGGACACATCTTTGCTGTCGGTTATGCGATGTCATGTTTTCCGGTGATACGGCAGGCCAAGCAGATCGTGGCCGACGGGGGCATCGGCAAAATCAACCAGATCCATGTCGAGTTCATGCAAGACTGGATGACGCCCGAAGATGTGGCCGATGCGCCTCATGTAAAGTGGCGGCTGGACCCCAATATTTCTGGTCCAACCAGCTGTGTCGGCGATATCGGCACCCATGCCGCGCATCTCGCCAGTTTTGTTTCCGGCCTGCCCTTGACCGACCTGCGGGCCGAGTTTCATGTCTGCGGCGCGCCAAAGCCTTTGGAAGACACGGTGTTCATGTTCACCCGTTACCAAAATGAAGTCCCCGGAACCTTGATGGCAACACGCCTTGCCCCCGGAAACCGGGGTGGGTTGCGCCTGCGCATATTCGGGAACGAAGGAGGCCTCGAGTGGGACCTAGAGAACTCGGAGCGGCTGAAATTCAATCGGTTTGGTGAACCGGATCATATCATCAGCCGAGGTCTCGGGCATGGTATCGGACCCGGCGCAGAACGTTTGATCCGTACCGCGCGCGGCTTCCCTGAAGGGATTATCGAAGCTTGGGCCAACCTCTATACGGAACTTGCGATGGCCGTAGCCGCGCGTCGGGATGGCGTAACCGTTCCGGCCGATTGGCTTGCTTATCCCAGTGTCGAACAAGGCGCAGACGGTGTTCGATTCATTGACGCCTCTGTGCGCTCTCACCAGTCCGGAGGGGACTGGGTCACTCTCTAAGGGTCTGCCTACACGAATGTAATACACGCCCGGGGCGTTGCCCGGGCGTTTTCATTTCTGTTAAGTATTGAAGTTGATATTTTAAAAAATATCAGATATTTTTGACTACGTGTGATGAATTTTAGATTCGCAGACACGTGGAGCTGTCGTTCATGGTGAAACCCGAAGAGGCTGGCGCAAGCCCCTCTCTCTATTCCTTGGCGCATCTGACGCTGATTGGCTGTACGCCGCCCGAGTTGGTCTATATCGCCGCACGGGCCGGTTACGATGCCGTCAGCCCCCGATTCATTCCGATGCATGTGCCCGGCGAATTCACTCAATCCCCAATCGACAAGGCACAGGTGCAGGCCACCAAAACGGCTCTCTCTACCACCGGATTGAAGGTCCTTGATGTCGAGCTTGCACGCATCACCGAAGATGTCGATCCACGCAGTTTTGAGCCTTCTCTTGAGATTGGCGGGGAGTTGGGCGCCAAACGCATGATTATGAGCGCGTGGACAAACACCCGCGATGATCGTGATTTTCTGATCGACGTCTATTCCGAAACCTGCGAACTGGCAGCGCCCTACGGATTAACGGTGGACTTGGAGTTCCCGAGCTTCTCCCGCTTGCGCACGCTGGATGAAGCACTGGACATTGTCCGCGCCTCTGATCAGCCCAACGGCGGTATTCTGGTCGATACGCTCTACCTGCACCTCAGCCGCGTAGATCTTGGTGAGCTGTTGCACGTTCCCTCGGACCTGTTTCACTTCCTGCATATCTCTGATTGCCTGCCCGGCATCGCCGATACGCGTGAGGGCATGATCCAACTGGCCCGCGATGCGCGGCTATATCCCGGTGAGGGATGGATCGATTTCACAGGCATCATCGAACGGATGCCACCCGTCGACTATTCCATCGAACTGCCCAACCGAAGCCGCGTGGCCGAGTTGGGATATGAAGAACACGCGCGTCGCTGTCTCAGCCACGCCAAGCGAACATTCGGCGAGGCGCGGTCACAGCGTCGTATGCCCGATGCTGCAATTCCAAAACACCAAGAGGATCATCATGGGCAAAGAGCTCACTGAAAACGACCGCAACATGGCGGCCGATATGCTGGCACGCGCCCGCGCTGCCATGGCCGAGATCGAGGATTGGGATCAGGGCAGGTTGGACCGCCTGTCTCAGGCCATTGCATGGTATGCGGGGAACGAGAAAACCTTCACGCGTCTGGCCCAGCAAGGCGTGGACGAAAGCGGTATCGGAGATCGCGAAGGGCGTCCTGCCAAGCGATTTAAGATTCACATGGTGTTGCGTGACGTCTTGCGGACACCATCGACCGGGATCGTCGAAGTAGACGAAGAAAAGGGTCTGGTAAAATATGCCAAGCCTGCCGGTGTGATCGCATCTCTGATTCCGATGACCAATCCAGCGATGACACCACCGGTGACCGGTGTTTCCGCCGCCAACGCCCGGAATGCTGTTATCTTCAGTCCGCATCCGCGAACCGCTCATACCACCTTCGAGATGGTCGAGGTCATGCGAGCGGCCTGCCGTGCCGCTGATGCCCCCGAGGATCTGTTTCAATCCATTCGCAAACCGTCGATCCCATTGACGCAACATTTGATGGAGATCTGTGATCTGACGCTGGCAACGGGCGGCAAGCCCATGGTCAAAGCGGCGTACAGTTCAGGGCGCCCGGCCTTTGGCGTCGGCGCGGGCAATTCATCCATCGTCATCGATGAGACTGCCGACCTGGACATCGCCGCTCAGAACACACGAATTTCCAAGACGTCTGACTTTGGTTCGGGTTGTTCGGCCGACGGTAACATCATCATCCAGCGCTCGGTTTACGACGATATGGTCAAGGCGCTTGAGGCCGAAGGTGGATACCTGTGTTCGACCAAAGAGAAGGCCATGCTCGAAGCTGCCATGTGGGATGAGAAAGGAAACCGTACCTTCCCGACTATCGCCTGTCCGCCTCAGCAAACGGCCAAGGTCGCCGGTTTCTCGATCCCCGAAGATCGCAAGTTCCTGATGGTTGAAAATCAGGGGCAAATCGGGCCGCAGCACAAGTTCTCGAAGGAAAAACTGACCACGCTGATGGCGCTATATCACTTTGACACTTTCGATGACGCGCTGGAAACGGTCAGCCAGATTTACAACACCGGAGGCAAGGGCCATTCCTGCGGCATCTACAGCCACAATGACGATCACATCGACCGGTTGGCGCGCCTGGCTCCGGTCAGCCGCATGATGGTGCGACAGCCTCAGTCCAAGGCCAATGCGGGTGCCTGGACCAATGGCATGCCTATGACCAGCAGCCTAGGTTGCGGCATCTGGGGCGGCAACATTACCAATGAAAATGTCACCATGAAACACATGATGAACTACACCTGGGTCAGCCGTCCCATCCCCGAGGATCGCCCCTCGGAGCCGGACCTGTTCGGTGAGTTCTACGGACAGGAGGTCGCGTGATGGACGGAGCGAAACTGGAAGGCAAAACCGTTGCCGAACACATCGTCGACTTTCTCGAACGTCGCGAGGTCAAGCATGTATTTGGCCTGTGCGGGCACACGAATATCGCGGTTCTGGCCGCGTTGGCGGAAAGCCCCATCGATTTCGTCACCGTACGGCACGAACAAATCGCCAGCCACGCAGCGGACGCATATGCCCGCGTGACGGGCAAGGCCTCGGTGGTGCTGTCCCATCTCTCCCCGGGGCTGACCAATTGTGCAACCGGGGTCGCCAACGCCGCACTGGACTGTATCCCGATGGTCGTGATCGCGGGCGACATTCCAACGCACTACTACGGTAAACATCCACATCAGGAAGTGAACCTCCATGCAGACGCCGCCCAGTGGGAGATCTATCGTCCCTTTGTCAAACGCGCCTGGCGGGTCGATCGGGCAGACCTGATGGCCGAAATTCTGGAAAAGGCGTTTCATCTGGCCGAAAGCGGCCAGCCCGGGCCAGTGCTGGTCAACGTGCCGATGGACATCTTCTCCGAGGTGATCCCCTCGGACAGTTTCGACCGTATCCGCGACAACACGCGCGCGCTCAAAAAACCGTCGATTGACGATGAAACAGCGCGAGAGATTGTCGAAGCGTTGGCGCAGGCTCAAAGTCCGGTCGCTTATGTCGGTGGTGGTATTCTACTGGCACAGGCCAGCGAGGAATTACGCGCCTTTGTGGAGCACATGGGCCTACCAGTCGCGCATTCTTTGATGGGTAAAGGCGCACTGCGCGACGACCATCCGCTTGTGCTGGGAATGACCGGGTTTTGGGGCACCGAGCTGGTCAACCAGTCTTGCCTGAATGCGGATTACATCTTTGCTGTCGGAACCCGGTTCAAAGAGGCCGATTGCTCCAGCTGGTATCCTGGTTACACGTTCAACATTCCTGGCTCAAAGGTCATCCATATCGACATTGAACCGCAAGAGATTGGACGGAATTATCCCACCGAGATCGGAGTCGTTGCTGACGCCAAGGCCGCTTTGCGCGTCGTCAACCGAGTTGCCCGCGAGATGTATCCTGAGGGCTTCAAACGCCCCGCGCTGGAACAGAAGATCACCGACTTCCGAACGAACTTCAAAGCGCGCAACGTGGACATGGCGACCTCGTCGTCCTTTCCGATGATGCCCGAACGTATTTTGGCAGATACCCGCAAGGCACTGCCCGAGGATGCCATTATCACTACGGACGTGGGATGGAACAAGAACGGCGTCGGACAACAATTTGATATCCTGGCACCCGGTTCAATCCTGACCCCGGGTGGATTCGCGACGATGGGCTTTGGCCCTCCGGGAGCGATCGGCGCAAAACTGGCAGCCCCTGACCGTGTGGTGATAAGTCTTGTTGGCGATGGGGGGTTCGGTCAGAACCCGTCGATGCTGGCAACCGCGGTCGAGCTTGATCTGGGCATCATCTGGCTGGTTATGAACAACAACGCCTTCGGCACTATCGCGGGCCTTCAAAAGGCGCATTACGGTCTGACATACGGGACCACGTTCCCTGGATCAGCCGCAGCTCCTGCAAACGGACCGGGTTATGCGGATATTGCAAGAGCTTATGGTGCAGAAGGGCACAGGCTCAGTGCTGCTGATGAATTGTTGCCCGCATTGGAAGCGGCAATCGCCAGCGGCAAACCAACCGTTCTTGATGTCCCAATGATCAACAACCCAACACCAACGACCGGACATTGGAACATCTTGGACATATACTCACCGGACAAAGAGGTATCTCACGTCGCGACTTGACGAAACTGGGCGCGTCTGAACGCGCCCAGTTTCTTGTGTCAATGCTCATCCGTGTTCGAGCAAATATCAACAGCTCCGTCGCGGCGCGGTCATCGTTGTTGTGTGTCTGAACTTTTTTGTTGGTTAGTTATTCTCAACGAAGCACGTGAGATAATGTCAAATTGCAATAACGCTGAAGTATGTGCGTTCTTAGCGTCCAAGTTTTCTCTCTCGCAGCGAATGGCAGATACGACGGGATGCGTCGCAGCATCACCAACAGGCAGCCAACGGCAGCCTAGGGCCGGGCGCGTCGTTTAGGCCAAGGCGCTTATTAGCTACCCGGTACGTGACTGTTTTTTGATGGCGGCGAGCAGTAAATGCCTAAGAAAGAAGGCCCGCAATGACGCGAGCCTTCTTTTGGCGGATGGGTCATCGACTATGCGTCGAGAAACCTTTTCGCGCTCGGCAGGTGGTGCATCAGCACGTAGTAGGTCAGACCCGCCGGGATCAGACTTGCGTACCAGGAGATCCCCGAAAAGATCAGGGCCGCGACAACTCCGACACCCATGGCGATCACGGCAGCCCAGTTCACGCCGTTATAGGGGCCTTCCGGATCATAGAGCTTGTCAAGATCAAGCGTCTGTTTGCGCAGCACGAAGTAATCGACGACAAGGATCGCGAAGATGGGACCTAGGAAAGCCGAGTAGGTCTGAATGAAAATGCTCAGGCCTGCCGCGGACTCATCTTTTACAAGTTCCCACGGGAAAGTGCAGAAGGCGAGCAAGCCGACGATCACTGCAGAGGTTTTGAATTTGATCTTGAAGACATCCATCAGCGCATAGGCGGGAGGGACGACGTTGTTCAGGATGTTCGTTGTGACCTGAGCAAAAGCAATGAACAGGAGCGTTACGACCAGCAGCAGCTTGTTGTCGACAGCGCTCGAAAACACCTTGATTGGATCAACTTCACCGGTAGCACCGGACACCATCAGCCCAATGAGGCCCATAAAAAGTGTCGCCGGCAGGATCGAATTGGCATAGATCGCGACCTGCCTTAGCGGCCCAACGCTCCGACGCAATTCGCGCGAATAGTCCGATACGTTCAGCATCATCGTACTGTAGATCCCAAGGAAGAGCATGGTTGCCCCCCAGAACGGTGCACCCCAGGTGCCCTCGACATTTACCAGATTGGTCGAGATTTCTTCGCCGTATTTGTTGATGACGCTAAAGAACATGTAGATCAGCGACGCGATGATGAAGATCGATCCGATATTCTCGAGCCACTTGATCCCGTGAAACCCAAGCACCGAAAGACCGATCTGAAGGAACTGGAAGCCGATAAAGAACGCCCACATGTTCGAATAACCGAGGAGCGTTTCCGACACGAGGTTGAGTGCGCCCGCGCCGATCCAACTCTGGAACCCGAACCAGACGATAGCGGGAACCGAACGCACCAGCGCCGGAATCCGAGTGCCCGCAAAGCCAAAGGCGGACCGGGCCTGTACCATGAACGGAATGCCATATTTGTGACCGGCCTGACCGTTGATCATTAGCGCGAGCCCGATCACCGTGCAGCCGATGGCGATAGCGACAAAGGTCTGCAGGAGGTTCAGCGTACCGACCAAGCCCGACCCGATAGTAAATGTTCCGATGGAAACACATCCGCCAAGCCACGCGAAAAGATAGGACCACGGGTCCATGATCCGCGTCTCTTGCGGTGCCAGGCTCTCTTCCCCGATCGCCTTGTGTTCGATATGGGTTACGTGATCGTCGTGCGACATAGCGACCGTGTCGGCCGTGTCTGATTTGATTGTCATTTTCTCCTCCGATGACAGGTTATTTTAGTTTTGGCCGGGCGTAGGCATTGATTTTGCTGGTCTTTAGGCCGCAACCGACCAGCGCTTCGATCATGCGGGTTGCCACGCTCACGCCATCGATCACAGGAATGCCGGTCTCTTCGCTGAGCCACGCGGTCAAATCGGCCATCCCCGCACATCCCAGAACAATTGCTTCGCAACGATCTTCCTCAATCGCGCGCAGGATTTCCTCGCGGATCTTTTCGCGCGCGTTCGAGCCGGGCTCTTCCAAGATCAAAACAGGGATCTCTGCTGACCGAACCCGCCGGCATTGATGCGACAGGCCATAGCCATGGATCATGTGTTCGATGATGGGCACTGACCGCGGCAAAGTGGTGACGACCGAGAACGAGGTGGCAAGCATGCTCGCCGCCTTCACCGCAGCTTCGCAGATTCCGATGACAGGGCCCGTCGCGATCTCGCGGCAAGCGCCGATACCGGGATCATCGAAACAAGCAACGACAATGCCATCGACCTGCTGGTCTTCTGCGGCTTGCACGCAGGACAGAAGGCCGGGAACTGACATCGCTTCGTCGAAATGCCCTTCGATACTCGCCGGTGCGCCTTGCGCGGTAGCGCCTCTGATCACGACACCGGCACTCGCGGCCGCCTGGGCGGACGTGATGATCTTGCGTGTCATCGATTCAGTAGAGTTGGGGTTTACAACTAGAATTTCCATGTGATCTCCCTTGACGATATAAATTGTTAACAAACAGTGTTAACGATTCCAAACAAAATGTTAACTTAAATTGTCAAGGCGTTACCGATGCCTAGATGGCGTCTGTTCCGACTGGGGGCAGAATGACAGGGGTGTTGTCAGGTTAACCCTAGATCGGTTGCTCGTGTCTGGATTTGGACATAGATCGCATTGGTGAATCCATCGTCCAACAGCTACAAGCGTCACCGATTTCCGCCTCAGATCATTGCCCACTCTGTGTGGCTGTATTTCCGCTTCAATTTGAGCCTTCGCGAAGTTGAAGAGATGCTGCTTGCGCGCGGGATCGGCGTTTCTTACGAGACTGTCCGGCGTTGCGTGATCAAGTTCGGACGGATGATGGCTCGAAACTTGCGACTAAGTCAGGACCGTCCTGGTGATGTCTGGCATCTCGATGAAGTTGTCGTGAAAATCGCTGGTCGCAGGTATTGGCTTTGGCGCGCGGTCGATCAGCATGGCATCGTGCTGGACGAAATACTCCAACCGAAGCGGGACAAACGGGCCGCAAAACGGTTGTTGCGCCGCCTGATAAAGCGTCTTGGCTTCCTCCATTGGTCAGCAAAGAAGTGAAATTTCTTTCAGACAGTTACACATATCCGCAATGCATCGAGAATTGCGGCGTGTATATTTCGGCTTGTAACTGCGTCGCCAATTCGGGCCAAATGGAAACGGCCGCTTAGATTGGTGTCAACGAATGGAAATGTCCCACCAATAAGCGCCTTGTGTTCAACCTGCCCGTGGTTCCGCGAGCTTGGTTTGAGATCGTGAAAAAGTCCGTCCATTGGGGACAGGCCATGTTCTACGACTACGTGATCAACAAGACGTTCAGTGACATCCCCCGTCAACACATGACGCAGGCTGGCGCGAACTCCATCATCTTCGCGCACCAGGGAGGTAAGCTCTTGCAGGCAGGTGAAGGTAACTCCATTGGCGGCCAGATCGCGTAAGGCGACGGCAGAGGTCGTTGGGCCAAGGTCATGCAGAAGTGCCCGGTCCGGGGTTACAAGATTTACACTGCAACCATTGCCCGCCAGCGCGTCGGCAGTTACAGCCGCAGGGTGGTCGCCGACTTCATCGAACAACAGCACCTCGCCCGAGACACGTGCCTCGCCCGACAACACGTCCCAACTGGAAATTGCCAGGTCGCCGCCGGGGATAACTGTGGTTTCGGGCCAGCCGCCTGTTGCAACGATCACCAAATCGGGGGCTTCGGATATCACGTCATCAGCTTCGGCATAGGTGTTCAAGCGGATATCGATCCCAAGCAAAGTCACTTCGGAAATCAACCAGTCAGCTACGCCCCAGACCTGTCTGCGCGTTTTCCCTTTAGAGGCCAGAACCAACTGCCCGCCCAGCCGATCCGATGCCTCGAACAGCACGACTTCGTGACCGCGCAGGGCGCAGACCCGTGCGGCCTCCAGTCCGCCGGGCCCGCCGCCGACGACAACAACTTTCTTTCGGGTGTCGCTGTAGGCGATGATATGAGGCAAGGTCTGCTCACGCCCCGTGGCGGCATTGTGTCCGCAAACGGCAGGTTTGCCCTGATTGACCCGGTCCACGCAGTAGCCCAAGCCGACACAGGGGCGGATGCGTTCTTCTTCCCCCCGCGCGAGTTTTTCTACCAGATAGGGATCTGCCATCTGTGCGCGGGTCATGCCCACCAGATCGACATGGCCGCCGGAGACCGCGTGGCGGGCCGTGGCAATATCCGCAATCCCTCCTGCGTGCAGGATAGGCAAATCGACGGCATCACGGATGCGCCCGGCCACGGTGATATGCGGTGCCGCCGGCAGGCCCATGGGGCGCACCCATTCAGCCAAACCCAGATCATCATAGGGCGCGCCGGCGAGGATGTTGAGCAGGTCGACATCGCTGGATTTTTCCAGCATCCTGGCTGCGGCAATGCATTCTTCAGCGCTCAGCCCACCTTCTTTCAGTTCATCGCCGGTGATGCGCATCGACAGGATGAAATTAGCGCCGACTTCGGCGCGCACGGCGTCGAGCACCTGCAAGGTCAGGCGCATGCGGTTCTCCAGCGTTCCACCATAGTCATCGTCGCGCTTGTTTGTCAGCGGGGACAGGAATTGCCCCAGAAGGTGTGAGTGGGACAGGAGCTCGATCCCGTCGAATCCTCCTTGCTGACAGCGACGCGCAGCGGCTGCGAAATCGTCAATCACGCGGTTGATGTCTTCTTGTTCCATGGCCTTGGGAAAGGCACGATGTGCACGTTCGCGGATACTGGACGGAGCTATGACAGGCAGCCAATGGCCATCATCCCATGCAGTGCGGCGCCCCATATGAGTGATCTGACACATGATCGCGGCACCATGTTCGTGAACGCCATCCGTTAGTTTCCGAAACCATGGAATGACGCTGTCATCACCGGCATAAAGCTGGCCGAACACCGATGGGCTATCAGGGGCGATATTGGTCGACCCACCGACCATGGTCAGGGCAACCCCGCCCTTTGCCTTTTCCTCGTGATACAACCTGTAGCGGTCCCGGGGATGGCCATCTTCAACAAAATTCGGCGCATGGGACGTGCTGACGATGCGGTTGCGCAAAGTCAGGTGTTTCAATTGAAACGAATCGAGTAGGTGCGCCACTTTCGTGCCCCTTCGGCCAAATCTGCTGTTTGAAAACTGTCCAGGGTCGGCTCCGCTGGTCAGTTTCAACACCTGATGAGTTTGGTTGTCGAAAGCACTTTACTTGGGAAGCTATGCGTAAGAATTCACTGCTTCCGACATTGCTGTATGAAAAGGCGACCCGACCAGGAAATCCAATGGTGGAACACCCTTTGAGTACAGAAGGGAACCTGGCAGGGGCCGCTCGATCCATCAAGGTCTGCACAAGGTTGCAATCACGTGCAATCTTAGATTGGAGGTGCTGCGCGCGCTGTGATCAACTGTCTGGCAGTAACTCTTTCGCGATGTATCATGTACAGACCTGCACCGATGATGATGGCAATGCCAAGCAGGCTAAGCCTGTTCGGAAAGTCATTGAAGACAAGGTAGCCAAACAAGGTTGCTACCGGCAGCTCAAAATACTGCAAAGGAGCCAATGTGGCAGACGGGGCAAATGACAGCGCATAAGTCATCATCATGTGGCTTACCGTCGCAAAAAAACCGGTCCCAAGAAGCCACAACAGTGCAATGTCTTTCGGCCAAACGGGATCGAAAAGTTCGGAACCAGAACCTTGCGCAACCAATAAGATTGGAATGCAAAACAGACTGGCAACCAGGCCAGTGTGAAATTGCAGAGCCACCGGGTGCATCCGTCGCGACAAGCCCCGCGTCACAAGAATGTAGAAAGCGAAAGCAACAGCCGTACCGAGAGGAATAATTGCCACTGCGCCGAAAGCCGCGAAGCTGGGTTGGATGACGAACAATACGCCAACAAACCCTACAAGAGCTGCCCCGACGCGACGAGGACCGACATCTTCACCAAGGTAAAACTTGCCGACCAGCAAGACAATGAACGGTGCCACAAACACGATGGCAAGGGCATCAGCAAGCGGCATCACTCGGATAGCCGTAATGAAACAAAAAGTCGCGAACAGCAAAAGTATTGAGCGGAATACAAGTACCATCAATTCACCGCTCGCGACACGCAATGACAGTCCCATTTTCCAGACAAACGGTCCCATCAACGCACATTGCAATACAAAGCGAGCGGCCGTTATCTGCCCAACCGGCACACTGGCCGATGCGAGCTTGGCAGCTACATCGAGCAAGGGAGCAGTCAGGCAAAATCCAAGCATCAGTGCAACGCCCGCAAGGGTGCGATCCGTGGATTGAGGTGTGGAATCAGCTGAGGTCATCTCATCATGAAGAACTGTCGCCAAATGCGTGTCTGTTCTCAATGCGACGCCAGGCAAAAGTCCCGATATTCCCGAGCTCGGGCAGAGTAGGAGTTTGCTCATGCAGCGAACCGCAGGTTCCATGACCCGCACGGCAGCATCAACTGCCTTGTTTCAGGATTCGCTAACGAGATGTACTGGCTTTTTCATTCAACGGTTTACCTGCAAGGCTAGGCACAGAGATCGGCGACCTGCAAATCTCTAGAAACCGGTCAATCAACGCTGTCTGCACTGTTTGGCGAGAGCGGGCAATCACCACCCTGTAGTGTCCGATGCTTTCCTCGAGCGGTCGCGCAACGATGGGGTCGCCTTCAATCGTGCGATCCTGCTTGGGCGGGAAGCCTGCCAGGGTGAAGCCGAACCCCTTGCCGACGTAGGCCTGAACAAGCTCGCGTGATTGGGATTGGAATGGCACTTCGGGGTGAACGCCTGCGGCCTGCAGCAGTTGAAGATAGCTAGGGCCGGGCCCGGCTGGTGATACAGCGATATAGGGCAGTCCGATCAGGTCGGACAGGCTGATCCGGGCTTTTGCTGCCAAAGGGTGTTCGCCTGACAGCAGAACCAGGGGCGGCAGCTCCAGCAGCACTTCTGCCTCATGCCGCTTGAGATCGAACCCCTGGTCAAAGACCACCAGCGCATCCACTTCGCCACTGTCCAGTGCGTCCACCAAGGTCGGATAATCCGCTTCCTTCACCTCGACACGAACGTCTGGGTAGCTTTCGCGGAAGGCAAGCACCGCAGGCAGGACGATCCGCTGTGCCAGTGCGTGATGAGTGCCGATGTGGATCCTGCCAGTGCGTCCTGACGCCAGGTTCTCGGCCTGCCTGTCCAGCGCCGCGGCCTGCGCCAGCAGCGCCTCAGCCTGGGCGAAAAACTCCTTTCCCGCAGGCGTCAGCCGCATGCCTTGTGCCGGAAAGCGGTCGAACAGGGTCAGGCCGGTGGTCGTCTCCAGTTTGTCCACCGCTGAGGCAATCGCGGCGGGAGAAACATTCAATTGCCGGGCGGCCTGGGCAATACCGCCCCGCCGGGCGGTTTCTGACAGGTAGGCGAGTTGACGAAGGGTGAAATTAATCATCTAAAAAACTAACTTTTGAGGTGTATTAAATCAGTTTTACCGACCTTTTGGCAAGCCCTATGCTGCTTTTGGGACAAACAGGAGACTCACATGGAGATTCTTCCACTGACGGGGGGGCTCGGTGCCGAAATTCTGGGTGCGGATGTCCGCAGCGATGCAGATTTTGACGCCATTCAGCGCGCTTTTGCCAAATACTCGGTGATTGTGCTGAGGGGGCAGGCTGTGGGTCCGGAAGATCACCTGGCCTTTGCCCGCCGTTTCGGGCCGGTCAACGTGAACCGGTTCTTCAAGCCGGTCAAAGGGCACCCCGAGATCGCCATGGTGCTGAAAGAGAAGGACCAGAAAGAAGCCGTTGGAGAAGGTTGGCATACCGATCATTCTTATGATCAGGAACCGGCGATGGGCTCGATTTTGCATGCGATCGAAATGCCGCCTTACGGTGGCGATACGCTGTTTGTCTCAATGGGGGCCGCCTACGAGGCGCTTTCGGCCCCGATGCGCCGGTTTCTCGCCGAGCTGACGGCCGTGCATTCCTCGCGGCATGTGTTCGGCGCTGCCGTAATGGATAGCGAGGCAGTAAAGTCAGGACGTCTGGGCAATGCAGAGGCCGCAATCCAGGACGCCCGGCATCCGGTCGTTATCACGCATCCCCTGAGCCGACGGCGTGGCCTTTTTGTGAACCCGGTCTTCACAACCCGTATCGAGGGTTTGGCCCCGGCTGAGTCTGAGGCGCTTCTGGCCATGCTCTATGCCCATTGCCAGCAACCCGAGTTCCAATGCCGTGTGCGCTGGCAGGCCGGTGACATTACCATGTGGGACAACCGCGCCACCTGGCATAAGGCGATCAATGATTATCACGGCTTCCGCCGCCTGATGCATCGTGTCACTGTTGAGGGCGTGCCCCTCGCGCCCGCTGCTGCGGCCTGACCTTAGCGAAAGTATCGCAATGACCCACCTCAACTCACAGGCAGCAACCAGCCGGCCCAATGTCATCCTGATCCTTGCGGACGACATGGGATTTGCCGATCTTGGCTGCACCGGTTCTGAAATCCAGACCCCCAACATCGACGCCCTTGCGCGGGGCGGCGTTATGCTGTCGGCGATGTACAACTGCGCCCGCTGCTGCCCCACCCGTGCTTCGCTTCTGACCGGGCTTTATCCGCATAATGCAGGCGTTGGCCACATGGGCGCCAATCTGGGCACCCCTGCCTATCAGGGCTTCCTGCGCAATGACAGTGCCACGATTGCCGAGCATCTGCGCGCCAGCGGTTATGCCACGCTGATGTCGGGGAAATGGCATGTGGCGGGCGATTTTGAAGCCCGTAAGGTGGACAGTTGGCGGGTTGGCGACGTCGAACACCCAACCCCGCGCCAACGCGGCTTTGACCGGTTTTACGGGATCATGGATGGGGCCACACATTTCTTTTCGCCGCATTACATGCTGGAGGATGACAGTCGGGTCGAAACCTTCCCCGATGACTTCTACTTCACCGACGCCATCACCCAAAAGGCTATTGGTATGATCGAAAGCGCTGTGGCGGAAGAAAAACCCTTCTTCCTTTACCTAGCCCACACAGCGCCGCACTGGCCGTTGCACGCCCACCCTGAGAACATCGCAAAATACGATGGGGTCTATTCAAAAGGCTGGGACCATATTCGCACCGCGCGCCATGAAACCATGAACAGCCAGGGTGTGTTCCAGCGCGGCTGGGACATCTCGCCCCGCGACAGCACTGTACATGGTTGGGAGCAGGAACAGAACCGGGACTGGGAGGCCAGCAAGATGGCCACCTACGCGGCGATGGTTGACCGAATGGATCAGTCGATCGGCACGCTGGTTGCGGCCCTGAAACGGCTCGGTCAGTTCGACAACACGCTGATCCTGTTCCTGTCAGACAACGGCGGCTGCGCCGAATTCATGGCCGAGGACGGCTGGGCTAAGTTCTATCCCGACCGCACCCATGACGGCAAGCAGATCACCATGGGCAATGTGACCGGTCTGCGCCCCGGCGATGCCCAAACCTTCCAGAGCTATGACAAACCGTGGGCCAATGTCTCCAATGCGCCGTTCCGGCTTTACAAGCATTATGTCCACGAGGGCGGTATCTCCACGCCACTGGTGGCCCATTGGCCAAATGGGTTCGAACCGCGCGGCACAGCTCATGCAGCTTGCCATGTGGTCGATATTCTGCCGACCATCCTGGAAGCCACCGGAGGCGCCTATCAGACAGAGGTGGGCGGTCATGATATCCAACCGTTGCAAGGGGAATCTCTGCTAGGTCTAATGAAGGGCAAGGACTGGCAGCGCGAGCAGCCGATCTTCTGGGAGCACGAGGGCAATGCCGCCATCCGGTTGGGCCAGTTCAAGCTGGTTCGACTGCATGACCGCCCCTGGGAGCTTTACGATATCGAGGCCGACCGTACCGAGTTGACCGACCTAGCGGGCCGCAACGCCGCCCTTGAGAAAGACATGATCCATCAATACCAGGCTTGGGCGGAAACCGTCGGCGTGATGGACTGGAACGTAGCGTTGCCGAAACTGCTGGCGGCATGGGGGATGGAGAACGCGGATGGCTGAAGCTGATCGCTAGGTGGCTGCTGAGGTCCCTTGGTAAAGGACGGGTTTGCTCGCATCCTGCCAGTTCTGGCGAGGTGTAACGAATGGAACCGAAGCCAGCATCAGATCATCCATTTCGATCTTACCTGTGACTTTGGGGGTATCTTGCTCTGGGTAGATTGCTCGCCTCATCTTTTTTCTTGAGACGAATGTTTAATTATAGGAATGTATTTGAAAAAATCGAAAGTAGAACAGAGGAGTAGGCGTCAAATGGCCGGGAAGTTCGAGATATATAAAGACAAGGCTGGTGAATTTCGATTTCGTCTGAAAGCAGGGAATGGTGAAATCATTCTGGCCAGTGAAGGATATGTTCAAAAGGCGAGTGCCACGAACGGGATCGAGTCAGTCAAGAAGAACGCGCCGGATGACAGCCGGTACGAGCGCAAGGAAACCAAGTCCGGCGGTCATATGTTCAACTTGAAGGCCAGCAACGGTCAGGTGATCGGCACCAGCGAGAGCTATACCAGCACTTCAGGGCGGGATAACGGGATCGATTCCGTCAAACGGAACGCACCTGACGCACGTGTCGACGATCTGACGTGACCTGACACGGTAACTTTTTACCACTTCCATTTGTGTAAACTGCGAAGGCGAGATGCATCGACGCATCTCGCACAAAGGCTTGAACAACCAAGCCGAAAGCACACATCAATCAACCCGTAGGCGCGAACGCATCGTGAAGCGTTTCGTTTCGATTCTGTTTCAAATCCGTGCCTACCGAATAAAACGGCGTTTTAGCGACAGAGGATCCAGACCCATGCTGGCAATCAAATCCTTTGCTTCAACCGCATTTGCCCTGACGACCATTAAGCTGAAAAACATGATCCGCTAAAGGCAGATCTCCCCTGGACTCCGTCCATTTCAGCATTTCGCCCAACTGGCAGGCCAATCGAGTCGCCATCTCCACTGATGCTGCCGCTATTAAGACCGTAGTAGAATTGTCAACTTTGGTTCCGCGCGGGTGGGTTTGTCACAGGCAAATTGGGTTTGCTCGCGAGGTCCCCAAGGCTAAAAATCCGGGAGTGAGTGTGAGACGGAGGTAGAGCAGTGACCCAACAGAACTGGAGCCAGGCCATTCTCGACCGGCTCAAGTCCGCAGGAAGTAATCTGACTATACCAGACGGATCCCAACTGTTTGCTCCGGGCGCTTACGGTGAGATGTTTTTGATCGTCCGTTCGGGCATCGTCCGGGTGGAACAAACCAGTCCGTCGGGACGCACCGTTGTTCTTTATCGGGTTGGCCCGTACGACAGTTGCGTTATGACGACCTCGTGCATGTTGTCGGACATCCCCTATTCAGGGTTCGGTTATGCCGAGGGGCCGGTGACGGCGCTGGCCATCGGGCGGGACAAGTTCAACACGTTGCTGGCTACAGATGCCGAGTTTCGGGGCGCGGTCTTCATGGCGTTTTCACAACGCATTGTTGAGCTGTCCGAGGTTATCGATGATCTTCTACTTAACCGGATGGACCTGAAACTGGCGCAGTGGCTTTTGGATCAGGGCGCAACTTCGGGCGATATTCGCACCACGCACCAGCGCATTGCAGCCGAACTGGGCAGCGCGCGCGAAGTCATGTCCCGTATCCTCAAGGATTTTGAACATCGCGGGTGGGTCAGGCTTGAGCGAGGTGTGATTTATCTGCAGGACCGCCCAGCTCTGCACCACCATGCCAGAACGGGGGTTGTGTGACCTCGTCACATAATATGGCTTGGAAAACAGTGAATCTTGGGCCAGACAATCAAGGAGATTCGACCATGCAATTCACGTCTAATGTTGGTTCTGTCGACCGGATTCTGCGCCTGATCCTCGGTGGTGTGCTGATCCTTCTGGCACTGACCGGTACTATCGGCCCCTGGGGTTGGCTTGGGGCTGTGTTTGTGGTGACGGCATTCATGAAATTCTGTCCGATCTATGCGCTTCTGGGTCTGTGCACCAACAAGCAAGCCAAGCCGTAACACGACCAACCCTTGCCTCGTGCAACACCGGGATTTTCTGGATCCCGGCGTTGCGCAGCGGGCGCGGGTCAGGCGCGGCGTTTCTCAGAGCTGACGCTGTTTGAGGCGGCCCGAGCGCCCGTGATCCTGGCAAGGGCGGGGGCCAGCTCGGGGCTATTGAAACGGAACCCGCTGCGTAGCAGTTTTGCCGGAATGACACGCTGGCCACCCAGTATCGTTTCACGTCCCATATCCCCTGCGACGTTTGTGATCAGCCAAGCAGGCAGACGTATCAAGGCAGGGCGGTTCAATGCGCTTGCCAAAGCCTGTGTGAACTCTGCGTTGCGCACCGGGTTTGGAGCAGTGGCGTTGAGCGGGCCGTTGATATCCGGATGCGACATGACGAATGCGATGACGCGGATCAGATCATCCCGTTCGATCCAGGGCATCCACTGTTGTCCATCCCCCAGCTGACAACCGGCACCAAACTCGAAAGGTGTCAGCATTCGGGCCAGCATGCCGCCTTCAACCCCCAGCACCAGACCGATACGCAGTTGCACAACCCGGACGCCCATATCCACGACTGGCGCAGCGGCGCGCTCCCATGTGTCGCACACCTCATGGATGAAGGCGGGGCAGTGCGTGTCGTCTTCGGTGAGGGTCTCGTCTTGCCGCAGCCCATACCAGCCCACGGCGGAGCCGGTGATCAGACAAGATGGTTTTTGATCCAGCCTGCGGATCAGTGCGACCAAATCTTTCGTCATCTTGACCCGAGACTGCAGGATGCGCGCGCGTTTCCGAGGCGTCCAATGCGCGTTTGCTACCGGCTCACCCGCCAGATTGACGATGGCGTCAAAACGCTCTGTGTTGTCAATTTGCTCGAGTGAGGTGATCAGGCGTACCGGATGGGTCAAAGCGTCGACCTTTTGCAGATTGCGGGTCAGGACGGTGACGTGGTGGCCGCCAGCAACCAGGGCTTCGACCAGGCGTTGTCCGATGAAACCGGTGCCACCCGTGATCAGCAGATGTTGTCGGGGCGCGAGTTGCGCGACCAGAGAGGTCGCGTTGACAGCATTCAACCGCGTGCTGCGTGCGGCCGCCACCAAATCGCGCGCGCTGAACAGCGCCACACCAATCGCGGCAAGGGTCGCCATGATGCTCCAACCGCCGCGATGGACGGGTACCATCTCTGACGGCAGGGCAGACCAGGTCCAAAGGTATGGGGCAGCCAGCGCGAGGATCGCACCATAATTCAGCGCCAGCAAAGTGTGATTGACCCGTTCTGTGGCGGGGAGACGGCGGGTCAGGTCCTCTTCAACGAAATCCCAAAGGGTAATCAGGACCTCAAGGCCCAGGATTATGGTCAGAGCAATGGTAAACGTGCCGTGGGGTTCGAACCATCCAAGGCACAGGAAGATGACGGCGTAGAAAGCGTTCCTGACCCCATGCAGGCGCAGTTCGGTCTGTTGCGAAGGGCGCCAGGCCAGCCGCTCGGTGCCTTCATGGTGCACCAGCGTGTCGAATGCACCCATCGAGATCTGAAGGGCAATCAATGTCCAAAGCAGCGGGTCAGTCATGTCGGATCCTTTCTGTCGTAAAAAATGGCGTCCTGGTGGATCAACTCTCCGAACAGGCGGCTATGAAGGCTTAGGGAAAACAGAAACCGCGCGTCGCCAAGATCGGTGTGAGTGATGGTCAGAACGCCAGGGCGAATCCAGCGCGGGAGGCGCAGTTTCCTATCACCCAATTGAACGAAGTAATGATCGCTGAGAAAGCGGAGACCGGTGCGGTCTGCTTGAACGCGCAATGCGATACCGATACCGGCGCCGATGTATTCTTCGATCCCGGTCGGTCCAGAGAACCGTTTTGCGCTGTGGATAACTTGAGGAAACCCTCCGGCGCGCCCATACTGGCGGATCCAGAACTGTCCGTTAACGGAACTATCCTCGGTCACGGTGACAATCGCGGGCTGATCCACGCTGGATGTATCAAAGGGTAGGGGGCCGCCGATCAGACGGGCCAGATGCGCCAGCAGTTGCCCGGCCAGCGTCAGACGCATTGCTACAACTTTGCCCTGATAGACCACGCTGGCGCCGTTCGCTAGGCAATGACCAAACCGCGCCCGGACCTGATGGGGCAGGGCGGCCCAAGCTGCGGGGCCAACCAAGTCGCGAAACCTTTGATCGGACATGTCCATAACATGCGGAGAGAAGTTGCTCAGTTTCATATCACACCATATGCTGTAGTTGCTGTTATTTCTGTATGAAGAGAAATATATTCTCAAAATTTTTTACGACTTGCCTTTCTTGCTCCCGATCTTGAGGAGCATGATGATCTTGTCGCCCATCTTCATAAGAGCCGAAAGCTTGGACTTAGGGACCGACAGCATTTGCTCGGACCATTGGTCGGCCGTAGTCAGGAACTGTTGCATATTTTGCATTCTCTCCAATACGACAGGGGACAGATCAGCCTCGTCCGAGGCTTGTTGCACGCAGATGTCCAACGCCCGCATCGCGGGGTCGATCTCGCGCTCTTTGCGGCCTTTTGCAATCAGAAGGGCCATGTTCCAGACATCAGTTTCGGCTGCGAAGTGCTCGCGACGATCACCGGGGACGGGCACGCGGTGGATCAAACGCCATCCGGCCAGCTCTTTCAGCGAGTTTGAAACATTTGACCGGGCGATGCCAAGTTCGTTTGCGATTTCTTCGGCATTCATGGGCGAAGTGCTGAGGTACAAAAGCGCATGTATCTGCGCTACGGATCGGTTCACACCCCACTGGCTGCCCATATCACCCCAATAGAGGATGAATTGTGAACGGGCCGAGGATTCGGATAAATCAGTTGTTTCTGTCATGACAGAAATATGAGATACCGGTAGTCTGATGTCAAACAAATTTACCATGACGTCAGGGTGATCCGCCCGAAACCTGTACCGAGGTCTTGTCGCAACCGGATCGCAATTGATGACCGTGGAATCCTGAGTGACTAACCAATTCCAAAGTCAAATTTAGGGAATTAACCAGCCGCAATACCTGCCGTGCATTTGTAGCTAACAAACTATGCTAAAACCCGCGGTACGTTGGAACTGGTCACCTGACCGTGGCAATCTGGACATTTCCTACACGGAACCGACCATCCGCGGCCAACGGTACCCATTTTTCAGGACCGACACGCCGTCCACCTGTCCAGGTTCCGTTCGTTGAGCCCATATCACGAATAAAAAGATCGCCCGTTTTTTCTACGCGTAAAACACAATGCTGACCCGAAGTTCTTTCGCTGCGAGAAAGCGCAAGATCAGCCCAGTTCTTGTCACGTCCGATTTTGATCTGATGTGTGTTAGACAAGCCTTTAACATTCCGAAATTCGACAAACTTGCCGCGATCCGGGCCGTTCAGAACAACCAGTTGCCAAAAGGCCAAGGCGCGGGGAGCCATCGGGCTGTACCATGTCACATCGGCGGCCCTGTCATACCGGGATGCGACGTTCGGATTTGCTCCGGTTAAGCCAAACGACATGATCTTCTTCAACGCGCGGGTAGAACGCCGCATATGAGATACCGGATTGCCGCGTTTGTCGCGCATATTCAGACGTAAGGCATATCGTCCCAGGCTGTGCCCACCAAGAAAACCTTCGCAGATCAACCAGTAGCTAAGAACCAGGATCAGATAAAGCCCTACCGGTAAGGCCAGACCGGTATTTCCCAACCGTAGTTCCTGACGCAACACAGGTTCCAAAGTGACCAATACAAAACCCAGAAACATAAAATCTAGGACAGCGGCGGCGCTCAGCAGGCGCGCGGCGTTTTTTGAATCCAGAGGTCCACTGAGCTTCATGTCCGCGCCCCCAACAAAGTAAGCACCATAAAAAGGGCCGCGCCGATCGAGAATAGGAACAGCGCGTCGCACCTGATCCGCAGTGCTCGTCTACCACCTGCACCGGCGCTTTGAAAATGGAATCCAGCGACCCACACGGCAAGACCCGTTCCTGTGACAGTGAATAACAGGACTTCCGGCAAGACCTGTTGGTGGGGCGCAATAGAAAGCCAGTCAGCGGCCCCCACCATAAGGCCGCCCCACAAAAGCGCGACGACATAAGCTGCAAAGCCAAGAGACTCATTTCTTTGCTGACTTAGCTTTCCGACAAGTGCACCCAATCCCCATCCCAATGCCGCAGCGACTAAAACTAATAATGTCAGGCGGACAGGTAAAGACAGTGAAGAAACCTGAACATTGAACACAATACTGGACGTATTGTTCGTCAAATTGGAAGTAATACCGAGAAACGCAAGAAATGCGCCAACTCCGGCACCGAGGTGCCCAAGGAAGGTAAAAATATCATTTGCGAGTGAGAGTTTATCTCTGATATCAAAGGGTAATTTCATTGAAAATCTCGAGTTTGATAAATAAGGAATTCACGTGTTCGGCGACGTGAGACGATATTACCATTCTTCACTTGCACACATGCGAATCGTTGATTGAAAATAAAAAGTATGTGACTTCATAATCAACTACGAAGAAAATTATGAGTACGGAGTTTGTTGATGCGTTCAGTAGCAATTTCTATTTTTGCGGTTTTTTCTCTTCTACTTTCAGCCTGTACAGAAGAAACAATTCAATCTGCGTCATCATCGGCAGTCGCTGGCAAGACGCAGCAGGAAAAGCAACTTGAAAAGCAGGTTCGAAGCCTGGATCAGGTTTCAAAAGATATCATCGTCAACAATACCATTCAGGGTGCCCTGGCTGGTGCAGTCGTTGGTTGTGGGATCGGATTGTTGCTGGGTGGCAGTGGCAGCGATTGTGCCGCTGGTGCAGCAGCAGGTGGCCTGATCGGCGGCGTAGGCGGCAATCAGGTCGGCAAGAAAGCGGCAGCCAAAAATGTTGAAATCGTCAACAGCAAGGCTGTTCTGGCCAATCTGTCCAACGTCAGTAAGCAACTGAATTCGGTCGAAGCAAACCTGCGGTCAGTTCTGGCATCGCAAAACGCGGAACTGAAGTCGCTTCGTCGTCAACTGGATGGCGGCCAGGTTTCTCAATCGGCGTACAACGCACGCGTCAAGGCTATCAAGTCAAACCGCCAGGTTGTTTCGAATGAGCTAAAGCGCAGCGAAAAGAACATGGATGGAACGATTTCCGAGTTGCGTGCTGCCTCAAGCAAAGGCCAGCCTGGTCTGGGTGGAGCCACGAATGCAGCCGTCAGCAACAAAAATCGTCTGGCGCGGACGCGGGCATCCATCAATCTTCTTTAAGTTTCTTTGACCCGCGTTCGTTACCGGACGCGGGATTTCCAATAGTAAGTGTGTACCATGACCTCTGATCTTTTTCGTTTCTCAAAACCGGTAATGCTGGTCTCATTGATCGCCCTTGCGGGATGTACAGGATCTACGGACCCAACCACCGCGACTCTCTTCGACAATATAGCTAACCTGAATTCCGGGGAATACGATCGCCAGATTGCGCAGAACAAGGCGCAAGCGGATGCCATTCTTGCTCAGAACAAGGCGGCTGAGCAGCGAAACGCTCAGCTAGCGGCGCAGCGCAATGCCAATCAAAGCGAGATAAACGCGTTGCGTCAGCAGATTGCGGAAGTCAAAGCCCAAGGGGCCAAAGCCCGCGCAGCGTCAGCTTCGGACCCGGTGAAACTGCAGCAAGTTCAGGCTTTGGACAATCAACTGGGGGCCGTCGAACGGGACGTATCAAGCGGCGCTGATCCGTCTGTTGTACGCAACGAACTGAACCGGATTAAGTCGGCCTATCGCGCGCTGTCGATCTGATAAGAAACACGCCAGGTCGGCGCTTGTCGACGCATGCGACGACCGGGACAACTTGCCTGAGGGGGGTCTTGGGATCGTGACCTACGGAATATCACGCACATTTATTGCGGTTGCGGCTGCATTGGTTTTTGCAAGCTCAGCCCAGGCGCAGGACGGTAAGACGCGTGCGCCTGCGACCGGGCTTGCCATTCTGGATTGCGCTCCGGCAAAACCTGCACCGGAAGACAGTTGTCTGGTGCGGGTACCGTCAGGCAACGAACGCGGCGGTATGAGCTTTCGATCCCTTGGTGATACGCAAGCTGATTTCGAGTTCGTCAAAGATGTCGACGAATTGCCCGGTAACCTGACCCTCTCTGCTACAATGGTTCTGATTGACCTTTCTGTCGGGGATCGCAGTGGCAGGGTGCGCAGCTGGAGCCGCGAGAGGGACCTTATATCGCGCGTGGTGACGAACCTGCCGCCAGATGAGAAAGTTGCAATCTACGGTTTCGGTAACGATATTGTCGAACTCTCACCATTCTCCACCAGCCGCTCGCGCGCGGAAGACGTGGTCAAATCTCTAGAAATCAAAGAACAGAACACGCGCCTTGTTGCAAACTCGACCCGGGCAATCGAATTGCTCAGCGAGCAGGACGATGTGCTGTTGAAAAACCTGATCCTGATCACCGACGGCGACGAGGAAGGGTTGGCCACCGTTGAAGAGATTTCAGCGGCTGCGGAAAAGGCAGGGGTGTCTGTCTCAGCTCTTGGGATGTTCTGGCGGGCACAGGGGAATGCCCGTACCACGCGCGGCATCGATGTTTTGAAACGCCTGACCGATCCTCAACAAGGTCTAATGGAAGAAGTGTTTCTTCAGAACCAACAAACAGCAAACACGGTAGTTTCAAGCTTCATTCGAACTTATGGAAATTCGGTCAAGGGCTCAGGCCTGATCGTCCCCGTAGGCGATGCGGCGCCAGCGCGTATCACGATTGACATGATCGAACCTGTTGTTGGTCAACCTGGTCAGACACAGACCAAGAGCTACTCGGCAGAGTTTCAGCCTGTCAATGTAGCGGCGGCGCAAACGGAAGAACCGGCTGAACCGGAAGTGGATGAAACTCTGATTTTCGGCTTGCCGGCTTTGTATGTCTATGTCGGTGCCGGTGTTCTGGCATTGCTGGTACTTTTGCTGGCGTTCTTGCTGATGCGTCGCGGGGGCTCTGGTTTTGATGATGATCTGGAAGAGATCGAACTGGGGGATATCCCAAATGCTGAGGAAGTGCCGAACCGCGACGCAGCACCGACGGCTGCGCATGTACCACCTCCGGTTGCCTTTCTTGTGCGTGTTGACAATGGACATCGGTTTCCGGTGCCCGCAGGGCGTTCGACCTTGGGCCGCAGCAGCACTAACGCCGTGGTCGTTCCCGATAGCGGCGTATCCCGTGTTCATGCCGAACTGAGCGGATCGCTGGATGGCAAGTTCACACTCAGTGATCTGGATAGTCTGAACGGGACGCTGGTCAATGATCGCAAGATCAAAGGCACGCAAAGAATAAATGTGGGTGACACTGTGGGCCTTGGGCCCGTGCGCCTGAAACTGGTCCGCGGTTAATCCGCCAGATCATCTGAACAGGAAAGGTGATGAAAATGGGTAACGATAACAAGACTAGCTGGTTGTTCGATAAGGATGACGAAGAGTTGAACGATCTGGACATAGAAGGAGATGACGGTTTTACCGAAAGCCTTGCCCCTTCGAACAATGAACCGACACATGCAATCGGCGGATCATCCTACAGCGAAGCCCCGACCGAATATGTAGAATCTGACAAGACGCAGATCTACCACGGAGGTATGTCCAAGAGCTTTTCCGGAAAAGCCGAATTTGATCCAATGATTGATCCCATTACAGGGTGGTTGGTCGTGGTGAAGGGCCCCGGACTGGGACAGTCTGTAAACCTGGGTTCAGGTATGAACACGCTGGGACGCGAGGGAGGAGAGCGTGTGTCACTGGATTTTGGTGACAAGTTGATTTCTGGTAAGGATCATCTGCGTATCATTTTTGACGACGCCAATCGGGTATTCTTTGCAGCCCCCGGAACAGGCCGCAATATCAGTCGGATCAACGGGCAGATCGTCGCCACGACAATGCCGCTTGAGAACTATGCTTTGATTGAATTGTCCAAGCAGACTCATGTGCGTTTTGTTGCTTTCTGTAACGAGGATTTTGACTGGTCGGAACTGGCCCAATCCTCTGAAGACTAATTCAGATGACAATTATCAGCGGCAAGCAAAGCCTGGGCCAGCGCGAGAACCAGGAAGATGCGTTTGACATCGTATTCCAGAATGAACGTGACCCCAAATCAGATATCCTCATGCTGGTCGCCGACGGGATGGGGGGGCACGCTGGTGGTGAAGTGGCCGCGAACATGGCGTTGTCAACCTTCAAATCCCATTTCATCGAAGGCTCGAACGCCCCTCGTCCTCGAGACCGGTTGCAGGAGTCATTGATCGCGGCCAATGAAGCTCTGCGTCACAAGATTGGCAGCCAACCGGATCTAAAGGGCATGGGGTGTACACTTGTTGCCGCCCTGAAACTGGGTGACCGTTTGGTCTGGTTGTCCGTCGGAGACAGCAGCTTGTTTCTACTACGCGACGGACGGCTGAAAAAGCTCAACGCTGATCACTCGCTTTACGGCGAGCTTTTGCAGATGGTTGCGTCTGGTCAAATCACTCAGGACGAGGCTGACAACCATCCGCGTCGCAACGCACTGCGCTCTGCCTTGATGGGAGATCGGATTTCACTGACGGATATCAACGCGATCAACCTGAAACCCGGTGATGTCGTACTGGTATGTTCTGACGGGCTTGATACGTTGTCGCAAGCCGAGATCACCGGTGTGTTGCAAAGCGGTAAAAGTCGCGACATGCGTGGTGTGGCCTCGGATCTGCTGAATGCCGTCGAGGCGAAAGGCAAACCGAAACAGGATAATACGACTGTTGTGGTTTATGCACATGTTCAGGAAGGCATGAGCAGCATGTTGCGGGGCAGCCAGTGGGCGTTCACACCCGCTGACAATCGAAAGAAAACACTGAAATACATTGCGATCGGACTTGGGGCTTTAGCCGTTGGGGCCACTATTGGTGCGCTGAGTTTCGGTGACAAGAAGTCAGCGGAAACTGATCTGGCACCAAAGCCCGAGTCCGCTCCAGTAGAGCAGGAAGAACGCAGTATCGGAGACAGCTCGGTCGCCGAGCCGGTTTCGCCGGAAACGCCTGTTGAAGGTGTTGAGAGCCCCGCACCCGAAGAATCGGATGCTCAGGAACCGGTGGCTGATCCGGAAGCGCCTGGTGAAGAAGCCCCTCCGTCAGATGCGCCTGAAGCGTCGGGTGATCAGCCTGGTGAAGATGTGACCAATCAGGATGAGCAACCGTCCACTGATTCAGTAGTTCAGGAGTAGCGCCGCCCGTGTCCGCTCATTTGCCAAGGGGAGAAACCTTTGCCGGCTATGTCCTAGGGGACGTGCTTGGGCAAGGGGGCTTTGGCATCACCTATCAATCGCGCAACCGGGAATCAGGTGAACGATTTGCAATCAAGGAGTACTTCCCGGCGGATTACGCCAGTCGCGGACCGAAGAACGCAGTCGTTCCCACAAACGAAGGGCGCCAGCTTTTTCACATGGGGCTCGAAGCGTTTTTGCAGGAAGCTAACATGTTGCGCGACCTGCCGCAGCAGCAGGGCTTGATGCGTGTTCGGGCGGCTTTTCGCAAGCATGGTACAGCCTATTGCGTGATGGAATACATCCACGGCGATCCGTTGGACCGGATGCTGACTCGTATGATCGAGGCACGTGGCTCCGTACCTCAGGACCTCGTAAAAAAGTTTCTCCAATCAATGCTTGGTGCATTGGATGCGGTTCACAAAGTTGGCATTGTGCATCGCGACATGAAGCCTGCGAATGTCATGATCCGAAAAGATGGGCAGCCGATCCTGATTGACTTCGGAGCAGCGCGACTGATGGGCAAGTCCAGCGGGTTGGCTTCTATGTTCACACGGAAATACGCCGCGATCGAGCAGTTTCCGCCCGAAAAAACCGGGTTGGCGGGCGGAGTTCACGAAGGACCGTGGAGCGATCTGTTCGCATTGTCGGTTATTCTTTACGAAATGGTGTCGCAAAGCCTGCCGCCAAATGCGGAAGAACGCTGGAAAGACAAGCGGGCCACTGGTCGTGATCCTTATGTGCCCGTGCGTCAGAATCTGATCCGCAACCGTGTGCAGGCCCAATATGATGACGTTCTGCTCAATGCGATCGACATGGGGTGTCAGCTGTTGCCCCGAGACCGAATTCAGACTGCGCGAGACTATGCCCGGATTTCAGGTATCGATTTGCGTCACCCTGTCGAGAAACATGAACCACCTGACCCGAAACCAAAGCGACCGCAGGACGGTCGCACGCCTCGACATAAGCGCGGTGGTCGTGCTGGGCATAAGGCATCGCTAGTGGTGTTGTTGTTTATTCTGGTCGTTGCTGTGGCCGTAATTGCGTATGGAACTTTGATGTGAATGTTGTGATCGCCCTTCGTGCAATGTTTTTCTCAGTTGTTTGGTCAGCTGCTTTCGAAGTGTCAGCTGCATGCGCGCAGATCCAATCCGAAGTCGTTACGGTGGCTGATGGTGCGGTTGGGCGTGTGGTTGTCCAATACGATGGTGGATGGGGAACCGGGTCTGGCTTTGTGCTTGCGCCTTTGCCGGGTGGAGGCGGGTATTATTTCCTGACCAATCACCACGTGATCGAAGGTGGTGTCAGCGCGTTTGTTGGCTTCAAGAAAGGCGACCGGATCTACAAATACGGCGTTCAGGTCGCATACGATTCCTTTGAAAAGGACATGGCTATCCTGAAGATCACACCGCAGGAATCCTTTGATCACAAACCCAACGTTCTGGCGGTGCGTGTTGGGACAATCAACAAAGGCGAGCAGGTTGCCGCAGTCGGTTTTCCTGGCACTTCAGACGTATCCAATGACAGCGGAAACGAGCTGGCCTTTTTTGAGACCACATTGACACAAGGGGCCGTCAGCAAAGTTTCACCCGGAAAAACGCAGCGGAATCGTGGTACGCAAGAAATTGTTCAGCACACTGCAGCAATCAACCCCGGAAACTCCGGCGGGCCGATGATCGATTTCTGCGGTTCGGTTTTGGGGATCAACACCGCCGGTGTCATGTTGAATTCGGATGGTGAAACTCCTGCTAACGGCACGTTCTTTGCACCATCCGCCAATTCCATCGCCGGTTTCCTGCAAGACAGCAATGTCCCGTTCACGCGTCACAAGGCAGGTTGTGATCCTGACAATCCAACTGTCGTTTCCGGTGGTACGTCAGACAGCAACCTTCTGATCATCCTTGCTGTATTGTGCGGTGGAGGCGCTGTGGTGATCGGTGGGATGTACTATGTCGTCTCGCAAAGTCGCGGTAAGGCTGATTTTAAACCCGAGCGGTCGGCTGCGTCTTCCAAATCCTCTGGGCGGTCTATTCTTGCCGTGGGCATGGCGGGTCATTCTGCGCAGTTCAGTGCTCGGCAGTTGCAATCCGGTGTCACCATCGGGCGTGCCAGCGAGAACACATTGACAGTCACTGATCGCAATTTGAGCCGCCGTCATGCAAGCCTCTCTCTGCAGGGGCGCAAGATGATGCTGACAGATCTTGGGTCTTCGAATGGGACCAAGGTTGACGGGCGGCGCCTCAAGCCAAACGAGCCGGTGCAGATCAACACCACGTCGAGGGTTGAACTGGGAGGGATAGCGCTTGTCCTCAAACGACCCTGATACCGTCCTGTCAATCCGGAACCTTGGTATAGAACGAGCGCCGAGTTTCTTTGTTGTGATCGAAGAACTGGACCTGAGGGCAGGTGAGACCATTGTTCTGGATGCTGTCAGCGGGGCGGGTAAAAGTACCGCTCTGGGGTTGATCGCGGGGGCGCTTCCGTTGACTGCATTGCCGGATACGCACCACGAGATAGCTGGCGTTACGGTGACGCCGGATACGCCTCGTGCGGATTTTGCGGGGCCGGACAAGCTGGGATTTGTACTTCAAACAAACACACTGGTTCCATATCTGACATTGCTCGAAAACATCGAACTGCCCGTGCGCGTTGCGGGTCAGGAACCCGATGCAGAATGGCAGGACCATCTAATCCGGTCGATGGGCCTGGGTGACTATGGGGCGCGAAAGCCGGGTCAGTTATCTGTTGGTCAACGACAGCGAGTATCCGTTGCGCGGGCTTTGTTGGGTCGACCGGCCCTGTTGCTGCTGGATGAGCCGGTGTCGGCATTGGATCCCGCGAATGTCGCCGAGGTCGAGGGCTTGATCGTGCATCTTGCGGCAGAGGCCGGGTCTGCTGTCGTGTTGGCCAGCCATCAGGCGCAGACCGGTGAGTTTGCGCAAACGCCTCGGGCTGATCATCGGCTTCTGGATCATCAGGGGCAGTCCTATTCCATCTTTTCCACAGCGGGTCGTGTAGCGGCCAAGGTGGCATGATGTTGAAAATACCAACCAAACTGGCCCTCAGGGAGTTAAAGCACGACTGGCAATCGGCTTTATGTTTTGTCGCTGCCTTGGCTGGTGTTCTTGGACCTCTGCTGATCATACTTGCGCTCAAGAATGGGGTCATCGGCACAATGGTCGGGCGTCTGATCGAAGATCCGTCGAACCGTGAAATCCTGGCCATCGGTGCGGGGCAGCATGATGCTGCCTTCTTTGCAGGTTTGAGTGCGCGGCAAGATGTAGGTTTTGTTGTTCCTGCAACACGCTCAATCAACACATCCGCAAACGCTGTTCGGAATGAGGCGCAGCGGAAACTGGAGCGGGCGGTGCCATTGATCCCGTCATCTGCGGGTGACCCCTTGGTCAAGGGCGAGGCCGTCGGTCCCGGCCGGATCTGGATATCAGACACGCTGGCAAGTGATCTTTCGGTTTCCGCAGGTGATACACTGGACATGATTATCGGGCGCGAGGTCGACGGGCAGCGCGAGAACGCGCGGCGCGACCTGACGGTTATCGGTGTGCTATCGCCTGAGATCTGGCCGCGGCCCGCAATCTTCCTGTCGGTTCCCGACTTGCTGGCAGTTGAGCGGTTCCGGGATGACCTGTCCGCGACACCTGGTAACTGGACGGACCCGGTTCCGGAACCTGACAGCTTTGCCAGCTATCGCCTGTATGCCAGGTCTCTCGAAGATATCGCAACCCTTTCCGCTTATTTGGCGGATATCGGTTTGCAATCTCGTCCAAGGGCTGAAAACGCAGCGCTGTTGCTGTCATTTCGCCGGAATTTAAACATCCTTTTCACGGCCGTAGCGGCATTGGCGATGTTCGGGTTTTGGGCTGCAATGTCAGCCAACCTTCGTGGTATGGTCGAGCGTCAACGCGTCATCTTCAGTTTGTTTTCCATGTTGACGATGCCCGATCGTCAGCGGTGCGTCATTCCCGTTGTGCAAAGCCTGACGCTTGTACTGGGTGGTGTGATTGCGACCTTGGTTATCATCCTGCCTTTTCTGCTTGCCATCAATGCCAGCTTCGAAACGGCGCCCGGAGAGGCCATTGCGCGCCTTTACCCCGGTGACATTCTGGCCACTCTGGGTCTGGGCGCTGTGACAGCTGTCACGGCAGCGGCCTGGGCGGTATTTGCCGTTCGCAATGTTGAACCACAGGAGGTTTTGACCCATGCCTAGACTTCCTCTGAGTATGATTGCCACTCTGATCGGCCTTTTCAGCTTGACTTCAACCGCACAGGCGCAGGACATCACTTGGCGCGAGAAATATTTTAATCCGCAACCCGCCGAGGGAGATTTGACTCTGCCAATGCCGTGCGGCGGAGCGATGACGTTTCGAAAGATCGCAACTCCTAATACTGACGGCGTGATTGGCGATGTTTCGGTTGTACTTGGTCAGGAAGGAAGCGAGCAGCCCTATCTGAACGGTCTTCGCCGGGCGTTTGTATCTGGTGCGTTCGCGGATGAAGATGGTGCGGCCAAGGGCTACTTCTACATGGCCAAATACGAGTTGGCACAGGCACAATGGGATGTGGTCATGGCTGGTCAATGTTCCGAAAAGGAACCCCGCCGACGCGAGTTTGTTCCTGCCGTCGCACAATCAAAGCTCGACTATCAGCGCTTTGCTGAGGCCTATACGCTATGGTTGATGCAGAACGCCCCGGATACGTTACCGCGTGTCGGTGAAACACGTGGGTATCTGCGATTGCCGACTGAAGAAGAGTGGGAATACTCTGCCCGCGGTGGGTTGGCCGTTGATCAAGCTCTGTTCCGGGCGCCCTTGCCCCCGATTCCGGAAGGGACGCCGCAGGACGAATTCATAGCACATGGTGGAACAGCGTCGGCGGGCGGTAAATTACAGGTTATAGGTTCGTTGCGCCCCAACCCTTTGGGTCTGCATGACATGCTGGGCAATGCGGCCGAAATCGTTGGCGATCCATTTGCTTTGGTCCGTCACGGCCGATTGCACGGACAGGCCGGAGGATTTGTGAAACGGGGGGGTGATGCACGCACACCCTTGGCGGACATCACTTCTTCGACCCGGTTCGAAGTGCCGCCGTTTGACATTTTGTCCAATACCTCTTCAGCGGACCGGTTTACCGGCACACGTCTTGTGTTGCAGGGCTTGGCCATTACTTCGGCTGATCAGGACCAGGCTCTGAAAGATGGACTGGACCAATTGGCACGCCCGGACGAAGGTCTTGCTGTAGCGGCCAGCGAACAAGAGGCGATGGACCTTCTGGATGAGATATCGGCCGAGACGTTGTCGGATCGGACCAAAACTCAATTGGCGGTGATCAAGGATACCTTGAACAGGGGGCGTGTGGAACGTAACGCGCAACGCGACCAGTCGATCCGCCTTATCCTGACCTCGGGTGTACTTGTCTGCGGGCAGGGCATTCGACGTTATCTAAATGCGCTGATTTCATCACTGACAATTGCACCTGAGCTGGATGCGCTGGAGGCGGAAGCGCGGGCAAGCGGGGACCAGTCTTTCCTTGACGAAGTGCTTGCTGCCAAAGAGGACGCTGCGGCCAAGCTGGCCGAACTTGAGGCCAAGGCCAAGGCTGATATTGTCGAATATGCCAACCTGATCGAAGGGTTGGTCGATCAGTATTCACCTGTTTTGCTGCGCAAGCAGATCGATTTCATCTATCCGACAGAAGCAGAGCGGGGTCGCGAGCGCGCGACTTGCCTTGCTATGGTTCAGGATCATATCGGTGCGCGAAGCGTAGCTGGCTATTCGGATTTGGATCAGATTGCGAACGACTTTCAGGCAGTTGCTTTGTCGTTTGTCGAAGAATGAATTGGAAAGGTTGAACTATGCGGGATGTATTGAACAAATCGCTTGAAGTACTGGTCTGGATAACGACTTGTCTATCCATTGTCTTTTTCTGTTTCACAGCAATTACGATGTTGCGGCTATCTCCGCTGGGGCCGGATACAACGACCATCATTGCAGCCTTTCTGACTGTGGTGTTCGGGATTACCGCTTCGCTTGTTTTTGCTGGCATCTGTTTTCAAATCATGGATATCCGCACCTTTTCCAAACACAGCGCGATCAGTTTGAAGAGCCGGAGGTAACATAAGCTATGGAACATTCTGTACTTGGGCTTCGACCCGGCAGCGTCCTTCAGGATACCTACGAGATCAAGTCTCTGTTGGGTGAAGGTGGTATGGGTGCCACATTCCGGGGTTTGAACCGGGCCAGCGGTCACGAAGTGGCAATCAAAGTAATGACACCTAGCTTTGCCAAGAACCAAAAAGCGGTTGACCTGTTCCGGCGCGAAGCGAATTTGCTGCGAACTGTCCGTAGCGAGGCGGTGGTCCGGTTCGAAACCTCCATGCTGGATAAGGACGGGCGCTTGTTTCTGGTCATGGAATTTGTACCGGGTCATCCTCTGTCGCATTATCTGAAAAAGGGCGCGCGACTTTCGTCCGATGACGTTCTAAAATTGGGGTTGCGACTGGCGCAGGGGCTGGAGGCAATCCATAAACTGGGCATCGTTCATCGAGATGTTGCACCCGACAATGTGATGATCTCGCATGAAGACATTAATCAAGCGAAGTTCATAGATTTCGGTTTGGCATCTGACAGCATCGGAACCGACAAATCGATAATCGGCGACAGTTTTGCAGGCAAGCTGCGCTATTGTGCTCCAGAACAGTTGGGTTTGTTTGGCAATAGTGTTTCAGCCGCGACCGATGCCTACGCATTGGGTCTTGTGTTGATGCGTACGACCGGGCTCGAGTTGCCAGGTGAAGGTAAAGGTTTTGCCGCGGTTGAAGACCGAAAGGTGGACATCAAGATAACCGATCCAAAGGTTGCGCCCGGTCTGAAATCTGTTTTGGAACACCTGCTGAAAGCCAACCCCAAAGACCGTCCCAGTGACCTGCCTGGCTTGTTTCGCACAGCAATGAGCGGTGCCAAGGCAGCACCGACTTCGGCGGCTGTACCCCGTCAGCCGACTGCCGCGCCCGACCAGGGTGGGGGCAGCAAACTACCTTTGATTGCGGCGGGTATCGTCGCTCTGATCGCAATTGCTGGAGGTGCATGGTATTTTCTGTCAGGAGCTGGTGGTTCGTCAGCCAAGGTCAATGAGTCTGTCGGGATTGCGCAGGAGGCCGTTGCTGCCGATAACCCACTGACAGCCGCACGAGACCTCTTGGCTGTGGGCGGGGCACAGAATCTGGATGCCGCTTTGGGCGCGCTGATTGCGATCAGCAACGATCAGGAGTTGTCCCAACAGGATCGGGCATCAGCCAATATCCTGATTGCTGAGATGTATGATCCTAAAACGCACAGCACCGTTACATCGCCTTTCCCGCGCCCTGACCCGTCGGCAGCACGGCGTTATTATCAGCGCGCAGCTGATCTTGGGTCGGACCCGGCGCGTCAGGCTTTGGATCGATTGGCTGAGTGAGGAGGTGAAGAAGATGTTGATACGAGTTATTTCCCTAGTTGCCTTGTTGGCCTCTATGGTCGGTCCGGCTACGGCGCAATCAAGATCTCCGCTTCCAATCGAAGGCAAAGAAAGCCTGTATCAAAGGGTTCTGATCCGTGAGCGGATCGACGCGAGGCCCGAGCCAGACAGCGAAAGTTCCGCGGCGTCTCTTTCTCCATTACAGGTGTTTTTTGTCTATGCTCGTGACGGCGACTGGATGCAAATCGGAGCGAGCGATCAAGGCGACGATCTTATGTGGATTCCGGAAGGGGCGGCTATTCCCTGGAATCAGAACATTGTTGCAACGTTGGAAGGCAGTGACAATGTCGGACGCGTTTTGTTTTTTAATGATATCGACCCGATCTATGACATCATCGAAAGCGAAAACCCCGCCGGTCTTGCAAAAAACGCCAGAGATGAAGCGCTGGCAGCTGAGCAGGGCGGCGAACCGTCAGAAAGCGTGATCGCCTTAGGCCCGCGCGAAACGATTGATCAGCGTCAAAACCTTTATGTAATGCCAATCCTGGCAACGGAAGAGGCTGTGTTCGACATCGGACCGTTCGTAAATCTGCTGCAAGTGGCCGTTGCCAGTGCCAACGCCCCGAACCGCCCGGCGCCATCGGGTAGTCAGAATTCGGGCGACTTAAAAACAGCAGTGGTCTTTGTCGTGGACACTACGATATCGATGGAGCCGTATATCCGCGCTACCCGTGCAGCACTGCAAGAGGTTTATCGAGAGGCCGCAGGATCAGCGGCAGCAGACGCGATCAGTTTCGGGCTTGTTGGCTATCGCGACAGCCTCGAGGCAGCTCCGGGCCTTGGGTATGACGTTCGGACATTCGTGGATCTTCAGCAGGGCCTTAACGTTGACAACTTCCTGAGTGGCATCGATCAGATGCAAGAAGCGGAATCCAGCAGTAAGAATTTTCGCGAAGACAGCTATCGCGGTATTGAATACGCATTGGAAGGCATGGACTGGAGCGACTTTGGGGGACGGTTTATCGTACTGGTTACAGATGCAGGTCCACGCGAATTCGATGATCAGTATTCTGCCACAGGGTTGAGCGCCGAAAGTCTGAACAGGATTGTCCGTGAGCGCATAGGTGGTGCGATGGCCGTCATGCATCTGCGTACCGCGCGAGGTGCCAAAGACCACCCTTCGGCTGAAGCGGCTTATAAGCAACTGACCGCCTTTCCGAATTCTGCTCCCTTGTATTTCCCGATCGAGAACGGTGACCCAGACGTCTACAAGGAAACCGCACGCACGTTGGGTGGGATTGTGGCAAAGCATACGTCTTCTTATCGTCGCAGCGGCGGCGACGAGATTTTGGACGAAGACGCCATTGCTGACAAAGGTGACAACAGGTTTTCCGGCCTGAGTACAGCAAGCCGGACTATGCAACTGGCCTACCTTGGAAAAACAGAAGGCGCGCGAGCGCCCGACTTGTTTGAAGCTTATGTGGCGGATCGGGATTTTGATCGACCAGGATTGAAACCTTTGTCTATCAGATTGCTCATCTCGAAGGCGGATCTGAGTAACCTGGAAGAAGCGTTGCGGATCATTGTCGACCAGGCCGAGCGGAACGTCGTGAACCCTGATCAGTTCTTTGCACAGGTTCTTGGAGTTGCCGCAGACATGAGCCGCAGACCTGATCAGGTATCACGCCAATCAGACCCCAGCCTTGCCGAAGCTGTGGCGTTGGACGAATACCTGTCTGACCTGCCCTATAAGTCTCAGATCATGACTATTACTGAAGATGATTGGGTGCGCCTTCCGATTTCAGAGCAGCAA
This sequence comes from Ruegeria sp. AK11, assembly GCF_056541095.1. Classification (NCBI taxonomy): domain Bacteria; kingdom Pseudomonadati; phylum Pseudomonadota; class Alphaproteobacteria; order Rhodobacterales; family Roseobacteraceae; genus Ruegeria; species Ruegeria sp. AK11. The sequence goes on from NZ_JBQFXU010000006.1 coordinate 90,878, forward strand.
ACCATCGTCAACGGGCTATATGACAAGATCGAACGGTACCGGCGGTACAACGAGTCGACCGATCAATGGGTTGATTACCTTGGGGCCGGGCCGCAGGCAGGAAACTTGCTGTACCCGATGTTGCTGGATGATCTGCCATAACCTCAAAGGTGTTGTCGCAAATCTTCTGCGCGAGCCAAGCCGTCGAAAGCGGTTTCTAGATCATTTGACCATGCGCTAAGCGGGCGATGTGTTCCATCGGGTCACGTTTCTGGTCCCCGACCAACGTATACTGCCAGGGTCCGTCCTGCCAGAAGACGACGAGATATCCGTCCTCTTGTCGAAACCGAAACGATTGAGTTTGAATTGTGTCGCCGTGCGTGGCCATCAAACTCAACCGATCACCCTCTGCATTCTCATACATAAATAAAGCTGAGGCATGGTCGCCTGCGGGCAGAAGGCGTCCTCCAATCAGGGTAAACCCGGTTTCCCCAAGTTGTGGCGCGATAATGGCAGAGCCCAATCGATTGGAGAGCCAGGTTTGCAAGTGATCTTTTTCCGTAGCGGCGACCTCTACAGGGTGAAGAACTTCAACGGCGAACAAAGAATGCGCCGCTTTTGCGTGTTGCGAAAACAATGCCAGATCGTCGGTTGCCCGACTGTTCCAAGGTTCCAAATAAGATCCCAAACCAAAACCAACAGCAAAAACCGCAACCGAAGCAACCAGCCTGAAAGAGACTGGCGAGGGTAGCGTGGCCTGTTTTTGCAGACCTCGAAGATGTGCCGCAGAAGGTACAGGGACCGCCTTGTCTATCAGGTCTGTTTGATGCTGCATTGCACGAATACGCGCTGCATCGTCCGGGTGTCGAGCAAGGTGATGGTCAAGGCGTTCGCTCTCTTCCGGTGACAACTCACCGTCTATACTACGCTGAACCAGGTCTTCGATGGATGGGGTGTGCGTCATTTCACGCTCCTGATCTTCACGGCGGCCGAAGCGTCCATTTCAGATTTGATTTTAGTACGGGCGCGCGATATCCGCGACATTAGCGTACCCTTTGGAATGGACAAAGTTGTGGCCGCTTCTTCATAGCTTAACCCACCAATCACTACAGAAAGAAGGGCTTCTCGCTGATCTTGGGGAACAGAATCCAGCGCCTTCCAGACTGCCTTGATTTCCAACCGTTCTTCGGCCGTGCTTGTCGTAGCTGCCAGTGTTGAAATGTTATCGAGATCGACAGTGTTGAATTTGGTTTCTCGACGCCACCTGTCCCGATAGAGGTTTAACAATATTTTAGTGAGCCATGGTTTCAACGGCCGCCCCGGAAGCCAAAGCAATCGTTTGCGCAGGGCGCGTTCAACACAATCCTGCACCAGATCATCCGCCGCATCACGATCACGGGTCAGCGACCAGGCATAACGCCACAGATCGGGGAGGCAGTTTTCAAGCTGGTTTTCAAATGACTGAAGCATGTACGTAAGCCGGGAGAGGAAACCTTCCCCCGGCACCAAGGTTCAGGGTCGTGCGATATGCCAAACACCTTTTACACCGTCCCCTGTCATGTCCCCAGGATTTTCGTCTTTGAACCATAGATAAAGCGGCTTTCCTTTGTAGGCGATCTGAACGCTGCCATCCTTGCGTTCGATCAGGCTGTAGCCTTTTTTCAGTTCCATGTTGGCATCACCCATCAGCGGCGGCCATTTGGCGGCACAGTCATCATAGCAATTCGAAACACCTGTCTCGTCCTTGTCAAAGGTATAGAGAGTCATCTTGTGCGCATCCATAAGGAAGGTTTCTCCGTTGAGCTTGCCAGTTACGGCTGGCGCACCGGTGTGACCATCCGCAAATGAACCGGTTGCAGTCGCAACCAGCGCGACACCAGAAAAAGTAAGGGACTTTAGGGACATTGTATTCTCCGACTGTTTCAGGTCTGCCGAATGGCAGACAATACAACTACGAAGGCACCTGGAAAAAATTCCCCAAAGTGAAACATTTTTTCGGCGGCGTGTGGGCATTGTTTTGATGGTAAAGCCAGAGTCCACGCCTATGGGAAAGGTCACGCATATCCAGTTTGGGTACGAAGAACCTGTATCTGTTCGACAAGTGGGACAAGCGCGTTAGGGCCCGAGGGGCAGGGTGCTTCGTCACCTGTCAGTATCTGAAGTAAGGACAATTAAGTGTTGGCACGGCTATCGCAAATCTTGCAAAACGAAAGCACAGGCGAGCTGATTGCATGCGCCCGGAACAATTATCTCTCAGAAACTTCTGTCTCCGAGCTATCCAATTTGAATTGGGACGCCGCCTAGGCTTAGACCTAGAATTTTCCGGGGAAAAGTCCGCATAAAAACCTTCGAACAAGGTTGACAGAGCGGCGGCGTGAAAATCCCTGCATATCGGTTAGGTAGTTCACCCACATCCCCTCCAGCAAGGCCAGCGTTCCGCTGGTTGCGTCATCTACCAGGTTCGGGTCGCCTCTGTTTTCCGAGGCTATCTCTGTGAACGCGGACCGCAAGGTTTCGACAAGTTTGTCATCCTGAGTGCTGCTGTAACGGGCGATACCTGGATGAGAGCTTGCGATACCCCGAAACGCATGCCAGATTTTAGTACTGCGGGGATTGAGCAGTGCTTCTGACAGGTCGGCCTCAATCACTGCCATAACACGGTCTTCGGGTCTTGCGCTCGGGCCCAGATCTGTCCTTCTGTCCATCTCGGCATAATACTCGGTGCTGAAATGCTGGGCGGCTGCGGTCAGTAAATTGTCCTTACCCCCGAAATGCAAATGGATCATTCCGCGTGACAGACCGGAGCGCTCGCAGATTCGGCTGACCGAGGTATCGGTCACCCCAATATCGGCAATCGTGTCCAGAGTCGCGTCGATCAGTAGCTGTTTATTGGCTTCCGGATCCCGCTTTGAACCGCGTTTTTGTTCCTTGACGCTTTGCGCTTTATTCAATGGTACCAACCGTTTGTGAATGTCTCATAGAGGTAGCTCACAGGAATATTGACACGAAAGGCCATTCTGGCGCAACATTTAATGGACGATCGTCCATTAGTGACTCGTGAATTGCGGGAAGGGAGGTTGGGTGATCTTTCGCAGCGAAGCGTCCCGGGGATATACCCTTAGCGCGCCAGCCACGGCTTACGTGGGCTTTCTGGTCGCGGCGCCATTGGTGATCCTGATTGCCTATTCATTCTGGACCCAAACCTATGTGACGCTCGACAAGACACCGACGCTGAAGAATTACAGCGATGCGTTTGCGGATCCGCTGGTCCGACACCTGATGCTTCGGTCGATCTGGATTGCCGGAGCGGTGACCATAGTCACCGTCGCGCTGGCCTATCCCATCGCGTATTTTATCGCGATGAAGGCCCAGAAAAAGACCATCTGGTTATTACTGATCACCATACCGTTTTGGTCCAGCTATTTGCTGCGCGTATTTGCCTGGAAGCTCATTCTGGGGTTCAATGGAGTGATGAACTCTGCGCTTCTTGCGCTGGGTTTGATCAGCGAACCTCTCGACTTCCTGCTCTACAACGAATTCGCAGTCGTGCTGACGCTCGCTCATGCCTGGGCACCATTTGCGATCCTGCCGATCTATGTCTCACTGCAAAAGATCGATCCGAGCCTTCTTGAGGCTGCAACAGATCTTGGGAACAGCCCCTTTCAACGTTTTATGCGGGTGACGCTGCCGCTGACGATCCCAGGTATCATTGCTGCTTGCCTGATCATCTTCATCCCTACAGTCGGTGATTATGTGACCCCGGCTCTGGTTGGTGGTTCAGATGGGAAGATGATCGCCAATCTTATTCAGGTGCAGTTCGGGGCCGCCAACAACTGGCCACTTGGGGCTACGCTATCGTTAATCGCAATGCTGTCGGTGGGCTTTGCGGCCATCGTGTTTGTCATGTCCGCCACACGGCTGGGGAGGCGGATCAGATGAGACGTCCTACGACCCTGACAGCCTATGCGTTCGTGTATCTGCTGTTTCTGTACCTGCCGGTTTTGTTCCTGCCTTTGTTCTCTTTCAACAGCGGCACAATCGTTGCGTTTCCGATTAAGGGCTGGACACTGGACTGGTATCGGAAGCTGGGCGAGCAGGACACGTTGATCCAGGCGCTTTGGAATTCGCTTGCTGTCGGCACTGTTGTTGCCCTTCTGTCGACCGCCATGGGATTGTTCGCCGCCCGTGCCTTCGTTCGGTACCGTTTTCGGGGTCAACGCGCGGCAGAAGGTCTGGTGATGCTGCCTTTGGTGATCCCAGGTATTATCGTCGCCTCTTCAATGCTGGTCCTGTTTCTGTTTCTTGGTCTCAAGCCGTCATTGCTGACCGTCATTCTGGGCCACACGTTTCTCGCGCTGCCGTTCTCTGTCTCGATCTTGAAATCAGCCTTTGATGACTTCGACGCATCACTGGAGGAAGCATCTTACGATCTGGGCGTCGGTGTGTTCGAAACCTTCCGCCGCGTGACGCTGCCGGTCGTCGCCCCCGGTATCGTAGCCAGTGTTTTGGTCACATTCACCGTCAGTTTCGATGAGTTCGTCCTTGCCTTTTTCCTGTCCGGCAACCAGCCAACCCTGCCGGTTTACATCTGGAGCCAGATCCGTTTCCCCGCCAAGCTTCCAAATGTGTTGGCGCTGGGGTCGATCCTGCTGCTGACTTCGGTTCTGCTTCTGGTTCTGGCCGAATACTTCCGCCGCCGTTCATCCGCATCAGAGGTCCGATGACACACAGAAACATCATAGAGCTCAGGGACGTCGAAAAGCGCTACGGAACATTTGTGGCCGCGAGCGGAATAAACCTTGACCTCAGAGAGGGTGAGTTCTTTTCGCTCCTCGGTCCTTCAGGGTGTGGCAAGACCACGGTTTTACGCATGATCGCGGGCTTTCAGGAACCCACCAGGGGGAAGGTGCTGATTGACGGTCAGGATATGGAAGGAGTGCCGGCCAACAACCGACCGACGAACATGGTCTTCCAAAGCTACGCAATCTTCCCACACCTCAATGTCGGGAACAACGTAGCCTACGGGTTGCGGGGCAAAGCGCCCAAGGCCGAGATCGACCAGCGCGTCGCCGAAGCTTTGGAAATGGTCGAACTGGGTGGTCTTCAGGATCGCGGCGCAAGCGAGTTGTCGGGCGGGCAGCGTCAAAGGGTGGCGCTTGCCCGCGCGCTGATCATGCGGCCAAAGGTGTTGCTTTTGGATGAACCCTTGTCAGCGCTTGACAAGAAGCTGCGTGAACAGATGCAGTTTGAAATGCGCAATCTGCAACAGTCGCTTGGCATTACCTTTGTGATGGTCACGCATGACCAGTACGAGGCTATGACCATGTCCGACCGTATCGGCGTGATGTTCAACGGACAACTCAAACAAGTTGACACGCCAACGACGCTTTATGCCCGTCCCTGTGATCAACAAGTGGCCAGCTTCATCGGTGAGATGAACATATTGCCGGCCCGGTTACTGAGCGAAAGCGGTGACATGTTGTCAATCGATGCGGCTGCCTTCGGGCGGATGGAAATCGAGAGAAACCCCAATGTGGCGACCAGCGCCAGAAACATGAACATCGGTATTCGACCGGAACAGTTGGAGATTGCTGAGGACCGTCCTGAAGACTACCCATCAACGGTTCAGGGCACTGTCAGCAACGTCGCCTTCTACGGTGAGAATATTCACTACCACATTCAGGTGGCTGGGGCCGAGAAACCAATCTCGGTCTCGGTTCCGAACTATTTCCACACGGTCGACTTTAAACGCGGCGATGTCGTTTGGCTGGGGCTTCAGGCGGCTAGCGTGATCGATCTTGGTACGATCTCGGAATAAAACAGAGGGAGGATAGAATGAAACTTCAGGGAATTGCGGCCTTCGCGTGTGCGACGGCAATAACGACAGGCAGTGCCAGTGCAGGTGGCGCCGATCTGACGGTTTTTGACTGGTCGGGATATGAAGATCCCGGATTCTTTGCCAGCTACATGGAAAAATACGGGGATGAAGCGCCAAGCTATTCCTATTTCGGAAGCCAGGAAGAAGCCTTTACCAAGCTGAGTTCCGGTTTTACCGCTGATCTGGCACATCCTTGTTCTGACGCGGTCAGAAAATGGGTCGCAGCTGATCTGATTCAGCCTTTGGATGAAAGCAAGCTGACCAATTGGGCGGATGTGCTGCCCGAGATCAAAGAGGTCGACGCCATCGTTCTGGACGGCCAGCTTTACATGCTGCCGTTCGAATGGGGGAACACAGGTCTTATCTATCGCACCGACAAGATATCAGGGGATGACATCTCACTGCAATTGATGGCGGACCCGGCCTATGCAGGCAAAATCGCCATCCCGGATGCTGCATCGTCTGCTTATGCCTTGGCCGCGCTGGCCACCGGAAACGCGGATGACTACACCAACCTGAGCGATGAGCAATTCAAGGAAGCATCGGATTTCCTGCGCTCGATCCACCCGAATATGCGTTTTTATTGGTCCGATGCGGGTCAGTTTGACCAGGCCATGACCAGTGGCGAGATCGAAATGGGGTGGGCCTGGAACCAGTCCGAACTGAACCTGATCTGGAACGAAGTGCCCGCGGCCATGATGCGCAACGTGGACAAGGGCATCGCGACCTGGGCGTGTGGCTATGTGCATCTGAAATCGTCCACGACACCGGTCGATCAGGTCTATGACCTTTTGAACGCGCTTACGGACCCTGCCAGTGGTCAGTACATCATCGACAACTGGGGCTACCCGCATTCCAACGCAAAAGCGTTCGAAATCGCCGATCAGGGCAGTATAGAAGCCTATGGTTTTTCCGATCCCAAAAGCTTCTTCGAAGGCAGTTTGTTCTTTGATGCTGTGAACCCCGAGCTTGAGGCGAAGATGCTGGCCGAATTCGAGCGGATCAAAGCCGGCTTCTAACATAACCCACTATCCGGAGCCTTTAGGCTCCGGAACTCAACTACAGGAAAACGCGTGATTATGTCGAACGCGAACCCATATGCTCTGCTTTTCGAACCGGTCCAGATCGGGCCCGTCACAGCCAGAAACCGCTTTTATCAGGTGCCGCATTGCACCGGGATGGGGCATCTCAGGCCGCGGGCGGACGCTGCCGTTCGGGGAATGAAAGCAGAAGGTGGCTGGGCCGTGGTGTCCAATCAGGAGACCGAGATTCACCCGACCTCGGACTTGTCCCCGTTCCCCGAAGGGCGATTGTGGGACGCACGCGATGTGCCTGCGCTGCGGCTGATGACAGATGCAGTGCATTCACATGGCGCGTTGGCGGCCATACAGCTGGTTCATAACGGCAACCACGCGCAAAACCTGCTGACCCGCGCTCCGGTTCTTGCACCGTCCGAGATGTCTGTGGATACGACGCAACCAAAGCACGCGCAGGCCATGGACAAGGCCGATATCCGGGAACTCCGCCGCTGGCACCGCGACGCGGCCCTGCGCGCGAAAGAGGCCGGCTTTGACATCGTTTATGTCTATGCCGGGCACAACATGACATTGGCGCAACATTTCATGCTAGCCCATATGAACCAGCGCAGCGATGAATATGGGGGGTCGCTTGAAAACCGTGTGCGGCTGACCCGTGAGTTGCTGGAAGACACCCACGATGCCATAGGCGACAGCTGTGCCGTTGCGTTCCGCTTTGCCATTGACGAGATGATGGGCGCCGACGGTATGCAGGCAGCAGAAGAAGGCCGCGCGGTTGTTGAGCTATTGGCCGATCTTCCCGACCTGTGGGACGTGAATGTCGCGGATTGGTCCAATGACAGCGCAACGACCCGTTTCCAGCCCGAAGATGGCTATCAGAACGCGTTTCTGTCCCACGTCAAACAGATCACCCGAAAACCTGTTGTTGGCGTGGGCCGACTGACGTCCCCGGACATGATGCTGTCGATGGTCAAAAAGGGAATTGTCGACCTCATCGGTGCCGCGCGGCCATCCATTGCGGACCCTTTCATTCCAAAAAAGATCGAGGAAGGCAGGATCGACGAAATCCGCGAATGCATCGGCTGCAATATCTGCGTGTCGTCGGACAATCTGGGTATTCCGATCCGTTGCACGCAAAACCCAACGATGGGCGAGGAATGGCGCCGTGGCTGGCACCCCGAGATCATCGCGCCGAAAAAAAGCGAGGCCGAAGTGCTGGTCATCGGCGGCGGACCTGCGGGGTTGGAATGCACGATGCAATTGGCACGGCGCGGGTATCAGGTGACTCTGGCCGAGGCCTCGGCCGAATTTGGTGGACGGGTAGGTATGGAAAGCAGACTTCCCGGCCTCGCCGCCTGGTCGCGCGTGGTTGACTATCGCCTGAACGATCTGAAACAGCGGGCCAATGTTCAGTTATTCACGGACAGCAAGCTCGAAGCCGGACAAGTCGCCGAGCTTGGCATCGAGCATGTCTTTGTTGCAACCGGCAGCCATTGGCGTGCCGATGGAGTGGGTCGCAATACGCAGCGCCGCCTGCCTAGGGTCACGCCGGATGCCAAGGTGTTGACGCCTGATGACATCATGAAAGGCGTTCTGCCCCCGGACGGCCCGGTGATGATCTATGATGATGATCACATCTATCTGGCTGGGGTGATTGCCGAGAAATTGGCGACTGCCGGATATCAGGTCATTTTTGCCACGCCTGAGAGTTTGGTTTCGGCCTACGCCGTTCACACATTGGAACAGTCCCGCATCCAGGCCCGCATGATCGAACTGGCGGTCGATATCCGCTGCAATCAGGTGCTTACGGCGGTTCAGAGCGACGCGGTGCGGATAGGCTGTGCCTTTACCGACCGCGAAACTGAAATCCCGTGCGCCTCAACGGTTCTGGTGACCGAGCGCCAGCGTGAAACCGCCCTTTTCGACAGCCTGAAGGGAGCCGGTTTGAAAACCCTTGACCTCATTGGTGATGCCGCGTCGCCGGGGCTGATCGCAGACGCGGTTTTTGCAGGCCATCGCGCCGCCCGCGATTTCGAACGCCCAAAGGCCGATGCAGACAAAGACTGGTTTCGCCGTGAGATTATTGATTTGGCAGAGGATGCAACATGAACAGCACCAATGAAGCACCCCGTTCACGTCGTCGCGGGGGCGGGGGGCGCGCAGCGCGTCTGAAGGTACAACAGACGACCACGGGTAACGAAGCCGTACGCGGGGGTCTGAGCGGCGGACGCTATAGACCGCTGACTCAGACCGATATGGAGAACATCCATCATGCGGCCTTGACCGTCCTGGAACAAACCGGAATTACCGACCATTTCCCGGAGTTGCTTGAGCTGGTGCTTCCTAAAGGTGCAGTGCTGAGTGACCTCAACCGGCTGTGCTTCCCACGCGCCCTGATGGAGGACATTTTGGCAGGCGCCGCCAAGGAGTTTTACGTCTATGCCCGAGGGGAGCGCGAAGGTAAGGACGACATGCATTGCACGGCAGAAAGCGTCTATTTCGCCAATTCCGGCACCGCCGTGACAACATTCGATTCCAAAACCAAAACCTATCGTCCGTCGGTTCTGCGTGATGTTTATGATTTCACCCGCCTGGTCGACCGTTTGGAAAACATACACATGCTGGGCGACACGGTTCTGGCGACGGATGTGACCGATGACTTCACCCATGACATGAACACCATTTATGCCATGCTTGCGGGCAGCCAAAAACCCGCCTGCCTGACGTTCCGCGACCGCAGCCACATTCCACATGCCATTCGCATGTTTGATCTGGCTCAAGGGGGCGAGGGGGCTTTCCTGAATAAGCCAAGCGTCATATTCGGCGGCTGCCCCATTGTTTCCCCCTTACGGATCGGCAAGGAAAATATGGAGATCCTGATTGATACCGCCAAACTTGGCCTGACTGTCGATCTGGCCGTGCCACCTCAAGCCGGGGCCACGGCACCTGCGACGCTTGCGGGAACGCTGGTTCAGACCGTGGCCGAAACACTTGCCTGCGTTGCCATCGTCAACCTGATCACGCCGGGTTGCCCCATCTGCTTTGCGGCCTGGCCCTTCATTACGGACTTGCGCAGCGGGTCTTTTACTGGCGGCAGCGGCGAACAGGCGCTGATCGGTGCCGCAGCAATTCAGATGGGCAACTTTTACGGCCTTCCTACCTCGGTGGGTGCAGGTATGACCGATGCAAAAATACCTGATGCGCAATACGGGTTGGAAAAGGCGCTGACCTTTACCCTTGCGGCGCATGCTGGTGCCAATCGCCTGTGCGAGTTTGGTGGCATGATCGGTAGCCTGATGGGATGCAGCTTTGAAAGCATGGTCATCGATGACGAAGCGGGCGGCATGATCCTGCGATCGTTGCGTGGGATAGAGGTTACTGATGAAACCATGGCGGTGGATGTGATTCACCAATGCGCCATAGATCCGGGTCATTTCCTCGGCAATCCGCACACGCTGAGCTATATGAACAGCGAATTTGTCTACCCACAGCTGATGGACCGCGAGCGTACGGACACTTGGGAGAATGAGGGGAAAACGGATCTGTTGGACCGCGCCCGCAACAAGGCGAATTCCATCCTCGACAGCCATTTTCCTAATTATTTTGGTGCTTTGGACGCTCGGGTGCGCGAAGAATTCCCTATTGTACTAAGCGCGGAAAGCATGGCCCGCCATGGATAACTCCAACGCCAAGCAATGGGACAACGACCACTTCCTGCACCCGTGGGAAGGGATGGAGGCTTTGGGTGAAAACGACCGCACCTTTATCGAAGGCGCCAGCGGCATCCATCTGATAAACGAAAAGGGTGCTCGCCTGATCGACGGTCCGGGGGGAATGTGGTGCACCCAGATTGGGTATGGGCGCACGGAAATGGCCGAAGCAATGGCCGAGCAAGCCCGGAACCTTGCCTATTTCTCACCCTTCAACAACACCAACTCGACTGCGGCACAGTTCGCCCGCGAAATCGCCAAACGTGCGCCCGGCGATCTGAATAATGTCTTCTTTACAACCGGCGGTTCCACTGCGGTTGATACAGCCATCCGGTTTGTCCATTTCCGCAACAACCTTATGGGTCGGCCAGAGAAAAAGAAAATCATTTCAAGGCAAAAAGCCTATCACGGAAGCACTTATCTGGCAGCCAGCGTCAGTGGAAAAGAACGTGACAGGCTTTGGCTCGACAAGGCCGACGACCTGGCGCATTTCCTGCCGGACGTGAACCCGCTTTACCGCGCGCCCGGTCAAAGCGATGAAAGCTTTCTGAACGAGAAAGCTGCCGATCTCGAAAACGCCATTGTGGCACTTGGCCCGGAAAATGTTGCCGCTTTTATCGCTGAACCGGTTTTGGCCTCGGGCGGTGTCATCGTGCCACCAATCGGGTATCACGCACGCTGCCTGAACATCTGCAGGAAGTATGATGTCCTGTATATATCAGACGAGGTTGTCACGGCTTTCGGCCGATTGGGTCATTGGTTCGCCTCCGAGGCTGTCTTTGGCATTCAGCCCGACATAATCACCTGCGCCAAGGGGATGACATCCGGGTATGCGCCGATGGGGGCCGCGATTATCTCAGATCGGCTGATAGCGGATGTTGCGGGAAAAGATGCCACCTTTTCGAATGGCTACACCTATTCGGGCCATCCGGTCAGCGCGGCTGCCGGGTTGAAAAACATCGAGATTTTCGAGCGGGAAAAGATACTCGAACACGTTCAAAAAGTCGGCCCGGTTTTTCAGGATCAATTACAGCAGTTGCGTCAGATTGACATTGTGGCCGATGCCCGTGGGATGGGATTGATGGGGTGTGTTCAGTGCTCAGTCGATGGCGATCCCCAGAGCGAGCTTGGGCGCGACTATGAGATTGGCAGTCGTATCGATATGGAATGCCAGAAACGCGGTCTGCTTGTACGACCCGTGATCAACATGTGTGTTCTTTCACCGCCCCTCATCATTACAAAAAGCGAAATCGAGCATATGTTTGCTATTCTGCGACAAGGGCTAGAAGCGACATCCGAGTGGCTCGGCAGGATCAGTGGCCGGTGACTGTTGCAGGCTGTCGCTGCGAAAACCTGGAGATCGGCTACCGTAGCGGCATTTAGATCTTAAGGATTGCCAAGTTCGTTTTCGTCAAGGAGTTGGCGTATTTGCACTGCCCGAGCGACTTTGGCATCTACACGTTGGTTCCAGAGATGGAGTGTTTCGGATCATCAGTGTAGCCGTTTGATTCTGTCGTGCACGGCCATTACAGGACCGATTGTTTACGTCCAGAGAGATCCCAAACAAGGCCAGTAAAGGAATGACGAATTCGTAGCGCGTCAAGACAGTGACTACAGTTTCAACCTCGGGACAGCGTAATCAAAAGGATTCCCAATGCGATCAGGCTTGCCCAGCCGATACGGTGCAGAAAACGGGATTCCTTCAATATGATCGCCGCGAGGGTCACTGAAACCGGGATCGATGCTTGCCGTACCGCGCTGACTGTGGCGGCTTCGGCCCCAAGCTGGAACGCGGTCAGGATGAATAGGTAAGACAGATAGGACGCAATCCCGGCAAAAGCGATCCGCACCGGTGCCTGCGCCCAGCCACGCACGACCCCCAGAAACGGGGCTGACAAGTGGCGATCTTCCCAGGCTCTGATGCCAGCAAGCAGCGGTGTCACCAGAATATAGGTGAAAAACAGGAAAGGTGCCGGATTGGTCAGCTTCATCGCTTGGGCATCGCTTAGCGAATAAGCGGCAGATCCCAGCATCGCCATACTTGCCAGCGCGAATGCTTTGTGATCATGCAGCAGTCCGCCAGGCGACTTCTGAATCATCAGGCTGCCTAGCAGGACCAATGCGATCCCCAGCAGGGTGAACCACGAGTAATGCTGATCAAGGGCCAGCCAGCTGAAGGCGACAATGGCAATCGGCGACGAACGGATAATCGGATAATAAACCGACAGGTTCCCACGTCTCAGGGCCGACAATGTGCCGTAGTAGTAGAAGGTCAACCCAAGGGCTGAGATTGCGACAAAGGGCCAGGTCTCAAGTGGCAGGCTCAATTCCTGACCCATAACCAGCGTATGAACCGCCGCCAGGATCACCCAGGTCAGAGACACTCCGACATAGCACGACACCGGATGCGCAACCCCTTTCAGCGTAAGGTCGCGCAATGGGTGGGTTGCCGCCGAAACCAGAACCAATGCGATCCAATAGGCTTCCATACCTCAGGTCTGATGCAATGGGTTACGTTGCAGGAAAGTGTTGAAATGCACCGTCAGCTGATCCTCGGCGATCTGTACGACACCGTAAGCCGGAGGTTCGTCGCAGAACTCGCCATCGACACTGGCCGCATTCAACGGAATCTGATGGTTGAGACTGGGCAGGCTGGTAAATGGAATGCCGCGCCAGTTCACATAGGTCATGCGGTGCACATGGCCGTAAAACACATGCCGAATGTTGCGCCCGTGTTTGAGGGCGTCAGCAAAGGCGTCCGCCTCGACCAGCCTGATCTCGTCCACAAGGGGAATGCCAAGGTCAAAGGGCGGGTGGTGCAGGAACACATAGGTTGGCTTGTCCTCGGCTTGGGTCAGTTGCTGCCTGAGCCAGTCCAGCCGGGCAGGGCAAAGCTGCCCTTCATGCACATCGCGCCCGTCTTTGGTTGAATCGAGAAACAAGAAAACCCCCTCATCCGTTTCGAACCGATGCTGGACAAACCCGTTGGCATCCTTTGGATGATCCGGGAAGATCGATTGGAAAACAGTTCTGTCGTCGTGATTTCCAATCAGCAGAAAAGAGCGGAGCGGAAATGCGGCCAGTTTCGCCTTGAGCGCCCGATAGGCCTCTTCCTCGGCAAATTCAGCCAAATCGCCAGAGATGACACAGAACGCCGCATCGGAATGGCACCGAACGATATCGTCCAAACAGGCGTCCAGCCGCTGGGATGGAAAGCCGCCGTTTAGCGGGCCGGAGTCGCGGACGAGGTGTATGTCAGTGATGTGAATGAATTTCATCAGCCCTTTTCCCCGAGTATTGCAAGAAATAAGGTATCGACGAAGTTTGCCGATCACACGGATTTAGTAAGAAATTCACTGGGTTCACTCGCTCATACGCGACAAGGTTTGCAGTCGTACACGACAGAGTTCGCGAAACTTCCCCCAAATGATGTGAAGCCGTAGTCCAGATAATCCGGCCGTATCGCTGTCGCGGGTACGCAAGTCTGAAACGGGCGCGGTACCGTGCCTAAACGAACATGTGGAACCCGGGCAGTTTTGCTTAGCAGAGAAAATGGAGAACCAATGTCGCGCACGCCGAGGAGGTAGATACGCTTAGGTTTGCCCTCTGTATGCCGCCGTTTCACACAGCGCAGCCAGTGTCATCACACCGCCTGGCCTGGCTGGGTTGCCGACTTGCGTCCACAGCGGCAGCCTCGCTGGCAAGTAGGCTTCCAATCTCTGCACCCAACTGCAGCTTAGAGACCTGGCCAAAGTGATGTGCCGCAATCCGGCCTGACTGATCCAATAGAACAAGGCTGGGCGTGCCGCGCATTCCGTATGCCGCCATGGTTTCCGGCAAAGGCCCGGTGCCCTGTTTGTCGACCGCCACAGGAAACCTGATACGGTATTCGTGAAGAAAGGCTTTCAGTGATACCGGCGTCATTGCGTCGTGATGTTCGAAAACGGTGTGCAACCCGATTACGGCGACGTGTTCATTGGAAAAATGCTCCCGCACAGCTTGTGCCAGAGGGATGCCATGGATGACGCAGCCTGGGCATAGCATCTGGAAAGCCTCAATGACGACAACCTTACCCTGGAAATCCGAAAGCATTAAGTTCTTGTCAGTGTTGAACCATTCACTGACCTGCAGTTCAGGCGCTTGCATATTGATCTCTCCTGTTCAGAGGTCGGCCGCCTGCCTGAGACGACCGGCTGACATCGTTATTGAAGCTTGCCCGGTAGGCTCAGGTCGCCCGAGGCAATGTCGAAAACATCCGTGACGCACAAAAGCGGAGCGTGAATGTTGGCGTTTACCCGCAGAGCAGAGGTTACGCCATCATAAGCGATGCCTTCCAACTGAACGTCGTTGGAAAATCCGGCTTTGACTTGAATTTCCGGACCATCGAACAGCGGAGTGAACCCTGGGCTGTCCAGGAAGATTGGGAATCCAGGCCAGGTTGCAGGAAGCTTTGGCGTCGTCCCTTCAGGGATATCGCGCACTGCAAGGGCGCCCGGGCCGCAAGTTTCGGTCGGGGCGAGAACAACCCAGTGGCTGTGCCATTCGATACCGTCGTTGGCTGGGTCGCCATCGCCGTTTTCATCAAACAGCGGGGTGTCGTCAAAATCCGGGTGGCTGGTTGCAGCCATTGCCAAGATGCCGGCGCCGCCTTCGAAACCTACTGCAGACGTATCCAGGGATGTAGGCCACACATAGGACCAGACGTCTGACCCTCCTACTGCCCCGGTTCCTGCCGGCACCGATGCCCCGGCAGTACCATTGGTGGTCATGTGGAACGTAATGGTATTGCCGTTGCGATGCGCATGCGCTGCAAGGATGTCAAAGTCGGCCACCTTGGCGACATCAGCGGGAGAGACAACAGCCCCCTCCTGATGTATCGCGTGATCGCCTTCTGCGACGGCGGACGAAGCTCCGATCACAACTGCAGCAAGTGATTTCCAGGTGAGTGTCATTTCTTATCTCCGGTAAAGTGATATCGACTCGCTACCAAACGGAGAAACATATTGCAACTTTAATTTCGACTCGCTACTTGTTGGGCATGAGAACCGCCCACAGTATTCGCATCCTTATCAACCGTCTTGCCCGGATAGATTCCGCTGCGGGCTGGACGGGCGACCTGAACCCGACACAAAGGGCGGCGCTGGAGTACCTTTCCGAGGCGAATCAGTTTTCCCGTTCACCGTCACATGTCGCTGAGTACCTTGGGACAACCCGCGGAACGATGTCCCAGACACTGAAAGCGCTTGTGCGCAAGGGATACGCTGCCGAGCACCGACAAAAATCTGACCAGCGGTCGATCTCGTACGAACTGTCCAAGGCGGGCGCCTCTGTTTTGACAGAGGCCAATCCGATTGCTGACGCCATCGGCAATCTGCCCTCCAGCGTTCAGGTGTCTCTCAAGGATGGTCTGCTTCAGAGCTTGATGTTGGCATTGGCAGCGAACGGTGGTCACTCGTTCGGGAAATGCATGACCTGCGCCTATCATAAGAAAGGTCAGAAAAATGGCTTCTGCAGCTTGCTGGAAGTGAGCCTCGAGCGTGGCGAAGAAGAAAAGATATGTATTGAACACAAAGAGGCCTGAATGACCCTTCCTGAACTATCGACAGTAATAGGTGGCATTTTCCTGGGTTGTGTCACGAACCGCTGGGAGGCAAAGCCGCCCTCTGCCATTCAGAAGGATCGGGTGTCTGGCCGTCAGGTCATTTCGCTTACTGGATTTTCAGATGATGCACAGGCGGACCTGACCGTGCATGGCGGTGCAGAAAAAGCCATTCACCATTATGCGCAGGATCACTATGCGGATTGGCAGAGAGAAGGGCAGCTGCCCCCCGGCGCAGAGCCCGCAGCATTTGGTGAAAACATCTCAACAACCGGTTTGACCGAGGAAAATCTGTGCATTGGCGACATCCTGAGGCTGGGCACGGCAATCGTTCAAATCAGCCAGGGCCGTCAGCCCTGCTGGAAACTGGGACTGCACACCGGAAATGAAAGGATGCCCTACCTGTTTCAGAAAACGGGTCGCACTGGGTGGTACTACCGTGTTCTGGAAACCGGCGAGGTCGAAGCAGGAGATCGAATAACGTTGATTGAAAGGCGCAATCCGGACTGGAGCGTGCAGCACGTGACCCGCGCCCGACTGACACGACGAGTTTCCCGCAAGGATGCCGAAGCCCTCGCAAATCTGACGGACCTCGCCCCTGGCTGGCGGCAAGCCTTTGCGCGCATGGCGATGGGCGACGTAAAAGAAGATACGCGCGCGAGATTGGGGAGCATGTCGAACACATCGCCTTAAGGCCCCACTGCGAGACTTCAGCATGTTTGTTGGAAGACATGGGCAGGTCGCCAGCGCGGTGCACATCGGCACGTCAAGGGGCTATATGAATTTCTGGCGGTTGATCAGCCAGGAAGTTTCCAGTGAACGTTCCGCTTACGCAGTTAGGATATCAGTTCCGGTTGTCGGAAGGAGGGTCCGCATGCGGCGGACCACGTCTTTTGCGCGCCATCTCAGAGATGGCAATCAAAGTTCCTTTGCCCTTCATCGGGCGGTCGCTATCTCCGAGATGAGCGCGCGGAGCCATTGGTGGCGAGGTGACGCTGCCTGGCGCATGTGCCAGATCTGCGCAATTCTATCGGGTGGCAGGTCGACGGGTGGGCTGCAATGAGCAAAGCCGGCAAAGATATTGTCCTTTAACCGCGCAGGCATAGTCGCAATAGTATTGGTCCCGCGAATAAGAGAGGCGATTGCCGAGAAACCGGGCAGCGTCACTGAGATGCGGCGATGCCTTTCCAGGTGGCTGAGCGCCAAATCGATAGCGGTAAGTTCGTGTTGCCCGGGCATCATGACCGCGTGGGGCAACGCGCAATAAGCCGCGATTGTATCAGGAGCAGTCACGTGGTCAGGGTCGAAATAGCAAAGATCATTGTCGGTCAGGATCAGTTTCTGCATCAAGTCGGCTTCGGTTCCGGTAAGCTCGGGCGCCAGCACCAGATCGACCTGCCCGTTGCGTAGTAGTTCGGCCCAGTCTTGTTGCGACTGCGCGCGCCAAATGCGCAGTTGTACCTTCGGTGCGCGGTGTCGCAACGCGTGAAATAAGGGTTTCAGCACGATTTCGGTCTCATAATCATTGGCGGCGATCACAAACTGGCCGCTGTCATCACGAGGCTCGTATTGCGCGGGTTCTGTAAATGCGTCCACTGCCTCCAGAATATGTTGCGCTTGTGCAAACAACTGGGCTGCGCGCGGCGTAGGAGAGATACCGCGCCCCATAGGGACAAACAGCTCATCTTTCACAATTCCGCGTAGCCGGTTCAATCCATGGCTGACAGTGGATTGTGTGACCTCCAGACGTCTGGCCGCCGCCGTGATCGAACCTGTGTCATAGACCGCGGCAAACATGCGTATCAAACGGACGCCGAGTTCCTTGTTATCGTTTTTCTTCATGAGTTGTATGGTTATTCTTTCTGTTATTTTCATCAATGAAAATCTCTATCTGGTCGCCACATGCAACCGAAAAGGTAAACCCATGCCGTTTAGAAGATCCGTCCTCTTTGCTGCAACCGCTGTGGTTATGGCGCTTTCCACTCCGCTCCATGCTGATAAGCTAAGCATTGACGCACAAACCCAGGCCTCGATCAAACTGGCCGAAGGGTTCTATCGGGATGTTTTGGTTTACCGGAACCTCAACAATTTCGGGAAGTACATCGGCGATACCTATGTTCAGCATGCCACCGCATATGGCGACGGGCCGGTTGAGTTGATCAAGGCCGTTGCCAGTGAACTGACTGCCGATCCTGATGTGCAGGTGGATCTCTACCGTGTGCTTGCCGAGGGTTCCTATGTTGCAATCCATTCTGTCTGGACCGGCAGTAACGGGGACCAGTACGTCTATGTTGATGTCTGGCGCGCCGAGGACGGAAAACTGGTCGAACACTGGGACCACTACCAGCAGGTCCCCGAAAGCGCGGCGAATGAAAACACCATGTTTCAGGGACCAAACGCAGATGTTTATTCCGATCAGAATATCGAGCAGAACCGTGAACGTGCTATCGCCGTTCTGAAAAGCTTTGAAAACCCAAGTGATCTATCAGCGGTCGAAGCGTATATCTCCTCCGAGAACTATATACAGCACAACCCGAGCGTGCCGGATGGGCGCGATGCTCTGGCAGAATACTTGACCGGACTAGCTGCTGATAACGTGCGCCTAAAAACAGAAATTGCCAAGACTATTGCGATGGGCGACATGGTGCTGGTTCATTCGAAGCAGACCAACCTCGACATTGAGGGCGATCTGGGCATCGGATTTTTCGATATCTTCCGCTTTGATGACAATAGTTTCATCGTAGAGCATTGGGACATCGAAGAAGCGCAGACCGGAGAATCTGCAAACACCAACGGCGTGTTCGAGTATTGAGGATCAGGAGAAACCCCATGACCATCAAACCCGGCAATGTGCACAGGCGAGGATTTCTAAACAGGATGGCCGGAGGTTTGACTGCCGCCGCCGGTACAGCGATGATCGCTGATATGCTGGCAACGCGGGCCTACGCCAGCGCGGTTGATGGGAAGGGGGTTTCGAAACTCAGAAAAGGAGCCTATGGCATGAGAAGCAGCGAAGCCCCCGTGTCAATCGGCCGTGTGGCACTGATTGTGAACAATCTGGACACTGTTGGGACCTTTTACCAACAAGTGCTTGGCCTTGAGGAATTGGCGCGGGATGGCGAAACCCTGAAACTGGGCGCAGGAAACAACGTTCTGCTCGAGTTGCGCCAAGACCGTGCTGCGCGGCGCTATCCGCATGCGGCGGGTCTTTTCCATACAGCTTTTCTGATGCCGGACCACGATTACCTGGGACGCTGGCTGATCTATGCTGCACAAAACCGCATCCCTTTGACCGGGGCGGCGGATCACGACGTCAGCGAGGCGCTGTATCTAAACGATCCAGAAGGCAATGGGATCGAAATCTACGCCGACCGGCCTGTTGAAACATGGCAGATGGATGGAGAGTATATCCGCATGGGCTCGCATCATCTGGACCTGGAGGCCATTGCAGGTGCGGCCCGTCAAGACTGGTCCGGGGCTCCGGAAAATATGGTGGTCGGACATGTCCACCTACAGGTCGGGGATATCAATGCGGTCGACGAATTCATGACACGACATCTAGCGCAGGATCGCATGCTGCACGAAGGTTCAGCAGGGTTCTACAGTTCGGGTGGGTACCACCATCACTTTGCAGGCAACGTCTGGAACAGCAATGGTGCAAAAGCTCGTCCAACTGACAGCAGCGGCTTGGATGAGATCGTGCTGTTGACGGATGGGACTGTATTGCAACCGCAAGAGCTGACAGACCCTTGGGGAACGCGGTTCACTGTCGAAAGGAAGTGAACCTGCATGATTGGCCAAGAACAAAGGCGTATCTTGCAGGCCGGACAGCGGTAAACTCCTGCGGCGTGGCCGGAAGGTGGAAGCCGGGCGCGGCTTCCACCAAGGGGGAATACCACGCCGGGTCATTTCCGCAAGTCAGTTGCTATCATTCATGATCCGGTCGAAAACATGCGGATCTGTGACGCCCTCTGACCCGATCAACATCACTCGGGATCGCGGCGTAATTTGAAATTGTTTTCGCAAGTCGGTGCGCATCGACGCGCAGATCAAGCCAATCAGACCGGCCACGGCGCTTTCTCCGGCTTCGATTGGCTCATCTCCGAAAGCGCCGTTTGCCAATAGGCGGACGGCCGGTGCCACAAGCTGGTCAGGGATTTTCATGAAACCGCTGGCGGCCTCTTCCAAAACGTTCCATGCCAATTCGGACGGCGCGCCGCAGGATAGCCCAGCCATTATGGTTTCTTCGCCTACTTCGACGGCTGTAGGCCGATTTGCCTGGGCGCTTGCAAAAAGGCAGGGGGCCAATTCAGGTTCGACCACGATGACGCGCGGCGCATTCTGCTCCCATTCGTGGAGGAATACCGCGGTGACGGCAGCCGCTAAGCCTCCAACGCCGCCTTGAAGGAAGACATGAGTGGGTGGCAAAGCCAAATCCTGCACGATCTCGCGCGCCATGACCCCGTAACCAGCCATGACATCAAGAGGTGCCTGAGTGTAACCGGGCCAGGAAGTATCTGAAACAATCAACCAACCGTGTGCCGCTGCATCGGTCCGGGTCTGTGCCACGGAAGCGTCGTAATCTCCATCAACCCTGATCACTTCGGCCCCCAGCTGGCGCATTGCGTCGGCGCGGAATGCGCTTACTTCTTTGTGAATGTAAATTCGGCATGGCGCGCCGAAGCGCTGGGCACCCCAAGCCACTGAACGACCGTGATTGCCATCTGTCGCCGAAATGACGGTTATGTCTGCAATTCCGGCAGTATGGGTGCCGTTTCGGATCTCATCGGCAGTGACTTCACGGCCTGTCTTTTTGGTTAATTCGCGCTGTAATACTCGCAGAACCGCATAAGCGCCGCCAAGTGCTTTGAAACTGCCCAAGCCAAATCTTAACCCTTCATGCTTGTAATAGACTGCGCCCAGATCCAGTGCTTCGGCTAGACCTTGAAGAGACGGCATTGGCGCTCTTTCGTACCCACTCCAGCTTTGAATTTCCCTCTGTGCGAGGTCAAATCCCTCGCGGGGTAAGGTGGCTGTGGCGGCATGGCCAAAGCCTGGCTTGGCTGTATGGCTTTCAATTCCGACTGTCTCAAAGTTTGCGAGCATTTGTGGTCCTTCCATTGTTGGTGCAAATATAATTCAATGTCAGTGATGTTTTCGCTCTGAATTGCTGGTAATTTTGAAGCAAACTTGCATGAGGTCGCCGTGAAACAAAAATATTTATCAGGAAGTCTGGATAGCTTCGATCTCGCGATTCTTAGGGTGTTGCAGCAGGACAATACGGTGCCGCACCGTCAAATCGGTGAAAGCGTGAATCTGTCTGCGCCCAGCGTGCAGCGGAGGATCAAACGCATGGAGGCGGAGGGCGTCATTGCCGCGCAGTCAGCGCATATTGATCCGGCAGCCGTGGGATTGCCGCTGACCATTTTCGTCGAAGTCGAACTAAAAACCGAGACTGGCGGAAAAATCGATGAAATCAAGAAAAGCTTCTATGCTGCCCCTGAGGTTCAGCAATGCTACTATGTTACTGGTGAAGTGGATTTTGTTCTGATCGTTATCGTTCGAGATATGTCCGAATATGAAAAGCTTACCCAACGGTTGTTCTTTTCGAACAAGAACATCCGAAAGTTCAGAACATTCGTTGCAATGGACCGAACAAAGTCATCCATGCAGTTGAACATCTGACTTGTGCCTCTCCAGAGCATGTAGTCTGGCGGGGTATTTGACTTTTGCGCGGCGCGAACTGGAAACAAAGTGCTTGTGCACTCCAAATCTGCCAGAAACCTGGTGATCTGGGCGGTAAATCCTGCCGAGACACCTCTCGGTTTACCTGGAAAATAACCACGTTTCCCGAGGTATTGAGGTTGGGACACATTTGCCCCAACCTCATCAAGGTAACAGGAGTTTATCTTACGATTTGATACGGTCCATTTTGGGATCGTAAAGCGGTTGAAGTGTCACGTCGCAGGAGACACGTTGGGTCGCAACCTCCAACTCATACGTGCCGGACGTAACAAAATCTGCATCGACGCCGCCCTGATTTCGGACATAGCCGTAACCGATGGATTTGCCGGTTGTATAGCCATAGCCTCCCGACGTTAGCCAACCCACCCGTTCTCCATCCCGGTATATTGTTTCGCGGCCCAACAGCACCACATCGGGGTCGACGGTGAAGCAGGCCAGCATCTTTTTGACGCCCTCGGCCTTTTGCTTCTCGCTTGCCGCGCGACCCTTGAAGTTTATGTTTTTGCGCAGTTTCACAGCCCATCCCAGACCGCTTTCAAACGGCGTGTGATCAGGCCCGATATCAGACCCCCAGGCGCGGTAACCCTTTTCTAACCGAAGAGATTCAATTGCGCGGTAGCCCGCATTAACCAGCCCTTGCGGTTGCCCTGCTTCAATCAGCGCAGAATAGACTGTTTGCGCGTATTCGACAGGCAAGTGCAGTTCCCAGCCAAGCTCGCCCACATATGTCACCCGCAGCGCCTTGACCGGGCAACCCGCGATGCCGATTGTCCGGATTGTGCCAAACCTGAACCCGTCATTCGAGACATCATCACGGGTAACTGCCGCCAGAATATCTCGTGCTTTTGGCCCCATCAGCGACAACACTGCGTTCGAGGAGGTGATATCGAACAGCTGGCAGTTCAGCCCGTCCGGAATATTTCGGCTGATCCAGTCAAAATCGTGGGTGGCATAGCCCGTACCAGTGACAATGTAGAATTCATCATGCGCTACACGGCCCACGGTCAGGTCGCATTCAATTCCGCCCTTGTCATTGAGCATCTGGGTATAGACCAGCGCTCCCACCGGTTTGTCCACATCATTGGCACAAATCCAGTTCATCGCCGCCAAGGCGTCCGGGCCTTTCAGCGCGAATTTGGCAAATGATGTTTGATCGAACAGCACTGCCGCTTCTCGGGCCGCTTTGTGTTCACGACCAACGGCAGCGAACCAGTTCTGGCGACCAAAGCTGTATTCGTCCTTGGGCGTTTCACCCAGCGATGCGTCGGCAAACCAGTTTGGACGCTCCCAACCCAGTTTTTCTCCAAAGCAAGCGCCCTGATCCATAAGCGTATCGTACAGCGGTGACTTGCGGCAGGGGCGGCCGGACTCGTGTTCTTCATGAGGCCAAGCCATAGTGTAGTGTTTGCCATATGCTTCGACTGTTCGGGTGCGAACCCAATCGGTGTCGAAATGCGGGCGGCCAAAACGGCGAATGTCGGCGGACCACAGGTCAAAGGGCGGCTCGCCCTTGGCGGCCCATTCTGCCAGCACCATTCCGGCGCCACCGCCAGAAGCAATGCCAAAGGCGTTGAAACCAGCACCAACAAAGAAATTCTTCAGCTCTGGTGCTTCACCTACAATGAAGTTGCCATCCGGAGTGAAGCTTTCGGGACCATTGGTCAGGGTCTTGATCCCCGCGGTCTCCAACGCTGGCACCCGGCCCAGCGACAGCTCCATGATCTGTTCGAAATGGTCGAAGTTACTGTCGAGCAAGGTGTAGTGGAAATCTTTAGGTATGCCATTCACCGCCCACGGGATCGGGTTCGGCTCATAACCGCCCATGACGAGCCCACCAACTTCTTCCTTGTAATAGGTCAGCCGATCGGGATCCCGCAGGGTAGGCAGATCACCGGGTACACCAAATGGTTCTGTGACCATGTACTGATGTTCCATTGGCACCAGCGGCACATTCACACCGAACTTGGCGGCAAAATCGCGCGTCCACTGACCGGCACACACGATCACCTTTTCACATTCGATACGGCCATTTTCAGTGATTACGGCGCGGATCTTGCCGTTCTCGATTTCAAGATCGGTGGCCTTGGTATCCTCGAATATCTTCGCGCCTGCCATGCGCGCTCCCTTGGCCAGCGCCTGGGTAATGTCCGAGGGGTTTGCTTGCCCATCGGTGGGCAGGAACGCCGCGCCGATGACGTCACCGATATCCATCAGCGGCCAAAGATCCTGCGCTTCCTTCGGGGTTAGCAGCTGCATGTCCAGACCAAAGGAATGGGCTGTGGTGGCCTGCCGTTTGACCTCGGTCCAGCGTTCCTCGTTGCAGGCAAGGCGCAAACCACCATTCATTTTCCAACCCGTTCCCAGACCGGTTTCTTCTTCAATCTTGTTGTACAGATCGACTGAATATCCCAGCAGCTGAGTGATATTGGCGTTCGAACGCAGCTGCCCCACCAGACCCGCAGCATGGAATGTGGTGCCCGAAGTCAGCTTTTTGCGCTCCAGCAGCACCGTGTCGGTCCAACCGAGCTTGGCAAGGTGATAGGCGGTCGAGCAGCCGATGATGCCGCCGCCGATGATGACGGCTTTGGCTGTATTTGGAAGGTCGGTCATATCTGTCCTCAGGTGTTTTTGTAATCGGTCAGGGCCGTGCGAAACCGTGCGAGATTTTCGCTTGTGTAGGCTGCGTAGTCGAAGTCGATATCCGAGGTGATCTCGGACACCATGCTCCACATGGTTTCACGAAGCAGCGAGGCGCATTTCATCGCCGTATAGCGATGACGCAATTGGTTGGTGACGGGTGCCTGAAAGTAGGTTTCCAGAACCCAGTCCTCTTGTTCATTGGAAAGAGAGTTGTTCGAGGCCAGCCCACCCAAATCAAACAATGGCGAGTTGAAGCCCGCGTAGTCGAAATCGATCAGCCACAGGCGGGTGCCATCGTCCAGAAAGTTGCCGCAAAGCAGGTCGTTATGGCCAAACACGATGTCGTACGGCCCGGCCTCGGCTTCCAGATCATTTCCAATTTGCACAAGTTCAGGGATCAGGCCTTTATGCGAACTTCCACGATCGGTGAGGGTGGCGGCATAGTCGCGGATGACATGAAAGACCCAGAACACCAGCGACGGTCCGCGCAGGTGCTTGGGCACCTCAAGGTGGCAGGCTTTCACGAGCTCCAGCACTCGAGGCAGCATACTGGGGTCGCGTACGTGTTCTTCGGTCAGAGTGCGGCTTTCGACGAATTCCAGGACTGTTAATTCGTTGGACGAAAACACTACAGCGGGTGACAGACCTGCAGCATGGGCGGCCTTACTGGCAGCCAGTTCGTTGAAGCGCATCACCTGGTGCAAAGGGATGTCGTCACCGACACGCACCACATAGGATCCACTGCTGTCAGTGACCTTGTAGTTCACATTTGTAATCCCACCCGTCAACGGGGTGGCTTTGATTTCGCCCTGCCAGATCGGTAGCTTGCGAATGCGGGTCATCAGGTCGGATTGGGTCATATCAACTCTCCATTCCAAAGCGGATGCGTGCCTGACGAGCGCTTGCGTTGATCAGCCTATCAGCGATGATGGCAATGAATGCGATGGACAGCCCTGCCACCAGACCTCGACCAGTGTCAGCCTTTGTTAGGGCAATGTAGACTTCCTGCCCCAGATCGCGGGTGCCAACGAGGGCGGTGATAACCAGCATGGACAGCGCCAGCATGATGGTCTGGTTAATACCCAAAAGGATTTCGGGCAGGGCCATGGGCAAGCGAATATGGCGCAGAAGTTGCGTGCGTGTGCACCCAGAGACCAATCCGGCCTCGATCAATTCCTCACTGACCGAGCGCACGCCATGGGCCGCATAACGTACGGCCGGGGCCAGTGCGTAAAGGACTATGGCAATCAGCGCAGTGAAATCGCCGACGCGAAACAGCATCACAACCGGGATCAGATAGACAAAGCTGGGCAATGTCTGCAGTGTATCAATCAACAGGTTGATCACCGTCCCGGCGCGTTTGTTCAGTGCAGCCACAACACCCAGTGGAACACCGATCAGGGTAGCAAGAAACACAGAGGCTCCGCAGAGATAAACTGTCACCATTGCCTTGGCCCACAGTCCTGACACGAGGATCAGCGACGCCAGTCCTCCGCACAGCAGCGCCAGCCGCCAGCCCCCTGCGTGCCAACCCAGCAAGGTCAGCATGGCAATGGCCCAAGGCCATGGGATTCCCAGCAAAACCGTTTTGATCGGGATCATGAACCACGTCAGGAAGAAGATCTTGATCGCCTCGAACGTGTCAAAATAATTGATGTTCAGGTATTTGACCGTGTCATCCCAGAACCCGCCAGTGGTGATCGTCTGGCTTTCAGGATATTCCAGCAACAGGGGTGAAAACTGTCCCAGAACCCAGGTCAAAATCAGCAGGATCATTACCAGAACTGTCCGACGATGGCGGGTGATCCACGAGCCGGGGAGCTCGTGATGTACCTGCCCCATACGCTCAGCAAAAGCCTGACTTAGGCGATCGACGGCAATGGCCAGAACTACAATGGCAATACCGGCCTCGAACCCAGCGCCGATGTCCAGCCGGCGCAGCGCGGCAAGGACGTCAAACCCTAATCCTCCGGCCCCGATCATCGAGGCAATGATGACCATGTTCAGCGTCAGCATGATCACCTGATTGACGCCTACCATCAGACTGTGGCTGGCGGAAGGAACCAAAACGCGCCACATCAACTGCTTTTGCGTCGTGCCTGCCATGCGCCCGAAGTCCAAAATCTCGGGGTCGACGGCTCTCAAGGCAAGCGTGGTGATCCGCACCATGGGTGGTGTCGCATAGATGATAGTTGCAACAAGCGCCGAAATCGGTCCAAAGCCGAACATGAACAGAATTGGTACTAGATAGGCAAAGATCGGGATTGTCTGCATCAGGTCCAGAATGGGCGAGATGATGCGATCGAAAGTCAGGTGGCGATAGGCCAATATCCCCAACAACAGCCCGCCGCCCGCGCCAATCGGCACCGCAATCAGGACCGAGGCAAGCGTTACCATCGCGCTGTCCCACTGGCCAAAAACAGCCAGATAGGTAAAGCAGCCGCCGACCAACGCCGCCAACCCCCAGTCCCGGCAATACTGTCCCAAAGCTACTACGGCGGTGATAACCACAATCCAGCTGATCGCAGGTAGGATGACTTGCGCATCATTGCCTTGCCCGGTGACAAAACCTTCGGCCAGCAGGGACAAGACAAGGTCATAGGGCTGTTCTATCAACCAAGCAGCAGCGCGGGTAACGTCGGTGAACGAAACTGGGCCGATTGCAGCATCCTCGATCAGCCAGGACATTGCAGATGAGATATAAGTTTTGAACGGGACGACCCAAGCTGACGGGAATTTGGTGATCCAACGCGCATCGAGCGCTTTTCCCAGGTTGCTGCCGAAATACCCCAGCAGGATCGTGAGTCCGACAAGCAGCAGAATGATGAGCTGACTGCGGGACAGGCGGCTCATACCGCGTCCCCTTCACCGAATAGCACATGGGCCACAGCCTTGCGATCAATGGCGCCAATAACCAGACCATTGCTGTCTGTCACGGGAATTGGTGCATCTGCGGCGATGATCCGTTCCGCCACGGTCGAGACGCGGGTCGATTGCACAATGGGCTCACCTTCACCTGCAGCGCCGACGGTCATTACACCACCAACCGTCAAAACCTTGGAGCGCGGAATATGGCGCGTGAATTCAGCCACATATTCTGTCGCTGGATTCATCACCAGTTCTTCCGGGGTGGCGATCTGGATGACTTCACCATCTTTCATAATGGCGATGCGGTCGGCCAAGCGAACGGCTTCTTCAAAGTCGTGTGTGATAAAGACAATAGTCTTATGCAACCGTTCCTGTAGCCGCAGAAACTCGTCCTGCATTTCGCGACGGATCAGCGGATCGAGGGCCGAAAAAGGTTCGTCCAGAAACCACAGATCGGGCTCTGTCACCAATGATCGGGCAATGCCCACACGCTGTTGCTGACCACCTGAAAGCTCTCGTGGATAGTAGTCTTCGCGCCCCTTCAGGCCGACCAGTTCCACCACGTCTCTCGCTTTTGCTTCGGCCTCGTGTTTGGGCGTAGCCTGAATGGTCAGGGGAAACATCACATTCTGCAACACGGTCAGGTGCGGCAGTAGGGCAAAATGCTGAAACACCATGCCCATCTTGTGCCGACGGATTTCAATCATTTCTTTCTCGCTGGCGCGCAGCAGATCGGCGTCGTCGAAAAGAACCTCACCGCTTGTGGGTTCGATCAACCTGGACAGACAACGAACCAGGGTTGATTTGCCTGAACCGGACAGGCCCATGATGATGAAGATTTCTCCTTCAACGATCTCAATATTGGCGTTGCGTACCGCTCCGATCACACCCGCATTTCGAATGTCATCTGCCGATGGATTCGGGTTTTGCGCCAGAAGGGTCTCGGCGTTTGGACCGTATAGCTTCCAAACGTTTCGGCAGGACAGTTTTGTTGTGGGGGTCATCTGTAGTGTCCGGTACTAAGACGGAAAAAGACCGAAGCGGCAGAGGAGAGCGGGGTAACCGCTTCGGTCAAGCAGATTATTTAGAGATCCAACCGGACCAACGGTCTTTGTTCTTCTCCATCCAATCCGCGACAACTGCATCAATTTCAACACCGTCCAGATCGGCTTTGCCGACCATAGCGCTCATCTCGTCGTTATTGATGTTGTAGGCTTCGATGATGTCATACGCGCCCGGCCACTTCTCTTGCAGGCCAGACCAAGCAGCCTTCCAGATCGGACCGCGCGGTTTTCCGCAGTCATAGGCCAAATCCGGGTTCACACCGACTGACGGGTCGCTGTAGCATTCGGCCGAAAATGGCGGAAACTCCACGAATTCGCCGTCATATTTGGCCGGGGCCCAGTGCGGAACATAGACCCACAGCATGATTGGATCTTCGCGCTGATATGCGGATTCCAGCTCAGCAAAAAGCGCAGCATCCGTGCCTGCGTGGACAACTTCAAACTCCAATTCTAACGCTTCGACGCGTTCTTCGTCGAAACCGCCCCAGGTCACGGGTCCGCCGACATAGCGCCCATTTGGCGAGGTTTCAGCCGTGGCAAATTCCCCTGCACAGTCTTTCAGAGCTTCCCAGTTTGGCAAGCCGGGGCAGCGGTCTTTCATGTAAGCCGGGTACCACCATTCTTCGATCGCCATCAGACCGGTTTCACCAACGTTCACCACATTGCCAGAGGCGGTGGCTTCGTCCAGCGCTTCACGCCCGGTGGTTTCCCAGATTTCCATTGCCAGATGTAGATCACCTGTCTTCAGGCCCGCAAACTGAGCGATATAGTCTGCCTGTACATACTCAACGTTGTATCCGGCCTCTTGCAGGATTGATCCCATTATCTTGGTGTTGATCAGCTGCCCTGACCAATCATGCAACGTCAGTTTGATTGGGTCCGTCGATTCGGCGGCCCAAGAAGCCGAAGCAGTTACGCCAGCGACTAATGCCATTGCGTGTAGTGCATTGAATTTCCTGATCATGTTGTGCTCCCTGAATGTGGCTTTTTGAGTGTTTTTCGTTTATTACACTTCCATGCTGCGCCAATCTGACAACTACGTCAATAAAAACCACACTTCGCCACGAATATTCGTTATAATTCACACAAAAAGCCCCGAACGGCACTGTATTGGACGTAATATTGTTTTATTGGGATGACTGCCGTATCCCCCTTTCAGGAGGTCGCATGTTAAAGCCACGAAAAACCACAAATCAGCGCGAAGAAGAAATCCTTCGCGAGCTGCAACATGCGGGCGGGTCGTGCAGGGTCAGCCTCCTGGCTCAAAAACTGAATGTTTCCAATGAAACGATCCGGCGCAACGTCAAGGCGCTGGAAGAGCGCAAGATCGTGCGGAAGGTGCATGGCGGCGTACATCTTAGCGAAGACGCCATAGAGCCACCCTTTGAAAACCGTTTGGGAACGCAAGCACATGCGAAAGAAGCAATAGCCCGGGCAGTCGCAAATACAATTAGCGACGGGGATTCCCTATTTCTGGATATCGGTTCGACGACCGCCTACGTCGCGCTCGCGCTACGGAAACACAAAGACCTGTTTGTAGTTACAAATTCGGTTTTCGTCGCTTACACGTTGTCAAAGCACAACAACAACCGGGTGTTTCTGGCGGGCGGAGAACTGCGCGCCCATGATGGGGGCGCTTTCGGTGCAGAGGCATTAGATCTTGTGAAGCGTTTCAACGTACAGCTGGCAGTGTTCTCGGTTGGAGCCGTGAATGGCGATTTGGGCTTCATGCTTCATGATCTTGAAGAGGCCAATATCGCGCGTGCTGCGGCTGAAAATGCGCAGGTGCGCATCGTCGTAGCCGACAGCGGAAAATTCAACAAGCGGGCCCCGATATCTCTCCATAACATGGCCGGAATTGATGTTTTGTATACGGACCGCGTTCCTCCTGCCAACATCCTGGCCATGCTCGACAAAAATGAAATCGAAGTTGTTATCGCAGGGTCGGACTAGTGTCAGAACTGATAGATGTACCCAGCGTACAAAACTGCATCTTTGAGGAGATGGCAGCCTTTTAATGAGATCATGTTGAAATCTGTTAACGAACTATTCGACAGGAAAAACGTCAAATCGCGCATGTTCGTCAACCGGGCCTCATAGTTTGCGACACCCCCGTTCAGAATGTGCAAACAAGTTGGCAATGCCGACTATTATACTGACACTGGACCTGTTGTTCCTCTAACAACACACTCCAGCTCGCAGCAAATTTTAAAATGTTCCGACTCATCTGACGTAATGTAATCGGTGAACTTGTCACCTGCGAGTTTACCGATGGCTTCGGCGGGGATTCGAATGGTGGTGAGCCCCGGCTCAACATCAGCTGATCCCTTGAAATCTCCGATGCCCATTATTGAAAGATCGCCGGGAACGTTCAACCCCAGTTTCTGGGCCGCAAACAAAGCGCCCTGCGCTATGACGTCATTTCCACATAACAAAGCCGTAAGTCGAGATGTTTCCGCCAAAAGGTTCAGCGCAGCCTGCTTGGCCTGCGAAACGCTGTAAGGAGCTTCAGATTCGTGCTCGCCCGGAACGGAGACACCCATATTTTGTAGCGCTTCGTGCACGGCGGAAAGTCGATGTTGCGCGCGGTCATTACCACTGGTCTTTGGAAAGATCAGCCCAATGTCACGATGCCCTAGGGCCAGCAGGTGCTCTGTTGCGAGACGGCCGGCCAACTGGTTGTCGGCCCCGACACAAGGAAGTTCCGAATCCTTTGAGTAGTTCCAAATCGCAAGTGCAGGTATTTTCTGCTGCGTGATCAACCGATTGGTGGCATCGGAATGCTCCAAGCCAACCAATGCCACGCCGTCCACACGATGTTCAAGAAACTTGCGGACCATCGCGTATTCCCGATCTAGATCATACCCGTGCGACGCCAGTAGAAGGCTGAATCCTGCCTTGTCGATAGAGTCGGAAAAAGCCTGAATGACCTCGGCGAAGATGGCATGGTTGATAGTTGGTACGACCAGGCCAATCGTTCCTGACCGTTTGCCATGCATTGTTTGAGCGGCACGATTGCGGATATACCCGAGCCGCTGCACTGCCCTGTTGATCTTTTTGCGAGTCGCAGGGCTGACCAGATCAGGGTGATTGAAGGTACGAGAAACCGTAGACGGTGAAACCTTCGCGGCCTTTGCGACTGCCACGATATCGACTTTACCATGCTGAAAATTAGACATAATTTCGTCCTGTTCGGTCGATTTTATGAAAACATTTGCAATACTATTTTCATCCCCTAACCTGATTTGTCAACAAACCAAAAGTGCAGACAAACGGGTTGGGAGGCACTGGATGGAATTCATTTACTACTTCGGGGATGTGTTCACACCGATGTCCTTCTTGCTGCTTTTGGGCGGCACGATCGGAGGGCTGATCCTGGGCGCGACACCAGGCTTGTCACCAACGATGGCGGTTGCCCTTTTGATTCCGTTCACCTTCCAGCTTGAGGCCGCACAGGGGCTGATCTTGCTGGGAGCCGCCTATACCTCGACCGTTGCTGGTGGCGCGGTGAGTGCAATTCTACTGAAAATCCCAGGCGCTCCAGCCAATATTGCCACCACTCTGGACGGCCACACCATGGCCAAGCAGGGACAAGGGGCGCGGGCGCTGCAACTGTCGTTTCTGGCCTCGGCGGTTGGCGGCATCTTCGGTGTGCTCCTATTGATCTTTCTGACACCGGTTTTGGCCAAATGGGCGCTGGCGTTTGGCCCCTCACACCTGTTCTGGCTGGCCATTTTAGGGGTGACTGTGATCGGCACGCTGGATTCTGCATCCGTGGTCAAAGGTTTGCTATCGGGTTGTATCGGATTGTGGCTGGCGACAGTCGGTTTCGACGACATTATGGGCGCGCAACGCTTTATCTTTCACCCTGCACTGGGCGGCGGCATCAACATTATCGCGGCGCTGATCGGTCTGTTCGCGATCCCTCAGGTGCTGACGATGTTTGCAAAGGGACGCCACGACACGGGTGCTGAAGTCATCGAAGTACAGCGCCATTCGATCATGGCCGCATTGCGAGAACTGTTCAGCCGCACCCGAGCACTTAGCATCGGCACACTGACAGGTTCCATCATTGGCCTGATCCCAGGCGTTGGCGGGCAAATTGCCGGGCTGGTTGCCTATGATCAGAGTAAGAAGTTTTCAGCCGAGAAGGACAAGTTCGGCACGGGTCATTCCGAGGGCGTAATTGCCGCGGAGTCCGCCAACAATGCGATGGTGGGCCCATCTCTGGTACCGTTGTTGACCTTGTCGATCCCGGGTAGCCCAACCGCAGCCGTTTTGCTGGGCGGGCTGCTGATTCACGGAATTTTTCCGGGCTCGGATCTGTTCGACAACCACCCGGACGTTGCGTGGACGTTCATAAACTCCATGCTGATCGGCCAGGTCCTGATGTGCGTCTTCGGCCTATACATTGCTGGTCTGGCCGCGCGTGTCGCGCAGGTGCCGCAATCGGTCATGGCGGCCGTTGTATTGGCCCTTTCGGTCTTCGGCGCCTACTCGGTTCAGAGTTCGATGGGGGATGTCTATGTCATGGCGTGCCTTGGCATTGGGATGTTCTTTCTGGAACGATTTGGATTCTCGGCTGCTCCGTTGGTACTGGGATTGATCCTTGGTCCGATTGCCGAAGCCAACTTCATTCAGGGCGGAATGATCGCGGACGCGACCGTCGGCAAGGCCTCTTACTTCCTGACGGGCGGATTGAATCTTCTGCTGATCGCCGTTGTACTGGCTTCAATTGCCTACTCGGTTTGGATGGAACTTCGCCACCGGCGCTATACCACCAAAGAGGAGGCACAGGCATGAACCGCACACAACACATAATCGGGTCGGGTTTGGTTTTTGCCGTAGGACTTTGGGTAACCTGGGTCAGCTTTACTCAACAACCGGTCGAGGCATTTCTGTTTCCGCGTCTTATCGCTTCGGTCTTTGTGGTTTTGGCAGGGTGGACCTTCGGCAAAGCGCTGATGGGATTGTCCAAGGTAGGCAACGGCGTGACCCGCATGATGTTCATCAACATGCTGCCGGGCCTGTTCGTCACCCTTATCTATGTCTTCTGGGCGTCCAAATCGCTGGGGTTCTACACAGCAACGGCAATCGCGTTTTTCATTCTGCTGTCGATTTACGATCCAGACCCACATTCCGAAGCCAAAACCTGGGTCAAGCGCGGTGTCATCACAGCGATCTTTGTGGCGGTGATGTACGGGCTCTTTGCCATGCTTCTGCAAGTCTACACACCAAGGGAATTTCTGTTCTGACCGCAAGGGATGCGGGTGAACCAAAATAGGGAGGAAACGCAAATGAAACGGTTGATTACAGGGGCAGCACTGGCCCTCACGAGCCTGACGGGCGCGGCGGTTGCCGAGGAGTATCCCGAACGCCCAATCATGATGATGGTCAGTTACGGCGCTGGTGGCGCAACCGACTTTCAGGCGCGGATTGTCACCATGACATCCGGGAATGAAGACGCGCTGGGAATGCCAATCGCCATCATAAACAAACCCGGCGCCGGAGGGCGTGTGGGTTGGAACTGGTTCGCAACCCAGGCCGACGCCGATGGCTACACGCTTGCTGCCTACAATGTTCCACATTTCATCGCCCAATCGATCAAGGGTGGGGTCGAGTATTCGGTCGACAGCTTTGAGCCCATCGCCAACTGGGGTGCTGACCCGGCTGTCTTCGTGGTTGGTGCGGACAGCCCGTTCAACTCGATGGAAGGTGTTGTCGCATATGCCAAGGAAAACCCCGGCAAGCTTACCGTGTCCGGGGCTGGGCTTTTTGTTGGTCACCACATTGCGGCTCTTCAAATCGACAAGGCTGCAGGAACAACGATGGCCTATATCCCGACCAAAGGTGGCGGCGCAGCGGCCATGAAAGCGGTAATTGCTGGCGAAGTCATGGGTGGTATAAACAACCTGTCGGATGCGTTCCGCGCAAAAGAGGCGGGCAACGTCAAAATCCTGGGTGTCGCAGATCTTGAGCGAAACGCGTTCCTGCCCGACGTGCCGACTATGATGGAACAGGGGCTTGATGTCGACAACTCGTCGGTCAATTTCCGGGGCGTGATGGTGCCCAAGGGAACGCCGCCCGAGGTGATCGAGAAACTTGCGGAAACGGTTCCCGAGATGTTCGCCAACGATCGTGTGGTGAAAAAGATGGAAGCTGGCGGATCGCCCATGCACATCATGACACGCGATGAAGTGATCAAGATGTGGGAGAAACGTCAGCAAACACTGAACGAATTGTTGGCTGGGCTCTGAACCAGTCAACTCCCTACGGGGCGGAGTGGGTCCGCCCCGATCAAACAATCGAGGACCGAGATGAACGCTCAGGAAGGGGTTTCCCCCCAGATCGACGAAGTTGATCGCATAGTAGCGCATGCGCGCAAGGCCCAAGCGACCTTTGAAGAAAGCGGCAGTCAGGCGCTGTACGACAAGGCGGCGCTGGCGGCGGGATGGGCAATCATGGAGCCAACACGCAATCGGGCACTGGCCGAAATCGCTGTTGCGACCACCGGTCTGGGTAATGTTCCGGACAAGATTACAAAGAACCACCGCAAGACTCTGGGCTTGTTGCGCGATATCGCTGACGTGAAAACCCACGGCATCATTAGCGACAATCCAGCAACCGGCATGACCGAGATTGCACGCCCAATCGGTGTAATCGGTGCTGTGGTTCCATCGACCAACCCCGCTGCGACGCCGGCGAACAATATCATCAATGCGCTCAAAGGAGGCAACTCCATCGTGGTGGCACCATCCCCCAAAGGAGTCGCTTCCTGCGAGATGCTGATCGCTTTTATCCATTCAGAGTTTGACAAGCTCGGCCTCGATTGCGATCTGGTCCAGATGATCCCTGCGCCCGGATCCAAGGCCAAGACACAAAGGTTGATGGAAGCCGTAGATCGCGTGATCTGTACCGGCAGCCAGAACAACGTCCAACGCGCGCAATCCTGTGGAACGCCAGCAGTGGCGGTTGGTGCGGGCAATGTGACGGTGATTGTGGACGAAACCGCAGATTTGGCCGCAGCTGCTTCCAAGATCACGGCATCGAAATGCTTCGACAACGCGACGTCCTGCTCGTCTGAAAATGCGCTGGTTGTTGTAGATGCGGTCTATGACGCCTTTGTCGCCGCGATCGCCGTTGAAGGCGGTGCCTTGGTGCCATCTTCCGAGGCTGGAAACATCATCGCACGGCTGTGGCCCGATGGGCATCTCAACCGATCTGTAATCGCGCAGGACGCTGGCAAGATGCTTGAAGCACTGGATATGGCGGATAAGGTCCCCGAGGGGACCAAGTTCCTAGCCGTGGAAACTGACGGAATTGGCCCGGATCACCCTTTGTCGGGGGAAAAGCTCAGCCGGGTTCTGGCGCTTTATCGAGCGGCAAATTTTGAAGAAGCCAAGGTAATCGCGGCTCGTATTCTGGAACACCAGGGCGCGGGGCATTCTGTCGGAATCCATACCAGCGACGACGCGCGCGCGGTTGGGTTGGGTCGTGACCTGCCCACCTGCCGGGTCATTGTAAACCAGGCGCATACCTTTGCCACTGGTGGCAGCTTCACCAACTGCATGCCCTTTTCGCTGTCAATGGGCTGCGGCAGTTGGGGAGGCAATTCCATCGACACCAATCTGCATTGGCGGCATTTCGTTCAAACGACAAAGATCATCCGTGAAACGCCGCCGCGCGAGCCCGAATTGGAAGCGATATTTGGCGGCTATTGGTCGGAGGCGGGGCAATGATCGAACCACCCAAGGGAACCGTCCGGGACTGGCTTGACCGTCGGGCAAGCCGCGGGGGAACCGGGTTCGTTTTCCCGGACGGGGCGCGGGACCTGAATTGGGGTGAATTGCGTGACTCAGCTCGCCGCATCGCAAGCATGTTGACCGAACGGGGTGTGGCGAAGGGAGAAAGCGTCGCCATCCTCTACCCCAATTGCCGGGAAGCGCTTGAGGTCCTTTTTGGCGTTCTCTATGGCGGGTTTCGGGCCACGATGATCAATCTTGTCGCGGGTGACAGCGCCGTTGCCTATGCGCTGGAACACAGCGGCGCATGCTATGGATTTGTACATTCCGATCAAACGGACCTGTTCAGGCGAACGGCCAATCCTGCGAAAATCAAACAGTTGAAGGTGGCAGATGCCGTTGAGTCCGGCAGCAACCTGCATAGCCTCTCGCCTCATAGCCACGCGTTGTTGATGTATACATCCGGAACAACCGGTCGCCCCAAGGGGGTGGTCCACACACATTCCAGCCTGTTGGCAGGGGGTTGGACGACCAAAATTGCCCATGAATTGTCCGAGGCTGATCGCGGGTTTTGCGTCTTGCCGATCTATCATATTAACGGGCTCTGCGTGACGGTGATGGGAACACTGGTCTCAGGCGGATCGTTGGCCGTGTGCGAACGATTTTCTTCCAGCAAGTTCTGGGACAATCTTGGAAAGGCCGAGGCAACGTGGTTCTCGGTCGTTCCGACCATTATCTCGCACCTGCTGCACTCTGAGACTAGTCCGGATGCGCAAACCCGGCAACGCGTGCGTTTCGGGCGCTCTGCGTCGTCAGCCTTGGCGCCGGACGTGCAGCGTGGCTTTGAGGATCGTTTCGAAATCCCAATCGTGGAAACCATGGGCTTGACGGAAACTGCCGCTCAGATTCTGTCAAACCCGCTGCCCCCCGGCGTTCGGAAGATTGGTTCACCCGGCATTGCATATGGAAATGAGGTTGCAATTCTGGACGCGGAACTTCGGCCTGTACCTACCGGAACAGAAGGTGAGTTGGTCATACGCGGTCCGAATGTGATGCTGGAGTACCTCAATGACCCGGATGCTACTGCGGGCACATTTACTTCGGATGGCTGGTTGCTGACCGGAGATCTCGCCCGCATGGATCAGGACGGGTATGTTTATGTGACCGGTCGATTGAAAGAACTGATCATTAAGGGAGGGGAGAATATAGCCCCTCGTGAGATTGACGAGGCGCTTTATTCACACCCCGACGTTGTTGAAGCTGCGGCCTTTGCCCGCCCTTGCAAAAGCTACGGTGAAACCGTCGAGGCAGCGGTCAAAATTCGAGAAGGTTCTGAATTGACGCCGCAAGCTTTGTCAAAGATCTGTGAGTCCCAGCTAGGCCGTTTCAAGTCTCCTGACAAAGTTCATATTCTGATTGATCTTCCAAAGGGCCCTTCGGGAAAGATCCAGAGAAACAGGATCCTACAAATCGTTAGCGAGGAGGCGAGCGACTTGAAAATGTAGATGGCAATGCCGGTCCGACTCTACCTGAAAAATAAATGCCAAAACAACAGCGGGAATAGCCACAAAAGCAATTCACGTCGCCAGCTTCAGCAGTGCCGAAAGCCTTTCAATCGTCATGATAAGCGTGTTTACATCAACGGTTCCAGGCACCCGTTGTGGCAGATGCCTGAACGCCTCTCCTCTTTCGGAGCGATCTTACTCAACCGCCACCGTCACCGAGATTACCTTGCAGGTAAAACGCAAAGCTGCTTCGGTGCCGTTCGCTTTGGCCATCGGTGTGGAAAGGTCGAAGCCAACGTCTGCTGTATCGTCCGCCGAAAAGATGATGGCCTGCGTCTGGTCGGTCCTGCCCTGTGCCACCTGCATCTCGTCAACAAAGAGGGTGCCGTCCCACCTTTGCCAGGGCTTCCACCGTCATAATCGAAATCGAGGACGATTTCATGAGTACCTTCGGTCACAGGTTCGGACGCCGAAACGGTAAGTATCTCGATCCCCAACCAGTTGTAGGCATAGGCTGGAACGCCATTTTCAACATAAAACGACCAGCCGCCAAAGCGGCCCGCTTG
The DNA here is from genome assembly GCF_056541095.1 of Ruegeria sp. AK11. Lineage (NCBI taxonomy): Bacteria > Pseudomonadati > Pseudomonadota > Alphaproteobacteria > Rhodobacterales > Roseobacteraceae > Ruegeria > Ruegeria sp. AK11. The sequence continues at coordinate 129,211 of NZ_JBQFXU010000006.1, forward strand.
TGCGATAATAGCCGGGTGGTCTCCGTTAGAAGGTTCTTCGATATGTTCTGCAATGCGTTAGGAGAGGTTCTGGATATTCGGGGTCATGCCGGTCATGCCACTGCAATCGCCGAAGCTGCGTGTCGACGGAAAGGCCCATGCGATCACCCGAACTACTCGGCGCGCTCGACTCTGTGCAACAGAGCCTGACAAAGCTCAGTGATCTGACCCGTGGTATTCTGAACCGTGTGATACATGTAATGGACCACAGGCTTGCTGAAATGACGTCACTGATTCGCGTATTTTTTGGTTTGTCCGAGGCCAGAATGCTGTCGCCATTCGGGCACGAAGGATTGTTCGGATTTCGCGTGGCTTCACGAAAATGTCACGAAGACCGAGCTGATCCTCAGAAAATTGCCAGCGATAGGTCGTCGGAGATATTTCTGCTTGTGGTTGCCTAAAATTTCATCAAGGCTTTATCCCAGAGCCAAAAGATGTCACGGTTCAACGCAGTGAAAGACAACTTTCGCAACTTCTTTACCGACAGAAACCAAGAAAGCTGCGACGCAGTGTTCCTTGCGAATTGGCAAAACCAAAATCGAAATGGACGAAGTCCCAGCGGGCGTCGGTCTAATCCGGCTGCTGCGTGCGACCCCGATCAAGTGGGGCCGCGCGGCGACGAACATATGGGAGAGAAATCATGAACAGATACATTCGGAACTCAGTGGCGGGGCTTTTGTCGTCGACCATGATCACAGGTGCCGCGTTTGCCGCTGGCACGCATCCTGAAACCGGCGAAGCGCTGGCGGACGATCAAACCTTTACCTACCGCATTCTGGACGAGCACAGCTCGGTCGATCCGCAGGTTGTCGAAGACGTTTCCGGTGCTGAAATTGTACGCGACCTGTTTGAAGGGCTGATGAACCAGGATGAGGATGGCAATCTGGTTCCGGGCGTTGCCACAGGTTACACCGTCGATGACAGCAAGAAAGTCTATACCTTCACACTGCGCGGCGATGCTAAATGGTCGAATGGCGACCCGGTAACCGCCGGAGATTTCGTTTTCGCATGGAAACGCGCGGTTGATCCGGCGCTGTCCTCTCCTTACGCGTGGTTCATGGAGCTGATGTCGATCGAAAACGCATCAGCGATCATCGCAGGCGAAAAGCCGGTTGATGATCTGGGTGTCAAAGCCATCGATGACACGACCCTGGAAGTCACGCTGAGCGCGCCGCTGCCGTATTTCCCGCAGATGACAACGCATTCGACGACCTTCCCGGCACCTCAGAAGGTGATCGCGGAATTTGGCGATGAATGGACCAAGCCCGGAAACATCGTGTCGAATGGCGCGTATGTTTTGACCGAGCACCTGCCGCAGGAACGTTCGGTACGTGAGCGCAACGAGATGTACTGGGACAATGACAACACCATCATCGACAAGGTTGTGGCACTGGTCATCAATGACGAAAACGTAGCCCTGACCCGCTATCTGGCCGGTGAACTGGACCGGACCGAAGTTCCCGCCGGTCAATTCCCGCGTCTGCAGGAAGAGCATCCGGGCGAGGCTATCAGCTTCCCGCGCCTGTGCAACTACTACTACACGTTTAACGTGTCGGACAGCGGCCCTGAAGAATTCAAGGATCCCAAAGTTCGTCAGGCCCTGTCGCTAGCCGTTGACCGGGACATCATTACCAAGAATATCAAGGCCGGTGGCGAGCCGCCCGCGTATACATTCGTGCCAGAAGCAACCGCAGGTTTTACTGTCCCGGTCGTTGAAATGGCATCGATGAGCCAGGCTGAGCGCGATGAACTGGCCAAGGAACTGCTGGCCGAGGCCGGCTTCGGCGCGGATAACCCTCTGACCTTCTCGATGGTCTACAACACTTCGGAAGCCCACAAGAAAGTTGCCGTCGCGCTGAGCCAGATGTGGAAGCAAAAACTGGGCGCCAATGTTGAACTGGCCAACATGGAATGGAAAGTCTTCCTGGAAGAGCGGGGCAACCAGAACTTTGATCTGGCCCGCGGCGCGTGGTGTGGTGACTATAACGAAGCCTCGACCTTCCTTGACCTGTTGCAGTCGGATTCGGGCTACAACGACGGCAAGTATAACAATGCCCGTGTGGACGAGTTGCTGGCCGAAGCCAAAACTTCGGACGATCCGGCTCCGCTGTACACCGAGGTCGAGCGTATTATCGCTCAGGAAACCCCCGTTATCCCGATCTATCACTATGCTGGTGTCTACATGATGGATAGCGATGTCGGAAACTGGCCAGTCAAAAACGTAGAGCAAAACTGGTACTCCAAGAACCTCTACAAAATCGCCGAGTAATCATCTTCTGACCATGACCTGCCCCGAAGTTTTCTTCGGGGCAGCGCCATCTATTGGGGGCATTGAATGCTTGCCTATGTCATTCGGCGGGTCCTGACCGCCATACCGACGATCCTGCTGCTGATCGTCGCCTGTTTCTTCTTGATGCACTATGCGCCCGGTGGGCCCTTTACCTCGGAACGGACGTTGCCGCCGCAGGTTTTGGCCAATATCGAGGCGCGGTATGGTCTGGACCAGCCGTTGTGGAAGCAACTCTGGGACTATCTGTACAATATCGTTGTGCATTTCGATTTTGGACCGTCCTTCAAGTTCAAGGACCGCGATGTGAACGACATCATCGCGCAGGGCTTTCCGATCTCGCTGACCTATGGGTCGCTGTCCTTTCTGGTCGCTACGGTGGTGGGCATCGGACTGGGGATTGCCGCCGCAATCCGGCACAACAGCTGGATCGACTACTTTGCGGTTGGGCTGGGGATTGCAGCGCAGGCGCTGCCCAACTTCATCATGGGTCCGATCCTGATCCTGACCTTCACCCTGTGGCTGGGATGGTTGCCCGGCGGTGGGTGGAATGGTGGTCAATGGCCCTATCTGATCATGCCGGTTATCGCCCTTGCGACATCTTACATGGGATCGATTGCACGGATCACCCGGTCTTCAATGCTGGAGGTTCTGAATTCGAACTTCATCAGAACCGCCCGTGCCAAGGGCCTGCCGACAAGAACCGTGATCTGGCGCCATGCGATGAAGCCGACCTTGCTGCCGGTCGTATCTTATCTGGGGCCGGTGTTTGTGTATGTGCTGACCGGATCCGTCTTTGTTGACATCTACTTCTCGACCGGTGGTCTGGGGCAGGCTTATGTCGGCTCGGCCTTGTCACGCGACTATGCTGTGCTGCTTGGGGTTACGATCCTCTATGGCGTTCTGACCGTTCTGGTAAACCTGCTGACCGATCTGGCCTATGCCTGGTTCGATCCGAAGATCCGCTACTGAGGGGCTGGATATGCTAGGAAAATCACAAAAAGCTGCGCATCTGGCCGAAGAAATCACCGATTATACAGCCGTTCAGGGGCGTTCGCTCTGGCAGGACGCGCGCATGCGCTTTGTACGAAACAAAGCAGCAATGGCCAGTGTGTTCATTTTGCTGCTTATCGTGTTGTTCACAATCCTTGGCCCGTATTTTGCGGTCTGGAGCAATGAAGAGATCGACTGGAATGTCATGGGCGATGTCCGGGGCATGGGAATGCCGTCGATGGAAACGGGTCACTATTTCGGTGTCGATGATCTGGGGCGCGATCTGTACAGCCGCGTCATTCAGGCTACCACGACGTCCCTGCTTGTGGGGTTGATCGGGGCGGCGACCGCTCTGATCGTTGGTACGTGTTATGGCATTACTGCCGGTTACTTTGGGGGTCGGACGGATGGCGCCATGATGCGTTTTGTCGACATCCTTCTGGCTATCCCGACAACTCTGATCATCATTCTTCTGCTGGTTGTTGCCGGGCGGTCCTTCTTCACGCTTTTCATCGCATTGGGTGCGGTTGGTTGGCTGACCATGTCACGTATCGTGCGCGGGCAGACGCTTGCCCTGAAGAACCGTGAATTCATCGAGGCCGCCCGAGCGGCGGGCGTCAGTGAATTTACGATCATGTATCGCCATATCCTGCCCAATCTGTTGGGTGTCGTGATCGTCTATGCCTCGCTTCTGGTGCCCGAGATGATCCTGACCGAAAGCTTCATCTCATTCCTGGGTCTGGGGATTTCCGAACCCTACACGTCACTGGGAAGACTGATAGCAGAAGGGGCGGGAACCATGGGCTATGGAACGCTGTGGCAATTGATGTTCCCGCTGACATTCTATGTCGCCATCATCATCACGATGTTCTTCATCGGCGATGGTCTGCGTGACGCTTTGGACCCGAAGGACCGCTGATATGAGTCTGTTTTCCGTAAAGAACCTGAGCGTCCGGTTTGACACCCCCGATGGTGTCGTTGAGGCGGTCAAGGATATCAGTTTTGATATTAATCCGGGCGAATGCCTTGGTATCGTCGGTGAAAGTGGATCTGGCAAAAGCCAGACCTTCATGGCGGCAATGGGTTTGCTGCCCCCTGCCGGACATGCCAGCGGGTCAGCCAAGCTGAACGGTCAGGAGATTTTGAACCTGCCGGTGAACAAGCTGAACCAGATCCGCGGCGACGATGTGGGCATGATCTTTCAGGATCCTCTGACTGCATTAACGCCACATCTGAAGATTGGGCAACAGATGCGTGAAGTGCTGCAGGTCCACGAGGGCCTGAAGGGGTCAGCCGCGCGCGCGCGCTGTCTGGAGTGGTTGGACAGGGTGCGAATTCCCGAAGCGGGCCGCCGTCTGGACCAGTTCCCGCACGAATTATCCGGTGGAATGCGACAGCGTGTGATGATTGCGATGTCGATGCTGTGCAGTCCCAAACTGCTTATTGCGGACGAGCCGACGACGGCGCTGGATGTTACTGTTCAGGCAGACATCCTTGATCTGATGGTTCATCTGCAAAAGGATGAAGGCACCGCAATTGCACTGATCACGCATGACATGGGCGTCGTTGCGCGCATGTGCGACCGGGTTCAGGTCATGCGGATGGGCGAATTCGTCGAAGACGGTGAAACGCGCGGGCTGTTCCGAAATCCGCAACATGAATACACGCGGGCCCTGCTGGAGGCGATGCCCCGGATTGATGCCGGCGACGCGCCGCGCGCTTTGGAAAAGGCCGAAGAACCCCTTCTCAAGGTCGATGACGTCAAGGTTCATTTCCCCATTCATGTCTCTGGCGGGTTGTTCGGGCGCAAGGTTCCGCTGAAAGCTGTCGACGGTGTCAGTTTTGATATTCGCAAGGGCGAAACTCTGGGTGTCGTGGGCGAATCCGGTTGCGGAAAATCGACACTGGCGCGCGCGGTCTTGCAACTGATCGAACCCAGCGCGGGGGGCGTCAGCTGGTTGGGCCATCCGATCGTCGGATTGAAGCGGTCCGAGCTGAACAAATACCGCAAGGACCTGCAGATCGTGTTCCAAGACCCTTTGGCCAGTCTTGATCCGCGCATGACCATTTCAGCGTCGATTGCTGAACCGCTGAAAACCTACCGCCCCGATCTGACGGACCGGGAACGCAAACAGATGGTCGCTGCGATGATGGAGCGGGTCGGGCTGCAGGCCAACATGATCAACCGTTACCCGCACGAGCTGTCCGGAGGTCAGAACCAGCGCGTCGGCATTGCGCGGGCGATGATCAACAAGCCCAGGCTGATTATCTGCGACGAGGCGGTTTCAGCGCTGGACGTTTCCATTCAGTCGCAGATTGTCGCGCTGCTAAAGGAACTTCAGCAGGAATTTGGCCTGTCGATGATTTTCATCAGCCATGACTTGTCGGTTGTGCGTGCGGTATCGAACCGGATCATGGTTCTGTATCTCGGGCGAATTGTGGAAATGGGTGACGGTGAGGTGATCTGCTCGGAACCGATCCACCCTTATACTCAATCGCTGATTTCGGCCGTGCCGATACCGGACCCGGATGTGGAGCGGACGCGGCAGCGCCTCAAACTGCCGGGTGAGCTGCCATCGCCGCTGGATCCCAAAGCCGCGTTGCGTTTCTTGCCCAGTCGGCTGGTCAACGGTCACAGTGATTATGTTCCAAAGCTGCAGGAGGTCGCACCAGACCATTTTGTAGCGGAACATGACACACTGGATTCCATCATGGCCAATGGCTGATCGAAAGGTCTGTTGCAGGTTTTCGGGGCTTGATGAATGCCCCGAAAACCTGCGCAGGGTCTGTTCGAAGAAACCGCAGCCTATGGCGGGGCTTAACGTTCTGGAATGAAAGACAATCCTGATACAAGCTGTCGCAGGCCAAGGGCCGCTCCGGCAAAGATCGCCGCAAAGGTTATGGGCGCACTATAGGCCAGCAGAGAAAAAGCGGAGATGCCTTGTCCGACACTGCATCCAACCGCAATTATTGCTCCGGGCCCCATTATCGCCGCCCCCAGCATCTGCCGCTTAAGCTCACGTGGATCTTCGCAGGCTTCCCAGCGGAAATGACCTTTTGACCATGACCCGAGGAAAGCACCAATCAGAACCCCTGAAACCGAACCGACCGCAAACGAGAGCGTGTTGCCTGAGGCGGTCATGAGATAGAACACGGTATCACCCAAAGGCGCGGCAAACGTGTGTGTTTGCAAGGTCTCACCTTCAAACCCGTGTGTGGCCACCCAATTGGTGCCAAGCCAGCCTGAAACGACTGCCAATCCGACCGCCGCACCCCATAAAACCTGCGCAGGTGATTTGCGAAACCGATCATTTGTCAGGGCAAATACTACTATGGCAGAGCCGACAAGCGTTCCTGTAACCCATGCCGGTGTCGACGTCAGCCGTTCGGCAAGGAAGCTGACGCTTTGAGGATTACCGAGATCCATGGCTTCGGGGAAAAGCCAGATCCTGACGTAGGCCAGAGGGCCGGACATGACCACATATGCGGAAAGGCCCACGATCAGGACAATGACGAATGACCGAAGGTCGCCGCCGCCAAGGCGTGCAAGCGCGCCATAGCCGCAGTTTCCGCTGATGGCCATGCCATATCCGAACATCAATCCGCCAATGACCGATCCGATCGGATTCCATGTCTGCGCAATATAGGTCGTGCTGAGCGGATCAATCCACCCTAACGCCATGCCCAAATGGCTGCCGACAATCGCAACACCTATCGCAACGGCCCACATACGCAGGCGCCGGTCGTCATTTGCATAAAGATAATCTTCAATCGCACCCAAGGTGCAGAACCGCCCAATGCGCGCGGCAAGACCAAGTACAATGCCGCCAACCAGACCGATCAGCGCAACTGTATTGGCGTCTCCCAGAAGTTCGAACATGGCCAGTCTCCTCCCAAAGCTGGCGGTGTTTCTCGCGGGCTTCTATTTGTCCCGACAGAAAAGATTGTAGACGACTTCCAGAATCTGAGTCGACCGGTCGTCCGCCAATCTGTAGTAGATCGTTTTGCCTTCGCGTCGTGTCTTGACCAGCCCTTCAAAGCGCAAGCGGGACAATTGCTGGGAAACGGCAGCCTGTCTGGCCGACAACATTTCCTCCATCTGCGTGACGGATTTTTCCCCTGATGACAAATAGCACAGAATCATCAGCCGCCCCTCATGGCTGATCGCCTTGAGGAAATTGGACGCCGTCTGGGCGTTATCCATCATCCTATCCAAGTCCTCGTTGCACATGTCCTTGGTGAACACGGGCAGTTTCGACGGTTTGTCCAACACGATCATCTCGCTTTCGTGGCTTCACGTATTCAAAACAGTATATGTAAATCCCGAGGATTTAACCAGAGCTCTCGATCTTAACTCCGGCGTCACGTAGTAAAACACCCAATAGCCCCCAGAAAAAGTCTTCGCCAGGATAACCCTCGATCCGGCCGATTTCGTGACCGTCCTCCAGCAATACAAAGGTCGGCGTATAAAAAAGCGGCCGGTCCAGAGTAATCCCTTCGGGCGTGGTTGCGTGGATGTCCGTTCGTTGCAGTGGGGCAGCTTTTCCTTCCGTTGTCAGCGGGTAGATCTCGGAAATTTCGGCGTCCCAGCGGGCGCACCACATACACCCGTCTTCTTCGGCCATCAGCAACACCATTTCGGCCCGCAACGTAGCAGGCCAGATCAGCAATGTGATGACGAGCAATGTATGTATTACGTGACGCATCAAAAGCTCCGATTGACCTGGGTGGTACACCTTTATTATTTTGAATGTGTGAATAGTAACCTGTCTGGACGGATTTGACCATGCTCGACATCACGTTTGCAGGGGCTCTGATCGCGGGGCTTTTGTCGTTCCTGTCCCCCTGCATTCTGCCCATTGTCCCGTTCTACCTCAGCTATCTTGCAGGCGTCGGGATGGAGCAGATTTCGGCCGGTTCGACGATCACCCCGGATGTTCGCCGTCGGGCGACCCTGTCAGCGATTGCTTTTGCTGCAGGGATCATCACGGTCTTCATGGCGCTTGGGGCCACGGCGTCGATCTTTGGTCAGCTGGTTCGCGCGTATTTCGACATTCTGCGATGGATCGCTGCGCTCATCATCATCGCGATGGGCCTGCATTTTCTGGGTCTTTTCCGCATCGGGTTCCTGTATCGACAGTTTCGTGCAGATATCGGCGAGACGACAAATGTAAGCGTGATCGGGGCATATGTTCTGGGGCTGGCTTTTGCCTTTGGCTGGACGCCTTGCGTCGGGCCGGTTCTGGCGGCGATCCTGTTCACGGCGGCCGGAACCGAGACCGCCTGGCGTGGCGCCGTGCTTTTGTTCGTCTATGGGGTTGGCATGACAGCGCCGTTTGTTCTGGCAGCCTTTCTGGTTCGGCCCTTCATGCAATGGATGGCACGTTTCCGGAAACATCTGGGAATGATTGAAAAGGCGATGGGTGTCTTACTGATTCTTTTTGGCATCCTGATCGCGACCAATTCCATAAATCTAATCGCACAATGGATGCTGGATCACATGCCTTGGCTGGCGGCCATTGGCTAATTCGGGAGAACACCATGAAACGGATAGTATTGTTCTTGATTGCAGGGCTGTTTGCTGGGGCGGTTTCCGCGGCTGAACTGGGGGATGACGGTCTGCATAAAACGCCGTGGATGCGGGACACGTTCAAAGACCTTCGTGAAGACCTTGAAGAGGCGACGGGGGAAGGCAAGCGGCTGGTTCTGTTCATTGAACAACAGGGCTGCATCTACTGCAAAAAGATGCATGAAGAGGTTTTCCCCCAACCCGACCTGTCTGCGTATATCGAGGAAAACTTCTTTGTCGTTCAGCTGGACTTACACGGAAGTACGATGGCCATCGATTTTGACGGAGAAGAAGCCGAGCAAAGATCACTGATGCGCAAATGGGGGATTCTGTTCACCCCTACTTTGGTTTTCCTGCCGGAGGACGTATCAGAGGATGCCACAGCAATCGAGGCGGCCGTTGCGGTCATGCCCGGGGCGTTCTCCAAGGGAACGACCCTCGATCTTTTTACCTGGGTCAATGAAGAACGGTACGAGCTTGATAATGGGGAAGATTTTCAACGGTATCATGCGCGCCGCATTCAAGAACGAAACAATGTTTCGCAAGATTGACGCGGTGCAGTATAAATAAAAAAATTCATTAAGATGAATTTAATGTTGCGATGAACCCTGCCCGTCGACTACGGTACACAGAGGCTTTGGGTCGCAAAGCGCCATCGGCGCGGTAGCAAATGGGAGGGATCATGAAGCTGAGACACTTGACTTTGGCTTGTATCATAACAGGCAGTGCCGCCATCGCGGCAGAAACAGGACCAAAAGAGGTACAGTTCGACGATTATGGCGCGGTGGAGGCTTCATTGACCGGCGTCGCTGGCGATGCGGCAAACGGTGCGGTCATCGTGGGCGAGAAATCCAAGGGCAATTGTGTGGCCTGTCATCAGGTCACGGCTTTGGCGGATATTCCGTTCCATGGCGAAGTCGGTCCGCTGCTGGATGGGGCCGGGGACCGGTGGTCCGAGGCGGAGCTTCGAGGACTGGTCGCAAATGCCAAGATGACGTTTGACGGAACGGTCATGCCGGCTTTCTACAAGGATGACGGCTATATCCGCCCGGGCGACGCCTATACGGGCAAAGCCCCGTCAGGGCCTTTGACGTCAATCCTGACTGCACAGGAAATCGAGGACGTCGTCGCGTTCCTCGCAACCCTAAAAGAACAATAATCACGCTTTCAGGCGTGAATTCGTGAGGATCCAAAGGAGATTGAAAATGGAATTTTCTCGTCGCGAGACTCTGGCTCTTGGTCTGGGCGCTGCGGTCCTGACCCTGATGCCGTTCCGCGCAAATGCGGCTGCAGAAGACGCGATAGCCGCGTTTACGGGCGGTGCAGACATGGCTGACGGCGGTGTGACACTGACGGCGCCGGAAATTGCCGAGAACGGAAATACCGTTCCGATCGAAGTCAGCGCGCCGGGTGCGGCTGCAATCCTGATCGTAGCGGCCGGAAACCCCGAGCCCGGCGTTGCCACGTTCAACTTTGGCCCGCTGGCTGCTGCACAGGCGGCTTCGACCCGCATTCGTCTTGCAGGAACGCAAGATGTCATTGCTGTGGCCAAAATGGCTGATGGTAGCTTTGCCAAGGCTTCGGCAACCGTAAAAGTGACAATTGGCGGCTGCGGCGGCTGATCGCCACGCGCCCTGAAGAACAGGAGAACAACCAATGGCATCCGGTGTAAAACCCCGCGTCAAGGTTCCAAAAACAGCCGCTGCTGGCGAAGCAATCACGATCAAAACACTGATCAGCCACAATATGGAAAGTGGCCAGCGTAAGGATAAGGAAGGCAACGTCATTCCGCGCTCGATCATCAATCGGTTCACCTGCGAGTTTAACGGAGAGCTGGTGATAGACGTGACGATGGAGCCGGCGATTTCGACAAACCCGTACTTTCAGTTCGATGCAACCGTGCCTGAAGCCGGGGAATTCGTTTTCACGTGGTATGACGATGACGGGTCCGTTTACGACACAAAAAAACCGATCGAGATCGCCTGACGGCTCGACCGTAACGGCAGATCAGCGCCGGTGCTTAAAACCTGCGCTGATCACCCAAGGGAGGAACGCAATGAATAAAAAAGCACTCACGGCGATCGCGGCAGTTCTGGCTTTCCCGATTTCAGTGGCAGCTGGACCTGACGAAGACAAGCTGGTGATCAACGAAGAGCTGGAAATGGTTTCGGTGACCGAGGCCCCGGCCCATGTCGAGAACTTCGATACGATCTACTCGGGGTGGCATTTCAGAACCGATGAAACGCAGGCGTTGCAGATCGACGATTTCGACAACCCGGCTATGATTTTTGTCGACCAGGCGGCTGATCTTTATGAGGCTGTCGATGGCGCGGCTGGCAAAAGTTGCTCTTCGTGCCACGATGATGTGGAAAGCTTCAAAGGGCTGCAGGCGTCCATGCCGAAGGTCGATGCGGATACCGGCAAGCTGGTTGTGATGGAAGATCTGATCAACAAGTGCCGTACGGAACGCATGGAAGCAGATGCGTGGAAATGGTCTGGTGCCGATATGCAGGGCATGGTCGCGCTGATTGCCTTTCAGTCACGAGGGCTGCCCATGAATGTCGCCATTGATGGCGATGCTGCCCCATATTGGGAGCAGGGCAAGGAAATGTACTACACCCGATATGGTCAGCTGGAGCTGAGCTGCGCCAACTGTCACGAAGACAACTGGGGCAACATGATCCGGGCCGACCATCTGAGCCAAGGGATGGTCAACGGTTTCCCGACTTATCGTCTGAAACAGGCCAAGCTGATCTCGCGCCACAACCGTTTCCGCGGCTGTATTCGTGATACACGCGCTGAAACCTTTGCTGAAGGTTCGGACGAATTCCGGGCATTGGAGCTTTATGTGGCATCGCGCGGCAACGGGCTTTCGGTCGAAACGCCGGCCGTGCGTCAGTAACAAAGAACCCGCGCCGGGATTCCCGGGCGCGGGTTTTTCATTTCTACTACATTCACACATTTATATGTGAAACAGGAAAGCCGACAAATGATATCGCGACGTGATTTTCTACAGGTCTCCATGGCGGCCTCAGCGCTGTACGGGGCATCCGGTTTCGGGAACTGGGCAAGGCTGGCGGCCCAGCAAAGCCTGACCCAGGACCAGTTGCTGGAATTTGAGACCTTTGGAAATATCAGCCTGATTCATATCACGGATATCCACGCGCAGCTCAAACCGATCTACTTCCGCGAGCCCGAGGTCAACCTGGGCATCGGAGACGCGCGCGGGCAAATGCCGCATGTGACGGGGGCCGCGTTTCGCAAGGCTTACGGGATCGACGATGGCAGCCCGTCCGCCTATGCGCTGACCTACAATGACTTTGCTTCATTGGCGAAGACCTATGGCCGCGTCGGAGGACTTGACCGGGTTTCGACCGTTATCAACGCCATCCGTGCCGACCGGCCAGATGCGCTGTTGCTGGATGGGGGCGATACCTGGCATGGCTCGTATACCTGCTATCAGACGGCGGGTCAGGACATGGTCAACGTGATGAATGCACTCAAGCCCGATGCGATGACATTCCATTGGGAGTTCACGTTGGGCAGCGAGCGGGTCAACGAGATCGTTGAAGGTTTGCCTTTTGCGGCGCTGGGTCAGAATATTTTTGACGCGGAATGGGATGAACCTGCGGAGCTTTTCAAGCCCTACAAGTTCTTCGAACGCGGCGGGGCCAAGGTTGCCGTTATCGGGCAGGCTTTCCCGTATATGCCAATTGCCAACCCCAGTTGGATGTTCCCGGAATACTCGTTCGGGATCCGGGATGAGAACATGCAGGCCATGGTGGACGAGGTGCGCAACGCAGGTGCCGATGTAGTCGTCGTCCTCAGCCATAACGGCTTTGACGTGGACAAAAAGATGGCGAGCCGCGTTCAGGGGATTGATGTAATCCTGAGCGGTCACACCCATGACGCTTTGCCTGAACCGGTTCTAGTCGAAAAGACGCATATCATCGCGTCCGGCTCGAACGGCAAATTCGTCAGCCGCGTTGATCTGGACGTGCGGGATGGCCAGATGATGGGGCTGAAGCACAAGCTGATCCCGATCTTTTCAGACGTCATCGCGCCTGATCCGGCAATCACGGCCCTGATCAACGAACAGCGCGCACCATATGATGCGGCACTAGGCGAAGTGATCGGCAAGACGGACTCGCTGCTGTATCGGCGCGGAAACTTCAATGGCACGTGGGACGATCTGATCTGCGATGCACTGATCAGCGAGCGCGAGGCAGACATTGCCATGTCGCCGGGTGTGCGCTGGGGTCCGTCGATCCTGCCCGGTCAGGAGATCACGCGTGAGGATATCTGGAATGTCACTTCGATGTCCTATCCGAATGCGTATCGTACGGAAATGACGGGTGAATTCATTCACGTGATCCTCGAGGATGTTGGCGACAACCTGTTCAACCCCGATCCCTATTACCAGCAGGGTGGCGACATGGTGCGTGTCGGCGGCCTTGGATACCGTATCGATGTCACCAAACCGCAAGGGCAGCGGATCAGCGACATGACCCTGCTCAAGACGGGTGAGGCGATTGATCCGGCGAAATCCTATGTTGTGGCCGGTTGGGCCAGCGTCAACGAGGGCACCGAAGGCCCGCCCATCTGGGATGTCGTCGAAAACCACATTCGTAATCAGGGCACCGTCACCGTCGAGCCGAATACATCGGTCGAGGTGATCGGAGCCTGACAGCGCGAACCGAATGTCAAACATTGAATACAAGATTTGCTGATCGAATGACGGAGGCAAACAAAATGAGCGAGAATCCAAGGGCAAAAGCCCCATCGCGTCGCCAGTTTCTAAGCGGTGCTGCCGCGGTTGGCGTAGGTGCGGTCGGTGCCTCAGCGGCGCGCGCCGCAGGCCCTGACCCGCTGATCACTCAGGTTCAGGAATGGGCACAGGCAACGGGCGAAGGTGTAGATGCAACCCCCTACGGCCTGCCAATCCAATTCGAGAGTGATGTCGTACGGCGCAACGTCGAGTGGTTGACCGCAGACACAATCAGTTCGATCAATTTCACGCCGATCCACGCGCTGGACGGCACGATCACCCCGCAGGGATGCGCATTCGAGCGGCACCATTCGGGTGCGATCGAACTGAGCAAGGCGGACTACCGTCTGATGATCAACGGTCTGGTCGAAACTCCGCTGATTTTCACATATGAAGATCTGGAACGTTTCCCGCGCGAGAACCGTATCTATTTCTGCGAATGCGCTGCCAATACGGGTATGGAATGGGCCGGTGCGCAGCTCAACGGCGCGCAGTTCACGCACGGAATGATCCACAACATGGAATATTCCGGTGTTCCGCTGCGCACTCTGCTGGAAGAGGCCGGGGTAAAGCCCGAAGGCAAATGGGTTTACGTAGAAGGCGCCGATGCTTCCTCGAATGGTCGCTCGATCCCACTGGAAAAGGCAATGGATGACGTACTTGTTGCGTTCAAGGCCAATGGTGAGGCTTTGCGCAAGGAGCACGGATATCCCGTTCGTCTTGTCGTTCCCGGCTGGGAAGGCAACATGTGGGTCAAGTGGTTGCGCCGGGTCGAGGTCACCGAGATGGCTATCGAAAGCCGCGAAGAGACATCCAAGTATACGGATACTCTCGAAGACGGAACATCACGCAAGTGGACATGGGTCATGGACGCCAAATCGGTCGTCACATCGCCCAGCCCGCAAGCGCCGATCACGCATGGGCCGGGGCCGTTGGTGATCACCGGGTTGGCCTGGTCCGGGCGGGGCTCGATTACCGGCGTCGACGTGTCGGTGGATGGTGGCAAGAACTGGGTTCCGGCACGTCTGGCGGCCCCCGGGACAGACAAGGCGCTGACCCGGTTTTATCTGGACTATAACTGGGACGGTTCAGAGATGCTGTTACAGGCCCGCGCGAAGGATTCGACCGGTTACGTCCAACCCAGCAAAGCTCAACTGCGGGACGTGCGGGGCGAGAACTCGATCTACCACAACAATTGTATCCAGACCTGGTGGATCAAGGAAAACGGAGAGGCGGAAAATGTCGAAGTATCGTAAGCTATTGGCCGCCTCGGCCCTTGGGTTGAGCGTGGCGGTTCCAGCCCATGCAGACAAGCTAGGACTTGGGCGCCCTGCGTTGCCCGAAGAAATCGCGGCGTGGGACCACGACATTGCACCTGACGGAACCGGATTGCCCGAAGGTTCTGGCGACGTGTTCACCGGCGAAGAGGTCTTTGCCGAACGGTGCGCGATCTGTCATGGCGATTTTGCTGAAGGTGTGGACAACTGGCCGAAACTGGCGGGCGGCGAGGGCACGCTTGCAGATAAAGACCCGCTGAAAACAGTGGGCTCTTACTGGCCGCACCTTTCGACGGTATGGGATTATGTGAACCGTTCGATGCCGTTTGGAGACGCACAAACGCTGGAGCCTGACGAAGTTTACGCGATTGTCGCTTATATACTGTATTCCAACGACATCGTTGATGATGAGTTCACGCTGTCGCACGAAAATTTCCTTGAAGTGGAAATGCCGAATGCCGGGGGTTTCATCGTGGATGACCGCGAAGCGGCCGAGGCGCATTTCTGGACGGATGAGCCATGCATGACGGATTGCAAAGAAGGCGTGGAAATCACCAAGCGCGCCGCCGTTCTGGATGTAACGCCTGACGAAGCCGGGGCTGACAGTCCGGACCAGGCGGCTGTTTCCGAAGAAGCATCCGTCGAAGTCGATGAACCTGCTGAGGACATAGCGGCACTTGATCCTGAGATGATCGAAAATGGCGAAAAAGTTTTCAAGAAGTGCAAGTCCTGCCATCAGGTCGGGGACGGGGCCAAGCATCGCACCGGTCCGGCACTGAACGGTGTCGCCGGTGCCAATGCGGCTGGTGCCGAAGGCTTTAAGTACTCTCAGGCGATGAAAGCTGCTGCCGAGGATGGGTTGGTTTGGACAGATGAAGAAATGGCTGCATTTCTGGCCAAACCCAAAGCCTATATGAAGGGGACACGTATGTCCTTTGCCGGCCTCAAGAAACAGGATGATATCGACGCTGTCATTGTTTACCTTAAGTCGTTCGGAAGCTGATCATGTGGCGGCGGTGGGCAACAGGTGTCATGTTTGCTGCGAGTATCCTGGCAACCGCTGCCGCCGCGACTGAGGACCTTGGCGATGCAGCAGCTGGCAAACTTGTGTTTGCCCAATGCGAAGGATGTCATCAGGTCGGCGCGGGCGCTGAAAACAGGATCGGTCCGCACCTGAATGGTATTTTTGGCCGCCGGGCTGCCGGGCTTGAGGAGTTCACCTATTCCAAAAGCCTGATCCGTGCGGGTACCTCGGGTCTGGAATGGCATGCCGACACATTGTCGGCTTACATTGAAAACCCCCGCGCATTCGCATCCGGCACCAGAATGAGCTTTCGCGGGCTCGAGAACCCGGAAGACCGGGCCAATGTAATTGCCTATTTGCGTGTGTTTTCCGACAACCCGCAAGACATCCCCGAAGCCGACCCAACGGCAAAGGGAACGGACCATTCCGTCAACCCCGAAATCCTCGCGATTCAGGGCGATCCCGAATATGGCGAATACCTGAGCAGCGAATGCACGACGTGCCACCAGATAGAGGGTGGCGATGATGGGATTCCTTCGATCGTTTACTGGCCCGACCAGGATTTTGTTGTCGCCATGCACGCCTACAAGGACAAGCAGCGGCCCCATCCCGTCATGCAGATGATCGCGGGCCGCCTGAGCAGTGATGAGATCGCGGCATTGGCCGCTTACTTCAACAACCCACAGTGACAATGCCTAAGGGGAGGAAACGCGATGACACTCGACAGACGGACATTTCTGGGAACCGCAGGGGTACTTGCTGCCGGGCTGTCGGCCCCGATGGTGCTGGCGCAGGGCAAGCCCCGTGTCGTGGTGATCGGGGGCGGGGCAGGCGGCGCAACCGCGGCGCGCTATATCGCCAAAGACAGCAAGGGTGAGATTGATGTCATTCTGATCGAGCCGTCCAAAACATATTACACCTGTTTTTTCTCGAACCTGTATCTGGGCGGGTTTCAAGAGCTTTCGGACATTGCGCACAGCTATGGCACGCTTGCCGCAAAATACGGTATCAACGTGGTTCACGATTGGGCCGTGGGTGTCGACCGCGACGCCAAAACTGTCTCATTGGCGGGTGGCGGATCTATTCCTTATGACAAATTGATCCTGAGCCCGGGTATCGACTTTGTCGACGGCGCGGTCGAGGGGTGGGATGTAACTGCACAGAACAAGATGCCGCATGCGTATAAGGCGGGCTCTCAAACCGAGCTGTTGAAGGCGCAGGTTCTGGCGATGCCCGAAGGCGGAACCTTTGCGATGGTCGCACCACCGAACCCGTTCCGTTGCCCGCCCGGACCTTATGAGCGGGTTTCGATGGTTGCGCATGTTCTGAAGGCGAACAATCCGACAGCGAAAATCATCATTGCTGATCCGAAAGCCAAATTCTCCAAGATGTCTTTGTTCCAGGAGGGGTGGGCCGACCACTACGAAGGCATGATCGACTGGATCGGAGAGGATTTTGGCGGCGGCAATGTCTCGGTCAATCCGGATGCCATGACGGTGACCATCGACGGTGAAGAAACCAAGGTCGACGTCTGCAACGTGATCCCGGCCATGAAAGCCGGGCGTATTGCGGAAATGGCCGGTGTAACCGATGGCAACTGGGCACCGGTGAACGCGGCGGACATGTCATCGAAAGCTGATCCTGACATCTATGTTCTTGGTGATGCCAGCCAGCAAGGTGACATGCCGAAATCCGGTTTTTCGGCCAACAGCCAGGCGAAAGTCTGTGCCAATGCGGTTCGTGGCGCATTGACCGGATCAAAGATCTTCCCGGCCAAGTTCTCGAACACGTGCTGGTCGCTCATTGATACGGATGACGGGGTCAAGGTCGGTGCGACTTATGAGGCGACGCCTGAAAAGATTGCCAAGGTGGATGGCTTTATCAGCCAAACCGGCGAAGATTCCGACCTGAGAAAAGCAACCTACCAAGAGTCGCTGGGTTGGTATGCTGGTATCACATCGGACATGTTCGGCTAAGAAACGCCAAGGCTTTGACCGGTGTCAAAGTCTTGGCGGTGAAATCTGAAGAAATGTGGTTCAGGAGGAGGAACATCATCATGAAACACTTTATCGCATCAGCCGCACTTTCAGTTGTATTGGCAAACCCGGTTATTGCTGAGGAGGTCATTGCCGTTCCCTTTGACGGGAGCTTTGATGATGCAACCTTTGCCGTTGAATCAGCAATTGTTGGGCAGGGGCTGGTTATCGATTATGTGAGCCATGTTGGTGACATGCTGAATCGGACGGGGGCGGATGTCGGCAGCGACAAGCAGATTTTCACAGCCGCTGAAATATTTATCTTCTGTTCCGCAAAGCTCTCGCGCGAGATGATGGAGGCCGACCCGATGAATATCGGCTATTGCCCCTACGGGATCTTTGTGGCCGAGGACGAAGGCGGTGTCAAAGTGGGCTACCGAAGCTATCCTGACGGACCGATGGAGAAAGTCGAAGCCCTGTTGGCCGGTATTGTAGAAGAAGCCGTTGGAAACTGACATGGACTACCAACAGTATTTTCGTGACCAGCTGAGGCAATTGCAGGACGAAGGAAATTACCGGGTCTTCGCCGAGCTTGAGCGTCATTGCGGAGCATTTCCAACTGCACACAACCACGCAGAAAACGGACCTGAGAAAGTTACGGTCTGGTGCTCGAACGATTATCTGGGAATGGGTCAGCATCCAAAGGTCCTGGCGGCCATGCACCGGGCGATTGATGGCTGTGGCGCAGGGGCTGGCGGGACCCGGAATATTTCGGGGACCACCCATGAACATGTTCTGCTTGAGCAGGAGCTTGCAGATCTGCATGGCAAGGAAGCAGCACTGCTTTTTACGTCCGGGTATGTTTCAAATTGGGCTGCATTGGGAACTCTGGCCTTCGCGAATTCCCGGTATCACGGTTCTGTCCGACGAATTGAACCACGCATCGATGATCGAGGGTATCCGCCACAGTCGTTGCGCAAAGCGGGTCTGGAAGCATAACGATTTGAAGGACCTTGAGCGACATCTCATGGAACTGCCGTTCAACGCGCCAAAACTGATCGCGTTTGAAAGTGTGTATTCGATGGATGGCGATATCGCACCGATTGCCGAAATCTGCGATCTGGCGGATCGGTACGGCGCGATGACCTATCTGGACGAGGTTCATGCAGTAGGGCTTTACGGCCCGCGCGGTGGCGGCATTGCCGAACGCGAAGGGTTGATGGATCGCCTGACAGTCATCGAAGGCACGTTGGGCAAAGCGTTCGGCGTGGTTGGTGGGTATATCGCGGCGTCAAAGGAACTTGTCGACTTTGTCCGTTCCTTTGCCAGCGGGTTTATCTTTACTACCGCGTTGCCACCGGCCGTCGCCGCCGGCGCAGCAGCATCCGTTCGGCACCTAAAGCAAAGCAATGCGGAACGGTGTTTGCATCAGCAACGCGTAAGCGAGGTTCGAGGCAGGCTGGACGCTTTGGGCATTCCGCACACGCCCAACCCAAGCCATATTATCCCGGTCGTGGTCGGTGACCCGGTCAAGTGCCGCTTCATCTCGGATGTTCTGATGCGCGACTATGGGATTTATATCCAGCCGATAAACTATCCCACTGTCCCGAAAGGCACCGAACGTCTTCGGATCACACCGTCGCCTGTACATTCGTCAGAAGATGTGACCCGGTTGGTCGAGGCATTGGGTGCGTTGTGGACACAGTGTCAGCTTGCGCGCAAGCCAATGGCTGCACAGTGAGAACTTGACGAAAGGCAAAGACGGGCACGTAAAAAGGTGAGAGTTTTTGTCTATGGAACGCCTCATCGAACTGCTGGGAGATTCGGGCACATTGGCTGTCGCCGGTTTGCTTGTTGGCATCCTGTTCGGAGTTACCGCTCAGAAATCTCATTTCTGTTTGCGGGCATCCACTGTTGAAGTCGCCGAGGGCGAACTTGGGCCCCGTCTGGCCGTCTGGCTGATCGCATTCACGTCGGCGTTGATGCTGGTACAGGGGTTCGTCTCGATTGAATGGCTGGATTTGTCCGGAGCGCGTTCAATTGCGTCAACAGGCAGCCTGAGTGGGGCGGTGATCGGCGGTCTGATGTTTGGCGCCGGAATGATTTTGGCGCGCGGATGCGCGTCGCGCCTGTTGGTGTTGGCCTCATGCGGCAATCTGCGGGCAATGGTGACGGGGCTGGTTCTGACATTGGTCGCGCAAGCGGCTTACACGGGTGTGCTCAGCCCCGCGCGCGAGGCGCTGTCCGGTATTTGGACGATCGCAGGTGGCAATGCGCGCGACCTTTCGGCACTACTTGGGTTTTCGCCCATCGCGTACACAGTCTTTGCCGCAGGGACCTTTGTTCTGGCCGTCGTGTTTGCAGTGCGCCAGCAGGTGACAGTGACAAAGATTGTCACGGCCGCCGGAGTTGGTGTCGCCGTGGCGCTTGGCTGGTTGATGACATTTGCGATTGCACAAGCCTCCTTCGAAGTCGTGCCGGTGTCTTCGGTCACGTTCACCGGCCCGGCAACGGATACATTGATGGCGCTGGTGGCCGAGCGGAACATTGCGCTGTCCTTTGGCATTGGTCTGGTTCCGGGCGTTGCAATTGGCGCCGTTGTTTCTGCCGTTCTTTCCGGCGAGTGGAAGATCGAACAGTTCGGCCCGGATACTCCGATGGAGCGTTACCTTGTCGGGGCCGTCTTGATGGGATTTGGTGCGATGTTGGCAGGTGGCTGCGCCGTTGGTGCCGGATTGTCCGGGGGGTCGGCCTTGTCGCTGACTGCGTGGCTTGCAGTCTTCTCGATGTGGGTCGGGGCCGTTGCCACCCATCGGATGATGATGCGAATGCCCGTTCTTCGGCGGTCCTGACTTATTCGAATTCCATCTGTTCGTAGACACGACCGGCGTTTTTTGTGGCCAGTTCTTCGAACGTGTCCAAATGGGCATAAGGGCTTTGGTCGACGTAATAGGCCTCGGCCAGATCCCCGCCTGCATCCATATGTTCCTGGATCATTGCGCGCAGGTAGACAAGATAGTCGCGTGTATACCGGCGCACCTGATCCATGTTCGTAGGATGACCGTGCCCGGGGATCACATATGTGGCTTCCAGTGCCTCGAACTCATTGTCCCAGGTCTCAAGCCAATCTGCGGTGTAGGTGTCCTGAAAGATCGGCAGCATACGTTCGTGAAATGCCATGTCACCGGCGATGACAAGGCTTTGATTGGGCAACCAGATCGAAATGTCGCCGGGGCTGTGCGCAGGTCCAAGATGTTTGGCCTCCATGCGAAAATCGCCGAGTTCGACAACGTATTCATCGTCAAACGTTTCTGTCGGACCGGCCAAAAACGTTCCTTTTGCCTTGTCCTTGTTATATGCCTGCATCCCTTCAAGGATTTGTGGCCCATATTCTTCGAATTCAGCCGCAGCATCTGAATGAGCGACGATGGGCACCCCAAGTTCCGACCAGTAGGCATTCCCCAGCATAGCGTGCCCCTGACCGTTTTCGTTGAAGACAAGCTTCACGGGCTGATCCGTGAGCGCTTGAATCTCCTTATGAAGCGCTTCGGCAAGCACATAGGCCGCGCCACCGTTGATGACGACAACACCCTCTCCGGTCACGATGAAGCTGAGGTTATTGTTGTGGCCCGAATTCTCATAAGTCGGGGGTGCGGTTGCACCGATGGCGGAAAAGACGCCGGGAATAAATTCGACAGGTTTCGAGTAAAGAACGCTCTGCGGGTACTGGTCTGCAATATCCTCACTGGCCCAGGTTTGCGTGGCCAGGGTACAGGCAATCAACAAAGCGCGCATCATGCAGGCTCTCCAATAAATCGATAGGTCGAACCGGCCTTTTCGACACGGCCAAATCCGCCATTTGGCAGATGGAATCCAATAATATTCATTTGGGCATGAGAAATCTGATCCAGCAGCGATTTCCGTGCACTTGCCGCGGCGTCGGGGTCCTGATCCGTACCGCTGCGCCAATCCGGACGCTCGAACGCGACGTGCGGATTGCCGAGCGCATCGCCCACGACCATCACCGCGTCACTGCCTTTGCGAATCTCGAAGGCCATATGTCCGGGCGTGTGCCCGAAACTAGCGCGTGCTGCGATACCGGGAAGGATTTCCTGCCCATCATCAAAAAACGCAACCATGCCTTCGATGGCTTCCATGCGCCGCTTTGCGCCCACCGCGAAGGCCGTGCGGTCGGCCCCTATCTTTTCCACGGTTGCGGGGTTCCACCAATAGTCCCATTCCGTGCGGCCAAGATGAAATCTGGCATTGGGAAAGAGGGGATCTCCGAAGTCGTCCAGCACACCCCAGATGTGATCTGGATGTGCATGGGTGAAGATCACCTGCGTGACCTCATCCGGAGACAACCCGACGGCGTCCAAAGTTTCCGGAAGTTTGCCAGCGGTTTGCATGAAGTCGGGCCCGGCTCCAACATCGAACAGTATGGTATTCTGGTCATCGCGGTAGAGCACAATGTTGCACTCGGGCTCGTATCTGGTCAGATCTACCTGATAGCGGTTCAGAAGTTCTGTCAGCTCTGCCTCGGGCATTGCGCCAAAGACCATTTCGGGCGGCAACGACAGATACCCATCTGTCAAAGTCGAAATCCTTGCCGATTGGCCAAGTGTCATTTCCGCAATCGCAAAGCTGGGTCGCAGGCAGAGCGCCAGACATGCGCCCTGAGACAGGAAGGTGCGCCGGGAGAAATGTGGGTCTCTGCTCATACATAATCATTAAGATGAATGTTTTTATTTGTAAATGATGAATGGCCCGGACGGTACATTATCTCTGGGCTTTCCACCACTATAATTGTGACGTCACCCAGCCAGTGCATGCGGCAGGTGTTCAACCAGAGCCCGTTGCACGACCGCAAATCTTGGCGTGTGTGCGATTTCCTCTAGCGTCGCGACCCAAAGTGGAACCTCGATTCCGGGATCAATGTCGTTCAACCTGTGAAGCCGGGGATCAGCGTCGCCAATAAAAGCAGGTAAGAAAGCTCGCCCCACACCGGATGCAACCATCTGCTGAAGCACCAGAAAACTGTCTGCTCCGTTTGTCATGTCATCGGCGCGAACATGTTCAGCCAACCATTTGGCCGGAAGTGAACGGCTGAGAGCCCCATCAAGCCGCATCCATTTTTGGTCACGGGTACCGTCACTGTAAACCCCAAAGAACAACGTTCCTGCGCGCTCTCCGGTCAACCCTTCACCAAGTTGAACTGAAGGGCGGACAACTATATCCGCAGTTAACCTGGTCAGATCATGGTGACTGTTACCGCTGAGGATCGTCAGTTCGAGGCTCGGATAGAGGGCGGAAATTGAGTTTAGTATCTGTGGCAGGACAAACTGGCAAAGGCTGTCCGTGGACGCGATACGCACAAGACCCGCAGGCGAACGATTTGCGCCCACAACGGCGCGTTCTACCGAAAGCACGGCGTCTTCAACGCTTTCCATGGCGGACAGAATTGTTCTGGCTTCGGGAAGTACTGAATACCCTGACGGGTCTTTCCGAAAAACAACACAGCCATATCGGTGTTCGAAGGCGGCAACTCTGCGCAGGACGGTTGCATGTGCAACGCCCAGGGCTGTCGCCGCCGCATTCAACGAGCCGTGTTTGCTGACGGCGAGGGCATACCGAATATCGTCCCAATTGTCGTTGTTCATAAATGAACAGGAGAGGCCGAATAACAAACAATTACAAGAAAAATCGTTCAAGCTATCATATGGCACATTAAACAGGGAGCCACACCATGATTAAGAAGTCTTCGATCTTTGCGGCAGGTCTTTTGTCCTTGGCCGTAGTTGGAACTGCAATTGCTCAGGATAGCGAAAACCCGGCTGTAAAAGCGCGGACTTCGATTATGCAGCTTTACGCTTTCAACCTTGGAACGCTGGGCGCCATGGCCAAGGGAGAGGCAGAATATGATGCCGAAGCGGCTACACGGGCCGCAAATAATATTGTTGTCGTGTCGCAGATCGACCAGTCTGCGATGTGGCCAGCCGGATCGGATAATGTGTCAGACCCGTCTACCCGTGCCTTGCCTGCAATTTGGGAAAACTTCGCAGATGTTGGGGCCAAAGGGCAGGCACTGGCCGACGCCGCTGTTGCGATGCAGGCTGCGGCAGGTCAGGACGTTGAAGCCCTGAAAGGGGCGATGGGTCAGCTTGGCGGAACCTGCTCTGCCTGTCACAAAGCTTACAGAGCACCGGAAAATTAAAGGAGAATTGATCAGTGCGGCGCATTCTACTTTTCGCCGTTCTGGTCATGCTTATGGTCGGGTTGGCCGGTTTGCTGTTGACCCGACCGCAAAGGGTTGATCCAGCCCGGTTGGCGGGTCTGACCCCCGACGTGACCAGAGGGGCGTCTGTCTTCTATTCAGCAGGATGCGCCTCATGCCACTCGGCCCCGGATGCCAGCGAGGAAGGAAAGCTTATTCTTTCCGGCGGGCGGCGGTTCGAAACGGATTTTGGTACGTTTGTAGCTCCAAACATCTCCAGTGATCCAGACGCCGGAATTGGATCATGGTCCGCGCTGGATCTGGCCAATGCCCTGAAACACGGAACAGGCCCCAAGGGACAGCATTATTACCCGGCCTTCCCCTATACGTCTTATGCCAAGATGACGGTCGAGGATGTTGCGGCGCTTCATGCGTTTTTGAACACCCTGCCTGCGTCTGACGCGGCAAATATCCCGCATGACATTGGGTTCCCTTTCAATATCCGGCGCGGGCTGGGGTTGTGGAAACTTCTGTTTTCAGACTCGGGCTGGGTGGTTGAAGGTGATCTGACCGACCAGCAAATCCGAGGCCGGTATTTGGTGGAAGCTTTGGGGCACTGCGCAGAATGCCATACACCACGAAACGGACTGGGAGGGTTGAAGCGGGGTCTATGGCTGACCGGAGCGCCAAATCCGAATGGAAAGGGGCGCATCCCCGGTTTGACCACCGCCCAGCTTGACTGGTCCGAGGCTGACATCGCTGAATATCTGAAATCCGGTTTCACACCGGATTATGACAGCGCTGGTGGCGAAATGGTCGAAGTCATCGAGAACACCTCGAAACTAAGCGATGAAGACCGATTGGCCATTGCTGCTTACCTGAAATCCGTTCCCGTTCAGTGAATTGACTAATGGTTGCAGAAACTCAGGATTTTGTCAGCGCAGGTCTTATGACGCTGGTTCAAACCAGCACGTCTACGTTGCTCAGATCTCTGGCAATGCGGATCAGCGGGCATTGTTTTCCTATGGTTAAGCGCCCCGCGTCGGATAATCCCATTACTTCGGCGGGTATACGCGTCGCGGATGCCAATGCGACTTCCAGCGGCACTTCGGCTTGCGTGGTCAGAACACGCAGCGCTGTGGTCAAATCTAGATCAGCCCCTGCCAAAGTACCATCGGCCAGTGTCAAACGCCCGTCTTTGCGGGAAATGCGGCGGCCTTCCAGTTCGAACATGCGCTGGTCCGTGCCAGCCGGCGCCATCGCATCGCTGACCAGAAATATCCGGCCTGGGCCCCGCTTGGCGGCCCAGGCTGTGCGCATGGCTTCAGGGTGAACGTGAATACCGTCGGCGATTAGCCCGGCGTTTAATCGACCCGCGGCCAGAACCGCCCCGACAAGCCCGGGAGATCGATTGCCCAGTTGACTCATGGCGTTGAACAGATGCGTGACGCAGGACGCACCGGCCTCGGCATAAGACAGGCAGGTATCATAATCCGCATCACTGTGGCCCAGCGAAACAACGGCACCTGCTGAGACCAGCGCTTTCACCTGCGCAATTGACACGTTTTCTGGCGCAACCGTCAGCATCAATGCGGGTAGCGCTTGTGCTGCCGCGACAAGCGTTGTCAGGTCCTCGTCATCCATGGGGCGGATCAGGGCTGCATCATGGGCACCTTTCCGAGCCACCGAAAGATGTGGTCCCTCAAGATGCAGGCCAGCGATCCCCGCAATACCCGCAGCTACCGCCGCCTTGGCCGCTTCGATGGCGGCGCGGGTCTTGGCTGCGGTATCCGTGATCAGGGTGGGAAGGATCGAGGTTGCCCCAAGCGTCCGGTGCGCCTTGGCGATGCGTGCCAGTGTATCGACAGACGGGGCGGCGTTGAACATCACTCCGCCACCGCCATTCACTTGCAGGTCAACATAGCCGGGGGCCAGAATATCGCCTTGCAGATCGACAAGCTTGCCAGCGCTTGTCTTCACGTCAACGCCAATATCGGTGATGCGGCCAGCCTCCAGCCGCAGCGCGGCACCGTCATGCAAACTGGTGCCGTCATAAACAAGCCCGCCGTGGTAGATGGTCGCCTGGCCGCTCATACCGTTTCCGTCACTTTCCGCAGGTGACGTGGCGCATCCGGGTTGATCCCGCGCTGTACTGCGACCTGCTCGACCATTGAATAAAAGGACACGATAGCTGCCACCGGGTCCGTCAGCCAATGATCCGTGCGGACATGAGGCAGCACCTCGGCCTTTGTGACCATTGGGCTGGTGGCAAATACCTGTGCCCCTTTGGCCGCGAGCGTGTCGGCAACCTCGGCCAACAGCGGCTCTGCGGGATCATTGGCGGCAAAGGCAATAACCGGAAATCCGCCTTCCACGATCGAGACAGGGCCATGCAGCACCTCGGCCGAGGAATAACTTTCGGCATGGATCTGGCAGGTTTCCTTGAATTTCAGCGCGGCCTCGTTCGAGATCGCTACGCTTGGTCCGCGACCAAGCGTATAAAGCGAGCTTTGGGTGACGGCAGCCGCCGCTTTGCCCCAGTCACACCGTGTGGCGGCATCAAGGTGCTTTGGCAGGCCACGCAGCGCAGCCAGAAGATCTTTGTCGCCTTTCAGTTCCGCCAGTAGCCAAAGCCCGGCAACCAGCGAGGTCACGAATGTCTTTGTCGCCGCTACACTAAGCTCGGGGCCTGCGTGCAGCGGCAAAGCCGCCTCAGCCGCCAGTGCAAGGGGGGAAGATGGGTCATTTGTGATTGCTACGGTGCTGGCCCCGGCCTTTCGGGCATTTTTCGTAAGCTGCACGATATCCGGGCTTTTTCCTGATTGTGAAACAGAAAGGCAAAGCGCCCCGGCCACATGCAGGTCAGCGCCATACACTGACGCGACCGATGGGCCGACGGATGCCATAGGCAAGCCAAGAAGCAATTCGCTTGCGTATTTCAGAAAAGTACAGGCGTGGTCGGAAGAGCCGCGCGCCGCCGAAATCATGAACTTCAGCCCGCCGTTCCGGGCGACGTCCGCGGCTGTGCTCAGGGCATCTCCGCCATTGCTGAGCAATCGCTCGACGGCAACAGGGATCTCTTCGATTTCCTGACGCATCAGGGTCGTTTTCGGGGTCATCGGGGCAGCCTTTCCATCAGAATCGCAGATCATGGAGTAAGTCGCAGCTCAGCCACAAAGTCATAGGCATCGCCGCGATAGTTGGATTTTGTGAACTCGGCGACGCGCCCGCCTTCCAGATGGGAAATCCGCTGGATGCTTAACCCCGCCGCGCCTTCGGCGACACCAAGCAGAGCTGCATCTTCAGCCTCAAGATTAACGGCGGAAATCTTCTGGATGGCGCGAACAGGTCGGCAGCCGTTTTCTTCCAGAAGATCATAGAGTGAGTCGCGCACGGCAAGCGGGTTTGGCAGAATGTCCAATGGCAACGAGGCACGTTCGACTGCCATGGGGCGCCCGCCAGCCTCTCGCAGGCGGCAAATGCGGGCCACCTGTCCGTCAGCGGGCAGCCCGAGCACCGCCGTTTCCTCGGGTGATGGTAGAAAAACGCCCCGTTCCAACCACTTGGAGGTTGATTCCATACCGCGCAGGCGCATGTCCTCACTGAAAGACGTCAGATGCGAAAGCGATTGTTCCAATTTCGGCGCGGCGTTCCGTACGAAAGACCCGGAACCCTGCCGCTGTACGATTGCGCCCTGTTTCACCAGTTCCTGAATGGCCTTGCGCACGGTGACCCTGGACAGGCCGGTGATCTCGGCGATCTCGCGCTCGGGCGGTAATGAGGAATTCGGGGGAAGGACTCCAGCGTCGATGCCTTCTTCCAGCCGCTGGCGCAGCCGGACATAGCGCGGCCCGCCGCCGTTCTCGAGCCAGTCGTCAGAAGCCAGAAAAGATGCCGCGTTCATGCCGAATGCTCCACTTGGAAAGCCCGGGCCAACGCGATGGCCCCGTCGATAGGCGCACCATTGGGCTCTGTTACTGCGCCACGCGCACGATCCGGCAGATACGCCTCATAGTGAGGGCCAATACCCCCGGTCAGGCATAATGGCATGGCCGGGGTCCAGCCCATTGCTTCCAGTGCTTGCAAAAGATGCGCAGCACCTTCGTGCATAAGCGAAACCGCCCGTTCGTCCCCTGACCTCGCTGCCGCTGTCACCTGTCGCGCGATCTGGCCGAATTCATGTGGTCGTGCCGCGGCCGCGAAAGCGACAATACCGCTTGTACTGCCAAATGCGTTCAGCAAGCCCTCAGTCAGGTTGGATTTTGGCACCAGCCCGTCCCATGCATCCAGCGTAACGGAAAGCGCTCTGCGCCCAATCCACTGAGCAGAGGCCTCATCCCCCAGAACAGAGCCCCAGCCACCGGCAAAGCGTCGGCCGGCTTGCGATTGCAGGGCCAGAAACGAACCCGTTCCGCAATGGGCGATTGCACCGTCGGTTGCTTGATGCGCACCCGCCAGCGCAGGGTGGCGATCATCCTCGACCAGTATACTGTCCAACGGCAAATCCGCCGCCACCCGCTGGGCGATCTGATCACCTGTAACTCCCGCAAGTCCAAAATACGCCGGTATCGGCTTCAGGGTCTCGGGCTGAACACTGAGCTTGGTCGCAAGCATCTTCAGGCCGTCTTTCAGCCGTACAATCGCGCCGTCATAATCGCTGGCGACGTTGGCGGGGCCAACCTCGACCACCAGTCGCTGCTGGCCATCGTCATAGGCGATCCGACAGTTCGTTCCGCCGCCGTCTGCTGCGATGATAGGGTTGTTTTTCGACCTAAGCATGATGATACCTATATAATGCCTATGTTGAACTGTAAATGCCAAAATAAATCCAATAAGGGCGGAAAGATCGAAAATACGTTGAATTATAAGGCCAATAGCGGCTGAAAAAAAATTAGTGGACAAATGGTATTGTATAGGTATGCTTTCTGGCAACGAGGAGAAACACGTGCTGCCACACATCACCGAACAACTCCACCCGGACGCATACGATTTGGGTAACCGACCGCTGGAAGAGGCGGCGCTGGCCCTGTCCAGGGGTCAGCAGGAAGCGGCCGGTGCCCCGCAGGGTGCCCTGCGTGCGATTTGCGACGGTGCCGACGCCATGGCCCGCAGTCTGGCATCAGGTGGTTCATTGTATTACGCGGCGGCGGGGTCTTCGGGGCTGATGGCTGCGGCTGATGCAATGGAACTGGGCGGTACTTTCGGCATCGACGAAAACCAAGTCCATATCCTGATGGCCGGAGGGTTGCCGCAATCCGCGCATATGCCCGGTGGAACCGAGGATGACACCGACGGGCTGGTCGAAGGGCTGGCCGGGCTTATGCGCAGCGACACGGTCATTGCTGTCTCTGCCAGTGGCACCACCCCCTATACACTTGAGGCCGCGCGACTTGCGCGTGCTGCGGGTGCCAGCACGATCGGGATAGCCAACAACCCGGGCAGCCCGCTGTTGGCGCAATGCGATCACGCGATTCTGCTTGCCACCCCGCCTGAACTGATTTCAGGCTCAACCCGAATGGGCGCCGGTACAGCCCAGAAAATCGCGCTGAACATGCTGTCCAGCCTTATGGCAATCAAGTTGGGTCATGTTCACGAGGGCATGATGGTCAACCTGCGAGCAGACAACGCAAAGCTGCGGGCGCGTGCGACCGGCATCGTCGCCCGGATCGCCGGAGTTGATGCAGGCACCGCCCAAAACGCCTTGGCTGAAGCGCAAGGAGACACCAAATCCGCCATTCTCATCGCCGCTCGCGGCGTTTCACTGGCGGCAGCCAATGTGCGCCTGAAAGAAACGGGCGGAGTTCTGAGCGCGGCACTGACACCTGATAAATAACTGCAAACCAAATGGGAGAGTACAATGAAACGTAATAGCCTGAAACTGGCCTTGCTTGGTGGGACGCTGTTAGCCTCTGCCGCCTATGCCGAGGACGTCACGCTGACTATCGAAAGCTGGCGTAACGATGACCTGACACTGTGGCAGGACCAGATCATCCCGGCCTTTGAAGCAAAGCATCCTGGCATCAAAGTCCAGTTCACGCCGTCTGCCCCGGCAGAATACAACGCGGTTTTGAACTCGAAACTTGATGCGGGGTCTGCCGGTGACCTGATTACCTGCCGCCCCTTCGATGCTTCGCTGGCGCTTTATGAGGCCGGTCACCTGACCGATCTGTCCTCGGTCGAGGCGATGAACAACTTCTCGGACGTTGCAAAGTCTGCCTGGCAGACGGATGACGGTTCGGCCAGCTTCTGCGTGCCGATGGCATCGGTTATTCACGGCTTCATCTACAACAAGGACGCTTTTGCCGAGTTGGGCCTCGAAGTGCCGACCACAGAAGACGAGTTCTTTGCCGCTTTGGACAAGATCAAGGAAGACGGCACTTACATCCCAATGGCGATGGGTACCAACGACCAATGGGAAGCTGCCACGATGGGTTACAATAACATCGGGCCGAACTACTGGAAGGGTGAAGAAGGTCGTCAGGCGTTGATCGCAGGTGAACAGAAGCTGACCGATGAAGCCTGGACAGCCCCTTATGCAACGCTGGCCCGCTGGGGTGCGTATCTGGGTGACGGGTACGAAGCACAGACCTATCCCGACAGCCAGAACATCTTCACTTTGGGCCGCGCAGCCATCTATCCTGCGGGATCATGGGAGATTTCCGGCTTCAACGCACAAGCCGATTTCGAAATGGGCGCTTTCAAGCCGCCGGTTCAGAACGCAGGTGACACCTGCTATATCTCGGACCACACGGATATTGGCATCGGCATGAACGCGGCCACAAAGAATCCTGAGGCCGCTGAAACATTCCTGACCTGGGTCGCAAGCCCCGAGTTTGCTGAAATCTTCGGCAACGCTCTTCCCGGCTTCTTCCCGCTGTCGAGCACTCCGGTCGAGTTGCAGGACCCGCTGGCCAAGGAAATTGTCGGCTGGCGTGAAGAATGTGAATCGACCATCCGCTCGACTTATCAAATTCTGTCGCGCGGCACACCAAACCTCGAGAACGAGACCTGGGGCGCATCCGTTGCCGCGATCAAAGGTGCCAAGTCGCCTGAAGAGCTGGGTGCAGAACTACAGGCGGGCCTCGCCTCGTGGTACGCACCACATCAGTAAGCTGAACCATACCCGGGCAGCATGAGTTGCCCGGGTACGCCAAGCATTCCATCGAAAGCGCTCCCCATGACCCGCCCCCGCATCCGCTGGCATATTGTCGTGTTTCTGGCACCAGCCGTACTTGTCTACACAGCGGTGATGATCTTTCCCCTGTTCAATACGCTCCGTCTGGCCCTTTACTCTGAGGTCGACCAGAGCCGCGTTTTTGTTGGACTGCAGAACTTTCAAACGCTGTTTTTCGATCCGATCTGGTCGGAACAGTTCTGGAATGCGCTGGGCAACAATTTCTGGTTCTTTCTGATTCACATGCTGGTGCAGAACCCCATCGGCATCGCGCTGGCAGCGCTGCTCAGCCATCCGCGCCTGCGATTTGCGGTGCTCTATCGGTCGGCGATCTTCATTCCGACAATCCTGAGCTTTGTGATCGTCGGATTTGCATGGAAACTGATCCTGTCGCCCATCTGGGGCATCGCTCCTTCGATGCTGGATGCGGTTGGGTTGAAATCCCTCTTTGCCCCGTGGTTGGGAAAGGAGGAATACGCTTTGACCACTCTGGCGCTGATTTCGGTCTGGCAGTTTGTCGGTATCCCAATGATGCTGATTTACGCGGCCTTGCTATCGATCCCTGAGGAAATCCTGGAAGCCGGGGAAGTGGATGGCATCACCGGTACAAGTGCCTTTTGGAAAATCAAGCTGCCGCTGATCCTGCCCTCGATCGGGATCATCTCAATTCTGACATTTGTCGGCAATTTCAACGCCTTCGATCTGATCTATGCTGCACAGGGCGCTCTGGCGGGGCCTGACTTCTCGACCGATATTCTTGGCACCTTCATGTATCGCACATTCTTTGGCTTCCAGCTGCAATTGGGTGATCCGCATATGGGTTCGGCCATCGCTGGTGCGATGTTTGCAATCATCCTGCTGGGTGTCTGTGTCTACCTTTTCGGCATCCAGACCCGGATGCGCCGGTACCAGCTGTAAGGAGCAGATGACATGAACAAGGCCCGCTCCAACCCGCTAAACACCTTCGCGATGCATGGTGCACTGATCTTCTATACGCTGATCGCACTGTTTCCGGTTTTCGTGATCCTGATCAACAGCTTCAAGACCCGCAAGGCGATCTTTCGCGAACCGCTGGCGCTGCCCGATGCCGACAGTTTTTCGATGATCGGGTATCAGACAGTGATGAAACAGGGGGATTTCTTCCTTTATTTCCAAAACTCTCTGATTGTGACCGTTGCATCCCTGACTTTGGTCCTGCTGTTTGGCGCAATGGCGGCTTATGCGCTGAGTGAGTACCGGTTCAAGGGCAACATGCTTATGGGTCTGTACCTGGCGCTTGGAATCATGATCCCGATCCGCATCGGCACTGTGGCCATCCTGGAAATGATGGTGGCGACCGGGCTGGTGAACACCCTGTGGGCGCTGATCCTTGTCTATACGGCGCAGGGCCTGCCCTTGGCGGTGTTCATCCTCAGTGAGTTCATGAAACAGGTGAGTGACGACCTCAAGAATGCGGGCCGCATTGACGGCCTTAGTGAATACACAATCTTCTTTCGGCTTGTGTTGCCGCTGGTGCGTCCGGCAATGGCAACGGTTGCCGTATTCAACATGATCCCGATCTGGAACGATCTGTGGTTTCCGCTGATCTTGGCCCCCGCGGAAGAGACCAAGACACTGACGCTGGGAAGCCAGGTCTTCATCGGTCAGTTTGTGACAGACTGGAACGCGGTCCTGTCAGCCCTTTCAATGGCGATCCTGCCGGTGCTGATCCTCTATGTGATCTTCTCGCGACAGCTCATTCGCGGCATCACGTCAGGAGCGGTGAAATGACCCGCGTCCTGATCGCAGGCCTTGGGAACATGGGGCTGAGCCATGCGTTGGCACATCTCCATCACCCGGACGCGCAGATTGTCGGGTTGGTGAACCGATCCGGCCGCGTAGATCACCCTGATCTGACGCGCTATCCGGTGTATTCAAGTTTTGAGGCCGCTCTGACCGAAACCAAACCCGATCTGGTTGTGATTGCGACCTACTCGGACAGTCACGCGGATTACGCCTGCGCCGCGATGGAGGCGGGTGCGCATGTGTTTGTCGAAAAACCGCTCGCCACCAACGTTGCCGATGCGCAGCGTGTGGTCGAAACAGCAACGCGGCTAAACCGTAAGCTGGTGGTGGGCTATATCCTGCGCCACCACCCATCCTGGATGCGTCTGATCGCCGAGGCTCGCACTCTGGGTGGCCCCTATGTGTTCCGTCTGAACCTGAATCAACAATCCTCGGGCTCTGAGTGGGAGACGCACAAGGCCCTGATGCAGACCACATCGCCCATCGTGGATTGCGGTGTGCACTATGTCGATGTGATGTGCCAGATCACCGACGCAAACCCCCTTCGCGTTCATGGCATGGGTCTGCGCCTGTCGGATGAAATCGCGCCTGACATGTACAATTACGGCCAGTTTCAGGTCGTGTTCGACGACGGATCGGTCGGGTGGTACGAGGCTGGCTGGGGTCCGATGATGTCCGAAACCGCGTTTTTTGTGAAGGACATTGTCTCGCCCAACGGGTCTGTTTCGATCACCGACGGAAACAAGGGCGCGTCCGCAGACATCGATGGTCACACCAAGGTTGGTGGTCTTCTGGTTCACACGCCGCAGGGCGACAGGATTATCGACATGCCTGATGAACCCGGCCATCAGGAACTGTGCGATGCTGAACAAGCCTATATGCTGCACGCCATCGCCGAGGATATCGACCTGACCCGCCATATGTCCGACGCCGTACAATCCCTTTCCATCTGCCTGGCCGCTGATCAAAGCATCCGCACTGGCCAACCCGTTTCTCTTGAGGAGACCCGCCAATGACCGCCCTTTCACTGAAAAACATTCACAAATCCTTTGGCAATGTAGAGGTCCTGAAGGACATCAATCTTGAGGTTGAGGACGGCGAGTTTGTGGTTTTTGTCGGCCCCTCCGGATGCGGCAAGTCCACTCTTCTGCGCGTTATTGCAGGGCTTGAAGATGCCACATCGGGTGAGATCAGAATTGCTGGCGAGCAGGTCAATCTGACCCCGCCCTCGAAACGTGGCATCGCCATGGTGTTCCAGAGCTACGCGCTTTATCCGCACCTGAATGTACGCGGCAACCTGACCCTTGCCCTGAAACAGGAACGCCAGCCGAAAGCCGTGATCGACGAGCGCGTCGCCGAGGCGAGCCGGATGCTGGGGTTGGAGCCCTACCTTGACCGCTACCCATCCGAACTGTCGGGGGGGCAGCGCCAGCGTGTTGCCATCGGTCGCGCCATCGTGCGCCAACCCAAGCTGTTCCTGTTCGACGAACCGCTCTCCAATCTTGATGCTGCTTTGCGCATGAACACCCGGATCGAGATCGCAAATCTGCACAGGCAACTCTCGGCCTCGATGATTTATGTCACGCACGATCAGACAGAAGCGATGACACTGGCCGACAAGATTGTGGTGCTGCGCGACGGACGGGTGGAACAGGTCGGCAGCCCGATGGAGCTGTACAACAACCCGGCAAACCGCTTTGTCGCGGGCTTTCTTGGTTCACCGTCCATGAATTTTCTGCCTGCGGACAACCTGACCCCGGGCGATGCGCGCGAACTGGGGCTGCGCCCGGAGGACATCCGCCTGGAAAGCGGCGGACCGATCGCCGGCACCGTTTCGCATGTTGAGCAGTTGGGCGGTGATACCAATGTCATTCTGCAAACCAGCAATGTGCCAATCACGGTCCGATTGTTTGGCCAGCACGCAATTGCCCCAGGTGACGATGTACAATTCGGATTTGATCCCAACCGTGCATATTACTTCGGGAATGACGGGCAGAGATTACAGTAACGATAATTTTCAGCCCGTCTTGCATCAGTTTGTTCCGGTGTGAGCGTGACCCAAAGAGGGCAAGCGCCGGAAAACGTGACTGGTTAACCAAGATTGTGGCGTGTGAACATAAATTGCCCGGACGGTAGGTTCGACCGGAAGTCAGCGGCACGACCGGGCAGCGCCCTGTAGAACTGACGCAAGCCGGGCTCGATGTCTTCAGCCAGATTTTCGCACTGTAGGCACAAGGTCTTGACCAAGCTGTTTGGATGTCGATTTGTGATCGCCAAAATCAGCTCCGCATGTGCAGCCCTGAGATCCTGGAATGCCGCTGTTTGCAACAGGGCCTGATCGCCCACCAAAACAAAGACGGGTTCCGGGTTGGCTTTGCCTTTCAGATCAACATGCCCGGCCTCTAACATGGCCAGCTCCCCATTCGTGATTTCATGGACACCGTTGGAAACGACGATGTCATAGTCGACTGTTCGACAGCATTGTTCGATCCGTGCTGAGACATTCACGACGTCACCGATAACCGTGTAGTTGAACCGTTTCTGCGAGCCGATATTGCCGACGCAGGCCTGCCCGGTGGCAAGCCCCGTTGCCAGCGCGATAGGGGGGCGGTTTCGCATGATGTCGGATTCATTGAACTCTGCCAAAGCTCGCCGCATTTTCAGCGCGGCTAATGAAGCCCGGCACGGGTGGTCAGCGACAGGCAGAGGCGCATTCCAGAACGCCATAACGGCGTCGCCGATAAACTTGTCGATGGTTCCCCGTTCAGCCAGTATCTGATCGCCGATACTGGAAAAAAGCGCATTCAGCAGTGAGACCAGCTCGGTGGCAGATGCGGATTCAGACAGAGGTGTGAAACCCCGGATGTCGGAAAACATCACCGTGATATCCTGCGTCTCTCCTCCCAAATGCAGCTGATGCCCGGTGGCTTCCATCTCATCAAGGATTTCCGGGGCGACGTAATGAGAGAAGACTTTCCGGATTTTGCGCTTTTCCCGTTCGGTAGACAGGAAAAGATATCCTGCCAGCAGCCCGAAATTTGCTATGCCACCGACAAGCGGAAATGTGGCGTCGAACAGTACCGACTGGTTTTGAAAAACCAGCCAACTGATTGTCAGAACGGCAGCGGCGGCGACACCGCCTGCAATGAAAGATGCAACCGCACCGAAACTGGACATGACGGCAATCACGACAAGCCCGAGAAAGGCGAAGGCAAGCATTTCCTGCGCTGCGGTCACGTCCGAGCGACTTAGCATTTCGTTGGTCAACACCTGTTCCAGAACCTGGGCATGAATCGAAACACCGGGAACGCTTTCCCCAAGCGCCGTCTGGTGCATATCGAATAAACCGGCAGCCGACGTTCCGATCAGGATGATCCGCCCCTCAACTTCCGCCCGAACGTCCGCATCATCCGAACCTTTGAGGATATCGTTGGCCGAGATATACAGCTCGGGCGCATCGCGCCGGTATCTCAGCCAAATCTCGCCGTTTTCTGTCGTTGGTATCCGGTATCCCCCGACCTCAACCGCCAACATGATGCCTGTTTCGTCCTGCGCACCTTCGGCCATGATATTGGTCTCGCCCAAGGCAACTCTCAGGGCTTCAATCGACAGACCCGGTAACAGCCCATCTGGCCCGCGCCAAAGAACCGGCACGCGGCGCATGATACCGGTTCCGCCGATGGGCGAGACGTTGACCCCACCAATACCTGCCGCAGTCCGGTCCAACGGAGGCGCAATTGGCGTCCAATGAGGAACTGAAATTAGACCCGCGGCGGGATTTTCCCCGAACTCAATGATACCTGCTTTTGCAGAGATAGGATTTCCTTCAGCAGACAAACGTGCGGCAGTCCCAAGAACGACCGGCCAATAAGCGATTTCCATCCCAAGCAAGACATCATTGTCGAGCTTCCGAGCGTGCCGTTCCACTGTGAGAACCCCTGCCAAAGACGGATCGTTCAAAAGCCGTGAGGGGGAAAACCGGTCAGGCTCAGCGAACAACATATCAAATGCGATGGCCGCAGCGCCATATTCACCCAGATTTTGAACGATCTGCGCCACCAGTGTTCGAGGCCAGGGCCATTGCCCCCAATTGGCCAGAGAGGCCTCGTCAATATCTACAACCCGTATGGGGAGGTCAGGATTGAACTCACGCGGGGATGACCTTTGCAGAACGTCGAAATAGATCAGACGGGTCATTCGCACCGGATAGGGATCCATGACCCGGATGAAACAACCCACAAGGATCAGACACAATCCGACAAGGCGGAACGCCCATTTCCCCGTCCTGGTTTTGCGCTTTTCGTCGCTCACGTCGTTCTCCGGACAAGTGAGTCCATTTCCGCTTTTTCGACAACGCTACCGGAACAGCTCACTATTTGATTCTTGCTGCTCAGGACCTTCCTGACCTGGTTCCTCTCGATCAGGTTCTTCGGGTTCCGGATCAGGCTCTTCCGGTTCTGGTTCTGGTTCTGGTTCTTCCGGCTCCGGTTCTGGTTCTACTTCTGGCTCTGGGTTTGACGGGGGGGTTGGCGGCGCTGCGACGCTGACTGGGCGCGGCTGGGGCGCAGTTCTGCGAATGTCGGCCCTGTCGATTTTGGCCTGTTGCACGGGCGCACCTTCGCCAGAACACCCCTCAACACGTACCTGCAAAGGAGGCAGCAGGCCTTCCTGCGACTGAACAAAAGGGAAACCAGATTTCAGCGCCTGGTCATACTGCGCCTGATCAGCAGGTCGCCCGACTGCTCCGCCTCCACTGGTGGCATACATGCTGCATACGCGGCCTGTGGACCTGCAAGACCCCTGTGCACTGCACATTTGAACCGTCCCGTGCAGGACAAGCATTGCGCTTTGGGTTTGTGATACGACCCACATGTCGAAGGTTGTGCCACGAACTGCCATTGTCGCAGTCGGGGTCTTGATCGAATAGGCTCTTTTTCTGCTCTTGCCGGAAATGAATCGAAAGCTGCCACCAAGTGCTTGCACGGCAAAGCTTTTGGCTTTTCGATTGCTCTGAAGCATGGTCACGTCCAACACCATATGCGCATTGGGGCCAACGGCAATTTTGGTTTCATCCACAAAAACGATCTGAACCAAACCGCTGTGATCTGTAGAAATCGTATCGCCCGACACCACATCCATTCCTGATATGACAGGCTGAGTGTTTCCGGCGCGAATGATCTGAGCGCCTTGTTTGGCGCTGATGACAGTTCCGATGTTGGCAAGGGCCTGCACCGGCATGAGCGCGACAACAAATACAACCAACACAATCTTTAACCAAGCCAAACCATAGCCCCTTCCCCCAACGGGTCTAAGTAAGCGCGAAGCGCGCCAAGCTCGATTTTTGCCCCCAGAAATGTGTTATTCTTATTCAATTACTCTAAAATGCTAGCAATATTTATGCATTATGGTGTGTATTTGTAGCAAGAGATTTTTTGATCGTGAATTTCTGCGTTAAGTCCGACGTGAGCCTCCCCACTTAACAGGCCGAAGTGTAGCCTCCATCAAATGAGAGCAATGGGCACCCGGCTCATCGCTTGCCCCGCGATGAGCCATGACGTTATGGATGTGTTTATCCTAAAACTCAGAGGAATTGTTCGGGCAACAATGCGTCCGGCATGTTCTGGTAACACACGGGTCTCAGGAACCGCCGGATTGACAATGTGCCAACCGAGGTAGCACCGAAATTGGTCGAAGCGGGGTAGGGGCCGCCATGCACCATGCTGTCGCAGACCTCGACGCCCGTGGGAAAGCCATTGGCCAGCACACGCCCGGCCTTGCGCTCGAGGATCGGCATCAGGGAACGCGCGGTGTCCATGTCCGCATCATCCATATGCAGGGTACAGGTCAGCTGACCTTGCAGACTGTGTGCGACGGCCCGCATTTCGTCAGGCGTTTCGGCGGTCACTATTACGCCCAGCGGGCCAAAAACCTCTTCACCAAGGGTTTGGTTTTCCAGCCAGTTCGCAGCATTGGTACGATACAGGTACGGGGACGCGGTGCGTTGGTCACACATCGAGGTCAGAACCTCCTGCACACCTGTTGTATTGGCGATCCTTGCCTGACCAGTTCGGTAAGCGTCGGCGATGCCGTCGGTCAGCATGGTCTGCGCGGGTGTTTCTGACAAGGCGGTTCGCGTGGTTTCGGCGAAGCGGTCCGCTGCTGCACCCGCCAGCAAAACGGCGACCCCGGGGTTGGTACAGAACTGACCTGCGCCCATGGTCAGCGACCCTGCCCAGTTCTGAGCAATGTTGTCGCCCCGGTTCGTCAGAGCAGCATCGAGAATGAACATCGGGTTGACCGAGCCAAGTTCACCGAAAAACGGGATTGGTTCAGGACGTGCGGCACATAGATCGAACAGTGCCCGACCACCAGCCAATGAGCCAGTGAACCCGACAGCCCTGATCAGCGGGTGCTGTACCAAAGCGGAACCCACGGTCCGGTCACCCCCCTGAATAAGACTGAAGACACCGGGATTAATTTTGCAGCGTTCGATGGCAGCATGTATAGCCTCGGCTATGATCTCACCGGTACCCGGGTGGGCGCTGTGCCCTTTTACGACAACGGGACACCCAGCAGCCAAGGCGGCCGCGGTGTCGCCGCCTGCGGTTGAAAAGGCCAAAGGGAAATTCGAAGCACCGAATACGGCGACAGGGCCAATTGGGCGCTGGATCATTTTCAGATCCGGGCGCGGCAGCGGCGAGCGGTCTGGCAACGGGCCGTCGTGACGCCGATCCAGATACTCACCACTCAGAATATGTGTGGCAAACAAGCGAAGTTGGCCCGATGTGCGACCCCGCTCTCCTTGCAGACGGGCCTCGGGCAGGCCGGTTTCCTGCGAACCGATTTCAGTAATCGCCTCGGCGCGGGCTTCGATCTCATCTGCGATGGCATTCAGAAATGCCGCGCGGTCTTCCCGGGTCGAAAAACCATAGCTCCAGAACGCTTCTTCGGCAGCTTCCGCAGCCGCGTCAACATCCTGAAGGCGCCCCACCGAAAAACTGTGTGACGGTCCAAAAGCGGGCTGTGACTGAAAAAACGTGTCACCTGAAAGCCAGTTTCCAGCGATGAGGTGCTTACCATGGGGGGAGCAGGTCATTAAGGTTCCATATTTACGATTCTGAATCTATGGATAATGTATCCAATTAAGAGAGACAATCAAGCACCCTGTTAGGTCTCCTCCATGGCGCGTTTTGCTACGATCATCTCCAGCAGCTGTTCCTTTGTTCGCCGGATGTGCCGCATCAGCATGTTACAGGCTTCGTCAACGTTCCCTGCTTGCGCCAGTTTCAACAGCTCTCGATGCTCTTTTTTCGCGGGTTCCCGCTGCTTCATCACGCTCAAATGCATTCGGACATAGCGGTCTGATTGCAGATTGACGCGGTCCAGCAATTCATTCGTCAGTTTCCTCTGCGACGCCGCGTAAAGGGCGGAGTGGTATTGGTAGTTCAGGATCCCCCACTTGCTGACGTCATTCTCGTCATAAGACGCTTCCATCTGCGTCAATATCTCGTTGCATCGTGCAAAGTCGGCAGATGTCATCTGCGGAATGGCTCTGCGGAAAAGATCGACTTCAATAAGCATTCGAAGGTCGAATATTTCTCCAATCTCGTTCAATGAGTGTTTGGTAACTGATCCGCCCCGATTATTGGCCCATTGAATCAGGCCTTCAGCGTTCAGACGCTTTAGGGCTTCGCGGATGGGCATCCGAGATACGTCGTATTCTTCGGCCAGAGCTTCCTGACGAATAGCTTCACCTTCGGCAAGTTCACCGTTCAGAATACGTTCACGAAGATCGTTCGCGATGACATCTGGTAGGCTTTGCTTGGTTATCGCGCGCTTTCCTGCCATATCTTTCCTGCCACTTGTTTGGGTACAGCTACCGGTTACCGGCGTTATTCCAAGCTGAGCCGCGACTCGGCCACCCAGAAAGCTGATTAAGGACACTCCGCTTGATAATGCATCCAATATCCATGGTGATTCAACCCTGCTGAGACAGCGAGGTAAGACCAAGAGCGAATGGAACCTTCTGTAACTGCCTTTCCCTGAGAGCGGGCGCGGCCAATGCACTGTTTAGTCAGACACCCCAGGTGTCCGACAAGCGATACCCGCCAGGCCAGGGGTCATCCGGGTCAAGCATGTGTTGGTGAATGCCGGTGATCCAGCCGCGCCCACTGATTTCGGGGACAATCGCGGCACGGCCCGCCACTTCGGTGGTATCGACAATCCGACCGGTGAACCGTGATCCGATGATCGAGACTGCCTCGAATGTCTGACCCGGCGACATCAACCCTTTTGCAGCCATCAGCGCCATGCGTGCGGAAACCGCTGTACCCGTAGGCGACCGATCAACCTTGCCGGGCTGGATCGCCACGGCAGATTTTCCGGTCAATCCGGTTTCGGTCTGGCTCAGCGGGCCGCAGAAAGCACAGAATGAGATATGGTCCCAATCCGGGTTTTCAGGATGCGAAAACCCAAGCTGTTCATTGGCTGCATTGGTAATCTTCACCCCCAATCGGGCAATGTCACGGGCCTCATGTTCGACAATTTCTAATCCCAATGCCTTTGCATCGACCACGACAAAACTGTCACCCCCATAAGCAGTATCAACCATGATCGTATCCAATCCGGGCATCTCAAGCGGGACGGACAGTTTGTCGGCAAAGCTGGGCAGGTTCTGCACGAAAATGCGTTGCGCTTTGCCACCGCTGCATTCTGCGCGGACATGAACCAGCCCGCCTGGGGTCTCAAGCACCATATGAGTTTCGGGTTCCTGCATCGGAATGATCCCGCCATCCAGCAATACGGTTGAAACACATATCGAGTTCGAGCCGGACATGGGCGGTGTGTCTTCGGGTTCCATAATGATGAAAGCCGCGTCCGCCTTGGGGTGTTTCGGGGGCACCAGAAGATTGACATGACGGAAAACACCGCCCCGAGGTTCGTTCAGAACGAAGTTGCGCAGCGTCCGGTCGCCGGCGACAAAGCTGCGCTGTTCCCACAAGGTGTCGCCCGGTGGCGGGGCGACGCCCCCAACGATAACATCCCCTACTTCGCCTTCTGCATGGGCTGAAATGACATGAACGGTTTTGCTGCTCCGCATCGGATCTCTCAATATTGTGCGACAGGCTCGCCCAGAGCGTCGAAAATCGGTGTAACACCCAGACCCGGACGGGCGGGTGCGGTCATCCGGCCGTTGACACGCTTTGGCGCACCCTCGGCAATGTCCACGGTGCCGTAAGAGTTGAAATCCGTGGCAGAGAATGTGAATTCGGACGGCGTTGAACGGGCCAGATGTGCAATGGCTGCGGTGGTGATGTCACCACCCCAGGTGTCTTCGATCGTCATGGGGATGCCGTGCGCCACGCAGAGGTCACGCATAAGGCGGGCTTTGGTCAACCCTCCGACTTTCGAGATCTTCAGGTTGATCACATCCATTGCGTCTTCGGCAATGCCGCGGACCAGCGTGTTGGGGGTGTCGATCACCTCGTCCATCACAAAAGGCAACGCGGTGCGGCGGCGGATCGACACGCATTCCTCATAGGTCAGGCAAGGCTGTTCCACATAGACATCCAGACCCGAAATCGCGCCCACCACGCGTGCGGCCTCGTGCCGGGTCCAGCCGGTATTGGCGTCCGCAACCAGCAGGTCCGACTTTTTCAGAACGGCGCGGGTGGCGTGGATACGGTCAATGTCGTCATTGGCCTCGCCACCTACCTTGAGCTGAAACTTGGTGTAGCCTTCGGCGGCATAGCCTTCGATCTTTTTGGCCATGATCTCAGGTGCTTCCTGACTGATCGCGCGATAAAGCACCACATCGTCCTGCGCAGCGCCCCCCAGCAAGGTGTAAAGCGGCTGTTCCGTGGCCTTGCCCAGCAGATCCCAGCAGGCAATATCCACCGGAGCCTTGGCATAGGGATGACCCCGCAATGCCGCATCCATCGTGCGGTTGATCTGACCGATATTCAGTGGGTCCTGCCCGATCAAATGCGGGGCCAGCTCTGCCAGCCCGGCCCGGACGCCGAGCGCGAAAGACGGCAGATAGGCCGAGCCAAGCGGGCAGCATTCTGCATAGCCCTTCAACCCCTCATCCGTAATGATTTCCAGAACGGTGCTGTCAAACACTTCGACAAAATTGCCGTTGGACCAGCTATAGCGGCCTTCTTTCAGCGGCAGATCGACCTGATATACGTTCAGCCCGGTGATTTTCATAAGGTGTTCTCCAGATTAGAAGCGTGTGGATGAGAAAGGTGACACA
This sequence comes from Ruegeria sp. AK11, assembly GCF_056541095.1. Taxonomy (NCBI): domain Bacteria; kingdom Pseudomonadati; phylum Pseudomonadota; class Alphaproteobacteria; order Rhodobacterales; family Roseobacteraceae; genus Ruegeria; species Ruegeria sp. AK11. The sequence continues at coordinate 172,572 of NZ_JBQFXU010000006.1, forward strand.
TCGAGCACCGGCTTGGCGTCAGTGACCAGATCGGCCACCAGTTCGGCCGTGCCTGCGGATTGGGTCAGCCCCAGATGACCATGGCCAAAGGCATAAAGTACGTGTGGTGCGCGCGAAGATCGGTCAATCACTGGCAGGCTGTCAGGCAGTGATGGGCGAAAGCCCATCCATTGCGTGCCGCCTTCCAGGTTCAGGTCTGGCATGAAGCGCCCGGCCTTGGCCAGCAACGTGTCAGCGCGCCGGTAATTCGGGGCCAGCTTCAATCCACCCAGTTCGACTGCACCGCCGATGCGCACGCCGCCGTTGATCCGGGTTACCACAAACCCATGCCCCCCAAAGGTCAGATGAGTGCGCAGGTCAAAAGCGCCTTCGGGCAGGGTCGTGTTATAACCCCGCTCGGTCTCAAGCGGGATATGATCCCCCAGGGTCTTGGCCAGCTGGTGTGACCAGGCTCCGGCGGCAACAATCACCTGACCTGCCGAAATGTCGCCGTTGTCCGTGTCAAGGCGCACGCCGTCATCGGTTGGTTTCAGTGCCGTGATCCCTGCGATCTTTACCTGCCCACCGCGCGCGATGAACTGTGCCGCCAGATGCTCGGTCCAGCGGGCAGGGTCGACGGTATTCATCCATGTCGAGGTAAAACCCGCATGGGTAAATCGCCGGTTCAGCCCGGGCTGAATTTCGGCAATAGCATCCGGGCTGTCCAGAAGATCAAACGGGATGCCATGGTCCTTGCGCAGGTTCCAGGTGGGCAGGCTGGCACGGAATTCGCCCTCACTCTCGAACAACTGCAACTGGCCTTCGCGCTGCATCAGCGCCTCGCCGTCTACATGCTCGATCTGACGCTCCAGCGCCGCACGGCTGTGGTTCATCAGCGCGGCTTGTGCGGATAGTGAGGCTGCATAACGATCGCGCCAACTGGCCCGCCAGAACCGGAGCATCCACGGCGCAATACTCAGCGCATAAGCGGGCGGGATCGACAAAGGCCCCAACGGATCAAGCAGCCATTTTGGCGCTTTGCGCATGATCCCCGGGGTTGCAAGCGGCACGATATCTGTAAAGGCAAAGGCCCCGGCATTGCCCTTTGACGCCTCGGCTGCAACGCCTTCACGGTCCAGCACAAGCACCTGCCTTCCCCGCTTTTGCAACTCTAGCGCAGCGCTGATGCCAATGATGCCAGCACCGATCACAACTATGTCCGTCTTGGTATCATGCTGCATGGTTACAGGTTCTCAAATCGTGGTGCGGGGTCGGGGATCGAACAGCGTCTGTCCCCGAACTTGATTTCAAAACGCGATGCCATCTCGGAACGGATCATTCGGCGCGAAAATCAACCTGGCTTCCGACATGATATGCGCCTGCCCGGTCAGGGTGGGAATGACACCTCCGTTCGGGCCGGGTTGGTAGCTCAGCACATAGGGGCTGCCGATCACGCTTTCCTGCACAATCTTTTCCCCGGCGGCCAGCGCCCTGTTTGCCGCCAGACAGGCGAGGCGCGCGGAACTGCCGGTACCGCAGGGCGACCGGTCATATTGATTGTCCGGGCACAGTACAAAGTTACGGCTGTGAACATCCTTGTTGGGGGATTGATCCTGTAGGATCACGTGGTCGACCAGTTCCCCGTTTTCACCACGCACCCCCTGTGCGATGCAGGCTTCACGTATGGCGATGGTCAAATCGGTCAACACACGAATGTTTCCCGGGTTCACCGGGATCGGGCTGGGGTCGACAATGAAGAACCAATTCCCACCGTAGGCAAGATCGCCGGTGATTGACCCATGGCCGTCAACCTCAATCTGCACAGCTGCCCGCACGCGACGGCTCTCGACATTTGTGACGCGCACGGTATTGGCGTCCAGCAACTCCACCGAGATGACCCCGACCGGCGTTTCCACCCGGTGCGTGCCGGGCCGGATCCGACCCATATGGGCCAGAGTGACACTCAAACCGATGGTGCCATGCCCGCACATGCCCAGAACGGCATCCGCATCGAAATAGATCACGCCGGTCTCACACCCTGGATCTTCGGGCGCGACCAGAAGCGCCCCCACCATTCCGGGCTGCCCCCGCGGCTCCAGCAAGATGGATTTGTAGAACGCCTCATGCTCGGTAGCCAAGCGTCGTGCACGCTCTGCCAGCGGGCCGGACCCCAGATCGGGGCCGCCGTCGAGGATCACCCGCGTAGGCATTCCCCCGGTGTGACTGTCAATCACATGCATTCAGCAATGACTCCGCCCTGGCCGGACCAATCAGTAAACCAAGTGCGGAACAGGTCGTATTGCTGTTCGCAATAGTTGCGCTGGGCATCCGTCAACTCGTCGGTTTCGTTGAAGTGCAAACGGTATTCCTCTTCGCCGTTCAGGACCAGCAGGTGTTTGTAATACAGCACCAGATCGGTGCCCTCGTCAAAGCTGGCCAGCACACCAAAGGCCTCTTCCAGTTCCCGCGCGCGCAGGCGCGCTTCGGCATGACCGGCCGCCGCTTTCTGGCACAGGGCAGCCAGCAGCAGTGCTTCTTTCGGCAGGGCAGTGCCAATCCCTGTGATCGAACCGGTGGCGCCGCAATTGACGAAGCCATGGTAGACCTCGGTGTCCACACCAACCATCAGTGTAACCTGATCATCCTTCGAGGTAATGTGTTCCGCCGCATAGCGCAGATCGCTTTTGCCACCGAATTCCTTGAACCCAACCAGGTTGGGATGATCTGCGCGCAATTCCAGGAACAGATCGGCGCGCGTCGCGAAGCCGTAAACCGGGCTGTTATAGATGATTGCCGGAATATCAGGTGCAGCCGACAGGATCGCTTTGAAATGATTACGCTGCGCCGCGATGGACGATCCACGCGACAATACACGCGGGATCACCATAAGCCCTGCCGCTCCAACCTTTTGCGCATGCGCGGCAAGCGCCACGGCGGATTTCGAATTTATCGCACCTGTGCCGACGACAACGGGCAGTCCGGCCGCGATCAGACGTTCGACACCTTCCATCCGTTCGGCATCCGACAAGAGAGGCCAGTCGCCCATCGAGCCGCAATAGACCACGGCAGACATACCCGCTGCGATCATTTCCTTGGCCTTTTTCACCAGCGCGTCGAAATCCGGTGTCCGGTCCGGTTTGCAGGGGGTCATCAGGGCTGGCATGGTGCCGGTGAAGATATTCTGGGACATGAAGGTAACCTTCCTAATTGTTTTGGGGCGGGGGCTTTTATCGCACATTCGCCAGGAATTTGCGGGTGTGTTCAGATTGGGCTTCGTTAAAAATCTGGGCGGGCGGGCCGATCTCTTCCATCACGCCCTGATGAAAAAAAGCAACCCGGTCTGATACATCTCGAGCGAAACCCATCTCATGCGTGACGCAAATCATCGTCATCCCTTCTTCGGCCAAAAGCCGCATCGTGTCGAGAACTTCGCCCACCAGTTCAGGATCCAGCGCCGAGGTTGCTTCGTCAAACAGCATGTATTCCGGCTCCATCGCCAGCGCGCGGGCAATTGCAAGACGCTGCTGCTGACCACCCGATAAGGCCGAGGGGAAGACGTTCAGCTTCTCGCCCAACCCGACATGGGTCAACTGCTTTGCGGCAATGTCACGCGCCTCGTCCCTCGACTTGCCTTTGACAATCTTCGGGGCCAACGCAACGTTTTCCAGTGCGGTCAGATGCGGAAAGCTGTTCCATTGCTGGAACACCATCCCCAGCTTTGTGCGCAGCTTGTTGATGTCGGTGCCTTTTGCATGAACATCAATGCCATCAACCTTGACCGATCCCTGCTGGATCGGTTCCAGTCCGTTGATGCAATAGAGAAGGGTCGATTTGCCGGAGCCTGACGCACCGATCACCGACAGAACTTCTCCTTTCTGCACATCCAGATCGATGCCTTTCAGCACATGCAGCGATCCGAAATATTTGTGCAGGTCGCGAATTTCGATCATTGGGCCCACCTTTTTTCTAGCGACGCGGAATACCGCGAAATCGGATAGCTGAGCGCGAAATAGAACGCGCCAGCGATTGTCAGGATCAGGAATGGTTCCTGCGTGCGGGTGATCAGGATCTGGCTGGCTTTCAGCAGTTCAACATAGCCCAGAACCGAGACCAGCGCGCTGTCTTTCATCACACCCAGCGCGACCCCGACCCATGCAGGGAACACCGCGCGCCCACCAATCGGGAAGACGACATATCGCAGATCCTGCCAATAGGTCATGCCCAGGCTGCGCGCGGCGCGGCGCATCGGATCACCAACGGCTTCAATCCCGCCGCGCGCCACATTCGCAACCAGTGCTGCCGTGTAGATGGACAGGATCACCACGCCCGAGGCTAACGGGTCCAGATTGAGCCCGACAATAGGTGCAAAGTTGTAAAACAGCACCAGCTGGATGATCAGAGGGACCGACCGGAAAATATCCAGAACCGGAGCCAACGTCAGGGTCGCTGCCAGTTTGCCCTCGTACAGAAGCCAACCGCACACCACGCCAAAAACCGTTCCAATGGAAATCGAAAGCACTGAAATCCAGAGCGTTCGCAGCGCGGCTTCGCCCAGAAACCACAGATCGTTGATGTTGAAGCCGCTGAAAAAGCTGACAGTGGGTTGCATCTGTGCCTCCTTCAGTAGCGGAAAAGCCGGGACGCCAGCAGGCGCGAGGCAAGCAGGATGATTTTGACGATCACGTAATAAATGACCGCGGTGACGGCGAAATATTCAAAGATGCGGAAAGTGCGCGAGGCAAAGAACTGCGTCTCGCCCGACAGTTCCCGGAAGCCGACCAGCATACCCAGTGACGACATTAGAACAGCCCAGACCATCTGGTTCGTGATCGGATGATAGACAATGCGAAACACCTGCGGAATCACGACGCGTGTGTAAGCCTGCCACGCGGTCATGCCCAGCGATCGGGACGCGCGTAGCTGTGTCTCGGGGACGGCCTGAAAGCCGCCACGGAAGTTTTCAGCCAGATAACCGGCGCAATTGAATGTCAGCCCGGCCAGCACGATGAAGTACGGCGATAGATGCAGGCCAAAGGCACCAAGCCCGAAGCCGAAAAAGAACAGCTGGAACAGCGCCGGAGTATTGCGCGCCAGTTCGACCCAGGCTGAGGCGAACCAGTAAAGCGGACCTTTCAGGTGCAGCCGCGTCAGCGCCAGACAAAGTCCGATGATAATGCCAAGGACCATTGCCAGCACGGCAACCTGTATCGTCAGCAGCGATGCCTCAAGCAGGTCCGGCAGGCTTTTCATCACCGGCCGCCAATGGAAGTTATAGTCGAACACGGGTGTTCCTCACGCAATCTACCGGTCCTTTCGCCCGGCCATAGCCGGACGAAAGCATGGAGTAGGAAAGGGTCAGTACATTACGCCGGGAATGCGCAGCTCAGGCGCTTCGCCGCCGACATATTTACCCCAATGCTCCTGATAGCGGCCCGATCGCACCTGGTGGGTCACGAACAGGTTCAGGAAGTTCAGCCAGGTGACATCTTCGCGCTTGCCTACAACCGAAGTGTAGTCGGTGGTCCATGGCATGCGAGGGCCGGCAACAACAGTGTCATATTGCTGGGTAATCGGCAGCACGGCAGTGTTTGTGGTAATGCCGATATCGGCCTTGCCCTGAGCCACCGCCAGGAAAACCTCATTCTCGGACTGGTAGCCCTGGTAATTGCCTTCTTCGCCCCATTCGGCGGCGATCTTCAGCCATTCCTGCTCGGGCACGGTGCCGATCGCGGCGGCCACGCGCTTGCCACGGATATCCTCGAAGGTCTCAATGCCGCTTTCGGCATTCACGACACCCTGCGCATAATAGATGGCGTAAGGAATGGTAAAGCCCACCGTCCGCGCCCGTTCAAGGCTGTCCGAGGTTGCTCCGAACACAACGTCTGCGCGTCCGGTGACGATCACTGGCAGGCGTTCGGCCCAGGTCAACGGCAGGATTTCGGCCTCAACTTCAAGTGCGGCGGCCAGATCATTGCAGTATTCGACGTCAAAGCCTGCCGGTTCGTTATTCGCGTCGCGATACCCAATTGGCGGAAAATCCAACACAACTCCGCAGCGCAATGTCCCGCGATCTACGACATCGTCCAGCGTGTCCGCCATCGCAGGAGCTGTGGTGATAGTGGTGAGGGCCGCCAGTGCGGCGAGTTTCTTGAGCATGTGATCCTCCCTGAATCAATCGATACGCGCAGCTATAGAGGATATTGTATCCAACATCCAGTATTTTGTTGAGCAGGAAAAGCCAGCTTTCAAAAGGTGTCGTGGCTCTTGGATGTGATTGAAATGACTGACTTGGCCCGCGTGGAAGGCCCTCGTTCGTTGGCGGCCAAATGGATTTGACACCATGTGCTACTGGAGTTGGAGGTTTTTGGCTGAACGTGGCCCGTCGTCAAACGTGAAGGTGCATTGTGCTCAGAGGCTGGGGAGATTTCAGCTTGAGACGGAATACCTTTTGTGATGGGAGTGTGCGGTCGCCCAGGCAACTCCAGCCTGTGTCTTTCAAAGAAAAGCGGCAATGCTGACCCGCGCAGCCAAATGCGCGTTCGGTCAGACTTTGACGGCTTGTAGTTCTTCGAGCAGGTCGAGGAGTTGGTTGAGTTTTTCTCGTCCCATTTGTTTTTCGATGCTTTGGTAGA
>NZ_JBQFXU010000007.1:0-153022 GCF_056541095.1 Ruegeria sp. AK11
ATCAGAACGCGGCGTAGATTGAAACTGCGGCGAGCCTGATCCTCCTAAGCCAATCAAACGCTCGTGTTCCAAATCATTCGATGACGGACAATATCTGGTCGACCATTAGGATGCAGCCTTCGAAGCGCCTCAATGGCCGGAGACAACTTATTCCTACGACCACCTTTTGTTTGTTGCGGTTCGCTGTCGCCCGGCAAGTTGTTCACAGCGGCTCCATTGTCGGCATCTGGATCATTGTACGGGGGGAAATGTTCGCTAAGCTCATTGCTATCGAAAATCATCTCAAGCGCACCGAGACTTGTTCGAAACTTTTGTGGGCTGTGGCTTAGTTGTCCAGTTCCCAGTGCCTTTGCAGCAATGCTGTCATCAAGCCATACATTCCGGTCCCCTATCGGCAAAATACCATCACGACTTTTGTAGTGTGCAGTTAGTCGTCCTTTGTATAGATGGTCCCTTACGACTGTCATGTATTGGTACACGCGATCCAGTAAAAACCCTACCGCAATATCAGGGCTGTCAGGCCCAACGAGCAAGGCAAATGACACGGTAACTTTTGGCAACAGAAGTTTTGGCGCATCGAACGAATGGAGTGCTATGGCATTCAAAGTGTTGCGTCCCCAGTTTGCCCTCAGGGTTCCGCGTTGTAACAGCCTGTTTGCACTTACGCTCCGCTGTACGATACTAGGCGGTGGTGTGATGTGATGCCCGTGAATAGAGGGGGCAGAGTCAAAATGCCCAGGATGGAGGTCTTTGGAGGTTTTTATGTCGGCCTCACCTTCTCCAATAGCTACGTCGCACAGATGAAGCAATTCTAGGTCGTCTTTAGGCGCTGGAAACAAATGTTCGTATGCCAATCGACGCATTTCAGAAAAACCGCAATACGGTGCTGGAATGTAGTGTTGAGTCATGTCCGCTCTGCCATTTCGATAACCTCGCCATCCTTCAGTGCTAGATACGAGGCCCAAGCTTCCATTAGCATTCTGCGCTTTTCGAACAGGTCAGAACGCGCATATGCGGCTTCAGTGTCGTCTCCCACTTTGTGCGCAAGAGCCATTTCGCAGACTTCACGTGAAAAGTTGGTTTGCTCCTGCGCCCATGTTCGGAAGCTTGCTCGGAATCCATGAATGTCGCAGTCATAACCCAGCTCGCGAACAAGCTTTAACAGCGTGGCATCACTTAAAGGCTTTTCGTGTTTTCGTCCGGGGAATACTAGGTCGCCCTGATGCAACTTGCGGGCCGATTCCAGCAGTTCAATTCCTCGCTCTGTAAGCGGAACACTGTGTGCAGCCTTCATTTTCATACGGGTTGCCGGAACCACCCAAACACACTTTTGAGTGTCCATCTCAGACCACTTTGCCTCCCGAATCTCTTTCGACCGGCAAGCAGTCAATATCAGGAACTCTACAGCCAGCTTCGTTGATCTATCAGCTTCCGATGCCTGAACAGATTGAATGCAACTAGCCACATTCGAATAAGGCAGCGCTTTTCTATTCGCCCGCTTGGATTTGTCCTGCTTGGGCAATACAGCCTTAACGGCCTCCGCTGGGTTGTCTGTGCGCCAACCTTTCGCGATTGCCCATTTGAGAACTGACCCGATACGCTGACGCACTCTACGCGCAGTGTCGTCTTTGGTTGTCCATATGGGCAGCAGCGCGGCAAGCACTTGGCCACCGTCGACCTCAGCCACACTGACCTTGCCAAAGTGCGGGAATGCGTATGCCTCCAATGAACTGATGTACTTCTGGGCGTGCTGAGGGTTGCTCCAAGACGACAAGTTTGCCTTGTGCACCTCTCTCGCCGCCTCTTCGAATGTCGGGATAGCTTGGGCTTTCTTCTTGTTCGCGAGAGGGTCGCCCCCCGCCCGAGCAACGCGCCTATTCTCGATTGCTGCATCTCTGGCACTCGACAAGGAAACGAGAGCAACAGAGCCAATTGCGAGTTCTCTCCGCTTGCCGCGTATCATCAGGCGTTGAATCCAGCGGCGTGCCCCGCTTTCGTCAACCTTGAGATACAGGCCATTTCCGTCAGCATACAAGGCAGGCCCCTTTGCCGACTTAACGAAAGCCGGTGCAAGTGCATTGTGGGGATGTTTGCCTTTGCGTTTGCCTGCCATTTTACCCAACATTTTTTTGTCAATGTATGGCCACGGACGGCAACGCGCAACAAGAACCTTTCATTTTATTAAAGTGTTACTTCAAGGTGTGGCAACGCATGACAATCAATACATGTAGCCTCCTCCGCTACCAATTCCCCAGAGCATCAAACCGAAACACCACTTGTGGTTTTTCTTTTGATTTCAGCGCTCATCGATCCGGCTGAAGATCGAGATATGGTGCCGCGCGTGTGATTTCGACAGCGTCCTGTACCCCGTTCGTATTCAAGTGGATGTTCAGCTGGCCAGTCCCACTGAACCGCGCGAAATAGGCGAACTCGATCATGTTCAGCGCATTCATATCCTGACACTGAATGACATAGTCCGCCTGAAACTCCGAGTGACTCTCCGCCGTTGTGGAGCCTGAAACTGCGTTCGCCTCGCCACTCTGCCGTGTGATACCATATGTCAGAACCACATGGGCGGTCACCGTAGAGCACCCAGCTTCCGGCGGGGTTACGAACAGGTCCAGCGGGTCGGAAAGCTCTGACATTGCTATGGCCACACGCGTGCGGCTGTCATCGTTTTCAACCGGGGTTTCAAACCCGACGATGTCCATGCTTGGCACCCTCAGCGCCAAGGCGAACCCGGTGTCAGAAAACACGATGTCGATCTGGGCCGAACCATGGTGATGAGGCGTGGAAACCTGCGTTGCTTGCGCCGCAAGTGCCGCAGGAAACAGGAACAAGGCCAGAACCACGCGCTTCATGAACAACAAACCACCTACAAAGAATCACTTGGCTGATTTTAGCCCGAAACATGTATCGCACAATGTGATCCGCCGGACCGAACCCCCGCCAGATATGGGGATAGTGGCAACTGAGTCAGCGGTTTCATTATCCGACAAAAAAACTCAGATTGACAATGTTGACTTTTTAACTCAGTTATTTCAATGAAAGCCGCCGCGGGAACAAACCCGCCTGATCTGACAGTTCTGAAAAGAGAGTATCGACCTCCATGACCAAGTTGTTTGCAACAGCCAGCGCTTTGACATTTGCGACAGCCACTTTTGCTTTTGCCGGTGATGTGCCGACAAAAGCGGATATTCTGGAAACCTATGCCGATATTGCCGAAGCCAAGTATGACGACAGCCTGACTGCGGCAAAGGTTTTGCGGGACGCAGTCGGTGCGCTGATTGCCGAACCCTCGGACGCGACCCTGACTGCGGCACGGGCAGCATGGGTTGCAGCGCGTGTGCCTTATCAACAGACCGAAGTTTATCGTTTTGGCAACGCAATCGTTGATGACTGGGAAGGCAAAGTAAACGGTTGGCCACTGGATGAAGGTCTGATTGATTATGTCGACGCGGCCTATGGTGGCGCGACGGATGAGAACGAATTTGCGGTTCTGAATGTCATCGCCAACCCCAGCTTCGAACTGTCGGGCGAAACCATTGACGCCAGCGAGATTACTCCGGAACTACTGAGCGAATCCCTGCACGAAGCTGATGGTATCGAAGCCAATGTCGCGACCGGCTACCACGCTATCGAGTTCCTGCTGTGGGGTCAGGACATGAACGGCCACGGGGCCGGTGCAGGCAACCGTCCAGCCACTGATTATGCGAACGGCGATACCTGCACTGGTGGCAATTGCGACCGTCGTGCACAGTATCTGAGCGCCGCAACCGACCTGCTGGTCAGCGATCTGACCTGGATGGCCGATCAGTGGAAACAAGGCGGCGCGGCGCGCACGGCGCTGATGGAAAATGAAACGGCGGGTGTCAGTGCGATCCTGACCGGTATGGGTTCACTGTCTTACGGTGAACAAGCGGGTGAGCGGATGCGTCTGGGCCTGATGCTGAACGACCCGGAAGAAGAACATGATTGCTTTTCGGACAACACCCACAACAGCCATTACTACGATGGACTAGGCGTTCTGAACGTCTATCTGGGCAGCTATACCCGCATCGATGGCACACCTGTATCAGGCGCATCGCTGGCCGATCTGGTAATCGCAACTGATCCGGCACTGGACGCCGAGATGATGGCGAAACTGGCCGTCACGATGCAAGCCCTTGGCAGGATCAAATCGACCGCGGAAGCAGGGTTTGCCTATGACCAAATGCTGGAACGCGGCAACGAAGGCGGTGAAACCCTGATCATGGCCGGCGTCAACGGCCTGATCGACCAGACCAAAACAATAGAGCGCATCGTGACCGCACTGGAACTGGACCAGATTGAATTTGAAGGATCAGACAGTCTGGATAACCCCGACGCGGTATTCCACTAAACAAGAACGCGTGCCGGGGGCTTGCCTGCCCCCGGTACACTCAGCACGCTAACCCTCCAGCCCTTTGAACCACACAAACCCAAGCCAACATTCATGATTGTCTGCCACTGCACCAACATCTCGGACCACGACATCCGCGCCGCCATCGACTGGATGCGGACAGCCGACCCCCAAACCATCATCACCCCCGGCAAGGTTTACCGTGCTCTTGGAAAATCGGCGGATTGCGGCGGATGCATGCGTCTGTTTCTGGACACGATGCAGTCAAGCGATAATCTCGAAGTACCCATGCAACTCCGCGCCCTGCGCGCGGTGGTATCACAGGAGAGTGCAGATGAAGGGCGATCCAAAAGTCATCGAATATCTCAACAAATCTCTGCGGCATGAACTGACTGCAGTCAGCCAATACTGGCTGCACTACCGGTTGCAGGAAGACTGGGGGCTTGGCCACATGGCCAAGAAAAGCCGCGAGGAAAGCATCGAAGAGATGGGCCACGCGGACAAGCTGATCGAACGGATCATCTTTCTGGAAGGCCACCCCAACCTTCAGAAGCTGGACCCGCTTCGGATCGGTCAAACACCAAAGGAAACGCTGGAATGTGACCTTGCGGCCGAGATCGATGCAAGGGCCTTATACAAGGAAGCGCGCGAATATTGTCGGGACGCCGGCGACTATGTCTCGATGTCGCTGTTCGAGCAGTTGATGTCCGATGAAGAGGGCCATATCGACTTTCTCGAAACGCAGCTCGACCTCTATGAAAGGATCGGCGAAGCCAATTATGCGCAACTCAACGCATCGAAAATGGACGAAGGCGAATAGCCTTGTTGCCCTGTCGGTGGTCGCCTTTGCGGCCACCCCTTCCCTGTCAGCCGAGCTACAGGACCTGCATCTGAACTTCACCCCCCGCACTGACGATGAACGCGCCCGAATTGCCGTTGTCACAGCACCGCCCCAGGATTTCAGCGCACCGCAGCAGTTTGAAGAACTGCCCGCCGGGGCTGCGACTGTTCGGGTCCGTACTGACGCGGATGCGTTCTCGCAACCGTCAGACAACCTGAGCTTTGAACAGGAGCTGAATTTCAAAGTCGGAAACGGGCTGTTCAAGAAGGTCTGGGTTTCGTCGCCCTCATCGACGCTCGCCTCTGACGGGTTGGGGCCGCTCTATAACGCGCGGTCGTGCCAGCGCTGCCACATCAAGGATGGGCGCGGACACACGCCAAACGGGCCCGATGACAACGCGGTTTCGATGTTTCTGCGGGTCTCGATCCCCGGCACGTCGGAAGATGGCTATGCAGCGATAGAAGATTACATCGCCACTCTGCCCGAGCCTACCTATGGTGGGCAGATGCAGGATTTCGCACTGGCAGGTCATCCAGCGGAATACCGGCTGGACATCTCGTACGAAGAAATCCCGGTGGAGCTTTCTGACGGTGAAACCGCCTCATTACGCCGCCCGACTTATCAGGCAGCCGATCTGGGTTATGGCCCGCTGCACCCCGACGCGATGCTAAGCCCCCGGGTCGCGCCGCAGATGATCGGGCTTGGCCTGTTGGAAGCGATCCCGGTCGAAGACCTGCTTGCCAAGGCCGACCCTAACGATTTGGATGGGGACGGCATATCAGGTCGCCCGAATATCGTCTGGTCGGTCGAGTTTGACACGCCGATGATGGGCCGGTTCGGTCACAAGGCGGGGACGCCGTCAGTTATGGAACAATCGGCAGCTGCTTTTGCCGGGGATATCGGCATTTCGAACCCACTCTACCCTGCTCCGCACGGGGATTGCACCAATGTGCAGGTGAACTGCATCAAAGCCCCGCACGGCGACAATGATGAGCGCGGCTTTGAGATCGATCATCAGGGTATGGACCTGGTCGCTTTCTACAGCCGCAATCTGGGCGTGCCGGGTCGCCGCGACATGGACAACCCCAGGGTCCTTCGCGGGAAAGAGGTGTTCCATGCAACCGGCTGCGCGTCATGCCACACACCGTCACATGTCACTCATCGGATGGAAGACCGGCCCGAGCACAGTTTTCAGCTGATATGGCCCTACACCGACCTGTTGCTTCATGACTTGGGCGAAGGTCTGGCCGACAATCGCCCCGAGGCCCGCGCAACGGGCCGGGAATGGCGCACGCCGCCTTTGTGGGGCGTTGGCCTGACCGAACGCGTCTCTGGCCACACAGAATTTCTGCATGACGGGCGGGCGCGCACATTGCTAGAGGCGATCCTGTGGCATGGCGGTGAAGCGCAAGCTGCCCGCGACGCTGTTGTCTCGATACCCAAAGTCGACCGTGATGCCCTGATCCAATTTCTGGAGAGCCTCTGACCCATGCGAGTTCTTACCCTTGTTGCAGCGTTGATCATGCCACTTGCCGCGCAGGCACAGGATCGCGCGCCGATCCTGATGGATGTGACTGAAACCCATATCCTGCCCCGGTTCGACACGCTGCCGGAAACGACGGGCGCGCTAGTCAGCGCGTCACTGGTTGAGTGCGATCCGACCTCACCGGCGCTGCGCGCGGCCTACGATGCGGCTTTCGATAGCTGGATATCCGCCAGCCACCTGCGGTTTGGTCCGACCGAGGTCGATGACCGCGCTTTCGCCATGGCGTTCTGGCCGGACACGAAAGGGTTCACCACCAAAGCCCTGTCCCAGCATATCGCAACCGAGGATGACACCGTGCAAAGCCCGGAGGCCTATGCCGAAACGTCCATAGCAGGGCGCGGGTTCTTCGCGCTCGAACGGATGTTGTTCGATCCCAATTACGCGGAACAGGGCAATGCCGAATATCGCTGCGCGCTGATCAGGGCGATCACGGCGGATATCGATGCCAATGCCCGCGCGATGGCGCAGGACTGGCACAGCTATGCCTCTAGCCTTACCCAACCCCAAGAGAACAGACGCTACCGGACGCAGGACGAAGCGATGCAGGAGCTGTTCAAGGCCCTATCTACCGGTCTTGAGTTCACGGCGGACACTCGGCTGGGTCGCCCCATGGGGACATTCGACCGCCCCCGTCCGAACCGGGCCGAGGCGCGGCGGTCCGGGCGGTCTTTGCGCCATGTAGAACTGTCGCTGATATCCTTGCGGGATTTAGCCGCACGGCTGTCTTTTGATCACCCCGAAATCGCGTCGGAACTGGACGCTGCGTTTGCACGTGCCATCCAGAACGCTCAATCCATTGACGATCCCTCGCTGGCCGGGGTTTCAGATCCCCAAGCCCGGTTCCGGATCGAGGCGCTTCAACAGTCGATCCACGATATCCGCACCATCGCCGTGACCGAGCTGGGTCCGACATTGGGGATCAGCGCAGGATTCAACTCGCTGGACGGAGACTAACCCGTGACGTCACGCCGCCATTTTCTTGCCGGTCTTGCCGCAGCCGCGATTTCCCCGGTCCGCGGGTGGGCCTCGGCCGGTTCGCCTGATTTTCTGGCCGCAGGGCTGTTTCCCGACGGGTCCTTTCGACTTGCCGGGTTGAGCACATTGGGGAAAATCGTGTTCTCCGTGCCTCTACCCGGACGCGGACATGCGGCCGCAGCCCATCCGCACAAGGCCTTTGCGGTCGCGTTTGCCAGACGTCCGGGCACCTTTGCCATCGTCATCGATTGCGCAACCGGCGCGCAGATTGCACAGCTCAATGCCCCTGAAAGCCGCCACTTCTACGGCCACGGCACATTCTCGGCGGATGGCGCGTATTTTTTTGCCACCGAGAACGACTACGAAGCCGGGACAGGTATTATCGGTGTCTGGGACGCTGAAAGCTTTTCGCGTCTGGATGAGTTTTCATCTGGTGGAATAGGCCCGCATGACATGCGCCTGATGCCCGATGGGGAAACGCTGGTGATTGCCAATGGCGGGATCGAAACCCACCCCGAAACCGGGCGCACAAAGCTGAACCTGCCGACGATGGCACCCAACCTGAGCTATCTCACCCTGTCGGGCAGGATCCACGAGCAGGTGTCGTTACCTCACCAGCTTCACAAAAACTCGATCCGCCATCTGGCGGTGCGGAGCGACGGTCTGGTTGGCTTTGCCATGCAATGGCAGGGCAGCAAGTCCGAACACCTGCCCCTGTTGGGCTTGCATCGTCAGGGTGAAGCCCCACGCCTGCTGGCGGCACCGGATCACGAACAAAGCATGTTGCAGGGATACGCTGGCAGCGTCGCGTTTTCAGCCGACGCCGATATGATCGCAATAACCTGTCCGCGCGGCAATGCGCTGCACCAGTTCGACATAACCAGCGGCACACTCACCGGCGCCTTCGCGCTTGAGGATGTCTGCGGGCTTGGGGCCGGGGCGGGCGGGTTGGTCTTTACCACGGGAACAGGCGCTTTCGGGACATTGATGGGCGCGCGCCCAGCTGTTCGAACCCGCGCCGAATGCCAATGGGACAATCATCTGATCCCGATCCACCCGTCCGCGTAAAATTCGGAATCCCCAATCAGATAGTTTACACTTGGAAGAATCAAACTGCTGCCGTATTGGCGGGCGCGAAACTGGCACCCTACGTTAAGGACCGACTTGATTGAAACAGACGCCCGACGCACCGCATTCCATCTACGGAGTTGAGAAATGGGGCAAAGGCCTCATCGAGGTGACCGAACAGGGTGAGATCGGTCTGCGCAATCCCATGGCCCCCGAGACAGCGGCGATTAGCCTGCCCGGTATCCTCAGCGATCTGGACGACCGCGGCATCAAGGCACCGATGGTCCTGCGAGTCGCGTCTTATCTGGAACACGAAATCGCCCATCTGAACGAAAGTTTCCAAGATGCGATTGCGCGCGTGGGCTACTCAGGCAGCTATCGCGGCGTATTCCCGATCAAGGTGAACCAGCAGGCGCAGGTTGTTGACCGGATCGTCGAGTTTGGAAAGAAATACAATTATGGGCTCGAGGCCGGCTCCAAACCCGAACTGGTGATTGCGCTGGCGCATCGCCTGGCCCCCGAAGCGCTGATCGTGTGTAACGGTGTCAAAGATGCCGAATTCATCCAACTGGCTATTCTAAGCCGCAAGATTGGGTTCAACACGGTCATCGTTCTGGAAAGCCCGAAAGAGGCCGACACGGTAATCGAAGTTTACAACGAACTGGGCATCGAGCCCCTGATCGGTGTTCGGGTGAAGCTGACCAACCAGATCAGCGGCAAATGGGAAGAAAGTTCGGGCGACCGCTCGGCCTTTGGGATGAACACCGATCAGCTTATCGCCACGGTAGACAAGCTGAAAGACGCAGGCTTGCTGCATTGCCTCAAGCTGCAGCATTCACATCTGGGCAGCCAGGTTCAGGATGTCAACGATGTGCGCCGCGCTGTGGGCGAAGCCTGTCGCTATTACACCGAGCTCACTCGCGAAGGCGTTCCATTGACTCACCTGGATCTGGGTGGCGGCATGGGGGTCGATTACACCGGCGAAAAGAAAGCCGCCGAAAACTCGATCAACTACACGGTCGAAGAATATTGTGCCAATGTCGTCGAAACCGTGGCTTACGCCATGGACGAGGCAGAGGTGGGCCATCCGACACTGGTCACGGAAAGTGGGCGCGCGGTGGTGGCGACGTCCTCGATGCTGGTCTTCAACGTGCTCGAAAGCACGCTTTACGATGCGCCCAATGGCCCCGAGGTTGATCCGGATGACCACCACTTGGTCTCGGACCTCGCCGCGGTGCACGGATACCTCTCCCGCGGCCGTCTGCAGGAATGCTGGAACGACGCCACCTTCTATCGTAACGAGCTGCGCGCCCTGTTTCGTCGCGGCTATGTCGACCTGCGTCAGATGGCGCGGGCCGAACGGATATACCTGTCGCTGATGGCCCGGCTCAAGGCATTGGCCGCGTCAGAGGATCTGGAAACGGACCTGAATGACCAGCTTGAAAAGGTTGCTGATATCTATCACTGCAACTTCTCGCTGTTCCAGTCGTTGCCAGATGTCTGGGCCATCGACCAGCTGCACCCGATCGTGCCGCTGCAATATCTGAACCAGATCCCCGACCGTCGCGCCGTGCTGTCCGATATCACCTGCGACAGTGACGGCAAGATCGACCGGTTCATTCTGGCCGACGGTGTTTCCCCCAGCCTGCCGGTGCATTTCCTGCCAGAAGAGGACGAATACTTCATGGGTGTCTTCTTCGTCGGTGCCTATCAAGAGACCTTGGGCGATCTGCACAATCTCTTTGGTGACACCAACGTCGTCACCATCGACCTGCGTCGGGACGGTGGCTTTGACCTGCTGCACGAACAAGAGGGCGACACGATCAGCCAGGTTCTGTCATATGTCGAATTCGACCCGCAGGATTGCGTCGCCGCCTTCCGCAAAATGGTGGATGAGGCGATTTCGACCGGCACCCTGAAAGCCAAGGACCGCAAAACCCTGATGAGCGCTTACCGCGACTCGATCAACGGTTACACCTATTACGAATAACCCCTGAGAGGAGATCACCCCCATGGGCACTTTGAGTGGCAAAACACTGGTTGTCGGCGCGGGCGGCGTATCCCACGCTGCCGTGCACAAGATGGCAATGAATTCGGATATCTTCACCGAAATCACACTGGCCAGCCGCACGAAATCGAAATGCGACGCGATCGCCACGTCGGTGAAAGACCGTGTGGGAGTTGATATCGCGACCGCCGAACTGGACGCCTACAAGGTCGAAGACACCGTAAAGCTGATCAAGGAAACTGGTGCTGAAATCCTCGTGAACCTCGCCCTGCCCTATCAGGATCTGGTGCTGATGGACGCATGCCTTGAGGCGGGCATTCATTATGTGGATACGGCAAACTATGAGCCCGAGGATGAGGCCAAGTTCGAATACCACTGGCAATGGGCCTATCAGGAACGGTTCAAAGCGGCCGGTTTGACCGCCATCCTTGGTTCGGGCTTCGATCCCGGCGTTACATCGGTCTTTGCCAAATGGTTGAAAAAGCACAAGCTGGACACCATCCGCCAGATCGACGTGCTGGACGCCAATGGCGGTTCGAACGATCAGGAATTTGCCACCAACTTCAACCCCGAAATCAACCTGCGCGAAGTGCTGGCCGAAGTGCGCCACTGGGAAGGTGGCGAATGGAAACACTCTCCCGCCATGACCCACAAGGTCGAGTTCGATTTCCCCGCCATCGGCCCTAAGAACATGTACCTGATGTATCACGAGGAACTGGAATCGCTCTCGACCCACTTCCCCGAGATCGAGCGCGCCCGCTTCTGGATGACCTTCGGCGACGCCTATATCATGCATGCCAAGGTCTTGGAAAATGTCGGCATGACCCGCATCGACCCAGTGATGCATGACGGCAAGGAAATCATCCCGATCCAGTTCCTGAAAACCCTTTTGCCCGATCCCGGTGATCTGGGCGCGGAAACCAAGGGCAAGGCCTGCATCGGCGACATCGCCACAGGTCAGGCCAAGGATGGCTCGGGCGAGAAGACTTATTACATCTACAACATCTGCGATCATCAGGAATGCTACGCGGAAGTCGGCAGCCAGGCTGTCAGCTACACCACCGGTGTCCCCGCCATGATCGGCGCGGCGCAGGTGCTGAAAGGCAACTGGACCGAGCCCGGCGTTTGGAACATGGAACAACTCGACCCGGACGACTTCATGGCCATGCTGAACGAACATGGCCTGCCGTGGCAGGTCCATGAACTCGACGGCCCGGTCACCTTCTGATCCGCTTCAGCTTCATCTGGCCCTAAATATCCCGGGGGTCCGGGGGCAGCGCCCCCGGCCTCTCCACCAAACGGAGACGCCGGTTATGTCCGACATGATGACCACACAGGCCGGAGACGCCGGCGCCTTCCGCAATTTCAACCTCTCCCGTGTACCCAGCCCTTGCTTTGTCGTCGACGAAAAGGCGGTTGAACGGAACCTGAAAATCCTCGCTGATGTCGGAACCCGCTCCGGCGCGCATGTTCTCAGCGCGCTCAAGGCGTTTTCAATGTTCTCACTGGCCCCACTGGTGCGCCAACACCTCGGCGGCACCTGCGCCTCAGGTATCTATGAAGCGCGGCTGGGACGCGAGGAATATGGAGGTGAAGTCGCAACCTTCTGCGCCGGGTACAAAGACGCCGACATCGACGAAATCCTGTCGCAGTCCGATCACGTCATCTTCAACTCCGCTGCCCAAAAGGACCGGTTTCTCGCCAAAGCCCAAACCGCCAAAGTGCAGGTTGGCCTGCGCATCAATCCGGAACATTCCGAAGGCGAGGTTCCGAAATACGATCCCTGCGCCCCGTGCTCGCGCCTTGGCACACCAGTCAGCCAACTGACCGCCGACACGTTGCGCGGCGTTGACGGCTTGCACATGCATACGCTTTGCGAACAGGGGTTTGCGCCTTTGCAGCGCACCTGGGACGCTGTCGAACCGAAGCTCAAACCCTACCATGATCAACTCAAGTGGGTGAACTTTGGCGGTGGCCACCACATCACCCGCGACGATTATGACCGCGACGGGCTGGTGGCCTTCCTCAAGGACATTCGCGAAACCTATGGCATTGATGTTTACCTTGAACCCGGTGAGGCTGTGGCGCTGGACGCAGGTATTCTGATCGGTGAAATCCTCGACCTGCCGACCAACGGCATGAACCTCGCGATCACTGATATCTCGGCCACATGTCACATGCCCGACGTGATCGAGGCCCCCTATCGCCCTGCCCTTATGGATGAAGCCAAAACAGGCCATACCTATCGCCTTGGCGGCCCGTCCTGTCTGGCGGGTGACGTGATTGGCGACTACACCTGGGGCAAGCCGCTGGAGATCGGACAGCGTTTTGCCTTCCTCGATCAGGCACATTACTCGATGGTCAAGACAAACACTTTCAATGGCGTCCCCCTGCCCACAATCGCCCTGTGGAACAGCGAAACGGACGAGCTGAAGATCATCCGGCAGTTCGGATATGACGACTTCAAGGACAGACTCTCATGAGCATTTTTCTCGACAGCGAATTGACCGCATCCGAACGCACCGAAGATGCCCGCTTTCGCGTGATCCCGGTGCCTTTGGAGCGCACGGTCTCTTACGGGGCCGGCACGGCCAAAGGCCCCGAGGCAATTATCGAGGCCAGTAATGAACTGGAACGCATCACCGGTCACGCGGAGCCCTGTGTCGAAGGGATTTTCACCGAAGAACCGCTAAATTGTGACGGCCCGTTGCCCGAGGTAATGGAACGCCTTGCGCACCGCACCGAAGCTGCAATTCGGGCTGGAAAGGTACCGGTCACTTTGGGCGGCGAGCATTCCCTCAGCTATGGCGCAGTGATAGGTGTGGCCCGTGCGCTAAACCAACCCATCGGCATCGTCCAGATCGACGCCCATGCCGACCTGCGCAACGCATATCAGGGCGAAAAACACTCTCACGCCTCAGTGATGCACCTGCTTGCCGAAGAGGGCGTTCGGCTCGCCCAGTTCGGTGTCCGCGCTTTTTCAACTGAAGAGGCCCAAAGCCGACTGAGAAACCACGTCTTTCACGTGGATGCCGAGGAACTGGTGACAGGTAACATCCATTCGGTCGACCTGCCTGCAGACTTCCCCGAGCTGGTCTATGTCAGTTTCGACGTCGACGGGCTGGATCCATCGCTGATGCCCGCCACTGGAACACCGGTGCCTGGCGGGTTGGGCTATTACCAGGCACTGCGGCTAGTCGAGCACGCGCTCAAGGGGCGCAGATGCGTGGGCTTCGATGTGGTTGAGCTGGCCCCGGACGGCAATGCCGCCTGGGACTTCACCACAGCTCAGATTGTCTATCGCCTGATGGCTGCCTGTTAATCTTCGGCAGTTTCGTTCAGTTCCATATGGCCTTCGCCCTTGCTCAGGATGCGGCGCAGCATGGGTTCAAAAAACTCCAGCGGTTTCGTCGGATAGTCTGGGTCAAACGCCTTCTGATCGTATTCATGGCAGAAATAGCGGCAGTCCTCCCAATGGGGGCTGTCGCGATACTTGTCGCGCGCGTTTCGGTCTCCTCCAAGGTGGTGGTTGTAGTAGTAACCCTGAAACACGCAATGGTGCTTGAGTATCCAATAGGTTTTCTCGCTGACATAGGGCTTCATCATCGCCGCTGACAGCTCTCCATGGTTGTAGGGTGACAGAATATCACCGGTATCGTGGATTAGGGCAGCGACCACCAACTCCTCTTCCGCGCCATCCTCATAAGCCCGGGTCGCGGCCTGAAGGCTGTGCTGATACCGGTTGATGGGATAGGGTGTCCATTCCTCGTCCAGTGACCGAATGGCGTCCAGAATGCGATCCGGCAAGGCGGCATTATACGCCTCTTCATAATCCATAACGGCGTCCCAGTCGGCCTTGGTGGCATTCTCAAAACTAGTCCAGGTCGGTTTGTGGCTTTTGTCCAGCATGGCTGATCCTTTGGCGTGTTTCCCGAAGCCGACAATATTACGAGTCGCAACTTCAAAAAAATGAATTGATTTTATCACAACGATCAAAAAATACTCTCGGTATGCGAACCAAAGCTTTGGAAACCTTTCTATGTGTGGCGGAGACAGGTGGTTTTCATGCCGCTGCCCGTAAGCTGAATGTAACTCAAACGGCCGTCAGCGCGCGCATTCATCTGATCGAAGAAGAAACCGGCAGACCACTATTCACCCGCGGAGCCGGTGGCACTTCGCTGACCGAGTTTGGCCAACAATTCAAACCGTATGCAGAACAAATACTATCCCTTTGGGCCTTCGCGTCGCGGGATTTACCGTTGCAGACACAGAACCGTCCAGCGCTTCGGTTGGGTAGTCAGCTTAGCATCTGGGACCCTTTGCTTGTGGATCTGGCTGTTCGGTTTGAACAGCGCTTTGACAAACTGCTGCTGACACTGAATTACGACCACGATCTGAACATGGTTGAAGCTGTTGCGACCCATGTGCTGGACGTGGCGATCACGCATGAAACGCCATCAGACCGACGCGTCACCTATCACGAGCTGGAACCGGAGCTTCTAACCCTGGTCAGAACCCCGCAAGCAGCAACAGCAGAAAACGATTTGGTCTTCGTCAACCTTGAACTTGGAGAGATTTACCAAGATCACATCAGATCGGCTGTGCGACGCGCCTCGGGGCAGACCTTGTTTCTGGGTAATTGCATGATGGCACTACGTTATGTCCTGCAAAGAGGCGGATGCGGCTACTTCCCCGATTACGTTACTTCGCAACATCTGGCTTCGGGTGCACTCGAACCGGTCGAGGACAGTGTGAGCCTGCGGCTGCCAATGTATCTGGTCGCCCGTGGTGATCGCGAAGAATTCGACGACATTCGTTGTTGTCTGGAAGAACTTCGAACCTGAAATCAAGCGGGTGTTGGGATGACCTCGGACCCGCGCGCACGTTTCCGCAAAAGCGGACGACCTGCGACAAGCAGAAAACAGCACGAAATCAGCACACCCATTATGGCGGGAAGGTAAAGCAGCGCCCAAAGCCTCGGGTCATCAATCACAACCGGGGACACAAACCCGCGAACGCCTTCAAGCAGTACAAGTATGGTAAATGCACCCAAAATCTGAGGCCACAATCCAAACCGTGAAAAGCTGCCCAGCATCAGGGTCGAATACCCCGCCAGCGACACCGCAATGCAAATAACTATCCAGGAAAAACGCTGGTGCAATTCTTCGATCAACTTACCCTGGCTGAACCCTTCGGTTTTTGAGATCGCATCACGGTCGAAGATCAGATCAGATGTCGGAATGGCTTCGAGGCTGCGATGCGCCATTGGGCTTGTGTTCGTCAGCTCAGAGATGTCGTATGATGCGTCCTGAAACAGGGTCGAGGACAGAACCCTGCCCACCTTGTTCAGGCGCAGCGCTACCCCGTCGACCATCACCAGATGAATTCCTGCGTCGTTGTTGACCAGATAGGCGGTCACGCTGGAATAGCTGACCGCGTTTTCCGGGTCGCGGCGATCCGATACGAACACCTCGTGCAACGTACCGTCCAAATCGATGCCACCGATGTAAACCGTAACATCTTCGGCGGGGTGCAGAAATTCGCCTTCATTCAACAACTGCGCTGTCACATCTCCTGCTACTTCGGCTTGCCGGTATTCCAATTGTTGGACCGATGCAGGGCGCAGGAACACACTGATGGCAGCCATCATCAGACCAGTGATCACACCGAACAAAACAACGGCCCGCGCTAGTCGCCACGGGCTTGACCCGGTTGCCAGCATCACTGTCATCTCGCTTTCGCGACTCAATCTGTTGGTCGCATAGACGGCAGCCGCAAATACCGCCATCGGCATAACCGTACGAACAAGCGTTGGCAGGGTAAGCGCGGTGAATTCAAGAAACACCATAGCGGACTGGCCACCGCTGATGACTTTGTCAAACAGGCTGACAGAACGGGTGATCCAGAAGACACCCACCAGGACGAGGGTGAAGAAGCCGAATAAAACCAGCAATTGCCGCAGAAAATATCCATCAAAACGCGACATATATCCTCATCCGGCTGATTGCGTCGTGGCCGGACAATAAGTCAATCGCCCACCCAAGGAAACCTCGATTACCGCCTCAGAACCGGCATCGACGGCAACCTAGTTATTCGGACATAGGAAGGGCGCGCTCAACCACAAGCGCGCCCCGGCCACAGGAGGGAAAAACAAAACAGCGTCATGTACCGAACGTGAGCGCCAACTCGTAACAGTTGTAAGTAAAGCGGGATTCTAGTGATTGGTCTGTGATTTAGTTCACCTTTGAACCGGTCACATGAACACTCTTATGGACAAGAACCCCAGCAAAAAGTTAACGATACGTTAACGCCTTGTTTCCAGCCCATTCACTGTACTACCCACATAGTGATACCTGTCGGTTTTGGGAATGTCCGTGACAGGACGATTGCAAATAACAGTACCAGTTGGCACAAGGGGTCCGATGGCAATGCATAAACCTTCGACATCAGAAGCCGCTGCACTGAATGCGCAATTACTGAAAAAGACCGACTCGGATTACGATGTCGCAATGTGGGCCGCGTGTGCATTGATGGCGCTCCACTCAAACAAGCCGGCGGTGTTTCAAGAATATCAGCATATGTGGGCTGAAAAGCTGGATGCCGTAGGTCCGCACGAAAACACAGGTGCCAACAAAAGATAACAACATGGCACGATGGCCTCGCGCCATTGTAGCAGTGTTGCCGAAGCCAATACTGCGACCAGTAATGAGCCAAGCGCGTAATGGCTGAAGACAGGCAAAGCGAACTCAAAGGCTGAAACCCGTTCACCCTTGGATATCACAACTTAGTATTCGGACGATTTCAATGGCAGGGGCAGCAGGGTTCGAACCCGCGACCTACGGTTTTGGAGACCGTCGCTCTACCAACTGAGCTATACCCCTGTAGTGAGCCCCAGATATGCCAGCCGCGCGGCGGACTCAAGAGGCTTTTTCAGATTCCGAGCCACGAAATGCCCGGACAAACAAGTTGCGCAAACCGCGTGGTGCGCTAAGACAAGGACCGGTTAGCAGAAGGAACCCGGTGTGAACCTCCGTAAGAAGATTGCAAACAGCGAAGCTGTGCTAAACTGGGTGGCGCGTCGGATTGCAAACTATATTCGGCTGGTACACCGCAACACACGCTGGCAGCGCATCGGCTATGAAAAGCTGGACCAGTTGGCCGAACAGGGTGAGCCGGTCATCATTGTTCTCTGGCATCAACGGCTGGCGCAGTCGCCCTATTTCTTCCCACTCGACAAGGGGCGCATCTGTTCGATTACATCGTCTGCGCGGGCTGGCAGCATGGTGGGTCGCGTGCAAAAGCTGTTCGGAATGGACACGATTGCCATGTCCAGTCATCAGCGCCACGTGGCGTTATCACGCGAAGTGCTTGGAAAGATGAAACAGGGAATATCCATTGGCATAGCGGCGGACGGACCCCGTGGGCCAGAGCGGGTATTGTCAACGGTTCCGCTGGTTTGGGCGCGCACATCAGGCAAACGCGTGTTTGGAATTACCTTTTCAGCGAAACATGGGCGCGAAGCGGGAACATGGGATCATCTATTGATGCCTCGCCCATGGGGTAACGAGGGGGTGTTTCTGTGCCGGGAATGGACAGAAACAGTTCCGCGCAAAGCAAGTGAAGACGAAATCGAAACCCTGCGCCAGAGCCTTGAGCAGCATATGAACGATATCACGGCCGAGGCAGACCGAATGGTCGGGCGCGAGCCTTGGTCGCCTGACGCTTAACCGCCCCTCAGCCTTTGCATCAGATAGACTTCACTGCCTTCGGGAATCGGTTCGGTCAGTCCGGTCGCGATCACGCGCCCGTCGACAGCGATAGACACGCCAGCGTCGATGGGCGCCTGAAGCTGCGGATGCGCACGCACGAGCGCGCGCAGCAACTCGCCAGTGGTTTTAGCCTCGACCTCAACCACCTGCTGGCCCCCGGTCAGTGACCGGAGGCCGGACCAGAGGTGAACCTCAACCATTGTCCTTGAGAGCGGCCAGAATGCGTGGCGGCGACATCGGCAACCGCTTCATCCGCACGCCAGCCGCGTTAGACACAGCGTTGGCAATGGCGGCCAGTGGCGGCACGATACCCGTTTCGCCCACACCGCGAACGCCAAACGGGTGGCCCGGATTCGGAACCTCGACGATCACGGTGTCGATCATCGGCAGGTCACTGGCAACCGGGATGCGGTAGTCGAGAAAGATCGAATTCTGCAAGCGACCGTCTTCGCCGTAGATATATTCCTCGTTCAGGGCCCAGCCGATACCTTGCGCGGCACCGCCCTGATACTGGCCTTCGACATAGGTCGGATGGATCGCCTTGCCTGCGTCCTGAATGACCGTGTAGCGGGTCACACTGGTCTTACCGGTTTCCGGGTCAACCTCGGCATCGACGATATGGGTGCCAAAAGACACGCCGGCACCTTCGGGGGTTGCCTCGAAATGGCCCGAGATCGGACCACCGGTGCGGCCCATATCAGCGGTGATATCGGCCAGCGGCATCGGATCGAAATCACCTGCATTCGGGCCTGAGGGCACCGCACAGCCGTTTTCCCATTTCACCGCATCAACCGGGATGCCCCATTTGGCCGCGGCCCGTTCGCACAGTTTCTCAACCGCATGTCTCGCAGCTTTGATCGTCGCCAGCCCTGACGCGTAGGTCACGCGAGAGCCATGGCTTACGTCATTGTAGCCCAGCGTGGCCGTATCGGCGATGGTCACCCGGATGTTTTCATACGGGATGCCCAGAACCTCGGCCGCCATCAGGGCCATCGACGCGCGCGAGCCACCGATATCAGGCGTTCCGACCATCACCTGAGCCGAGCCATCCTCGGACAAGGCAAGCGAAACGCTGGTCTCGCCACCATGGTTAAACCAGAAGCCACAGGAAATACCGCGCCCCTGCCCCGGCTTCAGCGGAGCCGAATAATGAGGATGCGCCTTGGCTGCTTCCAACGTTTCGACAAGACCGATGCGCTCGTAGGTAGGTCCATAGCTGGCTTTCGTGCCCTCATGCGCGGCGTTCTTCAGACGTACCTCAACGGGGTCGAGTCCCAGCTTGTTGCACAACTCATCGATCACCGACTCGACCGCAAAGGCACCCATTGGTGCACCCGGCGCGCGATACGCTGCCTGCTTTGGGCGGTTGGACATAACGTCATAGCCGATCTGCTTGACGTTGGTCAGGTTGTACGGCGCAAAGGCACACATGGCTGTCATGTCGCCCGGCGCACCGGGAAAGGCCCCGCCCTGCAAGCGGAAAACACCCTGGGCCGCCGAGATCGTGCCGTCTTTCTTCATGCCGATCTTGACGTCCATCGAGGCAGACGAAGTCGGACCAGTGGCCCGGAACACTTCGGACCGGGTCATCACAAGCTTGACCGGGCGATTGGCCTTACGGCTGAGCGCTAGTGCGACGGGTTCGATGAAAACGGTTGTCTTACCGCCAAACCCTCCGCCGATCTCAGACGCAGTGACGCGCAGCTGCGAGGTTTCGATGCCCAGAAGAGCGGCACAGGTTTTCTGCGCAATCCAATGCCCTTGTGTCGTGCACCACAACTCACCCTTGCCGTCATTACCCAATATGGCCAGACAGGCGTGCGGTTCAATATAACCCTGATGCGTCGCTTCAGTGACGAAACTGTCTTCAATGACCAGATCCGCTTCGGCAAATCCGGCCTCGACATCGCCGTGACCACTTTCATGATAGCGGACAACGTTCGGGTGCATTCCTTCCGGCACGGAATAATCCGCTGCCCCTTCGCGGATCACAGGCGCGTCCGGTGCCATCGCCTTATCCACATCGGTGACGTGGGGCAGAACTTCGTATTCGACCTCGATCAGCTTGAGCGCGTCACGCGCCGCCAATGCCGAAGTCGCAGCGACCGCTGCAACCGCGTGCCCGTCATATAGCGCTTTCTCACCGGCCATAACGTTTTCCAGAACGTTGTAGAATTCACCTTCCAGACCGGGCTTGAACGGCACTTCAGCAAAGTCGGCACGCGTCACAACAGCTTTGACATCCTTGTGCGCCTCGGCTTTCGACGTGTCGATTTTCACGATCCGCGCATGAGCATGAGGTGAGCGCAGGATCGCGCCATGCAGCATTCCCGGGGCGTAGGCATCCGCTCCGAATTTGGCGCGGCCGGTCACCTTGTCCAGACCGTCGGGACGGTTGGGGCGGGTGCCGACAAAAGTGAAGTCTGATTTACGATCGTCCAGAGCCATTACGACGCCTCCCGCATCTCAGCCGCCGTATCCATCACGGCGCGAATGATCTTGTCATACCCAGTACAGCGGCAGAGGTTGCCTGCCAGCCAATACCGCGTCTCTTCCTCGGTCGGGTTCGGGTTTTTCTCCAGCAACGACTTGGCCGCCACCAGAATGCCCGGCGTGCAGATGCCGCATTGCAGGGCGGCGTATTCGATCATCTTCTTTTGCAGCGGGTGCAGAATATCACCGTCGGCAATGCCTTCGACCGTTTCGATCTGCTTACCTTCGGCCTCGACACCCAGCATCAGACATGAACAGACCAGACGGCCATCAACGGTGACCGAGCACGCGCCGCAATCGCCGGTGCCACAGCCCTCTTTCGCGCCTGTCAGGTTCAGCTTGTCGCGCAGACAATCCAGCAGGGTTTCACGCGGATCACACAGGTATTCGACCGCATCGCCATTCACGGTGGTGGTTACGTGGAGCTTTTTCATGCGTTTTCTCCCTTCGCGCGGGCATAGGCAATTTTCGCGGCGCGCTTGGCCAGAACGCCTGCGACCTCGGTACGGAACGCGATCGTGCCGCGCTTGTCGTCAATCGGGTTACAGGCGACAGAGGCGGCGGCGGCCAGCGCATCCAGGGCCGCATCATCCAGCGCGCTGCCGATAATGGCCTTGGCACAGTCTTCGACCAGCAGAACGGTCGGGGCCACAGCGCCCAGTGATACGCGGGCCTCGGTGATGGTGTCGCCGTCAAGACGCAGGTTCACACCAACGCCAACCACCGCGATGTCCATTTCGGTGCGGGGGATAAACCGCAGATAGGCATCGCCGCCGTTTTCACCACGCGCAGGGATATTGACCGCCGAGATCAGTTCGCCTTTGGCCAGTGAGGTTTTGCCGGGGCCGGTCGGAATATCCTCGACCGCGACTTCGCGAGTGCCGTCCCGGCCGGTCACGGTGACGGTCACACCAGCTGCGACCATGGCGGGCACGGAATCAGCCGCAGGTGAGCCGTTACACAGGTTACCAGTCGGTGTTGCACGCCCCTGCACCTGTGTTGATCCGATCAGGTCCATCGCCTCGACCACACCGGGCCAGTCACGACCCAACTCGGGATGCTCGCTCATTTCGGCACCGGTTGCGGCAATTCCCAACGTCCAGCTGCGATCCGCATTGCGGGTGATGTCGTGTACACCGTTGATTTTCTTGATGTCGATCAGCGTATCAGGCGTCACCAACTCCGAGCGCAGCTGCACCAATACGTCGGTGCCGCCCGCCAGAAAGCGCGTGATGCCCGTCGCATTTGCGGCCAGAGCCGAAGCCTCGGCAAAGCTGGCGGGGCTGTGATAATCCATAATGCTACCTCGCACCTGTTGGTCAGGGATATCTGGGTTCGGGGCGACGTTAATTCACCACCCACCTGACGTCCATGGGCCGAGCGACCAAATTTAACCGTCCAAAGGTCGCTTTCTGACCATGCTTACAGATCGAGCTCGATCACACCATCCGGCTCCGCAGCGCGGCTTTGGCACAGAATCATCGCCCCTTGGCGCTGCTTTTTGGACAGCACGAAATCCCGATGCTCGACCTCGCCCGAAAGGACACCGCATTTGCACACACCACAGATACCATCGGCGCATTTCACATCCACGCGAAAACCCGCCTCGTTCAGAACCTGAGCGGCATCCTTGTCTGCGGGCACAGGCAACGTTTTACCTGAACGCGCGAGTTTCAGGATAAATGGGTGGTTTTCGTAGTCCGGGGTTTCCGGGACCGAGAAATACTCAAGATGTCGGGCCTCTTCGGGGAAACCCTGATGTTCCGCGGCCTGCATGACCCCTTCCATGTACCGATCAGGCCCGCATGTATAGAGGTGCCATCCCTGCTGATACCCCGACAGGATCGCATCCAGATCAGCGCGCGAGCCTTCATCCGAGAAATGGTAGTGGACGCGGTTCGCCCAGGGCATCCCCGCCAGATCATCCAGATACCCCGCCCCACCCCGCGTGCTGGCCGAGTAGTGCAACTCGAAATCCATGCCCAATGAATGCAGGCGATGAGCAAATGCGATCATCGGGGTTATACCGATACCACCCCCCATCAAAAAGGTTTTGGACGCCCCTTCGTTCAGTTCGAAATGGTTGATCGGTTTCGAGATGAAAACCTTGCGCCCTTCGTTGAAAATTCGGTGCAGCAAGGCCGAGCCACCCCGCCCTTCATCCTCGCGCAGAACACCGATCTGATAAGACCCCCGTTCCGACGGGTCGCCAGACATGGAGTATTGGCGCAGGAACTCTGGCGCGACAAGCACATCCAGATGCGCACCTGCGGACCATTCAGGAAGCGGCGCACCGTCAAGGGAGGAAAACTCATACTTGGTGACATCCGAGGTCATCTTGTCGACCTTGGTCACAGCGACCCGCATCACCGGCGCGTCACCTGCGACCTGATAACGATGAATGATCGACATATCCCCCGCAGCTTTACGCGCCTTGTACTCTTCGGCTGTCACCAAGGCCTCATAGGCGGCAATTCCTGCCTCGCGATCCATTGCAAACGGATAGGGCCAGGGGTGCGGGGCCAGATAGGCCGGGTAGACCGCCAATGTCTGATCTTCGTATCTAAGGTACAGATCCTTTTGCAGATCGCGCCGGTTCAAAGGGTGTGTTGTTGGCCGATACGCCCCGTCGGGCTGCAACTCGATATCCCACCACCATTTCTTGGTGTCGTTCAAACCGCCATTGCCAACCGCATCATCCAGCTTGGCCAATGCAGGCGCCGCCGAGGGGATGTTCATCGCGGCCCAACGGAACGGGCGCTCCTTGAAGATACCCTCAAGGTTCCAAGGGCAGGTCTTCATGCACCGCCCGCACATTGCGCCTCCCGGAGTGGTCACGCGGTAGGTCGCGCATTTCTGGCTGTCGGATTTCCAGATTTCATAGCCGTTGAACATCAGCTTTGGCCCAGCCGTGATCGCGCCCGATGGGCATTCGCGCGCGCATTTGTTGCAAGACTCGCAAAAGCTTTGCAGACCGAAATCGATGGGCCTGTCATGCACGATCGGCATATCCGTGGTCACCACGCCTGATTTCAGTCGCGGCCCAAGATAGGGGTTCAGGATCACTTCGCCGATCCGGCTGACTTCGCCCAGACCGGACAGCAACAAAAGCGGAGGTTGCAGAACTTCGCCATCCATCACCGTATGCGCCTTGGCCTTGTAGCCAAGATTGCGGATCTGCTGTGCAATCACGCCACCCAGCAGCGAAAATCGCAGATAGGCGCGCATCGATTGGGCGACGCTGATCCAGTCGTCGCCGCTGGCACCCTCCATCGTTTCATAACCCTGATCGATGATCATGCTGACGGCCTGATCATGGGGCGGCACGATTTCTTCGCCCGTCGCGTCATGGGAATACCAGGCCCATTCCGGGCAGCGGCTGAGACCCACCGCATCGACCCCCAGAAAATAGGTCGCAGCCTTGATGTTTGCTGCGTTGCGTTGTGCGTCAGATGGCTTGGGCGCGTCAGCGCTTTCACCGTCCTGCAACAGTACAAACGCACCCAAAGCACGGCGTTGGGCAAAACTCGGCGCTGCCTTGCGGACGTAATACCCGCCTTTGGCCGCATCCTGTAGCGACTTGCCCATATCTCCGAACTGCGCCCGAGCAAACATATCTGCACGCTTGGGCACACGAGCGACATTCTCTTCGTCAATAAAGGTCGTTGGTGTCTCGACCCGTTTGAGTTTCTCAAACGGATGCGCCCCGTCCACATAGCGCCGTTTGGCATATGGGTCACGGTTGAGGGCGTTCTTGGCAAAGCCCGTGCCCAACCACCATGCCGGCCCCTGCGTCCGGAACCAGGGCTGATCGGCCATAGGCTTCAGCGGTTTGTCATGGGCGATCGGCATGTCAGTCGTCACGGCGGCCAAACCAAAGCGCTTGCCCAGCCAGGGCACGACAACCTCTCCATCCTCGACCGAAGCCAACCCGGCGGTGACCGCCAGCTTGCCCAAATCAACGTCGGTTGACATCATGCTGTGCGCCCGTGCGTCAAAGCCCAAAAGGCGGATGTAATTGGCGATGACCACCGCATTCTCGGTCGCCAGCAGACAGGCGCGATGGTCCTGCGCGTCGACTATCCAATCAGCGCCGGGTTCGGACGGGTCGGGATCGCGGTTGTGTTCATAAAGAAAGACAATGCTGTGCCGATGGCTGTCGATCGGCTTGGGCGCAGCCTCCATACTGTCTTTCAGATCAGCCATGATGACGTCGATCCCGGATGCCAGCGTTTTGGTCTGACGGGTGCGCAACGCGTGGGCAAGCCGGTCAATATCGGGATTGCGGCGGGCCTCAAGCAACAGGGCGTCAGATGGCAATGGACCGCACCCCATCATCGACGCATCGTTGAAGTAGCCGAACGCTTTTATGTGGTTGGCCCGTTCCTGCGGGTCCGATGGAATCTCGGACGCAACCGGGTTCACCATTCCGTCGCGGATGGCGTCCATCATCGCCTGAAACTCACCCATCGCATTGACGATGCTGTCAGGGTGTTCCGGTCGGTGGAAACTCAGCTCGGCCAAAGCGGGCACAAGCGACAGATCCGGCATGTCATCTTGCCGGGCCAAACGCTCCAGCGGGTAGCCGCCCATATGAACGGGCCGGTTTCTGTCCGAGAATAAACGGATCCCCATCGAATATCTCCTGTTGATGCCCGTCCCGTACCCCGCCATGGACAGCAAAACCATTCATGATTAATCATAAATGGTATGAGCAAATTCGATTTCATTGACCTCGACGGCAAGGTTCTACGCACTTTTTTGACGATACTCGAGGAAAACTCGGTCTCGAAAGCCGCAGATCGGCTGGGGGTTACGCAATCTGCGATCAGTCATACTCTGGCCAAACTGCGGCAGGTCCTGGGCGACCCGCTGTTTGTTCGCTCAGGTCAGGGTCTGACGCCAACCGAACGCGCCCTGTCCCTGAAAGAGCCTGCGCAAAAGGTACTGGACGGGATGCGCGCGCTGACCGACGGCCGGCCGTTCGATCCTTTGTCGGAACAGATCAACATCCGCATCGCCACCAATGACATGCCACGAGAGCTGATCTTTCCATGGTTGCTGCGTGACACACGCGCCGAAGGCGCGCGCCTGCGGTTGGAATTCATCCCATCGGGTGTGCCCGACCCCGAATTGTTGCGCAGCGACCGGTGCCAGTTGATGCTAACCCCGCTGCCGCCCGACGGACCGGATATTTTCCAGAAAAGACTGATCGAAAGCCCGCTGATGGTGTTCTACGACGCCACGCAACGCACGCCCCCGGACAGCTGGCAGGACTATTGCCACAGCGACCATGTCGAAGTGCGCTTTGCCGATGGCCGAAACGCCCGTGCCGTTATGCGCGGCGTTGATCAAAGCCAGATCAATCCTGCGGTTGTAACCCTGCCGCATTTCAACGCGATCCCGGCCTTTGTGCAGGGCAGCGACCTGATCTCGACAGATACGGCACTGATGAAACAGGGCCCACTTGCCGCGCTGGATTGCGCACCTTTACCCTTCGCCTGTCCCCCTGTGTCCATCTACATGGTCTGGCATCAAAGATCGGCCAATGACCCCGCCCACCGCTGGTTACGCGACCGGATAGAAGCCATCGCAGCGTCCCTTCAGACCTGAGACAGCCGTCAGCTGCGCATAACAAAGGCCAGGTTCGGCTGCGGGACACGGTTACGAGTACTCAACAAAACG
The DNA here is from genome assembly GCF_056541095.1 of Ruegeria sp. AK11. Classification (NCBI taxonomy): domain Bacteria; kingdom Pseudomonadati; phylum Pseudomonadota; class Alphaproteobacteria; order Rhodobacterales; family Roseobacteraceae; genus Ruegeria; species Ruegeria sp. AK11. The sequence continues at coordinate 26,767 of NZ_JBQFXU010000007.1, forward strand.
GATTGGTCAAACCGCAATTCATTCGCCATCCTGAAACCAAATCAAAACGGAGACGTCAGATGGAGAAAGTAGCACTGATCACAGCAGGCGGCAGCGGCATGGGCGCGGATTCCGCGAGGCGGCTGGCCGCGGACGGTTTCAAGGTCGGGATTCTGTCATCCTCGGGCAAGGGCGAAGCGCTGGCGCATGAGTTGGGAGGCGTCGGTGTAACCGGCTCGAACCAGTCCACGGAGGATCTGCAAAAGCTTGTTGATGCGGCCATGGCCCATTGGGGGCGTATTGACGTTCTGGTCAATTCCGCTGGTCACGGCCCCCGTGCCCCGATCCTTGAGTTGACGGACGAAGATTGGCACACCGGTATGGATGTCTATTTCATGAATGCCGTCCGCCCCTCGCGGCTTGTGACGCCGATCATGCAAGCGCAGGGCGGTGGATCGATCATCAATATCTCAACCTTCGCTGCATTCGAACCTGACCCGGTTTTCCCGACCTCAGGCGTGTTTCGCGCCGGGCTGGCCGCGTTCACCAAACTGTTCTCGGACAAATACGCTGCCGAAAACATCCGCATGAACAACATCCTGCCCGGTTTCATTGACAGCCTGTCCGAAAAAGAAGAATTCCGCGCGCGCATTCCCATGGGGCGCTATGGGCGCAGTTATGACGAGGTCGCCTCGGTCGTTGCCCTGCTGGCATCCGAAGGCGGTGGCTACATCACCGGGCAGAATATCCGGGTTGATGGTGGCATCACCCGCTCGGTCTGAATTCAGATCCGCGCCTTTATCAGATGCGTCAGCGCCGCGCCGGATTCAAAAAAGGCGCGGCGCACGCGCGTCCAGCTTTCGCGATGCTCATGCACCGCAGGAACGGGCAAAAGCGAAAGCTCACCTGCAAGAAGACTTTTGGCCATCATTCGACCGAACACCGTGCCGGGGCCAATACCACGGCCGGAATATCCGTGCGCGGCCAGAGCGTTGGGGCCAATCTGCGTGATTTTCGGGATATGGTCCGAGGTCATGGCAATCCGCCCGTGCCAACCCTGTTCAAACGGCTGATCGGCAAGCTGAGGATAAAGCTCAGCCAGTTTGCGTCGGACCCATCCGGTATGCACACTGCGTCCTGCATTCCCCAGATCGCCCATGCCGCCAATGATCATCCGCCCCGCCTGATCCAGCCGGAAGGACGTCATGATCAGCCCGGTATCCCAGCACCCTTCTGCCTGCGGCAGGATGCTGGCGCGCAGATTATGCGACAACGGGGTCGTTGCGTATTGAAAGTAATAAACGGGAACATAGGCAGGCGCAGTATCTGGCAAGCCAAGGTGATAGGCGTTGGTTGCCTGAATGACGGACCTCGCCCGTACGTTCCCGCCCGGTGTCGTCAATACCCATTGCCCACCTTCGTGCCGAAGGGTCTGTACCGGGCTTTGTTCATGGATCTGCGCCCCGGCCTGAGACGCGGCACGCGCCAATCCCATGACATAAGCCAAGGGTTGTATGGTTCCTGCGCGAGGATCGAACAACGCCCCATGGAAGGCATCGCTACCGGTCCGGTCACGGGCCTGATCCACCGATAGCAGTGCTACCGGCGCGCCGGACCCGCTTAGCTGCGCGTGGCGCGTTTGCAGGTTCTTCAGCCCCGAGGCGGAATGCGCGCAATGCAGGGTTCCGTTGCGAATGGGTTCGCATGTGATGCCGTGTTCTTCGATCAGGGAAAAAACGTCCGACGGTGCCTTGCCCAGCAGATCGATCAGGCGATCGCCAGCCTCTGCACCGATATGCGCGCGAATGTCATCCGGTGGCAGCCACAGCCCGGCATTGACCAGACCGACATTGCGCCCCGACCCGCCAAACCCGATCTTCTGCGCTTCAAGCAAACAGACCGAAGCGCCGGTACGGGCCGCCGTCAAAGCGGCTGAACAGCCGGTAAATCCGCCACCTATGATGGCCAGATCAACGGTTGTGTCACTGCTCAGCGGCAGAGCTGTGACTGCTTCGGTACATGTAGTCCGCCACAGGGCTTGTTCGGGATCGTTCACGTCAGACCTCTGAGTCTTGTCGGCGGATCATCATACCGCTGCACGTCCTTTGCAAGTGGGCAACTGCGGTCGGGTCAGCAACAAAAAAACCCCGCAAGCACGGGCCTGCGAGGTCCAACAGAAGCGAATAGTCCGTTAGGAATGGTGACATCAGGCAAGAGGCCGCCCAGATACCTTCAAACGTCGAGCGACCGTGCAATCACCTCTTTCATGACCTCGTTCGTGCCGCCGTAAATCATCTGCACGCGCGCGTCTGCATAGAGGCGGGCAATTGGATATTCCATCATAAAACCGTAGCCACCGAACAGTTGCAGACATTCGTGCATGATTTCGTTCTGCACCTCTGACCCCCAGTACTTGGCCATCGAGGCGGTTGCCGCGTCCAGTTCGCCTGCCTCCAGCTTGCCGATACAGTCATTGACGAAACTGCGCAGCACCTCGGCCTTGGTCTTGCATTCCGCAAGCTTGAAACGTGTGTTCTGAAAATCCATCACCCGCTGACCGAACGCTTTGCGCTCCTGCACGTACTTTACCGTTTCGGCAATGGCAAAATCGATCGAACCCAGCGCCATGATCGCGATATTCAGCCGTTCCCACGGCAGTTGCTTCATCAGCTGGTAAAACCCCTGCCCTTCCTCGGGGCCCAACAGGTTTGTCATCGGCACTTTGACATCTTCGAAAAACAGCTCGGCCGTGTCGTTGCCCTTCATCCCCAGTTTCTTGAGGTTGCGCCCCCTGCGAAACCCCTCGGCCCCTTCGGTTTCGACCACGATCAATGACACACCCCGCGCGCCCTCGGACTTGTCAGTCTTGGCGGCCACGATGATCAGATCCGCCGTCTGGCCATTCGTGATGAAGATTTTCGAGCCATTCAGCCGGTAGGAGTTTCCGTCCTTCTCGGCCGTTGTGCGCACAGCCTGAACATCCGAGCCGGTGCTAGGTTCCGTCATGGCAAGTGCGCCGACCATCTCACCCGAAGCCAGTTTGGGCAGCCATTTCCGTTTCTGATCTTCGCTGCCATAGGCGGTAAGATAGTGGGTCACGATCGACTGAATACCATAGCCCCAGCCAGCGTCGCCCCGTGCACCCTGTTCGTACGCGGTGATGGCGTCAAAGCCCATACCGCCGCCGACGCCGCCATATTCTTCGGGGATTGCACCAGCCATCAGGCCGGTTTCACCAGCCTTGCGCCAGAAGTCGCGATCAACGGCCCCGTTTTCAACCCAGGCTTCGATATTCGGTGACAGTTCATCATCCATGAATCGGCCAGCCATATCCGCAAACATGCGGTGTTCGTCAGTGATCCATGCCGCGGTCGAAGTGAAAAGTGACATCAAAGGCTCTCCAATCTGTCTTTCGCGAAAGCCTAGCGTTCAGCCCGATTCCCGCCAATCCACGTGACGTGGCGTTCCGACTTCGAACAACGCAACGTTTCTTTGCTAGGTAACTTTAAGAACCTGCTTGTTTTAAAGGAAATTAACTCAGCGCCAATGCCAGCAAATGCTGTGCCGCATCTCTGGCGTCTTCCGCAGGATCACAATTCTTGAGCAAAACCGCAGACACAATTGCCCCTTCCTGCAACAATACGATCTGGCTCGCGAGTTTCTGAGGATCACGCGCACCAGCCTGTTCGGCGACGGACGTGAAATGCTCCAGCAACAGCTGTTTATGTTCGGCTGCCTGCACATGGATCGGATGGTCTGTTTCCTGATATTCTGCCCCGGCCTTGATGAACATGCAGCCCCGGAATCCATCTTCCTCGAACCATTCTTTCAAGGCATCAAAACTGACGATGAGTTGCTCGGCCGGTGTTTCTGCCATCTCTTCGATGCGCCGATAGAACCACTCGCGAAAATTCTCATCCCGCAGACGCAGAGCGGCTACAATCAGGTCTTCTTTAGTGCGGAAATGTTTGTACATCGACGTTTTCGAAACGCCCGTTTCCGCCACCAGCTTATCCATGCCGGTCGCGTGAAACCCGTCGCGATAAAAAACCTTCAGGGCTTTGCTGACAAGTTCATCCCGTTTGTTTGGACGCATGATTCGGCTCCATGGTGTACCGTTCTGTACATATTACCCCGAAACATGAAGTACAACCGGCCTAACTCAAATCATTGTTTTCATTAGAATTCATGGCTCGCCCTGAACCGCGCGAAATATTTTCTGCTTTTCCTCTTGCAAAAGTTAACAGATCGGTACACCTTATTGGAAAGTTAACCGATCAGTACACCAGAGGATTTGACCGATGAAACGTCGCGCCAGCATATTCCCCCCTCAGTACGTTCCATTTCTTCTGACACTGGCCATTCTTGCCGCTTCTCTAACCTGAAAGCCCCCTGCACCATGTCTCGACCCCCTCTTCCCCCGTTCACGTTGGAAACTGCCACGCAAAAAGTGCGCATGGCAGAGAATGCCTGGAACAGCCGCGATCCCGACCGCGTCACCCCCGCATACACAGATGACAGTCAGTGGCGAAACCGGGCGGAATTTCTGTCAGGGCATGACGAAATTCACGCCTTCCTAAGCCGTAAGTGGCACAAGGAACTGGACTATCGGCTGATCAAGGAACTCTGGGCCTTTACCGGTAATCGCATCGCAGTGCGTTACGCTTACGAGTGGCACGACGATAGCGGTCAGTGGTTCCGGTCATATGGCAACGAGAATTGGGAATTTGCCGAAGACGGACGCATGTCGCATCGGCATGCCTCGCTGAATGATCACCCCATAGCCGAAAGCGACCGCTTGTTTCATTGGCCATTGGGTGAACGCCCCGATGACCATCCCGAGTTGTCTGATCTGGGTCTTTGAAAGGACATACTGTGCCGCGTGCGTTTTCAGAACTGACCTTCACCCCAACCGTCCGCGCCCATCAGGAGCGGATGGGATCGGCAAAAACCTATGCCAAATTCATTGAAGGTGGCCCGCAACAGGGCCATCTGATCGGGGAACCCGAAAAACAGTTCATTCAGGCGCGCGACGGGTTTTATCAATCCTCGGTGTCTGAAACAGGCTGGCCTTATGTGCAGTATCGGGGCGGGCCGGTCGGGTTTCTTAAGGTGCTGGGGCCGCAAACCATCGGATATGCCGATTTTTCAGGCAACAGACAGTATATCTCGCGCGGAAATCTGGATGGCAACGATCGGGTCGCGATGATCCTGATGGATTATGCCAATCAACACCGTTTGAAGATCCTGGGGCGTGTCGAATTCACGGAAGGTCAAGCAGCGGCAGCCAGCTTGTATCCGGAGGGTGCCGAAGCCCCCGCAGAGCGGGCCGCGATCATTCGAGTTGAGGCGCTTGACTGGAACTGCCCACGCCACATCACGCCGCGTTTCACCGAAGCCGAACTGCGCCCGCATCTAAACAGTTTAGGCCAGCAACTGGCCCAGTTGCAGGCCGAAAATGAAAGGCTGAGACAAGAACTGTCAAAGCTCTCGTGATGCGCAAGACACCGCAAACTTTGTTGAGTATTTACAGGGAATAATCCAATGGTTCGTTCGGTCTTTCAGCTTTCTGCGGCGTGCCTTGCCGGAGCAGCCCTGATCCTTATGATCATGATGTTTGGTTTTTTTGTCTCACCCAGCGCCGTCCGGACGTCACCACCTTCTGTGTTCAGCACCATCCTGTTCAACCATTTGCAGCAATAGCAATGCTGCGCGTTCAACCGCGACTGGTCTGAACCATCGCTTCGATACCGGCTGCACAAAAATCGATCAGGCGTTCCACCTCTGACACTCCGCCGCCTTGCGACAAAGCCCCGACCCGCCAGCCACTGTTGAGATGCGCCAGCATTGCCGACACGGAATAAACCTGGCCGCTGGCCAGCAGCGCAGGGTCAACATCCGGATAAAGCGCAGCGATTTCGTCGATAAAAAGCCGGGCGGTCGGGTCGAAACACTCAGCCGCGATATCGCGCCAGCGGGGATCGACCGAGACATGCGCCACAAGGCGCCCATACGCCATCCATCCCGAACCACCTGTTTCTGCCAGTTCCACATAGGGCCGGATAAAACTGTCCAGAATGCTGCGCAATGTTAGTGGACCTGCTTTTCTTGCCTTGGCCAGCGCATCGGTTCTGATTTGTGCCAGCTTGCCCGCACGGCGTTCGATCGCTCGAAAAAACAGCTCCTCCTTGCCGCCGCCATGGTGATGAACAAGGCCAACCTGAACCCCTGCAAGCGCAGCGATATCGCGGATCGACGCGCCTTCGAATCCGCGTTCGGCAAAGACTGTTTCGGCCGCGTCCATGATCCGCGCTTTGGTTTCCAAAGATCGCTTGGACGGTGCCCTTTGTCTTGGCTTTTCTACGTTTTTCAGCGTCATAAAATTCACCTTGCCTTATTTTGGTCGTTCGTTCAATTTAAACCTCGCGAACTTTGGGAGGGTTCATGACAGAAACGCGCGACACATTCGCCCTGATTGGGGCGGGGCCAATGGGTTTGGCCGCGGCCAAGGTGCTGAAAGAACAGGGGATCGCATTTCAGGGGTTTGAGTTGCATTCGGATGTGGGCGGTCTGTGGGATATCGATGCCCCACGATCAACCATGTACGAGTCGGCGCACCTGATCTCATCCAAGCGTATGACCGAATTTGCGGATTTCCCCATGGATGACGCGGTTGCCGAGTACCCCTCGCACCGGGCGATGTGCGACTATTTCCGCGCATTTGCGGACCGTTTCAGGTTGCGAGAGGGTTACAGATTCAATGCAGAAGTCACTCAGGTCGCTCCGCTGGGCAATCCGGGTGACGGTTGGCGCGTGTGCTGGCGGGATCAGGATGGCACCCATCAGGCCGAATTCGCCGGCGTACTCATTGCGAACGGTACCCTGTCGGAACCTAATATACCCAGCTTTCCGGGTACATTTGACGGCGAGTTGATCCATGCCTCGCAATATCGGTACCCAAGCCAATTCGACGGCAAGCGTGTGCTGGTCGTGGGCGCAGGCAACTCCGGCTGTGACATCGCCGTCGACGCCATCCACCACGCGAAACGCTGCGATCTGTCGATGCGGCGCGGGTATTATTTCGTCCCGAAATACGTCTTTGGCAAACCCGCTGACACAATAGGTGGAAAGATCCGTCTGCCGATGTGGCTGAAGCGTAAGGTCGACAGCCTGATCCTTGGCTGGTTTGTCGGCGATCCACAGAAATACGGCTTTCCCAAACCGGATTACAAGCTGTACGAAAGCCACCCCGTGGTGAATTCGCTGGTCCTGTATCACGCAGGCCATGGCGATCTGAGCATCCGCCCGGATATCGACCGGCTGGAGGGCCACACCGTGCATTTCAAGGACGGCTCCTGCGACGACTATGACATGATCCTCGCCGCGACCGGATACAAACTGCATTACCCGTTTATCGACAAGGGCCTGCTGAACTGGCAGGGCGACGCCCCGCATCTGTATCTGAACACGATACATCCCGAACGGGACGATCTGTTCGTGCTGGGCATGGTCGAGGCCACGGGCCTGGGCTGGCAGGGCAGGCACGAGCAGGCCGAGATGGTGGCGCGCTACATCAAGGGGCTTCGACACGGCTGCCCCGTGGCAGCCGATCTGCACGCAGAAAAGCAAAAAGGTTATACGCGCGCCACCGGAGGCATGAACTATATCGACCTGCCCCGCATGGCCTATTACGTGGACAAGAATACCTACAGAAAGGCTGTCACCGGCTGGATCGACCGGCTGGGGAAGGCCGCCGCATGAGTGGTATTGACCAGATCACACTGAATTTCAGTCCGGCGTCTCTGACGCTGTTGAATGCTATTCTGGCAATCGTGATGTTCTCGATTGCCATCGACCTTACGCCTCGGGATTTTGACCGTTTAAGGCGCGCACCCAAACCAGTGGTTGTCGGATTGTTTTCACAACTCGTCGTCCTGCCTGCGCTGACCTTTGTGATGGTGTGGATTGCAGCACCGCAACCGTCAATTGCGCTTGGCCTGATCCTTGTCGCGGCCTGCCCAGGGGGCAATATCTCGAACTTCATCACCCACCGCGCGGGCGGGAATGCAGCGCTTTCGGTGTCGATGACAGCCTTCGCCACCATCTGTGCGATCTTCATGACACCTTTCAATATTGCGCTTTGGGGTGGGCTTTACCCACCGACCCGCGCAATCCTGCAACAGACCCAGATCGACCCAATGCAGATCGCAATCCTGGTCGGTCTGATGCTGATCCTGCCGCTGGTTCTGGGAATTACGCTGAATCAACGCCTCCCCGCCTTGACGGCACGGTTGCGCGCACCGCTGCAACTTCTGTCGATGGGTATCTTTGCTGGGTTTATCGTACTTGCTCTGGCTGCCAACTGGGGGTTTTTCCTTGGGTTTGCCGGGGCTGTTGCCGGGCTTGTAATCCTTCACAATGCCCTGGCGCTGGGGGGCGGTTGGGTTGTGGCCACTCTGACCGGGCTGTCCCCCTTCGATCGCCGCGCCATCACCATTGAGACCGGCATTCAGAACTCCGGGCTTGGGCTCGTCCTGATCTTTGCATTCTTCAACGGTCTTGGCGGCATGGCCGTGGTCGCTGCATTCTGGGGAGTATGGCACGCTATCTCGGGCCTGGCTTTGGCTTCGGTCATGGCACGAACCGAGGCCGCGCGATGACCCGCATCCTGATTACCGGCGCTGCCGGGATGGTCGGGCAAGCGCTGTTGCCCGAACTTGTTGGGCACGAGGTCTTTGCAACCGATCTGAAACGCCCGGTTAACCTGCCGGAAGACGCCTCATATTTGTCCATGGATGTTACAACCGACGCTCCTGCACGTGTGATTGCCAAGGTGAATCCGGATGTGATTGTGCATTTGGCTTCAGTCGTGACGCCGCCGCCGAAGATGGGGCGCGCGACAGCCTATGCTGTCGATGTCGAAGGCACGCGAAATGTGGTGAATGCCGCCATCGCAAACGGGGTGCGCAGACTGGTTGTTACGTCTTCCGGTGCCGCTTATGGCTATCATGCAGACAATCCTGTGCCGTTGCGCGAAGGCGATCCATTGCGCGGCAACCCCGAGTTTCCTTATTCAGATCACAAGCGTCAGGTCGAAGAGATTTTGGCCGAAGCCCGCAGAACCGCCCCCGATCTTGAGCAGGTTGTTCTGCGTGTGGGTACGGTTCTGGGAGCCGGAACCGAGAACCAGATCACCGCCCTGTTTCGAAAGCCCCGGTTGCTGGCGGTGTCCGGCAGCGAAAGCCCGTTTGTCTTTATCTGGACCCGGGACCTGGCACGCATCCTTCAGCGCGCAGCAACCGACGGGCCAGCCGGGATTTACAACGTCGCCGGTGACGGCACGATGGGCGTGAACGACTTGGCGCGCGCCATGGGAAAGCCGGTTCTGCGCCTACCCCCCTGGGTGCTGAAAGCGGCCCTAGCCTTGGCGCGCCCACTGGGTTTATCTCGCTATGGGCCGGAACAGGTAAGGTTCCTTCAATATCGGCCAGTTCTGGATAATTCTGCCCTGAAATCTGAATTCGGCTATACGCCTGAAAAATCCAGCGCCGAGGTTTTTGCGCTCTGGCAACGGCAGGCCGGGTTATGAAAACCGCGGTCATCTCTGGCGGTGCGGGCGGTTTGGGACAGGCTTTAAGCCGTGCATTGCAAGCCCGTAGGTGGCGGGTGGTGCTGTTAGACCTTGATGTGTCCGGTCTGCAAACAGAACCGAACCAACTGCCAATTGCCTGTGATCTGACTGACCCCGAACAGCTTGCCAACGCAGCTCAAAGGGCGATCACGTCAAGCGACAGCATTGATCTGGTCATCTACAACGCCGGGGTTACGCAAATTCGGGGGTTTGACCAGTCCGACACGGCCAGTCACCGTGCACTGTTTGATATCAACTATTTTGCAGCCGTTGAGATGGCTCGCGTATTTTTGCAGCCTCTCCGCGCGTCAAAGGGAACACATCTGGCGATCTCGTCGGTGGCTGGTTTCGCTCCGCTCTGCCATCGCACGGCTTATGCAGCCTCAAAACACGCGCTTGAGGGTTTTTTCAAATCGCTTCGATCCGAAGAAAAGCCACATGGCGTTCAGGTTCAGATTGCAGCGCCGTCTTTTGTGGCCACCAACCCCGGCAACGCAATGGAGCAACCCGATGGAACCGCGCGCCCCGGATCGGCCAAGGACGGAATGGACGAAATGAGCCCCGAGAGCGCCGCCGTGGCGATCCTGCGCGGACTGGACAAATCGCAGCCCATGATCCCGGTCGGACGCGTTGCACACATATCGTGGTGGCTCAACCGTCTGTCACCACGCCTGTATCAGCGCTTAATGGAGCGTAACATGCGCGGGCCGGGATCGTAGAATTTTGCCGCGACCCCCTTGACCTTCCCGTCACTGGAACCCCCATCTGGAGGGCAGAAAACCACGTGGGATGAGTCGCATGGCGCAAAAAGCACTGACAGAACTGAAAGTCACCGGCATGGGATGCGCGTCCTGTGTGGGCCGTGTCGAGGCTGCGCTGCGTAATGTATCTGGTGTTGATGCGGCCTCGGTCAATTTCGCGACCAAGACGGCGCAGGTGGAATTTGACGGGCCGGTTTCGGCCCTGACATCGGCGCTGGATGCAGCCGGCTATCCGGCTGAAACAAGTCAAGCGGATCTGAGCATCGAGGGCATGAGCTGCGCATCCTGCGTTGGTAAGATCGAGCGTGCGTTGGCATCCACCGCTGGCGTAATTGAAGCACAGGTCAATCTGGCAACTCGGACGGCCACGGTGACTTACGCGACAGCGGCAACTACACCCGAGGCGCTGGCACAGGTTATTACCGGAATTGGATACCCCGCGCGTATCCAAAGTGTTGCCGAACCAGAAAGCCGGGAAGACGACGAAATTCAGCGGCTAGCCCGTTCCACAATACTGGCAGCGGCACTGGCCCTCCCCGTATTCACTCTTGAGATGGGCGGGCACGTGATCCCCGCCTTCCACCATTGGATACAGGCGACCATAGGAACGCAGACGAGCCATTTGATTCAATTTGCCCTGACCTCGGCTCTGCTGATCGGACCGGGCCGTGTGTTTTACCGCAAAGGTATCCCGTCGCTGATGCAGGGCACGCCGGACATGAACGCGTTGGTAGCACTTGGGACCGGCGCGGCTTATCTGTATTCGGTCACGGCCACTTTCGCGCCCGACCTGCTGCCGCAGGGTACGGCCAATGTCTATTTCGAAGCGGCCGCGGTGATCGTGGTTCTGATCCTTCTCGGCCGGTTGATGGAGGCACGCGCCAAAGGCAAAACAGGGGCTGCGATCCGAAAACTGGTGGGTTTGCAACCAAAAACCGCACGGGTCGAACTGGACGGACAGATACAGGACCGGCCAATCGCCGAAATCGTTGTCGGAGATATCCTGCACATCCGCCCCGGCGAGCGTGTACCGGTGGATGCCGAAGTGCTTGAAGGCACCTCTTACGTTGATGAGAGCATGATCACGGGCGAGCCTGTGCCTGTTGGCAAGTCGGTGGGAGCGCCTGTTGTCGGCGGCACCGTGAATGGCACCGGCGCTCTACGGGTAAGCGCCACCCGGGTCGGTGGCGACACGGCTCTGGCACAGATCATTCGTATGGTGCAGCAGGCGCAGGGCGCGAAACTGCCTATTCAGGGGTTGGTGGATCGGATTACCTATCGCTTTGTTCCTGCGGTCATCGCTGTTGCGGTGATCACCGTCGCGCTCTGGCTGATCTTCGGCCCCAGCCCGGCCCTTCCCCTTGCGCTTGTCGCAGGTGTTTCAGTTCTGATCATCGCCTGCCCCTGCGCAATGGGGTTGGCGACCCCAACCTCGATCATGGTGGGCACCGGGCGTGCGGCAGAAATGGGCGTTTTGTTCCGCAAGGGGGATGCGTTGCAACAGCTTCAGCAGGCGCGCGTCGTCGCGTTGGACAAGACCGGAACCCTGACGCTGGGGCGCCCCGAACTGGACAGCGTGACAACGGCTAAGGGGTTTGACCGGGAGGAGGTTCTACGGCTGACCGCAGCCCTTGAGGCAAGGTCGGAACACCCGATCGCTTCCGCCATCACCCGAGCGGGGCCCGCGACACTGCCAGAGGCATCGGATGTCCGTTCGCTTACCGGGCTTGGCCTGCAAGGGTTGGTCGAAGGCCGCGACGTGTTAATCGGGTCGCACCGGTTGATGCAGCAGAGTGGGATCACCCTTGGAGCTCTGACGGATGAGGCCGAAACCCGTGCCGCTCAAGGGGCAACTCCTCTGTTCGTGGCTCTGGATGGGCAGGCGGCGGCCACTTTGTCCGTTTCTGACCCGATCAAGCCCGGCACAGTGGAGGCGCTGGACCGGTTGCACCAAATGGGGCTAACCGTGGCCATGATCACCGGTGACAACGCGCGCACGGCGCAGGCTCTGGCCGACCGGCTGGGGATTGATCATGTCACTGCCGAGGTACTGCCTGATGGCAAGGTAGATGCAATAACGGCTTTGCGGGACCGGTTCGGAGTGCTGGCCTTTGTCGGTGACGGGATCAACGATGCCCCCGCTCTTGCGGCGGCTGATATCGGCATCGCCATCGGTACCGGCACGGATGTGGCCATCGAAACAGCCGACGTTGTCCTCATGTCCGGTGATTTGCGGGGCGTCGCGAATGCGACCGAGATCAGCCGCCGGACAATGAAGAATATTCGCCAGAATTTAGGCTGGGCCTTCGGATACAATGTCCTACTGATACCGGTGGCTGCCGGTGCGCTGTACCCGTTTGGCGGCTATCTGCTGTCCCCTGCACTGGCAGCTGGCGCAATGGCACTGTCGAGCGTTTTTGTGGTCTCAAACGCGCTGCGCCTGCGCCGTATTCGCGCCAGCGTGCCGGAAACATCAGGTACGGCCACCAAAGAGGTGCACGCATGAACATCGGAGATGTTTCCGCCCGCACCGGCCTGCCCGCCAAGACGATCCGGTACTATGAGGACATCAACCTGATCAAACCGATGCGCGACGACAATGGCTATCGCCGGTTTCGCGACCAGGACGTGCATAAGCTGAATTTTCTGGGCCGCGCCCGGGCTCTTGGGTTCACCATCGAGGATTGCCGGACCTTGCTGGCGCTCTACGAAGATGAAACCCGTGCCAGTGCCGACGTGAAACAAGTTGCACGCGACCATCTTGTTCAGATCGAAACCAAGATCGCAGACCTGAACGCCATGCGCGATACGCTAAGCCACCTGATCGACGCCTGCGCCGGGGACGACCGGCCCGATTGCCCAATCCTGCGGGATCTGGGTGGGAAAGGCTGACTTGGGGTTGCCCTTTGGGCGCAGCTTTGCTTTGTCTTCGCCAGAGATTTTGGTCAGGCCTGTTTCGCGGAAGCCGACCGAACAGCGGAGAGGATCACAAAATGGCAAAAGTCGCGTTCCTTGGCCTTGGTGTCATGGGCTATCCCATGGCCGGACATCTGCAAACCGCAGGCCATGACGTCACCGTTTACAACCGTACGACCACCAAGGCCGAGGCCTGGGTCGCGCAGCATGGCGGCGCGATGGCAGCCACTCCGAAAGACGCCGTCAAGGATGCTGAGTTTGTCATGGCCTGCGTCGGCAATGACGACGACTTGCGCATGGTTTGCACCGGTGAGGATGGCGCGTTTCAGGGAATGTCCAACGGGGCCATTTTTGTTGACCACACGACGGTTTCAGCAAAGGTCACGCGCGAGCTTTACGCTGCTGGCCTATCTCAGGGTATCGCTTTTGTGGACGCCCCGGTTTCGGGCGGTCAGGCCGGCGCTGAAAACGGCGTTCTCTCAATTATGTGTGGCGGCGATCAGACAGCTTATGATGCGGCTGAGCCGGTAATGAACGTCTATTCCAAAATCTGCCGTCGACTCGGAGCCAGCGGCGCGGGCCAGATGACCAAGATGTGCAACCAGATCGCGATTGCCGGTCTGGTTCAGGGTCTCAGCGAAGCCTTGCACTTTGCCGAAAAAGCGGGCCTGGACGGGAAGGCCGTTGTTGAGGTGATCAGCCAGGGTGCGGCTGGCAGCTGGCAGATGTCAAACCGGTATGAAACCATGCTGAATGATCAGTTCGAACATGGCTTTGCTGTGGACTGGATGCGCAAGGATCTGGGGATTTGTCTGAATACGGCCAATGAAACCGGCGCGTCTCTGCCGGTGACCGCTCTGGTCGATCAGTTCTACAAGGACGTGCAGAAACTGGGCGGCGGACGATGGGACACGTCATCGCTGTTCAAACGTTTGCGTGCCTTGGATTAAGGGGTCGGGGGGCTGTCTGCCCCCTCTTGTCCCTTTGGGCCAATTCACCCCCGAGGATATTTTCGGCCAGATGAAGAGGATCCCGGATGAGCGGGACGGAGAAAGACATGAACGATTTGGTGAACTTCTGGGCGGACGCGCTGCGCCAAAACTGGGGACTGGACGCACGGTTGACCCGGCTGGATGGCGAATATGATCTGAACTTTCTGGCGCAAGCCACAAATGGCCAAGACTATGTGCTGAAAGTCATGCGCGCAGGGTGCGATGCGGGTCTGGTAGATCTTCAGATCGAAGCACTTGCGCATATCGCCTCGGAAGCTCCCGGGTTGCCGTTTCCAAAGGTGTTCCCGGCGTTGAACGGCGCAATGTTGCCGGAAATTTCCGATTCCGAAGGGAAATCGCGGCTGGTGTGGTTGCAGGAACGCCTGCCCGGGCGCTGCTATGCACAAGCGAACCCGAAATCCGAAGAGCTGATCCTGAAATTGGGTCGTGTTGTGGGCGCAACAGATCGCGCGCTGGAGGGGTTTCAGCATGAAGCTTTGCACCGCCCAGATTTCAAATGGGACCTGACGCAAGCGAGTTGGATCAATGACAAGCTGGGCGCCATCAGCGATCCCGCGCGTCGGGCGTTGCTTCGGGATATCTGCAACGAATTCACGGCGATCACGGATAGGCTTGAGGGCCTGCCGAAACAGGCCATTCACAACGACGCCAATGATTATAACGTTCTGGTTGAAGGCGAATTGGGCGAGCGGAGGCGGGTTTCCGGCCTGATTGATCTGGGTGACATGTGTGCAGCACCGCGCGTCTGTGACCTTGCAATCGCCGGGGCCTATGTGGTGCTAGATCATGTCAGACCCGAGCGGGCATTAACTGCTCTCATACGGGGGTACCATGCCGCAAACCGACTGCAAGCCGAGGAGATCGACCTGATCTGGCCTCTGCTGCGGATGCGACTGGCAGTATCTGTCCTCAACTCGACCCTGATGGCGGTCGAAAACCCGGACGATCCATATGTGACAATCTCGCAGGCACCTGCGTGGCGGTTTCTTGAGAATGCATCCGTCAACGGCGGACTGATGTCTGCGCGTCTTCGGGCAGCGTGCGGGCTGCCGGTCGTGGACGGCGCAGAACGCATCCATGCGTATCTGCAAGAACATCGCGGCCGGTTTTCCCAACTGTTCGGTCAGGACCTAAGCGATGTTCCTATGGGGTCGTTGTCGGTTGAAAATTGTGTGTGGCCCCAGAACCCTTTCCACATGCCATTGGCCGAGGCCGCACATGTTGGTGAAGAATACGGCGAAGGGCTGTGGCTGGGCTATTACAACGAACCCCGCCTGATTTATGCCGAGCCAGGATTTCGCAAAGGGCCATGGAAAGCCTCGGACCGGCGAACAGTGCATCTGGCGGTGGATGTGTTTGCACCCGCAGGGACGGTGCTGCACGCACCAATGAGCGGGCGGGTCGAAGTGGTCGAGAACCGAGATCATCACCTCGATTACGGTGCGGTGATAATCCTGCACCATGGAACGCCGGATGGCGATCCGTTCTACACGCTCTATGGTCATCTGGACCCGGAATGCTGTGACCGGTTGAAACCCGGCGATCCGGTGGCACAGGGGGCGGCGTTCGCCCGGTTGGGCGACGCCAGCCAGAATGGCGGATGGGCACCGCATGTGCATTTCCAGCTGGCGCTGACAACCAATGGCATGGAGGCGGATTGGCCCGGTGTCGGCGATCCGGATGAGATGGAGTTGTGGCACGCAGTCTGCCCGAACCCGGCGGCCTTACTGAAC
Organism: Ruegeria sp. AK11; assembly: GCF_056541095.1. Taxonomy (NCBI): domain Bacteria; kingdom Pseudomonadati; phylum Pseudomonadota; class Alphaproteobacteria; order Rhodobacterales; family Roseobacteraceae; genus Ruegeria; species Ruegeria sp. AK11. The sequence goes on from NZ_JBQFXU010000007.1 coordinate 42,800, forward strand.
CTGCCGGATGACAAGGTTTTCTACCAACCCACAGACAAACAGGCGATCCTGCAGGGTCGCCGCGATCACTTTGGCGGCAACCTGTCGCTGACTTATGATGACCCTGTCATGCTCGTACGCGGGTGGAAACATCACCTGTTTGACGAATGGGGCCGCCCCTATCTGGACGCCTATAACAACGTCCCTCATGTGGGTCATGCGCATCCCCGCATTCAAGCTGTAGCGGCGGATCAGTTGAAGCGGATGAACTCGAATACCCGCTACCTGCATCCGGCACAGACAACTTTTGCTGACAAGATCCTGTCCAAACTGCCCGATCACTTCGAGGTCTGCTTCTTCGTCAATTCCGGAACTGAAGCGAACGAACTGGCCCTGCGGCTTGCCCGTGCCCATACCGGCGCCAAGGGGATCGTGACGCCAGACCATGGCTATCACGGCAATACGAATGCGGCTGTGGCGATATCGGCCTACAAGTTCAACAAACCGGGTGGCATCGGGAAAGCCGATTGGGTCGAACTGGTCGAGGTTGCGGACGACTATCGCGGCTCGTTCAAGCGTGACGATGCGGATCGGGCGCAGAAATTTGCTGATCTTGTGGACCCGGCCATTGCTGCCTTGCAGGACCGGGGTCAAGGTCTAGCCGGGTTCATCGCCGAAACTTTCCCATCTGTCGGTGGACAGATTATTCCGCCCAAGGGCTACCTGCCTGCGGTTTATGAAAAAATCCGCGCCGCCGGGGGTGTCTGCATTGCAGATGAGGTACAGACCGGTCTGGGTCGCCTGGGTGAGTATTACTTTGGATTTGAACATCAGGGCGCGCTTCCTGATATCGTGGTGATGGGTAAACCCATTGGTAACGGGCACCCTCTTGGCGTATTGGTAACGACGCGGGCGATTGCCAACAGCTTTAACAACGGGATCGAATTCTTCTCGACCTTTGGCGGATCAACGCTGTCTTGCCGGATCGGCAAGGAAGTATTGGACATCGTCGATGACGAAGGCCTGCAGGACAATGCGCGTCAGATGGGTGAGCGCCTGATGGCGGGGCTGCGCCAGATCGAAGCCGACTTTGGTTGCGTTGGCGATGTACGGGGCATGGGACTGTTTCTGGGTGTTGAGCTGATCAATCCCGACGGAACCGAAGGAACCGAGATTTGCAGCTATGTCAAAAATCGGATGCGTGATCACCGAATTCTGATCGGCAGTGAGGGACCAAAGGACGACATCCTGAAAATCCGCCCACCGCTGACGATTGAGGCCGAGGATGTGGACATGATCCTGTGGGCGCTAAGGGACGTGCTGTCCGAGGTCGGTGACTTCTCTCCTGCTCCGGTTTGCGGTCACGACCATCACCACGCGGGATGCGGGTGCTGCTGAAGGATTGACCCCGGCGCTTTGCCGGGGTTTGACCGTCCTGCAAGCACAGTCAATGCAAAACGGCAGTGCGGGTATCGTGGCCTGTCGTCGGAATCGCATTTCCCGTCGTCATACGCCGGAGCGTCAGGCCCAGTTCCTCCGACAGGGATGCCAGAGCAGGCGCAAAATCCGGGCGCACGATCAGTGACGCCATCATCATCGCGTCTTCGCGTGCCCCTTCGGATGCGGCGGCAACCATTTGGGCAAAACAATTCTCATCCGCGCCCAGACATGCACACCCCAGACCGTGCCTGACTAACGGACGTCGACAATGCGTTGCGCAAAGCGAACACAGACGATCCAGCGTCAGCATGGCGGCACGCCCATAATCTGATCCGAGCGCTATGCAAAAATCGCTCGCGACATCGGCGCGACCACTTTCACCCTGGCTCCACATCCGCAGATACATCACCGCACCTGCTTCGACAGGATCAAGGTCCGCCAGACGGCCGACCGCGGCACCGCCGCGCAATGAATGCGCGCTCATTTCGTCAGGATCAGTTTACCTGCACGGGTGATGCGCAGGGTATACAATTGGTCGCCCAACTCGATATGGGCCAGGTGGCCACCTTTGGTCAAATCCTCGGCCTTGTGCGCAGGCAGCATCGAGACAGCATAACCTTGGGTTGGGGTCGGGTTCTGTACGTTCATCGGGGCATCTCCAGAGCGAGTCGGCATGGTGCCATACCTGTTGCGTTTCGTTTTATCTGGCTGACCCGAGAGGGTTGGCTTTCCGTTCCTGTTATTAAATCTGATTATTTTAGTAAGGAATGTCAAGCACTGTTTCAAATCAAGCATCATTGAGCCGATTGCGCCCCTGAAAACGACGGGTTAAGACTTGGGGCGGGTATTGAAAGGCAAGAAAAACGTGACCGCAGCAGTTGTTTTTGATCTGGATGGAACGTTGGTCGACAGCGTCGGGGACCTGGCAGCAGCGGCCAATAAAACGCTGAATGGCGTCGGTCACGATCCTGTGCCCGTTGATGTGATCAGAGGGTTTGTTGGCAATGGCCTTCCCAAACTGGTCGAGCGTTTGATGCGACACTGTGATTTGCCCATGGACCGCCACACGGAACTGACGCAACAGACACTGAAACACTACAATGCGGCGGTCAGTGCAACGACAGTGCCTTATCCCGGGGTTCCCGAAGCCCTGGAAACACTGAAACAGATGGGTTGCGTTCTTGGTATCTGCACCAACAAACCCGAAGCACCCGCACGTCACGTGCTGGAGGCGCTCAACCTATCCCGGTTCTTCGACGTTGTTTTCGGCGGTGATACATTGCCAATTCGCAAACCGGATCCGGGCCACCTGCTGGAAAGCTTCAAAGCACTTGGGACCTCGGACACACGCTTGTATGTCGGCGACAGCGAGGTCGACGCAGAAACAGCTGTAAACGCCAGGATACCGTTTCTGCTGTTCACGGAAGGGTACCGCAAAACCCCGGTGGCCAATATACCGCACACCGTTGCTTACAGTGCGTCTGAAACACTGCCGACACTCGTGGCCAAATTGATCCAAAACTAAGTACGTTCACACGATGTCAGTTTTCAAACGAGTGATTTGGGCCTTCGCGACCCCCTAAAAGTTAAGAGGGGCCGGCCGAGGGGGTGTGACCAGCCCCTCATCGGGGAAAGTATATACCGTGTTTGTGTGTGGTAAGTACGGTAGGTCATGTTTACCCCTGATCGGCAGTTTGCGAAATTGGGGGATTCCCGTAGTTCGGCGAAAATAACTTAAAAACTGGGAAAAACAGCAAATCAGGCCACCCAATTTACCTGTGATAATTTGCTTATAAGATAGCCTGACGGTTCGAACATTCGGTTCGCTGGTTGAATGGGTATAGGGTAACCCATGGAAAAACAGGACAGAAATCAGAGAGCGGCGCGTCTGCAAATCCTGCAGGGCATTCTGCCTGTTGACCGCGCGCGCCTTCCTGCAGAAATGCTGGCTGGTCTGAGTTTTGCCTGCCTCGCGATCCCCGAAGTCATGGGTTACACCAAAATCGCCGGCACTCCGGTCATGTCCGGGCTGTATACGATCCTGATTCCCATGGCTCTGTTTGCGCTGTTCGGATCGTCCCGACACCTTGTTGTCGGCGCCGATTCGGCAACAGCAGCCATCACCGCCTCGGGACTGGCGGGCTTGGCGATGTCCGGAACGTCTGAGTATCTGGCACTGGCGTCCTTGCTGGCGCTTGTGGCTGGCATGCTTTTGATTGCCGCGCGTGTCATCGGGCTGGGGTTTCTGGCCGATTTTCTGTCCAGAACGGTATTGGTCGGCTTTCTGACCGGCGTGGGCATTCAGGTTGCAACGGGTCAAATGCCCGGATTGTTGGGCATCGAATCCGCTGGGCACGGAACACTTGCAAGGTTGAAGGACGTTTACTTCAACATATCCAACGTCAACTGGCCAACCGTGATCGTCTCATCAGCCGTGTTGGGCATTGTCCTGGGATGCACAAGACTGTCGCGCAAAATCCCGGGCCCATTGGTTGCCATTGTCGGGGTGATCCTGTGCAGTTGGGCCTTTTCATTCAACATTTCCGGAATCTCGGTGTTGGGAGAGGTTGCCGGCGGTTTGCCCTCGTTCTCGATCCCGGACGTGCAGTGGAGCTGGACCTTGTTCAAACAACTGCTCCCCACGGCCTTGTCCATCTTCGTTGTTATTCTGGCACAAAGCGCCGCAACATCACGGGCATACGCCTCGAGATATGATGAGACTTTCAACGAAAACACGGACCTGATCGGACTGGGTCTTGCGAATTTCGGAGCCGCATTCACGGGGACATTCGTGGTCAATGGCAGCCCCACAAAGACCGAGATGGTCGCCAGCGCCGGAGGGCGCAGCCAGGTGGCGCAACTGACAACAGTGGTAATAGTCCTGTTGGTTATCCTGTTTCTGACCAAGCCTTTAGCCTATCTTCCCACAGCAGCACTTTCGGCCATCGTTTTTCTGATCGGTCTCAAGCTGATCGACCTGCACGGAATGGCAACAATTTACAGGCAGGCCCGGTCCGAGTTCTGGGTTGCAACGGCAACTGCCACCGTGGTTGTTCTGGTTGGTGTCGAGCAAGGTGTCATTTTTGCCATGGTCCTGTCTTTGGTCGACCACACACGCCGGGGATACCACCCAAAGAATTCGGTAGTATTGCGTACCGAGTCCGGTGGCTGGCGTTCAAAGGGATTGGAAGCACCAAACCAATTCGAGCCCGGTCTGGTAATCTACCGGTTTTCCCACGGCATGTACTACGCGAACATGCAGATATTCACCGAGGAAGTCACAACAATCGTTCAGAACGCAGACGGAAAACTGACATGGTTCTGCATCGACGCCTCGGCAATTGACGTTGTCGATTTCACAGCCGGGTTCACGTTGCGCAGTATCGCCAATTTCCTGCAATCCAAGGGGATACGGCTGGTTTTCACGCTGGTCGAGCCAGACGTGAAAGCCGAGTTGGATCGCTACGGTGTAACAGAACTGGTTGGCGAAACTGCGTTCTATGAAAACGGCAAAGCTCTGCTGGATGCCTATCACATGCGCCCAAGTCCCATCTGACATTGTCACCGGTAGGTTCACGCCTTGGACATCTTCCCGACCCCCGGATTGAAAGAGTTGGTCGGATCACAGGATTTGTAATGCGCCGCCAAATCGGGTTTGGCTTTGTACAAGTGGCCCACATTGTGTTCGGCAGGATATTCAAAAAGGGTCAGCATAGCCGCCTTCAGCGCCTTCGGCGGCGTGCCCCTATCGGGTGGTCCGGTTTGTTTGTTACTGCACCGTGGGCCTCTGGTCTATTGGGACGATTATTTCGGGCGCAGGCCGGCGGTAGCCCAACGCGCTGTGCGGCCTGACGGAGTGATAGTGGACACGACATTGCTCAATCAGGATTTGCGCCTTCCTTAGGCTGTAGAAGATTTCACCGTTGAGCAGCTCATCCCGGAACCGGGCGTTGAAGCTTATGCAATGGCCGTTCTCCTAGGGTGATCCCGGCTCGATTTAAGCCGTCTTCGCCCCGACAGCTGTGATCCACCCTCGCAGCTTCTGGGCGACAAATCCCGGCCCATTGTCGGATCTTATGTATTCCGGCGGGCCGCGGAGGATGAACAGGTCAGCCAATGCATTCAGCGCATCGGTTGAGTTGAACTTGCGATCGACACGGATCATCAGCCCCTCGTTGGTGTATTCGCCAATGATGCTCAGCGTTCGATAGACGCGCCCATCAGCCAGAAGTCATGCCATTGGATAGCCAGTGAACAACTCGGGTGGGTCCAACACGACCAGTTTGCTTGCAAATAGGTTCGGTTTCCCATTGCGGTTCTTTCGAAAACCCGGCGTCAGATATCTTGACCGGGCGGTTCCAAAAGACCGCCGGGTTCCAACAATGCCCGCTCTGACAGCCATGGGTTAAGTTCTAGCGCTTCGGCAAGTGCCGCGCGCGCGTCGTCAAGGCGCTTCAGACCCAACAGTGACAAGGCGCGCCCGCTCAGCGCACCTATATGGTTCGGCGACAACTCGATCGTGACATTCAGATCCTGCAAGGCAGCAGCGAAGTCTTGTCGAAGATAGTTCACAAACGCACGCTGATTGTAGCCTTCGGCGTAGTTCGGGCAGTATTCGACAAGCTGGTCAAGCTCGTCCAACGCGCCCGGTAAATCCCAGGCCTCCCGCCGCGCCATTCCTCGGTCCAGCAAGCCTTGTGCACGCGCATCTGGCGCATCGGTCCAAAGCTCCCACATCTGGTTGGAAATAGCGCGCGCATCACTTTGCGATTCTGCCTTCTGAACCTGATTGATTAGCGCATCCACACCTTCTGAATGATCCGGAGAATCAGGGCAGGACTGGGCGTGCGCCGCGCAGGACAAGGCAACAACAGCAAGAGCGGCGAGGAAAGCGTGTATCATGTACCAAGGATGGCTCGTAATCCCGATCCGTCAAGCCTGATGCTCGAACCCACCCAAACTGCCGGTTTCCTTAACCGCCTCCATCGCCACAAAGGTCGAGGTGCTGGCGACATGCGGCAAGGATGAAATCTTTTCGGCCAGAACACGACGATACTCTGACATGGTGGCTGTGCGGACCTTCAACAAATAGTCGAAATTCGAAGCGATCATATGGGCTTGCTCGACCTCGGCAGTTTTTCGGACAGCCGCGTTGAACTCGGCCAGTGCCTTTTCGCGGGTATCGGTCAGACGCACCTCGACAAAGGCAACGTGGTCCAGCCCCAGTCTGATCGGATCCAGCATCGCCCGGTATCCCTTGATCACCCCGCTTGCTTCAAGCCGTTTCAGGCGCGCCTGTGTCGGTGATTTCGACAGACCGATTTCGCGTGCAAGATCGGCGACCGAAATGCGCCCATCCTCGGCCAGAATTCTCAGAATCGACCGGTCAAACCGGTCCAGGTCGGGAAAGTTCATTTGCGCTGCCTTCTGGCGAAATTTCAGGTATTCCGCCTTCAATTACCGTAAACTCAGGCGATTGTCCTGAGTTTTCGCAGTTATATTGGCACAAAGACCGGAGGACCCATGTCTCATACCCTGCGTACATTAATCGACACCTCAACCTATGCTGACCAGTCGGCGATCCTTGAAACCCTGATCTCTCAGGCCAGCCTGAGCGCCACGGACCGCGGCGCCATCAGCGCCGCTGCCGCGCAGCTTGTGCGCGACATCCGATCCAGCACGTCTCCGGGGTTGATGGAGGTGTTTTTGGCCGAATACGGCCTGTCCACCGACGAAGGCGTCGCCCTGATGTGCCTGGCCGAGGCGCTGTTGCGCGTGCCGGATGCCGACACGATTGACGCGTTGATTGAAGACAAAATCGCCCCTTCGGATTGGGGTAAGCATCTTGGGCACTCGTCTTCATCCTTGGTGAACGCCTCAACCTGGGCACTGATGCTGACGGGCAAGGTTCTGGACGAAGGCAAGACCTCGCCTGTTGGCGCCCTGCGCGGGGCCATCAAGCGATTGGGGGAACCCGTGATCCGTACCGCCGTGTCGCGGGCGATGAAGGAAATGGGGCGGCAATTCGTGTTGGGTGAATCCATTCACGCTGCGATGGAACGCGCGCGCGGGATGGAAAGCAAGGGATATACCTACTCTTACGACATGCTGGGAGAGGCCGCGCGAACCGAGGCGGACGCCGCGCGTTATCACCTGTCGTATTCACGCGCCATCTCGGCCATCGCCGAAGCCTGCACCCATGATGATATCCGCGCCAACCCCGGCATTTCGGTCAAGTTGTCGGCCCTGCACCCCCGCTATGAACTGGCACAAGAAAAGCGGGTGATGGATGAACTGGTTCCACGCCTGCGGGCGCTGGCCCTTTTGGCTAAGGCCGCTGGCATGGGGCTAAACGTCGACGCCGAAGAGGCGGATCGCCTGTCTTTGTCATTGCAGGTGATTGAGGCGGTGATGTCCGATCCGGCTCTGGCCGGCTGGGAGGGGTTTGGCATCGTGGTTCAGGCCTATGGGCCACGCGCTTCGCTGGTTCTGGACACGCTCTATGACATGGCTGAACGCCACGATCGCAAGCTGATGGTGCGTCTGGTCAAAGGCGCCTATTGGGACACCGAGATCAAACGCGCGCAGGTCGAAGGCGTGGATGGCTTTCCCGTCTTCACGCACAAGGCGGTCACGGACGTGTCCTATATCGCCAATGCGCGCAAATTGCTGGGCATGACAAACCGGATCTATCCGCAATTCGCCACCCACAACGCCCATACAGTCAGCGCCATCCTGCACATGGCCGAAGGTCAGCCTTTTGAGTTCCAGCGCCTGCATGGCATGGGCGAGACATTGCATCAGCTTGTGATGAACAGGCAGAAAACGCGCTGTCGCATCTACGCACCGGTTGGTGCGCATCGTGACTTGCTGGCCTACCTTGTGCGGCGTCTGCTGGAAAACGGGGCAAACTCATCCTTCGTCAACCAGATTGTCGACGAAAACGTCCCGCCGGAAGTGGTTGCCGCAGATCCGTTTGTTACTGTTCAAACGCCCCCACCCCCTTTGCCCACCGGCCCCGAACTGTTCCAGCCGGATCGCCCCAATTCCATGGGATTCGATCTTCACCACACTCCGACGCTGGACAAGGTTGATGCAGCGCGGGACCAGTTCCGTGCATATCACTGGTATGCACAGCCCTTGCTGGCTGACGCTGCAAAACCCCGGGCGGATGAGCCGGTAGTCAACCCGGCAAATCCTGCCGACAAACCAGGTGAGGTCGCCTCGGCAAGTGACGCGGATGTTGAACTGGCGCTGGCTTCGGCAAAGCCGTGGCAGGCCCCGGCAGCCGAACGTGCCCGCATCCTGAACTCTGCTGCCGATCTTTATGAATCGCATTACGGCGAGTTGTTCGCCCTGCTGGCGCGCGAGGCTGGCAAATCGCTGCCTGACGCCGTGGCGGAACTGCGTGAGGCGGTGGATTTCCTGCGCTACTACGCCGCCAACATACCTGATGCCGAGCCCGCTGGCGTATTCACCTGCATCAGCCCTTGGAACTTCCCGCTGGCGATTTTCTCAGGGCAGATATCGGCAGCTTTGGCGACCGGGAACGCCGTTTTGGCCAAGCCTGCGCCGCAAACACCCCTGATCGCACACCGCGCCGTTCAATTGCTGCATGAGGCCGGTGTGCCGCGCGACGCGCTGCAATTGCTGCCGGGTGGTCCGACCGTGGGCGCGGCGCTGACATCGGATGCGCGCGTTTCTGGCGTGGCCTTCACCGGCTCGACAACAACCGCTCTCAGAATCCGGTCGGCAATGGCTGGGTCCATGCGCCCCGGCACGCCGCTGATTGCGGAAACTGGTGGCCTGAACGCCATGATCGTTGACAGCACCGCACTTCCCGAACAGGCCGTGCAATCGATCATTGAAAGTGCCTTTCAATCCGCAGGCCAGCGGTGTTCCGCACTGCGATGCCTGTACCTTCAAGAGGATATCGCAAATGACGTCCTGACCATGCTCAAAGGGGCAATGGATGCCCTGCGCATCGGTGATCCGTGGCTGATCTCTACCGATTGCGGCCCGGTGATCGACGCGCAGGCCCGGCAGGTCATCGCTGATCACGTCGCCACGGCACGGGCCGAAGGGCGTGTTCTGAAAGAGCTGCCGCTGCCACCCGAAGGTATCTTTGTTGCCCCCACGTTGATCGAAATCTCGGGCATTGCCGCGCTGGAGCGCGAAATATTTGGCCCCGTATTGCACGTGGCAAGGTTCAAAGCGCAGGAGATCGACAAGGTCATCGCGGATATCAACGCAACCGGATACGGGCTGACCTTTGGCCTGCAAACCCGGATCGACGACCGGGTGCAGCATGTGACCGAAGCTATCCATGCCGGAAACATCTATGTAAACCGCAATCAGATTGGTGCCATCGTTGGCTCCCAGCCTTTTGGCGGTGAAGGGCTGTCAGGCACTGGCCCGAAGGCGGGCGGCCCGAATTACATGGCCAGGTTCTGTGCACCGGATCGACAAACCACAGATGAGAATTGGAAAAACTTAGCAGACTTGCCTGCCCCTCAAGGCCAGCCTGCCCCAATCCAAACCCGTTCTCTGCCCGGCCCAACCGGAGAATCGAACCGGCTGAGCGAATATCCCCGCCCACCACTTCTGTGCATGGGGCCGGGGGAAACGGCGGCGCGCGCACAGGCTGAAGCCGTACAGGCGCTGGGTGGCACGGCCATTCAGGCAACCGGAATGCTTGACCTTCACCGGTTGGAGAACCTGACCGGTATCTCTGGTGTTCTTTGGTGGGGCGATGCTGAAACCGCGCAGCAGATCGAACAGCATCTGGCCCGTCGGGACGGCCCCATTCTTCCCCTGATTCCGGGCAGACCCGACCGCGCGCGCGTGCTGGGTGAGCGCCATGTGTGTGTCGATACGACCGCAGCTGGCGGAAACGCTGCGTTGTTGGGAGGTGCGGCATAAGCTTGCCTTGACGCTGGGCGCGCAAAAGCCCAGCGTCACCTCATGTTTCCGATACGTGACCATAACCCCTCGGGGCGCACGCCTTATGTTGTCTACGTCTTATTGGCGGCCAACATCCTGATCTTCCTCAGCTATGTGGGGATCATGAATGATGCGCCACTTATCAACCGGCTGTTCTTCGATTACGCCATCATCCCGGCGCGGGTCAGCGACGGGGTTGGTCTGGAAACCCTTGTAACATCCATGTTCCTGCATGGGGGATGGATGCATCTGGCCGGGAACATGCTGTTCTTATGGATATTCGGCGACAATCTGGAAGACGAAATGGGCCATCTGCCCTTTTTGCTGTTCTACCTGGTCGCAGGTATCGGCGCAGGTCTGATCCATGTGGTTACAGGGCCGGACTCTCAGGTGCCTACCGTCGGCGCCTCGGGCGCGATTGCGGGTGTCATGGGGGGATACCTGCTGCTGTTTCCCAAGGCGCGTGTGGATATTCTGCTGATCCTGGTTGTCTATTTCAGGGTCTTTACCATCCCCGCCTTCATCATGCTGGGCTTATGGCTGGCGATTCAGTTCTTTGGCAGCGTCACCAGCAACCCGGACGAAGGCGGTATCGCCTACTGGGCCCATACCGGCGGGTTTGCCGTGGGGTTGATCTTATGCGTACCATTGTGGCTGCGGCGCGGCGGCGTGCAATTCTGGAACCGCACGCACGGGCATCCGCCCCACCCAGAGACAAAGTACAAGCTGTCGCAGTCTCGTATACCGCGCGTTCCGCGTCGATAAAGCTGGGCTAAGGGGCGATCAGCCCCGGATGACTTTGGAGAATTGATCAAAGATCGGTTCATTCGAACAGATCACTTCACCATCTTCCAGCGCGTTGCCTTCAGGGTTCAGGGCCTGCACGAAGCCGCCCGCCTCTTTCACGATGATGATACCGGCGGCGATATCCCAGGCGTTCAGGCGGCGTTCCCAGAAACCTTCGTACCTGCCCGCAGCCACATATGCCATGTCAAGCGCCGCAGCACCCCAACGGCGCACACCGGCGCAGGCGGGCATCAGACGCGCCAGATCCTGCAGGGTTGCAGGCAGGTCAGATCGACCGCCAAAAGGCAGGCCGGTTGCAAAGATCGATTCAATCATGCGGTGACGCCCCGACACACGAATTCGGGTGTCGTTCATCCACGCACCTTCGCCTTTTTCAGCAAAGAACATCTCATCCTTGGCAGCATCATAGATCACGCCGGCAACGATCTTGCCCTTATGTTCCAGTGCAATCGAAGTTGCCCAATGGGGCAGGCCATGCAGAAAATTGGTGGTGCCGTCCAGCGGATCTACGATCCAGCGGCGGGTCGGGTCTTCTCCGTCGATGGAACCGCCCTCTTCGGCCAGCCAGCCATAGGTTGGGCGTGCGCCCAGCAATTCGTCCTTCAGGATGGCTTCGGCCGCGATATCGGCCTTGGAGACAAAATCGCCCGCGCCCTTCATCGACACCTGCAGATTCTCGACTTCACGAAAGTCCTTGACCAAAGAACGCCCCGCCTTGCGCGCGGCCTTGATCATGATGTTGAGATTTGCACTGCCAACCATTGTAAAAGGGCTCCTGTCCGGTCAAGCCGCGCGTATACTGCCGCAAGGCTTCCTTGCCAAGAGGAATGATCGCATAACAGACCCGCAGAAAACGCCTCTACCGGGATTGCAGCTTGCGCGCCTCTTCGCGGGCCAGTTTCACCAGTTCCTGAACATAGGGCTTGTCCAGATCTTCTGATCGGACCGCTGCATAAAGGCGACGCGTAATCCCCTCTTTGGTCAGGGGCCGGGTCACATAGTCCGAATTGTATTTGACCTCGCGCACGACCCAATCCGGCAAAACCGAGATGCCCCGGTTTGATGCCACCAGAAGCAGGATGACAGCTGTCAATTCCACCTGCCTGATCGAGGCGGGTTCGACGCGTGCAGGGATCAACAATTGGCTGAACACATCCAGACGTGTGCGTTCCACCGGGTAGGTGATCAGGGTCTGGCCTCGGAAATCCTCAGCCTCGACATAGGCTTTTTCCGCCAGTGGATGGGCTGATGCAGCGACAAAGACGGGGTTGTAGTCAAACAGCTCCACAAACTCGACACCCGGCAGGTCTTCGGGATCGGATGAGACCACCAGATCAACCTCTTCCTTCTGCAAGGCTGGCAGGGCGTCGAAGGCCAGACCGGGTCGGATATCGACATCCACGTCGCCCCAGGATTTCCTGAAGGATTCAAGAACCGGAAACAGCCATTCGAAACACGCGTGGCATTCGATGGCGATATGCATCCGCCCGGTACGCCCGTCCCGCAGCGATGAAAACTCATTCTGTGCCGCCTCGACCTGCGGCAGGATCTGCTCGGCCAACCGCAGCAGACGCAAACCGGCGGCTGACAGCTTCATCGGCTTTGAACGTCGCAGAAACAGCTCGACCCCGGCCTGATCCTCCAACCCTTTGATCTGATGACTCAATGCGGATTGAGTGATGTTCAACTGGTCGGCAGCGCGCGCCAACCCACCGCATTCATGGATCGCCTTGATGGTACGCAGGTGGCGGAATTCAATGTGCATCTCAAGTATCGTTCATGTTGTTGTTGAATAATATGAGTTTGTCTCACAATGCCCGTCATGGCACAAGATAGTCAGTTGATCCAGTGAGGCAGCCATGTCCAAACCCGAAATTTCATTCGAGTTCTTTCCGCCCAAAACTCTGGAGGCTTCTTTCCGCCTTTGGGATACGGTCCAGACATTGGCACCGCTGGAGCCCCGTTTTGTATCCGTCACCTACGGTGCAGGCGGTACGACCCGGGAACTGACGCGCGACGCGGTCGCAACCCTGCATAAATCCTCTGGTTTGAACGTCGCTGCGCATCTGACCTGTGTTGACGCTTCGCGGCAGGAAACGCTGGAAATCGCCGACACATTCGCACGTGCGGGCGTGCAGGACATCGTGGCCCTGCGGGGCGACCCGCCAAAAGGGCATAATCGGTTCGTACCGCACCCCGACGGCTTTAACAGTTCGATTGAGTTGATTGAGGCGCTGGCTGAAACCGAAATGTTCAGCATCCGTGTCGGGGCTTATCCTGACAAGCACCCTGAAGCTGCCGACATGTCAGCAGACGTGGACTGGCTGAAGGCCAAACTTGACGCGGGCGCTGACGAAGCGCTGACGCAATTCTTTTTCGAGGCCGAAACCTTCTTCCGTTTCCGTGATGCCTGCGCAAAGGCGGGTATCGACAAACCGATCGTTCCGGGCATTCTGCCGATAGAAAACTGGGCAGGTGCGCGCAAGTTCGCCAGAAGTTGCGGCACGCATATTCCCGATTGGGTCGAACAAGCCTTTGAAAAGGCCGTGCGCGACGGGCGTGAGGATCTGCTGGCAACTGCGATCTGCACCGAGTTGTGCTCGGACCTGATCGAAGGTGGCGTGGACAAGCTGCATTTCTATACCCTCAACCGCCCGGAATTGACGCGCGATGTGTGCTTTGCCCTTGGAATTACGCCACAAGTCGATCTTCAAAACGTCGCCTGACAACTGAAAAATTCAATGATTCGCCCGGGTTACGAATTTTCCCTGGCGTTTTCCTTTTCTTATGCGTGACCTGTTTCACAGTTTCATCCGCGAATTCACGCCTTTGCGGAACAATGGAATCCTCGCATCGCGATTGTTGTCAGCTTCCCTCTCAATCAACCATGAAATTTGACAAAACCATGCCCTCGGCAACACTAGGGCTGTGTAGTTTTTAATGAGTGTTTTGAGTATGGAACCTGTCGATAAGGTTAGGGCACGCACGGATGCCCTGGCAGATCTGGGCCTGAACCCGTCTGCCAATTCCAGTGAAATACGAGAGGCCTGGCGTCACATCGCCTTTCACACGCATCCTGATCACAAGGAAGGCGACAGTTCCGGGTTTTCGCGCGCCAAGGCAGCCTATGATTTTCTACGCAAAGAAGGGCTGGCGACAAAGGGCGGTGCCGCTGCTGGCCCGCCACAACCACGTCGGGCACGGTTGAAGAAACGTATCATCGAGCTTCCGCAGGAAGATATTGCCGCCTGTGAGGCAATGCTGAATCCGGGGCAAGCGCTGTCGCATATGAACAGTCAGCCTGGTATTCAACCCAAATGCGGCAGCGGTGTTGCTGACCATGTTCCCGACGCGGTCGGATGCTTTGGGCGGCACCTGACTTACTTCGTCACGACACCCGTCAATCAAGGCGCAAATCGTGTGGCTTTGCCAACGACCGTTCTGACCAGTGCGCGGCACACCACAGCGGAAATCCTGAGCTTTCAATCCAGCGATACGGGCGCTGGGGAAGTCGTCATTCCCGATACGATCCGAGAACGCAAATTTCCGGGTGCCAAGAGCGTCAGGATCCGGTTTGACGCCGACCAGACGATACGGGATCAGTTCTGGCTTGCTGGCTGAACGAAAAGGCCCGGCTGGGTAAGCCGGGCTTTGTGCAATTTTGGCCGGGTCAGTTTTTCACCGGACCTTCCGAGGTAAATTTCGGGATCACGCTGGTCGAGGCGTCAGACGGCTCGATACCCGGCCAGTTGCCTTCAGCAAGGTTGATGTTGCCCGGAATGTCTTCTTCGAAGAACCCGACGACCACATCCGTGATGTTGAGATACAGCTTGTCGTCAACGATCCGCCACAAGTTCGGGTTTGCCGGAACCTTGCCACCGCGCGACACACCATAGGCGCAGTGCCCATCATATTGCGGGGCATAATAGGCCGGGTTTTCCAGAAATTTGTCGCGGTTTTCCTCGGACGAGAATGCCCAGGTTGCACCATTGTATTCGGCAGTAATGCTGGCATTGCCACGCACGCCTTCGTGCTGTGGCTGACCTACCGGTACCTGATCCAGGTTGCGATAGGCGACAACATCATACCCCGAGACGGCAAACCCTGTGCCGTCAATATATTGCGGCCCGGCAAATGCCGGAACGGCCAGGGCCATGGCCGCAGCAAAGGTCAAAGCAAAGCGTTTCATGTAGTTTATCCTTTTCGTTCCAGCGGTATCGGTGACGCCGTGATGGCAGGTCTGGCAAAACAATATGCGATTCCCATTCTGTTCGTAGCCCTCCTCGCGCCGCTGTGACCCCTCTCGAGCAAACGTGAGAGTTTGGTCGCGGATTATTACAAATTATGCCGGAAAAGCTGGGTTGGACTCGGCGGATTGCAACACTACCTGTAAGACTGCATCGAACGCGGCCCGGACAAAGGCATGAAAGGCAAGACATGAGCGACCAATCTTCGTATACCCCACCAGCAGTCTGGACATGGGACAGTGAAAGTGGCGGACAGTTCGCCAACATTAACCGACCTATTGCCGGCGCAACCCATGACAAGGACTTGCCGGTTGGACGCCACCCATTGCAGTTGTATTCCCTTGCCACGCCCAACGGTGTCAAAGTCACCGTTATGCTGGAAGAGTTGCTGGCATTGGGTCACGAAGGCGCTGAATACAACGCCTGGCTGATCAACATCGGCGAGGGCGACCAGTTCGGTTCAGGGTTTGTCGAGGTCAACCCAAACTCGAAAATCCCCGCCCTTTGGGATCGCTCTGGCGACAAGCCGGCTCGGGTGTTTGAAAGTGCCTCGATCCTGTTTCATCTGGCTGAGAAGTTCGGAGAGTTTCTGCCCGCGTCCGGGCCGGAACGGACCGAAGTCATGAACTGGCTATTCTGGCAAATGGGCAGCGCCCCTTATCTGGGCGGCGGGTTTGGCCATTTCTACGCCTACGCGCCCGAAAAGTGGGAATACCCGATCAACCGCTTTGCGATGGAGGCAAAACGCCAGCTGGACGTTCTGGACAGGGAACTGGCGAACAAGACCTATATCGCGGGCGAGGAATATACGATTGCCGACATGGCGATCTGGCCGTGGTACGGTCAACTGGTTCTGGGCCGTCTGTATAGCGCGGCAGAGTTCCTTGACGCGGAATCCTACAAGAACGTGGTGCGCTGGGCCAAGGCGATTGACGCACGGCCTGCGGTTCAGCGTGGCCGTATGGTCAACCGCGCCTTTGGCGAGCCGCACACGCAGCTTCACGAGCGTCACGACGCCAGTGATTTCGAAACACGTACGCAGGACAAACTGGAAGCTGCTGCGGAATAGCAGAGTCCCATCCTAGTGACACGCGGTGCATTGTGCGCCGCGTGTTTGCGTTTTGGCCGTTACTTCAGAATTGGCGGTTTCGCGGGATTGCTGCCCGGAACCTCGCGCACCAGATCTGCAACCTGCGGTTCGGGCAGGTCAAAGCGAAGCCCCGTCTTCGCCAGCAGCGCGGCAGCGGCGTCATCTGTGGCAAAGAACCCGACATCCATCGCCCCCGCTTCGATCCCCGAAAACGTCAACGCCTCTGAAGCTGCCTTGGCCAGCGCTGGCTCGGCCCCCTCGACCGCACCGACAAACCCCAGCAAATGACCCTGAGCGCCCGCCTCGGATTTCGTGGCGACCAGATAGGCTGCACTGGCAAGCCCACCAGCAGTTGCCAGTTTTGCATCAAGGGCGGTCAACAGGCTGTCCGGCAAACCGGCGGGAGGCATGAACTCGGCCAGCTTTTCCTCGACCTCTTTGGGGCCATGCTGCAACGTTTCGGCCAGCCAGCCCAAGGCCTCGGCAGGCACCAGCATGGATGATGGCGCAGTTTCCAGGTTCAGGCCCAGCCCGATACCCTGCCCTGCCAGCATCCCCGACAACACGCGCCCCGACAGCGCAACATAAGGCACGGGCCGCCCGGCAAACCGCGCCAATCGTTCCTCGCGGTCGAAAGCCAACACAAAGCGCCCGTCGGCCACATCGAACACTTCGGGCGAGATGTTTTCGCCCACCGCTTCTTCGGTCAGCATCAAGAACAGCTCACTATCAGCAAGCCGTTCAAAAAACTGCAGACGGGCAGCATCGTTCTGCGGATCTGCCAGCATCGCGGCATGCGCCGTGTCCAACGCTGTGGTTTCAGTCATTCAGCACCTCTTGGACCCGCGCGCGCAGAACCGGCAGCAGTTCTGCCTCGAACCACGGGTTTTTCTTTACCCATGCCGTATTCCGCCAGGACGGATGAGGCAAGGCAAAGACCCGCGGCGCATGGTCCTGCCAGTTCCGAACGGTGTCCGTCACCGACCCCCGCGCACCCAGATGATATTTATGCGCATGACTACCGACCAACACCGTCAACGGCACCTGCCCCAGTTCCTGCATCACCCTGTCATGCCAAGTTTTACCGCATATCGCGGGCGGAGGAAGGTCCGCGCCGCGGGCATCATAGCCGGGGAAACAGAATGCCATGGGCACAATCGACACGAGGTCACGATCATAAAAAACAGGTTCATTGACCCCAAGCCATTGGCGAAGCCTGTCGCCTGACGGGTCTGTAAAGGGCCGCCCTGACTCGTGCACGCGCGCACCCGGTGCCTGCCCCGCGACCAGGATGGGTGTTCCGCGCCGAAACCAAACCACCGGGCGGGGTTCATGGGCTGTTTTGGTTTGCGCAAAGGACGCGGCGCACAGGCGGCACGCACGGATTTCGCCATCTAAATCTTTCATCTTGTTGCAAAACCTCCCAAAGCTGTTTTGCAAGGATCGGGTGTGAAACCACATAATAATGGTGCGGTAGATTTCTAGAAGTGCAGCGGAATTGCCGACAACCGATCAGTTGTTTGAGGGGTCGGCAGCAATGCATTGAACATTTGTTTCATAATTCGACATAATGTAGCCAACATGGAACGGTAAAAACCATCCTTTCTGACCGCCTGAAAGCGCGGCGACACAACGGAAACGAGCAGCAGGCCCCGAATGCTAGAGTTCGACAATGTCAGCAAGTCCTTCTGGACCGGGACGCGCCGCAAGGTGATCCTGGACCGGGTCTCGTTCCGTGTCGAACTGGGCACGTCGCTGGGCGTTCTGGCCCCGAATGGTACTGGCAAAACCACGCTGATCAACATGATGGCCGGTCTGGAAAAACCCGACGAGGGTGTGATCCGCCGCGAATGCCGGGTCTCGTTCCCCATGGGTTTCACCGGGGGTGTAACCGGCAAGTTGTCGGCGCTTGAGAACGCGCGATACATCGCCAAGATTTACGGCATGGACCCGGACTATGTTGAGGCGTATTGCAAATGGCTCTGCGGTTTGGGTGAATATTTCGAACAGCCGCTGTCCACCTATTCTTCGGGGATGCGGTCACGATTCACGTTTTCTTTGATGCTGGCGCTGGATTTCGACATGTATCTTGTCGATGAAGGGATGCCAGCGTCTACAGATGTTGAATTCAACGAAAAAGCAGGGGCGATCCTGAAGGAAAGGTTGCGCACCACGACATTGGTGATCGTGTCGCACAGCCCGACTGTTTTGGAAAAATTCGCTCAGCAGGCCGCCGTTCTGCTGGACGGGCAATTGTACATGTTTGACTCCTTGGAAGAGGCAAAGCAGCTATATGACTACGAAACCCAAGGTTAGAAAGTACAACTGGCGCAGCAATCGACAGGTGGACGATTCGGCCGAGGCGCGAGCGGATGCAATCTCGCGCATACGGGGCGCGACGCAAGGTCAGGCGCCGGCGGCCGAGGCCCAGCCAGGCACGCAAATTGACGACATCAAGCGCGAAGGCCTGACAGGCCGCCAGTTGCGTATTGCGCGTAAACTCGCGCAGAAACACGGACTGGCAGCAACATCGGACTATGATGCGGTGCGCTTGCTGCGCAAGAAAGGCATTGATCCGTTTCAGCGCACGAACCTTCTTGATCTTGCCGCGGCAAAGCCCTCGGCACAGGGCGACAGTTCGAAGGTCAAAGACAAGATCAGCATTCAGTTGCCGCAATCCGTAGGCGCAAGCACGCCAAACCTTCCGGGACCCGAGCTCAGCCCGGCTGAGCGGCGGAACCTTGAAATCGGTCAGATTCAGAAGGACATCGCGCGCCGACGCAGGCGTAAACTGTTTGGCCTGTTCGCGCGTCTGGCCGCCTTTGTGTTTCTGCCGACCTTTGTTGTGGGGTTCTATTTCTATCGCATCGCCACCCCGATGTATGCCAGCGATTCCGAGTTTCTGATCCTGCAAGCCGATGGCGGGCCGGGTTCCATCGGCGGGCTGCTTGCCGGGACGCAATTCGCCACCACGCAGGATTCAATCTCGGTTCAATCTTTCCTGGAATCGAAAGAGGCCTTGTTGCTGCTGGATCGAGACGCCGGTTTTTCTGATGTCTTCAAGCAGGAAGTGATTGATCCGATTCAAAGGCTATCACCCGACGCCACGCTGGAAGACGCATACAAGCTGTTCAAACGCATGATTACAATCGGGTATGATCCAACCGAAGGGGTCATCCGGATGGAGGTTGTTGCACCAGACGCACAGACCTCGACCGAGTTCTCGGAGCGTTTGATTTCTTACGCCGAAGCCCGGGTGAATGCCCTGTCCGGCAAGAAGCGCGAAGACCAGATGCGCGACGCATTGGAAAGCTTTGAAGCGGCGCAGGAGGCGCGGCGGCAGGCGCAGGAGGAATTGATCGAACTTCAGCTTCAAGGGGCGGTACTGGACCCCGAGAATGTCATTGCCAGCCTCCGCGCCCGCATCAACGAGATCGAGATATTGGTGCAGGACAAAGAGCTTGAACTTGCCGCCCTGCAAGACAACCTGCGTCCGAACAAAGCCAAGGTCGACGGCGTCAAGGCTGACATTGCCCGGCTTGAAAAGGTGCTGGAACAACTAAATGCCGAGATGCAGGATGCTTCCGATGGCGAAAATTCGCTGGCGCGGTTGAGCGTGCGCATCCAGATCGCTCAGGCGGATCTGGCGGCACGGGACATGATGCTGCAAACGGCAATGCAGCAAATGGAATCGACCCGATCCGAAGCTAACCGGCAGGTGCGTTACCTGACCGTCTCGGTGAACCCGATCCCAAGTCAGGAACCCAGCTATCCGCGCAAGTTCGAAAATACGATTTTGGCATTCCTGTTGTTTGCTGGTATCTACCTCATGATCTCGCTTACCGCGTCGGTCCTTCGTGAACAGGTATCCTCATAAGACTCATGAAACATGTAAAAATCTCCGACCTGACAGTCGGCAACGACCTTCCGCTGACCATCATTGCAGGCCCTTGCCAGCTTGAAACGGCAGACCACGCACAGATGATTGCTGGCAAGATGAAAGAGGCCTGCGATGCAGCCGGTGCGCAATATGTCTTCAAGGCATCTTATGACAAGGCGAACCGGACCTCGCTGTCCGGCAAGCGCGGCATGGGCATTGATGCGGGGTTGCAGGTTCTGGACGGTATCCGCAAGACAATGGGCATACCGGTCCTGACCGATGTTCATACCGAAGCGCAGTGCGCCATCGCTGCCAAGGCGGTAGATGTCCTGCAAATCCCGGCGTTCTTGTGCCGCCAGACGGATATGCTGCTGGCTGCGGGCAATACGGGAGCAGTGGTCAATGTGAAAAAGGGTCAGTTTCTTGCGCCGTGGGAGATGCCCAATATCGTGTCCAAGATCGAAAGCACAGGCAACACGAATATCCTGCTGACCGAACGTGGCACTTCGTTCGGCTATAACACGCTGGTGGCTGATATGCGGTCCCTGCCGCAAATGGCCCAAACCGGATACCCGGTGGTGATGGATGCGACCCATTCCGTGCAGCAACCGGGAGGAAAAGGTGGCTCCTCGGGCGGGCAACGCGAATTTGCACCGGTCATGGCGCGCGCCGCCGTGTCGCTGGGTATTGGCGCGGTGTTCATTGAAACACACCAGGATCCGGACAATGCCCCTTCGGATGGGCCCAACATGATTCCGTTGGATCAGATGCCCCAACTCATTGACACTTTGATGCGCTTCGATGCGCTGTCCAAAGCTGATCCTATTCAGATTTAACTACTGAGACTTGTTATGACCAAACCAATTCCCGAGGTAACACCGAACACCTGGAGTTTTCTGCGCGACGCGATGATCAAACCCACCGGGTTTCGCGAATATGACGCCCGCTGGAAATATCCGGAAGAGATCAACCTTCCAGGCATGACAGCGCTGGGCCTTGGGCTGGGTACCCAAATGCGCAGGCGCGGGATCGAACCCGTGATCGCCGTAGGAAACGATTATCGTGACTATTCACTGGCGATCAAAAACGCCCTGATCCTGGGATTGATGCAGGCCGGTATCCGCGTGAAAGACATTGGCCCTGCGCTTAGCCCAATGGCCTATTTCGCGCAGTTTCATCTGGATGTACCGGCCGTGGCGATGGTTACGGCCAGCCACAATCCAAACGGCTGGACTGGGGTCAAAATGGGCTTTGACCGCCCTTTGACACACGGCCCCGACGAGATGTCTGAATTGCGCGACATCGTTCTAAACGGCGAAGGTCAGACGCATGAGGGTGGATCTTGGGAATTCGTCGAGGGCGTGAAGGAAGCGTATATCGACGACCTCGTCGGTGATTTCAAAGTGTCCCGCCCGCTAAAGATTGTCTGCGCAACCGGAAACGGCACCGCTTCGGCCTTTGCGCCCGAAATCTTCGAACGGATGGGGGTTGAGGTCGTCCCCAGCCATAATCGGCTGGATTACACTTTCCCGAATTACAACCCGAACCCCGAAGCGATGGAAATGCTGCATGACATGGCGGCAACGGTAAAATCCAGCGGTGCCGATCTGGCACTTGGGTTTGACGGTGACGGTGATCGTTGTGGCGTCGTAGATGATGAAGGCGAAGAAATCTTTGCCGACAAGGTGGGTGTGATCATGGCCCGCGATCTTGCCAAGCTGCACCCCGGATCGACCTTTGTCGCAGATGTGAAATCTACCGGCCTGTTTGCCAGCGATCCCGAGTTGCAGGCCCTTGGCGTCAAGGCAGATTACTGGAAAACCGGCCACAGCCACATGAAACGGCGCGTCAAGGAAATCGGCGCGCTGGCTGGGTTCGAAAAGTCGGGCCATTACTTTCTGGCCGAGCCGGTCGGGCGCGGTTATGACTGCGGAATGCGCGTAGCGGTCGAGATCTGCAAGCTGATGAACCGCAACCCGGATCAAAGCATGTCCGACCTGCGCAAGGCGCTGCCCAAAACATGGTCAACGCCCACCATGTCACCTTATGCAGCAGATACCGAAAAATACGATATCCTGCAGCGTCTGGTCGACAAGCTCGTTGCCAAAAGCGAAGCTAGTGAGACATTTGCTGGCCGTGCGATCAAAGAGGTCGTTACGGTGAACGGCGCACGTGTCATTCTGGACAATGGCAGCTGGGGGCTGGTGCGGGCTTCATCCAACACACCCAATCTGGTGGTCGTCTGTGAAAGCAGCGAAAGCGAGGCTGAGATGCGGGCGATCTTTGCCGATATCGATGCGGTGATCCGAACCGAACCCGGTGTTGGCGATTACGACCAGACCATCTGAAGAAAACTGCTTGGGGCATATCTGATCGCCCCAAGCGCAACACTTGCTCAGTTGCCGCCAAACAGTTTGAGCAGCCCTTTCTTCGCCTCTTCTTCAAGCTTGTTCTTAAGCGCATCTTCGATCTGATCGCTGTCCGTGATGGTGGTATCCAGCTCGTTTCCAACCTTTTCGAAAACTTTCTGTTTCGCGTCGTTTTCCAGCTCCTTGACCTTCACATCTGCCGCTGCTTCGATGACCTTGGTCAGATCCGGCTTGATTGACGGGTTGCTCCACGGGCCAACGATACGCACAGGCACCGATATGCCCTGCCCCGAATTGGCCCGCAAAGCTACGGGCGTGAACAGATAATCGATATTGCGCGCACCCAGACCCACGATCCCCTGACCATCGGCGCGAAAATTCTTGAGCGACATAAGCAGATCGTTATTCGTCAACACACCCTGATCGATGGCGAAGCTGGCCGACAGGCTGTTGAACACAGTCGTCCCGCCTGATCCGGTCCCCTGCCCCATAAGTCGATCCAGATCGAAACCGGATATTACCCCCGTCCCGACATCCAGATTTCCCTTACCGCTGAGAGAATGCATAATCTGATCCTCAGACTGACCTACACCCAGAAACTCAACGGTTCCTGCCGCGCTTCCCGACAGGCGTTCGACCCCGGCCAGTGTCGACAACGCCTGTTTCAGATCAATCTCACTTGCCGTCACCTTGCCGCCCACGGACAGGCCATTGCGATTGTTGGCAACCACCTGCCCATTCAACTGACCCGAAAACAACGTCGCGGGATGCATGGCAAGAACCGCCCGCGCGCGATCAAGTGTCAGCGTCAGGTCACTTTTCCCAAAGGTCATGCCGGGAACCGCGATTGAGTTGGCCGTCAGGCGAATATTGCCATTCGCCAAAGCCAATGCGGATGCGTCGATTGGGTCTTTTGACCAGCCTTCCTGAACTGGTGACGCAGGTTGAGACGCGCCACCCGACCCGGCGCCGGTTTCGGATATCTTTGACAGGTCAAGATCGCCCGCATCCAACCGTGCGACGATCTGAGGGGGATCGGAAATGGTGATATCCGCCTCTCCGACGAACTGGTTGCCATCCAACTGCGCTGTCATGCTCCGCAGGGAAATCCGACCGTCCCGCGTATAGGTCATTTGTGCAGAGATATCGGCAACGTTACCCAATCCCCACGGCACAGCCACACCCGCCTGACCGAAGGCCGCCAGCATCTTTTCCGTATCTCGGGTGGTGATCTTTGTGGTCCCGTCCATCTCTCCGGCCAGATTGACGTGGCCGTCAAAGCCTATCTCACCACCCGGTGCAGTCAGGGCCAGTTCAAGCGCGGTTACGGACCCTGCGGCAAAAGTTGGCAAGTCCGGGATCTTCAAATCAACCTGAACAGCACCTCCGGGTACAGGCATTGATGCTTCCATTACCATCGGCGCAGTGACCTGAGGCCAACTGGCCGACAAGGTGACATCAGGAAAATCCATCTGCGTGGCACCGTCTTCCACATAGATCAGTCGCGCATTATTTAGCTGCAACTCTTCCAAAGTTACGGCCGACGATGCGCCTGCCGGAACCGTCCCCGCAGACGGTGTGGCAGTCGCGGTGGTCACAGGCGCGCTCAGCTCCCAGTTTCCGCGCCCTTGCGAACGCTCCAGCCGCAGCACCGGGTTTTCCGCGAAAACGCGTTTGATCCGCAGATCCCCATTCAAAAGCGCAGCAGCATCCACGCCCACGGCAAGGCTATCAGCGCTCAGCATCGGCTCTGGCCCGGCCCAGCTGGCGTTCCCAAAACGCACCGGCCCGGTTTCCATACCCAGCACCGGCCAGAACGACAGGCGCACATCGCCGCTCAATGTCAGTTCGCGCCCTGTCTGGGCTTTGACCTGCTCGGCCAGAATCGCGCCAAGCTTGTCGCCGGGCATCAGCAATAGCGCGCCAATGACCAGCCCAACCACCGCCACAACAATAAACAGGATGCGTATCAGCCATTTCATGATCTGCTCTCCGCCTTTTGGCTTGTCTTTACCGCGATCATTCAAATCGCACGTCACATTTGCAAGGGGAAGCTTTCCCCACTATATGCCGCGCCATGACGACGAACCCGCCAAACCTCCGCCCTGACCTGGCTCCGGCCGCCCGGATCACCGAGACACCCCGTTCAAACCAGCCGACGATCGGCATGGTGTCGCTGGGCTGTCCAAAAGCTTTGGTCGACAGCGAACGCATTCTGACCCGGCTTCGTGCTGAAGGATACGGCATTTCGCCCGATTATGCCGGGGCCGATGCCGTCATTGTGAACACCTGCGGGTTCCTCGACAGCGCCAAGGCGGAATCGCTGGACGCAATCGGAGAGGCGCTGGTTGAAAACGGCAAGGTCATCGTCACCGGCTGTCTGGGGGCCGAACCGGATTACATCCGCGAGCACCACCCCCGCATCATGGCGGTCACCGGACCGCATCAGTACGAGCAGGTTCTGGATGCGGTTCACGCCGCCGTTCCCCCTGACCCTGACCCGTTCGTTGATCTGCTGCCCGCCAGCAGCGTTCGATTGACCCCCCGCCACTACAGTTATCTGAAGATCTCAGAGGGCTGTAACCACAAATGCAAGTTCTGCATCATCCCCGATATGCGAGGAAAACTGGCCAGCCGTCCGGCCCATGCGGTTCTGCGCGAGGCGGAAAAGCTGGTCGAAAACGGCGTGCGCGAACTGTTGGTGATCTCGCAGGATACTTCGGCCTATGGGCTGGACCGGAAATACGATGTGAACCCGTGGAAAGACCGCGAGGTGCGCAGCCACATCACCGATCTGGCCCGTGAACTAGGTCAGATGGATGCCTGGGTGCGGCTGCACTATGTCTATCCCTATCCACATGTGCGTGAGTTGATCCCCCTGATGGCGGATGCCGGGTCCAACATATTGCCGTATCTGGATATCCCGTTCCAGCACGCTCACCCGAATGTTCTGAAACGGATGGCCCGCCCCGCCGCAGCGGCCAAAACTCTGGACGAAATCCAAGCCTGGCGCGCAATCTGCCCCGATATCACCCTGCGTTCGACCTTTATCGTTGGCTATCCGGGTGAGACCGAGGCCGAATTCCAAACCCTGCTGGACTGGATGGACGAGGCGCAACTGGATCGTGTCGGCTGTTTTCAATATGAAAACGTGGATGGTGCGCGCTCAAACGACCTGCCTGATCATGTCCCGGCCGAAATCAAGCAAGAGCGGTGGGATCGCTTCATGGAAAAGGCTCAGGCCATTTCAGAAGCCAAGTTGCAAGCTAAAGTCGGACAAACGCTTCAAGTAATCGTTGACGAAGTGGATGACGAAGCCGCCACCTGCCGCACCAAATCGGACGCGCCTGAGATCGACGGCAACCTGTTCATTGACGAGGGCTTCGAAGGCCTCAAACCCGGCGATATCGTCACGGTCGAAGTGGACGAGGCGGGGGAATACGATCTGTGGGGGAAACCCGTTTGACGCCAGTAACCTGCCCATAATGCCCTCGGGTGAATAGTTACCCCGTACAGCGCAGGTAGAAAAAAACCGCCATGAATGGCGGCGATAATTCCTGAAAATGGTGCAGGCGGTCCGCAATCAGACCGCCTGCGATAAGCTTACTGAGAAACCGGGTTGCAGACAGTCTGACCTGCTTCGGTTGTTGCCAGTTCATAGCCTGCCGAGCAGCTGGCCGAGCCATACTTGTCGTAGTCGGGTTGTACGTAAACAGGGGTCGGTTCTTCCTGCTGCGCACAAGCGGTCAGGACCAGAGCAAATGCGCCAACGGCTGCAAGTTTCAGTTTCATGTCCGTCAATCCTCTATTACTTTTCTGATATTGCCCAGCTTTTCGGGCTGTTTCCAGAGTACGGGCTGAACGGCAATCTGGCAACTGAAACGGTCACTTCCTTGTGAGGAAGAGCGATTCCATGCCAGTTCGAAGCCCAAATGATGATCCTTGCGGCATTACAGCTACCTTTTTGTCTGCATCGTCCTAAACTGTGCGACGTTTCAGCTAAAGACGGAGAAGCCACATGTCAGACACACCCGTTATTGCCCAGAAAACCCCTTTTTCAGTCGAGGTTGTCGAAGGGAAAACCTATTTCTGGTGCGCGTGTGGAAAGTCGAACCGGCAACCCTTTTGCGATGGCTCACATAAAGGTAGCGGGTTCGAACCGGTGAAATACACGGCCGAGACCAGCAAAAAGGTCTACTTTTGCGGGTGCAAACACAGTGCAAACGCGCCGCTATGCGATGGAACGCATAAAGACCTTTGATCAACCTTTTAATCTGTTCAGTGTCTCTGAATTTGCACAGAAATCCGGGGCCGTGTCCGCTGGATGCTGCCGCTGAGCCAGCCAGCTGGTGCATTGCGCATCACAACCCGATGCGCGACAGCGCGTGACCAGTTCGGCGTATTCTTCGGGCGACAGCCGCCCTTCGGCCATGGCTTCGCTCAGTGAAATTCCCATGCTTCGCGAGACAGAGCGCGTCAACCAAAAGTGCTTTTCGACCTCACCCAGAATATCCCGAGGCATCACGCGTCCTCCGCTTGCAAAGCTTTGATGGCCTTGAAACGCTCACGGTTCGGGCATGTGCATGGGGCATGATCAATCTGTTCGCGCCGTTCCAGCCACTCTGGGCAGGTTCTGGCCCAGGCACAGCCTCGGCATTGCTGCACGATCTCGGCCCAATCCTCATGTTTCAGGTGACCGTCCCGATAGGCTGCGGCCAGGTCGGTTCCTGTGACCTCGCCCATCCGCAGTACCAAGCGCAGGTGGGCCATGATTTCACCGAGACGTGGCATGGCGAACCTGACAGTTAAGGCATCAATTTGTGCAGTAACTCCTGGTTACGGCAATATTCAGGTGTCCGCCCAGCGGTCGCCATTTTCTTAAGCAGATCCTGACAATGATCCGGGTTCGGACAATCGGTACATCGCAGAACTGCGTCAGAAATCTGGTCGACAGATAGCTTGCCGCCAATGGCTGCTTCCTCAAGATCGATGTCCAGCATTCTGGCCATATCGTCCACCAATCCGGCATGAAGCCGCAAGGACTCTCGGGTGGGCATGCTGTATCCTTTCCCTTTCGCGCTTTACGAAATCCTAGCGCATCCGGAAGGTCAGACTTTGATGCAGGTCAAGATTGGGCGCCGATGTGGTCCAGATAGGCCCGGGTTGCATCCTGAACGCGGCGAAAACGGTCCCCACCCAGCTTTTTGCCTCCGTACCAGCGGGTGACGATGATCACGTGATTGTCCAGCCCTGCACGCTCGATCATCCGCAGGATTACCATACCGGCGCCACTTTCCCCATCATCGGCCTTCAGCGCGCCGGTCGGCAAGGAGGCGGCCCACGTGTTATGTGTGGCCTTGGCATAAGATTTATCGGACTTCAGTTGGTCCAAAACCGCGTCGACGTCCGCGCGTGATACCACGCGCGCCCCGGAAACCGCATATTTCGACCCGCGATCCGTCAAAATCACGCCAAGGCGCACAAGATCAGTCATTGTGCCAGTCCCAGTTGTGTCGCGGTTTCAAGCACGATGTGAACGCGCTGCGCGTTTGGCGGGTGGGTGCCCAGAAACCTGTCGCCGGGATCCGGAATCCGGTCAAAGAACTTCGCCCCAACCAGCGGGTTGTAGCCCGCATTATGTGTAATGATCGTGCCCATCTGGTCAGCCTCAAGCTCAAAATCCTTCACATAAGCCTGAACACCAACCTGCGCCCCAACTTTCTGGGCCTCTTCTATGTCGGCGGCGTCGCCCCCGCGCAGCTTTTCCGCCTTTCCGAACTCAGTTGCGCTTGCGCTGGCATTTTCGCTTTGCCGTGCGATGTGGCCCAAAACGTGATGGGCCGCCTCGTGCCCCATGACAAAAGCCAGTTCATCTGCGTTTTGCGCGGAACGGATCATCGCAAGGGTAAAAATGATGGTGGGTTGCCGCTGGTCGTCCAATGTCTGAAACGCATTGGCTGGCGCACGTGGGTTCAGATCAACGAGAATCCGGAAATCGCATCTCTGAGGTCTTGATTGCTTCAAGCACTGGCTACGGGCCTCGGCCCCGATGTTCTGACTGACTTCGCGAAAGGTCTGGGCAACATCCTCAGAACCCGGCCCTTCACCCAGCCAATCCGCAGCAGGTTGCACGCGCAATCCACCTTCCGCACAGGCCGCAAGAAGCAGGGGAAGCACCAAAACAAAGCGTCTGCGCATGTTAAATCCTTCGGCTCGGTCTGACCGTGATTTCAACATAGTACGTGCCGTTCGGCGTGACCACACAAGGCTTTGAAACGAACGTCTTGCATTGCGCGTCGACGGCTTGCACTCTGTCCTTATGTTTTCGATTGAGCATGAATTCGACTCGACGGTCATAACGCTTGTGGACGAAGGTGAAAAACCTTTGCAGGAAGATGTTGTGATCAACAATTTCGCCGAATGCGTCACGCTGGAACAGTTTGATCCGCGAACCGAACAGGTGCAAAAGATCACCTTGTCGCCGGAACAGGTCCGCGATCTGGCCGCAGCGCTGGACCTGCCCGAGGGAGTTTACCAGATCCGTGAAACGGGATCTTAGGGCGCATAGACAAAAACCTTGCTGCGCGAAGTTTGCCCCTGCTTGAGTGACAGTGTCGAAGGCGCGACGCCAAGACATTTCGCAAGAATTACCTGAACCGCATGGTTGGCTTTACCACTGTCAGGCGGTGCCGTGACAAATACCCTGATCTGCCCGTCTTCCACAACCACCCGGTCGCGTGCAGCCTTGGGAGTTACTTTCAGATGAAACGTTGTCCCGGCGTGCGCCTGCGCGCTGAGATCCGGCAGATCTCGTAGTTTGGAATTCGCCATTGTCGCCCCTTCCCTCAATAGTCTTGCATGATGGGCGGTGGAATGAAATTGATCCACGCGATCCGTCGCCGCGCCCTTGAAACCCTCGGCATGCCGACCAAGATACAGAGACGTGATGTAAAGGAAGTTAACATATGTCGATGAAAAACCCCGCTGCTCTGGAGTTTTTGCAGTCGCGCCGGTCCCGACCTGCCAAGACACTGGTTGCCCCGGCCCCGACACCGGACGAGTTGCGCCCCCTGCTGACCGCAGCCGCACGCAGCCCCGATCACGGAAAACTGGAACCCTGGCGATTTATCGTTCTGGAACAGGGGGCCATGGCAAGACTGGCAACCCTGACCGAAGCCTGCGGGCAAAGGCTGAAGAAAAGTCCGGAAGATATTGCAAAAGCACGCAGCCAATTTGACATGGGACATCTGGCCGTAGCGGTGATCGAAGTACAAAAACCGTCCGAAAAAATACCTGCAATCGAACAAACCTATTCTGCGGGCGCGGTCTGTCTTGCCTTGCTGAATGCCGCGCTGGCCGCAGGCTGGGGTGCAAACTG
The DNA here is from genome assembly GCF_056541095.1 of Ruegeria sp. AK11. Classification (NCBI taxonomy): domain Bacteria; kingdom Pseudomonadati; phylum Pseudomonadota; class Alphaproteobacteria; order Rhodobacterales; family Roseobacteraceae; genus Ruegeria; species Ruegeria sp. AK11. The sequence continues at coordinate 72,933 of NZ_JBQFXU010000007.1, forward strand.
GCTATCGGGTTGGCAAACCCATGACCACGACTTCTGCGTCGACGCCTTTGGGCTTGCCGACAACGAACGCGTAGCCGGGCTGATACATATCGCCACCGAAGGAACAGCCCCACCCGAGCGCCCGCGGCCCGATGTGGCGGCCATAACGGAATGGATCACAGAATGATCATCCTGAACGCCTTTTTCAGCGCGCTCGGCCAGATCGGAGATCCTAAGTTCCGCGCCGTTCTGCTGCGCGGTGTAGGTTTGACCATCCTGTTGCTGGGTCTCGCCTGTGCGGGTGCGATCAGTTTGATCAACTGGTTGTCGGGCAGTGAAATCTCTCTGCCGTTCGTCGGCGCAGTGCCATGGCTGAACGACGTTCTGAACTATTCAGGTATCGTTCTCGTCCTGATCCTGCCTGTTTTCCTGATGGTGCCGGTGGCGTCAGCCATCACATCGATCTTTCTGGACGAAGTGGCACAAGCGGTCGAGGACAAGCATTTTCCGGCCTTGCCACCTGCACGACGCATCCCGGTGTCAGAGGCCCTGATGGACGGCCTCAGCTTTCTTGGCGTGCTGATTGTCGCAAACCTGCTGGCGCTGATCCTTTATGCGATCTTCACCCCGTTTGCGCCCTTCATCTTCTGGGCCATGAACGGGTTCTTGTTGGGGCGAGAATACTTCACGCTGGCCGCCATGCGCCGGATCGGACGGGATGGCGCACGCCAACTGCGGGCCAGGCATTCGACCACGATCTGGGTCGCTGGAACGCTGATGGCCATTCCGCTGTCGATACCGCTGTTGAATCTGGTGATCCCGATCCTTGGCGCGGCGACATTCACCCATATTTTTCATGCTGTGTCAGGCCAAAAGGTCTGACACAGATTAGCGCGGCTCCAGTTGGTTCAGCCAGTCGAAGTCCCGCACTGAAATCACACCAGATATGATGATCCCGGCAATGATAGCCCACAAAACCACAGCAATGGCGGTGGTGATCCACATCTTTGCCTTCAGATGATGGACTTCCGGCGCACCCGCATGGGTGCCCGGAACGATATCGTTCAGGTCACCCTGAGTTTTGATGCGAATGGGCAAAACCACTAGCAACGTCATGAACCAGATGACGGCAAACAGCACCAATGCAGCAGTAATGGTCACTTCAGCCCCTCCGGGTTTTGCGGATCATACCTGTTCCAGCTCGACAAGGCAGCCGTTGAAGTCCTTGGGATGCAGGAACAGCACCGGCTTGCCATGCGCGCCGATCTTGGGCTCCCCCGACCCCAGAACACGGACACCGGTCGCTTTCAAATGATCACGGGCGGCGATGATGTCTTCGACCTCATAGCATACGTGATGAATGCCGCCTGCCGGGTTCTTTTCCAGAAACCCGTTGATAGGGCTGTCGTCGCCAAGCGGGTACAAAAGTTCGATCTTGGTGTTGGGCAGTTCGATGAACACAACCGTGACGCCATGATCCGGCTCGTCCTGCGGCGCGCCGACCTTGGCGCCCAGCGCATTGCGGTACTGTTCGGATGCCGCCTCAAGGTCGGGTACGGCGATGGCAACGTGGTTCAGACGCCCAATCATGTCTCACTCCTGATGTCCTGCGTTGCGTGGGTTATGGGGGCTGCTCTGCAAAAGGACAAGTGCGCCAAATCGCGCGTTAACGTCGTGTTAGCCAGAAGTTCCTAGCGTGAAGCATCTGCTGGATAGGAGAGCTGCCATGGACGATTCGGGCCTCATTGCCACCACCGCCGCCACGCCCACCGCAACGCGGCCCTTGCTGGGACAGACAATTCTGGTTGTTGAAGACAGCCGATATGCCTGCGACGCGATCCGCCTGATGTGCCTGCACAGCGGCGCACGCATCCGACGCGCTGACTGCCTGAAATCAGCACGGCGACACCTGCAGATCTATCGCCCCTCGGTCATTCTGGTCGATATGGGCCTGCCCGACGGGTCCGGAGCTGACCTGATCGCCGAACTGGCCGACGCTTCACCACGGATCAGTGTGATCATGGGCCTGTCGGGCGATGACGCCACCGAAGGTCTGGCCCACGCAGCCGGGGCGGATGGTTTTCTGTCCAAGCCGATAAAATCATTGTCTTATTTTCAGAAGTCCATCCTGGAGCGCCTGCCCGAAGATCGACGCCCAAGCGGGCTCCGCTCGGTTCGAGATGAAGTCATCCGCCCCGACCCGATGGCCTATCAGGACGACATGGCGCATATCGCCGATGTCCTTACCGGGCCCAACGATCATCGCGCATGGGATTACGCTGCCCAGTTCCTGCAAGGGGTCGCACGGGAAGCCGATGACAGACCGTTGGCAGAAGCCGCCCGAAAGCTGGCGCTGTCACGGGCGAACGGCGCACCGATCACAGCGCAGGCAGCGCAGGTCGCCGGCATGGTGCAGAACCGTCTGGAACAGAGAAAGGCGATTTGACGTGATTGCAGCTTATTTCATCACTGCAACGCTTCTGTGCATCTGGGCCTATCGCCAAACACGGCAGACTGCACGCTCAATTCGTGTCAACCGTGGGGATTTGAACAACCCGCTGGACTGACCCGCGAATGCTAATCGGCTTCAAAATGAAACCGCCCGCTTGATGCGGGCGGCTCTCGTTCAGTCCTGCGGGATGAGGCGCAAGCCCAGTTCCATCAGCTGATCCGAGGTCGGGTCTGAAGGTGCGTCCATCATCAGATCTTCGGCCCGCTGGTTCATCGGGAACATCATGACCTCGCGGATATTGGCCTCATCCGCCAACAGCATCACGATCCGGTCGATCCCAGCAGCGCAGCCACCGTGCGGCGGCGCACCGTAGTGGAAGGCGTTGAACAGAGCGCCAAAGCGGGATTTCACTTCATCCTCGCCATAGCCTGCCAGTTCAAAGGCCTTCAGCATGATCTCCGGCTTGTGGTTCCGGATCGCACCCGACACCAGCTCATATCCATTGCACGCCAGGTCATACTGATACCCGCGCACATCCAGTGGGTTGCCCTGTAGCGCTTCCATGCCGCCCTGCGGCATCGAGAACGGGTTGTGCTCAAAGTCGATCGCGCCGGTTTCTTCGTCTTGCTCGTAGATCGGGAAATCAACAATCCAGGCAAAGGCAAAGCGGTCTTTCTCGGTCAGCCCAAGCTCGTCGCCGATCACATCGCGCGCCTTGCCTGCAACCTTTTCAAAGGCTTTCGGCTTGCCGCCCAGGAAAAACGCCGCATCGCCGACACCCAGACCCAATTGCTGACGGATAGCCTCGGTCCGCTCGGGGCCGATGTTCTTGGCCAGCGGGCCTGCGGCTTCCATCCCTTCGCCCTGATCGCGCCAGAAGATGTAGCCCATACCGGGCAGACCCTCTTTCTGGGCAAAGGCGTTCATGCGGTCACAGAACTTGCGGCTGCCACCGGTTGGCGCGGGGATAGCGCGAATTTCGGTGCCTTCCTGTTCGAGCAGCTTTGCAAAAATCGCAAAACCAGACCCGCGGAAGTGGTCGGAAACCACCTGCATCTTAATTGGGTTCCGCAGGTCGGGCTTGTCCGTGCCGTACCACAGAGCCGAATCCTTGTAGGAAATCTGCGGCCAGTCCTGATCGACCTTGCGACCGCCACCGAACTCTTCGAACACACCGGTCAGAACGGGCTGGATCGTGTCGAACACGTCCTGCTGCTCGACAAAGGACATCTCGAGGTCAAGCTGGTAGAAATCGGTGGGTGAGCGGTCGGCGCGCGGGTCTTCGTCGCGGAAGCAGGGCGCAATCTGGAAATACTTGTCGAAACCCGACACCATAATCAGCTGCTTGAACTGCTGCGGGGCTTGCGGCAACGCGTAGAACTTACCCGGATGCAGGCGCGACGGCACAAGGAAGTCACGCGCGCCTTCGGGTGAGGACGCGGTGATGATCGGCGTCTGGTACTCGCGGAACCCCTGATCCCACATACGCTTGCGCATGGAGGCCACCACGTCCGAGCGCAAGGTCATGTTGCGCTGCATCGCCTCGCGTCGCAGGTCGAGGTAACGATAGCGCAGGCGGGTTTCCTCGGGGTATTCCTGATCGCCGAACACCATTAGCGGCAGTTCCTCGGCGGCCCCCAGAACTTCCAGTTCGCGCACGTAAACCTCGATCTCACCGGTGGGCAGTTTCGGGTTCACCAGTTCGGCGGCACGCGCCTTGACGGTTCCGTCGATGCGGATGCACCATTCGGAACGCACCTTTTCAAGCGCAGCAAAAGCGGCGCTGTCGCCGTCACACAGGATCTGGGTTACGCCGAAATGGTCGCGCAGGTCGATGAACAGGACGCCCCCATGATCTCGGACCCGATGCACCCAACCGGACAGGCGAACGGTTTCACCGACATTAGCGGCGGTCAGTGCGGCGCAGGTGTGGCTGCGATAGGCGTGCATGGATCATATCCCTTCGGGCGCAGAATTCGTCGCGCCGATACACCCTGTCAGGCCCGGAAAGTCAAGGCGGGTCGCCCTGTCAAAACGGCCTTTGCACGTTGCCTGAGTAGAAATAGACACCCAGCCCGACCGCAAAGATGATATTGCCCGCAATCGCGTGCAGCAGCACCGCGTAGAAGAACGAACCGCGCTGCCTGTAGGCCCATGTAAACAGCAGCCCGCCCGCAAATGTCATGAGGGCGACAGTCCAGCTCCAATACATCAGATGCGCGAACGAGAAGATGGCAGCATTCAGCACATAAGCCGCACGCCCCTCTGGCAGGATCGCGTGATAACGCCGGAAGAACAGTGGGCGGAACAACAGTTCCTGAGGCAGTGCAGACAAAACAGGATAACCGATCCAGATAAGCGCCAGCATCTCAGGGCGGTGTATCAGCAGAAGAAATGCGGCGTCGGGGCGTGTCACCTGAATCAGCCCGACGCAAAACACGGACATGAAAGCGGTAAACAGCACAACTTCGCGAAGCGACCAGTTGGCCCAATCATAGCGCAACTCGGCCCATTGAAAGCCCGGTGTCCAATGCAGCAGCATGATCCCCAGCCCGGTCAGGGCAAACAGAGCCGGAAACATCCAGTTCGGTGGAAACAAAACCGCGATGATCAGCGGCAGGACAACATAGAACAGGCCGAACTCGACCCTTAACCGCGGCAATGCAACCGGCGGTCCGACCATCGCGCTGTCTTTGGTCACGTGTCTATCAGCTCCACCCGGATCAGCCCGCGCAATGAATTGCCCATGTAGGCAGTTTGTGCATTTTTCAGGTCGCTCAAGGTCAGCACGGCCTCAGACACCGTTCCTTTATCCAGTAATTCTTCGCGCAATATGCCAGGCAACAGACCGCTGGACAGCGCAGGTGTCAGAATACGACCGTCCTGTTTTTCGACGAAAAGGTTGCTGATGGTGCCCTCACACAGCTCATCAAGCTCATTCAGGAATAACACCTCGTCTATGCCATCCGTCAGCGCGGCGCGAGTATTGTCATAAAGGGCGCGGCGGCTTGTCTTGTGACGCAGCCAAAGATCATTGGAAGCCAGTCGCTGATCAGACAGGGCGATGCGCCAGACCGGAGGGTTGCTGGCCAGAACCCCGGTGGTCAATTCGAATGCACCCGATGCGTCCAGTGTAAGGCGGCACCGCAAGGGGGTGTCGCCCAACGCGCCATCCAGCGCGGCGGTCGCTGAATCCGGGTTGAAGGGAAGGCCAAAGGCCGCAGCGGTTCGGGCCATGCGCGCAAGGTGACGGTCTTTTCGGAGAAAGCCCTGACCTGGCCGAAACGCCAGCGTTTCGATCAGGCGGAAATCAGGCTCAGCTGGCGGGCGAAGCGGGCTTTCCATAGCGCCTCCTCATATTCTGCCGGGGCGGTGCTGTCCCAGACAAGGCCCCCGCCCACGTTCAGGGTGGCCTGATCGTCTTCCAGCATCAGCGTACGGATGGCCACGTTGAACTCGGACCGCCCATCAGGCGCGGCCCAGCCGATGGTGCCACAATAGATGTCGCGCGGCCAGGGTTCCAGCCCGGCCAGAATTTCCATGGCGCGAATTTTGGGGGCGCCCGTGATCGAGCCGCAGGGAAACAACGCCGTCAGTATATCGCTGAGCCCTGCGCATTTGAGCAACTGGGCACGGACAAGTGAAACCATCTGATGCACTGTCGCATAGGTTTCCACCTTGAACAGTTCAGGGACATGAACGGAACCGGGCAATGCGACACGGCTGATATCGTTGCGCAGAAGATCGACGATCATCAGGTTTTCCGCCCGGTTCTTTTCGTCCGTGGTCAGAAACGCCCGGCGCCGCATATCCTCGTCCGGGTCTTCGCTGCGCGGCTGGGTACCCTTCATCGGTCGTGTCTCGATCTTTCCATCCGCGTCTGTGCGGAAGAACAACTCTGGCGAGCGGCTGAGCAAATCCGGTAACCCGACCTGCTGCACCAGCGCGCCATGCCCAACGGGCTGCCCCGCTGCCAGTGCCGCATAAAGGGTTTCACTGCTGCCCGAGACGGTCAGGTCAATCGGAAAGGTCAGGTTCGCCTGATAGATATCACCGGCACCGATAGCACCATGCACCACCTGAAAGGCTTCGCCATAGCGCGCCTCGTCCCAGCGCGGCTGAAACGCGCGCACCACGCCTGCGGGCGTCGGTAAAGAAACCCGATCCGGCGCGCCGTAGACCCCAAAGCACAGCAAGGGCAGCCGACGCGATTCCGGCAAAAGTTTGATCAGCCGGGGTTCAAGCACATATCCCAGTTCATAACTGGCATAGCCAGCCAGCCAGGCCCCGCCCGCGCGCGCCTCATCCAGCGCCGCCAGAGCCTGGGGCACGTCCTCCGCCGTATCCGCGCGGATAATCCGAGTCGGGCGCTGAAACCGGGTTCCGCGACCGGCTGGTCCCTGATCAAAACGAATACGCAACTGCATCCTCTTTTGCCGTGAAGGGCGATATAGAGAATACTCTGGCAGGGGAAAGGGGGGAAAGCGGCAATTTCGCTTCTGTTTCCGATACCCCTTGAACCTTTCTGCGTGGTCCCTATAACGCACGACAATTTGGGCGCTTGGGCGGCGCCCGCGACTCGTACAAAATCGAAGGGGCCAGGCCATGCCGAAGAGAACCGACATCAAGTCGATCATGATCATCGGGGCGGGTCCCATTGTTATCGGTCAGGCCTGCGAGTTCGACTATTCCGGCGCTCAGGCCTGCAAGGCCCTGCGCGAAGAAGGTTACCGGGTTATTCTGGTCAACTCGAACCCGGCGACAATCATGACTGACCCCGGACTTGCCGATGCCACCTATATCGAGCCGATCACGCCCGAGGTCGTCGCCAAGATCATCGAAAAGGAACGCCCTGACGCCCTGCTGCCCACAATGGGCGGGCAAACCGGTCTGAACACCTCGCTCGCGCTGGAAGAGATGGGGGTGTTGGACAAGTTCGGTGTCGAGATGATCGGTGCCAAACGCGACGCCATCGAGATGGCCGAGGACCGAAAATTGTTCCGCGAGGCGATGGATCGGCTGGGGCTGGAAAACCCCAAAGCCACCATCGTGACCGCCCCCAAGAAGGCCGACGGCTCTGCCGATCTGGACGCAGGTGTTCAGATCGCTCTGGACGAGCTGGAGGAAATCGGCCTGCCTGCCATCATCCGCCCGGCCTTTACCTTGGGCGGCACAGGCGGCGGCGTGGCCTATAACCGCGAGGATTATATCCATTTCTGCCGCTCGGGCATGGATGCCTCGCCTGTCAACCAGATCCTGGTCGATGAAAGCCTGCTGGGCTGGAAAGAATACGAGATGGAAGTGGTGCGCGACACCGCCGACAACGCCATTATCGTCTGCTCCATCGAAAACGTCGACCCAATGGGCGTGCACACGGGTGACTCGATTACCGTGGCCCCTGCCCTGACGCTGACCGACAAGGAATACCAGATCATGCGCAACGGCTCGATTGCCGTCCTGCGCGAGATCGGGGTGGAAACCGGTGGCTCGAACGTGCAATGGGCAATCAACCCCGATGATGGCCGCATGGTTGTGATCGAAATGAACCCGCGCGTGTCGCGTTCATCGGCGCTGGCCTCCAAGGCGACGGGTTTCCCTATTGCCAAGATCGCCGCGAAACTGGCCGTCGGCTACACGCTGGACGAGCTGGACAATGACATCACCAAGGTCACGCCTGCGTCGTTCGAACCTACCATCGACTATGTCGTCACCAAGATCCCGAAATTCGCGTTTGAAAAATTCCCCGGCTCTGAACCCTACCTGACCACTGCAATGAAGTCAGTGGGTGAGGCGATGTCCATCGGGCGCACCATCCACGAATCCATGCAGAAGGCGCTGGCATCGATGGAATCCGGCCTGACTGGGTTTGATGAGATCGAAATTCCGGGGTTGAGCATCGGCCTGTGGGATGAGGTCGAAAGCAGCGATGACAAGGCGCATGTCATCAAGGCGATCAGCAAGCAGACCCCCGACCGTCTGCGCACTATCGCACAAGCCATGCGTCATGGCCTGGCCGACGATGAAATCTTTGGCGTCACCAAGTTTGACCCCTGGTTCCTGGCCCGCATTCGCGAGATCATCGAAGCAGAACGCACCGTGCGCAAGGACGGTCTGCCAGTGACCGAAGAAGGCATCCGCAAGCTCAAGATGCTGGGCTTTACCGATGCGCGTCTGGGCAATCTGTCAGGCCGCAGCGAAGATAACGTGCGCCGCGCCCGCCACAATCTGGGCGTTACCGCGGTCTTCAAACGCATCGATACCTGCGCTGCTGAGTTCGAAGCGCAAACCCCCTATATGTACTCGACCTACGAAGCCCCTATGATGGGCGATGTCGAATGCGAGGCACGCCCAAGCGACCGCAAGAAGGTCGTTATTCTTGGTGGTGGTCCGAACCGGATCGGTCAGGGGATCGAGTTCGATTATTGCTGCTGCCACGCCTGTTATGCGCTGACCGAGGCCGGGTACGAGACCATCATGGTCAATTGCAACCCCGAGACGGTTTCGACCGACTACGACACCTCGGACCGTCTGTATTTTGAGCCGCTGACCTTTGAACACGTCATGGAAATCCTGACGAAGGAACAGGAAAACGGCACGCTGCACGGTGTGATCGTTCAGTTCGGTGGTCAAACACCGTTGAAGCTGGCCAACGCGCTCGAGGCCGAGGGCATTCCGATTCTGGGTACCACGCCGGACGCAATTGACCTGGCCGAAGACCGCGAACGGTTCCAGGCGCTGGTCAATGAACTGGGCCTGAAACAGCCCAGAAACGGCATTGCCTCGACCGACGAAAAGGCGCTGGAGATTGCGGAAGAGATCGGTTTCCCGCTGGTCATCCGCCCCTCTTACGTTCTGGGCGGTCGCGCGATGGAAATCGTGCGCGATATGGATCAGCTGCGACGCTATATCAACGAGGCCGTTGTGGTCTCGGGCGACAGCCCCGTACTGCTGGACAGCTATCTGGCCGGCGCGGTCGAACTGGACGTAGACGCCCTGTGTGACGGCACCGACGTTCACGTCGCGGGTATCATGCAGCACATCGAAGAAGCGGGCGTTCACTCGGGCGATTCCGCCTGTTCGCTGCCGCCCTATTCGCTGTCGAAAGAGATCATCGGGCAGATCAAGGATCAGGCGTTCAAGCTGGCCAAGGCGCTGAATGTTGTTGGCCTGATGAATGTGCAATTCGCGATCAAGGATGATGAGATCTATCTGATCGAAGTGAACCCGCGCGCCTCGCGCACCGTGCCGTTTGTTGCCAAGGCCACCGACAGTGCGATTGCGTCGATTGCGGCGCGCATCATGGCGGGCGAGAAGTTGGCCGATTTCCCGATGCGCCCGCCCTATCAGGAAGGCAAGGACACCAAGATCGCGGACCAGATGACGCTGGCCGATCCGGATATGCCCTGGTTCTCGGTGAAAGAGGCCGTCATGCCCTTCGCCCGTTTCCCCGGCGTCGACACCATCCTTGGCCCGGAAATGCGCTCGACCGGCGAGGTGATGGGCTGGGACCGTGACTTCCCACGCGCGTTCCTCAAGGCGCAGATGGGCGCGGGCATGGTGCTGCCGTCCTCTGGCCGTGCGTTCATTTCGATCAAGGATGCCGACAAGGGCAAAGCCATGCTGGAAGCGGCGCAGGTTCTGGTTGATCAGGGTTTCACGCTTGTGGCCACGCGCGGCACGCAAAGCTGGCTGGACGAACAGGGTGTTGCCTGTGACGTGGTGAACAAGGTGTACGAAGGTCGCCCGGATGTTGTGGACATGCTGAAAGACGGTCAGGTGCAGCTGGTGATGAACACCACCGAAGGTGCGCAGGCGGTTGAGGACAGCAAGGCCATCCGCTCGATCGCGCTGTATGACAAGATCCCGTATTTCACCACCGCAGCAGGGGCCAACGCCGCAGCACTGGCGATTAAGGCACAAGCTGAGGGCGACGTCGAGGTGAAATCGCTACAGGGGTAAAGACCCCTGACCCAAATGAAAAAGCCCCAGAGGAAACTCTGGGGCTTTTATTTATTTTCAATGCCTTACGCAGGCGCCTCCGTCGTTTTCTTTCGTTCGTCACGGGCGAAGAACAGCAGGTAAAACACCGGTGCCGCAACCATTGTCAGCACGGTGGCAAATGCCAGACCGCCCATGATCGTCACTGCCATCGAGACGAAGAACGCATCCGTCAGCAGTGGCGCCATGCCCAGAATGGTCGTGACAGCCGCCAGCATGACGGGCCGCAAACGCGACACGGATGCTTCGATGATTGCCTCGCGCAGGGGCTTGCCGGTGGCGCGGACCAGATCGATTTCCTCGACCAGAACAATGCCGTTCTTGATCAGCATACCCGACAGGCTGAGCAGGCCCAGAAGTGCCGTAAAGGTGAAGGGCAGTCCTGTTCCCAGCAGGCCGATCACCACGCCGTTCACGGACATCGGCACCAGCAGCCAGATGATGATCGGCTGGCGGATTGCGTTGAACAACAGGACCGAAATCAACACCATGATCAGCAGGCTCAGCGGCAATTGTCTGCCCAGGCTTGCCTGCGCGTCGCGCGAATTTTCGAACTCACCGCCCCACTCCATCTTGTACCCGGGCGGCAATTCGATGGCCTCGATGGCGTCTCGCACTTCGGCGTGAACCTGTGCCGCAGTCAGGTCGGGCGGGATGTCCGCGCCGACGGTGATAGTCAGAACCCGATCACGACGGTGAACCAGCGTATTGAGCGTTTTGTACTCGAATCCATCCACCATTTGTTCAATTGGTACAAATTTTTCCGACTGGTCCGAGTACACGACCTGATCGACGATCGAGTAATCTCCGTCCGCAGGTCGGCGCAGGATGATCGGGATCAGGCGGTCGCGCTCGCGGAACACACCACCCGTAATGCCGTCGGTCGAGAATTGCAGGGTGGCGGCGATGTCTTCGCGTGTGACACCGGCTGTCTGCGCCCGTTCGGTGGCATAGATCGGTTGCAGAGCCAGTTCCTGTTCGCGCCAGTCGTGATGAACCAACAGCGCGTTCGGGGATGCGGCTGTCATGCGCTGTACCGCCTCGTCCGCAAGCTGGCGCAGCACGACCGGATCGCTGCCCGAGAAGCGGGCCTGAATCGGATCACCACCGCCGGGGCCAAAGACCAGACGCTTGGTGCCGAACTCACCTTCGGGGAACTGGACGGACCCAAACGCCTCAAGGTCCGCTTGCAGCGCCGGGATGTCGTCTAGGCTTGCTGTGCGGATGACCATGTGCCCATAGCTGGGATTCGGCTTTTCGGCGGAGTAGGTCAGCATGAAACGGGTAGCCCCCTGGCCGACAAAGGTCGTGACCGAGACGACGTCGTCGCGTGCCGCCAGCCACTCTTCGAACACCGCCATGTCTTCGGCGGTTCGTGCAATCGGTGTGCCCTGCGGCAGTTTGTAGTGCACGAAGAACAAAGGCGTGTTGGAGTTGGGGAAGAACTGCTGTTTCATCAGCCCAAACCCGGCATAGCACACCACGGTTACGCCGACGAGACCAGCAACAACCAGCCATCGGAAGCGCAGCGCAAAGCGCAGGATCGCACCATAGGTGCGGAACAGGAGGCCGCCGTAAGCGTCGATCTCGCCTGCTTTGCCCTGTTTGAAGAAGTAATGCCCCAACAGCGGCGTGACGGTGATCGCCAAAACCCAGCTGAGCAACAGTGAAATGCCAATCACGGCGAACAGAGAGAACAGGAATTCTCCGGTTGCGTCAGGGCTGAGGCCAATGCCCGCAAAGGCCATGATGCCAATCACGGTCGCACCCAGCAACGGGATTTGGGTTTTCGATGCCACATCCTCGGCCGCATCGCGCGAGGACTGGCCGCGCAGCATGGAAATCTGCATCCCTTCGGCCACGACGATGGCGTTGTCCACCAGCATCCCCATGGCGATGATCAGGGCACCCAATGAGATTCGCTCCATCTCGATTGAGAAGAGCGACATGAACAGAAGCGTGCCGACCACGGTCAGCAGCAGGGTCGAGCCAACGACAATGGCCGCGCGCCAGCCCATGAAGATGCCCAGCACGGCGACCACGATGGCCACCGACATGGCAAGGTTCACGAGAAAGTCGTTCGAGGCCTGTTCGACCACCACATGTTGTTGATAGATCGGCAGGATTTCGACACCGAAGGGAATGCTTGTGTTCAATTCCGCGAACTTTGCATCAGCACGTTTACCAACCTCGACAATGTTTTCCGTGGCCAGACCCGCGATACCCAAGGTGAAGGCCTCGGTCCCGTTGTAGCGGATAATGATGTCGGGGTCGTTCTGACGGGCGCGATAGACATCGGACATGTCAAAGAGGTTGATCACCTGCCCTTGCGAACCGACAGACAGGCCCGCAATGGCCGACACACTGTCCGACCCTTCGGCCGTCAGGATGGTGGTCCGGTCATTATCAGAGCGCAAGGACCCTGAGGAATTGACCGAATCCGCGTTGGCGATGGCCTGGTTGATTGCTTGCAGCGGGACATTCTGGTTCACCGAAATCGCCAGATCGGGTTCGACAAAGATCGCCTCGTCCGGCAGGCCCTGAACCTCGACATCCGCAACGCCGTCAACGGTCAGCAGTTCCCGCCGCAGGAAGGTTGCCAGTTCGTGCTTTTCGGCGTCCGAGAACCCTTGGGCGGTCACCGCATAGAACAGGCCGAACACGTCGCCGAACCCGTCATTCACAAACGGTTGGCCGACGCCCGATGGCAGGCCGCGCGCGGCGTCGCGCACCTTGGCCCTGAGGCGGGTCCAGATGGCAGGCAGTTCGGTGCCGTCGTATGTCGACTTGATCTCGACCTCGATCAGGGACCGTCCGGGTTGATTGACCGAGGTGATGACGTCCACCTCGCCCATCTGTTGTATGGCGGATTCCAGCGGTTCCGATACTTCCAGCGCCACCTGCTCGGCGGTGGCGCCCGGGTATTGCGTGATGATAACCGCGTTCTTGATTGTAAAGGCCGGGTCTTCCAGACGGCCAAGCGATGTGAACCCCCAGATGCCCCCAATGAGGGCAATGAGAATGACCAGCCATGTGTAAAGCGGCCGGTCGATTGAGGCGCGGGCGATGTTCATCTGTCAGCCCCTCAGTTCGCGAAACCGGCGAACCGGCGCACCGTCTGACCATCCGTCAGCACAGCGCCCCCGGCCACGACGACCTCATCCCCGTCAGACAGGCCCGTCAGCACCCGGACTTCGCCGGTTTGCGTGGGCTCGATGGTCACCGGGACGCGGCGCACGGTGCCCTCATCCGCCCCGACCGGGGAAAACACCATGACGTTCAGCGCGCCGTTTGCGTCAGCGACTACGGCGGTCGCCGGGACGACGATGCCTGTGCGGTTGTCCTGCACCTGAACGTTGACGGTAACGGAAGAACCGGGAAAGATTTGCAGCCCCTTTGGCGGGGTCAGGCCAAACTGGATGCGGAAAGTTTGACCGACGCTGGAGGTTTCCGCGTCGAATTCACGGATTTCCAGCGGGAAGACTTCGTCACTGACCGGGAATTTCGCGGTGATGAAGAAGTCGTCATTCTGGCCAGAGCGTTGAAACAGGATCTCGGGCACATCGACCACGATGCGAAGTTCCGACATGTCGTGAATGCGGACGATGGGGGTGCCCGCCGAGACGGTCGTAAACGCCTCGACCGAGCGGCTGGAGACCAGCGCGTCAAACGGCGCGGTCAGCGTGGCGTGTTCCAGTTCATATTCCGCGTCGCGCAGTGCGATCGCGGCCAGTTGCGCCTCGGTCTCGGCGTCATCCACGGCCACCTGGCTGGCGGTTGTACCGCGCAGGCGCGACAGGCGTGCGACAGTGCGGTCGGCCTGTTCCTTTTGCAGCCGTGCCCGATCAAGGCGCAGCTCGAACGGTTCCTGATCCAGACGGGCAATCAGGCCGTCCTTGGGAATCACGAAGCCTTCGTTGATGGGCATCTCGACAATCTGGCCCGCAACCTGAAAGGCCAGATCAACGGTCTGGCGCGCGGCGACGCGGCCAAAGAACTGCCGCGTGAAACCCGGCGCGGTTTCGCGCACCTGCATGAGTTTCACCGGTTTCGGGGTCTCTTGAGCGGCAATCGGGGTTGCCAGAATGGCCAGTGCAAGGCCCAGAGAGGTCAGGAGTTTCATTTCTTCAATCCCTCGGGAATTCCCGTTTTCAATACGTTGTCGCGGATTTTGCGCGCCAGTCGCGCGAATTCGGCAGTTTCTTGTTCGTTTAGGCCCGAGGCCCTGTGAAACAGGTCCCCGGCGGCGGCGACCAGCATGTTGCGGGCCTCTTCGCCCTGCTCTGTCAGCACCAGCAACCAGGCGCGGCGGTCTTCGGGGTCACGCCGCCGCGTCAGGTAGCCCGCTTTTTCAAGGGCATCGGCTGTGGCGGTGATCGTTGACGGGACGCTTAACATATCAGCGGCCAGAACGCCCATGCGCTTGGGCTGATCCAGTTTGATCAGCATGTGGCATTCCGGGTGGCTCAGGTCTGTTTCGATACAGTCGAAGGTCTCTTCCAGTTTCCAGTACAGGGCATAGACGCCCATGATCGCCTGAATCTCGGGGCTGAGGCGGCCCAGTCTGGCGCTGATATCGTCGGGCATTGGGGGGTCTCCGCGCGGGTTACGGAGCGATATACTTCAATTTCTGAACTATTCAAGATATGAAACTGTGCCCCGAAAAGAATTCCCTTAGGTCAACATATCTTGATCAAATCACGCCATGACTGCATTTTGGGCGAATCCGAAACATTCAGGACCCGCCATGTATACCCCCGCCATCACCGGTACCGGTGTCTTCACCCCGGAAAACGTCATCACCAACGCCGAGCTTGTTGAAGCGTTCAACGCCTATGCCGACAAGCAGAACGCGAAGAATGCCGAGGCCATCGCAGCCGGGCAGATGGAGGCGATGCAGCATTCCTCGGAAGAGTTCATCGTCAAGGCGTCGGGCATTCAGAACCGGTACGTGATGGACAAGGCCGGGGTGCTGAACCCGGACGTGATGCACCCGACGCTGCGCCAGCGCAGCGATGACGAGCCCGGGATCATGACCGAGATGGCAGTGGATGCCTGCAGGAAGGCGCTGGCGCAGGCGGGGCGTTCGGCGGCGGATGTCGATCTGGTGATCTGCGCGGCCTCGAACCATGAACGCGCCTATCCGGCGATTGCAATCGAGATTCAGCAGGAACTGGGCATCGACGGGTTTGGCTTTGACATGAATGTCGCCTGTTCTTCGGCCACGTTCGGCATTCAGGCGGCGGCGGATATGGTGCGGTCCGGGTCGGTGCGCGCGGCGTTGGTGGTGAACCCTGAAATCTGCTCGGGCCATCTGGAATGGCGCGACCGGGATTGTCACTTTATCTTTGGCGATGTGGCAACGGCAACGCTGATCGAGCGGATCGAAGACGCCAAAGGCCCGCATTTCGAAATCCTGTCGACCCGCTGTGCCACCGCCTTTTCAAACAATATCCGCAACAACAACGGGTTCCTGCGCCGGTCGCGCCCCGATGGCGTGATTGACCGCCGCGACATGCAGTTCATGCAGAACGGCCGGAAGGTGTTCAAGGAAGTGTTGCCGATGGTCAGCAAGCATATCAGCGACCATATGGAAGCCGAAGGGGTCAGCAATACCGACCTCAAACGCCTGTGGCTGCATCAGGCCAACAAGACGATGAACGACTTCATCGGCAAGAAGGTTCTGGGCCGCGAACCCGAGGCGGGCGAGCAACCCAATATCCTTCAGGATTATGCGAACACCTCATCCGCAGGGTCGATCATTGCGTTTTCGAAATACTCTGACGATCTGCAAGAGGGCGATCTGGGCCTGATCTGTTCTTTTGGGGCCGGGTATTCGGTTGGATCGGTGATCGTCAAGCGTCACGCCTGATCGGCATTCCGCAGAGCGCTTACGGACTAGAGATCGGCCGCGAGCTGAAAAACCTGAAACGCGGCCCCTTCCCCACCATCAATCCGGCTGAGATAGGCGGGGGTTTCACCCTTTGCCAGTTGGGATTGCAGACCGCGCCCCTGAGATGCCCAATCCCAGAATTCGGCACGGGGCGCGGCGGTGCAGAGCAGCACATAGCTTACACCCAGCGCGGCAAGACGCGGACCGGCCTGGGACGCATCCATACGCAAAACCGCGATCTGCGCCTGAATTCCGGCCCGGTTGCGGTGATAATTCCCCGCCAGAACCGAATGATCGGTATAGCGCAGCACTTCTGCCGCATAATCAAAATCGACCAGAACCATTCCGGCTGGCAGGTCTTGCAGGGCCGCGTAGGCCTCGGGCGCTTTGCAGGGGGCGCCGATGTTTTGCGAATCCTGCGCGGCCTCGGCGACGGGTGCCGCAAGGGAGGGGCGCGCAAACCGTTCCAGCTGTTTTTCCACGCTGCTACCAATCTTTGGCGAGACGCAGACGATAAAGCCTATCATAGCCAAGCCGGAGAGCGTGCGGCCATGGCTTCTGTAACTGACGTAAAAGGCCCGCAGCATCTGAGCCTGAACAGCCACAAGAGACACGCCCAGAAACGTCATCATCCGGGACTGGTACAGAAACATGGAAAACCCGGTCACAATCAGCGCCAGAAACAGGAAGTAATCCATTTTGTCTTGCGACTGGCGGGCAAAGAACAAGGCTGCCACCGCCGTGATGACGGACATGGCGATCAGGGCCGCAGCCTCGCCCAGGTGTCGTTCCAGCACGACGGTGATATTCTGTGCTTCAGCAACCTGGCTGAGCCAGAAGTCGCGCATGTCCTGAGGCAGGTCCGCAATCGGGTTTTCAAGGCAGTAGGGCGCAAATGCGTAAGCGCAGCCAAGTGTTACAGCGCCTGTCGCAAGACACGCGCCGATGCGCCCCCAATGGGACCAGCCCAACCCGACCCAGGCTGCTGCACACAGGCACAGGGCCGCGATCCCGGCCGGCAGGGCCACACTGATCGTCAGGGCATCGCAGCTTGGGAACAGAAAGCCCTGACGCCCCGTTGTTGCAACGCTGGCCAGCAACAGGGTCAGCGCCAGCCCGGTTCCAAACACTATGGTGCGGCGGCGGGCGGCTGTGCCGGTCACGATCCAGTCAATCGTGAAGAACACCGCGATAATCGCGACCTGCACGATCGATTCGGTTCCGATTGACACCGAAAGGGCCAGACAGACACCCAGCCATCCCGCAGCAGAGGGTTTGGCCTTGCGCAGGACAAAGAACATGAGGGCCGCTGCAAACAGCAGAATCTGAACATTGTGGTGGTCAAACGAGAAATAGTCGAACTTCCGATAATGTTCGAGCGTCAGCGCACCGACCACCAGTGCCGATATCGCGCCATTTCGCCCGCCCAACGCTGCGCCGGTGACAGCAAAGGCCCACAGGGTCAGCCCCGCCAGAAGCACCGGCCACACAAACGCGGTCACTTGCAAGGCGGTGTCGGGCGGCACGACCATCGCGGACAGCGCGTAGATCCCGGCAATCGGTGCATCGACAAGCCGGGACCAGTGCATCAGCGTGCCGTCACCGGGGCCCAGCCGATGCTGATAGGCGTCAAACCAGCCCTGTCCCGCCAGCAGGTCCTGTACCATGACCCAGCGCATCGCGTCATCAGGGCCTTCCTGATAAGCGCCAAACAGCACCGTGGCCAGAAAGAGCGCATAGACAAACAGGAACGACCGCCAAACCATACGGTCTGCGAGAATGCTGTAATTTCCCTGCATTTTCTGCATGGTTTACTGCCCTTGACGATCTTGCCTGCGCCACAGCTTATCTGAAAGACGTGACTGAATTGAGGCGCAGAGTCCGGTTGATGATCATGCCACAAAGCGCACGACATCTGCGGCGATCCGGGCAGGCGGTTTTTGGCCGATAGCTGGCCGCCACCAAGCCTAGCTGACGCTTTCTTCTTCCAGGTGCAGTTTCATTTCTATCAGGACCTGCTGAAGCAAACTGGTTTCTTTCAGCAGCCTTTTGGCTTCGTTCACCGTGATGATGCCATCTTCGATAGCGGACTGATATTCAGTCATCAACATTGCAAACCGCTGGCTGAGCGCGATGACATCCGAATTCACCCCGCCTGTGCGAGGATCCTCGGTGTTGCGTTCGCTGTAGGACAAGGTGATGTTTTTCAGATCCGCCAGCGCGGATGTCACATGCGGATAAGTTGCTGCGTTTTCAAGCCGGGCCACCGCATCCACGGGCATGAACCTGTCCGCGTGTTCGGCATTGTCCGAATAGTACCGGCCCAGGGTCGCCTTGGATTTTCCGGTGATTTCACAAGCAGCTTCTATTCCGACATCTTTGACCAGCGCTTCTGTGTGTTTCTTCAGATAGGCCCCGATATCTGCCATTGATTTACCTTTGTTACCTGCAAACGCCTGCCCGATGTCCAAACCGGGGAAAGCGTCGGGAAATTTCCCATACCTGAGTCATAATTGAAATGTCATACATTGACTATCCCTCAGATAAGCGGGGGATTTTGTGAGTGAGTGGCGGCAGTTCAAGCCGGTAAAGAGTGATTGCAGGGCGGTATTGTTGGGCCTTGCTTTGTTTTGGCCACATGTTGGCCGACGGCGTCGCTGTTGCAGACGCGGGGGTTCCATCCCCTACGAGCCCAGCTCGGCCTCTGCGCACGCAACGGCGACGTCGCTTCTTACATCCCTTTGCTCTCTTGTTCCTTTTGGCCGGGCGTTTTAGACCCACGCCATGGCAAAGCTGTATTTCAACTATTCCACCATGAACGCGGGCAAGTCGACCGTGTTGCTACAGGCCTCGCACAACTATCGCGAGCGCGGAATGCAGACCTATCTGATGACCGCCGCCATTGACGGGCGGGCGGGTGCGGGGCGGATTGCATCGCGCATCGGCATATCGGAGCAGGCTGACACTTTCACACCCGAAGATGATGTCTTCGCCATGATCCGGTCCCGGCTGGACAAGGGTATGGTAGCCTGCGTTTTCATTGATGAGGCGCAATTCCTGTCCGAGGCCCAGGTCTGGCAACTGGCCCGTGCGGTGGACGATCTGGATGTGCCGGTGCTGGCCTATGGGCTGCGCGTGGATTTTCAGGGCAAGCTGTTCCCCGGCTCTGCCGCCCTGCTGGCCCTTGCCGACGAAATGCGCGAGGTGCGCACGATCTGTGAATGCGGCCGCAAGGCCACGATGGTGATTCGTCGCGACGAGACCGGCAAGGCCATCACTGAAGGGGCGCAGGTGCAGATCGGCGGGAACGAGACCTATGTCTCGCTCTGCCGCAAACACTGGCGCGAGGCGGTGGGCGACTAGACCGGGTTGGGCAGCGCCCTGCCCGCGACAAAGGCCGCCACGTTATCCAGCGCCATGTGCCCCATGCTGCTGCGCACCTCTTCGGTGGCGGTGCCCAAGTGGGGCAGCAGGGTGACGTTTTCCATTTCGCACAGGGATTGCGGCACTTTGGGTTCGAATTCGTAGACGTCAAGCCCCGCCCCCGCGATCTGACCGGTTTGCAGCGCCGTGATCAGCGCGACCTCGTCCACCACCTCGCCACGGGCGATGTTGACCAGAGTAGCCGAGGGGTTCATCGCCTCAAGAATCTGCGCATTGATCAGGTGGCGGGTTTCCGCACCGCCGGGAACCGCAAGCACAAGGAAATCGACCGAAGCGGCGAGTGTTTCAAGGTCAGGTGTGAATTCCGCCGGGAAATCCAGTTGCTTGGCGCTGCGGGACTGATAGGCCACCTGCATGGCAAACCCGAAATGACAGCGGCGCGCGATGGCCTGTCCGATGCGGCCCATGCCGACAATGCCCACGCGCTTGCCGGTCACATGATGGCCCAGCATCTGCGTCGGGTGCCAGCCCTGCCACTGACCCGATCGCACCAGCCGCTCCCCCTCACCGGCCCGCCGGGCTGTGGTCAGCAGCAGGGTCATGGCGATATCGGCTGTGGCATCGGTGACCGCGCCGGGCGTGTTGGTTACGTCAACCCCGGCCGCGCGTGCGGCATCCACGTCGATATGGTTGAAGCCAACACCGAAATTGGCCAGCAGCTTGCAGCGCGGCTGACCGACCTCGGAAAAGATCCGAGCCGAGAACTGATCGCCCAATGTCGGCACAACAACGTCGTATCCGGCCAGAGCGGCCAGCATCTCCTGCCGCGCCATGGGCAGGGTGTTTTCCCGGATGGTTACATCGAAATCGGCGCGGGCGCGCGATTCGACTGCCGGTGTCATCGGACGCGTGATCAGCAGTTTCATCAGTGCATCCGCCCGCCGGTTGGTACCTTGCCGTCAGGGCCGATCAAAACGATCTCGCCGTTGTCATCGGGCAGACCCAGCACCAGAACCTCGGACATGAACTTGCCGATCTGGCGCGGAGGGAAGTTGACGACAGCCATGACCTGTTTGCCAACCAGAGTGGCCGGATCGTAATGCGCGGTGATCTGGGCCGAGGTCTTGCGCTCGCCTATCTCGTCGCCAAAGTCGATCCACATCTTGATCGCGGGTTTGCGGGCCTCGGGATAGGGTTCGGCGCGGATCACCTCGCCCACGCGAATATCGACCTTGAGAAAGTCGTCGAACGAAATTTCACTCACGCGAGAGCTCCTTGGATCGGTCGGTTGCGGCCTTGACGGCACGGTGCAGCAGGTCGGGAAAGCCGGTTTCCTGATGCATCAGCACCTCAAGCGCGGCCTGTGTGGTACCGTTCGGAGAGGTCACGTTGATGCGCAGCTGCGCGGGGTCTTCGTCGGACGCCATGGCCAGTGCCCCGGCACCGGCCACTGTGGACTTGGCCAGTTTCATCGCAAGCTCGGCAGGCAGGCCATGCGCCTCGCCCGCTGCGGCCAGGGTTTCGATCAGATGGAACACATAGGCCGGGCCGGACCCGCTGAGCCCGGTGACGGCGTCCATCTGTGCCTCATCCTCTAGGCGAACGGTCTGGCCCACTGCCGCCAGCAGGTTTTCGGCCTGTTCCATATCGGTCTCGGAGGCGTGTGCGTTGCCGATCAGTGCCGTGATGCCCTGACGGATAGCGGCGGGTGTGTTGGGCATTGCGCGAATGATCGGGGTGTCTTGGCCCAGAACGGATTCGAAGGTGGCAATCGAGGTGCCAGCCGCAACGGAAATGAACAGGCTGGACCCGCCGCCCAGCGCCTGAATGGCAGGCAGGGCTTCGCCCATCATCTGCGGTTTGACCGCAACCAGCACCACGGCGGGGGATTCGGGCAAGGGTGCGTTGATATTGACGCCCTGCGCCTTCAGCCAATCTGACGGGTAGGGATCGATGACCCAAACGGAAGCTGGCGGAAGGCCGTGTTCCAGCCATCCCGCCAGCATTGCGGACCCCATCTTTCCGCACCCCAGAAGCACAAGCCCCTGTTCAGCCACTCGCGTCATGTCCATTTGCCCCTCCCGCTTTACATATCGGTTCGGGGCAAAGGTTTACGCGCGGCCGTAGGCCTCTGCAATGGCCACTTGCATGGCTTCTTCTGGCCCTCTGTTGCCCCAGGTCACCAATTGGATCGCGGGGTAGTACCGCTCGGCGCTCATGACGGCGGCATTGATCATCGTGTCGATCTGGTCAGCGCTGGCCGTTTGTCCGCCTGCAAGGACCAGACCATAGCGATAGACCATCAGCTTCTGGTTTGCCCAATAGGTAAACGCGCCTGCCCAGCACTGGTCGTTCATCTTGTTGAGCAGCTCATAGAGCTGCATTTCACGCTCGGCCGGTGGTTCCATTTCGAAGCTGCACACCATGCGCAGCGTTTCGTCATAGTTGGACCAGGCCAATGTGATCGAATAGGTCCGCCACTGCCCTTCAACGGCCATGGCAATCTGATCGTCCCCAATGCGATCAAAATCCCAGTCGTGATGTTCGGCCAGATGCTCAACAATGTCGATCGGATGAATGTCTTCTTCGAGATACTGCTCGGAAAGGGCCATAATGCCACCTCACTAATCTCTAGCATTTCGGGGCTGGCAGCGCCCCAGCGCTAGTTGCCTGCTCTACAAACCGGGCTTCCCCCATGGGCCTGTACTAAATATGGTGCGATGTGGCGTAAGTTCTGGCAACCCTAATTATTGGGGATAACAGCAATAAGTTGTGGACAGAAGGCAACGGCGATCAAAATATTGGCGCCAGAGTCAGCTTTATCTTGAATAAATTCTGCGACACGTCAGAATACACAGCACCGCACAATCCGGGCTGGATTGCGCGGCGGAATGCTTTGTCCGAAAATTGTGGAAACAGGGAACGCCGGGGCGTTATTTGTCTAGTTTCGCCTCGAGCGCGGCGATGCGGGCTTCGAGTGCCACGTTTTCTTCGCGCGCCTTCTGAGCCATGGCGCGCACGGCGTCAAATTCTTCACGGGTGACGAAATCGCGGTCGGCCAGCCAGCGGTCGATCATCGACTTCATCGCGTTTTCAGCCTCTTCCCGCGCGCCCTGCGCCACGCCCATGGCGTTGGTCATCAGCTGGGACACGTCATCCAGGATTTTGTTGCGGGTCTGCATATCTGTTCTCCGATCTCGCGGTTTACCTGTATATGGGCAAAGAATGGCGCGGGCTCAAGGTTGACTTGACCTGCAAACCCCGGGCAATGAGACGCACATGCAGGCTGTTCTGAATTTCCCCGATCTGTCGCCCGAACTGTTCTCGATCCCGCTGTTCGGGATGGAGTTCGCGTTAAGGTGGTATGCGCTGGCCTATATCGCGGGCATCCTGATCGCATGGCGGCTGGCTGTTGTGGCGTTGCGCCGCCCGGCACTCTGGCCTGCGGATGGCCCGCCGATGAAGCCCGAACAGCTGGAGGATCTGGTTACCTGGATCATTCTGGGTGTGATTCTGGGCGGGCGGCTGGGCTTTGTGCTGTTCTATCAACCGGCTTATTACCTGTCCCACCCGCTGGAGATCGTGAAGGTCTGGCAAGGCGGCATGGCCTTTCATGGCGGATTGCTGGGCGTGATCCTTGCGTCGTACCTGTTTGCACGACAGCACCGTATCCCCGCCCTGTCGCTGGGGGATCTGGTCGCCTACACCGTTCCGCCCGGATTGCTGCTGGGGCGGCTGGCCAATTTCGTCAATGCCGAGCTGTGGGGCCGCCCGAGTGAGCTGCCCTGGGCCGTCATTTTTCCAGGATTTGCTGCGCAGGATTGCCCCGACGTGGTCGCAGGCATGTGCGCCCGGCACCCGTCGCAGCTGTATGAGGCCGCGCTGGAGGGTGTTTTGCTGGGGGCGGTATTGCTGTGGCTGGTCTATCGGCGCGGCGGTTTTCGCACACCGGGCCTTGTCATGGGGACGTTCCTGGCGGGCTACGGCGCGTCGCGCTTTATCGTCGAGTTCTTTCGCCAGCCGGATGCGCAGTTCGTATCGCCCGGCAATCCACTGGGGCTGGCCTGGCATGTGGGCGGGTACGGGCTGACCATGGGGCAGTTCCTGTCGCTGCCGATGATCGCGCTTGGTCTGTGGTTTGCCCTGCGGGCGCGGCGGCGGGCGGCATGAGCCTGACCGATCACCTGATCGCCCGCATCCGGCAGGATGGACCGCTGAGCGTGGCGGATTTTATGGGCGAATGCCTGCTGCATCCGACGCTGGGCTATTACACGACCCGTGATCCGCTGGGGGCTGCGGGGGATTTCACCACAGCGCCGGAAATCAGTCAGATGTTCGGAGAGCTGGTCGGGCTGTCTCTGGCGCAGAGCTGGATGGATCAGGGACGGCCCGCACCGTTTACCCTGTGTGAGCTGGGGCCGGGGCGCGGTACCCTGATGGCCGATATTCTGCGCGCTACACGAACGATTCCCGGATTTCACAAGGCGGCGCAGGTAGTTCTGGTCGAAGCATCGCCTGTATTGAAACAGGTGCAGGCTGAAACCCTGAACGAATACGAGGCGGCCTGGATCGACATGATCGCCGACCTGCCCGACCAGCCGCTGTTGCTGGTTGCCAACGAGTTCTTTGATGCCCTGCCCATCCGCCAGTTCCAGCGTGACGGTACGGGCTGGCGCGAGCGTCTGGTGGGTGAGCGTGACGGCGGGTTGACGTTCGGACTGGGCGCGATCGGGCCGCAGGTGGCGTTGAATGATAGGCTGTCGGACACCAAGGACGGTGATCTGGTCGAACTGTGTGCTGCTGCGATTCCCGTTTTGACCGTGATCGCGGGGCGGGTCGCCAGTCATGGCGGCGCGGCATTGATTGTGGATTATGGCGACTGGCATTCGCTGGGCGATACCTTGCAGGCTCTGCAAAGCCACGAGCATGCCGATCCTCTGGCATCGCCCGGTCAGGCCGATTTGACCGCGCATGTGGATTTTGAGCCTTTGGCCGTTGCGACCCGCGCCTGTGGGTGCAGGCATACGCGCCTGACACCGCAGGGCGTCTTCCTTGAACGGCTGGGGATCACCGCCCGCGCGCAAGCCCTGTCCAAGGCGCTGAGCGGTTCCGAGCTGGATGCGCTGATTGCCGCGCATCGGCGGTTGACGCATCCTGATGAAATGGGAAATCTGTTCAAGGTGATGGGCCTTTTCCCGGCCTATGCCGCCCCACCACCAGGATTGGAACCATGACGCTGGAAATTCTGACCTCGGATCTGCTGTCGCCATTTCGCCATGGGTTCTTTACCCGTCGCGGCGGCGCGTCTTCAGGAATTTTCAGCGGGTTGAACTGCGGTCAGGGGTCCTCGGATCAAACCGAGATTGTCGCGCTGAACCGGCGGCGGGTGGCCGACGCGATGGAGGTGGACCCCGAGGCAATGGTCGCGGTGCATCAGGTTCATTCCCCAACGGTTCTGACAGTCCAAGCCCCGGTTGACGGTGAAAAACCCAAAGCGGACGCCATTGTCACAGCAACACCCGGTCTGGCCCTGACGATCCTGACGGCCGATTGCCAGCCGGTTCTGTTCGCCGATCCCGACGCGCATGTGATCGGTGCGGCCCATGCCGGGTGGCGCGGCGCGCTGGACGGTGTTCTGGAAGCGACGCTGGACGCGATGGAGGCGCTGGGAGCCGACCGCAGCAATATCTGCGCCGTGATCGGACCCAGTATTTCCCAGCGCGCTTACGAGGTGGGGCCAGAGTTTCTGGACGCGTTCCTGGCGGATTCGCCGGACAACAGCCGCTTTTTTGCCAATGGTGAAAGTGACCGCCTGCAATTTGATCTGCCCGCCTTCGGGTTGCACCGGCTGCGGCAGGCAGGAATCGGACAGGCCGAGTGGACCCGGCACTGCACATATTCCGACCCTGACAGGTTCTATTCCTATCGCCGGTCAACGCACGCGAACGAGGTCGATTACGGGCGATTGATTTCCGTCATAAGATTGTGATCTTCGTCCAGATTTAGGTGCCCTGCCACTTTTCCGCCACATTTGTTGTGTTGATTGGGCATCAGAATCGTAACGAGTTTTTGCCAGTAATCAGATCGGTATCTGACGTTCGAAAATCGGGCGCTGGCGTGTTGAGTGGGAGGTCCGTCTGACTTCATTTTTCTGTCCGCAAATCATCCCGGATAAGCCTTATCCCTGCCGCAAACCCGCGTCACAAAAGGTTCACAGAGGATGTGGGGAAATACACCCCGTTCAGAGCAGGACCAAAAAATGAAGACCAAATCACGCTTTCTGAAAGCCATGGTCGAGGCCACTCGGGACCAGAACCTGGAAATGCCGTGGAAGCGGGTAACAAGCAATTCTGTCAGGGTCGCCAGTCGCATCGCGGCACGACGCTGAGACAGAAAACCCAGAGACCAAGCTGCCGGTCTTATTTGGGTCAACGCGTATCAGGTTCGCTCCGGCCTGATGTATCGCGCGTCACGAGCGAGGGGTTCGTGACTTTTTAGGAGTTGTGTGTGTGCGGGCAATTTCGCCCGTGAAGTACGAGTTTGTCTGGGGGGTCAATGTGTTGACCATTGGAAAGCGAGATTTAGTCGCGTTGCGGGACCGTACCGGTTGCCGCCCGAGGGTCACCCATTTGTTTCAAGGCAAAGAACCAGTTCGCCGGGCGCGTCTGTACGGGGGTACGCCGCGCCTGACCGAACATTTTGAGGGGACGGAATATTAATGACTATTCCTAATTCACTGGCCCGCGCGGCCAGAAATGCTATCGAAACGTCTGTTATGCTGCGGGACGCGCCGCGGCCGGTTTCCAAGCCAAAAGCCCAGCTGCGCCGCTATGAGGTCAGCAGCCTGTTGAAGAACGGAGATGTGGTTCAGACCCGCCACATCGCACCTGCCCTGCCGATGTTTGAAGACGCGTTTTGCGCCTTCACACGTGGATCTTTGGTAGAAACGGAACATGGACCGATGGCAATCGAGGATCTGATGCCGGGGGATACGGTCCTGACGCAGGATGGCGCATCGGAAACCGTGTTGTGGAAGGGATCTGTCACGTTGATCCCCGGACGCGCGGATTCACGTGGCCGGACGCGACCGCTGACGCGGATCATGGCGGATACGTTCGGGATGCAAAAGCCAATGTCGGGTGTCATTGCTGGCCCGGCGGCGCGAATCGTGGGAACACCTGCGCATTTGCGGCACCTGCATGGGGGGCAGCCGATTCTTACACCCGTGTCCGAATTTCAGGACGGGATGGGTGTCATTGAAACAATGCCGCCCACCCCCGTTGAACTGTTTCACATTTGTTTAAAACGCCATTCCGTTATTCGCGTAGATGGATTACAGTTCGAAACATATCATCCAGGTGTGAATGCGGTTCGCATGATCAGCCACTCGCTTCGGTCGATCTATCTGAACCTGTTCGCGCATATCGAGTCGCTGAACGATTTCGGCCCGCTGCTGATGCCGCGCGCCGGAGATGGTGAGATCGACGCGATGACGGCCTGAGCATGATTGTGATTACTGCATTATGGGGGGCATCATGCAGCTGGTAATAAGTTGGGTTCTATCCCTTGCGGTGGCAGCACTGTTGCCACCAATCACCGCGCAACCAAAACGTGTTGGCGTTACGCCGTCCGGTTCATACGTTCTTCCAGAACGTCGAACGGTACGCCTGGCTCGTCTTTTGCGCCGCGAATAACGAGCGATGTCTTGACGCTGGCCACGTTTGGCGTGGTCAGCAACTCGCCCGTCAGAAACTGCTGAAAGCTGCTCAGGTCAGGTGCGACGCATTTCAGGATGAAGTCCACCTCGCCGTTCAGCATGTGGCATTCGCGGACCAATGGCCATTCGCGGCAACGGCCTTCGAACGCGCGCAGTTCGACTTCGGCCTGGCTGTCCAGACCAACCATGGCAAATACCTGAACCTCGAACCCCAACTCGCGTGAGTTGACCTCGGCGTGATAGCCGGTGATGAAGCCGGATTCTTCGAGTGTGCGCACCCGGCGCAGACAGGGCGGGGCCGAGATTCCGACCCGTTTTGCCAGCTCGACATTGGTCATACGACCGTCCGCCTGCAGTTCCGCCAGAATCTTGCGATCAATATCATCCAGCCGAGTCGTGACCATCAAATGCTCCTGATTTTTTCGGTTCTTATATCAACACCCCACACGCGCGCAATAATGTTTCGCAGATGCGCAATTTTCTTTGTTTCCTTTTCGCCTTCTTCCCGAAAACCCAAGGCACCCCGGCCCGAAGGGGGCTGAACAGTAAGGGGCTTTAAGCCGGGCCAGTCGGTCGCTATATCGGGGCGACGGGCCGCGGGCCCAAATCAGGCAATTCGAGCGGGGGCACCATGGCCGACACAAGACACACCAAGGTTCTGATCATCGGGTCAGGGCCCGCAGGATACACTGCAGGCGTATATGCAAGCCGCGCCATGCTGGAACCCATTCTGGTACAGGGCATCGAACCCGGTGGTCAGCTGACAACGACGACCGAGGTCGAAAACTGGCCCGGCGACACCGAGGTGCAGGGCCCGGACCTGATGGTGCGGATGCAGGACCATGCGAAGGCCATGGGATGTGAGGTGATTGGCGATATCATTAGCGATCTGGACCTCAGCAAGCGCCCCTTCACCGCCAAGGGCGACAGCGGCACCACCTATACCGCTGATGCGGTCATTCTGGCCACAGGCGCGCGTGCAAAATGGCTGGGTCTGCCGTCGGAAGAGAAGTTCAAGGGCTTTGGCGTCTCGGCCTGCGCCACCTGTGACGGGTTCTTCTATCGCGGGCAGGAAATCGTGGTGATCGGTGGCGGTAACACAGCCGTGGAAGAAGCCCTGTTCCTGACCAATTTCGCCAGCAAGGTGACCCTGATCCACCGCCGTGATGAGTTGCGGGCGGAAAAGATCCTTCAGGATCGCCTGTTGAAGAATGAAAAGATCGAACCGCTGTGGTTCCACCAGCTGGAAGAAGTGATCGGCACCGATGCGCCTTTGGGCGTCGAAGGTGTTCGGGTCAAACATGTTAAAACCGGCGAGATCACCGAGATCCCGTGCAAAGGTGTCTTTGTCGCCATCGGCCACGCCCCTGCGAACGAGTTGGTCAAGGACACGCTGGAAACCCATATGGGTGGTTATGTCGTCACCAAACCGGGCAGCACCGAAACCTCGATCCCCGGCGTGTTCGCGGCAGGCGATCTGACCGACCATGTCTATCGTCAGGCGGTAACAAGCGCCGGGATGGGCTGTATGGCGGCACTGGATGCCGAACGGTTCCTGGCCGAACAGGACTGATGCATGCTTGAATTCTCTGGCCCAGTCTGGAGAATTCTGTTTGCGTCGCAGGCAGCGACCCCATTGCTGCCTGCCCGCGCGCCTGAGGGGCGCTTTCATCATTCCGGACAGTTCGCGCTTTATGCCTCGCTCAGCGCCGAGGGCGCTTCGGTCGCCATCCGGCGCTACGTCTCGGGCGACGATCCCGACCGCGTGATACAAAGGTTTCTGGTGGAAAACGCGCGGTTGGTGGACTACCGCGGGCAGACGGCTGTGTCGGTGATCTGGCAGGATAATCGTGCTATGGGGGTCCCTTCGCCGACATGGGCTTTTTCGGATAAAGCGCGGGCACTGGGGGCGGACGGCTTGATCTACAGCTCGCGCTCGCGCCCCGACCTCAGCCATCTGGTGCTGTTTTGTGCGGACAAGATATCAATTCACTCCCAACACCCCGCGACCCACTGGCGGGCTTAGATTTGCACCCGAAGCCTTGACCTGACCGCGAACGTCCTCGCAAAGTCCAACCACGGCGAACAGCGATACAGGTGGTATTCTTGAAGAGCGCTTTGTGGCGTGGCGGTTGGGCAGCCCGGCTTCGGATCGGCAGCGGGTTGGTTCTGTTTGCTTTCGCTTTCTTCCATTTCATCAACATCGGACTGGGCCTGTTTCACACCGATTATCTGCACGGGATGCAGGACGGTCGAACAGCGGTGACGCGGCACAGTTTTATGAGCCTGCTGCTTTATGCGGCGTTGTTCACTCATGCCGGTCTGGCGCTAGCTTCGATCGCACAACGCCGGACCCTGCGCATGCCGTTCAGCACGGCGTTGCAGATTGTTCTGGGTCTGCTGATACCTTTGCAGCTGATCTCGCATGTCATCCAGACGCGGGTCGCGCACGAGATCTATGACGTCAATGACGAGATGGGGTATATCATCATCCTGATGTGGCCCAGCACCGTGATTTGGATGCAAAGCGCACTGTTGCTGATCGTCTGGGTGCATGGCTGTATCGGGCTGCATATGTGGTTACGGCTGACGAAATGGTGGTCCAGCGCCGTACCCTATCTGATCGGTGTTGCCGTCTTCATCCCCATGTTCGCCTTGGCCGGTCTGCTGACCGAGGGCCGCCGCATTTGGTTGGAATTCGCGGATGAGTTTCTGCGGGAACAATATATCGAGCATTACAACTGGCCCTCGCCCGAGGCGTTCCAGACCATGTTCACCGTCAAGGATAATGCCCTTTTGGCGTTCTGGCTCGCCTTGGCGGCCACGGGTCTTGTGTATATCGGGCGCAAGCTGTGGCGGCGCAGGCATTCGGTGCGGGTAAGTTACAGCAACGGGCCCGAGGTGGATGCCGAAAAGGGCATGACACTGCTTGAGATTTCGCAGGCACATAGTGTGCCCCATACGGCCTTGTGCGGCGGGAAGGGACGCTGCACCACATGCCGCGTCATCATCGAGGAAGGCGCTAACGCCCTGCCCCCGCCCGGCGATGTCGAGGCCCGCAGCCTGGCCGCTGTCGGCGCCTCACCGCAGACACGGCTGGCCTGCCAGATCCGCCCGACGGAACCGACCACCGTTTTCCGCGTTTTTCAACCGGATGGCGGGCGCGTTCGCGGGCATGCCAGTCAGGGGCAGGAACGGAAACTGGCCGTGCTGTTTCTGGACATGCGCGGATTTACCGCCCGCACGACGGGGCAGCTGCCCTATGATATCGTGTTCCTGCTGAACCGGTTCTTCGACGCCGTCGTGCCTGCCATCACCAAGGACGGCGGTGTCGTGGACAAGTATATGGGAGACGGGTTGCTGGCGGTTTTCGAAAAACCCGATGCAGCCGCATCCGCCAGCGCGGGGTTGAAGGCTGCGATAGATATCAGCCATGCCCTCGACCGGTTCAACGAGCAGCTTGAGGCCGAAGGCAGCCCCGGCATTCGCATCGGAATGGGCTTACACCTTGGTGATCTGGTGCTGGGTGAGATTGGCGCGCAGGGACATGCCGCGAGAACGATCATCGGCGACGCCGTCAATGTGGCCAGCCGACTGGAAAGCGAAACCAAGGCCTTGGGGGTCGAGTTGCTGGTCTCGCAAGAGGTGTTGAAGGCTGCGGGTATGAACCTGCCGCCGGAGGGTATCCGGATGTTCCAGCTGCGCGGCGTTGCCGATCCGATTCCCGCCCTGCCAGTCACCCGCGCGTCCGGGCTTGCGCCGCACACGCGAAAACAGGAACAGTCATACCTTGCATGATCGGAATATATACGCCCCAAGGAACGAGATCATCATTTTGATTTCATAGTTGGAAATTCCTTCCAATCCGCGAGAAATCAGCGCATATCGTCCTTTGTTTCATTGACGCCAGTGGACTTCGCCCAACAGTCGGTGCAAATGCCCCGAAAACGCCCTTGAATCACTGGCAACACAACACTGCGATAAGAGTATTCAGATGACGATGTTAAGCAATCTGGCCCCCATTCCCGAACTTTATGTGTCGTATGACTCGGCCCAGAAACTGAAGGTCGAAGCCGCCGACCTGACCAGCTGGGATCTGAGCCCGCGCCAGATCTGTGATCTGGAACTGCTGATGAATGGCGGTTTCAACCCGCTCAAAGGTTTCCTGAGCGAAGCCGATTACGACAATGTCGTCGAAAACATGCGTCTGGCTGATGGCACGCTTTGGCCGATGCCCATCACGCTGGACGTCAGCGAAGATTTTGCGGACAAGATCGAACTGGGTCAGGATATCGCGCTGCGCGATCAGGAAGGCGTGATTCTGGGCACCATGACGGTCACTGACCGCTGGACCCCGAACAAGGCCCGCGAGGCCGAGAAGGTTTTTGGTGCCGATGACGATGCCCACCCGGCTGTGAATTATCTGCACAATGTGGCGGGCAAGGTCTATCTGGGTGGCCCTGTCGTGGGCATCCAGCAGCCTGTTCACTATGACTTCCGCGGTCGCCGCGATACGCCGAACGAGCTGCGCGCCTATTTCCGCAAGCTGGGCTGGCGCCGGATCGTGGCCTTCCAAACCCGCAACCCCTTGCACCGTGCGCACCAGGAGCTGACCTTCCGCGCCGCCAAGGAAGCGCAGGCCAACCTGCTGATCCACCCGGTCGTCGGCATGACCAAGCCGGGCGACGTGGACCACTTTACCCGCGTGCGCTGCTATGAGGCGGTGCTGGACAAGTATCCCGCATCCACCACCTCGATGAGCCTGCTGAATCTGGCGATGCGCATGGCTGGCCCGCGCGAGGCGGTCTGGCACGGGCTGATCCGTGCCAACCATGGCTGCACCCATTTCATCGTGGGCCGCGATCACGCGGGCCCGGGCAAGAACTCGGCCGGTGAAGATTTCTATGGCCCCTATGACGCGCAGGACCTGTTCCGCCAGTTCCAGGACGAGATCGGCGTCGAGATGGTCGATTTCAAACACATGGTCTATGTGCAGGAACGCGCGCAATACGAGCCGAATGACGAGATTCTGGACAAGGACAATGTCACGATCCTGAACATCTCGGGCACCGAGCTGCGCCGCCGTCTGGCCGAGGGTCTGGAAATCCCCGAATGGTTCAGCTTTCCCGAAGTGGTGGCCGAGCTGCGCAAGACCAAGCCGCCACGCAGCCAGCAGGGCTTTACCGTGTTCTTCACCGGCTTCTCGGGCTCGGGCAAGTCCACCATCGCCAACGCGCTTATGGTCAAGCTGATGGAGATGGGGGGCCGTCCGGTCACGTTGCTGGATGGCGATATCGTGCGGAAAAACCTGTCATCCGAACTGGGTTTCTCGAAAGAGCATCGCGACCTGAACATCCGCCGGATCGGATATGTCGCATCCGAGATCACCAAGAACGGCGGCATCGCCATCTGCGCGCCGATCGCACCTTATGCCACCACGCGCCGCGCGGTACGCGAAGAGATCGAGCAGTTCGGTGCCTTCTGCGAAGTGCATGTTGCGACCACCATCGAAGAATGTGAGCGGCGCGACCGCAAGGGTCTGTACAAGCTGGCGCGCGAAGGCAAGATCAAGGAATTCACCGGTATCTCGGACCCGTATGACGTGCCTCAGAACCCTGAATTGCGTGTCGAGACCGAAAATGTCGAGGTCGACAACTGCGCTCATCAGGTGCTGCTGAAGCTGGAAAGCATGGGCCTGATCGCAGCAGGCTGAACCAGATGAATGAAACACAGCGGCCTCCGGTTTTCGGGGGCCGTTTTTGTTTTGATAGTCTGAGGTGTTCCGGGCAGTCCCTGGGGACGGGAACGGTTCGGCTACTGGGTGGCTTCTGGCAGATCAACCTGCCCGCGCATCAGGATATGCCCCTGACCGGCTACCTTGATTCCCGTCATCGCATCGGTGGGGCCAACGCGCGTGACAACGGCCTGGCCGGGGCGACCCATATCGTGCCCCTGTTCAGCAACGAAACTGTCTTTGGTCATCAGCCCGTATTTCCACAGATAAGCCGCCATGGCCCCGGTGGCAGACCCGGTAAACGGATCCTCGGGCGGGCTGGGCGGGGCCATGAGCAGGCGCGAGAACGTATCGCCCGCGTCGGTGGCCCCTTGGAGCGTCACGAGGAAAGGCTCGGCCATGTCCGAGCCGGAATACCCTGCCGTCGCAGCCACTTTGCGCAGCGCGTCCTCGGACAGGCGGGCCGCGCGCAAAGCGTCATGATCGCGCAGAACGGTAATACAGAAGGGCAAGCCGGTTGAAACCATCCGGGGTGGCGAGATGATGGCTTCTTGCGGCAGGCTGATCGCCTTTGCCACCAGATCGGCTGGCACATGCGCACCAAATTGCGGTGCGACCTGCGTCATCTCAATCTGTTCGCCCTGCAAACCGATCGAAACGATACCAGCGCCGGTTTCCAGCGTCAGGTTATCACCGGAGATCATGCCGCGCGACCGCATCGCCGCTACGGTGGCAATCGTCGGATGACCGGCAAAGGGAATTTCACGGCTGGCCAGAAAATAACGGACGCGGATGTCGGCCACGTCGGACGGGCCGGTGAATGTGCATTCGACCAGAGAGGTTTCGCGCACATAGGCCATGCAGACCTCGGCCGAGAGACCCGCGCCGCCGTGGACCACGGCACAACCGTTGCCGCCGAATGCACGATTGGTGAAGGCGTCTACCCAGTCGAATTCAAACCAGCTCATGCAGTCGGCTCCGTTACAGGTTAAAAGCGGCAGTTTCGCCGATGCGCGTGTGTTGCGGGCAACGTTTCAGCCCCACCGGACAAAGGGGCCGTTCAGTGAACGGCCACAGGTGACAGGTCGTGCTGACGGGCCAGAACGAAGGCCAGCTTGCGGTCGGCCACAAGTGCCAGTTGCTGCCCATCGGAATCGTGCACGGCATAAAGGTGATCCAGATCACCTGCCTGATCGCGCAGATCACGCGGCAGATCGACAACGTCGACTGTTTTCACATAGACGATACGATCGCCTTCGGTGTTGATTTCAATCGGTGTATTCATTGCTCTTACCCCTTCCGTATGTTGATTGTCTGAACCACGGTTTCCGGCACGGCGCGGGTCAGATCCACATGCAGCAGACCGTTTTCCATGATCGCCTCTCCCACCTCGACCCCGTCAGCCAGCACGAACATGCGCTGAAACTGACGCGCCGCGATACCACGGTGCAGGAAGATGCGCCCCTCGCTGTCGTCGCGCTGACGGCCCCGGATCACCAGTTGGCGATCCTCGATGGTGATCGACAGATCCTCTTCGGCGAACCCGGCCACCGCAAGGGTGATGCGGTAGGAAAAGTCCGAGGTCTGTTCGATGTTATAGGGCGGGTATCCTTCATTACCGGCCTTTGCAGACCGTTCCAGAAGGCGTTCCAGCTGCTCGAACCCCAAAAGATGCGGGTATGAGCCAAGAGTAAGTTTCGACACGTATTTTCGTCCTTTATTGTCAAAGCGACGTGGTGCGCGGTCCCGTTCCGGCAACCGCTTGTTATAGAATATGGGAAGAAACCAGGATGTCCACAAGGTCTGGCGCGATAACGTCTGACACACTATCTTGTTGGGCAAGCACCACAACAAGCCCGAGTCGCCAATGAACGCGCCCACCGACCTTTCGATGAAAACCGATGAAGTTCTGCGGGTTGAATTGGAGGTTTTCCGCCGCCAGCACCGCGACCTTGATGAGGCGATCGAGGCGCTGCACGAAAAAGGAACGGCTGATCAGTTGACCCTTAGGCGCCTGAAAAAGGAAAAACTGCGCCTGAAAGACTTCATCCGCCTGATAGAAGACCGCCTGACCCCCGATATCATTGCCTGAACGCCCTGTACCGCATTGCCACAAAAGCGGATTTGGCTATAGTGCGCGCTCTTTCTGAGCGCGGGGACATAAGCGGATGAGCGATGTGACAGTGGGGATCATCATGGGCAGCCAGTCGGACTGGCCCACGATGAAGGAAGCCGCAGATATTCTGGATGAACTGGGCATCGCTTATGAGGCGCGTATCGTTTCGGCCCATCGCACCCCGGACCGGTTGTGGGACTATGGCAAGACCGCCGTGTCGCGCGGGTTGCAGGTGATCATCGCGGGCGCTGGCGGAGCGGCACATCTGCCGGGTATGATGGCCTCGAAAACACGCGTACCGGTGATTGGCGTGCCTGTGCAGACGCGGGCCCTGTCGGGGGTGGATTCGCTGTATTCCATTGTGCAGATGCCCAAGGGCTTTCCGGTGGCGACCATGGCAATCGGGTCGGCTGGCGGAGCCAATGCGGGCCTGATGGCAGCGGGCATTCTGGCCTTGCAGGATGAAGCCCTGGCCGCGCGGCTGGATGCCTGGCGTGACGCGTTGTCCGCCTCAATCCCCGAGGAACCGCTGGGATGAGCCGGATCGGGTTTATCGGCACCGGGCATATCGCCGCGCCGATTGCGCGGCTGATGGCCGCCAAAGGGCATGAGATCAGCGTGACAGAACGCAACGCCGAGGTCTCGGCTGACCTGAAGGCCGAACTGGGCGTGACTATCGCGCCGCCGCAAGCGGTGATTGACGCCTCGGACATCGTGTTTCTGTGCCTGCGCCCGCATATCGCGGCCGAGGTTCTGGCCCCCCTGACCTTTCGCGCCGATCAGCAGGTTGTGTCGGTTATGGCGGCCGTTTCCGCCGAGGATTTGGCCAAGCTTTGCGCCCCTGCGTCGGATTTCGTCCAAACCATCCCACTGGGGTTCTTGCAGTCCGGTGGCTGTCCGATGGCGGCGTTCGGCAATGACCGCTTGCTGGCCGAGCTGTTTGAGCCGGAAAACCCCGTGGTCAAGGTTGCGGATGAGGTGGCGCTGAACGCGCATTTTGCCATTTGTGCCATGGTTCCCGGCATTCTGGATCTGATGGCCACCGGGGCCGAATGGCTGGGTGACGTAACCGGCGATGCGGACGGGGCCGAGTTCTATACCACGCAGTTGATGGCGGGTTTTCTCGCCGCGATGGAAAAAGGCACAGCCGGGCGGTTGGCACAGGAGCGCGACGCTTTGGCGACCGAAGGTACTTTGAGCCTGCAAATGACGGGCACCCTGATCGAACAGGGCGCGCATGAGGCGCTGAGAGCGGCGCTTGGCGCAATTGGAAAACGTTTGGAGAATTGACGATGGCGGAGATGCTCGCCCAAGGTGCAGTGATCGGGATTCTGGGTGGCGGCCAGCTGGGCCGGATGCTGTCGGTGGCGGCCTCTCGGCTGGGGTTTGTCAGCCACATCTACGAGCCGGGCGCAAACCCGCCTGCCGGGCAGGTTGCGGATCGGGTTACGACAGCGGCCTACGACGATATCGACGCCTTGACGGCCTTCGCCGATGCGGTGGACGTCATCACCTATGAGTTCGAGAACATCCCGACCGAGGCATTGGATATTCTGGAAGCCCATCGCCCCATTCGTCCCGGGCGTGAGGCATTGAGGGTCAGTCAGGACCGCCTGACCGAGAAGACGTTCCTGCAGGGGCTTGGCCTGAAAACGGCTCCGTTTGCGGATATCACCGATCTGGACAGCCTGAATGCGGCCATCGAAGAAATCGGCACGCCCGCCATCCTGAAGACCCGCCGCTTTGGCTATGACGGCAAAGGACAAGCCAGATTGCGCAGCCCCGGGGATGCCGAGGCCGCGCTGGCCGATATGGCTGGTGCGCCTGCCCTTCTGGAGGGGTTCGTTAATTTCTCACACGAGGTTTCGATCATTGCAGCGCGGGGGCTGGATGGTCAGGTGGCCTGTTTTGATCCGGGTGAGAATGTGCACCGCGACGGCATCCTGCACACCACCACCATCCCTGCCCGACTGTCCCCCGCCCAGCGCACCGATGCCATCCTGCTGGCGGCCAATATCCTGAACGCGCTGGAATATGTCGGTGTCATGGGCGTTGAGCTGTTCGTGACACCCGGCGGGCTGATCGTGAACGAGATCGCGCCGCGCGTGCATAACTCGGGCCACTGGACGCAGAATGGCTGCGCCGTGGATCAGTTCGAACAGCACATCCGCGCTGTGGCGGGCTGGCCGTTGGGCGACGGGCAGCGCCACTCGGATGTGGTGATGGAGAACCTGATTGGCGACGATATGGACCGTGTGCCCGAGCTGGCGCGCGAACGGGACGTCGCGCTGCATCTTTACGGCAAGGCCGAGGTCAAGGCCGGTCGCAAGATGGGACATTTCAACCGGATCAAGCGGTAGAATATCGCGCTACGGCGCGATGCCTTCGGCGAGAGTATTTGGAAAAAGGTGAAGCTGGTCTGGTTTTACCCCACAAAGCGGGTTGCGATATCCCCAGACATATAGCTGACGCGCCCGCCCGCCAATGTCGCGGCGACCCGGTGAGTGCTTGCATCAAGGATTACCAGATCGGCGCGTTTGCCCGCGGCAAGCGTGCCCCGGTCCTGCAAGTCCAGCACCCGCGCGGGGCCGGATGAGATCAGCGCCCAGGCCCCTGCGAGATCCAGCAGCCCGGTTTTGATCAGCATCAGCGCCGCGCGGCGTGGACTGGGATAATGGTAATCCGAGGCCAGGGCATCACAGAGCCCCATGGCGATCAGCTCTACCGCGCTGGCGTTGCCCTTATGCGAGCCACCGCGGACCACATTGGGCGAACCGAGAATAACATGATCCCCGGCAGCGCGCGTCGCCTCGGCGGCTTCAAGCGTTTCGGGGAACTCGGCAATGCGCACCCCTTGGCGGCGCCACCAAGCGCGCGCCTCGGCAGTTGCGTCATCGTGGCTGCCCAGACGCACGCCCATGTCCGCAAGGTCCGAACAGAGCGCTTCTAGCGCCGCCGGAACCTCAGCCTTGCGGGCGTGCATGTCGAGCAGCATCGCAAAATGCGCCTCTGGGTTGCGTCCGGCCTTCAATGCCTGCCCGGTCAGGCGCGGTGGTTTCTTGCCCTGTGCCAAACGATCATGCGGCAGGTGATCATTGAAGACCACGTATGGCACCTGCCAATCGGCGATGCGACGGGCCAGCCCGTCGTAATCCGCGAGCATATTGGTCTCGAACCGCAATTGCGGGATCAGATCGGTGACCGTGCTGCCCTTGACCGCTGCGATGGCCGCAAACACCTGCGCGGCAAAGTCCGGGCCGCGCACGCCGCCTTCCCAGCTGTAAAACTGCGCCAGAACGGCTGTGGTGATGCCGTTGGCGGCCAGTTCGGCCTCGACCGACAGAATGCCCTCATTCATCTGCTTCATCGCGCCGCGACGTGGGGCGATATGGCGTTCGAACCCATCGCCGTGCAAGTCGACAATACCTGGCAGAACAAGAAACCCGGTCAGGTCAATCCGCCGCCCGGTTGCGTCTTTCTGAATGACCCCACCTGCAACGGAAAGCTCCGCGCGTGACAGCCCTTCATCCGGTAGCAGAACCTCGGCACCGGTCAATGTCAGTTCCAATGTGGTCATTCTGATGGCTCCGCCCCCGGTTCCGAGCAATTCTGCCCGATGCAGATCTCGTCTATTACGTCCATCACACCGTCCAGCCAAGTGATCTGGGGATCGAACCGACCAAATTCGATAAAGTGCAGAGCCTGTGCCATGACCTGCGGGTTGTTCATCATGAAAGTGTGGGTCACCGGCAAGACGAGATGATCGGCCATGCCTTCGACTTTGGTGGATTCGACCGACACCTTGCCATCGTCCGGGCCGTCGATCAGAGATGAAAACACGAGGTTCAGGGACTGATCACCTGCGATGACCCCCAGTTCGAAATCCACGGGCGGCAGGCGGCTGGGAATACTATCCGGGCCCGTACCCAGTTGCAGTCCGGCCGGGCCGTTCAGGTATCCGAACACCTCCCACGCGCTGAGTTCATCGACCAGCTGGCTACCCTGATTGGGCGGCCCCAGCATGACGACACGGCCCATGTTTTCAGGGCTGTGGTCCTGTAACCAGTATCGCAACAGGATGCCACCCATGGAATGCGCAACGACATTGACGGTGTCACTGCCGCAGGCTGCAAATGCTTGCGGGATGGTTTGTTCGGCCAGTTCGGGGATACCGATTTCGGTCGATGGGTAACCGGGGCGCACGACGGAATAGCCATTCGCTTTGAACAGTTGCTCCATCACGCTGAATGACGCCTCGGTCCGGGCCAGACCGTGCAGCAGGACAACGCATTTCGCGCTGGCCACGGCGGGAAAAAGGCAACAAAGCAGGGCGATCAGAATTCTCATACCCGCCAGATAAAGCCTGTGCGCCTGCGTTAAAAGCCCTTCCCACGTTGACGTCGCAGGACAGCCAGCGCGATACCGCCCAAAACCAGTGCCGCACCAACAAGCAGCCGCACACCCGCGCTTTCCCCCAACAGTACCACGCCGCCCACAATCGCGATCACCGGCACGCTGAGCTGGACGACCGCCGCCGTTGAAGGTGCCAGCCGGGGCAGAACGCGATACCACAAGGCGTATCCCAGACCCGAGGTCACGCCACCTGACAAGGCCGCAAGGAGATAGCCCAATCCGGTCATGTGCCACTCTGCCCCTGTGGCCATCAGGGCCAGCGCGGTTACCGGCAGCGCGACGATGAAATTTGCGGCCGTGCCCTGCAACGCATCAGGCTCGGACCGCCCGACCAGTGAATAGGCTGCCCAGCCGATCCCGGCTGCAATCATCAAAACGGTTCCGGTTGGATCGACCTGCACTGTTCCTGTGGGCCACAGGACACAGGCCAGACCACCCAGTGCAATCGCTGCCCCGGCCAGCTGTCGTCGGGTGGGTTTGACCCCGGCAAGGGCGGTGGCGGCGAACATAGTGATCTGCACAACGGCAAACAGGATAAGTGCGCCCAGCCCCGCATCCAACGTCAGATAGGCAATGGAAAACCCGATCATATACAGGGAAAGCGACCCGGCCCCGATGACGCGCCTGCGGTTGCGAAGGGGCAAATGTCCTCTACGCAGCAGGATCAGTGCGGCCAGAACCAACGCCCCCGCCAGAACCCGGATAATGGCAAACCCCGCAGGATCACTGGACCCGCTGTCGATAGCCAGCCGGTTCAGAATGGAGTTCGCCGCAAAGGCGCACATGGTCAGGGCGGTCAGAAGGAACAGTCGCATTTCAACCACATACCGACTTGGCGGCGCGTTGGACACTCACAATTCGGGCACACGCGGCCCAGCCTTCATCTTTTACAAAATACTCCCGCCGGAGGCATGGCCGCATTGCGGCCATCGGAAATGAAACGGGGCCGCCAAAAGGCGACCCCGTCCGTTAGCACTTTGCTTCCCCTCTCGACAGCTTGAC
The DNA here is from genome assembly GCF_056541095.1 of Ruegeria sp. AK11. Classification (NCBI taxonomy): domain Bacteria; kingdom Pseudomonadati; phylum Pseudomonadota; class Alphaproteobacteria; order Rhodobacterales; family Roseobacteraceae; genus Ruegeria; species Ruegeria sp. AK11. The sequence continues at coordinate 113,621 of NZ_JBQFXU010000007.1, forward strand.
CTTGCAGCCAAACGCCTGTCAGGGGTCGTCGGAATTCGCTTAGGCGAATTCGACGTGCTTACATCATGCCGCCCATGCCGCCCATGTCGGGCATGCCGCCAGCAGGTGCATCTTTTTGCGGTTTGTCTGCAACCATCGCTTCGGTGGTGACCAGCAGGCCGGCAACCGATGCCGCATCTTCCAGAGCGGTACGGACAACTTTGGCCGGGTCGATCACGCCGAACGAGAACATGTCGCCATATTCTTCGGTCTGAGCGTTGAAGCCAAAGGCCGGATCCGAAGATTCGCGCACTTTGCCTGCAACAACCGCACCGTCAACGCCTGCGTTTTCGGCGATCTGGCGCAGCGGCGCTTCGATGGCCTTGCGCACGATGTTGATGCCTGCGTCCTGATCAGCGTTTGCGCCTTTCAGCGATTCCAGTGCTTTACCGGCCTGAACCAGAGCAACACCACCGCCTACAACGACGCCTTCCTGAACGGCTGCGCGTGTTGCGTTCAGAGCATCGTCCACACGGTCCTTACGCTCTTTCACTTCAACTTCGGTCATGCCGCCGACGCGGATAACGGCAACACCGCCTGCCAGTTTGGCAACGCGTTCCTGCAGCTTCTCACGGTCGTAATCCGACGAGGTTTCTTCGATCTGGGTGCGGATCTGAGCAACACGTGCTTCGATCTCGGCTTTCTCGCCAGCACCGTCGACGATGGTGGTTTCGTCTTTGCTGATCTCGATCTTCTTGGCGGTGCCCAGCATGTCCATGGTGACATTCTCAAGCTTCATACCCAGATCTTCGCTGATCACCTGACCGCCGGTCAGGATTGCGATGTCCTGCAGCATGGCCTTACGGCGATCGCCGAAGCCCGGTGCCTTGACAGCAGCAATTTTCAGGCCGCCGCGCAGTTTGTTGACAACCAGAGTTGCCAGCGCTTCACCTTCAACGTCTTCTGCAATGATCAGCAGCGGCTTTTGCGACTGGATCACCTGCTCGAGCAGAGGAACCATCGGCTGCAGCGAGGACAGTTTCTTTTCGTGCAGCAGGATCATGCAGTCGTCGAGTTCTGCGATCATCTTGTCTGCGTTGGTGACGAAGTAAGGCGACAGATAGCCGCGGTCGAACTGCATACCTTCGACAACATCGGTCTCGGTTTCCAGACCTTTGTTTTCTTCGACGGTGATGACGCCTTCGTTGCCAACCTTCTGCATCGCGTCCGCGATCTGCTGGCCAATTTCAGCTTCGCCGTTGGCCGAGATGGTGCCAACCTGAGCAACTTCTGCCGAGTCTTTGACTTCGCGCGAAGCAGCACGGATGCCTTCGACAACTTTGGCGGTTGCCAGGTCGATGCCGCGCTTCAGGTCCATCGGGTTCAGGCCCGCTGCAACCTGCTTCAGGCCTTCTTTGACGATGGCCTGCGCCAGAACGGTCGCGGTGGTGGTGCCGTCGCCGGCTTCGTCATTGGTGCGGCTGGCGACTTCTTTCACCATCTGCGCGCCCATGTTTTCGAACTTGTCTTCCAGTTCGATTTCCTTGGCAACCGAAACACCGTCTTTGGTGATGCGCGGTGCGCCGAAGGATTTGTCCAGAACCACGTTGCGGCCTTTAGGGCCCAGGGTCACTTTGACAGCATCCGCCAGAATGTTGACGCCTTTCAGCATCTTGTTGCGGGCATCGGTGTCGAACTTGACGTCCTTTGCAGCCATGTCGTTTCTCCTTGAGAAAATGTGTTGAGTGGAAGATCAGAGAAAGCGCGGGCTTACTCGATGATCCCCATGATGTCGCTTTCTTTCATCATCAGCAGCTCTTCGCCGTCGACCTGGACCTCGGTGCCCGACCATTTGCCGAACAGGATCTTGTCGCCAGCCTTGACCGCCATTGCGATCAGCTCGCCGCTGTCCTTGCGCGCGCCTTCGCCGGTTGCGACGACTTGGCCTTCGCTGGGCTTTTCTTTTGCGCTGTCAGGAATGATCAGTCCGCCTGCGGTTTTTTCATCGCTTTCGGTACGGCGAACCAGCACACGGTCATGAAGCGGTTTCAATGCCATCTTTGCAGCTCCTTGGGCTCAAAGTTTTGTTTATCCTCCCCTCGCCGTTTGACGAGGCGTTAGCACTCGGTGTGTGTGAGTGATAACGACGCATAGCTAGGGAGTCTAAAACGCCGAGTCAACAAGGTGTTTGGGATTTTTTTGAGAACGGCCTAGTCGGACTGTTCCCAGCTGTAGGCCCAGTGTTTCAAGCCGTCTGTTCCCTCAGAGGTAAGTGCGTAGACACCTTTTTCAACCTTCTCGAACCAGCCATAGTGATTTTCCCGCATCAACCGGGTGGCGACCGGAACACCCACTGATCTGGCAACCTCGGCCCCTTTGGCCGGGCCGTGTTCGGCCAGAAAGGCCGCGCATTTCAGCGCATCCTGACGGTAGGCCGTCACGATCCCATGACGTGTCGCGCCCCCGGAATTGGGGTCGCCCTCCAGCCGGTCGAATTCGCGCAGCAGCCGCGCCGCCCTGGCCTTGTTCTTGCGCGGCGCATAGGGCCCCGGATCGCATTGCACCTCGACCGTGCCATCGACACGTACGGTGATCAGACCCAGACCAAGCCTGCGGCACAGCGCAATATTGTCCCTGAGCGCCCGCCGGGCCGTGCGCCCGGTGGGTTTGCTGACCCCGATATAGACCTGATCCGTGAGTTTCAGGCGGGCAATTGCCTGATGGAACAGGGACAGCGTGAACCTGAGCTTGAGCTCGACAATCACAGGCGGCTCGTCTTCGCGTATCGCGACGATATCGGCTGCGCCCACTTCTCCTTTGACGGTGTATCCCTGACGCTCCAAAAGCGCCTTGATCGGGGGATAGAGGTCCTGCTCGCGGTTCATGGGCCTATGCTACGCAGATTGTTGAGGAATACCAGACGGGTTGCTTGAACATAGGTTGCAGGCATGGCTATGTCTGGGGCACCTTGATGACACAACACCGGATGGGTTCATGCGCCTGCTGACATTTCTTGCTTTTCTACTGGCCCCGATCACGGCTGCTGCTGCGTGCGATGGGCAGGACCTGCGCCCACTGCTGTCAGATGACGCGCGTGCCGAGTTGCAACGCGCCGTGGCGGACATCCCCTTTCCGGAAGGCAACCACTGGATTGCGCGCAAGGATGACACGGTTCTGCACATCATTGGCACCCTGCACACGTATGACGAACGCATGGAAAAGGTGGTTGAACGCCTGTCTCCGGACCTGAGCAAGGCTGACGCATTCTATTTCGAAGTCACCCAGACTGACATGGACGCTTTCGAAAAGAATCTGGCCAATAATCTCAGCGCCATAATGATCACATCCGGGCCGACCCTGATTGACCTGATGGGAGATGAAGACTGGGCCGCATTCTCGACCGCGTTGAACCAGCGCGGCATTCCCGGCTGGATGGCAGCCAAAATGCGACCGTGGTTCTTGACCATGATGCTGAGCATCCCGCCCTGCATGATGGAAGATCCGAACGGGACCTACGGTATGGACGCCCGCCTGAATGATCTGGCCGCAGAAAACGGCATTCCGCAACACTCGCTGGAACGTATCGACGACCTGATCGCCATGTTCGACAGTCACCCGCTGGAACAGCAGGTCGAGTCACTGGTGCGCCTGTCCGGGGCGATGATGGGAAGCAACGATCAACTGGCCACCATGGCCAATGGATATCTGGAAGAAAAGCACGCCGAGATCATACAATTTGCCCGCCTGCAGGGGTTCGAGGAATCCGGGCTGAGCCGGGACGTCTTCGATGAGGAATGGAACGGGTTCGAGCAGCAGATGCTGGTCCAGCGGAATGCCCTGTGGATGGAGCATATTCTGACCATCACGGATCAGACAGCGGTGATCGCGGTCGGCGCAGGTCATCTGAGTGACGATCACGGTTTGCTGAACCAGCTGGAGCAGGCCGGATATACGCTGACACGGGCCGCATTCTAGCCCGGTTCAGCGGTTTTCAGACCAAGCGTCGCAGACGGGCTGCTGTGGCGTGACAAGGGCGTTTGTCCGCCCTATAAGGCGCGCAAATTTCCATTCCGCAGGACGCTGACATGACAACGCTCGTATTTGGTCACAAATCCCCCGACACCGATTCCACAGGCTCGCCGATCCTGTGGTCGTGGTACCTTAACGAAATCAAAGGTGTGCAGGCCGAGCCCGTGCTGTTGGGCGAACCCAACACCGAAGCGGCATTCATGCTGGACAACTGGGATCTGCCGAAGCCACGTATCCTGAACGATCTGGCCGCGGACACTCCGGTGGTCATCGTCGACACCAACAACCCCGCCGAACTGCCCGCCAACGTCAATGACGCAGACATCCGCGCCATTATCGACCACCACAAGCTGGTCGGTGGTCTGGAAACCAAAGGCCCGATCGACATCACCGTGCGCCCGCTGGCCTGCACGGCCACCATCATGGTCGACCTGATGGGTGACGATGCGGCCAAGATGCCTGACGCCATCAAGGGCGCGGCACTGACCTGCATCCTGTCGGACACGCTGGAATTCCGCTCGCCCACCACCACGCCCCATGACCGCGAGGTTGCTGAGCGGCTGGCAGCCGAGCTGGAGCTGGATATCTCGGCTTACGCGGCAGACATGTTTGCGGCGAAATCGGATGTCTCGTCCTTCTCGGATGCCGAACTGATCCGCATGGACAGCAAGGAATACGAGGTCGATGGCACCAAATTCCGTGTCTCGGTTCTGGAAACCACTGCGCCGGGCGTCATTCTGGACCGCAAGGCAAGCCTGGCGGGTTCGATGGTGGATGTCGCCAAGGAAGACGGTGTCGATCAGGTGTTGCTGTTCGTCGTGGATATCCTGAACGAGGAAGCCACTCTGCTGGTGCCCAACGATCTGGTCAAAACCGTTGCCGAGAAAAGCTTTGGTGCATCCGTCGATGGCGACGCCGTGGTTCTGCCGGGCATCATGAGCCGTAAAAAGCAGATCATTCCGAACCTGAAGGTCTGAAGAAACACGCGGGGTCTGTCGTTCTGAGTAAAACGGACCCCGCATTATTGGTCTTCAGTCTGCGCCTTCGGCATTGCGCTTAAACAGACCTTTACCCAACCGACGAAATACAGGGCGGCCACCGATCGATTGGTGGCCAATCCCTTGCCAATCGGTCATAAGGCTCGTGCAGTTTCAGCTTGAGGCCACATATGACCCAGATCGTTCACGCGCTTTTCGAAATCTCTGCCCGCTACAAAGCGTTGTTTGTCGATCTGTGGGGGTGCGTTCACAACGGGATCACGGCCTATCCCGAAGCTGTCGCAGCCCTTCAAGCCTATCGCGCGGACGGGGGGCTTGTCGTGCTGGTCACGAACTCGCCCAAACCCCGCGCGGGTGTGGCCGAGCAACTGGTGCAGTTCAATGTTCCCGCAGATGCCTATGACACCATTGCCACCAGCGGCGATTCCGCGCGGTCGGCGATGTTCCGTGGCGCTGTCGGGCACAAGGTTTACTTCATGGGGGAATGGCAGCGCGATGCGGGCTTTTTCGAGCCCCTGAAACTGCTGCACCACCCGATCCATATCGAACGTGTCCCGCTAAGAGAGGCCGAGGGGATCGTCTGCTGTGGCCCTTTTGATCCGATGGCTGACCCGGACGTGAACCGCCCCGATTTCCTCTATGCCAAGCAGATGGGCATGAAGCTGCTATGCGCAAACCCCGATATTGTTGTCGATCGCGGCGAGGTACGAGAATGGTGTGCAGGCGCTTTGGCCAAGCTCTATACCGAGATGGGCGGCGAGAGCTTGTATTTCGGCAAACCTCACCCGCCGATCTACGATCTGGCGCGCCGCAGGTTGCAGGAACTGGGCCATGATATCCCGGACAGCGACATTCTGGTGATCGGCGACGGCCCCCATACGGACATTCTGGGGGGCATGGGTGAAGGCATTGATTCCCTGTTCATTTCGGGCGGGCTGGCGGCGGCCGAGACAAAAACGTCGCACCATCCGGATCACGAATCCCTAACAGCTTATATCGAAAGGGAAAAGATCAACCCGACCTACACAATCGGTCGATTGAGATAGCAAGAAAAGACTTGATTTTCTGCAACTGCGAAGTAATAAAGTTGCCAACCTAGGCCGGATAGTGGTTTTTTCTTTCTCGGTCGATTTCGAGTGAGGGCAACATGTTGGATAATCTTCCACGCGGAACGATCTGTATCGAAGACATCGAAATGGGCATGTCCCGCCACCTGCGCAAAGTGGTGACGGACGAAGATATCGAGATGTTCGCGCAGATCTCGACAGACCGGAACCCGGTGCATCTGGATGATGATTATGCCCGCGATACAATCTTCGAAGGGCGCATCGCGCACGGGATGCTGACAGCTGGGCTGATTTCGGCCGTGATTGGCGAACAACTGCCGGGCCATGGCACGGTCTATATGGGGCAGTCACTGAAGTTCCTGGCCCCCGTGCGCCCCGGTGACATGGTTTACGCCGAGGTCAAAGTTATCGACATCGACTTTTCCAAGCGTCGCGTCAAACTGGATTGCCATTGCTCGGTCGAGGGCAAGAAGGTGCTGATCGGTGAAGCCATGGTACTGGCCCCGTCGCGCAAGTTCGACTGATCGGCGAACACATCCATGCAAAAGGCGCCCGACCGGCGCCTTTATTGTTTGGACATTGTTTTTTGCCTGTGCCTTTCAGGACGGTCGCGCGCGTTTTCGCCCTTTCAACGCACCGGATTCCAGAATGATCTCTGACACCACGTGTTCGCGCCTGTAGGCCATCACATGAACGCCGGACACCCCCGCGATATCGCGGATCTGCTGGATCAGTTCGATACAGATCTTCTTGCCCTCGTCAGCTGGCTTTTCGGCTTTCTCCATCCGCTCGATGACGTGATCGGGGATGTGAATGCCGGGAACATTGCTGCGCATCCAGCGTGCCGCACGCGCTGACGCGATGGGGCCGACGCCCGCGATGATGAACACTTTCTTGTCCAGTCCCGCATCGCGCACCCGCGCCATGAATTTCTCGAACAGCGGAATGTCGTAGATGTAATTGGTCTGAATATACTCGGCCCCGGCCTCAACCTTCTTTGCCAGACGGTCAGGTCGCCAGTCATAAGGCGGTATGCAGGGGTTTTCGGCAGCACCAAGGAACAGTTGCGGCGGGCGCGTGATCTTACGACCAGAAAGGAACATTCCCTGATCGCGCATCGTGCGGATCGTCCGCAGCAGGGTCAGGGAATCGAAATCGAAAACCGGTTTTGCCCCCGGCTGATCCCCGACGCCAACACCGTCGCCGGTCAGGCACAGCACGTTACTGACGCCCAACGCCGCAGCCCCCAGAACATCTCCCTGAATGGCAATCCGGTTCCGGTCGCGGCAGGAAATCTGATAGACCGGAGAATAACCCGCGCGCGTCAGCAAGGCACAAATCCCAATCGAGGACATGTGACAGTTCGCGCCCGAAGCATCGGTTGCATTGATCGCGTCAGCCACTTCACCAAGCGGTTGGGCCGCCTGAAAAACATCCTCGGGGTCGGCACTGTCGGGTGGGTTCAATTCGGCGGTGACTGCGAAACGGCCTGAACGGAGTACCTTTTCCAACCGGCTGTGCGACACATATCCTTGGGGAACCGGAACATAGCCAATCGGCTCCACCTCGTTGCGATGGGTATCACTCATTTCTTCAGTTCCCGGTTTATCGCGTTGGGTGGTTCGGCGGCCAGTGGTGCCGCAGAAGGTTCATTCTCGCGCGCTTCGGGGAATGCCTCGGCCAGCGCCAATCGGGCAGCATCCCGGGTCTCGCGCTCGTGCGCTGCAATCTCGCGGCTGACCCGCAACCAGGATGACGAGCCTTTCAACGTGTGCTCCACCGGTGGCAGAACTTCTTTTATCTTGTCGGCTCCGTTCCGCATGCGGCTGGCTCCGTTCCAAGCCAGGGCCCAGACACATTTCATATCCGGCTTCACCTCACAAAACTCGCCGGGACGTACGCCGCCACATGGGCCATTGCGCAATTGCTTTGGGCAGTTCATCGGGCAGGACATGCCGGTGGATGACAACACGCATTGCCCGCACATCTTGCAATCGAACAACAGGGTTTTGACGCCCTTCTCGACCAGTGCGATGGGGCGTTCGACGCGGTTATATCCGATCTTTGCAAATAGCGGGTCCATCGCGACCATGCCGCGTTCGACACATTTATAGATCCACTCGAAAGTGCGGGCATGACGAATCGCGAACAGTCGCATTCGGTACATGGGTCTGCCTCCTGTGCTGGGTTCGTTCGAACCTGGCCGGGCTTTGATCCGGTGCGCCTAAATCCAGGGGACCGGATTTTCAGTCTAAACCCAGAGTTTTTTTTGAATCAAGCGGTTGGAGGCGCCTGACCTGAAATACTTGGATTGGCCTCGTGCATTTTCCCGGCCAAGCGAAATGTTCAAAGCTCATTCGCAGGATCGCATTCTTGGAATTCAAACTGCCGCTTGAACAAATTGACTCGCGCCGCTACGCAATCGTCTATGCACATCATCCGGGATATCCAGTTCGTCCAGCCAGAAGATCGCGGCGCCAGCGTGGCAATCGGGAATTTCGACGGCGTTCATTTGGGGCACCAGTCGGTCATCGAACTGGCCAGTAATGCTGCGCCAGACGCGCCGCTGGGTGTGTTGACCTTCGAGCCGCATCCGCGGGAGTATTTTGCGCCGGACACGCCTCCGTTCCGCCTGATGCGGGGCAATGCGCGGGCGCACCGGCTGGAAAAGCTGGGCGTAGAGAAGCTGTATGAACTGCCGTTCAACGCCGCGCTGGCAGGGCTATCGCCGGAAGAGTTTGCACGCAACGTGATCTGCGACGGGCTGGGCCTGTCGCATGTCGTGGTGGGGGCCGATTTCTGCTTTGGCAAGGGCCGCAGCGGCACGGCGCAGGATCTGGTGCGGTTCGGGCGGGACATGGGGTTCGGCGTGACGATTGCGCCTTTGATGGAACGGTCGGAAAACGTTGTGTCCTCAACCGCCATTCGCACCGCGCTGAGCGACGGCCGACCACGGGACGCAGCCGCGATGCTGGGACACTGGCACCGGATCGAAGGCGAAGTGATCGGGGGCGAACAGCGCGGGCGCGAGTTGGGCTTTCCCACCGCGAATATGTCCATCGAAGGGCTGCACCCGCCAAAGTTCGGTGTCTACGCCGTATTGGTGGACGTGTTGGATGGGCCGCATAAAGGCAGCTATCACGGCGCGGCCTCGATCGGGGTACGTCCGATGTTTAACGGCCAGGTGCCCAATATCGAAACCTTCCTGTTCGACTTTTCGGGCGATCTGTACGGGGCGACGCTGTCGGTGGGTCTGATCGACTTTCTGCGCCCCGAGATGACATTTGACGGGCTGGAGAGTCTGATCACGCAGATGGATGCCGACTGCAAACAGGCCCGCGGTATATTGACCACCCTATGAGTGTTGATCCGATTGAACGCACGGGCCTGCCTGCCCGGTTTTGGGAGCGCAAACCCCTGCGCCAAATGAACCAGCGCGAGTGGGAGGCGTTATGTGATGGCTGCGGCAAATGCTGCCTGAACAAGCTGGAAGATGAAGACACGGGCGAGGTTGCCCTGACCTGCGTCGCGTGCCGCCTGTTGGATGACGAAAGCTGCCGCTGCGTACAATACGACATCCGGCATCAATTCGTGCCCGAATGCATCGTCATGACCCCCGACAATATCGACGAACATGCCTATTGGTTGCCACAAACCTGCGCGTATCGGTTGCTGTGGGAAGGCAAACCGCTTTACGACTGGCACCCGTTGATATCTGGTACAGCGGACAGTGTGCATGCCGCCGGGGTCTCGGTTCAGGGGCGCACAGTGTCCGAGTTTGAGACACCCATGGAAGAGTGGGAAGATTACATAATCGAGGAGCCAAGCTGATGCATTTCGCGTCTGACAATTCCGGGCCGGTTCATCCGCAGGTCATGGCCAGGCTGGCCGAGGTCAATCAGGGCTATCAGATGGCCTATGGTGCGGATACGCTGATGAACGAGGTGCGCGACCGTATCCGCAGCATCTTCGAGGCTCCGGGTGCTGCGGTCTATCTGGTGGCGACGGGGACAGCCGCGAATTCTCTGGCCCTTGCAACATTGTCAAAGCCTTGGGAAACGGTTTTCTGTTCCCCAGTCGCGCATATCCACGAGGACGAATGCAACGCACCGGAGTTTTACAGCGGCGCCAAGCTGACCCTGGTTCCGGGCGGAGACAAGATGACCCCTGAGGCGCTGCGCGGGTCAATTCTGGGCGAAGAAACACGCGGCGTACATGGGCCGCAGCGCGGACCCGTGTCGATCACACAAGTGACCGAGCGCGGATCGGTTTATTCGCTGGCAGAGTTGCAGGCCCTGTGCGGGGTCGCCAAGACGTACGGCCTGCCTGTGCATCTGGACGGTGCGCGCTTTACCAACGCGTTGGTTGCGCTGAACTGTTCCCCGGCGGATATGACGTGGAAAGCAGGTGTGGATGCTGTCAGTTTTGGTGGCACCAAGAACGGTCTGATGGGTGTCGAGGCGGTGGTGTTCTTTGATGAAAGCAAAGCCTGGGAGTTTGAGCTGCGGCGCAAGCGCGGGGCGCATCTGTTTTCCAAGCACCGCTATCTGTCCGCTCAGATGGCGGCCTATCTGGAAGACGACCTGTGGCTGAAGATGGCACGTCAGGCCAATGACAACTGCACCCGCTTGGCCGAGGGTTTGCGCGCCAAGGGGGCCGCATTTTTGCACGAACCGCAGGCCAATATGATCTTTGCCTCATTCCCACGCGCGAAGCACAAGCAGCTGCATGAGGCCGGCGCGGTTTATCACCTTTGGGGGGCAGAGCTGGACGGCGAGGATGAAAACGAAAACCTCGCGTGCAGGCTGGTTTGCGACTGGTCCATCGGAGCGGCGGAGATCGATCAGTTTCTCAATCTGCTTTAACGCCTAACGGGGCGTTGGCCTGCCAGAACGCCCGCAGCAAAGCGCCGGTTTCATCAGGGTGTGAAATCGGCAGCATGTGCCCTGCGCCGTTGATGCGTTCATGGCGTGCATCAGGCAGGCGCCGTTTCAGCCCTGCGCAAATCGCGTGGATCACCGGCGGCGTCTCTGACCCGCTCAGCAGCAGGGTCGGCATCGATGCACGCCGAAGCTGATCGGCGTCAAGCAACCCTGCCTGATCATCGTAGAGCACAGGCTGCACAGCCGGAACCGCATCGATTCCACGCACCATATTTGCCCGCGTGCGTTCGGGCAAATCAGGCCATTTGGGGCTGATCTTCGTGCTCCACGCCCTGTTGAACAGGCGCGCCGCCAAAACCTTGTCACCAGATGCGAAGGCCGCATTGACCGGCTCGGAGTCCCGTTCGTGCTGTTCGAACAACAGCGGCGCATCCTGTTTTGCAACTGCAAAGAACACGGGTTCGATCAGGATCAGGCTGCGCACGCGGTCGGGATGTTCGATCGCCAGCCTGAGCGCGATCATCGCCCCAAAGGAATGCCCGATTACATCCATGGGTTCGGTCAATTCAGCCAGGGCGGGTTTGGTCACTGCGTCAAAGAAATCACCCTGCCCGTCCCAATCCGGGCTGCGCCCATGCGACAACATATCCGGGGCAATAAATGACGCGCAGCCATCCAGCGCACTGGCCAAACCGGACCAGGCACCGGAATGCGCAATCGTGCAATGGAGGGCGAGCAGTTTCCGCTCCCCCTCACCCAAGTGCCTTACGAAAACGGATTGCATCGCGGCCTTGACCGTCACCCGTACATCTCGTTCAGATGCCGGTCCAGATCATCCAGCCTGTCCTGACCCCAGAACCGCTGGTCGTCGGGCGTGATATAGAACGGTGCGCCGAAGACACCCCGGTCCACGGCTTCCTCGAGGTTGGCGGCATAGGTTTCTGCCCCCACCAGCAAGCCGCTGTCCGCCAGACCGGGATCAAACCCGGCTTGCGTCAGGCATTCGCGGATGACATCGTCCTGTGCGATATCCTTTTCCTCGGCCCAGCAGGCGCGAAGGAAGGAATGACACAGCTTACCCACATCGCCCGAACCGTCCTTGATCGCGGCAATAACTGCATAAGATGACGGGGCCATGTTGGTCGGCCAGTGCGCCGGTTTCAGATTGAACTCCATCCCCAGGTTCTTCGATTGGCGCAGCAGTTCCTGTGCGCGGTATTCGATACGAGAGATATGCCGGTCTTTCGGAGGGGTTCCCCCGGTGCGCGCGAACAGGGCGATAATGTCCAGCGGCTTATAGTTGATCGTCGCGCCGTGTTTCGCCGCGATTTCTTCCAGCCGCATCCCTGCCAGATAGGAATAGGGCGAGAGTGTCGCAAAAAAGTAGTCAATCTGGGTCATGTGCACTTTCTCCGCTGCGTTACCTTTGCGGGACGGTAAGGCCATGCTAAGCGGTGTCAACATCACGATTCTGTCACATTGCCATTGCTGCCCGGGGACTTCAGCCGATGCCGACACTTCACGAACCCAAGCTTATCGCTGGGAACGCCAACCTTCCGCTTGCCCAAGCCATCGCACGCCGCATGAGCCTGTACCGAGGCGTTGATCAGGGTCTGGTCGATGCGCGTGTCGAACGGTTCAACGACGGTGAGATTTTCGTCGAGGTGTTCGAGAATGTGCGCGGCGAGGATATGTTCATTATCCAGCCGACCTCGAACCCGGCCAATGACAACCTGATGGAACTGCTGATCATCGCAGATGCCCTGCGCCGGTCGTCCGCGCAGCGGATCACTGCCGTGATCCCGTATTTCGGGTACGCTCGTCAGGACCGTCGCACCAAGGCCCGCACGCCCATCAGCGCCAAGCTGGTGGCCAACATGCTGACCGGGGCCGGGATCGAACGGATCCTGACAATGGACCTGCACGCGGCCCAGATTCAGGGCTTTTTCGATATGCCCGTGGACAACCTTTATGCCTCGCCCATCTTTGCGCTGGATGTGAAGCATCAGTTCAAGGGAAATCTGGATGAAATCATGGTGGTTTCACCCGACGTGGGCGGCGTTGCCCGCGCGCGTGAACTGGCCAAGCGGATCAACGCCCCTCTGTCGATCGTGGACAAGCGCCGCGAGAAAGCGGGCGAAGTCGCCGAGATGACCGTGATCGGGGATGTGAAGGACAAGATCTGTCTGATCGTCGACGACATGTGCGACACCGCCGGAACGCTGTGCAAGGCGGCGCAGGTGCTTCTGGATAACGGTGCGAAAGAAGTTCATTCCTACATCACGCATGGCGTCATGAGCGGCCCTGCGGTGGAACGGGTGACAAATTCGGTGATGAAGTCGCTGGTGCTGACCGACACGATCCAACCGACCAAAGAGATTTTGGGCGCCAAGAACATCCGCATTGTTCCGACCGCGCCTATCTTTACGCAGGCGATCCTGAACATCTGGAACGGAACCAGCGTGTCATCCCTGTTCGAAGACAAGACACTGACGCCGATCTACGAATCCATGTACCAGATGGATTGAGTTTGGACGGGGCGACGGGATGTGTCGTCCCTTTCTTTTTGAACCATCGATTGCGCACAAGCCTGACCCATGTGCGCGATCAACGACACAAGTGGACCGATCTCCATGACTGGCAACAAACGCATTGTTCTTTCCAGCGACCACGCGGCAATCGAGCTGCGTCAGGCCGTGGCCAACCACATCGCGCAGCAAGGCTGGGACGTGGTCGATATCGGCCCGACGACCTCTGAAAGCACCCATTATCCCAAACACGGCAAGGCCGCGGCACTGACTGTTGCATCGGGTGATTGCGAATTGGGTATTATCCTCTGCGGCACGGGTCAGGGCATCATGATGGCTGCAAACAAGGTACCCGGCATTCGCTGCGGCGTCTGTTCAGATGCGTTTTCTGCGCGGATGATCCGCCAGCACAACAATGCCAACATGCTGTCGATTGGTGCGCGTGTCGTCGGCGAAGGTCAGGCGCTGGATATTGTGGATGCGTTTCTGGGGGCCGAATTCGAAGGTGGCCGCCACGCCACACGGGTCGACATGATCGAAGCGCAGGACGACTGAGCCCCGCGCCTGTCCTGCAAGCCCCGGATCAGGAAATGTTCCAGTCGTCGGGGTGTGCTACCTCTCCAAACGCGGTCCAACTGATCCGGATCCGGGCAATCCGCGTGTCGGACCATGTCCGAAACACCGCTTCGAACCCTTCCGAGGTGATATTTTCTGCCTGAACCTCGGCGCGCAGGGCTGATGATGTGTCGACATCCCAAAGGGAAATCCCGATCTGAACCATGGGCGGGCTAAGAAACGTGCCCTTGAATTGGATGGGTTTCCGGCGTTCGCGGGGGCCTTCGCCAGTCCACATGTCCCCGCCTTCGGCAAATTCCGAAAACAGAACACTTTCACCCTGATCGATGCCAATGGGATGGGTCAGAAATTTTTTCATGTTTTCATCATTATACTTGAATTTCCGCAACTTACCCCGGCTTTCTGGCAAAAGCACGACAAAAAAAACGGCCCCGCAATCGCGAGGCCGTTCCAATTTTCCACTGTTAAGCCAATTACAGGCTCATATGTGTCCCAAGAGCTTCCATATCGGCCAGCAGCTTGGCGGCTTCGTCGACGATCGACATGTCGTCGCCGCCCTTTGCCGCTTCGTGCGAGGCGCGTGCCTCGGCAATCAGCTCGTCCATATGCGAACGGGTGATTTCCGAAACCGGAACCGCCTTTTCGGCCAAAACCGACAGGCTGTCGCCGTTGATCTGGGCAAACCCGCCGGTGACCAGGTATTCGCTGGACCCTTCGGGTGCCTCAACCTTCAGCAGACCGGGGCGCAGCGTTGTGATGGTGGGGGCATGATCGGGCATCGCCGTCATGTCCCCGTCCGCGCCGGGAATCTGGACCGCGGTGACCTCGAGTGAAGCAAGGCTCCGCTCGGGGCTGACGAGGTCGAAATGCATCGTGTTTGCCATCAGGGATACTCCTTAGGCGGCTGCTGCTGCCATTTTCTCGGCTTTGGCGATCACTTCGTCGATGCCGCCAACCATCAGGAAGGCTGCTTCGGGCAGGTGATCGTATTCGCCAGCCACAACGGCCTTGAACGACGAGATTGTGACATCCAGAGGAACCTGAACACCCGGCGAGCCGGTGAAGACCTCGGCCACGTCGAACGGCTGCGACAGGAAGCGTTCGATCTTACGGGCACGGGCCACGGTCAGCTTGTCCTCTTCCGACAGTTCGTCCATGCCGAGGATGGCGATGATGTCCTGCAGTGACTTGTAGCGCTGGAGGATCTGCTGAACGTCGGTCGCAACCTTGTAGTGCTCTTCGCCGACGATGGCCGGGTCGAGCAGGCGCGAGGTCGAGTCGAGCGGGTCAACCGCAGGGTAGATACCCTTTTCCGAGATCGCACGGTTGAGAACGGTGGTCGCGTCGAGGTGCGCAAACGAGGTTGCCGGCGCGGGGTCGGTCAAGTCGTCCGCAGGCACGTAGATCGCCTGCACCGAAGTGATCGATCCGGCCTTTGTCGAGGTGATGCGTTCCTGCAGGGCGCCCATGTCGGTGGCCAGTGTCGGCTGGTAGCCCACAGCGGACGGGATACGACCCAGCAGAGCCGAAACCTCGGAACCCGCCTGCGTGAAGCGGAAGATGTTGTCGACGAAGAACAGAACGTCGGTACCGGACTGGTCGCGGAACTGCTCGGCCAGGGTCAGACCGGTCAGAGCAACACGCGCACGCGCACCCGGAGGCTCGTTCATCTGACCGTAAACCAGGGCCACCTGGCTCTCCGACAGGTTGTCCGGCTTGATCACGTTCGATTCGATCATCTCGTGGTAGAGGTCGTTACCTTCACGGGTCCGTTCACCAACACCGGCAAACACCGAGAAGCCCGAGTGCACTTTTGCGATGTTGTTGATCAATTCCATGATCAGAACGGTTTTGCCAACGCCGGCGCCGCCGAACAGGCCGATCTTACCGCCTTTGGCGTAAGGGGCCAGCAGGTCAACCACCTTGATGCCGGTGACCAGAACTTCGGACTCGGTCGACTGTTCGGCAAAGGTCGGTGCGGGCTGGTGGATCGCGCGCGCTTCGGTTGCCTCAACCGGGCCTTTTTCGTCGATCGGCTCGCCGACCACGTTCAGGATGCGGCCCAGGGTGGCGTTGCCAACCGGAACCGAGATCGGTGCACCGGTGTCGGTGACCACTTCACCACGGACCAGACCTTCGGTCGCGTCCATCGCGATGGTGCGGACAGTGTTTTCACCCAGGTGCTGAGCAACTTCCAACACCAGGCGCTTGCCGTTGTTGGTGGTTTCCAGCGCGTTCAGAATTTCAGGCAGCTGATCTTCGAAGTGCACGTCGACGACGGCCCCGATGATCTGTGTGACTTTGCCTTTTGCATTCGCCATGTTTCGTCTCCGGTTTGTCTCTACAGCGCCTCGGCGCCGGAAATAATTTCAATCAGCTCGTTGGTGATCACGGCCTGACGCGAGCGGTTGAACTGGATCGTCAGCTTGTCGATCATCTCACCCGCGTTGCGTGTCGCGTTGTCCATTGCGGACATCCGCGCGCCCTGTTCAGACGCTCCGTTTTCGAGCAGAGCCGAGAAGATCGCGGTCGCAACCCCCTTGGGCAGCAGGTCGGCCAGAATGGCCTCTTCGCTGGGCTCGTAGTCGAAAATGGCACCGCTGTCGTCACCTTCCGATTCCTCGAACGAGGCGGGGATGACTTGCTGTGCCGTCGGGATCTGGGTCACAACGTTGACGAACTTCGAGTAGAAGATCGTGGCAACGTCGAACTCGCCCCCGTCGAAGCGGGACAGGATGTCCTTTGCGATGTCCTGCGCGTTGGAATAACCCAGACGCTTGACCTCGCTCAGGTCCACATGCCCAACGAACAGATCGCCAAAATCACGCTTGAGCGCGTCGCGGCCTTTCTTGCCGACGGTCAGAATCTTGACCGTCTTGCCCTTGCCGCGCAGCTCTTCCGCCTTCTGGCGGGCCAGCTTGGCGATGTTCGAGTTGAAGCCGCCACACAGGCCGCGTTCAGCTGTCAACACAACCAGCAGATGGACATCATCACTGCCCGTACCACGGAGCAGCTTGGGGGCGCTGTCGCTGCCCCCGACCGACGCCGCCAGCCCGGCCATCACGGCATTGAACCGCTCGGCATAAGGGCGCGAGGCTTCGGCAGATTCCTGGGCGCGGCGCAGTTTTGCGGCCGCGACCATCTGCATGGCCTTGGTGATCTTGCGGGTCGATTTGACCGACTCGATCCTGTTTTTAAGGTCCTTCAGACTAGGCATCGGAACCTCCTATCAAGCGAAGGTCGCGGCGTATTCGTCGATCGCTGCTTTGAGTTTGTCGGACGCGTCGCCTTTGATCTTCGGATCTTCGTCGGTGATCCACTTCAGCAGGTCAGCGTGCTTGCCGCGCAGATGCGCCAGCAGGCCAGCCTCGTAGCGGCCAACATCCGACACATCGATCTTGTCGAGGTAACCGTTGGTGCCCGCGAAGATGACGCAGACGATTTCCGCGTTGGTCAGCGGCGAGTACTGCGGCTGCTTCATCAGCTCGGTCAGGCGCGCACCGCGGTTCAGCAGCTGCTGGGTTGCGGCGTCGAGGTCGGACCCAAACTGCGCAAAGGCCGCCATTTCGCGATACTGAGCCAGTTCCAGCTTGACCGGACCGGCAACCGATTTCATCGCGTCGGTCTGAGCCGACGAGCCCACACGCGAAACCGACAGACCGGTGTTCACGGCAGGACGGATGCCCTGATAGAACAGTTCGGTTTCCAGGAAGATCTGACCGTCGGTGATCGAGATCACGTTGGTCGGAATAAAGGCCGAAACGTCACCACCCTGGGTTTCGATAACCGGCAGAGCGGTCAGCGAACCTGCGCCGAAGTCTTCGTTCAGCTTCGCCGAACGTTCCAGCAGACGGGAGTGGAGGTAGAAAACGTCACCCGGATAGGCTTCGCGGCCCGGCGGGCGGCGCAGCAGCAGCGACATCTGACGGTAGGACACGGCCTGTTTCGACAGGTCATCATAGATGATCAGCGCGTGGCGGCCATTGTCACGGAAGTATTCCGCCATCGCGGTTGCGGCATAGGGTGCCAGGAACTGCATCGGTGCCGGGTCGGACGCGGTTGCGGCGACAACGATCGAATACTCAATCGCACCGGATTCTTCCAGTTTCTTCACCAGCTGGGCAACGGTCGAACGTTTCTGACCGATCGCAACGTAAACGCAGTACAGTTTCTTCGACTCGTCGTCGCCTGCTGCTTCGTTATAGACCTTCTGGTTCAGGATGGTGTCCAGAGCCACAGCGGTTTTACCGGTCTGGCGGTCACCAATGATCAGCTCGCGCTGGCCACGGCCAATCGGGATCATCGCGTCAACCGATTTCAGGCCGGTTGCCATCGGTTCGTGCACCGATTTACGCGGGATGATGCCAGGTGCCTTGACGTCTGCAACGCCACGCTTGGTGGCATTGATCGGACCTTTGCCATCCAGCGGGTTGCCCAGACCGTCAACAACACGGCCCAGCAGTTCATCACCGATCGGAACGTCCACGATCGAGTTGGTGCGCTTGACGGTGTCACCTTCTTTGATGTCACGGTCGGAACCGAAGATAACGACACCGACGTTGTCGCTTTCCAGGTTCAGCGCCATACCCATGATGCCGCCGGGGAATTCGACCATCTCACCGGCTTGAACGTTGTCCAGGCCATATACACGGGCAATCCCGTCACCGACGCTCAGCACGCGACCGATCTCGGCCACTTCGGCTTCCTGACCAAAATTCTTAATCTGGTCCTTCAGGATTGCAGAAATCTCTGCAGCTTGGATTCCCATTTATCCGACCTCTTTCATTGCATTCTGTAGGGAGTTCAGCTTCGAACGGATCGAACTGTCGATCATTTTCGAGCCCACTTTGACGACAAGACCGCCGATGAGGCTTTCATCAACGGTCGCATTGATAGTTACGGTCTTGCCCACACGCTCGGACAGCGTCTTGGACAGTTTTTCCAGTTGTGTCTTGGTCAGCGCCTTGGCCGAGGCGACATCGGCGGTCACTTCGCCACGCTCATCAGCCAGCATGTCACGCAGCACCTGCACCAGTTGCGGCACAACAAACAGGCGGCGTTTCTGCGCCATCAGAGCCAGCGTGTTGCGCAGGATGGCGTTCAGCCCCATCTTGTCAGCAACAGCGGCAATTGCTCCTTCTTGCTCGGCCCGCGAAATCAAAGGCGATGCGATCAGGTCACGCAGGTCGGCACTGTCGCCCAGTGCTGCTGCCAGATCATTGATGCCGGATTCCAGACCCGCAAGGTCATTATTCTCTTTTGCGATCTCGAAGATCGCGGTGGCATAGCGCTCGGCGATGCCTGTGGAAATCGAAGCTGGTTCGGACACGTCCACCCTTCCGATATTTGAGGCCCCGATTTTGGGTAGCGGCCGCTACCTTGGGGCGTGAGGAAACCCCGGCCAGACGGTCGGGGATCAAAATCACCGGGGATGTAGCAGAGGTGAACCAACCAAGCAATACGCTATAGCGGTAACAGATTTATCCACAAAATGTTAATTTTCATACACTTACACCAAGTGCGACCGTTTGGACCCGTCAACCCGGTTGAAAAATGTTACGAATATGCAGGTTTTTGCGATTCCTGTGACTTTTTTCTCGCGAATTTGTCACTTTGGGATGCACGCAGTTGTCATGCAGGCTTTAGCAAACCGTCAAGCGCCTTGATCGGCTTCCTTATGGCATCTTTGGTGACATTGCCCCGAGGCGGATGAATGTTCTTTGTGACCTCAACCATCAACACCCCGCCCGCCATGACAGTTGGAATGCGCTGTCCGGTTTTTTCGATCAGACTGCCCGATTTCAACCAGAACCGCCGGAAGGATGGCGGCATGTAAAGAGCCGAGCAATGCGCCTCGGGCAGGAAGTAGTGTGATCTGAGCTGATTTTCCAGCTGAGTGGCGGAATAGGGACGACCAAAGCCAAATGGCGTTTTGTCCGTACGTGACCACAGACCCGCCCGGTTCGGAACAATGAACACGGCCCTGCCACCGGGGCCCAAAACACGCCAGCATTCCTCCAGCAGCTGGTTTGGCCGCTCGGACGTTTCCAGCCCGTGCATCACCACCAGCTTGTCCACGTGACCGGTTTCAATGGGCCACCGGGTTTCTTCTGTCAGCACCGAGACATTGGGCATCCCCGCAGGCCAGGGCATCACGCCCTGCGGGCCGGGCATCAGCCCGATGACCCGGCGCGCACCGGCCAGATAAGGGCGCAATAGCGGCACGGCAAAGCCAAAACCGGCAACGGTCTGACCTTTGGCTTCGGGCCAGAGCTCGGTCAGCCGCCCGCGAATAGCTGCCTGTGCCGCGCGCCCAAGGGTGCTGCGGTAGTAGAAGTTCCTCAGATCCTGCACATCAAGATGCATTGCGGACATCCGGTCAATCGGCTTAGCTGGGCGCAGTCTAGCAATGAAAGGGCAAAAGGCCATGCCTCTTGAAATCGTTACAATCCCGTGCCTCAGCGACAATTACGCCTTTCTGGCCCATGACAGCGGCAATGGCCAGACTGCGCTGATCGATGCGCCCGAAGCCGCGCCGATTCTTGCAGCACTGGAAGATCGGGGATGGAGCTTGTCACATGTGCTGCTGACCCATCATCACTGGGATCACGTTGAAGGGCTGCCCGAAATTCTGACCCATCACCCCGCAAAGGTCATCGGTGCGGCCGCCGACGCGCACCGCCTGCCCCCGCTGGACCAGCAGGTTGCCGAAGGCGACAGCTTTGAGGTGGGTGGCGAACTGGTCGAGGTGCTGGACGTTTCGGGGCACACGGTTGGTCATGTCGCGTTTTATCTTCCGCAAAGCGCGGTCGTCTTTACCGCTGACAGCCTGATGGCCCTCGGGTGTGGGCGTCTGTTCGAAGGCAGCCCGGCGCAGATGTGGGCGTCGCTGAGCAAGCTGGCCGCTTTGCCGGACGACACCCTTGTCTGTTCGGGGCATGAATATACACAATCCAACGCGAAATTCGCCATTACCGTCGATCCCGAGAACGCTGCGCTGAAACAGCGAATTGCCGATATCGACCGCGCCCGCGCCGCTGGCGAAGCCACTGTTCCGTCGGTTTTGGCGCTTGAAAAAGCCACCAACCCGTTCCTGAGGGCCACGGATCCGGCGATTCAGGCCCATCTTGGTATGGTAAACGCCGATCCTGCGGCGGTTTTCGCCGAAATCCGGGGTAGAAAAGACAGGTTCTGATGCTTATTTGCCCCTCTTCACGGCCACGGTCACAACAAATGTGACTGTCAAGTGAAAGAAAACCCTTGAAGCCGGGCCACGATCAACCAAACTCTAATAGTATGAGGACATGGTTGGGATGGGGTTCCGGCCGAAAGCCCGCCCCCTTCTGACCCAAGACAGAGGAGCACCCGCGTGCCTTCATTCTCGAGCACACTGGAACAAGCCATCCACGCGGCCCTTGCGGCTGCGAATGAACGGCGACACGAATTTGCAACGCTGGAGCATTTGCTGCTGGCGCTTCTGGAAGAACCCGATGCGGTACGCGTCATGAAAGCGTGCAGCGTTGATCTGGACGAGTTGCGCAGCACTCTGGTTGAGTTCATCGACGAGGACCTATCGAATCTGGTCACGGATATTGACGGGTCCGAAGCCGTACCAACGGCAGCGTTCCAGCGCGTCATTCAACGCGCCGCTATCCACGTGCAAAGCTCGGGCCGGACCGAAGTGACCGGCGCCAATGTGCTGGTCGCCATTTTCGCCGAACGCGAAAGCAATGCCGCCTATTTCCTGCAAGAACAGGACATGACCCGGTACGACGCGGTCAATTTCATCGCCCATGGCGTGGCCAAAGACCCCGCGTATGGCGAAAGCCGGTCGGTATCCGGTGCGGATCAGGTGGAAGAAGAAGCTCAGTCAGGTTCCGGCGACACGGAACAAAAGGAAAGTGCGCTTGGGAAATACTGCATTGACCTGAACGCGAAATCGCGTGCGGGTGATGTCGATCCGCTGATCGGGCGGGCGGATGAGGTGGAACGCTGCATCCAGGTGCTGTGCCGCCGCCGCAAGAACAACCCGCTGCTGGTGGGCGATCCGGGCGTGGGCAAAACCGCCATCGCCGAAGGTCTGGCGCACAAGATCGTCGCCGGAGAGGCGCCGGATGTCTTGGCAAACACCACCATCTACTCGCTGGACATGGGTGCGCTGCTGGCCGGGACCCGTTATCGCGGCGATTTCGAGGAACGCCTGAAAGCGGTTGTAACCGAGCTGGAAGAGCACCCCGACGCGGTGCTGTTCATCGACGAAATTCACACCGTGATCGGTGCTGGTGCAACCTCGGGCGGGGCAATGGATGCCTCGAACCTGCTGAAACCTGCGTTGCAGGGCGGCAAGCTGCGCACCATGGGCTCGACCACCTACAAAGAGTTTCGCCAGCATTTTGAAAAGGACCGCGCCCTGTCGCGCCGGTTCCAGAAGATCGATGTGAACGAGCCTTCGGTTGAAGACAGCGTCAAGATCCTGCGCGGTCTGAAGCCTTATTTCGAAAAACATCACGACATCAAGTATACCGCTGATGCGATCAAAACGGCGGTCGAGCTGTCGGCACGTTACATCAACGACCGCAAGCTGCCCGACAAGGCCATCGACGTGATTGACGAGGCTGGCGCGGCGCAGCATCTGGTGGCGGAAAGCAAACGGCGCAAAACCATTGGTGTCAAAGAGATTGAGGCCGTGGTTGCCAAGATCGCCCGCATCCCGCCCAAGAACGTCACCAAGGACGATGCCGAGGTGCTGAAAGACCTCGAAGCCTCGCTGAAACGGGTGGTGTTTGGTCAGAATCTGGCGATCGAGGCGCTGGCCAGCGCAATCAAACTGGCCCGCGCCGGCCTGCGGGAACCCGAAAAGCCCATCGGCAACTATCTGTTTGCCGGCCCGACCGGCGTGGGCAAGACCGAGGTGGCGAAACAGCTGGCGGATACGCTGGGCGTTGAACTGCTGCGTTTCGACATGTCGGAATACATGGAGAAACACGCGGTCAGCCGTCTGATCGGCGCGCCTCCGGGCTATGTCGGGTTCGATCAGGGCGGCCTGCTGACCGACGGTGTCGACCAGCATCCACATTGTGTGTTGCTGCTGGACGAGATTGAAAAGGCGCACCCGGACGTGTTCAACATCCTGTTGCAGGTGATGGACCATGGGGAACTGACCGACCATAACGGCCGTACAGTGAACTTCCGCAACGTGGTGCTGATCATGACCTCGAACGCGGGGGCGCAAGAGCAGGCCAAGGCCGCGATCGGGTTCGGTCGTGACCGTCGCGAGGGCGAAGACACCGCCGCGATTGAACGCATGTTCACGCCGGAATTCCGCAACCGTCTGGATGCCGTGATCTCGTTCGCGCCGCTGCCGAAAGAGGTCATTTTGCAGGTGGTCGAGAAATTCGTCCTGCAACTGGAAGCGCAGTTGCTGGATCGTGGTGTGACCATTGATCTGACACCCAAGGCCGCCGAATGGCTGGCGGATAAAGGGTATGACGACAAGATGGGTGCGCGCCCGCTGGGCCGCGTCATTCAGGAATACATCAAGAAACCGCTGGCCGAAGAGTTGTTGTTTGGCAAGCTGGCAAAAGGTGGTGTGGTCCGTGTCTCGGTGAAGAAGGGTGATCTGGATCTTGAGATCCTTGGCCCGGATCAACCGCGTATTTCCGGTGACAAGCCCCCGCTGCTGACGGCGGACTGATCGCCCGTCGCATTTAACAGAAAACCCGCCTACCAAGGCGGGTTTTTATTTCGCCCAGCACAGGCAAGGACTTATCTGCTCAACCGGGGCGCGTTGGCTATCTCGGTTAGGCTGCGTGTGAAACGTCTGGCGGACATGCACCGCCTTGATTTTCCAACGGTTCGGGTCGCTGGGGTCGGTATCGCCAATAACCGGTTGCGGATCGGCTGTTTGTTTTCGTGGCTGCTAAGGGCCAGTGGCCTTACCTTTCGGTCAGCTTCAACTCGATCCGGCGGTTTTGCGCGTGTGCCTCGGGCGTGTCAGCGGGGTTTACGGGCTGGAATTCACCAAACCCGTTGGCTGCAAGGCGGTTGGGCGGAATGCCCAGCGCGTCAACCATATAGCGCACAACCGACAGCGCGCGACCCTGGCTGAGCTCCCAGTTGTCGCGATACCGCCCCGACCCGGCCAGAGGAACGTTGTCGGTATGGCCGTCGACCCGGATCACCCAGTTCAGACCGGGCGGGATTTCAGCAGCGACACTGCGCAGGATGCTGGCCACCTTGGCGACTTCCTGCTGCCCTTCTGCGGACAGCACGGCGGACCCGGTCGGAAACAGAACCTCGGACGAGAACACGAACCGGTCGCCTTCGATGCGCACCCCTTCCTGACCGCCAAGGACGTCCCGCAAACGACCAAAGAATTCCGAGCGATAGCGTTGCAGGTCCTCGGCCTGTGCCGCCAGTTCCTGGTTCTGCCCGGCCAGAGCCTTGGCCTCGGCCTCAAGACGCAGGCGCTCCGCTTCTTCCAGCAGACGGCGCCTGCGTTCTTCGGATGCGGCACGGGCCAGTGCGGCGTTCAGGTCCTGCCCTAAGGTCTGAATCTGCACCTCGGCGGCGGCGTTGCGTTCTTCGAAATCATCAAGCAAAGCCTGCAAAGAGCCCAATTGCCCGCGCAGGGCGGCGATCTGCTGGTTCAGCAGGGCGGCCTCTCTCTGCGCCTCGGCAGAGATTTCTTTTTCATCCGAAAGCGTCGCATTGGCGAGGTCCAATAAGGCCTGCCGCTGCTCGGCCAGAGAGCGTTGCGCATCGGCATCCGCCTGCGCTTGTGTCTGCGCCTGCAAAGCGGATTCAAGCTGGGCCCGCAGTTCATCGGGGTTCACGTCGCCAAACTGACGCTCCAACGCGGCACGCGCCGCCTGTGCTGCCGCCAGCAGGGTGAGTGTGTCTTCAGCCTCTTTGCGCTGCGCTTCGAGTGCGAGTGTCATGGCCGTCAGTTCGGCATCGGCATCCTGAAGGCGGTTACGCAATGCTTCGGCGGCGGCGGCTTCGGCCAGACGGGCGGCCTCTTCATCGCTGAGCTGCTGTTCAAGGTTGGTGATCTGGGCGTCCCGGTCGGCGCTGCCTTGCTCCAGATCCGCCACCAGTGCTTCCAGTGCTTCCCGACGGGCAGCGGCCAAACGGGCGGCTTCGGTCTGTGCGTCGATTTCCTCGCGGCTTTGGGCAAGCGCCAGGTTCAACGCCTCCTGCTCGGTCAGCAGTTTCGCGCGCTGCGATTCAAGCGCTGCAATATCACCCAGTGCCCGTTCCTGTTCGGCCAGCAGGGCGGCAACTTGCGCTTCGAAATTGGTGATCCGGGTCTGTGCCTGATCCAAAGCGACAGCCTGTCGGTCGCGCTCGGTGGTCAGTGATGCGATCAGTGACTGGGCTTGCGCCAGATCGTCTTCGGCCTGCGACAGGGTGGTATTCAACGCCCCAAGCCGCGCCTGCAACCGGCTGTTTTCGCGTTCTTCCAGCCCCAGCGCCCCCGCCAGCGCCGCGATTTCGTCGGCCAATGTGGTCAGTTCGTCTTCCTGACCCGAGATGGTTTCGCGCAGCACAAACTGGATCACCATGAAGATGGTCAGCACAAAGGTCAGCACCATCAACAGCCCCGTCATCGCGTCGACGAAACCGGGCCAGACCGAGCCCTGGAACCGTTGACCGGTGCGGCGGGACAGCGCCATGGGCTATTCTCCTTCCGGCGAGGTGCGTACCGCACCGCGCGGCAGGGTCAGCGCCTTGACCAGCAGTTCAATATCCTTGCGGAACTCGTTCATGCTTTCCTGCCGACCCGCCGATATCTCTTCGAGGATACGCAGCAGCTGCACATCCATCGAGCGCAGGCGCATCCGGCTTTCGGCGTCGATACCTTCACCCGCACCGTGATCGCGCATGTGATCCAGCAGGGCTTCCTGACCCAGCGCCACGCGTTCCAACACCGCTGTGACACTTTCGGTATTGGCCTGACGGTTGTTCATCTCACCGATCACATCGACCAGCAAACCCAGCTTGGCGGAAACCTCGGCCCGGTCGCTTTCCTGCGCTGAAAACAGATCCTGCAACGCGTCCATCTGTTCGGACATGGCGTCCAGCACCGGCGTGAGCACGGCTATTTCGGCACCGCCTTCTTCTCCACCCGCGAAACCTACACGGGTGATCGAAGACAGCCATTCTTCGAGCTCACGATAGAAACGGTTCTGGCCGTGCCCTGCGAAAACTTCGAGCAGACCGACGATCAGCGACCCGGCCAGACCCAGCAGAGACGATCCGAACGCAACGCCCATTCCCTGCAACTGCGCTTCGAGCCCGGTCATCAGGCGGTTGAACACGGCCAGCCCTTCTTCGCCCTCTTGCGGATTAAGGCTGCGGATCGTATCGACGATGGCAGGTACGGTTGTCGCCAAACCGAAGAATGTGCCCAAAAGACCCAGATAGATCAGCACATTGGTGATATAGCGAGTGATCTCCCGCTCTTCCTCGACCCGTTCGGCTACGGAATCCAGAATCGAGCGGGTTGAAGTGGAGCTGATCTGCGACCGCGCGCCCCGTTCGCGCAGCAACGAGGCCAAAGGTGCAAGCAATTGCGGCGTGCGGGCGTCTTCGCGCACTACACCGCCAACAAAGGCCTCGATCCAGCGTACGGATCCGATCAGTTGCGTCACCTGATAGAAACAGGCAAGAACGCCGATCAGAAAAACCATCAGGATGAAGCCGTTCAGGTACGGGTTGGCGAAGAAAACCGGTAACACATAGGGCAGCGCCAGAAACACACCCAGCCCGGACAGGCCGATCGCCATCAACATCAACAGAATCTGCCGTGTTGGATGCGAGAAATGGGGTCTCGCGCCCTGATGTGCCTGCGCCATGCGCGTGGTTCCCGGTATTTGCCTGCTCTGCGTCGAAACTAGCGAAATTCCACTGGTGACGCCAAGAGTTTATGCGGTAATACTGCGCACCCGTTGCGCCAACCACTCAAGATCGGCGTCGCGCAGGCCGATCTCGGCCAGATGTTCGGCGGTATTGTACAGGTATTCGTCATTCGGGCCGCGCCCGCCAACCGCATGGGCGATGATCCGGGCCTGATCCTCCAACGGCATCCCGCCGCAATACTGCACATGGTCGGCATCGATCACATAGGTCACGGCGTTGACAATGTCGCCATTTTCCAGATGCACATCCAGCATACGTTCGACATAGGCCGACGAGATCAGCTCGCGCTCGCGCAGTTCGTGCAGGGTGCGGTCTTCGTGACCGGTTTCAACCGCAAGGGCCAGACCGGTGCAGGTCGCGTTTGCCTGTTCGTCCAGCGCCAGCACCAGCCCCGGTTCTTCCTCGGTTCCCCGGTGGTGGATCGAGCTCATGCAGAAGGACCGGGCATAGCCATGCAGTGTCGCGCGTTCGCTGCGCGCGACCGGAAAGCCCGGATTCCACAGCAGCGATCCATAACCGAAAACCCACATCGTCATTGCACTGGTCCTTGCCCGTTTGGGCCTATAAACATCAATTCCGAGGCAGGAAAAAGGGCCAAAGCTCATGCGCCGTGTCATACGAGTGATCATTTTTATCGGCATCCTTTGGAGCGCCTATTGGTTTGTCGCCGGATATGGTCTGCGCGCGGCAATCACTGGCTGGTTTGATCAACAACAGGCGCGCGGCTGGCTGGCTGATTTCTCGGACGTGGCAACGGCAGGGTATCCGACCCATCACGTGACCCGACTGAACAACCCTGCCCTTGCAGATCCGGTGAATGGCACAGCCTGGCGCGCGGACTGGATCGAATTCGAAAGCCCCGCGATCTGGCCCGGCCGGCAGGTGCTGCGGTTCGCCGAGACGCCGCAACGACTGTCTTACTACGATCAAACCTCAACGATTGTCGCCGATGAATTGATTGCGGAACTACAGTTGCAACCCGGCGTTTCGCTTGTGTTTGAAAAACTGGCGCTGACGGCAGGGGCGTGGTCGGTGACCGAGAACACCACTGCACTGGCCGCCGGGGACACCCTGAGCCTGATCATGGCGCAAACATCCCAGCCCGAAGCCTATGCCATTACCGCCCGCGCGGATGGGTTCACACCCGGTGACCGGTTGCGGGCCCTTATGAATTCGGCCGCGTCGCTGCCGCAGTCCTTCGAAACACTGGAACTGGACATGGTCACCACGTTCAGCAAAGTCTGGGACAGGTCAGCGCTGGAGGACAGCAGACCACAGCCCGTGGCCATCGACCTGCGACTGGCCGAGATCAAATGGGGTGGATTGCGTCTGTTTGCTGCCGGTCAACTGGATGTAGACGCGCAGGGTGTTCCCAGTGGTGAGATCGCCGTCAAGGCCGAGAACTGGCGCGATATGATCGATATGGCAAACGCGGCAGGCGCCCTGCCCGATCAGGCGGTTGATCCTGTCACCCGCGCACTGAACTTTCTGGCAGGGCTGGGCGGCAACCCCAACGCGCTGGACCTTCAGCTGAACTTCCGGGATGGTTTTGTCGCCCTGGGGCCGGTGCCGCTGGGCCCTGCCCCGCGGCTGATCCTTCGTTAACGGCAATACGCTCCGCTGCGATAGCGTGCCGTATCCAGATGGAAATGATCGCGATGGTAGCTGTCCGAGTTCGGCCCCAAAACGGTGCCGAACGGGCCACACGCGCCGCGCCAGATTTTCTGCAGCTGCTTCTGTGACGGGTTCTTGCGCCATCCTTCCAAGACGGTCACCACCTCACCATCGGCCATTTTGAAGGCCGAAATATCGATCGCGCGCCCTTTGCCGTGCTCGGAAATCCGCGCGCCTTTACGATTATTGCGGGTTCGGCAGGCATAATGAGCCGCCACCTGCAACTCGACCACCGGGCCGCGACGTTTGAAGGTGGGTTTGACTGTCTTATCGACCCATTTGTTCAGCGCAACGGCGGTGCCGCAATCCATTGTCGACGGGCGGCTGAGTGCCACACCGGAAACAGAGGTGATCTGCACCGCATCTTTTACGCCACAGGCTGAATTTTCGCTGCCGACCCTGCCGACGGGCTTGCCCTGAATTGCGATATCTCCGCAAACGGACCCTTTGCGCAGCTTGCGTTTTTTGAAAAGCACCTGCTGTTCAAGCGATTCAGGTCTCATGTTAGGCATCAGCGAGGTGTCGGGCCCCAGCAGTGGCAAATCCGAAGGTCGCGCCAGGGCGGCAGTGACCTGCGGTGAAACCGGACGTGAGATGGGGCGCAGATCGGTTATGGCCGCGACGGACACCGGGGCAACGGCGGACACAACCTGTACGTTGTGCTGGTCCAGAATCGGACGTGCAGGAGGAACCAGAGATCGTTCCAGAGGTGCTGCCTGTGTGGCCACGGCGCACAACGCCATGATCCCGATCAGAAATTGCCCCCGGTATGACCTCATGAACCTGCCTTTCCCCGCCCGAAATCCGGAGCATCCGTGTCCTGCCCCGCGTCGATGATGCCGCGACGAATAGCACGGGTATGGGTAAAGTAGTCAAACAAATGTTCCCCGTCCCCGGTGCGGATGGCACGTTGCAGCGCAAACAGCTCTTCCGTGAAACGGCCCAGGATTTCCAGCGTCGCATCTTTGTTGGACAGGAACACATCACGCCACATGGTCGGGTCCGATGCCGCGATGCGGGTGAAATCCCGAAAACCCGCAGCCGAGTATTTGATCACTTCGCTATCGGTCACCCGGCGCAGATCGTCGGCCACACCAACCATCGTGTAGGCGATCAGGTGCGGCGCATGGGACGTGACGGCCAGAACCAGATCGTGATGATCCGCGTCCATCTCATCCACATGGGAGCCCATACCTTCCCACAACGCCCGAAGGCGGGCGATTGCATCCGGGTCGGTCCCTTCGACAGGCACCAGCAGGCACCAGCGATTGTCGAACAATTTGGCAAAACCCGATTCCGGACCGGAATGCTCTGTCCCAGCCAAAGGATGCGCGGGAATGAAATGCACACCTTCGGGGATATGCGGCTGAACCGCCTGAATGACATGCCGCTTGACCGACCCCACGTCCGACAGGGTCGCGCCGGGCTTGAGCACGGGCGCGATGTCTTCTGCGACGGCCCCCATTGCCCCCACGGGCACGCAAAGAACGACAAGATCCGCACCTTCGACCGCTTCGCGCGCCGTGTCACAGACGCGGTCGCACAGCCCGATTCTGCGCGCCGTGTCACGTGTCGCCTCGGACCGGGCATAGCCGGTCACTTCCCCGGCCAGGCCTCCACGCTTGATCGCCCAGAACATGGAGGAGGCAATCAGGCCCAGCCCGATCAGCGCAACCCGGTCGTAAATCTGGCTCATGCTGCGCCCTCTTTGAATGCTGTAATCGCCAACACAACGCGGCGGCAGGCTTCCTCATCGCCCACGGTGATCCGCAGGGCATTCGGCAGGTTGTAGCCTGCAACCCGGCGGACAATCAAACCCTGCGTCTTCAGATAGTCGTCACAGGCCTCGGCCTCGGTCCTGTCGGCAAAACGCGCGAGGATGAAGTTGGTGCAGGACGGGTCCGAGGGTACGCCGACCTTGTCCAGCTCCTCGGCCAGCCACACCCGAAGGCGCGCATTTTCGGATTGGCAGAACGTCAGGAATTCGACGTCGCTGATCGCTGCTTCGGCTGCGGCCAGTGCTGTTAAAGACAGGTTGAAGGGCTGACGCACCCGGTTCAGTACATCGATAATCGATTGGTGCGCATACCCCCAGCCGACCCGCATCCCGCCCAGCCCGTACACTTTCGAGAATGTGCGGGTCATGATCACGTTCTCATACGCATCCACCAAAGACGCGCCACCATCGAAATCGTCGACGAATTCGGCATAGGCGCCGTCCAAGACCATCAGGCAGGTATCAGGCAGACCCTGCGCCAGACGGTCCAGTTCGTCGTTCGAGATCATGGTCGAGGTCGGGTTACCGGGGTTGGTGACAAACACGATCTGCGTCTGGCTGGTTAAGGCGGCCAGAATGGCATCCACATCAACTTTGCGGTCGCGCTCGGCCACCATGACCGGCGTGGCACCTGCCATGCAGGCGATGATCGGGTACATGGAGAACCCGTGCTCGGTATAGATCACCTCATCCCCCGGCCCCGCATAGGCCTGAGCGATGAATTGCAGCACCTCGTCGCTGCCGACACCGCAGATGATCTGCGCAGGGTCCAGCCCGTGACGTGCGCCGATAGCCGCGCGCAAACTGGCGTGGTCGGTGTTGGGGTACCGATGCAAAGTGGCCGCGCTGTCGCGCACCGCCTCAATCGCCTTGGGGCTGGGGCCGAACGGGTTCTCGTTCGAGCTCAGCTTGATCACATGCTCAACACCCGCCACATGCGACTGGCCGCCCTGATAAAGCGCGATGTCCATAATGCCGGGTTGCGGGGTGATCTTGGTCATGAGAGGCTCCGTTGATTGGGCCCCTCATACCTGTCTCAACGGATTGAGAAAAGCGACAATTCCATCATGCGGCCTTGAAGCGCGCAGTCGCCGGGTCGGCGTTGTAATAAGGCACGAATTCCTCGGTACGGCGCGACAGGTCATTGACACTGTCGATGATGAACTGGACCGTTTCCTTGCTCATCAGGTACGAGAAATTCAGGCGTACCCAGCCGGGTTTCTTCATCTCTTCCCCCGCAGACAAGGCCGCGTGCAGCGCCTCGGACGCGGCGCGGTCAATCCCCAGAAGGCGGTGGGCATAAGGCCCTGCGCAGGCACAGCCGCCGCGCGCCTGAATGCCGTAGACGTCGCTGAGCATCCGGGTAAACAGCTGCTGATGCACAGGCTGTCCCGCGTTGTCGCGCACAAGGAAGGAGAAGATCGGCAGGCGATGCGGATTATTGACCCCAAGCAATGTCAGGTGCGGGTTATCCTTCCACCCGTCCAGCGCCATCTGGTTGTACTGCGCCTCGCGTCTTGCGATTTCTTCCGTGCCGACGACATCCTTGACGATAAAGGCAAGCGCCGCGCGGATATCACCGATCACGTTGGGCGTTCCCGCCTCTTCCCGCGCAGACAGGTCCGCGCTGTAGTCATGCCGCCACGGTGACACGAATCTAACGGTGCCACCACCCGGCCAGCTGGGGCAGTTCCGTTTGGCTGCAGCCCGGTTTACGATCAGAACACCCGAGGCCCCCGGACCGCCCGGAAACTTGTGCGGGGAAACGACGATCGCATCCTTGCGCGCGTCCGCCGGCCCCATATCCATCGGCAGGTAAGGCCCGCCCCCGGCGTAATCCCAAATCGCCACGGCACCATGCGCCTTGAGCAACCGCGTCACCGGATCAGGGTCAGTGACAATTCCGGTTACATTGGACGCCGCCGAAAAGGAACCGATCAGAAGATCTGCGCCTGCATGGGTCAACAGCGCGGTTTCCAGCGCCCCCAGGTCAACACCGCCACCTTCGGCTTCGGGGATTTCAACCACAAGTGCCTTGCTTTCCCGCCACGGCAGGATGTTCGAGTGATGCTCGTAAGGACCAATCAAGACAACCGGTTGGTCGGCCTCTGCCACCCCGAGCAGGCTGACCAACCGGTTGAGCCCCGCAGTGGCACCAGACCCGGTGAAGATCACCGCGTCCTCTTCCTGGGCACCTACAATGCGGGCTATTTCCGCCCGCGCCTCGCGGCGCAGATGTGTCATGTAAGATCCGCAGTAAGAGGCCTCGGTGTGGCTGTTCGCGTAAAACGGCAACACATGTTGCGCCACAAAGTCTTCGACCTGCCGCAAGGCGCGACCCGAAGCGACGTAATCCGCATAGACAAGCGGCACGTCCCCATGCAGACCCGGGATCAGAACATTCTCTCCGATCAGCCCATCGCGCAGGTTTGAATTGTGAGCGGTGGAACAGAGTTCCGCACGAAACTTGGACAGGGACATTGCATTGGCTCCTAACTGTCCGACTAATGTGATTTATTGTCAGCGCGAAAACTTCACCTATTATTGCATAGATTTTAAAATCTTTGTGTCATATGATCAGTAATGGCATCAAAATTGGATCAAATTGACACACGCATTCTGAAAGAACTGCAGAAGGACGCCACCCTGTCGCAACGGGAGTTAGCGGATCGTGCGGGGCTTTCGCAGAACGCCTGCTGGCGGCGGCTGAAGGCTTTGAACGAAGATGGCGTCCTGATCGGTTCAACCGCCCGCATCGCACGCGAGAAATTGGGCCTGAGCCTTGTGGTCTTTGTCATGCTGCGCACGCGGCATCATTCGGCCGAGTGGCTACAGGCCTTTCGCAGCCACGTTCTGACGATCCCCGAGGTCGTGGATTTTCATCGGATTGGTGGTGACTACGATTATCAGCTGAAAGTCGTCACACAGGATATGGCGTCTTACGACAAGGTGTATCAACGGCTGATCGAAAAGGTCGAGCTGGACAGCGTCACGTCGTATTTCGCGATGGAAGCAATCGCCGAAGGGCGACCTTTGCCGATTTGATCACGCCGTAAACAGCGGGCTTTTTTGTTTGAAAAAGGGCACCGCGATATCGCGGAACGCGACCAGTTTTGCCGAAGGCCAAACGTCCGGGTGCGCCACGATCCAGATATCTGCGTAGGGTTGCGGTGAAAGGACCGGAACCTGCACCAAGCCCCGAAGTGAGCGGCCCAGAAACACCGGCATACGAACAACGCCCAACCCTGATTGTGCGGCACCCGCCATCGCGACCATGTCATCAAAGCGCATATGTATCCGCGAGTTCGGATAGATTTTGTCGACGCCGTCCGGCAGGTTCGGCTGCTTTTCATAAAGCAACCAATCCACGGGCGCGTTCGGATCTTGCTGCATTCGCGCGGCCCATTCCGACGTGGCAAAACAAGCGCTGTGCTGTTGCGTCAGGCGCAGACCTTTCAACGTATCGCCGGGGTTGCGGCTGATCCGGATCGCAATGTCGGCTTCGCGTCGATTAAGGTCCAGAATCTCGTTTGCCGCGCGCACCTGCAAAGACACAGCAGGGTGCCTTTGAGCAAACTCGCCCAGCGCCGGGGCCAGCACATGGGCAATTAACAGTTGCGGCGCGGTTAAGGTCAGCTGCCCTTCCAACCGGGCATCCCGCCCTGACAAACCGCGCAGCATTGCGTGTTCTGCGCTTTCCATCCGGGCAGCATACGCAGCGACTAGGTGCGCTGCTTCTGTCGGTCGATACCCGTCGGTCAGCCTTTCGAACAGCA
The DNA here is from genome assembly GCF_056541095.1 of Ruegeria sp. AK11. Taxonomy (NCBI): domain Bacteria; kingdom Pseudomonadati; phylum Pseudomonadota; class Alphaproteobacteria; order Rhodobacterales; family Roseobacteraceae; genus Ruegeria; species Ruegeria sp. AK11. Next base: position 147,832 of record NZ_JBQFXU010000007.1, read on the forward strand.
CTTCGCCTGTCGCAGCTTCGGCGCGGGCTATACGGCGGGCAACAGTTGTGTAGTTGACGCCAAGCTCTTGTGCCGCGGCGGACAGGGTACGCCTGCGGACCACGGCGAGTACGGCCCGGTAATCATCCCAATGAATATCCATACATGCAAATTCGCACATCACTGATGCAAATACACGTGTTTTCGCAAAGCAGATCACACCCTAGCTTTTGCCCACACATCAAGGAGCAAAGCCATGATCTATGCCTACGCAAAACTTACCGTAAAGAATCCCGACGCGCTGGCCGCTTATCGCGAACAGGCCGGGCCTGCACTGGCCCGCCATGGCGGAAAGGTCGAACACGCCACCAAAGAAACAACCGCGCTGGACGGCACACCGGACTTGCCTGACGTTGCAGCCCTGCTTTCCTTTCCCAACCGGGACGCGGCGATGGGATGGATCAACGACCCGGAACTAAAAGACATTCACGAGCTGCGTCGCAGCGCAGGTGCGTCAGATATCGTTCTGCTGGGCTGAAAATGAAAAGAGCCGCACCCAAAGGTGCGGCTCTGAATTCCGGATCGGAATGCGAAGATCAGTTCTTCGCGTAGAATTCGACGACCAGGTTCGGTTCCATCATGACCGGGTACGGCACATCGCTCAGGCCTGGTGCGCGAACGAACGTTGCGGTCATTTTCGAGTGGTCAGCATCGATGTAGTCAGGAACATCACGCTCGGCCAGGGCAACAGCTTCCAGAACAACAGCCAGTTGCTTGGACTTGTCACGCACTTCGATGACGTCGCCTTCTTTGACGCGGTAGCTGGGGATGTTCACCCGCTTGCCGTTCACTTTGACGTGGCCGTGGTTCACGAACTGACGCGCAGCGAAGACGGTCGGTACGAACTTGGCGCGATAGACGACGGCGTCCAGACGGCGCTCCAGCAGGCCGATCAGGTTTTCACCTGTGTCGCCTTTTACACGCTCGGCTTCGGCATAGATGCGGCGGAACTGCTTTTCGGTCAGGTCGCCGTAGTAGCCTTTCAGCTTCTGCTTGGCACGCAGCTGCAGACCGAAGTCCGACAGTTTGCCCTTGCGGCGCTGACCGTGCTGGCCGGGGCCGTATTCACGACGGTTGACCGGGGATTTCGGACGACCCCAGATGTTTTCGCCCATCCGGCGGTCGATTTTGTACTTGGCAGACGTGCGTTTGGTCACGGCTGATCTCCTTCTTTAGGTCGATGCCCAAACGGGCAACTATGAAGGGCGTTGTCCTCTTGAGATTTCCCTCATGACAGGCTTCCCCTTGCGGGGGCCACCAACACCAATGAAGCCGCGCTTATATCCGCAAAGCCGGCAGAGTCAACACGGCATTCAACGCAGTTTCGAATATCTGCAAAGATATGTTCACCGCTGGCAGCACAGGCCCCTGCGCGCATAGCGACGGTTGCTGTCACACTGCTTTCATCAAAAAAAATACAGGTCGCGTTCAGGCCGGAAATGCAACGACATTCCCGCCGCCTTCAACACCCGCCTTGTGCACCATCACAACCTCGGTCACGTCGACGATCCAGAATTCTTCATCCCGTGGCGGGCATGCGCCATCGAAAACGATGGTTGGTGCTGCATCATTGGTGTCGGCAACAAGGTTGGCTGAAAACCGCTGCGACCCATTGGTAAGTGTCAAAGCACCGGTCACGTGGCCGGAAACTTCCCGGACAATCGGGAAGCGGTTTTGTATGCGGGTTGCAGCGCCCCGCGCATATCCAATCTGTTCGACGCTGTTCTCGGCTTCTGCGCTCAGCACTATCGCCTGTCCGCGCCATGACCAAGCCGCGCCGACGGCCAGACACGCCAGAGGCGCGTCCTCGAGTCCGTCAATTTCAGTTTGATCCCATGAAATGGCTACCTGACCGTTAACTCCGGCTCTCATCTGCCCACTCGCACTATTTAACATCCCGATATTCAATCATTGCTTATCAGCACCAAATCCGGCGGAAAAGAGACAGGAATGAAGCATTCACAAGAATGTTGCAGAAGTGAATCAAAAATATGTGTTTGCCTTGATCCAAGCTGATTATCTGAGCATCAGCTTGCTGCGGCGACCCAGGGAATGGTTTCTGATCAGAGATCAAGATGGAAAAACCCACTCGTGAGAGTGGTGGTCACACTTCCTTAGTCAGACATGCGATCCGACGGAGCGTTTTGGTGATGGGCGCTAAGCTGCTGCTGGACCGTCCATGGACCTTGACGCCGAGTGTAACAGCATTGGCGGCAACAAGCGTTCTTTTGACCTTGTGCACTGGTGTGGCCCTGCCGATCTATTTCAAACTTGTGCACACGCTAGGGTCCATGGACGTCGCAAGCCAGGCGTATCTGCGCACCGGTGTCGGTGTGATGCCAGGTCTGGCCATCCTGGGTGAGACATTTACCTGCCCTGTGGCGATAGGGCTCTTCTCGGTCATTGGTGCACCTGCAGTATTTCACCAGCCGCCATGGACCGCCCTGTTGAATCGGCTCATAGCTGCCTTACGTCAGCGACTGTCGATGCCGTGGCGCGGCCTGTTCGTTTTCGTAAGGTCGCGTGACGATACCGCATTCGAGAAAACACCCCGCTTGCGAACTGCAGACGGGGCGCTTTGCCAAAACGACTAGGTTGTTGGGGGTTCAATAGCCTACGGTAAAGGCGGCGCGTGGAAATTTGGGCGATTGAGCCTCATCTACAATTGCCACTGCAAAATCTTCCATGGAGATTTCTGAGTTGCCGGCGTCATCAACAATCAGGTTATCTGTGTCGGTTCTGAAGACGCCCAGGCGTTCACCGGGCTGCAATAAGGCGGACGGGCTGGCATAGGTCCAGTTTGCTGAGGCATCCGATGAACAGAGTTCCCACTGCGCCATGGATGCACGTGCGGTTGGGACTATGCTTTCAGGCAGAAAGTCTGGATCTGATAAGACAGTGTGCGGGCTGCCATCGGGCATATGCAGACGAGCGGCACCCCCAATAATAATTACACGAAGACGGACAAGAGATGCGACATGCAGGATGGATCGGGTCAAAGCAACAACTTCGCCTTCACGCCCGGCCGGTGTACGCACAGCGCTTATGGCCAAATCCTGGCCAGCCATCGCAGTGGCCAATGCCGCAGGGTCTGCGACATCTGCAACAACCGGCTTGGCACCTTTGGGTAGTTTTTTGAGCCCCGCCTCATTTCGAACTGCCGCAGTAACCTCATGGCCACGCGAAATGGCCTCAGTCACGACACGAGAACCGACGTCGCCAGTGGCACCAAATACAACAAGTTTCATGAGCATTCTCCTTTTGAGACGAGGTGTGAATTGGAAGTTCTTGAAAGTACGGAAGTGCCCATCTGCCCAGCACGCTGTCCAAGCCAGATTGCCGTGAGCACAACCCCGGCTCCGGCGATCTGGGTGGGCGTCAAAGCCTGACCAAGAAGCATCCATCCAATGATGACTGCGGAAAGCGGGCTGAGAAAACCAAGGGCTGAAACGGCGCCGGGTTCGATCCGGGAAACGCCCCGGAACCATAAGATGTATGTCAGCGCAGCCCCGATCAGAGTGAGATAGACGATGCCGGTGATGTTTTGCGTATTCAATGGTGGAAACGCAGGCTCAAACAGAAGCGCCAAAGGTACCAGCAACAGCCCCCCTGCCGTGAGTTGCCAGGCCGCCAAAGTCAAAAGGGGCACAGGGGCTTGCCACTTCCGGGTCAGAACTGTGCCCGCCCCCATGGAGGCTGCGCCCCCGATGCCCGCAATCACTCCAATCGGATCAAGTGAAATCCCCGAACCAAGAACAAGAAGTCCGACCCCAAAGATACCGATCAGTGCCGCGACCACCGCAGACACCTTGACCGTCGTACCAATCAGCACCCCGGCCAAGAATACGACAATCAAAGGCTGAACCGCCCCAACAGTTGCGGCTACACCGCCAGGCAGCCGGTATGCCGCCACAAATAGCAATGTCCAGAACGCGGTGAAGTTGAGCGCACCGAGAACAAAGGCGCGTATCCACCAGATACCCTGCGGCAATTGGCGGGCAAGAACAAGCAATAGCAGGCCAGCGGGCAAAGCCCGCAGGGCAGCCATAGTGACTGGATACCCGGCCGGAAGGAATTCAGTCGTAACGTAGTACGTGCTGCCCCAGACCAGCGGCGCGATTGCAGTGAGCGCGATGTCGACATGATGTTTCATGAGGAATCTCCATTTATCTTGACGTCAAGATATTACTCATTCTCTTGACGTCAAGATAAATCTTCGCAATATGCTTCCATGGACCACATTGATCGTATCATTTCGCAATGGAACAAAGCCCGACCCGACCTTGATGTCGGACCGATGGAAACGATTGGGCGTCTCTCCCGCCTGGTGGCTCAACTCAGAAAAGAGATGGACAAAACCTGGAAGGTTTACGGGCTAAACCTCGCCAGCTTTGATGTACTGGCGACTCTGCGCAGATCCGGAAAGCCTGAAGGCTTGTCGCCCGGGGAACTGCTTGATCTGACCATGGTGACGTCCGGGACAATGACCAACCGGATTGACCAGCTCGTCAAGGCAGGTCTGGTAGAGCGCGTACCAAATCCTGAAGATAAACGGGGTTTTTTGATACGTTTGACCAAGGCCGGGTTCTCAAAAATCGAAAATGTCGTTTCAGATCACGTTGAAACACAACATCGGCTCTTGAGAGGGTTATCACCCACGCAGCGCGAAAACCTGAATGAATTGCTCAAAACACTTGGCGAGGCGATTGACGTAGACGCGAAATAAGTACCGGAAAATTGGCGCGTACCGAGAAACCAACACACTCTCAGAATACGACTTTGCATTGGAACTAACTACCAATGCTCTAACAGGATTCTCATTGCTACAATTTTATGAAACACAGGCGAACATTGCTCGGTTCTGTTTCGCAGTTCTTGATTACCTGATGATCGGGAATGTACAGCAGTTTGGTATTCTTGGCCGAGTTCGCCCTCGGTTCTGCCACAGAATAGTTGCCACCCGTGTCTGAGGTCGTCACGACCTACTCCTGTCAGTCCCAGCACGCGCTACCAGAACTGCGTTCGACCTGCCAGGTTGGGACGAAATTTGCGACAGAACCCTGTCCGCCATCAGCACCCATGGAACAGACTAGGTTGATTGCGTAGCGGAGGATTTCAGGCTCATCGTAACCATCAGAGAGTGGAGATGAGA
>NZ_JBQFXU010000008.1:0-141593 GCF_056541095.1 Ruegeria sp. AK11
TCAACCGTCTTTCCAGTCCGTCAGGCCAACCTCAGTTGCGCCGGTGAAGGGGGTTCTAAGTATTACTCTCAAAACCCGCAAGCGGAAAATGCACGAAAACAAAAGAAAATGCCGATTTCAAAAATAATTATTTATTTTCAACGCGTTAACTATTCACGATCAGGCGGAAGCGCGCCGGAATCGTCGGAAACACAGATGGGGTTCCGCACTTTATCGCCTTGTTTACAATGTTACTCACAGACTCGCTTCCGAGTCAGGCAGAATCTGCTGTGTTGGACTGGAGTGACAGGCTTGGAATCGGCAACCTAAGGGCAAGAAGAATGACGATAGCTGCCAAATAGATCAGCGGCTCGATCTGAAACCCTTTTGCCAGCATCACATAATGCAGGCCGCCCAGCAAAGCGGCCGGGTACACCAGCCAATGCAGCCTGCGCCAACGCGGCCCCAGTCGGCGCACCGACCAGTTGTTGGATGTTGCCGTCAGAGGCAACAGCAAAAGAAACGCCCCCATTCCAACGGTAATATAAGGACGCTTGAGGATATCCGCCCAAATCTGGCTGGGAAGCTGAACGTCCAGAACCAGCCAGACAAGGAGATGCAGGCTGACATATACAAAAGTCAGCACCCCAATGGCCCGACGGAACTTCATCAGGTTCAAGCCCACAAATCGGCGCAAGGATGTGATGGCCAGCCCGGCAATCAGCAACTGTAAAGCCAGTTCGCCATAGCGGTGTTCCAGCGCCTCAATCGGTTCGATTCCCAAACCGCCAGTCAGGCCAAGATAGAACAGCCAGGGCGCGGGCAGCGCGCCCATCAGATAAACGGCCCATACCGGAATACGCCGGAGTGTCTGATTGATGGCCTGCATGATTCTAGTAATTCCTGGCCAGATCCATACCTTCATAAAGGCTGGCGACCTCTTCTTCATAACCGTTGAACATCAGCGTCGGTTTGCGCGAGGCAAACAGGCCGCCGCCGATTTCACGTTCGGAGGCTTGCGACCAGCGCGGATGATCAACGTTCGGGTTTACATTACTATAAAAACCGTATTCTCGCGAATTGGCCATATTCCAACTCGTGGGCGGCTCTTCTTCAACAAGCGTGATCCGGACAATCGACTTGATCGATTTGAACCCGTATTTCCACGGTACGACCAGACGCAAAGGCGCGCCGTTCTGATTTGGAATCGGCTTGTCATAGATACCAGTGGCCATGATCGTCAGCGGATGCATCGCCTCGTCCAGGCGCAAACCCTCGCGATAGGGCCATTCCAGAATGGGATAGCGCGTTCCCGGCATCTCATCCGGGCGGTGGGCCGTTTCGAACGCTACGTATTTCGCGCCGTCTTTCACCCCCGCCATTTTCAGAAGATCGGCCAGTTCGAACCCGTTCCATGGTACGACCATCGACCAGGCTTCAACGCAACGGAAGCGATAGATGCGTTCTTCGATCGTCATCTCGGACAGGATGTCCTTGAAATCATACTCACCAGGACGATCGACCAGACCGTCAATCTTTACGCTCCAGGGTTCGGTCACCAGCGTATGCGCATATTTCGCCGGGTCATCTTTTCCGGTCCCGAACTCATAATAATTGTTGTAACTCGTGATCTCATCCCAGGTGTTCGGCTCCAGCGCATCCTGCGCCGCAGCTGGTTGGCCCATTGCCGCCACACCAACACCCGCCATCCCGGCCATGACCTGCCGACGGTTCAGGAAGGACGCCCGTGGGGTGACGTCGGCATGTGTTAATGTATTGGTCCAGCGATGCGCCATCTAGGTCTCCGTCGTATTTGTTTGTCATTACAGACTTAGGGTGCTGATAGCACAGACCCATGGAAACAGGCGTCACGTTTGAGCGACGTGATTGTAACGTTCCGAGTGGCGACAGGCCCAGACAGGCGGATTGTGCCGCGCTCTGCCCGCTTTCAGCGGTTGTCACGACCTGAGCCAACTCTCAGTGCTCGAACATTTCGTTGGGGATATACGATTCACTCAGAGCTGGCTCTGAACGGAGGGCAACAGCCGGGTTGTCTGCCTGCAGTCTTTACAACTGCGGGTCCAAAACTGCACTCTGTCAGACAGGCACCATACGCGATCAACAGTGTGGCGGGCCTGTTTTTGCAGCCGCGTGGCCGCAATGGGAGGACGAAAAATGTGTGATATCTGTGTAATGAACGCCGTAAAAGACAGGATGCTGTCCCGGCGCGGGTTCTTCAAAGCCGCGGCGGCATCGGGTGTTGCGGCTGCCGCAACCGGGGCTATGGCACCGGCCGCACTGGCCGCGGGGCATGGCGGTGTCCAAGACATGACCCACACGCTCAGCCCGGAGTTCCCGACCTGGGGCGGAGAGCCGGGTATCTCGGCCGAACAGGCATTCAATTTCGCGGAGCACGGATTCAATCTGTTCAATTTGTCAATCAATGAGCATACGGGCACGCATATAGATGCCCCGCTGCACTTTTCTGCGGATGGGGCTTCGGTCGATGAAATCCCGGTTTCAGATCTGGTCGCACCACTTTGCGTGGTCGATATCGCTGCCCGCGCAGCAGAAGACGCCGATACGCGTTTAACCCCTGATGACCTGAAAGCCTGGATAGCCACCAATGGCGATATACCAGACGGCGCTTGTGTCGCCATGCACTCTGGGTGGGCTGGCAAAACGGCAACGGACGCGTTCCGCAATTTCGACGGTGAAGCGCAGCATTACCCGGGCTTTCACGTTGAAGCTGCGCAGATGCTGATGGAGGAAACCGGAGCCCGGTCTATTGCCGTTGACACCTTGTCACTGGATCACGGCATGTCTGCGGATTTCGCCACCCATTATGCCTGGTTGCCATCCGGCCGGTTCGGGATCGAATGCCTGGCCAATCTGGATCAGGTACCCGCGTCAGGCGCAACACTTGTTATTGGCGCACCGAAACACGCAGGCGGCACCGGAGGTCCGGCGCGGATACTTGCGCTGATCTGATGAAACTGACGTTTGGGGAAACTGGCCCGCTTTCTTCAGTGGGTCAGTTTCCATCTGCGCATTCCATGAGTGGTAGGCACTGAGAGCAAGCCAGCCAATGGGCAAGACCAAGTCTGACACCACACGGCGCTATGATACCGCTGCACCAAAATGGCGGGATAAGATGCGTGCTCTTGGTTATTACGATGCGTATCTTGGTTTTCTGTCAGCAAGTCAGCTCGCGACAGAGCATAACAGTCGGGTTGTTGATATCGGTGCCGGGACGGCCTCGTTTGCAGAAGCCTGGGTCGCTATTCACGGGTCACCCGTCGAAATAACCCTTCTCGAACCCAGTCAAGCCATGTTGAAACAGGGTCAAAGCGCGTTACAGGCGCGGGGTGTCGAGCCAAGACTTGTGCAGGGATTGTTAGGGTCTGTCGTTCTGGAACCTGCTAATGTGGCACTGGCTGCGCATGTCATCGAACATTGCCCCGATCCGTTGCGCGCACTTGAGAAGATTCACGATATGATGCGCCCTGGCGGTCGTTTGTATCTGGTGGTGTCAAAGCCGCATTGGTGCAATGCAATCATCTGGCTGCAATGGCGCCATCGCACATTCGGCAGAGAAGAAATTCTGGGACTATTGCACAAAGCTGGCTTTGAATGCGAAAGCGAGTACTCATTCCCCGCAGGCCCACCATCCCGGACAAGCCGGGGAATTTTGGCGCGTCGAAGAGCGTAGATGCAGACAAAAAAGACCCGCCAATGCGGCGGGTCTTCCGTTTGTGCCTAAATCAATGCACCACTGCATCATCCGGGCGGGGCCGTTCTGACGTCCCCAACCGGTCACCGATGATCAAGCCATCAGCCCCGGCGGTGACCGGGACAACCTCACCATCCTTGATCTCACCGGCCAACAGCGCTTCGGCCAGCGGGTTCTGCAGGGCGCGCTGAATCACGCGTTTCAGCGGGCGGGCTCCGAAGACAGGGTCATAGCCTTCATTGGCCAGCCATTTCTTGGCACCATCGTCCAGGGCCAGTTCGATCTTGCGGGCCGCCAGGCGCTTTTGCAGACGCGCCATCTGGATATCGACGATGCCATCCATATCGGCCCGCTTGAGGCGGTCAAAGATGATCGTTTCGTCCAGACGGTTCAGGAACTCGGGCCGGAAATGTGCCCGCACCGCATCCATCACGTCACGGCGTGCCTGCGCGCTGTCCGCGCCATCGGGCAACTGGCTGAGCGCCTGAGACCCAAGGTTCGACGTCAGGATGATCAGCGTCTGCTTGAAGTCCACGGTGCGGCCCTGACCATCGGTCAGAACCCCATCATCCAGAACCTGCAACAGCACGTTGAACACATCCGGGTGCGCCTTTTCAACCTCGTCAAACAGCACGACCTGATAGGGCCTGCGCCGCACGGCTTCGGTCAGCACACCGCCTTCGTCATAACCGACATAGCCCGGAGGAGCCCCGATCAGACGGGCAACCGCGTGTTTCTCCATGAACTCGGACATATCGATACGCACCATCGCATTGTCGTCATCGAACAGGAAATTCGCCACGGCCTTGGTCAGCTCGGTCTTACCCACGCCGGTCGGCCCGAGGAACAGGAACGATCCCAGCGGGCGGCCTTCGTCATTCAGACCCGCACGCGCACGGCGCACGGCGTTGGCGACAGCAGTCACCGCTGTATCCTGACCGATCACGCGGGAATGCAGAGCGTCTTCCATCCGCAGCAGCTTCTCGCGCTCACCTTCCAGCATTTTCGAGGTCGGGATACCGGTCCAGCGCTCCACGACGGAAGCAATCTGTTCAGGGCGCACTGTTTCCTCGGCCATCATACCATTGCTTTCGGCGTTCTCGGCCTCGGTCAGCTTTTTTTCAAGCTCGGGGATGACGCCATAGGACAATTCCCCCGCTTTGGCGAGGTTGCCTTCACGCTTGGCGATCTCAAGATCAGCGCGCGCCTTGTCGAGCTGTTCCTTCAGGTCACGGGCCCCCGCCAGCTTGTCGCGTTCGGCCTGCCATTGTGCTGTCATCTCGGCGGATCGTTCCTGCAAATCGGCCAGGTCCTTTTGCAAGGTTTCCAGACGATCTTTCGAGGCCGCGTCATCTTCAAGCTTCAGCGCCTCTTCCTCGATCTGCATCTGCAGGATGTTCCGGTCGAGTTGATCAAGCTCTTCGGGCTTGCTGTCGACCTCCATCCGCAAACGCGATGCGGCCTCGTCGACAAGGTCGATGGCTTTGTCGGGCAGAAAGCGGTCAGTGATATAGCGGTGCGACAGGGTCGCCGCTGAAACAAGCGCTGAATCCGAGATGCGCACACCGTGGTGCAGTTCGTACTTTTCCTTGATGCCGCGCAGGATGCTGATCGTATCTTCGACTGTCGGCTCCTGTACCATTACAGGCTGGAACCGGCGCGCAAGGGCAGCGTCTTTTTCTACGTATTTGCGATACTCATCCAGCGTGGTCGCACCGATACAATGCAGTTCACCCCGGGCAAGCGCAGGCTTGATCAGGTTGGCCGCATCCATTGCACCGTCCGATTTCCCGGCACCGACCAGCGTGTGCATCTCGTCGATGAACAGGATGATCTCACCCGCGGCTTCAGTCACCTCGGTCAGAACGGCCTTGAGGCGTTCTTCGAACTCGCCACGGTATTTCGCGCCAGCAATCAAAGCACCCATGTCGAGCGCCAGCAGCTTCTTGTCCTTCAGCGATTCAGGCACATCGCCGTTGATGATACGCAGGGCCATACCTTCGGCGATCGCGGTCTTACCGACGCCGGGCTCACCAATCAGAACCGGGTTGTTTTTGGTGCGACGCGACAGAACCTGCATCGAACGGCGGATTTCCTCATCCCGACCGATGATCGGATCAATTTTGCCTTCGGCTGCAGCCTCGGTCAGATCACGCGCGTACTTCTTGAGCGCGTCATAGCCTTCTTCCGCCGACGCGCTGTCAGCGGTGCGACCCTTGCGAATGTCGTTGATCGCCTCATTCAGCTTTTGCGCTGATACGGCTCCGGCGTCCAATGCATCCTTGGCCTTGGACTTCACCATGCACAGCGCAATCAACACGCGTTCGACCGGCACGAAACTGTCGCCCGCCTTTGATGCCAACTTTGCAGCCTCGTCCAGTACTTTGGCGGTCTGGCCGTCCATGTAGATCTGGCTCGCGTCGCCGCTGACCTTGGGGATTTTCCCCATCGCGGTGTCCAGCGCTTCAACCACGCGGTTCGGGGCCCCACCCGCGCGCGTGATCAGGTTGCTGACCAACCCCTGATCGTCATCCATCAGTGCTTTGAGTATATGCGTAGGCTCCAGCCTCTGGTGCCCCTCGCGCAGCGCAATGGTTTGCGCTGCCTGCACGAATCCCCGTGCCCGCTCGGTGAACTTGTTCAAGTCCATGATATTCTCCTTTTCCAAGCGCCCCGTTTTGACATGCCCGCCTGGCAGCACATGTCGGTCGAAGCCTCACATTCAATCTGGGAAATATCTTCGGTGGTTCAAGAGGCTAAAACACAGAAATCGACCTATTCGCGCTGGATGGTATAGACTGAATAACCACCGGTCTCGGCGACCTGAACGGCACCCAGATCATTCACCAAAGATTGGGCTGCCGCACTTCCCGTCGGGCAAGAAACCAGATCTGCCGTATGGTCCAGGAAATTGCCGGTAAACGCCGTTTCACCAGTAAGTTGACACCAATCATCCTCGGACCTGTAACCACCAACCAAACGCAAATCGTCATTGGTCGGCACAGGTGCAGCCCCTGTATCCGTCTCCTCGGGCGGCGTTTCATTACATGCGGCCAGTGCAATCAACGCGCCCAACAAAACCAGCTTTTTCATTTGTCGCCCCTTATTTTGAATTCGAGTTTTCAATACAGAGCACGATAACACGATTTGAAGCTGCCTGCGCGGCTTAGCAGATGGACAGAGCGGCCCGAAGCCGCTAGGACGCAGACGTTTGCCAAAAAGGAGCGCCCCCCATGTCTGATGACCGCCTGATCGTAGCCCTTGATGTTCCCAACGCTCTGCAAGGGTTGGCCATGGCAGAACGTTTGGGGGACAGTGTTTCTTTCTATAAGATCGGGCTGGGTATGCTGACCGGTGGCGGGCTGGCATTGGCCAACGAACTGAAACAAGATCACGGCAAGCGCATCTTCCTGGACATGAAGTTGTTCGACATTGGCAATACAGTTGAGAATGCCGTGCGGGGATTGGCGCAATTCGATCTGGATTTTCTGACCGTGCATGGTGACCCTCATGTGGTGCGCGCCGCCAAAGAAGGTGCTGCGGGTAAAGACCTGAAGATCCTCGCCGTAACCATCCTGACCTCGCTGAACCGCGACGATCTGGACGCAAGTCTTTTGAAACCTGGTGATGTGCAGGATTTGGTTGTCGAACGCGCGGCCAAGGCCTTTGAAGCCGGGGCTGATGGCGTTATCGCCAGCCCGCAAGAGGCCGCCCTGATCCGGGCTCTGCCACAGGCTGAAGGGCGTCTGATCGTAACCCCTGGTGTGCGCCCGGCTGGCGCAGCGCTTGGTGACCAGAAACGTGTAGCATCCCCTGCAAGCGCTATTCAGGATGGCGCTGATCATATCGTTGTCGGCCGCCCGATTTATCAGGCAATAGACCCAAAAGCCGCTGCTGAGACCGTTCTTTCCGAACTAAATTCTCTCAAGGTGTGCTAAGACCACTTGGCCTTTTCAGGTGGGTTTTGCGTTGGGTTTTCCGCGCAACAAGTTGACCTTAGGTCACTTTTTGACAAAACCGCGCCAAATCGTCTCTGTGCCAGAAAACACACATTCAAAACCCGAGTTTTCTCGGCACAACCTTCATCCTATCGAAACCAAGGATTTTCAGAGATTCTGAAGGGGAAATACTCCCCAACGAACCGCTTCTTCCTGAGGTTCGTTACTTCCCCCCGCGATGTGCGGGGGGTCTTCTTTCCAAATCACCCCATGTCAGCAGGGCCTTTGATCCAGGATCACAGGTGATATAAAGAACGTCCAAGCCAACTGCGGAACGCATGAGGACGCAGATGCCCGGTCTTTGCCGAGATTGCCTGACCACATTGTCAAACGAACAACGCTGTACTGCCTGTGGCAGTCCGCGGGTAAAGACACACCCGGAACTGTTTGACTTGTCGATTGCCCATATGGATTGTGACGCCTTCTATGCCTCGGTTGAAAAACGTGACAACCCGGAACTGGCGGACAAACCGGTTATCATTGGCGGCGGCAAGCGCGGCGTTGTTTCAACTGCCTGCTACGTTGCCCGTATTCGCGGCGTCCGGTCGGCTATGCCCATGTTCAAGGCCCTGCAACTCTGCCCCGAAGCCGTCGTGATCAAGCCCCGCATGTCCGTCTACGCTGAGGTGTCGCGCGACATCCGCGCGATGATGGATGAATTGACACCCGTGGTCGAACCCCTGTCGCTGGACGAAGCCTTCATGGACCTGTCGGGAACCGAACGTCTGCATGGCGCGCCGCCGGCCGTCATGCTGGCGCGTCTGGTCAAGCGCATGAAGGATGAAATCGGTGTCACCGGCTCTATCGGATTAAGTCACAACAAATTTTTGGCCAAGGTCGCTTCGGATCTCGACAAACCGCGCGGATTTTCAGTGATTGGCAAGGTGGAAACGGCAGAGTTTCTGAATGACAAACCCGTACGGTTGATCTGGGGCATTGGCCCGGCTGCGCAAGAAGCGCTGGACAAGGCAGGGATCAGAACTTTCAGTGATTTGCTGCGTTGGGATCAGGAAGCGCTGACCGCGCGGTTCGGCTCAATGGGATATCGCCTGTGGCACTTGGCTCGGGGTCAGGACAAGCGACGCGTATCGGCGCATGAGCCGATGAAATCCATCAGCAACGAGACGACATTTTTCGAAGATACGTCGAGCCTTGATATTCTGGACGGTCATTTGTGGCGGATGGCCTTGAAAGTGTCGGACCGCGCCAAGGCAAAGGATCTGGCTGGTCGGGTTGTCACGTTGAAACTGAAGAAAGCCAATCACAAGATCCTGACGCGGCGCGTAGCCTTGCGGGATGCGACACAGATTGCCGACCGGATTTACCGCACGGCCCGGGGCCTGTTCGATCAGGTTGGCGATCAGGGGCCATATCGATTGTTGGGCTGTGGTTTGTCCGACCTTTGCCCGGCTGATCAGGCGGATATTTCCGGCGACTTGCTGGATCCGGATGCTGCCCGCAGATCCAAGGCCGAACGGGCCACGGACGAGATTCGCCAGCGGTTCGGGGCCGAAGCAATCATGAAGGGCCGTGCGCTGCGCTGAAGCTACTCCGCCGCCAGACGCTCTGGGCTCGCACCCAGGCTGGAAATCTCGCGAACCACCTGCCTGAGCAGCTTCGAGAACGCCATGAAATTGGCATTGGGCGCGATTTTTTCTTCGTCCATGTACAAAGCGCGATCGATCTCGATCTGTACAGCGTGCTGCTGGCGACCGGGACGACCATAGGTTTGCGTCACATATGCTCCGGCAAAAGGCGCATTGCGTGCCACGTTGAGACCCGCTGCCGCGAAAGCGGCTTCAATGATATCGACGACCTCTGACGACGCGGACGCGCCAAACCGGTCGCCCAGCACGATCTCGGGCCGCCTTCCGCGCGCAGTGCCCGCCATGGCCACCGCCTCGTGCGGCATCGAGTGGCAGTCCACCAGAATTGCCTGTCCGAACATCTCGTGTGATTCGGCCAGCAGGGATTTCAACCGCGCATGATAAGGGCGCCAGTAGGTGTCGATGCGCAGCCGCGCTTCGTCCATGGTAAGTTTGCCGCGATAGATTGCCCGACCGTTGGCAACTACGCGGGGAATCACCCCCAGCCCTGACGCGACCCTTGGATTATGCCCGTGCCTGCGGGCACCGCTGATCAAGGCCGGGTCAAGCTCATCCAGACTGCGGTTCAAATCCAGATAGGCGCGTGGCATGGCCGCCTTGATCAAAGGGGCACCGTTTTCCGCAGCCGGCGCGAACAACTGATCAACAAAGGCGTCTTCTGAGGATCGAATCACGCTCCGGTTCAACACGGACCGGTTCAGAAATGCCTCAGGATACTCCCGCCCGCTGTGTGGCGATGAAAAAACCACGCACGAGGTGCGGTTTTCGGGCATATCCAATACATAGGCTGCGCTTTGCATGATCCCTCCGTGTTCGTAATCAACATAGACCGGAAAAATTGTTCTTCCAAACCCCTTGAACCCTTTTGCGACTCCTTTTATAGACCCCGCTACCGGCGCGGGGATCCGCGCCCCATTTCGTTATGGGGCAAGGCACGCAAAGGGAAAGTGGGCGGTTAGCTCAGCGGTAGAGCACTTCGTTGACATCGAAGGGGTCACAAGTTCGATCCTTGTACCGCCCACCATCGTTTCACTGTTCCGGTTTTCCGGGGCACCCGAGTAACCCAGGCGCTGGCCACGTCCTTGATGAAGGCGCCGCAGATTGGAGACAGACCATGAAGGTCAAGAACTCGCTCCGCTCGCTCAAGAACCGGCACCGCGACTGCCGGATTGTGCGTCGCAAAGGCCGCGTCTACGTGATCAACAAGACGCAGCGCAAGTTCAAAGCTCGTCAGGGCTAAGAACGGCACATCACTGCTTAAAGAAACCGCACCTTCGAGTGCGGTTTTTTTTGTTCCACCCGCGCCTAAAATGTAATCCCTGCATGGATCAGAATGCCAACGACCATAAGAAAGTTCAGAACCATCGAAATCCCGTTGCCGACATAGATTGGAAGCTTTCCAACAACCAAGCCGTAAGCAAACCAAAGCAGGGACAAGGCGGTATATAGCGACCAAGACAACAAGGATTGTCCCGAGGCATGGTGCGAATGCGTCAAATACAGCTTCACGAGCTGTGGCAGTGTGGCAAAAGGACCAACCACGCCAACAAAAACCATGAACCCTTCAAAGCGCGACATCCAATGGCCAAGGTTAGATTTCTCCAATTTTTCAGCCAGTGTTTCGGGCATATCTCACGTTCTTCCTTTAAGTGAATAAGACGGCATGTTCTTTTCTCGGACAATCTGTCTTGCCAAAATATCCGCTAGAAGCGCTTGGACCAAGTCCCTCGACCACGTTACCACCAACCTTCCCCCCTCGTATGCCTTCAGAGCATCGCATATTGAACGTCACAGCGACCTTTTGACCAAGTAAATCAGTCGGATTTACTTGCATCCCGCCCAGAATCGTATAATTGAGAAAATCAGTCGGATTAATGACCGACCCGAAATTCAATTGTTGAGGCACACAATGCTGAAATCCACGACCTGCCTGGCCGCCGCACTGTCGGCTCTGATCGCAACCTCTGCCGCCGCCGAGGGCGAACTGAACCTCTATTCGTCGCGCCACTATGACACCGACGAACGGCTGTATACCGACTTTGAAGACGCAACCGGCATCAAGATCAACAGGATCGAAGGCAAAGCGGATGAACTGATTGCCCGGATGGAAGCGGAAGGCGCGAACTCACCTGCCGACGTGATGCTGACCGTGGACACGTCGCGTCTGGCGCGGGCCAAGAATGCAGGTGTCCTGCAATCAATCGACAGCGCTACACTGGAAGAGCGCATTCCCACCAACCTGCAGGACAGCGACAATCAGTGGTTTGGTTTCTCGCAACGCGGTCGGATCATCTTTTTCGACAAGGAAAACGTGACCAACCCGCCGGCCACCTACGCTGATCTGGCAAAACCGGAATACAAGGGAATGGTCTGTATCCGGTCTTCGACCAACACCTACAACCAGACCCTGCTGGCATCGATCATCACACATGAAGGCACTGAGGCCGCCAAGTCCTGGGCCGAGGGTGTTGTCGCCAACATGGCGCGTGACCCGCAGGGCGGTGACACCGACCAGTTGCGCGGCATCGTTTCGGGCGAGTGTGACATCGCGGTTTCGAACACCTACTATTTCGCGCGCTCCATTCGCACAGACGTCAAAGGCTTGTCCGCAGACCGCGATATGATCGGCTGGGTCTTCCCGAACCAGGACAGCTATGGCGCGCATATGAATCTATCCGGTGGTGGGGTCGCCGCGCATGCACCCAACAAGGAAAACGCGATCCTGTTCCTTGAATATCTGGCCAGCGATCAGGCGCAGAAATACTTCTCGGCGGGAAATGACGAGTTCCCGGCAGTTCCAAATGTCGAACTGGCCGAGTCGGTCAAGGCGCTGGGTGAATTCAAGGCAGACGACGTGAACCTTTCAGACGTTGCAAAGAACATCCCCGAAGCGCAGAAGATCTTTAACGAAGTTGGCTGGAAGTAATCCTTCTTGGCTCTGACTTCTTGAATAGGATGCGGATTGTCCGCATCCTTTTTCGTTGATATGTGATGTTTATTTGTATATTTTCTCGTATATAAGAAAATTTTTCAATATGATGTAATGCCTGACACCCTGTCAAACCGCCTCGCCAATCGCCTGAGCGAACTGCGCCGCGGGCGTGGTTGGTCTTTGGATTACCTTGCCGAACACAGCAGGATCAGCCGCGCCACCTTGTCCCGTATGGAAAAAGGGGATGTCAGCCCAACAGCCGACAATCTAGGCCGTCTGTGCGCTGTATACGATCTGCCGATCTCACGCCTGCTGATGATGGTTGAAGACAGCTTTGACCCCAAGGTTCCATTCGAACGCCAGACCGAGTGGCGCGACCCCGAAACCGGCTTCACCCGCCGTGCTGTTTCACCACTTGCAAATGGATTGAACGCCGAGGTTCTGGAATGCCACCTGCCCCGGGACACGGTCATTACCTACGAAGTGCCACCTAAATCGGGGCAAGAGCATCATCTGATCTTAATGGACGGCGCGCTTACTCTGACGGTTGATGGAACTCCCCACGCGCTGAACGCCGGGGATTGCCTGCGCTACCATCTGTCGGGACCGACCCGGTTTGAAACAGGGGCGTCGCGTGGCGCACGTTACCTGCTGGTGCTTATATGATCACGCGCCTGACCGAGAACGATTTTGACACGGCACTGGATGACCTGGCTGGAATCTTGCATGCCTGTGTTCATGATGGGGCCAGCATAGGTTACATACTTCCGTTTACCCTGAACGATGCGCGTGCGTACTGGCAACAAAACGTACAGCCCGGTCTCAGGTCAGGTAAGCTGGACTTGTTCGTTTCGCATAACGGTCCCCGCATTACAGGCACCGTTCAATTGATCCCGGCGGCAATGCCCAACCAACCCCACCGCGCCGATGTGGCGAAACTTCTGGTCCATCCCAACGCCAGACGGCGGGGGTTAGGCCGATCCCTGATGAACGCGCTTGTTCTTCGGGCGCGAGAGGTGGGGCGCACGATGCTCGTACTTGATACGCGCAGCACCGATCCCTCGCGGCTGCTTTATCAAAGCCTCGGGTTTCAGATCGCGGGGGAAATACCGAATTACTGCCGGAACCCATTTGAACAAAAATTCGAGCCCACAACCTTTATGTACAAAAACCTTGACGCTTGAAAAGACGCAGCCCCTGCTACTCGGCGGCGGTTACCTTTTCGGGAAACTTGTTCGGCAACAGCCCGAGGCGGCGCGCACGACGAACATCTGCCAGCAGGTCCCGTTCGGCGGCCTCAAACAACTCTTCAGGGTCATCCAGAACAAAATACCCCATCTGATGCATATCGATCCGGTAGGGTGTTCGCAGAATCGTCAGAACGTCAAACGGGTCACGATCGGGTATGTCGCTGGTCACGGCATAGACCAGTTCTGTCGGCGACGACGCCAACCCTGAACCCAGCGCCTTGATCTGGCCGTTCTGGCGGCGCAGGCCAAACTCGATCGAAAACCAGTAGAGCCTGATCAACCAGGCATAATCCGCGTCATCTGCCTGCTTTCCGGCTAGCCCGATGGCGTGGCTGAACGCGGCAAAACGTGGATCACTTAACAACGGTGTATGTCCGAATATCTCATGAAAGATATCCGGCTCTTCGATATAGTCGAAATCTTCCCGGGAGCGGATGAAAGAGGCGGCCGGAAAAACCCGATCCGCCAGCATCCCGAAAAATGTCTTGAACCCAATCAGCGCCGGAACCGGCTGCACCCGCCAGCCGGTCAGGTCCAGCAACCGTTTCGAAATTTCCGCACAAGATGGCACTTTGGTCTTCGGCAGATCCAGCCGCGCCAAACCGCTTAGGTATTCCGGTGCCATATAGCGCCGAACATTTTCTTCCTGTGCCGCGTAAAGATCAGCCCAGACCGCATTTTCTTCGTCTGTGTAGGTAATGTGGCCATGTTCATCCGCCAGTTTGGCGACATATTTCGTCGATTTGGGCATCAGCATCCTCCTGCATGAGATCAGGATACCTCAACTCACATGGAGAATTTGTTTTGATATTCTACCTATCGTCCGTATTATGAATGGGACATTCCGAGATACTGCGATTTGCGGCCCAAATGCTTCACTCAGCCGACATCGATATTTTGCGAGAGCTTCAGGCCAGCGGGCGTCTGTCAATGCAGGAGCTTGCCGACCGGACCGGATTATCTGCGTCGCAATGCTGGCGCCGCGTCCGTGACCTTGAATCGTCCGGGGTGGTTTCAGGGTATCGCGCGCAGGTCTCTGCCAAGGCTGTAGGCTTGAATGCCATCGCCTATGTCCACGTTGCACTGAAAGACCATCAGGAAAACAGCATCTCGGCGTTTCTTCGTCTGGTCGAGACCGAGCCGCAAATCGTCGAGTGCGCCTCGATCACCGGGGATCACGACTTTATCCTGAAGGTTTACGCCAAAACCCCCGAGGATCTTGAAGTCTTTATCATGCAGCGCCTGTTGAAATCAGGGCTGGTCCGCGACACCCGCAGCAACTTTGTGCTTCGCCAGACCAAGACCCGCGGCCCTTTACCCATTCTTTGACAGGGTCCGACGAAACGGAACCTGAGCGGATGTGTCAGGTGCATAACCCATCCTTGCTAAGACGAGGTGTCGAAAGGCTGGGAGTGTCATTCAGTTGGAAAAGCCCGGCCACCGCTTATTGGCGGCCGGGCTTACAAGGTTCAAAACGTCTTCAGAAGTGAGCCGATTTCGCGGTCGCGGGTTTTTCCATCGGCGGTGCAAACTTGGTCAAGTCGATCCCCTTTACCGCCGACTTGTATTCCTCGGCGGTTGGGGTCCGGCCCAATATGGCCGAGAGCACGACAACCGGTGTCGACGCCAGCAGGGACTCACCCTTTTTCTCATCCGAGTCTTCAACAACACGACCCTGGAACAGGCGCGTGGATGTCGCCAGAACGGTATCGCCTTTTGCAGCCTTTTCCTGGTTCCCCATGCAAAGGTTGCAGCCGGGCCGCTCAAGGTACAGGATATTTTCATATTCCGTACGTGCCTTGTTTTTCGGGAACAGATCATCGAATTCAAAGCCCGAGTATTTCTGGAGAATGCTCCACTCGCCTTCTTCTTTCAGCTCATCAATGATGTTGTAGGTTGGTGCCGCAACAACCAGCGGGGCCTTGAACTCGACAGTGCCCTGTTCCTCTTCAAGGTTCTTAAGCATCTGCGAGACGATAATCAGATCGCCCTTGTGCACCATGCACGACCCGACAAAGCCCAGATCGACCTTCTTTTCACCCTTGTAGTAGGAAACCGGGCGGATAGTGTCGTGGGTGTAACGCTTTGATACGTCAGCATTGTTCACATCCGGATCGGCTATCATCGGTTCGTCGATCTCATCCAGATCAACAACGAGCTCGGCAAAATACTTGGCGTTTTCATCGGGTTTCAGGGCTGGCTTATCACCCGACCTGATTTCCGCGATCCGCGCATTCGCCTTGTCGATCAGACCTTGCAGCGTCTGGGCTTCGTTTTCCATACCCTTGTCGATCATGATCTGGATGCGGCCTTTGGCGATCTCCAGAGATTCAATCAGCGTGTCATCTTCGGAAATACAAATTGATGCCTTGGCCTTCATCTCGGCCGTCCAGTCGGTAAAGGTGAACGCCTGATCCGCCAGCAAGGTGCCGATATGAACTTCGATGATCCGGCCCTGGAAGACGTTGTCAACGAATGTCTTTAACATCTGCGACTGGGTGGCGTGAACCACATCGCGGAAATCCATATGGTCTGCCATCTGGCCTTTGAAGGTCACCTTAACCGATTCAGGGATCGGCATCGTGGCTTCACCGGTGGCCAGCGCCAGCGCAACGGTGCCCGAATCCGCACCAAACGCTACGCCCTTGGACATGCGGGTGTGCGAGTCGCCGCCAATGATGATGGCCCAATCGTCCACGGTGATGTCGTTCAGCACCTTGTGGATTACGTCTGTCATCGAATGGTAAACACCCTTGGGATCACGCGCAGTGATCAGGCCAAAGTTGTTCATGAATTTCATCAGTTTAGGAATGTTCGCCTGCGCCTTTGCGTCCCAAACTGACGCTGTGTGGCACCCGGATTGATAGGCGCCATCAACGATGGGCGAGATCACGGTCGCCGCCATGGCTTCCAGTTCCTGCGCGGTCATCAGGCCGGTGGTGTCTTGCGACCCAACGATATTGACCTTAACCCGAGCGTCCGAACCCGCGTGCAGAACCTTTCCGTCAGCCACGCCAACCGCGTTTTTGTTGAAGATCTTCTCGACAGCTGTCAGGCCCTGACCCTCGTGCGAGATTTCCTTGGACGGAGCAAATGCAGATTCCAGCGCAACGCCAAGGGTTTCGGCCGCAAATGTCTGCAGCTTCTTACCAAAGACGATAGCGTAAGAGCCGCCAGCCTTGATGAATTCGACCTTTTGCGGCGTGAAGGACGACGATACATCGACAAGCTCTTTATCGCCTGCTTCGTTGTAAAGCTTCTTGTCCTTTGTGTTGATGGTCAGAACGGTTCCGGTCTCGACCGAGTATTTCTGTTCAAGGACAGGACCGTCGTCGTTGTTCAGGATCGGGTTGCCGTCATCGTCCAGCTTTTTGACCCAGTTCTTCAGGTCAATACCGATACCTCCGGTCACGCCAACGGTGGTCAGGAAGATCGGTGAGATTCCGTTTGTTCCCGCGACAACCGGTGCGATGTTCACAAAGGGAACATAAGGGCTGGCTTGCGTTCCGGTCCACAAGGCGACGTTGTTGACGCCGGACATGCGCGAGGACCCGACGCCCATGGTCCCTTTTTCTGCGACCAACATGACACGTTTGTCCGGGTGTTGTTTCTGCAAATCCTGAATCTCGGCCTGCGCCGCCGGTGTGATCATGCATTTGCCATGCAGTTCCCGATCCGCACGAGAATGCGCCTGATTGCCGGGCGACAGAAGGTCGGTGGAAATGTCCCCTTCGGCCGCGACATAAGTCACAACCTTGATTTCCTCATCGATGTCAGGCAGCCGGGTAAAGAACTCGGCCTTGGCATAGCTCTCCAGAATGTCCTTTGCGACTGCGTTTCCGGCCTCAAAAGCAGATTTGAGGCGCTGGGTATCCGCATCATACAGGAACACCTGTGTTTTCAGCACCTCTGCCGCCTGACTTGCAATCGACACATCATCGCCCAGCGCCAGATCCAGCAGAACCTCGACCGAGGGGCCACCTTTCATATGTGACAGCAGCTCGAACGCGAAGACCTGCGAGATTTCTTCGACCGAGGCTTCACCCAATATGATCTCTTTCAGGAACCGTGCCTTTTCACCAGCTGCGCTGGTTGTCCCCGGCAGCGTGTTATAGATGAAATAGGTCAAAGACTCGGCGCGGTGAACGTTTTCAACATCCTTGATTTGCTCGATGATTTCCTGAAGCAGCACACCGTCTTCAATGGGTTTGGGGTGCAAACCTTGCTCTTTGCGCGTCTCAATCTCGTTCAGGTATTCTGTATATAGGCTCATGACGGTTCCGACCATTTAGCTGGTGCGCTGGCGGGTAACAAACCAGCGCCTTAATTTTGTATGCCGCGGTATACTAAATGCCTACAACTTGCAAGACACTCTCCTGCGACCCTGTGTCCTGATCGAGGATGTATTTGTCGAAATACTTGCCAGTCAGGCGTGATCTGTCTGTCGCGGCCAACAGGTTTTTGCACCCTGGCACGCTAGCTTCCAGATGCGGAAATCAGTTCCTTGGCCAGCGGCAAGGATGAGTAACCCAGCCGGGACGGCGTCAATCCCAATCGCACAATCACCATATCATGAGAGGGGAAAATACCGATGGACTGACCATCATGCCCCTGCAACCAGACGGCATCTTCAAAAGGTGGCAAATCTCCGGGTGCTTCCAGCCAAAGGTGGCCCTTGGCGTATTTGCCATCCGAAGCATCAACCGGCTCGAACATCCAGTTCACATAACCTTCTGGTAATATCCGAGAGCCCTTCCAAACCCCTTTTTGCAGCAAAAGCTGCCCGTACCGGGCCCAGTCACGCGCCGTCGCATACATATAACTGGACCCGATGAAGGTATCGCTGACATCCGTCTCGATAACCGCCGATGTCATGCCAATCGGCGCAAATAGCGCGTTGTGCGGATAGCTCAGCCCACCGTCGCCCAACTTGTCCTGCCAAACCCGAGACAGCATCGTGGACGTGCCCGAGGAATAGTTGAAGTCCGTTCCAATACTGGATTCAGCAACGCGCCCGGCAGCAAATTCGGCCATACCGTCACGAAGATACAGCATGCGTGTTACGTCTGAAACGTCGCCGTATTCTTCATCCCATTGCAGCCCGCTTGTCATCGCCAGCATATCAGCCACGGTAATGTTGCGCCTTGCGTCGTCGGCCCAATCGGGAAAGCTGTCGACAAACGTATCTGACAATCTCATTTGACCCGCTTCAATCAAGGTGCCGATCAATCCGGCCGTAACTGTCTTGGTCATGGACCAGCCCAGTAACGGGGTATCCGCATCAAACCCAGCTGCGTACCGTTCAGCAATGATGCGCCCGTTTCGAACCACCACAACTGCGCGAAATCCTTCGCCCACCAAACTGTCATTCGACAGTACAATCTGAAGCTTCGGGTCTTGGGACAAGGCAACGTCATTCCCGTTTGGCCATAGTCCTGCTGGCAGCGGATCAGGCGCGGAAAGTGTCTGGTTGCTCAGATCAGCCTCATGAACATTTGTGCAGCCAAGCCCCTGACGAAACTGCGATCTCGCGGGTGCAAAAAACCGGAAGATCCGCGCTTTCACAGTCTGCGCTTCCCGATCCACCTCTATTGAGATTTGCCCCAGCAGAGGGTGGCCGGGTGCTTGCACGTCCACAGCCAGAACTTCGTCAGGATCCCGTCCAGCAATGAAAACGTTCGAACAGACAATCTTGGCAGAGTAGTTGGTTCCCACCTTCAAAAGATCCGGGGGTGCGAACCAAAGGTAGCCAATCAAAGCTACCCCGCCCAGAACCACCGCACTGCCGGTCATTTTTAGTACTTTGCTGAACATCCGCCGCAACCATTCCTGCCGCTACCTCGCCCGGCAAAGGTTAGAAGCAACCGAGCAGGCTTTACCACAGTTTCGTTACGTCGACTGATAGGTCAGAGCCCGCACGCTGAAGCATGGCCAGTGCCATCCAAGATGCACATCGCTCGATCAGCAATTGCACAGATCGACTTCAGCCCCAAACAGGTAGCACGTTGGTCTTTACACCGTCAGAAATCCAGATTCTCGACGCTCAAAGCGTTTTTCTGGATAAATTCCCGACGAGGTTCGACAACATCACCCATTAGCTTGGTGAACAGATCGTCGGCTTCCACCATATCGTCTACGCGCACTTGAAGCAGCGTGCGTGCATCCGGGTCCAAAGTTGTTTCCCAAAGCTGGTCGGGGTTCATCTCTCCCAGACCTTTGTAGCGCTGCAGGGACAGGCCCTTTTCCCCTTCTTCCAGAATGGCGCGCAACAGGTCCAGCGGACCGTGGATCAATTGGCTACGATCACGGCGGATCAACGTGGCCGATGTGTTGTAGACCTCTTGCAGGCTTTGCGTGAAGCTGCCTGTTTTGCGGGCCTCCCCCGACCGCAGCATCGGGCCGTCCAAGGTGCGAACCTCTTCGACACCACGCAGAATGCGGGCCAGGCGAATTCCGTGATCCTGCGTGATCCGGCCCTGCCAGCCACGCTCATACTCCAACGCGATCAGATCCAGACGGGCGGCAACCTTGTCAGCCACCCCTTGCAGGTCGGCGTCCACCGCACCCGGCACAAAGGCACCGGCAACGGCTGCCTGTTCCAGAATGTGGCGCGGGTAGTGTGTCGGGAAGGCGTCCAGAACACGCTTCAACTGTCGCGCTTCGTCCACCACGCGGGCCAAATCCTGACCAATGATCTCTTCGCCCGATCCCAGTTTCAGCACGGCACCCTCGATCCCCTGATTGACGAGATAATCGTCCAGCGCCGCCTGATCTTTCAGATAAACCTCTGATTTACCGCGCGAAACCTTATAAAGTGGCGGCTGCGCGATATAGAGATACCCACCTTCGATCAGCTCAGGCATTTGCCGGTAGAAGAACGTCAGCAACAGGGTCCGGATGTGCGCACCGTCCACATCCGCGTCAGTCATGATGACAATCTTGTGGTAACGCAGCTTTTCGATGTTGAACTCATCGCGGCCAATACCCGTGCCCAGCGCCATGACAAGATTACCAATCTCCTGCGAGGACAACATCCGGTCAAACCGCGCGCGTTCCACGTTCAGTATCTTACCGCGCAGCGGCAGAACCGCCTGAGTCAGCCGGTCACGGCCCGTTTGCGCCGACCCTCCGGCTGAATCGCCCTCGACAAGGAAGACTTCGGTTTTGGACGGGTCTTTTTCGGAACAATCCTTCAGCTTGCCCGCCAGATAGTTCACATCCATCGCCGTTTTGCGGCGGGTCAGTTCACGCGCCTTGCGCGCGGCCTCACGCGCCAGAGCGGCCTCGATGATCTTGCCGACGATCGCCTTGGCCTCAGTCGGGTTTTCTTCAAACCACTCGGCAAGTTTTTCGTTCATCAGACCTTCGACCGCCGGACGAACCTCCGAACTGACCAGCTTGTCTTTGGTCTGTGACGAGAATTTCGGATCAGGCACTTTGACCGACAGCACACAGGTCAGACCTTCGCGCGCGTCATCACCGGTAAAGCTGACCTTTTCCTTTTTCGCGATCCCGCTGGACTGCGCGTAGTTGTTGATCGTCCGGGTCAGGGCACCACGGAAACCCGCCACATGGGTACCGCCATCGCGCTGAGGTATATTGTTGGTAAAGGGCAGGACAGATTCGTGATAGCTGTCATTCCACCACATTGCGATTTCCACGCCGATATCGTCGCGCTCGCCCTTGATATAGATCGGCTCGGACATGGCAGGGGTTTTGGACCGGTCGAGATACTTGACGAATTCCTTGACCCCACCTTCATAGAACAACTCAGTTTCCAGCCGTTCCGCCGGACGCTCGTCAATCAGGATGATCCGCACGCCCGAATTCAGGAAAGCCAGTTCGCGCAGGCGTTTTTCCAATGTCTCGAATGAGTATTCGAGGTTCGAGAATGTATCGGTCGAAGCCAGAAACCGCACTTCTGTTCCTGTCCGGTCTCCGCATTCACCGACAACCTTCAGGTGCTCAGCGGTTTCGCCACCTTCAAACCGCGCGACATGCTCTTTGCCATTGCGCCAGACACGCAGTTCCAACCAATCCGAAAGCGCGTTCACCACGGAAACACCCACACCGTGCAGGCCGCCCGACACCTTGTACGAATTGCTGTCGAATTTTCCGCCAGCGTGCAGTTGGGTCATGATGACCTCGGCCGCCGACACGCCTTCTTCCGGGTGGATGTCCACCGGAATACCACGCCCATTGTCGCTGACCGAAACACTGGAATCGGCGTGAATTTTCACCGTCACATGGTCGGCATGACCCGCCAGAGCCTCGTCAATCCCGTTGTCGACAACCTCATACACCATATGGTGCAGACCCGAGCCATCATCCGTGTCTCCGATATACATGCCGGGGCGTTTGCGAACTGCCTCCAAGCCTTTGAGAACCTTGATAGAATCTGCGCCGTATTCTTGAGGAGCCTGTGCGTCTTCGGACATTCAGTCAGTACCTATATTATTTTGGTAACTTATACGTTTTCTGGTAGGGATTGTCACGCCATCCCCCAATATTTTGTGTTGTTCCGGATCGTTTTTTGCCACCCGAAAAGGGGATCACAAACGATCGATATCAGAAGCGATATCCGCGGCAATTTCCAACGCATCGACATCCTTGCGCTCGGCCGACAATCGCAGCCCGAGAATGTCCGACTGATACCGTGCCGCCAATCGATCCGGATCATGTCCCGCCCCGATTTCACCGGCATCCTGAGCCTTGCGAAACATATCCGCGAAACAGTCTTTCATTTCCGCCATGTAATGCGCCGCCTGATCCGCAAGGTCATGATCCTTCGCCTTCATCTCGGCATATGTCTTTGCCAACATGCAGGCCTTTGCCGGGGTCTCGGCTGCTTCGATCACCAATCGGGGCTGCGCTTTCAGCGCCTCCTTCGGGCCCAGTTTTTCCACCAGGGCATTTAGGCGCGCCACACCTTCTTGCGTATAGCTCTCCAGCGTTAGCGCATAGAGCGCATCTTTCGACCCGAACGCCACATAAAAACTGCCGGGCTTCAGCTTCAGTTCCCGCTCCAGATCCTTCAGCGATGTACCAGCCCAGCCCTGACGCCAGAAGATATCCTTCGCCTTCGCGATCAACGCGTCACGATCATATGCGGGTTTGCGAGGCATCAACATCACCAATTCTTGAACGCTCACTCAAATATATACTTGAGCGATCACTCAAGAAACCCTAAATACGACCCATCGCGCCAGAAACAGGAGTTCCAACATGGCCAATTTCCCGTCTCACGACCTCGAAACCGCGCCTGAAGCGTCCAAACCGCTGCTGCAAAAGTCTCAGGCCGCTTTTGGTCGCTTGCCCGGCCTGCATAAGGTCATGGCCGAAAGCCCTCAACATCTGGAAGGCTACCAGATTTTGCACGGTCTGTTCCTGCAAACCGATTTCGACAATGATGAGAAAACCGTCGTCTGGCAGACCATCAATGTGGAAAACGAGTGCCACTACTGCGTGCCCGCCCACACCGGTATCGCCAAGATGATGAAGATATCGGATGATATCTCAGACGCCCTGCGCAATGAAACCCCACTGCCTTCAGCCAAGCTCGAAGCACTGCGCACCTTCACCCTGCAAGTCATGGAAACACGCGGCAACCCGACCGAAGATCAGCT
Source organism: Ruegeria sp. AK11 (assembly GCF_056541095.1). NCBI lineage: Bacteria > Pseudomonadati > Pseudomonadota > Alphaproteobacteria > Rhodobacterales > Roseobacteraceae > Ruegeria > Ruegeria sp. AK11. Next base: position 23,126 of record NZ_JBQFXU010000008.1, read on the forward strand.
TCAGGCGTTCTTTGATGCGGGCTATTCCCATCGCGCGGTTCTGGATGTCGTGCTGGGTCTGGCCCAGAAAACCATGTCGAACTACGTTAACCACATGGCCAAAACCCCAGTGGACGAAGTTATGCGCGGTTTTCTGTGGGAACGTAAAGTCAGCGAACCGGCCTAAGCAGTCACGACCGAACCCTCATCGCTTTCGGTAACGATCAGCGTCTGGGCCCGGTCGCCCAATTCCGCAAACAGTTCAGGCCCGGTACCGGTCATCCAGGCCTGAGCGCCCAGCGCGCAAATCTCGTCATAAAGCGCTGCACGCCGCCCAGCATCCAGATGCGCGGCCACTTCATCCAGCAGTACGATTGGAGGTGCGCCCAGCATTGCCGCCAGCGCCCGCGCATTGGACAGGATCAGCGACACCAAGAGCGCTTTCTGCTCACCAGTGGAACACTCCCGTGCCGGCACGCCCTTGGCCGCGAACACACCGTACAGGTCGGACCGATGCGGCCCCACCAGGGTTCGGCCCGCTGCCAGATCCCTGAACCGGCTCTCGCTCAACGCGTCTCGCAAATCTTCCGCTGTCTCGGGCATTGCGCCTTCGGTTTGCACCAACTCCAGTTCGGCCGAAGGAAAGACCGTTTCCGCCCGGTCCTGCGCCGCCCGCAGAAGATCCAGCGACCTCAACCGCGCGGTATGGATGCGGTGCCCCGTCTCGGCCAACTGCCCTTCAAGCGCGGCGTACCAATGCGCGTCCCTGATCTGCTCTTTCAGCAGACGGTTACGTTCGCGCATCGCTTTTTCATAAATCAGCGATGTTTCGGCGTGGGCCGGGTCAAAACTCAGCGCGATACGGTCCAGAAACCGACGGCGTCCCTCAGCCCCTTCAATCCACAGACGGTCCATGGACGGGGTCAGCCAGACTACCCGTGCAAGTTTCCCCAGATTGATCTGGGTCGCCGACTTGCCATCAATTCGCACCTGTCGCGCTGCGCTGCCCTCGGACCAGGTTTCGATTTCAAACCGCTGCCCCTGAGCGTCCAGCAACCCGGACAGTTTCCAACCCAACGCCTCGGGCCGACGGGTCATCTCGGCCGCGCTCGCCCGCCGCATCCCGCGACCGGGCGAAAACAACGACACCGCTTCAAGAATATTGGTCTTCCCGGCCCCGTTCGGCCCGTGAATGGCAACCGGTCGGCCGTCCAGAGACAACCGCGCCAGCTTATGAGATCGAAAATGCGAGACCGTTAGCTCGGTCAGGGCCAATCCCATGACCCCTCCCTTCATCTTTTCAAAAATACTCCCGCCGGAGGCATCGCATCCGCGCGATCAGACGCGCATCGGCATGACGACGTATACAGCGCTCAGATCGTTGCCTTCACGCATCAATGTCGGGTCACCAGCCGAGTTGAACAGGAAAACTGCATTCTCACGATCCACCTGAGACGCAATCTCCAACAGGTATTTGGCGTTGAACCCGATCTCCAACCGCTCATCCCCGTAAGCGACAGCCAATTCCTCCTCGGCGGCGCCGCTGTCAGGAGCATTCACCGACAAGATCAGCTTGTCGCCTTCCAATTGCAACTTCACTGCCCGCGACCGTTCCGACGAAACAGTCGCCACGCGATCTACGGCCTGCGCGAATTCAGCAGCATCCACTTCAAGCTTGCGGGTATTTCCTTGTGGGATAACACGTGTGTAGTCGGGGAAGGTGCCGTCAATAACCTTCGACGTCAGCGTGATATCCGGCGTGGCAAAGCGTACCTTGGTTTCACTGACCGAAACGGCGATATCCATCTCGTCGTCATCCAACAGCTTGCGCAACTCGCCCACTGTTTTGCGAGGCACGATCACGCCGGGCATATCCGCCGCGCCAGCTGGCAAATCTGCGTCAATTCTCGCAAGCCGGTGGCCATCGGTGGCCACACAACGCAACACTTTTCCACCCTCGGACCCATCTGCCACATGCATGTACACACCGTTCAGATAGTACCGGGTCTCTTCGGTCGAGATGGCGAATTTTGACTTGTCGAACAACCGGCGCAGCAATGCTGCCGACGCGCTGAAATTCGATTGATATTCCGAGGACGCCATCACCGGAAAATCTTCTTTTGGCAGTGTCGCCAGCGAAAAATTCGACCGACCCGCTTCAACTGTCAGCCGTCCTGCGGCGCTGTCAGCAGTCAATGTCACCAGCGCACCGTCCGGCAGTTTGCGCACAATCTCATGCAGGGTTGTTGCCGCGACGGTCGTCGCGCCCGCCTTTTCGACCTGTGCGGGTGCCTTATCGACCACTTCGATATCCAGATCGGTGGCACGGAACTGGACCTGATCGCCTTCGGCCTCGATCAGGACATTGGCAAGTATAGGAATTGTATTGCGACGTTCTACAACGGACTGAGCCTGCGAAACGGCTTTAAGAAGGGTGCCGCGTTCAATGCTGATCTTCATACCCTCAATTCCTCTGACTTGCGTACCGACATGGGCGGGACTGGCACGTTAGCGGTTCCACCCCGAGGCACAAGGATTTTTTACGGATTTCTGGGTTGGAATGCACCAACCGTCAAGTGCGGCGTGCCCCACACGCCTCAGTTCTGGTGCAACCGTGGATTCTTACGCACAAAAAACACTCCGGCACAGAAGTCCGGAGCGTTTCTTAGCACTACTGGCCCGGTTCAGGCTTCGAGAGAACGGCGCAGCATTTCCACGTCTTCAGCGATCTGACCATCAGTCAGTTTCAGCTCTTCAATGCGCTTGACGCCATGCATGACTGTGGTGTGGTCGCGCCCGCCGAACCGGCGGCCGATCTCTGGCAGCGACCGGCTGGTCAGCTGCTTGCACAGATACATCGCCACCTGACGGGGGCGCGCGTAGGATCGCAGGCGCTTGGGACCGATGATATCGGACATGCGGATGTTGTAGTATTCGGATACTTTCCGCTGAATCTCTTCAACCGTGATCTTACGCTCGGATGCGCGCAGGACATCTGCCAGACAATCCTGCGTCAGCTCCATGTCGATCTCGCGTCCAACCAACGAGGCAAAGGCAAACAGACGTGTCAGAGCACCTTCCAGCACGCGGACATTGGTCGAGATACGATGAGCCAAAAATTCAAGGACGCCATCTGCAATCGTCAGGTCGGGATAGGAACTGCTATATTGCTGGACCTTGTTCTGAAGAATGCCCAGACGCAATTCATAGTCGGTCGGATGCAGGTCAACGACCAAACCACATTGAAGGCGGGACTTTACACGATCTTCCAGATCCTTGATTTCGCCCGGGGCGCGGTCGGCCGAGATGATGATCTGCTTGTTCTGATCCACCAGCGCATTGAACGTATGGAAAAACTCTTCCTGAGTAGAATCCTTTCCGGCAATGAACTGCACGTCATCGACCATCAACACATCGACCGAACGGAACAAATGTTTGAAATCCATCATCCGGCGTTCCCGCAGGGCCTGCACGAAGCGATACATGAACTGTTCGGCTGACAGGTACAGGACATTCAGTTCCGGATGCTTGGTTTTCAGCTCCCAGGCAATTGCGTGCATCAGGTGGGTCTTACCCAGACCCACTCCACCATACAGAACAAGCGGGTTGAATGTTACCGGGCCGCCTTCGGACACACGGCGCGCGGCAGCATGGGCCAGCTCGTTGGGTTTACCCACCACAAAACTGTCAAAGGTGAAACGTGAATCGAGCGGCGCGGCCTGCAACGACTCCAAAGCGTTCTGCGCACTATCCGTCGCCGCTAAGGGTACCGGCTCTGGCTGAGTTTCGGTGACCACCTTGGCTGCGGGCTTGGGACGCGCGGGCGAGTTGGCAGCAACACGGAAGTCCAGACGCTGAACGGTTTCCCCAGCCGTATTCAGCTCGTACAAGATGAGGTCCGCAAAATTCTGGCTAACGTAGTTCCCCATAAAGTTCGTTGGCACGGAAAAAACCGCCACACCATCCTGCAGCTCTTTAAATTCCAGAGGCTCGATCCATGTGGTGTAATTATTCCGACCGACAGCCTTCAGCAATTTGTTACGCAGTAGTCCCCATTTCTCTTGTGTCATTCAGCGCCTCACGCATCCCATTCTTATTGGCCTGTCGGCCTTATCATACGAAGCCGGTTGCCCGGTCTTGCATTCACACACCCAAAGGGAACCTGTCGCCAAACCTAACGGTTTGGCGGGGATTGCCCCTGAAAGTTCGGTGCACCCGGATTTTCGACGCTCAAAAATAGATGAGCGTCCCGAAACTCGGGCTGCACGTCACAATCTCAATTTTCAGACAGGGCCGAGAATCCCGGATAACCCGGACTTCGCGGCAGATCGGCAGCCCAGCTTGCGCCAGTCGTCGACGAATGTTTCCAGATCGATCTGATGCCCGTCAGTCCGATCGAGTAAACAGCCTGTCCCCCCAAGCGAGTGAATCGCTGACATCAGTGGTAGCAACTTGAAATGGGGCGCGGCAACGAAACTCTGATATTGACTCGGGTCTTTGGTCGAAAGAATCTCTCGGTTTCGTGAAGGCGCGGTATTCCGGCAACACGAAAAAAGCGCCGCAATGCGCAGCGCCTTTGACATTAGTTCAGCCTTGCTGACTTGACCTAAGGTAACCCTCAGGCTTTAGCCCAGAGCTTTGACCCGGGCCGACAGGCGCGACATTTTACGCGCGGCAGTGTTCTTGTGGAACACGCCTTTGGTGACGCCGCGCATCAGCTCAGGCTGGGCGGCGCGCAGTGCTGCGGTTGCCGCATCTTTGTCACCGGATGCAATCGCTTCTTCGACTTTACGCAGGTAGGTGCGGATGCGCGAACGACGCGCTTTGTTAACAGCGAAACGCTTTTCGTTCTGACGGGCGCGTTTCTTTGCCTGGGGCGAATTTGCCATGTATCTCTGACCTTCGTTCGGTACGGTTATCAAGGGTTGCGCGCCACGGATATATCCGCACCGGATCAGAAATCACGAGTGTGAGTCGGGCCATGCGGGCCGCACGCGCATGTATTGCGGCGCTCAATACCGAACATTTCAAGGATTGCCAAGCCGATTCTTGGGGCTCACAAATCGGGTAAAGAAAAGGCGGGCATAGCCCGCCTTTCATTAGTCTCTTGCGTTTTACTTGTCGCGAAACTGCGCAGCCCGCTTTTCAAGAAACGCCGCCATGCCCTCTTTCTGGTCCTCGGTGGCAAACATGGAATGGAAGACGCGACGCTCAAACAGCATTCCTTCACTCAGCGGAAGCTCGTAACTGCGATTGACCGCTTCTTTTGCCGCCGCTGCCGTCAGTGCCGATTTCTCGGCTATTTTTTGCGCCGCACCGACGGCTTCCTCGATCAGCTTCTTGGCCGGTACGACCCGGCTGACCAAACCAGCGCGCTCGGCTTCGTCCGCGTCCATAAACCGACCAGTCAGGTTCATGTCCATCGCCTTGGACTTGCCGACAAAGCGCGTCAAACGCTGGGTGCCGCCCAACCCGGCTATGACGCCAAGGTTGATTTCAGGCTGGCCGAATTTTGCAGTGTCCGCCGCAATGATGAAATCGCAAAGCATTGCCAACTCGCATCCCCCACCCAGAGCATAGCCCGCAACCGCGGCGATGATCGGTTTGCGAATCGCCAAAACCCGGTTGTTTGCATCAGCAAAAAGGTTGGTGGTGTAGACATCGACAAAGCTCATCTCGGACATTTCCCTGATGTCCGCGCCTGCGGCAAAGGCCTTGTCCGATCCGGTGATGACGATGCAACGCACCTTGTCGTTGCTGTCCGCCTCTTCCAGCGCGGTACACAACTCACCCAGCAACTGGGAGTTCAGCGCATTCAACGCATCCGGTCTGTCGAGTTTGATTAAGGCGACGTGGTCTTCGATTTCGACGATGATCGTCTCAAAAGCCATGAGAAAAAAGCTTCCGGTTGTTCCGTTCAGTTACGAGTCCTTACCACGCGAATTCTCTGGATCAAGCTATCTTTGGCATTGCGCACAGTAGAAGGATGAGCGGCCGGACTGGGTGATTCTCTGGATCAGACCAGTGCAACCTTCGGTGCGGCAGGGCTTTCCTTCGCGACCGTAGACATCAAAGCTGTGCTGAAAATATCCAAGTTCTCCATCAGCTTGGCGGAAATCCCGCAGGGATGATCCGCCTGCTTCGATCGCGTCCTGCAACACCCTCCGAATGATGGGAACCAGCGATGCGACACGTGCCGCAGATATTTGCCCTGCTTTGCGACGTGGCGACACCTTGCCGCGATAAAGTGCCTCGCAAACATAGATATTCCCCAATCCGGCAACGATTCCCTGATCCAGCAGAGCTGATTTGACTGGGGTATTCCTGCCTTTGAGCGCCTCAATCAGGTGTTGCTCGTGGAAATCATTGCCCAAGGGCTCTGGTCCCAGAACCGCCAGAAGCTTGTGATCCTCGGCTGTGGCTGTGGGCAGCAGGTCCATCGCTCCGAACCGGCGTGGATCGTTAAAGGTGATACGCGTCCCGTTGGCCATGTGAAAAACAACATGGTCATGTTTCTCAGCGGCAGGATGTTCGCGCAGGAAATGACCTAGTGGATCCCCTGACACCGTCATTCGCCCGGACATCCCCAGATGGATCAACAATGTCTCGCCGCTGCTGAGATCGGCCAGGATATATTTTGATCGCCGCCGTAACCGATCCACGCGCTGCCCGGTCAGCCGTTCTGCCATGCGTTCGGGAAATGGACAGCGCAGATCCGGGCGATTCACATCGGCGCGTTCGATCTCGACCCCCTCCATCGCAAGGCTCAGGCCGCGTCTTACGGTCTCGACCTCGGGCAATTCTGGCATTACAGGGCTCCTATTCCAAAGGGCCGCATTGTGCCCCGCTTCCAGAGCCCTATAACAGAAGCGAAATTCGACAAACGGCAAGGCTTATGTCCGACAACAGCGACAACACCACTCATTTCGGGTTCGAAACCGTACGCGAGGCTGACAAGGCCGGGCGCGTGCAGGGCGTGTTCAACTCGGTCGCCTCGAAATATGACGTGATGAACGACGTCATGTCGATGGGTATCCACCGGGTCTGGAAAGACGCGATGATGGACTGGCTGGCACCACGTCCCGGTCAGCGTTTGCTGGATGTTGCAGGCGGAACCGGTGACATTTCCTTTCGCTTTCTGAAACGTGCAGGCTATGGCCATGCCACGGTTCTTGATCTGACAGAACCTATGCTGGTCGAAGGCCGGCAACGCGCCGAAGCCGACCAGATGGCCGATAGCCTGAACTGGGTGGTGGGCGATGCCATGGCCCTGCCGTTCGAGGACAACACCTTTGACGTCTACACGATTTCTTTCGGCATCCGGAACGTGACCCGCCCGCAAGAGGCCCTGAACGAAGCCTTTCGCGTGCTGAAACCCGGTGGCCGCCTGATGGTACTGGAGTTCAGTCAGCTTCCCAATGACGGGCTGCAGAAGCTCTATGACCTCTACAGCTTCAATGTCATTCCACGCATGGGAAAGCTGATCGCGAATGATTACGACAGCTATCAGTATCTGGTGGAGTCGATCCGCAAGTTCCCCGATCAGGAAACCTTCCTGAACATGGTCCGAACTGCTGGCTTCAAAAACGCCAAATACCGCAATCTCAGCATGGGTATCGCCGCGCTGCATTCCGGCTGGAAGATCTGACGCATGCGTGGTCCCCACAACTTCATCCGCCTGATCCGTACAGGCGCAACGCTTGAGCGCACCGGTGCCATGAACGTGGTCCTCGACGCGTTCGAGGCGCCAAGGGCTATCCGGTTTCTTGCCCACGCTCTAGGCAAACCGTTTTGGTGGCTGGGGTACAAGGGCGACCCGGAAATGCCGCCTGCAACACGTGCACTCACCGCTTTGGGCCCGGCCTACATCAAGTTTGGTCAGGTGCTTTCGACGCGCCCGGATGTAGTAGGCGATGAACTGGCTGTGCAACTTCGTGTTTTGCAGGACAAGCTGCCGCCGTTCTCGAAAGCCGTGGCTTTGGCCGAAGTGGAAAAGGAACTGGGGCAGCCTGTTGCCGAGATATTCTGCGATTTCAGTGAACCCATTGCAGCCGCGTCCATTGCTCAGGTCCACAAAGCCAAACTTGTTAGCACGGGCGAGGATGTCGCCGTCAAAGTTCTGCGCCCAGGGATTGAGCGCGCATTTCGCAAGGACGTGGACGCGTTTTATTTCGCCGCTCGCATAGTCGATTTGTTTGCGCCCGGTGCTCGCCGATTGCGTCCGATGGAGGTCATTGAACATTTCGATGGCGTTGTACGGGGTGAACTGGATCTGCGTCTGGAAAGCGCTGCTGCCTCGGAATATGCGGCCAACACAAAAGACGACAAAGGGTTCTGGCTGCCGCCTATATTGTGGTCACTGTCGGCACGGCGCGTGATGACACTCAGCTGGGCCGACGGTGTTCCATTGGGTGAAAATGACGCACTGGACGCCGCTGGCCACGATCGCCGCGATCTGGCTGAACGTGTGCTGCGCCTGTTCCTTCTTCACGCCCTGCGCGACGGCTATTTCCACGCCGATATGCATCAGGGCAACCTCAAGGTCGCCGCCAACGGTGATATCATCGCTTATGATTACGGTATCATGGGCCATATCGACGAATACACGCGCCGGGTCTACGCCGAGATTCTGTTCGGTTTCATCCGCCGCGACTACAAGCGCGTAGCCGAAGTGCATTTCGAAGCCGGTTACGTTCCTGCACACCAGGACGTCGATGAATTCGCCCGCGCCCTGCGTGCGGTTGGTGAGCCCATCTTCGGTATGGATGCCTCGCATATTTCGATGGGCCGTTTGCTAAGCTATCTGTTCGAAGTGACAGAGCGTTTTGGCATGGAAACCCGAACCGAGCTGATCCTTCTACAGCGCACGATGGTCGTGGTTGAAGGCGTTGCCCGGTCACTGGACGACCACATCAATATCTGGGAAGTTGCCCGCCCCGTGGTCGAAGATTACATCAAACAATCCATCGGCCCGCGCGCCGCGCTTCGTGACTTTGCCAAAACCGCTATGGTTCTGGCACGCTTTGGTCCGCGCCTGCCGACATTGGTCGAAAACGCGTTGATTGCACAGACGCACAAAGAAGAACCGGAAAACTCGGGTCTGTTGCCAAAAATCCTACCCGCCGCTCTCGGTGCGGTTGCCGGCGCAGCCATAGTTCTGTTGATCACTACACTCGGCTGATTGTGATCCGCAGGTTCATCTGGCTAAAAATATCCTCGGGGGGAATCGCGCCTTGCGCGATGGGGGGCAGACAGCCCCCCTTTGCCCAGACCCGGATCAGAGCCGCTCGATGGCAATGGCGATCCCCTGACCACCACCAATACACATGGTGATCAACCCTTTTGATCCGCCTGTGCGCTCCAGCTCATAAAGCGTCTTCATGGTAATGATGGCGCCCGTCGCACCGACAGGATGCCCCAGCGCAATCGCACCTCCATTCGGGTTCACCTTCGCTGCATTCAACCCAAGCTCCTGGTTGACGGCCAGCGCCTGCGCGGCAAATGCTTCGTTGCTTTCGATCACATCAAAGTCTTCCACTGACAAACCCGTCCTCCTGAGCAGGTTTTGCACAGCCGGTACCGGGCCAATACCCATGACTTCGGGGCGCACGCCAGCATGTGCATATCCGATCACGCGCGCTTTTGGCTTCAACCCGGCCTTTTCCGCCGCGTCTGCCGTTGCCAGCACCATCGCCGCCGCACCGTCGTTGATGCCCGAGGCATTGCCCGCCGTCACACGCCCATCTTTCTTGAACACTGGTCGCAACCCGGCCAGCGCATCGGCTGTCGTCGCTTTGGGATGCTCATCAACTTTGAAATCCACCATGTCGCGCTTGACCTTCACCTGAACGGGCACGATCTGGCTTTCGAAATATCCGGCTTCAATTGCGGCTGCCGCGCGGGTCTGGCTGGTCAGGGCGAAGTCGTCCATCTGTTCACGGCTGATCTGGTGTTCATCGGCAACGTTCTCGGCCGTCACACCCATGTGCCCTGTGCCAAAGGGGCAGTTCAACGCACCCAGCATCATGTCCAGCGAAGTGACATCACCCATTTTCGCGCCCCAGCGTGCCTGTGGAACAATGTAAGGGCTGCGCGACATGCTTTCTGCGCCACCTGCCACAGCGAAATCGGCATCGCCAAGCATCAAGGACTGCATCGCCGACACGATCGCCTGTGCGCCCGAGCCACACAGACGGTTTACATTCATCGCAGGGGTGCCATTCGGAATCCCAGCCTGCATCGCGGCAACACGCGACAGGTACATGTCCCGAGGCTCGGTATTGATGACGTGGCCAAATACAACATGCCCGATTTGCGCACCTTCTACCCCTGACCGTTCTAAGGCCGCTTCGGTGACCACCGTCGCCAGATCAATGGGTGCGGTTGACGCAAGTGCGCCACCGAAAGTTCCAATCGCGGTGCGCGCACCATCCAGCAATACGATGTCTGTCATGTCTTTCTCCTCTTGGAATCGTCGTCAGTATGCACATGCAGCATGATCCTGTCCTATAGGACGTGCCGTCACGGATGGAATTGACAAGCCGGGTCCCAACACGCATGGATTCCGTCATGACGGAGAATACAGACGATATCCTGAACCTTTTGCCTGCTCGCCTGAAAGAAGCACGCCGGGCCAAAGGACTGTCGCTGGAAGCAGTCGCAAACCTGAGCGGCGTATCCAGATCCATGGTAAGCCAGATCGAACGCGGTGAAAGCAGCCCGACGATCTCGACCCTCTGGAACCTGACCCGTGCATTACAGGTGGATTTTGCCGGTCTTCTGGAAGGATCAAAAGCCAGTGATCAGATCGAGGTGCTGCGCGCGTCCGAAGTGCCCAGCATCGACAATATGGGGCAGAACTGCCGCATTCGCATCCTGTCCCCACCGGAAGAGGCCGGTGGTCATGAGGTTTATGATATCGAGTTCGACAAAGGCGGGGCCTTGAACAGCCAGCCGCATGCGCGCGGCGCGCGTGAGCAGCTGACCGTGCTGGAAGGCGCCGTCAAAATTAAATCGGGCAGTGCCGTGTCGGATCTGAGCCAAGGGGACACCGCCCGCTATGCCGCGGATATCGTGCATTCCATCTCAGCCAAAGAACCAGCGCGGGTGTTTTTGATCGTAAAGAACGCCTGACGTCAGCAAATTTCCGCCTTCACGGAAAATTTTCCTGTATATTGAAATTCCCCTATTTGGGAAATTCATCCGCTATGTTAGATGTGCGACTCAGTTGAACGGAGGTCGCCATGGCAGATGCATTCCTGTCCCACATCACGGACACACTCGCACAGATCGAATCCGAGGGGCTGTATAAACGCGAACGAATGATCACCTCGCCTCAGGGCGGTGAGATTACGGTGGGCGGCAAACGGGTGATCAACCTGTGCGCCAACAACTATCTGGGTCTTGCGGATCACCCCGCGCTGATCGAGGCCGCAACAAATGCGATGGGTCCGAAAGGATTCGGCATGGCCTCGGTCCGGTTCATTTGCGGAACGCAGGATATTCACCGTGAACTGGAACAGCGGTTGGCGATATTCCTGAACAAGGATGATGCGATCCTGTTCGCGGCCTGTTTTGATGCCAATGGCGGGTTGTTCGAACCGTTGCTGGGGCCTGAAGATGCCATCATTTCGGACAGTCTGAACCACGCCTCTATCATTGACGGGGTGCGGCTGTGCAAGGCCAAGCGCTATCGCTATCTGAACAATGACATGAACGACCTGGAAGCGTGGCTGAAGCAGGCGCGCGAGGATGGCGCGCGTCATATCATGATCGCAACCGATGGCGTGTTCTCGATGGATGGCTATTTGGCCAACTTGCCGAAAATTCGCGAACTGGCTGATAAATACGATGCCATCGTCATGGTCGATGATTGCCATGCAACCGGCTTCATGGGCCCGCGCGGCGCCGGAACACCGGATCACTTTGGTGTTGATGTCGACATTCTGACAGGAACTTTGGGCAAGGCACTTGGGGGGGCAATCGGCGGCTACATCGCCGGGCCGCAGCCAGTGATCGACCTGCTGCGGCAGCGGGCGCGGCCCTATCTGTTCTCGAACTCGCTGCCGCCATCCATCGTCGCCGCAGGACTTGAGGCAATCCGCCTGGTCGAAGAAGGCGACATTCTACGCGCGCAGTTATTCGGAAACGCAAAGTACTGGCGTGCCGGTCTGGAAAAGCTTGGCTTTGACCTTTTGCCCGGTGAACATCCGATTATCCCTGTCATGCTGGGCGATGCAACGCTGGCACAAGAGATGGCCGCCAAGCTGTTTGACGAGGGCGTGTATGTCTCGGGCTTCTTCTTTCCTGTTGTTCCCCGCGGACAGGCGCGGATCAGAACGCAGATGAACGCCGCCCTGACACGGGACGAACTGGACCGCGCGCTGGCGGCCTTTGGCAAGGTTGGCAAGGAACTGGGGGTGATCTGATGCGACCCAACACGATGAAAGCGCTGGAAAAGTCGAAACCTGAAGAAGGGTTGTGGATGGTACAGGCCCCGGTCCCTGAAATCGGGCCTGATGAGGTACTGATCAAGATCAACAAGACCGGAATTTGCGGTACCGACATTCACATCTGGAACTGGGATGAGTGGGCCTCTCACACCGTTCCGGTTCCGATGATCACTGGTCATGAGTTCGCCGGGGAAATCGTCGAAGTTGGGCGCAACGTCACCGGGCTGGACGTTGGGCAGCGCTGTTCCGGCGAAGGGCATCTGATCGGCACTGAAAGCCGTCAAAGCCGCGCAGGCAAATTTCACCTCGACCCCGGTACGCGCGGGATCGGGGTGAATGAACAGGGCGCGTTTGCGCAATACCTGAAATTGCCTGCCTTCAACGTTGTTCCCCTGCCGGACGATATCCCGGATGAGATCGGGGCAATCCTTGATCCGCTGGGCAATGCTGTACACACCGCGCTAAGCTTTGACCTTCTGGGCGAGGACGTCCTGATCACCGGCGCAGGACCCATCGGCATCATGGCCGCCGCCGTTGCCCGCCATGCAGGCGCCCGCAATGTTGTGATCACAGACATTAACGCCGAACGGTTGAAACTGGCGGAACATGTGGTGCCATCGGTGCGGACCGTTGATGTTTCCAAACAAGATTTGCACGATGTCATCGCACAGCTTGGAATGAAAGAAGGCTTTGATGTGGGGCTTGAAATGTCCGGCTCACAAGCCGCGCTTGACCAGATGGTCGAGGCGCTTGTGATGGGTGGGAAAATCGCCCTGCTGGGGATACCGCCGGGGAAATCTCCGGTCGACTGGTCGCGTATCGTTTTCAAGGCGATCACAATCAAGGGTGTCTATGGTCGCGAGATGTTCGAGACCTGGTACAAGATGATCGCCATGCTGCAAAACGGTTTGGATGTGTCCCGCGTGATCACGCATCGCTTTGAGGTTGATGATTTTGCGGATGGATTTGCCGCGATGAAATCCGGCCTCTCTGGCAAGGTTGTCCTTGACTGGACCTAACCCGCTGGAAAGTTACGAACTCAACGCCTAGACAGGTGCAAGGATCGCACAAGGGAGGCATGAGATGGGCGCGAACAAAGACGATCGTCTGTTGCAAAGAGGTGTCGAAGACACTCTGGTCACTGATTTCGCCGAGACACATCGCAAAAGCTATGGAGATTTTCTGCAACTCAAAACACTGCTGAATCTGCAAAAGACCTTTCAGGACCCCGCGCAGCCGGACGAGATGCTGTTCATTATCATCCATCAGGTTAGCGAACTGTGGCTGAAACTGATGCATCACCAACTGGTCGAGGTGCGCCGTTTTTTGCAACAGGATGAATTTGGCCCAGCGATGAAAAACCTCGACCGCATCAAGGCCATTCAGCGGCAGCTGATTGCGGCCTGGGAAACCCTTCTGACCATGACGCCTGCCGACTATTTAACGTTTCGGCAGGCACTGGGCAGCTCGTCAGGGTTTCAGAGCTACGGGTATCGGCAGATTGAGTTCATTCTTGGCAACAAGGATGCGTCAACACTGAAGGTCCATGCGCATGACCCAGAGGTGATGGAGATGCTGAATGCCGCTCTGACCAAACCGTCGCTTTATGACGAAGTGTTGCACATGCTGGCCCGTCAAGGGTTCGACGTGCCCAAGGATCTGATCGAACGCGATTACGCCCAACCCTATTGCGGCGATTCGCGCGTGGTACAAATCTGGGTGGAGGTATTCCGCAACACTGAAAAATACTGGGATCTTTATGCTTTGGCCGAAAAACTGATGGATGTGGAAAGCCTGTTTCAACGCTGGCGCTTTGATCATGCCACCGCAGTTGAGCGCGTGATCGGGATGCAACCCGGCACTGGTGGCTCAAGCGGCGTGGCCTTTTTGCGAAAGGCGCTAGAGCTGCGGTTTTTCCACGACCTTTACGACGTGCGCACCGAATTGATGTACAGCGGGCAGACCTAAGACATGTTGTATCGAGGATTTTCGCAATCCGAGCTGGAGCGGGAGTACTCCCCCAGCACAATGATCGGCGGCGACCTAAGCCCGTATCTTGCCAGCTATAAGGCGCTAAGCGCTCAGGCGCGGGCCGACTATCCGGTACGGGAAAACCTGGCTTATGGTGACAGCCCCGTACAAGTCCTTGATTTCTTTCCCGCTCGCGATGACAAGGCACCCCTGCACGTCTTCATTCACGGCGGGTACTGGCAGGCGCTCAGCCAGAATGAATCGTCTCTGATGGCACCAGGTCTGGTAGAACACGGGCAAGCTTTTGCGACTGTAAACTACACGCTGGCACCCGATGCCCGGGTTGGCGACATGATCGACGAATGCCGTGACGCGTTGTTGTGGCTGGCGGCCAAGGCGGGGGAGTTGGGGTTCGATCCGTCGCGGATCACCCTGTCAGGTCACAGTGCAGGCGCGCATCTGGCGGCGATGGTGATGGCAACCTCATCAGATGCCCTTGCCAAAGCGGGGCTCCGGGTGCGGGATGTGATTCTGATCAGCGGAATATACGACCTGGAACCGATCAGCCTGATGTCGGTGAACGATCCACTGCAATTGACGCCGGTCGAGGTCAACGATCTGTCACCCATCCGCAATCTGCCCCGGCCCGGTCCTCGATACCATGTTTCGGTAGCCGAACGGGATACAGGTGAGTTCATTCGCCAAAGCCGCGACTATGCTGAAAGGCTGCGAAAGGCCGGACACTCTGTCAGCTTTATGCTCGCGCAAGGAATGCATCATTTCGATATCATCATGCATTCAGATGCGTTTCTGCCCCAGACAAAATAAGCGCTTCGGTAAAAGAAAACAGCGGCCTAAGGGGGCCGCTGTTTTTCGTTTTCATCCTTTGCCGGGCTAGTCCAGCGTGCGGGTGACTTCTTCGCGCTCGAAGATTTCGATCACGTCGCCTGCGCGGATATCGTCGTAGTTTTCGAACGCCATACCGCATTCCTGACCCGACTGAACCTCGGCCACTTCGTCCTTGAAACGCTTCAGCGTCTTCAGCGTGCCTTCGTGAATCACCACGTTGTCGCGCAGCAAGCGGACACCGGCAGAACGACGCGCCACGCCTTCGGTGACCAGACAGCCAGCAACCTTGCCAACGCCAGTAACCTTGAAGACTTCGCGAATCTCGGCGTAGCCAATGAACTTCTCGCGAATTTCGGCGCTCAACAGGCCGGATGCGGCTGCTTTTACGTCGTCTACGAGGTCATAAATCACCGAGTAATAGCGAATCTCGACGCCCTTCTGGTTTGCGGTATTCCGTGCTGAGGCATTGGCCCGCACGTTGAAGCCAAAGATTGGAGCGCCCGACGCTTCAGCCAGACCGACATCCGTTTCAGTAATGGCACCAACACCCGAATGCAGAACGCGCACGCGTACTTCTTCGTTGCCGATCTTCTCCATTGCCTGAACGATGGCTTCCGCCGAACCCTGAACGTCTGCTTTCATCAGAATGGGCAACTCGGTGACGTTTTCGTCTTCCTTTGCCTTCTGCATCAACTGTTCAAGGGTCGTTGCGGCACCAGCGGCAGCGCGTTTGTCCTTGGCGGCCTGTTCACGGTAGGCGGCGATTTCACGGGCTTGTGCTTCGGTCTCGGTCACGTTCAGAACATCGCCTGCTTCAGGCGTACCGTTTAGACCAAGAACCTCAACGGGAACCGACGGGCCAGCTTCCTTGACGCGCTCACCCTTGTCGTTGATCAGAGCACGGACCTTACCATACTGCTCACCCACGACAAAGATATCGCCCTGACGCAATGTACCGTTCTGAACCAGAACCGTAGCGACCGGGCCGCGGCCCACGTCCAGCTGTGCCTCGATCACGGCACCCTGGGCAGCGCGATCAGGGTTGGCTTTCAGTTCCAGAATCTCGGCCTGCAATGCGATGGCTTCCAGCAACTCGTCCAGACCTTGACCGGTGATGGCAGACACTTCTACGTCCTGAACCTCACCCGACATTTTCTCGACGATCACTTCGTGTTGCAGCAGATCGGTGCGCACCTTGTCCGGATTTGCATCATGTTTGTCGATCTTGTTGATCGCCACGATCATCGGCACCTTGGCTGCCTTCGCGTGATTGATCGCCTCAATTGTCTGCGGCATGACCGCGTCATCGGCAGCGACGACCAGAACCACGATGTCGGTCACCTGGGCACCACGCGAGCGCATCGAGGTGAAGGCCGCGTGTCCGGGTGTATCCAGGAAGGTCAGCGTCGAGCCGCCATCGGTTTTCACCTGATAGGCGCCGATATGCTGGGTGATGCCACCGGCCTCACCAGCCACAACACGCGCATCGCGGATTGCATCCAGCAGCGATGTTTTCCCGTGGTCGACGTGACCCATGATGGTGATGACGGGCGGACGAGGCTTCAGATCGGCTTCGCTGTCTTCGACCTCTTTGATGACGTCCTCAACATCCGAATCAGAGACGCGGGTGACCTTATGGCCAAACTCTTCGATAATCAGCTCGGCAGTATCAGCGTCGATGGTCTGGTTCTGCGTGACCATCATGCCCATCTGCATAAGTGATTTGACCACGTCAGCCACGCGCTCGGCCATACGGTTGGCCAGTTCCGAGACCATGATCGCCTCAGGCAGTTGTACGTCGCGGATCACCTTTTCCCGCTCGACCGAACCGCCCATGGCTTTCTGACGGGCGCGTTCCTGCTTGCGCTTCATCGCTGCCATCGACCGCTGGCGGCTGCCTTCGTCACCGGTGGCCTGACCCAGTGTCAGCTTGCCCGAACGACGGTTGTCTTCACGACCCTTGCCACGACCGCGCTGTTCGCGTTCGCGATCCTGCTTGCGAGGTGCGGCAGCAGGCGCAGGTTTGCTGGCCGGGCTGCGTGCAGCTTTGGCTTCTTCAGGGGCCGGCGAAGCGGCAGCAGCAACAGCGGCACGCTTGGCTTCTTCTTCAGCCTCCACGCGCTTGCGCTCTTCATCTTCGGCTTTCTGACGCGCGCGCTCTTCCGCTTCACGCTGCTCGCGTTCTTTCGCTTCCTGTTCCGCGCGGCGGCGCACGCGCTCTTCTTCGCGTGCCTTTTCAGCGGCTTCGCGTTCAGCGGCCTCTTCGACCTCGCGGGCCTTGGCAGCCTGCAAAGCCTTCATACGGCGCGCCATTTCCGCGTCCGAAATACCTGCGGGACGACGCGACGGATCACCCGAAGGGGCGGCACCGCCACCCGGCTTTGCCGCGCCCGGCTTGGGGACCACCACGCGCTTGCGTTTGGTTTCCACCACGACATTCTTGGTGCGTCCGTGGCTGAAACTCTGTTTCACATTTCCGGGGCGTGCCCCGCCACGAAGACCCAATGTCTTTTTGCCGTCACTATCGCTCATAAAGCTTCTTACCCTTCCGCGCGGCCCTTGCCGCCGTCATCCGTTTCGCGCAAGCCACGCAGGCGCTGCGCTTCCTCTACAACACGTTTGGCGAGTCCGCCAGAGGCCAAGGCCGCATGAATCACCGTTTGGCGCCCAAATGCCTGCCCTAATTCGTCTGCCGTCAGCCAACCGATGTATTTTCCGAAGTGCGGCGTACTGAGCTTCGACTTGCCGCGCCCCGATCCATCAGTGGCCTGAATCAGCACCTGAGCCTCTTCCCGGTCCAGCCACGACTTGACCTTTTCATACCCGGCAACCGCGTCGCCGGACTTGCGCGCCAGACTGAGCAACTCAATCACACGGCGCGCGATCTGCTTTTCAACTTCTGTCGCGAGGTTCTGAGGCACAGTCACCTGTGCCTTGAACCCCCGCGCAAACAGTTTCTTACCAATGGCCTTGTCCAGCGCAGCACGATCCGCCGCCACATAAACGCCCCGTCCCGGCAACTTTGCCGCGACATCCGGAAAGACCTGACCGTCCGGGCCCGTCACAAAGCGGATCAAGCCATATTTAGGCTGAACCTCGCCTGTGGCGATGCACTTGCGTTCGGGTCCGTCAGACCGATCCTTATGGACGCCACCGCGACCCATACGCGCCACCCGAGACCTGAGATCAGGCCTCGACCTCCTCGTCTGCTGCGTCGCCGTCGATGTCTTCTTCCGCCTGCTCCAACTCGGCCGGATCAACCCAACCCAACAGGATACGCGCAGTCATGACCATGTCTTGTGCTTCTTCGAGCGTGACGCCAAAGGGCTCCAGCACGCCATCATCCTTGACGCGTTCACCGTCGACCGTGGTCCAGCCACCGGCCAGTTCCCAGTCTGCACAGGTTGCGAAATCTTCCAGCGTCTTTACATCGTCCTTGGCCAGCGCCTCTACCATCTGGGGGGTCAGGCCTTCGAATTCAATGAGGCTGTCCTCGGCACCCAGTGCGCGCGCCGCATCCAGAGCGGCTTTGGCCTGGGCTTCCAGGAACTCGCGCGCCCGGGTCTGAAGTTCCTGCGCAGTGCCTTCGTCGACGCCGTCAATGACCAGAAGTTCATCAATCTCGACATAGGCAACTTCTTCGAGGTTGGTGAAGCCTTCGGAAACCAGCAGTTGCGCAAAGAACTCGTCCAGATCCAGACTGTCCATGAACAGTTTGGTACGAGATTCGAATTCCTTCTGACGACGCGCCGATTCTTCAGCTTCGGTCATGATGTCGATATCCAGCCCGGTCAGTTGGCTTGCCAGACGCACGTTCTGACCGCGACGACCGATTGCAAGAGACAACTGCTCTTCCGGAACGACAACCTCGATCTTGCCTGCTTCTTCGTCCAGAACAACCTTCGAAACCTCGGCAGGTTGCAGCGCGTTCACCAGGAAGGTCGGTTGGTCTTCGTTCCACGGGATGATGTCAATCTTCTCACCCTGCAGTTCGTTCACAACGGCCTGCACGCGGCTGCCGCGCATACCAACGCAGGCGCCAACAGGGTCGATCGAGCCGTCATACGAGATCACGGCGATTTTGGCGCGAGAACCGGGGTCACGGGCCACGGCCTTGACCTCGATGATACCGTCATAGATTTCCGGCACTTCCATCTTGAACAGCTCGGCCATGAACTCTGGCGCGGTACGCGACAGGAAGATCTGGTGGCCACGCACTTCGCGGCGGACTTCCTTGATATACGCGCGCACACGATCATTCGGGCGATAGCTTTCGCGACCGATCTTGTCATTGCGGCGCAGAACAGCCTCAGCACCGCCGAGATCGACGATGACATTGCCGAATTCTTCGCGCTTGACGGCACCGTTGATGATGGTGCCCGCACGATCCTTGAATTCCTCATACTGACGATCACGCTCGGCTTCGCGGACCTTTTGCAGGATCACTTGCTTGGCGGACTGCGCCGCAATCCGGCCCATTTCGACCGGCGGCACTTCTTCAACAAAAACGTCACCGACCTGTGGATCTTCCATGTACTGCTTGGCTTGTTCGACGGTGAACTCGGCCTGATAGTTCTCAAGCTCCTCATCCTCGACCACGGTTCGCACACGGGTGAAAGTCGCCTTGCCGGTCTTGCGGTCGATGGACACGCGGATGTCCATCTCGGCACCGTAGCGGCTCTTGGCAGCGCGGGCGAGCGATTCCTCCATCGCTTCGACAACCAGACCGGGGTCGATCATCTTTTCGCGGGCCACGGCCTCGGCAGTCTGCAGCAGCTCCAGCTGGTTGGCTGAGGTAATTGCCATCAGTTCGTCTCCTCTTCGGACCCTTCGGTCTCAATCTCGTCGAAAGCGTTTTCGTTCAGGGCACCGGCGTCCTTGCGCTGGCGCAGCATTTCCTTGATCAGGTCATCGGTCAGGACCAGCTTGGCATCACTCAGCCAGTCGAATTGCAGGCCGATGGTGATCGTCTCGGACCCTTCGGGGATATTGATCAGAACCTCTTCCCCTTCAATCCCGGCCAGTTCCCCTTTGAACCGGCGGCGGCCATCGATCAGTTCAGAAGTTTCGATCTTGGCCTCATACCCCTCGAAAGTCTCGAAATCCTTGAGGCGGGTCAGGGGGCGGTCGATACCGGGGCTGGACACCTCAAGCGTATAGGCGTCAAGGATCGGGTCCTCGACATCCAGGGTGGCGCTGACCGCATTCGAAATCTCGGCGCAGTCATCCACTTCGATGCCGCCTTCGGGTTTGTCAGCCATGATTTGCAGCGTGGTCTGCTTACCACTCATCAGCCGGACACGGACCAGCTCATACCCCAGATCTTCGATCACCGGGGTGATGATCTCGGCAAGTCGCCGGTCGATGGCAGCTTTGGCTATCAGGTCGTTTGTCATCAGGTTCTCTACCCTGTCAGTCGGGCACAAAAAAACGGGCGCGCGGCCCGTCGAATTTTCCGGTGGAGCCTTGGACCGGAAGTCCAACGCACCGCTGTTGAGACTGCATATACGCAGGATGATCCGAGTCTGCAACCCCCGACAGAAGTGTCACCCGAAATTACACGATCCACCACCGTTCAGCGATACGACCGTCGTCCAGAACCGTGCGTCCGGCAATCTGCCGCGGCAATCCCACCGCCCCAGAGACGGCCAGTGCCATATCGGTCTCGGAAGGATAGTAGCGAAGACCGCGCGTACCGCGGATCTCTGACGAATCGGGGAAGGCGGCGACATCGACATAGCCATCACGCAATGCCTCGGCGCGGACACGGGCATCGGGAATAACGATCACTTCGAATGCATCGACCCAACCGGCCTGACCGTCCTTGTAATGCCCCAAAACACGGCGACCCAGGAAATGCCGCCCGTCTTCGGCGCGTTCGACACGGTAGCAACCCGTGCCATTGGCGTTGTGTAGCGGCGTGACGCCTTCGCCATTGCGGGCAATGATAAAACGACTGTCCGCCAAAAGGAATGGAAGGCCCGGATTTGCCTCGGCCAGTTCCAGCCGCAAACGGTTGGCAGTCAATGCCTCGGTATGCCCGACCTCGGCCAATACGGCCGCAACATCTGCGATGTCCAAAAACGCGCCGTCGTGGAACACCGCATCGTTGCGCAGATCAAAGCTCCAGACCCTCGCATCGGCGTCGGTTTGCCAGCCCGTCGCAAGCTCGCCCCGCAAAGTGCCATCCGGGGCGATCTCGGTCAGCGTGTCGAAAACCGCACCGCGCGCCACCTGCTCAAGACTGTCGTCGCGCGGTACGGCCAATCGCAGCGTGCCGCCTTTCTCAGGTCTGTCCGCCAGGGACGCGCCTGTCGCGGCAAGCAGCGCGGCGGCGGCACCCGAGGCAAACAAGGCACGGCGGTCGATGCGTGTCATGCCAAACCCTCCGCTACGCGATCCATGATCCGGATGAGTTCTGCGCTGATCCCGGGTTCAGAAAGCGCATGACCGGCCTGACGTACCATCTTGATCTCGGCATTCGGCCAGCGTTCGCTCAGCGACCAGGCGGCCTGCGGCGGGCAAATCATGTCGTATCGCCCCTGCACGATGTGTCCCGGGATATGAGCGATCCGGTCCATTTGATCTAGGATCTGCCCATCCGTTTCCAGGAACGCCTTATTGTAGAAATAGTGATTCTCGAGCCGGGCAAATGTACGGGCGTATTCGCCGGGGCTTTCGCCCACTGATCCGTTCGTGTGGATCGACGCCAGCGCATTTTCCCAGTGCGACCATGCCCGCGCATACAGGGTCTCGGTCGCGCGGTCCCCCGAGAACAGGCGTTTATTGTAGGCGGTGATGGTGTCCTTCAGCTCCACCTCGGGCAACAGTGAGGTAAATTTCTGCCACTGTTCCGGCCAGAAACGTCCCGCTCCGCCGCCATAAAACCAGTCAAGTTCAGCGTCAGTTGCCAGGAACACACCGCGCAGCACCAATCGGCTGACCCGGTCTGGATGCGACTGCGCATAGATCAACGCAAGGGTCGCGCCCCAGCTGCCGCCAAAAGCAATCCATTCATCAATCTCGAACAGGTCGCGCAACCGTTCAATATCGGCCACCAAATGCCATGTCGTGTTGTTTTCAACCGAAGCCGTGGGGCGAGACCGGCCACACCCACGCTGATCAAATAGAATCACCCTGTAGGCCTGTGGATCAAAATAACGCCGCATTGCGGGGCTACAGCCACCGCCTGGACCGCCATGCAGGATCACCACCGGTATGCCTTCGGGGTTGCCGCATTGTTCCACATAGATACGGTGCCCGTCGCCCATATCGACCATACGCTGATCGAACGGATCGATCGGCGGGTACAGATATTGAACTGCGCGCTTTTGGTCCGGGTACTTGTCCATTATGGCCCTATATAGTCCTTAAGCGTAAAAGAGCATACGGAGACAGGAATGCAAGCGCATCCGAACACGGTGGATCCATCCGAGATCGCAAAATTCGAAGCGATGGCGGCGGAATGGTGGAATCCTCATGGGAAATTCAAACCCTTGCACATGCTGAATCCTTGCCGTTTGGATTATATCACACAGCAGATCGCCGGTGAATTCGACCGCGATCTGAAAGCGCGGAAACCGTTCGAAGGGCTGCGCCTGCTGGATATCGGTTGTGGCGGTGGTCTGCTGAGCGAACCCATGGCACGTCTGGGGGCCGAGGTCGTTGGGGCCGATGCCGCCGGAGGCAACCTGCCTGTTGCGCGTATCCATGCCGAGCAATCCGGTTTGCAGATCGACTATCGCCACACCACAGCCGAAGACATGGCCGCCGCAGGTGAGCAGTTCGACGTGGTCCTGAACATGGAAGTGGTCGAGCATGTGGCCGACCCGGCGGGTTTCCTGACCGCCTCGCAACAATTGCTCAAGCCGGGTGGGCTGCTGATCTGCTCAACCATCAACCGCAACCCGAAATCCTATGCCATGGCCATTTTCGGGGCCGAGGTCGTCATGCGCTGGCTGCCGCGCGGCACGCATGAGTGGAACAAGTTCATCACCCCTGATGAGTTGTTCGACCTGCTGCGTCAGGCGGGGATGGACCCGGTGGACCGCAAGGGGTTCGTCTTCAACCCGATCCTCTGGAGTTGGTCGATCTCGGACCGGGATCTAAGCGTGAACTATGTGACGGCGAGTGTGAAGCCGGGCTGAGGGTTATTCCCCTTCCAGCTGTTTTCTCAGATCGCGCAGCACTGGCAATGTCGACCGAACACGGTCGTCCCCCAACTCTCCGACCACGCGGTTGATCAACGGAGCAATCGAGGAAATCGCCTGATCCCGCGCGCGTTTACCGGCGGGGCTGATCGCGACCATCTTGCGGCGGGCATCGTCCCAATCGGGTCGGATGTGGATGTATCCAGCCCATTCCAGCTTGGCCAAGGTGTTGGTCATCGCCCCTCGGGTCACGTGGAACGTGTTGGCCAGCTGCGCCGGGCTACGCTCATCCGCGACAAAAGCCAGGTGGTTCAGAACCGAGAAATGCGAGATTTCCATGCCCTTGGGCAGCACCCGGCTAAGCCGGTTCCGCAATAGCTGGTCGGCGGTCAGGATCTCGCTGAACAGCGTGACCGCAAGGGCATTGGTGTCGTCTGTCATTGTTCCGTTCTGTCAGGGTCCGTCGAAGGAACGGCGGTGGTGCAGTGAAGGGACACGTCGCCGTGCCTCAGTCACAGAACTATCATCCAAATCGAAAATGTGAATGCCTGGATCGGTCCCTGCGTCGATCAGCACCTTTCCCCACGGGTCGACGACCATGCTGTGACCGTGAGTATAGCGTGTTTTATCGCCGGTTTTTGGATGTTCCCCTGTTTGGGCCGGGGCCAGCACCCAGCACCCGGTTTCGATTGCACGTGCGCGCAGCAAGGCTTCCCAATGCGCGGCACCTGTGACCGGCGAGAACGCGGCCGGGACGGTCAGAATGCGCGCGCCCGCCTGCGCCAGTGCCGCGTGCAAATATGGAAAGCGAATATCGTAACAGATGGTCAGACCAACCTTGCCGAAATCCGTCTCGGCGATGACCGCTCTTTCACCTGGACGGTAGTTTTTCGATTCGCGGAACGTCTCGGTCTCGGTGACCTGCACATCGAACATATGAATTTTGTCATACCGCGCCACGATCTGACCTTGCGGTCCGATCATAAAGCAACGATTGGCAAAGCGACCGTCACTCTCATGGGTCTTGAGCCCCAACGAGCCGATCAGAAGCCACACACCCAGATCAGCAGCCTGTTCGCGCAGGCCCGCCAAGGTGATGTCATCTTCTTCATGTTGTAAAACCGCGCGCTGCCGTGTGGTGCTGGTCGAAACGCAATTCGTAACCTCTGGTGTCAGAACAAAGCGGGCGCCCTGTTCTGCCGCTTCGGCCATCATGCCTCGTACCATCCCGAGGTTTTCAGCCGGATCGTCCGACGAGGTGATTTGCAGCAGCGCGGTTTTCATCAGGCCGCAAGCAGAGGGTCAAGCTTGCCCTGACGCTCCAACTCGTACAAATCATCGCAACCGCCGACATGCGTAGCGCCGATGAAAATCTGCGGGACCGTGCGTTTACCCCCGGCACGTTGAATCATTTCAGGTTTGCGTTTGGGGTGCATCAACACGTCGATCTCCTTGAACTCGACACCTTTCTGCTTCAGCAGGCGTTTGGCCGCATGACAAAAGCCGCACAGTGGCGATGTATAGATCTCTACCGACTTCATTTTCCGTTCCCTTCGGATTTCGCGCAATCTTGGGCGAATTAGGCATCCTTGGCAACGCGCGCCAGAGCCAACACGAAAATATGATTTGCCCCCGCCGCCTGACAGGCACGAGTGCATGCGGCCAGTGTTGCCCCGGACGTCATCACATCGTCCACCAGCAAAACGTTCCGGCCCGTCAGATGGCGGGCATTTCGGGGGTGAAGGCATATTGCGTCTTCCAAAATCTGTGCCCGCTCGGCTGCTGTTTTGCCATCCAATACCTGCGTCTTGTTTTTGCGAATCAACAGATCGGGCACACATTCCAATCCTGTCTCGCGCGCCAGGTTCTGCGCCAACAGCGCTGACTGGTTGTATCGCCTTTTCAGCAATCGAGACCAATGCAAAGGAACCGGAACAATCACCATATCCGGTCGCAACAATGGGCGCCCTGCCTGCACCATCCACTGCGCGGCAGGGCGGGCCAGTTCGGGCCGATCACCATGTTTCAACGCCAGGATCAGTGACCGCGCCTTGCCGTCATACAAAAGCGCGGCGCGGCCTGCCCTCCAGGGGCGCGCGGTCTTCAGGCAATCATCGCACTCGGTCCGAAACTCGTCCTGCCCCCCGATCAGGGGCAGACCGCAACTTTCACAGACCGTGCCGCCAATGAATGGCGTTTCCCGCCAGCATGGACCACACAGGCCAAAATCGGACTCGGTCAGGTCGCCGCACCCCATGCAACGTGGTGGATAAATCAGCGCAAGTGCGGTTTGAATCCGTTGCGCGATGCGATACTTGCCAGCTATGAAACTGCCCGAACCCACTGCACCCTCACTTTTTGACCGTGCCGCCATTCTGCGTCATCGCAGCCGCGTGCAGGATGACGCCCTTTTTCTGCACCGCGCCGCGATGGACGAGGTTCAGGATCGGCTCTCCATGGTTAACAAAACCTTTACGGCGGCAGCGATCGTGACCGCATACCCGCAGCTTTGGACGGACGCGTTTCCCGAAGCCTCGATCATTGCGGATGACGACGTGCTGGCACTGCAACCCGGCGTACATGACCTTGTGATCCACGCCATGACACTGCACTGCGCAAACGATCCGGTGGGCCAGTTGATCCAATGCCACCGCGCGCTGAAACCCGACGGGTTGTTGCTGGTTGTTTGTCTGGGCGGCGAAACGCTGCACGAATTGCGCGCGGCGTTGGGTCAGGCCGAGATTGACGTTACCGGTGGCCTCAGCCCCCGCATCGCCCCGATGGCCGGGTTGCGAGACATGGGCGGTTTGTTGCAGCGGGCAGGTCTGGCCTTGCCAGTCGCAGACTCGGTGCCGCTCACGGCTGAGTACCGTGACATCTGGCACCTGATGCACGATCTGCGGCATATGGGTGAGGCCAATGCGTTATCCGGGCGACTGAAACACCCGACCAAACGCGCAGTATTTGAGGCCGCGCAAAACATCTACGCGTCTCATTTCACCACAGAGTCGGGACGTCTGGCAGCCACGTTCGAACTGATCTGCCTGACCGGATGGTCCCCTCACGACAGTCAACCCAAACCACTGCGTCCTGGGTCGGCGCAAGCACGTTTGGCTGACGCCTTGCGCACGGACGAGGGCAAACTGCCCGATTGACGCGCGACCAAATCCCCTTATTTCAGGCCCTAACGCAAGAAATTCAGGAAGCCTCATATGTTTGATGCCACGCGACCCGCTCACGCTCCTACGGATCACCCCAAGATCAGGATGGGGCGCGTCGGCATATTGCTGGCCAATCTGGGCACGCCGGACGACTACACATATTGGCCGATGCGCCGATATCTGAATGAGTTTTTGTCGGACCAGCGTGTCATCGATTATCCAAAGTGGAAATGGCAACCGATTCTACAGGCGATCATCCTGACCAAGCGACCTTTCAGTTCCGGCGAGGCTTACAAATCGATCTGGAACCAGGAAAAAGGCGAAAGCCCGCTGATGACCATCACCAAGGACCAGACCGCCAAGCTAAGCCAGACGATGCACGCACGATACGGTGATCAGGTCATGGTCGATTTCTGTATGCGTTACGGCAACCCGTCGACCAAATCCAAAGTGCGCGCGATGGTAGCGGCAGGGTGCGATCGCATCTTGTTTTTTCCGCTTTACCCTCAATACGCTGGCGCAACGACGGCCACCGCCAACGACCAGTTCTTTCGCGCACTGATGGACGAAGCCTGGCAGCCCGCGACGCGAACCGTTCCGGCCTATTTCGATGAACCCATCTATATCGATGCGCTGGCACAGTCTGTTGAACGCGCATACGAGGCTATGGAGACAAAGCCCGACATTCTTGTCTGCTCATATCACGGGATGCCCGAACGGTATCTTCAGCAGGGCGATCCCTATCACTGCCAATGCGCTAAAACGACGAGGCTGTTAAAGGAGCGGCTGGGCTGGACAGATGATCAATTGGTATCGACCTTCCAGTCGCGCTTCGGCCCCGAAGAATGGTTGAAACCTTACACGGTGGATCACGTGGCCGACCTGGCGAAGCAAGGCAAAAAGAACATTGCAGTTATTGCCCCGGCGTTTTCTGCTGACTGCATCGAAACGCTTGAAGAGATTAACGAAGAAATCAAAGAAAGCTTCGAAGAAGCAGGCGGGGAGGCGTTTACCTATATATCATGCCTTAACGATGACGACGCCCATATCGCGGCACTTGGAAAAGTGATCGAAGACAATCTGTGCGGGTGGCTGGAGTAAAGCGTTTACAGAACGCAACCCGCATTTCCTATGAGAACGTTAGGCTCGGCTTGATACTGGCCTGTCAGTATCCCCCGGCGCGCAACAGGCTTGAAGACCTGTTGGAATTAAAAAAGGCGGTGGATTGCTCCACCGCCTTTTTCATGAATTCCGTGTCGGATTAGCTTGCAGCAACAGCAGCAGCAACAACGACCAGCAGGATCAGCGGCAGCAGAATGCCCTGCGACGAACCCTGAGTTTCTTCAACAACAACTGGTGCTTCAACAACCGGCTCTTCCAGGTTGCCAGCATATGCAGTCGAAGCTGCTGCAGTCAGAGCTGCGGCGAGAACGAGTTTCTTCATATTAACCTCCAGAATTTGCACGGCTCCAATATCCAGAGCCGCACATCTAAGACTTACCTCGTAGTTTTTTCTAATCAGCATTAGAGCGGGAATGCAATTGCAACTTGACCGGTGAGCGGGTTCGTACACGAAAATGTCGTCAAATTAGCAACACTTGCGTGCCAACCTTCGCCATCGAAAACAGCTCGGCGATGTCTTCGTTGAAAAGGCCGATGCAGCCGTTCGAAGATCTGCGGCCGATTTTGCGTGTATCGTGCGTCCCGTGAATGCGATAATACTTCCAGCTCAGGTATAAAGCGTGTGTTCCCAATGGGTTATCAGGACCCGGAGGAATGTAGTCCGGCCATTCCGGATTTCTCTTCTTCATCGACGGCGTCGGAGACCAGCTTGGGCCTTCGACCTTGCGGATCACACTGGTGCGCCCGCGCCGGGTGAGTTCTTCGGTCAGCGGAACCGACGACGGGTACAATTTATAGACTGTTTGGTCATCCGACCAGTAATGCAGCGCTCTTGAGACGGTGTCGACCAATATGGCGCCATTTCTGGTGTTCGAGAAATACGGTTGCCAATCCAATGCCCGGAACCCGGATACGTTGCGGCGAACCGCCGGTTCGGTTTCGGGTGCAGGGCGCAGCGGGTCGCCCGGGATATATTGCGCCAGTGCCGGTGTAGCCAGAGTGGCGGTAGCCCCTGCCAGAAACCCCCTGCGGGTGGGCGAATGAATGCGCTTCTTGACCATGACGACGGGTCCTGTGTTTAGGTGAGGTCTGAAATCAGAGGCATTCTATTGCCAGAATGCTTCAGTCGCAAACCAAACCGGCAGAATCACGCAAGTTGTGGCCATTGCGCGTTTGCTCAGAACAAGCAGGCGCGCTATGCCCTGTTGAGATACAATAATCAGGTCGAACATGACGCGCATCGTTTCTTTACTGTTGATTTGCTTTGTCGCACTTGCGGCATGTACCAACACTGGCTCAACCACTCTGGGATCTGATGGTCGCCCATTGCCGACCGTGTACAAGATCCGCGGCAATCCGGAAAAGCTGCAGTTCCGCATGCTTGATTCGGTCAATGCTTTGCGTCAGGCTCAGGGGTTGCAGCCCGTACAGCTGAACGCGCAGCTGAACGCAGCGGCAGCGACACATTCGAAGGATATGTCGCGGCAGAACCGGCCCTGGCATTTTGGGTCAGACGGTTCATCACCAATCGACCGGGCAGCGCGTGTCGGCTATTTCGGAACGTTCCTTGGGGAAGCCATTTCCGAAACCTACGAGACCGAGACGGAAACACTTGCCGCATGGATGCAGGAACCTGGACCAAGGTCTGTCATCATGGACGCCAAAGCCACCCAAATGGGATTCGCCTGGCATCAGGAAGGCGGTGGTAAAATCTGGTGGACGCTGGAAATGGGAACCGGTGGTTGATCCGGTCAAATGAAAAGAAAAAAGCCCCCGGTTTTCGGGGGCTTTTTTTGTTAATCAGGCGGCTTGCATAGACTGCGCCTCAGTCAGGATCGCATAGAGCTTTACCGGATCAGGGTTCGCCCGGAGCTTGGTGCAAACCGAAGTATCCCGCAATGTGCGAGACACCAGCGCCAGAGCTTTGAGGTGATCAACACCCGCCTCTTCCGGTGCAAACAGCGCGAAGGCGATGTCCACAGGCTGGCGATCAACTGAACCGAAATCGATGGGCTTCTCAAGCATGACAAAAACACCTGAAACCGAATCAAGATCGGGCAGGCGCGCATGCGGCAGCGCCACACCATGGCCGACACCGGTCGGTCCAAGGCTTTCCCGCTCCAGCAGGAAATCAACTGCTTCCTGAGGATCGATGCCCAGCGTCGCCGCGGCGACGTCACCGATTTCCTGAAACAGCCGCTTCTTGCTGGAAGCCGCGGACAATACACGCACCGCTTCAGGCTTCAGTATGCTCGAAAGCTCCATGATCACGCTCCATGGCACGCACCCGCATCAGCGGGTGCAGCCCCGTATCCTTGCCTGTTACGGATCAATCCAGCCGATATTACCGTCTTCGCGACGATAAACGACATTCAATCCGTCCTTGTTTTCATTTCTGAACACCAGTACTGGCGCACCGGCAAGTTCCATTTGCATAACGGCCTCTCCAACGCTCAAAGATGGGATTTTTGTTTCCATCTCAGCCACAATCATTGGCTGAAGCGATTCGGGTTCTTCGACCGACTCCGATTCATTAGAAGCGAGGATATAAGAGGACGCCCCAAAGAGTTCAACCGGTTCGGCCCGATCCTTGTGGTGGTCCTTCAGGCGGCGCTTGTAACGACGCAACTGTTTTTCCATTTTATCACAGCATGCCTCAAATGCCGCGTAGATCTCGGTTGCATGGGCCTTGGCCTGCGCCGTCAGGCCAGTGGACAGGTGCACCGTTGTTTCGCATACATATTCATGCGCCGAACGGGAAAAGACGACGTTGGCATCCGTAGGCCGCTGCGCATACTTGCCCACGACCTCATTCAGTTCGGTCTGCACGTGTGTCTGCAACGCCGCACCGATGTCGATCTGTTTTCCGCTGATTTGGTAACGCATGTGATCTCCTTCACAATTCACACCCATTCTGACGCCGCGAAACGCGGCGAGCTTGTTTTTATCGGGTGGGGGGTAGAGACATTTTCCGCGGTTGCCTTGTTTCCAGCCCTTCGAAGAAGGGACATCGAGATCCAGACTGGAACCGGGTAAATGCCATAAGCCAATTGAGGCAAGAGACGAGGGAAGAGTCAATCAAAACAGATGTGTATATACGCGATTTCCGCCATGCAATTGGCACAACTCCGCGCAAGGTTATGAAATGCGGAAATTCTCGCCCAGATAGACGCGGCGCACATTCTCGTTTTCGACAACCTCATCAGGTGTGCCGGACATCAAAACCTGACCGTCATGCAGGATATAGGCCCGGTCGACAATTTCCAGCGTTTCCCGGACGTTGTGATCGGTGATCAGCACACCAATACCGCGTTTTTTCAAATCCGCGACCAGATGGCGAATATCCCCAACACTGATCGGGTCAACGCCTGCAAACGGTTCATCCAGCAGCAGGTATTTGGGGTCTGCGGCCAAACAGCGCGCGATCTCAACACGGCGGCGCTCGCCGCCTGACAACGCCAGAGCCGGGGCCCGGCGCAAGTGTTCGATCGAGAAGTCAGACAACAGCTCTTCCAAACGCTCTTTGCGCTTATGCGCATGAGAGACCGTGATATCCAGAACGGCAGCAATGTTGTCCTCGACGCTCATGCCGCGAAAGATCGACATCTCCTGCGGCAAATAGCCGATCCCCATCCGTGCCCGCCGGTACATCGGCAACGTAGTCACATTCTGGCCGTCTATCGTGACTTTTCCCGCCTCTGGGAACACAAGGCCCGCAACTGAATAGAACGTTGTGGTTTTACCAGACCCGTTCGGCCCCAGCAGCGCCACCACTTCGGACCGGCCCAACGTCATCGAAACATCGCGGATCACCGTCTTTTTTTTGTAGGACTTCCGCAGCTTCTCGATGCGCAGCCCGGAACTGCCCTCGGTCAGTTTCAGGTCGGGACGCGCCATCAGTTGTTTCCCTGCTGCAAGATCGTTTTGACCCGCCCGGTCATTGTCGCAGTGCCCGATGTCAGGTTGGCGTTCATCTGATCGCCACTGATGATGCTGGGGCCCTGTGTCAGCAGGACATTGCCCTTCATGACAATCTCACCCGAGCCGATCTTGTATTCAGCCCAGTCGCCTTCTGCTGCATCCGGCGGGCTGACCAGAACCACATTCTCGGTCGCCTCCATTCGCTCGATCGCCGAGCGTTCCTGATTGTAGATAACCAGCACGCGTTCGGCTGTCAGGCGCATTTCACCCTGTACGACGATGACATTCCCGATGAACTCGGCCGATCCGTCCTCTTGATTGACGTTCAGGGTTTCCGATGTCACCTCGACCGGCAGACTCGGATCGGCATTCGCGGACCCAAAAGCCACCTGCGCCTCTTGCGCAGTCACGGGCGCGGCGCCCGCGATCAAGGCGAGGCACAAAGGAACAAATCGAAAATCGAACACAAGTTATCTTTCTGCTTTTTCAGGCTCGTATACCAGCTTCACACCATCTGTAAAAACAATATGGACCGGCCCGTCCGTTTTTTCAGTGCCAAAGGTCATACGCCCCGCGGAAAAGTTACCGATCGGACCGGTTCCGTTCACCTGCCCCGGCGTATCGCCCCGGACTTCGTCCAACGAGGTATTGAGCAGATCCGTCGTAACCTTGAGCCCATCCACCGTGGTGATGACCACGTCACCAACAAAGGTAGCTGTTCCACTATCCGGACGGATCAGGCCGGAATTCGAATCCAGCGTAATTGTGCCGCCATTGAGCAGCCCAAATCGGCCGCGAAACTCGGACGCGGTCGGAACCGACGCCTCGGTGCCCTGCGTCGCTTGCACCGCCTCGATATGCACGGTCTCTCCCTTGCGGGTCGTTCCGCGGTAATCCGGCCGCGTTACCACCTGTTGTGCCAGTCTCTCATCAATGTCTTTCTGCGCGAAAGGCACGGAAACGTTTGTTTCGATGCTGCGGGACAGCAGGAATACCGTGGACAACATCACAATAGCCGCAAGCGGCAACAGCACCTTCAGGAACTGCACCATGCGGGAATATCTGTCCACTTCAGCCTCCCTCAGCCCAGACCGACGCGCAGGCAATCGTGGATGTGAAGCAGCCCCAAAGCCTGACCTGATGTCGCCTCGTCAACCACGAAGAGCGAGGTGATCTTACGGTCATTCATGATTGCTACCGCTTCTTCCGCCAACGCACCCGGGGATATGGTTGTGGGGTTGGGGGTCATGACCTGCTCGGTCGTTTTGTTCAGCAGCCCATCCATGTGGCGCCGCAAGTCACCGTCTGTAATGATCCCTGCCAATTGACCCTGCGGGTCTGTTACGCCAGCAACACCAAACCCCTTCTGGCTGATTTCGATCAGCGCATCGCTCATCGGAGTATGTGCCGCAACCAGAGGCAGGGCCTCTCCGACATGCATCAGATCCTGTACTGTGCTCAGCCGAGCGCCCAGTTTGCCACCGGGATGGAAGGCACGGAAATCCTCGGGCCGGAAATCGCGGTATTTCATGAGGGCAATCGCCAGTGCATCCCCCATGGCAAGGGTCAGCGTTGTGGAGATCGACGGCACCATACCAAAACCGCAGGCCTCGCCCATCGACGGGATCAGAAGATGTACGTCGGCCTGTTTCATCAATGTGCTGTCAGGTTTGCTGGACAATCCAATCAGCCGAATGCCAAAGCGGCGCGTAAAGGCCAGCAGATTGGCAAGTTCCGGTGCCTCGCCCGAATTCGAAATCGCCAGAACCACATCACCCTTGGAGACCATGCCAAGATCACCATGGCTGGCCTCGGCCGGATGCACGAAATAGGCAGGCGTTCCGGTGCTGGCCAGCGTGGCCGCAATCTTGTGACCTATGTGGCCTGACTTGCCGATGCCGCTGATTATGATGCGCCCGGTGGCCTGAAGGATCAGCTGCACGGCTTCAGCAAAATGCGCGTCCAGACTGTCGGCAAGTACGTCCAGCGCGCGGGCTTCGTCAGTCACCACCTGACGGGCGGTTTTCAGGAATGCTTCGGTATCGGTCATGAGTGCGCAAAGATATCCGTTTCGGGCCAACCGGCGAGGTCCAGTTTCGCACGCATCGGCAGGAAGTCAAAACAGGCCTGCGCCATTTCAGTCCGGTCCTCGCGAGCCAGCCGAATGTTTAGCGCATCACGCAGCTGATGCAGATAAAGAACGTCAGACGCAGCATAATCCAATTGAGCGTCCGTAAGTGAGACTGCGCCCCAGTCGCTCATTTGTTGCTGTTTGGAAATATCGACACTGATGAGTTCCTGGCACAGGTTCTTGAGCCCATGCCGGTCCGTATAGGTCCGCACCAGGCGGCTGGCGATCTTGGTGCAATAGACCGGCGCGGCCAGAGCACCAAATGTATGGTACATGGCGGCGATGTCGAAGCGCCCGAAATGGAACAGCTTCAGAATGTCAGGGTTTTCCAGCAGGGCACATAGGTTCGGCGCCTCAGTCTGGCCTTTTTCCACCTGCACGATATGGCTGTTGCCGTCACCACCCGACATCTGAACCACGCACAAGCGGTCCCGATGTGGGTTCAGACCCATGGTTTCACAGTCAATGGCCACAACAGGGCCCAGATCCAGCCCGTCCGGCAGGTCGTTTTTGTACAAATGGTTCGCCACCCGACTATTCCTTTGTGCGGTATCGCCTCCGAGATAGGCGGTTTGGTCCATAAACTCAACGCCGTCCAAAAGTCACGGGCAAATCCCCGCAACAAGATTGACAATATCCTCATGGGGGGGATAGGGATACGTCATGACAAATTTACCCCGCGAGTCGCATCCGCATATCACGGCAAGGCTGAAACGGGCCCACGGGCATCTGGCAAAGGTCATTGCCATGCTTGAAGGTCAGGCGCCCTGTTCTGACATCGCCCAACAGCTGTTTGCCGTTGAAAAAGCGGTCACCAACGCCAAGCGCGCCTTGATCCATGATCACATCGACCATTGCCTGTCTTCCGATGGCGATAGCGGCGGGATCGAGGATTTCAAAGCCATTACGAAATACCTCTGAACCATGCTGAGCATTCTAAAAAACCGGACCTACCGCCACCTGTTTGCTGCCCAGATCGTCGCCCTGACCGGAACCGGGCTGGCCACAGTCGCGCTTGGGCTGCTGGCCTTTGATCTGGCCGGAGACGCTGCTGGCCTTGTGCTGGGCACCGCGCTAACGATCAAGATGGTGGCCTATGTCACCGTGGCCCCCCTGGCCGCTGCATTTGCCGAGCGGCTGGACCGTCGGAAAATGCTGGTTCTTCTGGACCTGATCCGCGCCGCAGTCGCTGTATGCCTGCCTTTCGTGACCGAGGTCTGGCAAATCTATGTGCTGATCTTCGTGCTACAATCCGCTTCGGCAGGCTTTACGCCTGCTTTTCAGGCAACGATCCCGGACGTCTTGCCGAACGAAAACGAGTATACCCGCGCTTTGTCACTGTCACGTCTTGCCTACGACATGGAAAGCCTGCTGAGCCCGATGTTTGCCGCGGCACTTCTGTTGCTGGTCAGCTTCAACAGCCTGTTCTGGGGCACAGCGCTGGGGTTTGTTGCCTCGGCATTGCTGGTGGTCTCGGTCGTCCTGCCCTCGCCCAAGCCCAGCAAACCACGCGGGATTTATGACCGCACGACACGCGGAATTCGCATCTACCTGAAAACGCCCCGGCTGAGGGGGCTGCTTGCGCTTAATTGGAGCGCCGCAGCGCTGAGTTCGATGGTAATCGTCAACACAGTGGTCATCGTGCGGGCCACCCTTGGCCTGTCAGAAAGCGCCGTGGCCATTGCACTGGCCGGATTTGGCGGCGGGTCGATGCTGGCGGCGTTTACTCTGCCCCGACTGCTGGATCGGATCGAGGATCGCAAGGTTATGCTGTCCGGAGCCATTCTTGCGTCGGGCGCTATGGCCGTCGCCTCGGTTCTGACCGCGACGATCCCGCTTACGCTGGGTGTCCTTGCCGTTTTTTGGGCTTTTACTGGCTTTGGGTATTCTACAACCCTTACGCCTTCGGGTCGTTTGTTGACCCGTTCGGCCCATCCCGAAGACCGCCCAGCTGTCTTTGCCGCACAGTTTACTCTGTCACACGGTTGCTGGTTGGTGCTGTATCCGCTGGCTGGATGGATAATGACCGTCTATGGGCCGACTGTTGCGCTCGGCAGTATGTCCATTCTGTCCGTGGCAGGCGTGATTGTGGCAGTCAGCCTTTGGCCGCGTGACGATCAGGAACCGGTTGTTCACACTCACCCCGATCTGCCAGCCGATCATCCGCATCTGGCCGGGGCGGGCCCGCACGCGCACCCGATCATAATCGACGACCTGCACCCACGCATACCGCGTGAGCCTTGAGAAAGGGCGTCAATCTGATCTAAACCCGGACTTACCGCAAACCGGAGCCCCAATGGACCAGCTAGACCGCCGTATCATCGCCGCCCTGCAAGCCAATGCGCGTGCCTCGACCACGCAGATCGCGGCCTCGCTGGGTGTGGCCCGCACAACTGTGCATGAACGGATCAGTCGGCTGGAGCATCGCGGCGTAATCACGGGATACACCGTGCGCCTTGGGTCCACAGAAGACACGCCCAAAGTGCAGGTCATCGTCATGCTGGAAGTGCAGCAGAAGGAAACCAACCGGATCCTTAAACGGCTCGAGGCCTATCCCGAGGTCAAACTGTGCCTGTCGATCAACGGCGAATTCGATCTGATGCTGACCGCAGATGCCCCGAGGCTGGAGGATCTGGACATTCTGGTGGACGATCTGGCGAAGATCCCCGGCGTCCTGCGCACCAATACAAGCGTTGTTTTCGGGCGCAGGATCGACCGAAACTGAGGCTGCGATAACCCTCTGTAAACCGATCGGCGGCTAGCTTGGCCGGGAACACCAGAATCCCGGACCGGCAGAATGCCAATTCGCAGAATACCGATTACTTTCATGATACTGCTTGTGCTGTTGGCGCAGGCGGGTTCTGCTACGCACGCAGCACCGACAGGCGGGCTTTGTGATCAGGCCGCGCACCGTGCGGCACTGTCCGAAGATGTTCCGCTGGACGTGCTGCGCGCCATAACTCGCGTCGAAACCGGCCGACAGATAGACGGGCAGTTGCAGCCCTGGCCTTGGGCCATAAATGCCGAAGGTCAGGGGTATTGGTTCAAGTCCGAGGCCGAGGCCAAGGCCTATGTTTTCAAAATTTTCAAAGCAGGCTCTCGCAGCTTTGACGTCGGGTGTTTCCAGGTCAATTATCGCTGGCATGGCAAGGCCTTCCGCTCGATCGATGCGATGTTTGAGCCGGATGCGAACGCAACCTACGCCGCCCGCTTCCTGAAAGACCTTTATTTCGAACTTGGTTCGTGGCCTGCTGCGGCCGGGGCGTATCATTCCCGCACGAATGCTCTGGCCGAGGCTTATCGTGGTCGGTTCCAGACAGTGATGGCTCAATTGGACAACCCGCCCTCGCACGGGTTTTCTGGCAAGTCACGCGATCCGTTCACAAGGGCCGGAACGCCCTTGATTCCGGTGCTAGTGGCTTCACCCGCCACCACTGCCCTGGGCTCTCTGGTCCCGACCAATAGCACAGCAACTGCTTTCATCCCTTTCAATTAGGAAACCTGCGTGCCCCAGATTGACATCCGGTCCCTGTTTTCGCCCACTGTCCTGTTGGCACTGGCGCTGATGACCGTCATCGTCATGATGATCCTGCCCATGCCTGCCTGGGTGCTGGATGTGGGGCTAGCCGCCTCTTTCGCGCTGGCCATCCTGATTTTCACTCTGACGCTGTTCATCGAACGTCCGCTGGATTTCTCGTCCTTCCCAACGATCCTGCTGGCATCGCTGATGCTGCGCCTGTCGCTGAACGTCTCGTCGACCAAACTGATCATCGGTCAGGGGCATACTGGACCCAACGCAGCTGGTGACGTGATTGAAGGGTTCGCCAATTTCGTCATGGGCGGCAGCATCTTTCTGGGTCTTGTGGTTTTCGGCGTACTGCTGATCGTGAATTTCATGGTCATCACCAAAGGGGCCGCCCGTATGGCCGAGGTCGGCGCGCGCTTTGCCTTGGACGGGATGCCGGGCAAGCAGCTTGCCATCGACAGCGACATGTCAGCCGGGGCCATCGACCATCAGCAAGCCAAGGAACGGCGGGAACGCGAACAGCAGGAAACGACATTCTTCGGCTCGCTCGACGGTGCGT
Organism: Ruegeria sp. AK11; assembly: GCF_056541095.1. Lineage (NCBI taxonomy): Bacteria > Pseudomonadati > Pseudomonadota > Alphaproteobacteria > Rhodobacterales > Roseobacteraceae > Ruegeria > Ruegeria sp. AK11. Next base: position 60,947 of record NZ_JBQFXU010000008.1, read on the forward strand.
CGAAATTTGTCAAAGGTGATGCCGTTGCCGGCCTTCTGATCACTCTTTTGAACCTTGTTATGGGTTTGGTCATGGGGGTGATCGTGCACGGAATGCCGGTGGCTTTCGCGTTCGAGACTTATGCAATCCTGACCGTCGGTGATGGTCTGGTCTCGCAAATCCCTGCGGTTATCATCTCGATTGCCTCTGCATTGCTGCTGGCGCGCGGCGGAACACAGGGTGCCACCGACAATGCCATTTTCTCCCAACTTGGGCGTCATCCGGCTGCGCTGTCTACCGTGGCGGTTCTTATGGTCCTGTTTGCGCTGGTGCCCGGCCTGCCTTTCCTGCCGTTCATCCTCGGTGCAGCTGTACTTGGTTATGCGGCCTACAGAATTCGGAAAAAGCAGAAAGAAACAGATCCGTCATTGCATTCGCAGGCGACCGAAACCGAGGTGTCGGTCTCGCAGGCTATTGGTGATATTCTGGACCTGGATGACGTGCACCTTGAATTCGCACCCGATCTGGTAAGCTTGGTTTTGAATCCCGGAACCGGGTTGGATGCCCGCATTGCCAATATGCGCAACTACGTGGCGTCTACCTTCGGATTGATCCTGCCCGAAATTCGCCTGACTGATCGAGCCGACCTGCCAACCGGAACCTACGTGATCAAGGTTCAGGGGGTCGAACAGGCGCGCGGCGTTCTGAACCCCGATCTGGTTCTGGCTCTGGTTCAGGACGGGTTCGATCTGTTGCCCGAAGGCAATGACGTGACCGAGCCGGTTTACGGCGCGCCTGCCCGCTGGATCCTGCCCAAACATCAGGAGGACGCAGCGTTGAACGGGGCCACTATCGTCTCACCGCCCGAGATCCTGGCCACGCATCTGCTAGAGATTATCAAGCAGAACTTCTCGCGCTTGCTGACGTTGAAATCCCTGCGCCGCCTGCTGACCGAAATGACCCGCCTGAGCGACCCAGTTCGGGCTGAGGCAAACCGCAAGTTGCTGGATGAATTGATCCCCGACAAAGTGCCAATGGACACATTGCACGCCGTTCTGCGACTGCTTCTGGAGGAACGGGTTTCGATCCGGAACATGGCCCTGATCCTTGAAAGCGTTGCCGAAGCACGGCTGACAACCACCCAGCCTGAGGGCATCTGCGAATTGGTGCGCCAGCGTCTCGGATTTCAACTGGTCGCCGATATGAAGCGTGAGGATGGCTCGATCCCGCTGATCCAACTGGCCCCCGAATGGGAGGAAACGTTCACCACCTATCAGGTCGACGCGCCCAGCGCCGGACTGGATGTCGCACTGCCGCCGAACCTGTTTAACAAGCTGGCCGACGGCATGGTCAGCAGTATCGCCAGATCGGCTGATAACGGTCTGTTTCCTGCTGTCGTGACCTCGACCCGGCGACGCCGGTTGTTGCGTACGATCATGCATGCGCGCGGCGTTCCAAACCCGGTCCTTTCTTTTGAGGAAATCGGGTTGGAAGCCAAACCCGCGCTGGTAGGAACTGTTCCCGCGTGATCGCTCTGCCGCCAGAATTGTTGACGCAGCTGGCCGAACCGCTCTGGCAGGCCTTCGCGGTTTTTCTGCGCGTCTCTGCTTTGGTTTCGCTGCTGCCTGCTTTCGGCGAGCGCAGCATTCCAACACGGATGAAACTGGGGATATCCGTCGCCTTTACCCTGATCATTTTTCCGGCAACCCAACCTTTGGACCTGTCTCTCAACCTGTGGACGCTGGGGCGGTTGGTTGGGACAGAAATCCTGATTGGGCTGGCGCTTGGAACCGGGCTGCGGCTGTTTGTTTTAGCGCTGCAAACCGCCGGATCCATTGCCGCGCAATCCACGTCATTGTCGCAATTGCTGGGTGCGGCGGCCACTGATCCTGTTCCGGCAATGGGATACCTGCTAACGATCGCGGGACTAACGCTTGCCGTCATCATGGGCTTGCACGTACGGGCCGCGCAATTCCTGATCCAGAGTTATGCCCTATTCCCCATAGGGTTGGTGCCAAGCTCGGCAGATTTGTCCCATTGGGGTGTGCGACAAATCTCACGCAGCTTTGGGTTGGCCTTCTCACTGGCAACGCCATTCGTCATCGCCTCGTTGATCTACAATCTTGCACTTGGGGTTATCAACCGAGCCATGCCGCAATTGATGGTCGCCTTCGTGGGCGCGCCAGCAATAACGTTTGCTGGGCTGTTTTTGCTGTTTGCGGGCGCACCATTGATCCTCTCTGTTTGGTCTGACGCGCTGATTGCCTTCTTCATGAACCCGATCGGAGGCCAGCGATGAGCGGTGCCGATGACGACAGCGACAAGTCATACGAGCCGACGCCGCAAAAGCTCCAGAAAGCCCGTGAAAAGGGTGAAGTTCCCAAGTCCAACGACTTGTCGGTTGTTGCGGCATATACCGGACTGCTGATCGCATTGTTGGCGGCAGGGCAGTACGCGGTCGCGCAATTGGGAACTCTGTTCATGGTCCTGATCGACCAATCCGACCAGATCGCGAACCTTCTGAACATGGGACCTGCGACAGCGACGGTTGCCGGAATTCTGAGTGGCGCGTTACCACCCATTGCCGTGCTTTTCTGCCTGCCCGCGGTGGCCGTTCTGCTAAACCTGATTGCCCAACGCACGCTGGTGTTCGCCCCCAGCAAACTGAAACCAAAGCTTTCGCGGATTTCCCTTGTTTCGAATGCCAAAAACAAGTTCGGGCGCGGTGGCTTGTTCGAGTTTGCCAAGAGTACAACCAAACTGGTGATCTACAGCCTGTGCCTCGCACTTTTCATCAAGTCGAACCTGGCCGAAATTCTGTCTGCCAGCGCGGCCCCGGCAACGTCATCCATACAGCTGATGATGAACCTGTTGTTTCGCTTCCTGTTCATTGTGGTTACCATCGCCCTGTGCATCGGCGTAATCGACTTTCTGTGGCAATACGCCGAGCACATGCGCAAGAACCGCATGTCGCGTAAAGAGCTCCAGGATGAAACTAAGGACGCCGAAGGCGACCCGTATGTAAAGCAACACCGCCGTCAACGTGCACAGGAGATCGCCTCGAGCCAGATGATGGCAGATGTTCCGGGCGCGGATGTTGTTATCGTAAACCCCACCCATTTTGCTGTTGCACTGAAATGGACCAGGGCTACTGGCAGCGCACCTGTTTGTGTTGCCAAAGGTGTGGATGCAGTAGCCGCTTCCATCCGTTCTGCTGCGGCTCAGGCCGGCGTTCCGATCCGCTCGGATCCTCCGACGGCGCGTGCGCTTCACGCAACTGTCGACATCGGGCAGGAGATCTCCGAAGAACATTTTCGCCCCGTTGCCGCTGCAATCAGGTTCGCCGAAGCGATGCGGAAACGTGCAAAGGAGCAGATCCGATGAAGGACACTCAGTTAAGCGGGCTGGACAAAATAGCCGACGTCGCTTTCCAGAAGCAATTTCAGACACTCCGCCCAATCCTCGAGGCCGAGGCCAGAATTCAGAACCAATTGGCGAAACTGGATCATCAGCTTGACCAGGTGCGCAAAGCCAGCGGTTGGACAGAAGGATATCAGATATCCGGGGCCGACATTCTTTGGAATGGCTGGGAATCTGCCACGCGCCGCGCGTTGAACATGCGACTTGCCCAAACGCGCGCTCAGAAACTGGCCGGTCTGGAGTCGCTCAGAATTGCGTTTGGCCGCAAACAAGCCGTCGCAACCCTGCGGGAGCAGCAGCTGAAAAGCCATCGGCAGGCCGTTGCCCGAAAGCAAACCCGTTAATGCTGGCCGGATCCGTACCGTGAAGCGACCTTCGTCAGGTATCTTGACGGTTCACGCTCATGATCAGCACTTTTGAAACATCTTCACCCAGTTCTTTTTTTGCCTCTTCCAACAGGGACTTACGCAAGACATCCAGATTTCGGGATTCGGTGAACGTCCCATCAAAACCCCCGTTATTTGCGTGATCAAACAGAACCTGAAGAAAGGCATCCCGCAGCTTGGGTTCAATGGAATAAAACGTTTCTTCAATTGCTGTGTTCGCCTCAATGCTGAGAGACAAAGTGACCATCGCTTCGATTTCGTCATCCCCAACCACCGGAACGACAAAATGTTTGGTCAACTTTAGATACCCATAGGCTGGCTTTTTTTCCTTGGACTTTTCAGACTTCACGTGACCGGCCTTCTCTTCTTTTGCCACTTCTTTTTCGGCGGCTGTTTTGTCGGGCTCGCCCGAAGGTGACAGAAACAGCCCGGCACCGATACCCGCACCCAGGCCGACAATCAGGAAAACGACTGGAACCAGTTTTGCAATCACGGTCGCACCTCAGAACGGCAAGAGTGAATCAAGAACTTGCTGGCCGTATCGGGGTTGCTGGACATCCGTAATCTGACCTCTTCCACCATAAGACACCCGCGCCGAGGCGATCTTGTCGTAGGTGACTTCGTTTTGTCGCGAGATATCCTGAGGGCGGACATACCCGGCCACCAAAAGCTCGCGCAGCTCAAAATTGACCCGCAACTCCTGCGAGCCGGAAATCGAAAGAACCCCGTTCGGCAGAACATCCAGAACCGTCGCGGCGACACGCAGGGTTAGTTTCTCGTTTCGCCTCACAGATCCCCGCCCAGAACTTGAGGAATCCGCTTCGATGGACACGGCTTCATCCAGCGATGCCCCGTCAGGTAAGTGTTTTTGCACGCGCTGGGGCAAACCAAAGAGGCCAGGAACCTCAAGGTTTTCCGAGCCTGATCTGGACCGTCTGGTGTTGTTTGATATCTCAGCTTTTTCATCCAACTCGATGACAACTGTTAGTATGTCACCTTTCTTGATCGCCCGCTGATCGCCCAGCAAGGATTGCTGCCCTCCGCTCCAAAGAGATGAGCGGTCAACGGTGCGTTGTGGTTGCGTGTGCAAGGGCAGACCCGGCCACAGCATGGCAACCTGCTCGGGAGATTCTTCGTTTGGTGTAAAACTCGGGGGCTTGCCAAGATGATCCAGACGACCACACGCGGCCAAAGACAAAGCTATGAGAAGGAGAGTTTTCGACAGTCCGGTCATCACTTAACCTCGACTTGGCCATCCGCGCGGATTTGGCCGGTTACAGTTGTTCTGGACGACAGGTTCATGACCCGGATGCGATCCCCAGCAGCGCCACGCCCCAAGGCGCGGCCTTCCGCAGTTATCGACAAGGCTTGGCGGTCGAATATCAGGACGACCAGATCGTTGCGGTCAACGATGGCGGGGGGGCGTACATCAATTTCTCGGACCGGCCTGCCGGGATACAGTGCCACTCGCGCCTCTTGCCCGATCAGAAGATCAGGGTCAGTCACCGCACCTAGGACATCCGTCGAGCTTGTTTTCAAATCCGCTGCGGAAATGATTTCCTTGGCCCGGATCGTGCGGGTTGGAACCACAATGTCAGCCTGTGCTGCGATTGGAGCCAGTAGTGCCAAACATATGCCGATCCCTCGCATCATCGCACCTGCGTTGTCGCGCTCATCATTTGATCCACAGCCGAGATGACTTTGGCATTCATCTCGTAGCCGCGCTGCGCCTCGATAAGTTCGGTTACCTCGCGCACTGCATCGACCGAGCTGTCTTCCAGATAACCCTGTCGCAATGTACCCAGCCCATCACTTCCCGGAGTTCCCAGCACCGGGGCACCCGACGCCTCGGTCTCCTTGAACAGATTGCTGCCAACGGCTTCCAGCCCCTTGGCATTCGAAAAGCTGGCAAGCACAAACTCACCCAGCAATTGCCCCTCGGGAGTGTCGTCGAAATATGCATAGACCTCGCCAGCGGCATTGATCGAAATTGACCGTGCGTCGTCGGGAACGGTGAGTTCCGGCGAAACCGCATAACCGTCGGAGGTGACAATGAGACCCTCTGCCGACCGCTTGAGGCTGCCGTCACGCGTATACGCGGACTGACCGCTGGGCAGCGTAACTTCCAGATATCCGCGCCCTTCGATCGCCACGTCAAGATCACTGCCGGTGGCTGACAAAGCACCTTGTTCCAGTTGCACGGTAACAGCTGCGGGCCGCACGCCCAGACCAAGTTGAATACCTGTCGGCAATACTGTTCCGTCCGAGGCGTTTACAGTTCCGGCGCGCGCCATCTGTTGATAATGCAGATCGGCAAATTCGGCCCGGCGGGCGTTGTAGCCAGTGGTGTTCATGTTTGCCAGGTTGTTGGAAATCGTCTCGACCCGCATCTGTTGCGCGGTCATTCCGGTGGCGGCAATTTTCAGGGCTCTCATGTCAAACTCTCCTTTTACCGTTCAGCGCATCAGCGCCTTGAGCGCCCCGCGCACGCGTTCGTCTTCGCTGTCAAGAAAGCTTTGTCCCAGCTCATAGGCGCGCTGGATTTCCACCAAGCGGGTCACCTGCTGCATAGCGTTGACGTTCGAACCTTCGAGAAAGCGATGCAAAACAACGGGTTCATCAACCGGGTCTATCGCACCATTGGCACGAAACCGCGTATTTCCTTCGCGGACCAGCTCCTGCGGATCAGCGACATTGAAAACGCCCAACTGGCCCAGAAACTGGCCGTTGACACTCAACGTCCCATCACTGCCGACATCAATCGAAGCTGCATCGGGCGGGATAAAGACCGGGGCACCGTTGGCATCCAGAACACGCGCACCATCCATCGCAACCAGATCGCCTTCGGCATTTGGCGAGAAACTGCCCGCACGCGTCAGCCGGTTGCCATCCGGGGTTTCAACCATGAAAAACCCGTCCCCTTCGATGGCGAAATCAAACTGCCCTCCGGTTTTCGTAAGCACACCTTGTTGCAACGATGTGTTGCGCGCCTCGGCCCGGCTCATGGAGAGGGACGGATTGTTCGGAATGTCCCGCACGTATTCCGAAAACACCAGCCCCTGCTGGCGATATCCGGTCGTGTTGGCATTTGCGATGTTATTCGCCACCAGTCGCATTTCATTCATTAGCCCGGACTGGCGGGACAGGGTGACGTAAGCCGTGTCCATCAGCGGCCTCCTGCAATCAAGGGAACAAGCGTTCCGGTAAAAAACGTAACAAGGGTCTGAGTCATGAACCCCATCGAAATCCAGAACACGATGACAATGGCGATCAATTTGGGAACGAAGGTCAGGGTCATCTCTTGTATCGAGGTCAGCGCCTGGAACAGACCGACAATCAGGCCAGAAACCAGAGCCACGGCAAGGATCGGGACGGATGTAATGACCGCAACCCACAACGCCTGACGAACGATGTCATAAAAAAGCCCTTCGCTGAGCATCGGGTCAGACCGGCATTCTCAGGATTTCCTGATAGGCTTCGACCACTTTGTTGCGGACGATCACTGCGGTTTCTACCGCCAGTTCGGTCTGGGCCAGCGCCTGAACCAGTGCATGGGGATCAGCCTGACCGACCATCGCAGACTGAGACATCTGTTCGCTGTGTCTGAGCGTGGCTGCAAAGTCCTGAAAGGTCGCCCTCAATCCTTGTGCCGCCCCGCCATGATCGGGATCGGCCTGTGTGGCAGAGCGTGCGCCGGCATAATTCTGCGCGGCGTTGAGTGATCGGATATCCATTCTGGCAGTCCTTATTTTCTGAGCAATTCCATCAGCGACGACGACATCTGCCGCGTCTGATCAAACATCTTTAGGTTGGCCTCATAACTGCGCTGGGCTTCCCGGGCGTCCGCGATTTCAATCATCAAATCGACGTTTGAGCCCTGGTAGTGACCACTTTCATCTGCCAACGGATGACCGGGGTCGTAGATGCGGCTCAGCGAACGCTGGTCAAGCGTCACTCGGCCAGCCTGCACCATGTCCCCACCGTTTTTCTGCACGGTTTCAAACGGTACGGTTTTGCGTCGATAGCCGGGCGTGTCCGCGTTCGAGATGTTTTCGGACACATGCCGCAACCGCGCGGATTGCGCGCGCAAAGCACTGGCTGACGCAACAAGGGAATGGGAAAAATCGCTCATACCTGCCGCCCCTTATCCGCGACCCAAACTGGTGCGCAGAATGTCCATTGAGGATTTGTAGATCGCCAGCGCTCGGTCGTGCTGTCGTTTGACCTCGACCGATTTAAGCATCTCTTCCTCAAGCGACACACCATTGCCATTGGGATCACCTGATGGGACAGCTTCAACCTCAGCCCAGTTTTGCGCACCGATACTGCCATGCAGATGGCCCGGCCGCGTGGCGTCCATGGTCACGTCATGCCCGGTGGTTTCGAAAGCTTTCTGAAAGGCCTCGATATCGCGCGGCTGATAGCCCGGCGTATCCGCATTGGCCATGTTGCGTGCAATGACCGCTTGCCGTTGCCCGGCATGGGTTGCCATTGCGTACGCTGTCTTAAAGACGTTCAGGTCATAGAACATCGGGGCTTCTCCCTCGATCAATTTCAATCAAGGCTTAACCCTGATTCCTTTAGAAACCGTTTTCAGAACTCAGTTGGAGACTCCACGATGTCTGATCTCGACCCGGTACTTCTGAAACACGAACTCGACAGGATGACCGCAGTCCGTCACGTGGGGCTGGTTACCGGCGTCGCACAGGGTCTGATCGAAATCGGTGGTTTGAACACGCATGCCCGGGTCGGGGATTTGCTGACATTGCGGCGGCGCGTCGGGTCCGATCTTGCGGGCGAGGTGCTTCATGTCAGTGCTGGCCATATCAAAATGCTTCCCAATGCGGCGCCCGACGGCGTGAGCCTGGGGGATCGCGTCTACCTTGACCCATCACCAGATTTTGCACCAGGATTGCACTGGCTTGGACGGGTAATCGACCCCTTTGGCAGACCCTTGGATGGAAAACCGTTGCTGAGCGGATCGCAGACGCGCGATATCATGCAGGCCCCTCCACCAGCCGTGGCACGCAAACCTTTGGGGCAGAGGATGGCCACCGGCTTGTCGGTTCTCAACACTGTGTTGCCCGTCGTACGCGGGCAGCGGGTGGGGTTGTTTGCCGGGTCGGGTGTCGGTAAGTCGACCCTGCTTTCCACACTGGCCCGGTCCATGCAGGCCGATGTCGTCGTAGTCGCTCTGATTGGCGAGCGCGGACGCGAGGTGAATGAATTTGTCGCGCAGGCCATTGGCCCCGAAGCCATGAAACGCACAATCGTGGTGGCCGCCACCTCTGACCAGTCGGCATTGGCGCGCAGGCGGTGTGCCTGGTCGGCCATGTCGACAGCCGAGTATCTGCGGGATCTGGGTTTGAACGTTCTTTTTCTGGCTGATTCCGTGACCCGCTTCGCCGAGGCGCATCGTGAAATCGCTGTTTCTATGGGGGAATCCCTGTCTTTGCGGGGATATCCACCCTCTGTCACCCCCCTGATCGCCAGTCTTTGCGAACGCGCAGGTCCCGGAACGCAGGAACAGGGGGATATTACCGCGGTATTCAGCGTTTTGGTGGCCGGCTCGGACATGGATGAACCCATCGCTGACATTCTGCGCGGCGTTTTGGACGGGCACATTGTACTCAGCCGCGACATCGCCGAACGGGGGCGTTTCCCGGCCATTGACGTCAGCAGATCTGTGTCGCGGAGCCTGCCGGGAGCCGCATCCGAGGCCGAGAACCAGATGATCACAGAAACCCGAAAACTCGTGGGCAGTTACGAGCAGTCCGAAGTGATGATCAAGGCCGGGCTATACGCCGAAGGGTCTGATCCGCTGCTGGATCAGGCCGTTCGCGTTCACGAGGAATTGGACGCCTTTTTTGCCAAACCGGAAGCTGAGGGAATCGAAAACAGCTTTAACCGCTTGTCATTGATACTGCGTCGTGCATCGATCAGCTTGCCACGCTAGGCAGAATTCCAAACAGTTTTAAGTATTAAGGCCACCTTAAGACCTGCGCTGCTAGGCAAAAAGTCGGGTGATAATATAGGTGGTGGAGATGGGTGCGCAGACCAATGCGGCGCCAATCATCATCAAGAAGAAGCGTGTGTCGGGTGGTGATGGTCACCACGGCGGTGCGTGGAAAGTTGCATATGCCGACTTTGTCACGGCCATGATGGCCTTCTTCATGTTGATGTGGCTGCTGAACGCGACAACTGAACAGCAACGCAAAGGGTTGGCGGATTACTTCGCCCCGACAATCCCCCTGAGCCCCGAATCCGGCGGCGGAGACGGTGCTTTTGGCGGCGACAGCATGTTGTCGGAAAAGACATTGCTGCGGGATGGTGCCGGGGCCAGCACCAAACACGCAACTGAATCCCGTCAGGCACGCGGGTCAACCGGTTTGGATGCCATCGGTGGTGGCAAAGGTGACACCGAAGACTTCTCGACGCTTGAAGCTCAGCTTTTGGGGCGAACCGGTGAAAGCGAGGTGTCGGACAAGCTTCTCAGGCATATCGTGACACGCGTCACCGACGAAGGATTCGTTGTTGAGCTATTCGATACGGACACCCAGCCACTGTTCGACCCCGGTTCAGGGAAACCAACCGGGATCTTGCGGGCGCTTGCTTTGATCATAGCGCGTTCTTCGGATCTCGTGACCAACCCGATTGCTGTCACAGGCCATGTCAGCGCATCTCCTGTTGTGCAGGTTCGCAATACCGCCTGGGAACTGTCCACTGCCCGGGCGCAATCAGTCCGCCAGCTGTTACAGGACAAAGGCGTAGCGGCAAGCCGGATGGATCGCGTCACAGGTCATGCTGACCGAAAACTCTTCACCGACAATCCGATGGCGGTTCGGAACAACAGAATCGAAGTGATATTTCTGCGGCGACCCTAAAGGATAGAACGCATTTTACCTGTTAGCGCGCTGTTAAGGGGCAGCGCGTTACCTGTTGCATCGAAGCTTGACGCAACAGAAGGGCGCGCCAATGACAATTTCCTCTTCGCTGAATGCCGGTGTGGCGGCGTTGAAGGCCAACGCCAACAGGTTGGCAACGATTTCCGACAACATCGCAAACTCTTCGACCTACGGATACAAACGAGTGGAAACTGACTTTCATTCGATGGTCACGTCTGGCCAGGGTGGCAGTTACTCGGCAGGGGGCGTGCGCACGACCAGCCAGCGCATGATTGATCAGCGCGGATCACTGGTGACCACCAGCAACTCTACCGATCTTGCAGTGCGCGGACGCGGCATGTTGCCGGTACGATCCAGCTCGCAGGTCGGCGCAAATTCGAACGAGATGTTGCTGACGACCACAGGTTCCTTCCGGACTAACGACGAAGGATATCTGGTGACCGAATCCGGCCTTGTTCTTTTGGGATGGCGTGCTGCGGCAGACGGGTCCATCCCGCCCGTTCCACGCGACACGCCCGCCGCGCTTGAACCAATTCAGTTGAGCGTCAACCAGTTGTCCGGTGCCCCGACAACAAAGATGAACCTGCGTATGAACCTTCCCGCAACGGCAACAGATGCGGGTGCGCCGGGCGACACACAGCCTTTATCGGTCGAGTATTTCGACAATCTCGGGAAATCCGAAAGTATTGATATTCAGCTGATCCCGACCGTTCCCGCAACTGGCAGCAGCAATGAATGGACCATGGTTCTGCGCGATTCAGCATCCGGTGGCGCGATTATCGGGGAGTACACTTTGACCTTTACCGATAATCGAACGGCTGGTGGTACGCTGGCCAGCGTCACTCCTGTATCCGGTGGCGCTTACGATCCAGTAACCGGCAGTGTCATGGTCAATGTCGCTGGCGGCCCGATGGAGGTCAATATCGGACTGATCGGCGATTCCGATGGCATTACTCAGCTATCCGATACATTTGCTCCGGTTTCAATCACGCGCGATGGATCTGCCGTTGGTACGATGACCAGCGTTCAGGTCGATGAAAGTGGCTATGTCTATGCATTCTACGATACCGGTGTCAGCCGCCGAATGTTCCAGATCCCGCTGGCCGATGTTCCCAATCCCAACGGCCTGACAGCGCTGGACAGTCAAACCTACGCGCCTTCCCGCGAAAGCGGCACGTTCTTTCTGTGGAACGCGGGCGAAGGCCCAACCGGTGATATCGTTTCCTTCGCACGCGAAGAATCCACCACGGATGTGGCAACCGAGCTGACATCTCTGATCCAGACACAACGCGCCTATTCATCCAGTGCCACGGTGATCCAGACGGTGGACGAGATGCTTCAGGAAACGACCAACTTGAAGCGCTGATCCAGGCGCTGACCAAAGGAAAGGAGCGGCCTCATGAATATGTCGACGGCACTCAATAACGCATTGGGTGGGCTGACAGCGGCCAGTCGCGGGGCGGCTGTGGTCTCGGGGAATATCGCGAATGCCCTGACACCGGGCTATGCGCGCAGGTCCCTTGAACTGGCGACAAGTCCCATATCTGGCAATGGCGTGCGTGCGGTTGGGGTAATCCGGCATCAGGACCCGGTTCTGACGGCCAACAGACGGTCGTCAGACGCCGAGCTTGCCTTTCAATCCTCCATTTCGGATTTCCGCTCACGGTTCGAAAACCTTGTAGGAACAGCAGACAGCACGCCATCCCTTGCCAGCCGTATGTCTGCCTTGGAAAACAGCTTCATCACCGCAGCCAGTCTACCCGACTCGATCGAAAGACTTGATCAAGTGGCGCGCGCGGCGCGCGACCTTACGGCAGAGCTTAACGCGGCTTCTGAGGGTGTGCGACAGGCACGCTCGGACGCGGACCGCAAGATAGGCGATCAGATCGAAAGCCTGAACCTGGTTCTGAAAGACATCGAAGTTCTGAACGCAAAGATTCCGGCCATTCAAAATTCCGGCGGCGATATCGGGGCCTTGCTGGATCAACGGCAAGTCCTGATCGATCAGGTCAATACTTTGATCCCGGTCAACGTTGTGCCACGTGCCAACGATCAGGTATCGCTCTATTCAGACGGCGGGTTGATACTTCTTGAAGGTAAGGCGTCCGAGTTCACCTTTTCCACGACCGGTGAGACGAAACCCCACATGACGGTTGCAAATGGTCTCCTGTCCGGATTGGCTATGAACGGCAACCCGGTACGCACCAGCGGGGACACTGCGCAAATCCGTGGCGGCGCGTTGATGGCCCAGTTTTCAATTCGCGATGAATTGGCGGTTGAGGCGCAGCTGCAGCTTGATACCGTTGCCCGCGATCTTATCGAACGATTTGAAACGCCGGGCTTGGATCCCACGGCACTTGCGACAGATCCCGGTCTGTTCACAGACAACGGAAATCGGTTCGACCCGACAACCTTTGTCGGGCTGTCATCGCGCATTTCGATGAATTCGGTTGCGGACCCCGACAACGGCGGGAACAGCTGGAAGCTCCGCGCCGGGCTGGGTGCCGCAACGCCGGGCGATCCCGGACAAGCGTCGCAACTGCGTGCTTTCGGTGCCATTCTGAATGATGCGCGCACCGTACCTGGCGGGCTGTTTGGCACTGGAAACATGCGCGCCGCCGAGTTGACCGAGGCGCTTATGTCGAAAGCCGGGGCGCAATCCCACGCTGCAGAGCAGCGGAAGGTTTTTGCCAGCAACAGCCAACAACAAATGTCACAGATTGAGGCCGAACAAGGCGTCGATACGGATCAGGAATTACAGCGCCTCATGCAGATCGAACAGACATACGCAGCAAACGCGCGTGTCATTTCGGTCGTCGATGAGCTTATGGAAACGCTTCTGAGGTTATGAGCATGAACTTGACTGCTATCGGCGATCTGGCGCGCGGTATGACCCTTCGCACCCGCGCCACTGAAATCAAAACACAGATCGAAACTCTCTCTTACGAGATGTCCACCGGCAAAGTGCAGGACATATCCGGCCGACTTGGCGGAGATTACTCTCAGATCCTGGACCTGGACCGTTCGCTTGCCAGACTCGACGCCTTTGGCATCGCCACAGCCGAAGCGGCCCTGTTCACGGATGCCATGCAGTTGAGCCTGAAGACATTTGGAGATTCGGTTGGCGAAATAACCGCGTCTCTGTTGGCCTACGGAACGGCCAATCAGCCGGTAAATCATGCGCAGGCGTCAGATCATGCCAGGAATGAGCTCGACACGATGGTATCGGCGCTCAACACGCGAGTTGGTGGGCGCAGTCTGTTTTCGGGTACAGCCACGGATGTCTCGCCACTGCCCTCGACTGACACGCTGTTGGCTGCGTTGAAGACACAACTGACGGGGGCTGTGACCGTCGCCGACATACGCTTGGCTGCCGACACATGGTTCAATAGCCCTGCCGGGTTTGACGCCATGATTTATCAGGGTGCGAGCACCACACTCTCTCCTATGCAGATCTCGGAAAATGAAAGCGTTACGCTGCCACTCACGGCAACCGACCCGGCATTCAAGGCGGCCCTAAGGGATGTTGCAACAGCGGCATTAGCCACCGACAATACGTTGGCTCTTTCTTCCGACCAGCGCACCGCCCTGTTCACCCAGCTGGGCGTCGATCTGGCCAACGCACAGGATGCCACAGTAAACTTGCGGGCCCAGGTCGGCAGCGCCGAGGGCCGCATCGAACAGGCCGCCACGCGAAATTCGATGGCCCGAACCAGTCTGGAATTCAGCCGGAACGAGCTGATCGCAGCAGATCCTTATGAAACAGCGGCGAAATTGCAAACGGTGCAGTTTCAGTTGGAAAGCCTCTATTCGGTAACCGTTCGCAATGCGAACCTTTCGCTGGTGAATTTCCTGAGATGAGGGCGCTGATACTTCTCCTGATCCTTGTTCCCGGTATAGCCTGGGCGGGGGCAATCCGCCTCAAGGACCTTGTCGATTTCGACGGTGTACGGGGTAATGATCTTGTGGGTTATGGCCTGGTTGTCGGTTTGAACGGAACCGGCGACGGATTGCGCAACTCTCCTTTCACCGAAGAGATCATGTCCAACATCTTGGAGCGTTTGGGTGTCAACGTAACGGGCGAGGATTTCCGGCCCAAGAATGTGGCAGCGGTTTTGGTGACAGCCAGTCTGCCGCCTTTCGCCAGAGTCGGCGGCCAAATTGATGTAACGGTTTCGGCGATAGGCGATTCAAACAGTCTGTTGGGTGGGACACTGGTTATGACCCCACTAAACGCAGCAGACGGGCAAATCTATGCGGTTGCACAAGGCACAATCCTTGCAGGTGGCGTTTCCGCTGAAGGAGAGGCTGCGTCGGTCGTGCGTGGGGTGCCAACCTCGGGTGTAATCCCGTCCGGCGCGCGTGTTGAGCGTGAAATTGAGTTCGACTTGTCAACTTTAACCCAAATGCGCCTTGCGTTGAGAGAACCCGATTTCACCACGGCCGCGCGTATCGAATTCGCCATAAACACCGAGTTCAACAGAGCTGTAGCAATCATGCGCGATTCAGGCACGGTTGAACTCAACATTGCTGCAACTCAGGCAGTGTCGACGGCCCATGCCATTGGGCGTATCGAGAATATTCTGGTCGAGCCGGAAGCAAAGGCGCGTGTGGTGGTCGATCAGCGCTCTGGCACCATCGTAATGGGGCAGGAAGTCCGGATATCGCGTGTGGCTGTCTCTCAGGGTAATCTGACCCTGACAGTTCAGGAAGCACCGATTGCCGTGCAACCCAATCCGTTTGCCAGGGGCGAAACAGTGGTCGTTCCGCGCACTATTGCAGGGATCGAAGAGGAAGAAGGAACCGGCCTTGCCGAAATCCCCGAAGCTACGACCCTGTCCGAGGTTGTCGCAGGTCTAAATGCGCTGGGGGTATCGCCCCAGGATATGATCGATATCTTGAAAACCATCAAAGCGGCGGGCGCCTTGCACGCAGAATTTGTTGTCAGGTAGCCGATATCTTTGGTCCAACGGGTGTGCCACAAACACGCCCGTGACGTTAAGGCCTATTTCGATTTCCAGCTGTCCAGCCAGCGCTGAAATCTGTTTCGGCGTTCTTCAATCGCGTCACCGGCCGCATAAAAGCCGTCTTCCACATTCTCGATCATCGGATCAATTCGGGCCTTTCGGAACCTGCGCCAGCGCACCCAAACCGCCCAGACCAGCGCGGCGAAAATTGTCAGGAAAATGATGTTGAACCAGGGAATAACCTGCACATCCGGCCCGTCCACATGTTTGATGAAAATGGCGTTGGGAAAGATCGACATGAACTCGTTGCGCCACCCGTAATGGGTCACGACCACCCATTTCGGGTTTTCCTTGGTCGATTTCGCATCATTGGCTTCGGTGTAAAGGTTCGCCGTGTCGAACTTGAAGTAGGGTGGCCACCCCCACCCGGTGTCTTCGTTTCGGTACACGATCGGCTTGCCATTTTCGCGCACAGCCTGAATGAATTGCACATCCCGGTTGGACAGGCTGGTGGATTGGTCTTCGGGTTCGGACCAGAAAATCCGTGTCCAGTCGTTCAGATCCTGCCGCTCTTCGTAGGTGTTTACGATACGCACAACATCATGTTGCGGCAGCGAGTATTGCAGGATCACGGCGATCGTTCCCCAGAAGATGATGATGAACGCCCATTTCACATAGGCCATGCCTAAACCCTCACATGTAATTCACGATGTAGATCAGTGCGCCAATCGCCACCCATGGCACAATATAGACACCCAGGATCAGTTTGCGCCGGAACGAATTGTCATACACATGCAATCCGCGTTCGACAAAAGCGTCCTTGTTGCCTGTCTTGCCCTTCTCATCCCACCAGCTTTCCAGTTTGCGACGGCGTATCCCGCGCGAGTAGAAAGACAGCGCGACATAGGCGATCGACTGGATCACCAACAAGATCAGCAAAAGGCGCAATAACCCGAACATTTCAGCCTTTCCTTACCGAACCCCACGGACCAACACGCGCGATTATGTCATCGCTGACCCGGTCTTCTCCGCTCATATCCGGCTCATGGCCGAACAGCGCGGCACGGGCCCCTTGCTTGTCCACCTGATACTCGCGCGCGAGGAAGTCGGCAACATAGGCTTTCTTGCTCTCGGGCCATCTGGAATAGGTGCTATAGAACAGCTCTTTGTGGCAAATGAACATCTGGCGCGGGTCCAGCGGGGCCAGTTCGGCCAGCAGCATGTTCACCAGATCACGGTTCGGCGTGTCAGCGGCGCGCAAAGTGTAGAAATAAGCCGGATGATCCGACGTGATAC
This sequence comes from Ruegeria sp. AK11, assembly GCF_056541095.1. NCBI lineage: Bacteria > Pseudomonadati > Pseudomonadota > Alphaproteobacteria > Rhodobacterales > Roseobacteraceae > Ruegeria > Ruegeria sp. AK11. The sequence continues at coordinate 77,900 of NZ_JBQFXU010000008.1, forward strand.
GCGGCCACGGCCCCCCGTCGCTTGCCCAGCGCAACAGTTGCGCAAGGCCGTGATAGGCTTCGGGCAAGCCATCCGAGTGAGTGCGCGCCAACCGCCGCATATCGCTTCGGTCCAGCCCGGTCAGGTCGACATCCGCATCCGCCGCCGCATCGACAGTCAGGAAATCCATCTTCTGCTGCAGGATTGCGGCAGCGTCTACACCGCGCGCCTTGACGATGGGTTCGACCAGATCATTGTAATCCAGAAACTTGGCAATCTGGTTCCGCTGCAACGGGTCAAAAACGTATTTGATCGGCAAATCGTCAGGCCTGTCACCCATACAGATCGCCGCCGGGTGATCCAGGTCCGGGAACAGGTACAGCCCGCCAAAATGCGCCGTCCAGAAGTTGCGTTGCTCAAAATCCGTGTGACGCAGATGGACGGGGTTGCGCGTAACGTCGCCGGTCTCCGTGGCGGTCTCGATCATCCTGGCGATCAGCACATCGTCGAACCAGGCGTCCTCGGCGGTTTTGAACTGTTCGACCATGCCCGCCAGCTGCTGCGCCTTACGCAAGGTGCCGCCTGCGGTGTCGGCCTCAATCTCGATCTTGCGCAGATTGAACAGATCGTGGGGACTGCTGAGTTTGAAGACCGAGTTCACCAACTCTCCGGCCACGGCATCGGTGGCGGTCAGGGCAAACAGCTGCGCCTCGTTCATCTCGATGAACTCGCGCAGGATATCGCGCGAGGTCGAGAACTTGACGTTCAGCAAAGGCGCGCGTTTCTGCTCGGTCGTCAGCAGGATGAACTGCCGGTTGACCCCATTGGGGTTGAGGTAGAGCTCATCCTCCAGCTCAATCCCCACCTCCGGCGAATAGCCCGAGATATCGACATGGAAATCCGAAAGCTGAGTGGTCTTGCCCGCCAGATGCCGCAGCGCACGGTTATACCGCTCGACCAGAGCCGGGCTGGAGATGTGGACGAGGTTGCCAAACATCAGGCCTTTTTTGATGAGGCGGATCATGGGAACGCTTGCGCATGTTGAATGCGCTCCCCAAAACCAACGCCGCAATTCGGAGAATCAGTCATTTTCACTGTCTCCGCGAGAGTGGGAATTGAATCGCTTTTCACGGATACTCCAGCCCAGAATTTCAGGTAAATCCACAATGGCGAAGGCGGCAACAGCCAGACCGAAAAAGGTCTTTCTAAATAAACGCCAGGGTGTTTCACCACCCTCCGCGATTGGATTGGTAGAAATCGGCCATACCGCTCCGAACTCGGCAAAGGTAATGAGCCAGGCGCCCAACAACGGAATCGCCAGAATAAAAATGACCCGCTTCAATCCTTTGGCTTTCAAATGAAACATTCCTCTCCCGTACAACGGTGGCGATGCGCCCGGCCCGAGGGTGGGTGCGGAACGCGCCCGCCCTGGGGGGCGGGTCGGGCGCGTCGCGGCTGCGTCGCGATTACCCCAATGTTCTCAGTCATCATGATTCACTCCTTGAGCGGAAACAATCAGAGAACCATTCAAGATACACTGCGTAGAAAAGCGAGAAAAATGAATGGATGGGCACTACGGTATCCCAAATTTTTTTGACCGTTTTACCATCAAGGTTTTGCGCGAACATCGCCCAAACAATAAGAAGTAAAATCATAAGTGCCAACGAAACAGCACTATACCACATCAAAAAACGGAATAGCCTGAAGTGCTTATTCTCCATAGGAAAACCCAGCCGCAAAACGACTACGTCTACGAGCAAAACGGTGCTCGTTACGATCAAAAGTACCCATTCGACACTCACCCCTTCCCCTCCAGATGCCGCCGCTTGGCCTCTTCCATCCGACCCATCTCACGCACCGCGTTCTCGATCGCGACCTCGTCGCTCTTGTCGGCATAGCGGAACTCGCTGTCGGCATAGCGGTTGATCTCCTGGATCACCATCTCGACCGTGATTGGCTGGCGCAGGTCCTCGATCATGGCCTTCTTGGTGTCATAGTCGCGGAACAGGAACAGGTCGGGGTTTTCCATCCACTCGTCGGGTAGTTCGAAATCCATCGCGCGGACCTTGACCGCGTCGGTGATGTTCTTGATCGCCCGCCCGGTAAAACGCTCATCCGCCTGCTGGATCGCCTTGAGGTATGTGCCCAGCTTGGCGATCGTGTCCATCTGGCCGATCTCACCGGACACCCGGTCATAGACCTGCAACAGCGCGTCCTCATGCGGGCGGGCGTGGCTTTCGAAGCTGGCGGCAACGGCCTTCTTGATTTCCTGCGCGGCATAGGCCTCGTGTTCGCCCAGCGGAATGTCGTGGCTGCGGCCCATCAACAGGTGCAAGATGTCGATGTAGTCCTCACGCGTTTGCGGCCCGTCCACCAGAAACCGCGCTCCCGCCCGCTGGCGCAGGGCGTCGTCCACATTCTCGGGGTAGTTCGAGAACATGCCAAAGGTGCAGTTGCCGCGCACGACGGTGTTGGCACCGGCAAAGCTCTCCATCAGCACAGCGGTGATTTCCAACTGCCCGGCCGAGGACTGCCGGTCGCCGCGCTTGCCCGCCAACTGGTCGATATCGTCGATGGTGCCGAAGCCGATGACCGAGGGGTCGATGATCGTGTTGATAAACGCCTTGGCGTTCTGGCCGGATTTGCCCTGATAGCTGTCGATATTGTCGGTGCTCAGGTTCTGATAGCGGAACGGATAGCCTGCGTTCTGGCAATACTCGTTGATCAGCCCGGCCATCATCTGGATCAGCGTGGTCTTACCGGTGCCCGGCTTTCCGTCACCCATGAAGGTAAAGATGAACCCGCCAAGTTCCGCAAACGGGTTCAGGCGGCGGTCGAAATCATAGGCCATCACCATCTTGGCCAGCTTCATCGCCTGATATTTGGCGATATGGTTGCCGACCACTTCGTTCGGCTTCTTGAACGTCATGGTCAAGGTGGTGGATTTGGCCTTGGAGGCCGGCTCGAACCCCCGGATCGTCAGATCGTCGGCCTCGATATGCCAGGCTGCGTTCTGGAACGGGGCCAGGTAACCTGCGGACCCTGCGCGCAGGGCTGACTTCTCCATCAGTTGCTCGGCATAGGCACTGGTGGCGGCGATCAGGTGGGCATCGTCCGAGGCGTATTTGGCCAGCGTCTGGTCCAGTTCCCACAACGCGCCGTGCAGGGCAAGTTGGCCGTTGTCTGTCAGGACCTCTTCGATCTCACCAATATCAACCGTGGTCTCACCCAGATGCGAGGACAACAGATAGGCCAGCGCATTGCCGAACGTGTGCATCGTGATCAGCGCTTCGGCTGTCAGAACCTCTGAAAACTCGGTCTTCCGCGCGGTAGGCAGATCCCCGGCAAGGTTCGCGCGTTTCAGATCGGCAAGCGGGGTCTGTTCCGCATAAGTGTCGGCCACGGCCAAAGCGATTGCGATGGCGCGGCGGATCGCCTGTTGTGCAGTTGCCTGCGGCGGCGAAACCAAGGCGTCACCATCGTCCGAGGCTTCGATCCTCTCTACCAGATGCACCCCGTCTGCGCGCACGGTCCGGCGTGTCACCAACCCCGGTGTCGTCGAGCGAAACCGCCGACCAGTCGAAACACCTGGTGAGCGTTCAACGGTGGTTTCCACGGCTTTGGCAATCCGCGGCGCGTGTTCGAACCCGTTCAGCAAAGCGGTTGCTGCCGGATAATGCTTGCGAATGTCGTCTTCGCGCAATTCCATCTGATCTGACGTCAAACTCATCTCAAAAACCGCCCTTGCTTCATCTTTTCTAAAATACTCTCGCCGAAGGCGAAAATTAGTACCTCAAAACCTGCCCCGCATTGCTGACGACGAACTTGCGCACATCTGCAAAGCCCGGCGGGTTGCGTTCAGCCAGCACCTGAAACGGGCGCTGCGGCAGGATGATCGAGCGTTGGGTGCGGGTGGCCCCGGTCTCGGCCCCCTGCCCGCCGAAAGGATCCAGCGCAAAGACCTCGCGCTCGACAGTTGAAAACCAGCCGGCGCGCTCCTCGATGACCTCTTCGCTGTGCAGCTCTTCGGTGGTCCAGGCCAGCGCCCAATCCTGCCCTTGAGGCGATTGCGCATCCTCCAACACCTGCCGCAAAGGGCCGGATTGTTCGGTATAGGCCGAGGAATACATCGGCCCCACATGGATTCGACGCAGGTGTTTGGGGTGCAGGTCATCGAAATCCTGATCAAAGCCCTTGGCGATGGTCACCAGTTTCAGCCCGCCCAAGGATTGCGCCATCAGATGGGCCTGCACTTCGGGCCAGCGGCGTTGGTCCTTGGGCAGGGCGGTTTTGCCTGTGTCCTCCAGCTGCATCAGATAGATGACGGGCAGGTTGACCAGACTGTCATAGACCGCCCAGTGGATCATGAACTTGCGCCGCTCTCCCTCATTCCCTATCCAGTGACATTCGGGATCGTTGCGCGCCCAGAACAGCTGACCCATAAGCAACTCTTCGTAATAGAGCCTTTGCGACAGCGCAAATTGCAGCTTGGTGGGGATCTCCCGATCACCGATGATCGTGCGGATCATGTCGGTTTTCAGGTCATCTTCCGAGGGCATATTCGCCAGATGCACCTGCGCCTGCTGCGCGTCATTGGCCATGGTCAACAACTCGGCCGCCACCGGAAAGCCGCTGTCGCGCTTGTCCATGGCGAGGCTGCCAAAGAACCGCCCCGTATCGCGCCCAACCAGCAGGTATTTCATGCTAAGCGCGCGAAAGGTGTAGAGCAGCCCCGAGAGGTAGCGTGACACGATCCGCACCTCTTGCTTGCTGATCGCGCCCTCGGCCTCCATCGTCGCCGCCACGCGCAGGAGGTGGACGGTGATCACCTCGAATTTGCGGAAATAGCGGCGCGAGGCGAAGGTGTCGGTCAGGCCGACATGGTCTTGGGTGGGGTTAGTCATTTTCTTTTAGATCCAAAGTCTTGGATGCCAAACAAATTCCTTAAGGACGGCGGCCAACTAGCTGTCATTCTGTCCAAGAGTTTTAGGATGGTAACAAACACCCAAACTATCCCAAACCACGTCTGCACAAACAGATACGCAAAACCTATCGTCCATATCGCTGCGGGAATGTACCAAAGGTACTTGGCAGAACCTTCAAGTTGGAACACCGGAAGGTCTTTCGCCAAGTAAGCAAAGTAAAGCGACAAGACTAATGCTGCCAAAACTCCGATGTATTTGACTACGGGGTTTCTGAGCATTACCCACCATACAAATTCTTATCATGCTTCTCGACAATCGAGGCAAACCGGCGGGCAAAGCGTTCATCCGCCTTGGCCTTTTTCTCCAGCACATCGCGAGCAAAGACCATGTGGTCCTCGTGTGCCTCAAGCATGTCGGCCATCTTCTGGTTGGTCGCGGTGCCGATGGCGGCCATCGCCGTCTGCGCCTCTTGGTCCGTCTGCACGCCGATCTCGTTGATGCGGTGGGCCACGTCCTGTTGCTGCGCGGTTTTCAGCGATTTTGTCAGGGCGTCATACAGCACCACGCGTTGTTGCGTGTCTGTCTGCAGCTTGTTGATCAGCACCATCTGCGTCGCCGCCTGGTTCTGGAGTGAATCGACCCAGGTCTTACCCTTTTCGATATAACGCTCCAGCGTCTGAGACTTGGCCAACTTGACCTGCTCTTCCTGAACCTTGGCGTTGTATTGCTTGTTCAGCTCGGCCAGCTGAGTTTCCAGCTGGGTGCGCGCGGCGGCGTCCTGTTCGACACTGATCTTGTTTTCCAGCGTGATAATCGCCGGGTCCATGCCCTGGATCTCGGCCCGCAGTGCTTCCAGTTCGGCCACGGTTGCCTCGCGATCGTCCAGCGTGCCTGTCAGGTTATCCTCGACCTTTACGCGTTGCTCTTCCAGCACAGTCAGCTGCCCTTGCAACAGCTTCACGATCACATCGGATTTGGCGATCAGGTCCTGCAATTTGTCGTCGATATTGGCCGTTCGCATCCGCTCTTGCCGGAGCGACTCGGATTTTCCCTTGGAAAAGATGCCGACAAACGACTCCCACCCGGTTTTCGAGCGCATCTCGTCGAAATCCTTGGAAAACGCGTTGGTAACATCGTCCAGACCCATGATCAGCTCGGCGATGTTGGCGTTCATCACCTCAGTATGGGCGTGAACATCCTCAAGCGTGGCATTTTCGATGTCGATATCGGCCTCGGCCGTTCCAATCTTGGCCCGCGCCGCTTCGATCCGTGAGGTCAGCCCCTCAATCTGCGACTGGCTTTCGCGCACTTTCGTTTGCGTTTCTTTGATAAGCGCTTCGAATTGCTGGTTCGACATCTCTGCTGTCCTTTTTTCTTTAATTACCCAATAAGATAGGGAATGTTACGGTCATTTACATCCCCTTGAGTCCAAAAATCACGCAAACTCTGGCAAACTTGGGGTGGAAAGGAAAGCCACGTGATCGCAACCTGACGTAGAACTCAACGCTGCGACTATGCTGCAACGATTGGGCCTGAAAATAATTTGATCAAATCTGGGCTGATCGACCCGCATCGGTGGACATAGACAAAGCCCTCAACACCTGATTGGGTGCGGCAACTCAACTTCTGCGCGGAGAATGACATGCTGGACGCAACGACCGATCTGAAATCAATTCTGAAGAATCCTGACTTGCTTGTAACCAAAGCCTATATCGGTGGTCAGTGGGTGGACGGTGACAACGGAACTTTCGACGTGACCAACCCGGCCCGGGGCGATGTGGTGGCCAAAGTGGCCGATGTCAGCCGAACGCAAGTCGCCGGAGCAATTGCACAGGCCGAAGCCGCGCAAAAGGAATGGGCCAAGTTGACCGGCAAGGAACGAGCGGTGATCCTGCGGCGCTGGTTCGACCTGATGATGGAGAACGCCGAAGATCTGGGCAAGATCCTGACCGCGGAGCAGGGCAAACCACTGGCTGAGGCCATCGGCGAAGTCGGCTATGGTGCCTCCTTCATCGAATTTTTCGGGGAAGAGGCCAAGCGCGTGTATGGCGAGACCATCCCGGGGCATCAGCGCGACAAACGGATCATGGTGCTGAAACAGCCCATTGGTGTAGCGGCCTCGATCACACCCTGGAACTTTCCCAACGCCATGATCACTCGCAAAGCAGGACCTGCGCTGGCGGCGGGGTGTGCTTTTGTTGCCCGCCCGGCGGCAGAAACGCCACTTTCCGCGCTGGTTCTGGCGCGTCTGGCGGAACAAGCCGGCGTGCCAGCTGGCGTGTTCAACGTAGTGCCTTCTTCCCAGGCCAGCGAGATCGGCAAGGAGTTTTGCGAAAACCCCGGTGTACGCAAGCTGACCTTTACCGGCTCGACCGAGGTGGGGCGCATCCTGCTGCGGCAAGCTGCTGATCAGGTCATGAAATGTTCGATGGAACTGGGCGGCAATGCACCCTTTATCGTGTTTGATGACGCGGATCTGGATGCTGCGGTCGAAGGCGCGATGCTGTGCAAATTCCGCAATAACGGCCAGACCTGTGTCTGTGCCAACCGCATCTATGTACAGGCCGGTGTTTACGACGCGTTCGCTGCCAAACTGAAAGCGGCGGTCGAAGCCCTGAAAATCGGCGACGGTCTGGCCGAGGGCACCACAACCGGTCCGCTGATCAATGCCGATGCGGTCGCCAAGGTGGAAGAGCATATCAAGGATGTTACGGACAAGGGCGGCGCCGTTCTGACCGGCGGCTTGCCTCACGATCTGGGCGGTACGTTCTTTCAGCCGACCATCGTGACCGGAGTGACTCAGGACATGATGGTGGCGCAGGACGAAACCTTTGGCCCGCTGGCCCCGCTGTTCAAGTTCGAGGATGAAGATGACGTGATCGCAATGGCGAATGACACAATCTTTGGCCTGGCCTCGTATTTCTATGCAAAAGATCTGAGCCGCGTCTACAAAGTGGCCGAAGCGCTGGAATATGGCATTGTCGGCGTGAACACCGGCATCATCTCGACCGAGTTGGGCCCGTTCGGCGGCGTCAAGCAATCCGGTCTGGGTCGCGAAGGCAGCCACCACGGCATGGAAGACTATCTTGAGATGAAATACGTCTGCATGTCGGTCTGATCTGGCGGCCATCGCCTTGGGGCGGTGGCCATTCTGCCCACAGGCGAAGCGTTGTTCCGGTCAAACGGGCCGGTGACGGCTGGGCAATGACCTTATTTCACCAAGCATGAATTCCCTGCGGGCAAGCTTCGTGGGGACTTTTCTATAGGCCCGATCCGATCCCAAACTTACGTCTTCTCCTCTTTGGCTATCACGGTCGTTACGGTGCGCGTCACCCGACTTCTGGTGATTGCAATCGCTCCTAAAACCAAAGCACAGGCTATGGCTTGCGCAGTAGTGATTGCTTCTCCAAACGCAAAGAACCCGACTGCAAACATCGTGGGCAATTCAATGCTTCCGACAACTGCAGTTTGAGAAGCGCCGATCAGCGGCGAACAGATCGTGTAGACAAGCTGCGGCACAAGCGCCGTGACCAATCCAATTCCAATGATCAGAACCCAATCGGACTGACCGTCAGGAAGCAGCGTGGAAACGTCTGCACTCAGCATCAAAGGCAAAAGCCCAAGAACCGATCCCAGCGACACCGAGGCGATACGTGCAAGTGGCGCAATTCGGGACAACCTGTGGACCAAAACAGAAATCCCGAAGCCAAAACCAAATGGCGCAGCCAGCGAGATTAAAAGCGTAGGAATGTGCTCGAACGGAACGGATGCTGGCGAGCCTGCTATGATGGCAGCCAGAATGATGAGGCCAGACGCAAGAAACGCGCGCCTTGTGGGAGTATCTGCGAACAAAGCCCACGCAATGATCAACGTGAAAACCGGATATGTCATATAGAGCACGCCCACCGTCGATGCGGGCAGTGTCTTTAAGGCTGTGACATATCCAATCCAGCCAAGCCCCATCACCACTCCGACCGCAAGACCCCAACAAATCTCGCGCCAGGCTTTTCGGTGTACGATGAGCACTGGCAGTAACAAAACCGCTGGAACGATGTAGCGATAGAATGCGACCGCGAAAGGTGCAACGCCCTGCTCAGTCAGCCCCCTGCTGAAATAGGGAACAAGCCCGAAACAGATTGAAGCAAAAAGAACGCCAACAACCGCAAGCGGTTGCGGAATAGCCGGTCTGGTCTGCGTGGATGTCGTCGACATCTGCAAGTTCTAGCACAGGTTCGCGATGAGTGTAGCCGAGTTTACCGGGCCGACGCATTGATGAGCATAGGCGCTGACATCAAAAAACAACGCCCCGCGTCTGGAGGAACGCGGGGCGCGGGTGTTGCGGCAGTCCGGGAGGAGGAGACTGCCGCCAGGCTTTCAAAGCCTCAGTTCACGGCCTTGGCGTCAACCACGTCTTTTTCGATGGCTTTAGCCGAGGTAATTTCGATCCGGCGCGGTTTCAGGGCCTCGGGCACTTCTCGCTTCAGGTCGATGTTCAGCATTCCGTTTTCATGGCTTGCGCCGGTGACACGGACATGATCGGCCAGAGCAAAGCGACGCTCGAACGCGCGGGTTGCGATGCCGCGATGCAGATAGCTGCGGCTCTTGTCCTCGGATGCCTTCTTACCGGCAACAACCAGCGAGTTTTCTTTCACTTCAACGGACAGGTCGCTTTCCGAAAAACCAGCGACGGCCACCGAGATACGGTACGTGTCGACATCGGTTTTTTCGATGTTGTAGGGCGGATAGCTTGGCTGTGCCACATCATTGGTCAGAACGCGATCCATCATGTCGGCGATCTGGTCAAAGCCAATGGTGGCGCGGTGCAGCGGTGCAAAATCAAATGTACGCATGTGTCATATCCTCAGTCTTGAGCGATTCACGATCTGGCCCTCCGGCTGGACGGACCAATGTTAATGACGGACCCCGTTGTGGCGATCCGATATCAGTGACATGGGAAGCGATTTGACCGAGTTCAACCCCCGCCGGAGCTGATGAATTTCGCACCAGACCCGGACGTGCCGGACCCAGCCTGTAACCGGCGGATCGTAGCCGTTGGTTTTGGCGCATCGCGCCGCATGATAGACTTGAGTTCGGCCACTATCTCGTCAAGCTCCATGCCGAACCCCACCTTTCTGCGACCGTTCGTGCCTACCGCTGAAACCACGGACAAAACCTGCCAGCGCGAGCCGTTTTTTGCCAGAATGGCGGATCCGGAAGACCCGAAGGTGACGTCGCAATCAAAAGTGATCAGGCCCTGCCTGCGATCCAATACGCGGCACGACCTTTCCCGCGTGATCGCCTCGGATCGTCCGCGCCCATACGAGGCTATGCTGATCTCGTTTCCCGAAACTCGCCCGCTGTGCAACACGAAAGGATCGGCAATCGAATACGGGATGGGCTCATTCAGCCGCATCAGGGCGACATCCATCCGAACGCCTTCGTGCGAAAGCGGGTTATTTGAAGCGTAGCCGGGCAGAACGGCAATTTGCGTAATCTGACGCTCGGCCAACGCGCTGCCGTTGCTCAGACCCGCACGAAACGTGATGTCTTCGGGCGCGTATGTTTCCCCGGTACGGCGGTCGACAGCACAATGGGCAGCGGTCAGCACCATGTCCTGCGCGATCAGAGTACCTGTGCAATAGGACTCTTCGCGCACATCCAGCCGCCCGATTGCTTCCCAACCGTAAAGGTCGTCCCGGTCTGTCAGCTTGCGTTTGTTGGCTTGCGCATGGGATGCGGTCGCCAGAACACTCAGGCCCAAAAGCAGACTTAGAAAGACCTTGGTCATGGCCGGATAAACCTTGCACCGACGTTCTTGCCCGTCCCCGAACCGGAGGTCGACAATCCAAATCCGTGCCCGGCAGACAGCTCGTCTCGCAGCAATTGCAGCGAATGTTCAACCGCAGTTCCGATCGCAACGCTCTGGCCATCCATGCTGGCCTTTGCCGCCACAACCGACACGATCTGAGGGCGCGCGCCTGTAAAAGAAAAAACCGGTGCTCCTGAAGACCCGAAGTCGACGTCGCAAGACATGATCATAACGCCTGCCTGCCGGTTCATGACCGAACAAACCTGTTGCAACGAAGGCGCTTCTGACCGGTCATGTGCATATGACACCACGCCTACTTCCGCACCCCGGCGCGGCTGATCTCCTGATTCAAACGGAATGACCGATGTGTTGCGGATCGGCTGCCAAAGCTCGATCAGGGCGACATCTGCGCCGACACGGTCCGTCGACGACTCAGCACTGAATTGATAATCCGGGTGAATTACAGCTTGTCTTGCCGTTCGATAAGCCAAAGCGCGGCCCAGCCGCCACCCGGCCAGAAATTCGATATCGGACGGGTTCACCCGCTGCCCGGACACCTTGTCGAACAGGCAGTGCGCCGCTGTCAGCACAAGGGTCGGCGACACAAGCGTTCCGGTGCAGAACCCTTTTCCGGCAATATCCAGACGACCGACAGCCATCCATTCGCGCCCGGAATCCGAGGTCTCCAGGCTTTCCAGCCTGGTGTCCTGTGCTGTAGCCGCCATCGGCAAAGCACAAAGAACAATCGCCTTAATCCATTTGCGCACTCGGGTCTCCGGGGACTCACTCTGAAGCTTTTGTCCTACGTGTCACGTTGGGCAAAAATAGGGCGATCGGTGTTCAGGTGAATTTCCTGAGGAAATGATGCGGGGCGGCATCAGAGTGGCTTATCGCAAAATTGGAACAGAATCTCCTGCCCGTTGCAACGCGGGTGGTTTCGGCCCCCCTGTTGCCCAATCCAGCAACTCGACCGTATGAACGACTGGCACTTGGGTGCCGGACCCGATTTGCATCATGCAACCGATATTGCCTGCGGCGATGATATCGGGCTTCTTCGCCTCAAGTGTTTTGATTTTGCGCTGCTTCAACTGACCCGAGATTTCCGGCTGCATCAGGTTGTAAGTCCCCGCGCTGCCGCAACACAAATGGCTGTCGGCGGGCTCGACCACTTGGAACCCGGCACGTTTCAGCAGGTCTTTGGGATAGGTCTTGATCTTCTGCCCATGCTGCAGCGAACACGCTGCGTGATACGCAACTGTGAGGTCCTGATCACGCCCTTCGGGCAAATTCAGTTGCATAACCAGCTCACTGATATCCATCGCGATACCCGAGACCCGTGCAGCATCATCCGATAGCGTGTCGTTCCGGAACATATGCCCGTAATCCTTGACCGTCGTCCCACAACCCGAGGTGTTGATCACGATGGCGTCCAATCCGTCGCCGTCCATCTCGCGAACCCAGGCTCTGATATTAGCGATTGCGGCTGCATGGCTGTCTTTCACCTTTCCCATGTGATGGGTCAGTGCTCCACAACATCCAGCACCCTCAGCCACCACAACCTCACATCCCAGCCGGGTCAGCAGACGGATCGTGGCGTCATTTATGTCGGTATTCAGCGCTTTCTGCGCGCAGCCCGTCATCAGGGTCACCCGCTTTTTCCGCTCGCCTTCGGGCGCAAAGCTTTGTGGATCATCATTACGGCTGACCGACGGAATGTTCTTGGGCGCCATGTCCAGCATGGCACGCAACCGGGCATCTGGCATGAGAAACCGAAACGGGCGACCCAGTTTCGCCCCGATCAGGGCCCAGCGAAAGCGCATCGGATAGGGCAGGATCTGCGCAAGAACCCAACGCAAAATGCGATCCGTCAAAGGGCGTTTGTAATTCGCCTCGATATATTCCCGCGCGTGATCGACCAGATGCATATAGTGCACACCTGACGGGCAAGTGGTCATGCAAGCCAGACAGGACAGGCACCGGTCGATATGTTTGACCGTCTTTTCGTCGGGCTGCCGCTCGTTTTCGAGCATATCCTTGATCAGATAGATGCGCCCGCGCGGACTGTCCAACTCGTCGCCAAGAACCTGATAAGTCGGGCAAGTCGCCGTGCAGAATCCGCAATGGACGCAATTTCGCAGAATTTCGTTTGCGCGCTTGGTTGCCGGGTCTTGCAGCTGCCGTTCAGTGAATGATGTCTGCATAAACCTATCCCATCAGCCCTGGATTGAACAAACCACGTGGGTCAAACTTCGCGCGCAATCCCTTTGTCAGGGTCGAGACGGCCGCGGTCTCCGGTTGAAAGCGCCCCAGTCGCGCGACTGTTTCTGCATCCGCTCGTACAAGTGTCGCGTGGCCAGAAAACACACCTAGGCGCGCGCGCAGATCCGTGCCCTTAGGGACGCGCAGCCAGACAAGTCCGCCGCCCCAGTCAAACAGTAACTGATCCGCTTCAGCACGCGCAGAAACTTCGGCCGCATCTCCGGGTTTTACGGAAAGCCGCCAGACATCCCCGTCCTGCCTCTGAAACGGATGAGCATCGCGGATACCAGCCCAAAGCGTGTCTGCACCTGCTTCTTCTGAAATCTCACCAAACCGGGACAGTTCAGCCGTCAATCTGCCTGTGCGATATGCAACCGCGTCCGTGAAACCTTCGAGCCTAAGCAGGGCTTTCCCGGCGTCAGGATCATACGCAGCCCCCGTTACCTCGAACGGAGATCTCAGCGCGGCGGACAGAACCCGAACCGCAGTACCAGCATCCCGGACCCCAACAGATAATGTTGCCACCCGTTCTGGTTTTGGAAGCACCTTCAGCGAAACTTCGGTCAAAACTCCTAAAGTACCCCAGGACCCGCCCATCAATTTAACCAGATCATACCCGGTGACGTTCTTCATCACGCGGCCACCGTTCTTGATCACCTGCCCGCACCCATCGACATAGCGTACCCCCAGCAGAAAATCCCGGCAGGCCCCGGCTTGTATCCGTCGCGGGCCCGAAGTATTGGCCGCGACGACGCCGCCAATGGTCGGCTCACCCTGAGTCCCCAGCAATCCGCGATGATCCATCGGCTCAAACGCGAGGTGCTGACCGTCTGCTTCCAGCACTGCCGTGATCTCGGCCAAGGGTGTCCCTGCCCGCGCTACAAGGGTCAGCGCCCCGGGCTCATAAAGCGTGATACCGCGCAAAGCTCCGGTTTCGATTTCCGCATACGGGTCGGCAATTCCACGCGTCCCGCCTCCGACAATGCGTACAGGGTTTTCCAACCCGGCCACCAGCTTTGCCAGATCGGCCTCAGTCTCAGGTCTCATTGGCTTCATCTTTTCAAAAATACTCCGGGGGCAAGGGGGCAGCGCCCCCTTTATTCTGCTGCCATTCGCCGCGGCTCTGACACGTCGAGCGGAAACACTTTGGCCGCGTTAAGCAGCCATTTGGGATCGAAAACGTCCTTAACCGCCATCTGCGCCTCAAGGTCGGCAGGTGAGTATTGATGCGACATCAGATCCCGTTTTTCGATCCCCACACCATGTTCCCCGGTCAGACAGCCGCCCTCGTCAACACACAGCTTCAGAATCTCTGCCCCAAAAGCTTCGCATTTTTCCAGATCGCCGGGTTTGTTGGCATCGAACAAGATCAGCGGATGCATATTTCCGTCGCCCGCGTGGAACACATTTCCGACCGGCAACCCAAACTCCCCACTCAATTCTCCGATACGACGCAGAACGGTTGGTAGGGCTGACACCGGGATCGTGCCATCCAGACACATGTAATCGTTCAATTGTCCCATGGCACCGAATGCAGATTTCCGACCCAACCAGATCTTGGCGCTTTCCTCGGCCGACTGGCTTTCGCGCAATTCAACCGGGTCATGGCGTTTTGCTATCTCGATGATTTTCGAAAGCTGAAAATCTATTTCAGCGTCAGACCCCTCCACTTCGACGATCAGCAGCGCGTTGCAATCGGGATACCCGGCATGGGCAAAGTTTTCGCAGGCCCTGATGCACAATGTATCCATGAACTCGATCGCGACCGGCAATATGCCCGATTGGATGATGTCCGAGACACACTGCCCCGCAACCTCATTGTCATTAAAACCCATCAGGACCGGTCGTGCGCCCTCGGGCTTGCGAAGAATACGCAACGTGGCCTCGGTCACCACACCCAGCTGGCCTTCAGACCCACAGATGACACCCAACAGGTCCAGACCTGGTGCATCCAGATGCGCACCACCAATTTCGACAACGCTGCCATCCATCATGACCATGGTCACGCCCAACAGGTTGTTTGTTGTCACCCCATATTTAAGGCAATGCGCACCGCCCGAATTCATCGCGATATTGCCCGCGATGGCACAAGCCAGCTGCGAAGACGGATCGGGGGCGTAGAAGAAATCCTCTTCTTCGACCGCGCCGGTAACGCTTAGATTGGTGCGACCCGTCTGTACTCTGATGAAGCGGTTGTCATAGTCGATTTCCAGCACCTCATTCATCCGTGCGACGCCCAGAATGACGCAATCCGCAGTCGGCAAGGCTCCACCGGCCAGCGAAGTACCCGCCCCGCGCGGCACCACAGGCACGTTTTCGTCATGACAAATGCGCAGAACATCCGAAACCTGCTGTGTGCTTGACGGCAGCACGGCCAGCATTGGCGGGCATCTATAAGCCGTCAAGGCGTCACACTCGTAAGCGCGGGTTTCGGCGGGGTCGTGGATGATCGCCTCTTCGGGCAGAACCCGCGACAGCCGCGCAACAAGCGCAGATTTCCGGCTCAGAACATCCGGGCTTGGCTTTGGCATCTCCATGGCGTTCCTCTTTTTGGTAAAATAATATTACCAATTTATCGCGCTGGCAAGTTCCCATGCCCGGCCTTACTGTCGCGGTCATGACCTGGATCGAACGTGCCGCTCTTTTTGCCCCTCTGGACTATGCATCGCTGCTTCTACTGCTGGTTGCTTGGCTGTGGATTGGGTGGAAAATTGAACATCCGTCACCGCAGAGGCAATCCGTAGCCCTTATGATGGACGATTACCGGCGCGACTGGATGCGCGAGATGGTGACCCGCCAACCGCGCATGTTTGACGCACAGGTCGTGGCGGCCATGCGGCAGGGCAGTACATTCTTCGCGTCGACCACGATGATTGCCATCGGGGGCGGGCTGGCCTTGCTGGGCAACACCGAAAGGCTGGCAGGCGTCGCAATCGACCTCGCCATCGGCAGTGTCCCGGCAATGGTCTGGGAGATCAAAATCCTTTTCGTCGTATTGCTACTGGCCAACGCATTTCTGAAATATGTCTGGGCGCACCGCCTTTTCGGATACTGCGCCGTGTTGATGGCTGCAGTTCCCAATGACCCCGAAGACCCGCAAACCTATCCCCGCGCCGGTCAGGCGGCTGAGATCTGTGTCACCGCCGCGCGCAGCTTCAACCGTGGTCTGCGCGCCACTTATTTTGCACTGGCGTCGTTGGCATGGTTTCTTGGACCTGTCGCGCTCATTTTGGGTACAGCGGTCACGTTTGGCGTCTTGTATCGGCGCGAGTTCACCTCACACTCGCGGGAAATACTGATGGCCCGAGCGGCCAGCACGGATACGTGATACCGACACACCGCCACACTGGTTACACTGGTGCGATGCGATACTTGATTCTCTGCGCCATGTTGGCGAGCCCTGCCCTTGCCGACCCGCCAACAATCGAACAGGTCCTCACCAGTGCAAACGGTGATACATGGCGGTTCGATGTGACGATCCGGCATCCCGATACGGGTTGGGATCATTACGCCGACGGCTGGCGTGTTCTGGATATGGATGGAAACGAGTTGGGAATGCGCGTCCTGCTCCATCCACACGAAACCGAACAACCCTTTACCCGCTCTCTGGGCGGGGTGGTCATTCCCGAAGGCATGACTCAGGTGCAAATTCAGGCACGGTGCATCGTCGATGGATGGAATGAAGGCACCACAGTGGTCAAACTGGATTGATCCTCAGAAAATACCCATGGCCAGACCCGCACCCAAAGCGGCTCCTGTCTCGCGGCATTGATCCAGCTGGTCTTGCGGGATTGTCTTTTCGGCCAAGATGGCCTCGGGCGTTTGTACATGAGTGCAGATGATCAGCGGAGGCTGAACAGCTTTCAATCGCCAACCGGTGGCTATCCGTGCGATCTGACGGGCGGCATTCTCGCCATCCGATCCTGCGCAAATCATCTGCGCATAGGGTCGGCCTTCTAGCTTTCCCAGCACCGGGTAGTAGCAACGGTCGAAGAATTCCTTCATCAGACCCGAGATTGCCGCCAGATTTTCTGGCGCGCAAAAGATGTAGCCATCGGCAGCCAATAGATCTTCCGGCCCGGCTTGATCGGCAGGCATAAGCTTTGTGTCAGCCTCACCTCGCGCAGCTTCGGCCGCGGCTTCGGCCATCTGCCGGGCACCGCCTGTGCGGGAGTGATAAACGATCAGAAGCTGCGCCATGTCAGACCCGGTGGTAGGGGCCACCTGACAGAATGGTCGCGGCCCGGTAAAGTTGCTCGGCCAGCATCACACGGACCAGCATATGGGGCCAGACCATCGACCCGAATGAAATGGAAAAATCCGCCTCGGTCCGCAGAACTGGGTCAATTCCGTCCGCACCACCGATCACAAACGCCAGGTCCTGCCGACCCGCGTCGCGCCAATCACCCAGCTTTTTCGCGAAATCGGGCGAGGACATGACCCGCCCCCGTTCATCCAGCGTGCACAACACCGCCCCTTTGGGCAGGGCCCTGCGCAGCACCGTGGCCTCGGCTGCCATGCCTGCGTTTTTTTTGTCTTCAACCTCGATCACCTGCGCAGGCCCAAGGCCCAGCGCACGGCCGGTCCGGTCAAATCGGGTCAGGTAATCGTCAAGCAGTGTCTTCTCGGGTCCGGCGCGCAATCGCCCGACCGCAACTATGCTGATACGCATGTCTCTCTCGCCTCCGGCCTGTTAATGCAGGCCGGGATAGCGCCTCAGTTCGCCGAGGCGCTGCCGCTCTGAGGCAGCCACATCTTTTCCAGCTGATAGAATTCACGCACTTCGGGGCGGAAGATATGGACGATCACGTCGCCCGTATCGATCAGCACCCAGTCGCCGGTGTCCTTGCCTTCGACCTTCGAGGTGAAACCGAATTCCTGCTTGATGCGATCCGTCAGCTTTTCCGCCATGGCCGAAACCTGACGGGTCGACCGACCCGAGGCAATCACCATGTGATCCGCAACCGATGATTTGCCCTGCAGGTTGATCTGCACGACGTCTTCGGCCTTGTCATCGGAAAGTGAGGAAAGGATTCGTTCAAGCAGCTTGTCGCTGATTGACTGAGAGTGGGCCATTATGTTGACCCCATCATCGGCGGGCAAACCCGCCTGTGTATGTAGAGACAGGACATAGTCCTCCTTTGCTGCGCGCCGCGAAACCCCGGCGCCGGGGTACTAATAAGGTAGCAAGGGGAATGCAACATTTCAATGAATGCACGCTGCAGGGCGTCCACAGACGCTTACTCTGTGATGATCTGTTGCGCAGTTGCGCCGTCCGGTAACAGTCGGATTTCGCGCTGTGGGAAGGGGATCGAGATGCCTTCTTCCTTGAATGCGTCCCAGAGCGCCAGATAGACATTGCCCCGGATATTGGTCAGCCCCTTTGTCGGGTCGCTGATCCAGAACCTCAGCACATAATCCACGCTGCTGTCACCAAAACCGGTGATGTGGCAAACCGGTTCATGTTTGCCGCCGCTCAGGACCCGGGCAACCGCCTTTACCGCCCTGATTGCGGTTGCGCGCACTTTATGCGGATCGTCGTCATAGCTGGTACCAAAATCCAGATCCAATCTCACGAACCGGTCGGAATGAGACCAGTTCACCACCTGGTTGGTAATCAGATCTTCGTTTGGGATCAGGTACTCGCGCCCGTCCCGTGTTACGACCGACACATATCGCGCGCCAAGCGAGTTGATCCAACCGAACGTATCCCCCAACGAGATCACGTCGCCCGGCTTGATCGAGCGGTCCATCAGGATGATGATCCCCGATATCAGGTTCGACACCACTTTTTGCAAACCGAACCCGATACCCACGCCGATGGCGCCAGACAAAAGCGCGATGCCGGTCAGATCGAACCCCAACGTTCGGATCGCAGCTATAAAGACTGCCCCGTAAAGCAGAACCTGTATGCCTTTTGACAGCAGCACCTGCATGGACGGGGTTATGTCGTCATTGCTTTGCAATGCGCGTTCGGCTGCGCGCGTGCCGATACGGGCCAGTGTCAGCAGGATGCCAATCAGCAAAGTTGCCTTGAGAATCCCAAGAGCCGAAATATGCAGGTCCCCAATGGAAATCGCGACACCGTCAAGAAAACCCGCGACATCATCCGTCAGATTCAGCGCGACAAGCGTTGCGTAGAACCACATTGCCCACTTGAAAATCCGGCGAAGCGTGCGGTTTTGGACCAGTCTCGCGACCAGTGCTATCGCCAGCCACGCCGCCGCCAACGTAGCTATCACCCCGATAATATAGCTGCGCGATGGCCAGGTGAGCTGCTGCATGGTCAGATACAATGCCCACGAAAGCAGGATGAAGTAGACCAGCGCCAACCGCCGCATCAGCTGTACCAGAACCCGCAGCCGCCATTTTGGCCATCCCGTGCGTGAACGAGCCCAGGCATCCCATCTAGACTGGGTCAGGAATTTCAGCAGCAAAGCCAGCGCCCACAGCAACAGGATGATGAGCAATTGATATTGTCGCCAGCCTGGCGTGACGATCAGATCAAGCAGCCTCTCGAATTGCGCGGAAAAAGCCGCAACCATGTTGTTATAGAGGTCGGTCAGCGTACTTGGGATCAGGTCTTGGTTCATGCACGTCTCCTGCGGGGCCAGCTTGGACAGCAATGCAGGGCGATGCAAGCCTGACACTGGTTTTGAACCTTGATTGCCGGAAGGGCGCGGTATATCTGAACCGCATGAGACTCAATGTGGCCCAACTTCAGAATCTGGAAGATCGCGCGCGCTTGCGTGAACGGTTCTTTGGCGCTGCCCGCACGGTTCTGGCGCGCCTATCCGTCGCCTGAGCCAACTCGCCAGCTATTTCTCATTACATACGGGAGAGGACCGATGTCCCCCAAGACACTCTATGACAAGATCTGGGATGCCCATGTCGCGCACGAAGCCGATGATGGAACCTGCCTGCTTTATATCGACCGCCATTTGGTGCACGAAGTCACCAGCCCGCAGGCATTTGAAGGGCTGCGCATGGCAGGCCGTAAAGTGCGCGCGCCGGAAAAAACCATCGCTGTACCGGACCACAACGTGCCGACCACACCGGACCGCGTGAATGGGATCGAAAACCCGGAATCACGCATTCAGGTCGAGGCGCTGGACAAGAACGCCAAGGATTTCGGCATTCACTACTACCCGGTGAATGACGTGCGCCAGGGCATTGTCCACATCGTTGGACCGGAACAGGGTTGGACCCTGCCGGGTATGACCGTTGTCTGCGGCGACAGCCACACAGCGACCCACGGTGCATTCGGCGCGCTGGCCCACGGCATCGGTACGTCCGAGGTTGAGCATGTTCTGGCCACGCAAACGCTGATCCAGAAGAAGTCCAAAAACATGAAGGTGGAAATCACCGGCAAGTTGCAACCGGGCGTGACCGCCAAGGACATCACTCTGGCTGTGATCGGTGAGACCGGCACTGCTGGCGGTACCGGCTATGTCATCGAGTATTGCGGCGAAGCGATCCGTGATCTGTCGATGGAAGGTCGCATGACCGTCTGCAACATGGCGATTGAAGGCGGGGCTCGTGCCGGCCTGATCGCGCCGGATGAAACAACGTTCGACTATGTCAAAGGCCGCCCGCACGCGCCGAAAGGGGCGCAGTGGGAAGCGGCTCTGACATGGTGGAAAACGCTTTACACCGACGAAGACGCGCATTTCGACAAGGTCATCACTCTGCGCGGCGAAGACATCGCGCCGGTCGTGACCTGGGGCACCAGCCCCGAGGACGTTCTGCCGATCACCGCAACCGTCCCGAACCCCGAGGATTTCGAAGGCGGCAAAGTCGATGCAGCCCGCCGCTCCATAGAGTATATGGGACTGAAAGTCGGCCAGAAGCTGAGCGAAGTTGAGATCGACACCGTCTTTATCGGCTCGTGCACCAACGGCAGGATCGAGGACCTGCGAGCCGCCGCCGAGATTCTGAAAGGCAAAAAGATCAAGGACGGCATGCGCGCCATGGTCGTTCCGGGCTCGGGCCTCGTCCGCGCGCAGGCCGAAGAAGAAGGTCTGGCGGATATCTTCAAAGAAGCCGGTTTCGAGTGGCGTCTGGCAGGATGTTCGATGTGTCTGGCGATGAATCCCGACCAGTTGCAACCGGGTGAACGCTGCGCCGCGACTTCAAACCGCAACTTCGAAGGCCGTCAGGGCCGGGGCGGGCGTACCCACCTGCTGAGCCCGGCAATGGCCGCCGCAGCGGCAATCACAGGACGGCTGACAGACGTTCGTGAAATGATGTAAGCTACCCTCATAACTGGATATTTGAGGGATTGAAGACATGAGTGACTGGACAAAATGGCTATTGCTTGGACTTCTGTCCATCGTGTTCGGCATCTTTGTGCTGGGCGCACCGGTCGTGGCATCAATTACCGTGACGGTGTTCACAGGTGTATTGCTGTTGATTTCGGGCGCATTGCAGGTTGTTGGCGGCTTCACAGTCGAAGGGACCGGCAACAAGATACTGTCACTTATCATGGGTGTCGTGATGCTGTTTCTGGGCTGGTCCTTTCTGGATCACCCACTGCAAGGAACGCTGACACTGGCAACCGTCTGCCTGATCCTGTTCATGGCTGGCGGCATTGCCCGCGTGATCCTGTCGTTCCAGATGCGTGGAACACAGTATTTCTGGGCGACGCTGGTCTCGGGCATCATGTCGATTGTTCTTGCAATCCTGATCTGGCGCTTTGCTGCAATGGACCCTTCAGTGCTGCTGCAATTGCTGGGCATCCTGCTGGGGATCGAGATGATCTTTAACGGGCTCGGCCTTGTCTTCATGGCGTTCTTCGTCAAGGACGCACCAAAAGAAACGAAACAAGCTTAACGCGGGGTCTGGGCGCGGCCCTCTCCCGCAGGAGTGTGAACATGGATAAGTTTGAAAAAGTCCACGGGGTGGCCGCCCCAATGCCGCTGATCAATATCGACACCGATATGATCATCCCTAAAGTGCACCTGAAAACCATCAAACGGTCGGGCCTGGGTGTCGTTCTGTTCGACGAGATGCGTTATCACGATGACGGTCAGGAGAATGAAGAATTCGTCCTGAACAAGCCCGCCTATCGCGAGGCCGAGATTCTGGTTGCTGGCGACAACTTCGGCTGTGGGTCCTCACGCGAACACGCGCCCTGGGCGATCAAGGATTTCGGCATCAAGGTCGTGATCTCGACCAGTTTTGCCGACATCTTCTTCAACAACTGTTTCAAGAACGGCATTCTGCCGATTGTTGTCGGGGCAGAACACCACGCGATCCTGATGGATGATGCGCATAAAGGCGAAAACGCCCGCATGACCGTACATCTGGAAGACCAGCAGATCACCACATCGGACGGCGTCGTGATCGATTTCGAAATCGATCCTCACCGCAAGCACTGCCTGCTGAATGGTCTGGATGATATCGGGCTGACGATGGAAAAAGATCATCACATCGACAAGTTCGAGGATCACGCCAGTCAGGCCCGCCCCTGGGTGTGATTCTGGGGACGAATCTGTGGATACTCAACCTGACGGGGTCGCCAAGGCGGCCCCGCTCGCATTCTTGGGGTTGATTTTTCGAAAACCACAACATGTGGATATCAATTTGAGATACACGTCGGATTTGCGTCGAAAATGATGCAATACCGCACCAGTTGCGCCATCTTTTTGCCCGAAATCCCGTGTTTTCTGCACCTCGGCTTGAGCAAAATGCCGCTTATCGTTCATGTTGACGCTGAAGAGGCATCCGTCAACGTCAGACGAAGCGACGGGCACAAGTTGGAAACAAGTCGACAAAGATCGGCTGATCCGGTTTGAAAAAGGGTTCGGATAGTGATTGCGCGCACAACAGGGGCGGCGATACGCGGTATACTTGTTGCACTTATGGTGCTGACACCTGCGTTGTACCTGCCTGTCTCATCTACGAACGGGACCGAGATACTGGTCTTTCTCGCGATCCTCGCGTTTATCCTGACCTTTGCCGAATACAATTCTGCCTTTCCCAGCTTTATCGAATTCCGCGACGCGCCCCCGGTCAATCGCCTTCGGTTTGTCGGCCTGATGTCGATGGTCACCTTTCTGACGCTGATCTGCAAAAACGCCTTTGAACCAACGCAGTTGACCACATTCTCTTATTCGGTTGGTTTGGCTGTCGCAAATGTGGTGGACTTCCCCTATTCTCCGGTGCGCCTCATCGTGTTGATGTTGCCCCCGGATGCCAGCCACGCCTTGATTGAACTTGTCCGCATCACGGCCAGCGTAGCTTATGTCGCGGCATTGGTCACGATTGTCAGCTTTGCCTATGCGGTCAGGGTTCGGGGTTGGCCAACCGGAAATGGCGCCTTCAATGTTTGGACAAACCTGCCGCTGTTTGACCCGACCAAAGGGGGCGATGTCGTTACGCGCCTTCAACGGGATGGCCGCCTGAACATCTGTATCGGCATTCTGCTGCCATTCCTCATTCCGGCGATAATCAAGTTGATGAGCAGTGTGATCGCCCCGATCTCTCTCGGGAATCCACAGACCTTGATCTGGACCATGAGCGCATGGGCCTTCCTGCCCGCCAGCATGATCATGCGCGGCATGGCGACCCTCAGGATCGCGGGCTTGATCATGGAAAAACGCCGCGCCTATTCGACCAGCGAGTCAACACAGACCGCATGATCCGCATCTTGTGTCTGCTATGGCTGCCCTTTGCGGCACAGGCAGAAGTCGTGCGCATTGCCACCTATAATACCGAGCTTAGCAGAAATGGTCCCGGTTTGTTGCTTCGCGACATTCAACGCGATGACGCGCAGGTTCTGGCCGTTGTCGACGTTATTGCGTCGGCGCGCCCTGACATAATCGCCCTTCAGGGTATCGACTGGGATCTGAACAATACCGCTGTAATCGCCCTGATTGGGAAACTGCGCAACGCGGGGCTTGATTATGGATATTACCTTGCCACACAACCCAATGCCGGCCTGGAAACCTCGCTTGATCTGGACGGTGATGACAAGACCCAAGGCCCCGGCGACGCCCAAGGCTGGGGGCAGTTCACCGGTCAGGGTGGGTTGGCGTTGTTGTCGCGATACGAAATTATCACCGCCGAGGTTCAGGATTATTCCGAACTGTTGTGGCGCAGTTTACCGGGCGCCACCCTGCCTGGCGTAAACGGGCACCCCTTCCCGTCTGACGCGGCACATCAGATACAACGCCTGTCTTCGACCGCACACTGGGTTGTACCGATCGAAACCCCTTATGGGCGGCTCAACTTGATGACCTTTCATGCGACGCCACCCGTTTTCGATGGGCCCGAGGATCGAAATGGCTTGCGCAATCAGGATGAGATCCGGCTCTGGTCCGTTTTACTGAACGGTGAACTGGGGCCAGTCCCCGAAAGTCCCTTTTTGATCGCCGGCGATGCCAACCTTGACCCAACGCGTGGGGAGGGCCGTAAACAGGCCATTCAGTCCCTTCTGGCCCATCCCCGTCTGCAAGACCCGCTGCCGAAAGACCCGTCAGGCTCGACCTCAACGGTCGCTTGGAAGGCCACGGGTGAAATGCGCGTGGATTATGTGTTGCCGTCCGCCGACCTGCGCATTTCGGACGCCGGTGTGACGTGGCCGGAAGAAGGCAGCAAGCTATACGAATCTGCCCTACGTGCCAGCAGGCACCGATTGGTCTGGATTGACGTCACCCTGCCTTAAGGCGTGACCGACTCTCCGTTCGCATAGGGCAAAGCCACAAGGCTGGGAGAGATCGCAGAACGCAATGCATCATCCAGATCTGTCTGATACACAGAACCCAGCAACTCGGTCAGGTACGATCCGTCCAACTGGTGCGGCACCTGCCACAGATACCGCATTTCAATCAGGTGTGAGGACATGCGCCAGAATGGTCGCGCCAGCTGCAATGGCCACCATTGCATAGGCTTCACGGATATGTCCCGCCCGGTCACTCTCGTCAGAGACTGCGCGATCTCAGCTCCGGTCAGGGTGTAGCCAGCAAAAGGAACATCGCAGAACCGCGGCAGATCCTTTCGGATTTCACATAGCGCGACGGCAGCTTGGGCCAGATCAGGCAGATAGGCCCAGGCGTGCGGGGCCTCCGGATCTCCGGGATACACGAATTGATTGCGCGACAGATGCTTGATCATGACCTGATCGAACCAGTTTCCAGATGCCTCAGTGTCAATGAAATCGCCTGCTCGCAGAAGGATCGTTCTGACGGTTGAAGCGCGATACGCCTCCTCCATTTCAATCCGGATACGGCCAAGCGGATTGGTGGCCAAGTGCGGTGTAAGGCCGGACCATGGGCCTTGCGTGTCCACTCCAAACACATAGACGTTGCCGGGAACCAATACGGTGGCTCCGGTCTCGGACGCGGCGTCTATCACGCGTCTGGTCAGGTCGGGCATTTCACGCGACCAATCAGGATAGAGCGGGTTCCACCCATTTACGATGACATCCACCCCTTTTGCCGCCTGGGAAAGAGAACCGGACCCGCGACGGAATGTCTGCACGGTCCAACCCGCATTCCGAAACGCCTTTGCAGCATTGCGCCCAAACCGGCCCGACGCGCCGAGTATCAGAGCAGTTTGTGTCATTGATGCCTCCTGTTTCAGACCAATCTATCCATTCAATGCACGTATGGAATTGCCGGGAAATGTAGAATGTGTATTCAATTATGAATGGATAAAGCACTGACACATGCGGATTGGTCTCTGATCCAAAGCTTTCTGGCCGTGGCCGAAACAGGATCCCTGTCTGCCGCTGCTCGGCACCTTGATCGCAGCCAACCCACATTGGGGCGGCAAGTACAAAGCCTTGAGACCGAACTGGGCGTATCCTTGTTCGACCGGCACGCGCGTGGCCTAAAACTGAGCGTGGCAGGTTCCCAACTCTTGCCAATGGCGCAGCAAATGCACAGCGCCATGACTGCCTTCAGCCTTGCCGCCGCAGGGCAGTCGCAGCAGCTTGAAGGCTCGGTCCGCATCACCGCTTCGGTCTTCGCGTCGCATCACTTGCTGCCACCGATTCTGGCGAATATCCGAAGGCAGGAACCCGCCATTCAACTTGAGCTGGTCGCCACCGATACCACGGAAAACCTGTTGTACCGCGAGGCAGATATTGCCGTTCGCATGTATCGCCCCGCGCAAATGGATATCATTTCGCGTTATCTGGGTGAGGTGCCGTTATGCTTCTGCGCGGCCAGGTCCTATCTCGACCGTAAGGGACGCCCCAAGACACCCGAGGAACTTTTTTCCCACGACCTTGTGGGGTTTGACGCCAATCAGGAAATCATCAAGGCCATGCGCGAAAAAGGATGGCCCGCAAGCCGCAACAGTTTTGCGACCCGCTGCGATCTGCAAAGCGCCTATTGGGAACTGATCCGCGCGGGATGCGGCATTGGCTTCAGTCAGGTCCAGATGGCAGAAGCCGACCCGGATGTCGAAATCTTGCCGCTGGATGTTGAAATCCCGGTTCTGCCCGTGTGGTTGGCTGCGCCGCAGGCCATGCGCCAGACCCCACGTATCCGCAGGGTCTGGGATTTGCTGGCAGAAGGGCTCAAGGCCAGCCTCTGAGGATCAAAGTGGGCCCGTATACGTTCCGCGCGCCGGGTAGTTATTGCCCAAAGTGAACTTCAGACCACCCGCGATATCCGACATCGACGGACGTCCAAAAGGCGTGGTCTGCTGCCACCCAAAATAAAGCGTCCGGTCAAGTGCGATGTAAAAATGTCCGGGTTCCGCAAACAGGTCTGGTTCGGCACTGCCTTCGCGCCTGGTCGAGATGTTCAGCCCCCAACCCTCCCGTGCCTCAGACAGGGGCAGGCTGTGGCCTACACGCAGGCGGGAAACATTGGCTTTTGCTGCGGTTTCAGCGGCACGTTCGGCGGTATCGGTGGTGATCATGATAACCTCGACACCCAGCGCCGCGAAATCGTCCAGCGCCGCCTCGGCCTCGGTCATCTGCCTGATGCAGATCGGGCAATGCAATCCGCGATATTGAATCACCAGCGTTCCGTTTTCGCCCTTGTTGGTCTCGAGGTCGAAACTGCCATGGGCGACAGTTTCAATTTTCAGCGCAGGAACCAGATTTCCGGGTGTCAGCATGTGTTTTCCTTGTGTTTTGACAGGTCTGTCTCATTGACCCGATGCTGCGCAGACGCTAGGGCCTGTGCAACAAAACGCAAGGAGACCCTTCATGCCCAACCCCTCGCTCCTCATCCTGCCCGGAGACGGAATTGGCCCAGAAGTTATGGCCGAAGTGCGCAGAATCATCGATTGGTTCGGTGCCAATCGTGGTCTTCAATTTGACGTGAGCGAGGACCTGGTGGGTGGTGCCGCCTATGACGCCCACGGCAAGCCTCTGTCCGATGAGACCATGGCAAAGGCGCAAGAGGTTGACGCGGTTCTGCTGGGCGCCGTCGGCGGTCCGAAATACGACGATCTGGATTTCAGCCTGAAACCCGAACGTGGCCTGCTGCGCCTGCGTAAGGAAATGGACCTGTATTCGAACCTGCGCCCCGCGCAGTGTTTTGACGCGCTTGCCGATTTCTCTTCGCTGAAGAAAGACATCGTTGCCGGTCTGGATATCATGATCGTGCGCGAACTGACGTCGGGCGTCTATTTCGGTGAGCCGCGCGGCATCTTCGAGGAAGGCAACGAACGCGTCGGCATCAACACCCAGCGTTACACCGAATCCGAGATCGAACGCGCCGCGCGCTCGGCTTTTGAACTGGCAATGCGCCGCAACAAAAAGCTGTGCTCGATGGAAAAAGCCAACGTCATGGAATCGGGCATCCTGTGGCGCGAAGTCGTCACCCGCGTCGCAGCGGACTACCCCGAAGTTGAGCTGAGCCATATGTACGCTGACAACGGCGCGATGCAGCTTGTGCGCGCACCGAAACAGTTTGATGTGATCCTGACCGACAACCTGTTCGGTGACATCCTGTCCGACTGCGCCGCGATGCTGACCGGGTCGCTGGGCATGTTGCCTTCGGCCTCTCTGGGCGCGCCGATGGCTAATGGTCGGCCCAAGGCAATGTATGAACCCGTCCATGGCTCGGCCCCGGATATCGCCGGTCAGGGCAAAGCCAACCCGATCGCCTGTATCCTCAGCTTTGCTATGGCCCTGCGCTACAGCTTTGATCAGGGCGAAGAAGCGGATCGTCTGGAGGCCGCGATCGAGAAAGTACTGGCCGATGGTGTACGCACCGGCGACCTGCTTGCAGATGAGGGCGTTCAGCCCGTATCAACCACTGAAATGGGCGACGCGATCCTTGCGGCCTTGGATGCCAGCGTCTGAAACACGAAACAGCGAAATGACAAAAGGCGGTGCCCGATGCACCGCCTTTTTTCGTTTTTTCCCTCAGAGAAGGCTCTAGTTTCCACCGAAAATATTCTTCAGAAGATTGTTGATATCATCGGCAAAGCCTCCGCGCTTTCTGCGCGGTTGTGGCTGTGCGACCTGAACCGGCGGCGCTGGTGCCATCATCGGCAAGGGTGTCGGTGTCATCCCTTCGGTGACTCGCAGCATGGTTTCTCTCCAGATTTCCGCGGGCAAACCTCCACCGGTCACACCAGATAGGGGCGTGTTGTCGTCGTAGCCCATCCAAACGCCGGTTACGTAATCCGCAGTAAACCCGATGAACCATGCATCCCGCGCCGCCTGGGTTGTGCCCGTTTTGCCCGCCACCTGCCAGCCGGGCAACTTGGCCCGTCCACCTGTGCCCTCGGACACCACACGTTCCATCATCCATGTCAGCTGTTTGGCAGCCGCGTCGTTAATCACCCGTTCACCGATACCGGTTGTCGTAACCATGACAGGTGCTTCATCACCCAGTAGCTTCAACTCGGTCAGGCCATAAGGTTCAACGGCAGAGCCGCCGTTCAGAATACCTGCATAAGCCCCCGTCATCTCAATCAGCGTGCTTTCCGACGCGCCCAGCGCCAAGGCCGGACCTTGCGCCAGATCGCTGGCAATGCCAAAACCACTGGCCACGGTGCGGACGTTATCCAAACCCGAAATCTCGGCAACTTTCACCGCCGGAATATTCAGCGAGTTCTTCAACGCATCCGCCAGTGACACGCGCCCGTAGTACTTGTTGGTATAGTTCTTGGGGCACCATTGACCGGACCCGGGAATGTCCACGCAGTAAGGTTCATCCATCACCGTATCCAGCGGCGAATAGCCGAGTTCCAGCGCGGTGGCGTAGACAAAAGGTTTGAAGGACGAACCGGTTTGGCGCTTGGCGATGGTGGCCCGGTTGAACACCCCGGCAACCCGTGTTTCTCGGCCGCCGACCATGGCTCTTACCGCTCCGTCCGCGGACATAACCACGATGGCCGCCTGCGCCTTGGAGCCTTCGCGCACCTTTTCCTGAAAGATGAATTGCAAAGCCTCTTCCGCCGATCGCTGAATCCGCTGATCCAAAGTCGTCTGAATCACAACATCTTCGGTTGTGTTGTCGCCAAAATAACTGGGAAGTTCCGAAACAACCCAATCTGCGAAATAGCCGCCCGCTCGGGCAGCAGCCGCTTCAGACAGTTGCGCCGGGCGCGTACGCGCTTCGCTGGCTTGTGCGGCGGTCAGATATCCCTGATCCTCCATCAGACCGATAACCAGCCGCGCCCGATCCTGAGACCGTTGCAGGTTGTTGGTCGGCGCATAGCGTGTAGGCGCAACCAGCAGACCAGCCAGCATCGCGGCCTCTGCGGGCGAAACCTCGGCGGCAGATTTTCCAAAGTAGCGCTGGCTTGCGGCTTCGAACCCACGCGCGCCTGCGCCAAGAAAGGCGCGGTTCAGGTAGATCGTCAGGACCTCGTCCTTGGAGTATTTCACCTCCATTGCCAGCGCATAGACAGCCTCCTTGGCCTTGCGCCACAAGGAACCCTGACGGCAGTCGGCCTCATACGCGGCCTCGGAATCCCAATCGCTGGGATCATAGGGAACACCCAGACACAGCAGTTTCGCGGTCTGTTGCGTGATCGTCGATCCGCCATGCCCGGACAAAGGCCCGCGGCCTTCTTTCAGGTTGATGCTGACCGCGCTGGCGACACCACGCGGGCTGACCCCGAAATGCCGGTAAAATCGTTTGTCTTCGGTTGCGACAACCGCGTTTTTCAGATGCGGAGACACGGTATCGGCCGTGATCACGCCACCAAACTGATCACCACGCCAGGCAAAGACCTTGCCGTCACGATCCAGCAAGGTCACGGACCCCCGCGCACGCCCATCCAGCAAGGCATCCACATCCGGCAACGTGGCGTAGACGATACCCACCGCCAGCGCGAGCAGCATGGCCGAAATCGCACCGACACGCCAGGTCAGGCCCCAGATCAGCCGCCAGATCCACCAGAACAAACGGCGAAAGATACCACCGCCTTTGCCCCCTGATGACTTGCGGGTTTTCCTGCGTGTGGTTTTGCGCGTGGCCGTTTTGCGCGCCGTCGATTTCTTGCCCGCCGCGCATTTGGTCGCCGCCGGTTTTCGGCCCTTTGAAGGGTACCGTCTATCCGCGACCAATGTCGGCTTGCGGCGCTTGGACTCAGTCATGCTCAAACTCTGCCCGGTTATACTTTTTGGTCACCATACCTCGACAACCGCAGTATGTAGAGGTCCGAATTTCCGGAATTTCCCCTCTCTATAGTGCTCAATTATTAGTCGCAACGGCTGTGTTGTGCAAAAATTGTGCAACTTCGCATTATTTTCCGACAGGTTTTGGCCCCGAAAGCGTTTCTTACTGCGCCGCGGCGCGCTTTTTTTCTGCAGGTGCAAACAAGCCGGTCCCACCGGACAATCATAGGGGAAAGACGTGAAACTGATCATTGCGACAATCAAGCCGTTCAAGCTGGAGGAGGTGCGCGAAGCACTGACCGAGGCTGGCGTGCGCGGCATGATGGTAACCGAGATCAAGGGCTTCGGCTCACAGTCCGGTCACACCGAAATCTATCGTGGTGCCGAATATGCGGTGAACTTCGTGCCCAAGATCAAGCTTGAGATCGTGGTGCCTGCGACAATGGCCGACCAGATCGTCGAGACCATCACCAAAACCGCCAAAACCGGCAAGATCGGTGACGGCAAGATTTTTGTCCTCGATGTCGAACAGGCGATGCGTGTGCGTACCGGGGAAACCAACGAGGACGCGCTGTAAGTGCGCCCACTCACAATCATTCGAGGACTGACAATGAACCTGATGAAATCTCTCATCCCTGCCGCCGCCATTGTTGCGCTGCCGCAGATGGGTCTTGCGCAAGAGGCCGCCGCAACCGGCGAAGCGGCACAGCACACCCAGTATATCTTTACCACGCTTCTGTTTCTGATGGCGGGCTTTCTTGTTTTCTTCATGGCTGCAGGTTTTGCCATGCTGGAAGGCGGTCTGGTGCGATCCAAGAACGTTGCCATGCAGATGATCAAGAACGTGGCATTGTTTTCATTTGCCGCAATCATGTATTGGCTGATCGGATTCAACCTGATGTATCCAGGCGACGGCTGGTCCATCACGGGCTGGCTTGGCCCGTTCTTTTCGACCACAACGCTTGATGCGGTTGGTGTTGCGCCGGCGGATGCGGCACTGGACTATGCTTCGGTCGGTTCAGACTTCTTCTTCCAGCTTGTGTTCGTGGCCGCGACCGCATCCATCGTTTCCGGCGCCGTGGCGGAACGGATCAAGCTTTGGCCTTTCCTGATCTTCGTCATCGTGCTGACAGGCATCATGTACCCGATTTCCGGTTCATGGAAATGGGGCGGCGGCTGGCTGGATGCCAAGGGCTTCTCAGACTTTGCCGGTTCGACCATCGTACACTCGGTCGGTGGCTGGGCTGCGCTGGCAGGGGCCCTTATCCTAGGCCCGCGGATCGGCAAGTACAAAGATGGCAAAGTTCACCCGATGCCCGGCTCTAACCTGGCACTGGCGACCCTGGGAACGTTCATCCTGTGGCTGGGTTGGTTCGGATTCAACGGCGGCTCGCAGCTGGCGATGGGAACCGTGGGCGATGTATCGGACGTGTCACGCATCTTTGCCAACACCAACATGGCCGCGGCTTCGGGCTCGGTTGCAGCGCTGATCCTGACCCAGGTTCTGTACAGGAAGCCTGACCTGACGATGGTGCTGAACGGCGCACTGGCCGGTCTGGTCTCGATCACGGCCGAGCCGCTGGCCCCGACCCTGTTCGGTGCCCTGTGGATCGGCGCCGTGGGTGGTATCATCGTGGTCTTCGCGGTCCCGATGCTGGACAAGCTCAAGATCGATGATGTTGTCGGTGCCATCCCGGTTCACCTGTTCTGTGGCATCTGGGGCACCATCGCCGTCATTTTCTACGGTGACGCGAGCCTGGGCTCGCAGCTTCTGGGCATCGTCGCATACGGCGTTTTCACCTTTGTCGGCGCACTGATCCTGTGGGCGATCCTGAAATCCACCGTCGGCATCCGTGTCAGCGAAGAGGATGAGATCAACGGCCTCGACATGGCTGAACTGGGAATGGAAGCATACCCCGAATTCTCGAAAGGCTAAGCCTTGCCTTCACCTGACAAAAAACCCGGGCGTTCGCGCCCGGGTTTTCGTTTCAAATGTCGCGTCTGCGTCTACACCCCGACATCCACTATTGCTTTGGCCAAAATCGGCACAGTCGCTGCGTTCAGCCCGGCAATGTTCAGGCGACTGTCGCCGACCATGTAGATACCGTGTTCAACGCGCAGTTTCTCGACCAGTTCCGGGGCCGCACCCAAGCGCGAGAACATGCCGCGGTGCTGGGCGATGAACCCAAACCGGTCGGATCCGGCCAGACGCTGCAACTCGTCAGCCAATTGCTGGCGCAGGCCCAGCATGGACAGGCGAACCTCTTCCAGCTCAGTTGCCCAGTCTGCCCGCAACGCCTCATCCATAAGAATGGTCGTCACCACGCGCGCGCCGTGATCCGGCGGGAAGGAGTAGTTCTGGCGATTCAAAAACGCCAGCGTGGCCTGATTCAACGCCGTTTCAGCCGCGTTGTCACTGACGGCCATCAGCAACCCGGTGCGCTCACGATAGACGCCGAAGTTTTTCGAACATGACGCCGCAATCAGACATTCCTTTACCGATGACGCCACCAGTCGCACGCCTTGCGCATCCTCTTCCAGACCGTCACCAAAGCCCTGATAGGCAATGTCGATCATCGCAACGAGGCCCAGCGCATTGATCAGGTTCACGACCTCCTGCCATTGCACCATGTTCAGATTGGCACCGGTCGGATTGTGGCAGCAGCCATGCAGCAAAACCACGTCACCCGCTTTGGCGGTTTTCAGGTCTGCGATCATCCCATCGAAATCGACGCCCCGAGTGTCTTCATCGAAGTAACGATACTGAACCGTTTCCATCCCAAGGTAATTCAGGATCGACAGATGGTTGGGCCAGGTCGGGTTCGACACAAACACACGTGCCGAAGGGTTCGCCATCCGGATCAACTCGAACGCCTGACGGCAGGCACCGGTGCCTCCCGGTGTCGCCACTGCGGCGATGTTGCCGCGTGGCACAGAAGTACCCAAAATCAAACCGATCATCACATCCGCATAGGCCGGATCACCGGCCAGACCGGTATAGGCCTTGGTTTCCTGTTCTTTCCAGATGCGCTGTTCGGCGGCTTTCACCGCGCGCATTACCGGCGTCACGCCTTCGGCATTCTTGTAGACACCAACACCCAGATCGATCTTCTGATCGCGCGGGTCTTCGCGGTACATCTGCATCAGCGCCAGAATCTTGTCGGCGGGCTGCGGTTTCAGGTTCTCGAACATCAGTTCTCTCCGGTTGCGACGGGCAGGGTCGGGAAGGCACCCCATTCAGCCCAGGAGCCGTCATAAAGCGAGTGGTCTTTCTTGCCCATGCGTTCCAACGCAAGGCTGAGAATCGCGGCCGTGACGCCAGACCCGCAAGAGGTGATCACCGGTTTCGACAGATCGACACCTGCAGCCTCGAATATGGCGCGGCAGTCCTCGGGCGACTTCATTGTTCCGTTGGCGTTCAACAACTGCCCAAAGGGCACATTCCGCGAGCCGGGAATATGGCCCGAACGCAGCCCTTCGCGCGGCTCGGGTGCGGTTCCGGCAAACCGGTCGGCCGAGCGGGCATCGATGATCTCGTGATCTGCCAGCTTGGCGGCGGCGGAAACTTGCGTGACGTCCCGGACAAGCTGGTTTTGCACGCGAACAGTCATGTGGCGGTCGCGAATGACCGGAGGCAGATCCTCGATCTCGCGCCCCTCGGCCTGCCATTTTGGCAACCCCCCATCCAGAACCGCGATGTTTTCCTGCCCCATAAGACGGAACAGCCACCAAACGCGCGCTGCGGACATCAGCCCGGCACCATCATAAACCACAACCTGATGACCATCACCGACACCCATGGCCCGCAGGCGTGACATGAATTTTTCGACCGGTGGTGCCATATGAGGCAGGTCGGAACGGTGATCTGATATCTCATCAATATCGAAGAACCGTGCTCCGGGGATATGCCCGGCATCATATTCGGCCTTGGCATCACGGTTTTGCGCGGGCAAATACCACGACCCGTCCAGAATCCGCAGATCCGGGTCTTTCATATGCGCGGCCAGCCATTCGGTGGATACGAGGGTTTTTGGATCGTCCTGCATCAAAGCCTCCCCTAAGCGAGCTTGGGGTTTCCCTATACGCCGTGGCATGGGCGTTCAAGGCTGGATAGCGCTAGCGCTTGTTGACCTCAGGAATTATCGCGCCTTGCGCAGGCGGAAATGCTGGATGATGCCGATGACACTGATCACAATCCAAAACCCTTCGATCAGCATCGAGGCCAGATTGAAATTCTCAAGCAGCGAAAAGACGATCAGGACAGACCCCAGCAGGTTGATCACCGGAAAGGCCAGGTCATCGGAATTCATCATCCGCATCTGCGTCGCGAAATACGCCGCCACCACGATCAGCGCCCCGAATGAGCCGATGGCATCCACGATGGTAAGTGTGTCAAAGATAGCCGTCATATCTGGGCCGTGCCATTTTCAGGAGATTCAGTGTGTTGCGCATAGTGATGCATGTTTAGAAACGCGGCTCCTTGCGAACCGGCGCGATACCCGTGCGGCAGGTCCGCAGCAAAGCGCAACCCCTGCCCGGCCTGTAAGGGCACCCATTCCTCGCCACGCAGAATTTCCAAAGTACCGCTGAGGACAAATACTTCCTCGGTCACCCCGGCGGCATGAGCCGGGGATTCGTGGCTTTGGTTCGCGGCAAGGTTCACGTGAAAAGTCTCGGCTCCCAGTGCGGGATCGAAGGGAAAGACGATCTTGACCTCGATACTGCCGGGAAAGGTTACAGTCTGAAAGACCGATGGATCGCCCAGCGTTGTGTCGATCAACCCGCTGAGCGGTATCTGAAAGCCTTTGGCGATTTTCCAAAGCGTGGCGATCGTTGGGCTCGATTCGCCGCGCTCAATCTGGCCAAGCATGGCTTTGCTGACCCCGGTCATCTCGGCGACTTTGGACAGGCTCAACCCCGAAGCTGTCCGCACATCCCGTAATTTCAGCGTAATGTCGTCCATAGCCATACCCGCGCCCTGCGATTTACCTTGTACGTTATAACGCACATGTGCTACGTGCGCTATAACGTACGAACCCCGAATTATGCAACCCGAGGCAACAGGGAAAACAGCATCATGCCAATGTACCGATCCAGAACCTCTACCCATGGCCGCAACATGGCTGGCGCACGTGGCCTTTGGCGGGCCACAGGTATGGGTGACGACGATTTCGGCAAACCGATCATCGCCATCGTCAACTCATTCACCCAGTTTGTGCCGGGTCACGTGCATCTGAAGGACCTGGGCCAGATGGTCGCGCGCGAGGTCGAAGCCGCAGGTGGCGTGGCGAAAGAGTTCAACACGATCGCCGTGGATGACGGTATCGCCATGGGCCATGACGGGATGCTGTATTCGCTGCCCTCACGCGAAGTGATCGCGGATTCGGTCGAATATATGGTCAACGCCCATTGTGCGGACGCTATGGTCTGCATTTCGAACTGCGACAAGATCACTCCCGGCATGCTGATGGCCGCCATGCGTCTGAACATCCCGGCCATTTTCGTCTCAGGCGGTCCGATGGAAGCGGGCAAGATCGACATCGCCGATCTGGAAGCCAAGAAGATTGACCTTGTGGACGCTATGGTGGCCGCTGCGAACGACAAGTTCACCGACGAACAGGTTCAGCACATCGAAGAAAACGCCTGCCCCACATGTGGTTCATGTTCGGGCATGTTCACCGCGAATTCGATGAATTGTCTGGCCGAGGCGCTGGGTCTGGCCCTGCCGGGTAACGGCTCGACTCTGGCGACGCACGCAGACCGCAAAGAACTGTTCCTTGAAGCCGGCCGCAGGATCGTCGAGATTACCAAGCGCCATTACGATCTGGATGAAAAAGGCTTTCTGCCCCGTGAGATTGCCACCTTTGATGCGTTCGAAAATGCCATGAGCCTTGATATCGCCATGGGTGGATCGACCAACACGGTGCTGCACCTGCTGGCCATCGCGCATGAGGGTGAAGTTGACTTCACCATGGCCGATATGGACCGCCTCAGCCGTCGTGTTCCCTGCCTCTGCAAAGTCGCGCCCAACACCGAAAATGTGCATATGGAAGACGTCCACCGTGCCGGTGGTATCTTCTCGATCCTGGGTGAGCTCAGCCGTGCGGGCCTGCTGCACAACGAATGCAGCACCGTGCATTCGGCCACGATGGGAGAGGCGATTGCCAACTGGGACATCACCATCGCCAACAACCCCAAGGCACAGGAACTGTTCAAGGCCGCCCCCGGCGGTGTGCGCACCACACAGGCGTTCAGCCAGTCGAACCGGTTCAAGGAACTGGACACTGATCGCAAGGGCGGCGTGATCCGGTCCAAGGAACACGCGTTCAGTCAGGACGGTGGTCTGGCGGTTCTGTTCGGTAACATCGCCCGCGACGGCTGCATCGTGAAAACCGCTGGTGTGGATGCCAATATCCTGCAATTCACTGGCTCGGCTTACGTGTGCGAAAGCCAGGATCAGGCAGTCAGCGATATTCTCACTGGCAAGGTGAAAGAGGGCGACGTGGTGGTGATCCGCTATGAAGGCCCGCGTGGCGGTCCGGGGATGCAGGAAATGCTGTACCCGACATCCTATCTGAAATCGAAGGGTCTGGGCAAAGCCTGCGCCCTGCTAACCGACGGGCGGTTTTCGGGCGGAACATCCGGTTTGTCGATCGGCCATGTCTCGCCCGAGGCGGCTGAAGGCGGAGAGATTGGCCTGGTCCAGAATGGCGACACGATTGAAATCGACATCCCCAACCGCTCGATCAATCTGGCCGTGTCAGATGAAGAGCTTGCCGCCCGGCGCGAAGCACAGGACGTAAAAGGCTGGGTGCCTGCTGCGCCGCGCAAACGCAAGGTGTCTACCGCGCTGAAGGCCTATGCCAAGCTGACCACCAGCGCGGCAAAAGGTGCCGTACGCCAAGTCTAAACTGACACATTACCGGTCTGCTGACGCGGCAGACCGGTAAGCCGATCATGCACAGGCGCTCTCGGGCCAACCAGAGCAGATGTTTCGCAAGAAACGTTGACAGAGGACGAGGCATCCAGCCTTAAGATCAATCGCCCAGCTTGGCGTGAATTTCGTCCAGATCGATTTCGCCGATCGGCATCTTGTTGGCCGGGTTTTCGAAATCGTATTTGAACAACTCGAAATCCTGCTTGTAGATCTCATAGACCAGATGCATCGACAGGTCGTCGAAATAATCCTCGACCGGATGTGCGCGCTTGGGGCCATGGCCTTCGGATTCGTTGAACCGGGGTATTTCGGACAGCGAAACTGAATGCTTCAGCTTGGTATTGTCCAAGACACCCTGCATCCCGTCGTTGAACGCTTCGGTCCAGAAGATCCGATCATAACGGCCACCGTTCACGATGAAGGTCGACACGTGACCAGACATGGCCGACCAGTGAATGTCCGGGTCCATCGGGCGTCGCCAGCGGATGGTATCCCGCGCAAACAGCAGGAACCGGCGAAAGCTGGCGATTTGGTCAAACTCTCCCTTGCCATCGTCACCGCCCACCTCGATCCCGTAATTGTAGATCAGCGTTGGCACCAGATTGCCACGATACCGTTTGCCGTTGCGCTGGATCCCGCAGATCTTGTCGAAAAACGAGCTCAGAATACGCGTGTATGGGTTGCGCACACAGGTAAAGGAATACGAGGCATGATCGCGCACATTTTTGGAAATCAGATCCTGGCTCTGATCAAAGGCCCATTTGTGCATACCATCCTCGGCGTCATGGATGTCACCGTCAAAGAACTGGCCGTGATCCGAATAATACATGATCTGCCCAATGGTCGAGCAGGCGCATTTGGGCACGACGCGGTACACCATGCTTTCGCTCTCGGTCATCCAGGTACCGGGAAAACCCATCTGCTGTGCCTCCTACGCTGGTCTGGTCTCAAACCGATATGCCAGCTTTTGATAACAAGGAACCAAAATTATTCTGTTTATTCAATCGCTCATCCTCAGTATCACGGTTGAAACCGGGCAGAAACGGAAATTACCTAACCTCGATGGCGAAGATTGCCTATATATTGTTGTGCCATAAGGACCCTGATGCAATCATTGCACAGGCTGAACAGCTGACTGCTGCGGGCGATTGCATGGCGATCCACTTTGACGCCAGCGCCAGCCCCGAAGCTTACGGGCGCATCCGTTCCGCGCTGGCTCAAAATCCGAACGTGACCTTTGCAAAAAGGCGCATCAAATGCGGCTGGGGAGAGTGGTCGCTGGTGCAGGCCACGCTGAACGCCTTGCAGGCCGCCGTCGAAACCTTCCCCCGCGCCACGCATTTTTACATGCTGTCCGGTGATTGCATGGCGATCAAAACGGCAGAATACACCCATCGATTTCTGGATGATCACGACAAGGATTTCATCGAAAGCCACGACTTTTTCGAAAGCGACTGGATCAAGACCGGCATGAAAGAAGACCGGCTGATCTATCGCCATTATTTCAATGAACGCACCCAGCCGAAACTGTTCTACGCTGCCTATGAAACGCAGAAGCGTTTCGGGCTGACGCGGCGAATTCCCGAAGACGTTCAAGTGATGATCGGCAGCCAATGGTGGTGTCTGCGCCGCCGAACGGTCGAAATGATTCTGGACTTCCTGCGACAGCGCAGGGACGTGATCCGGTTTTTTGCGACCACCTGGATACCCGATGAAACCTTCTTTCAAACGCTGGTACGCCATCTGATCCCGAAGGGTGAGATCGAAAACCGTACTCCGACATTTCTGATGTTTTCGGATTATGGAATGCCCGTCACGTTCTACAACGATCACTATGACATGCTTCTGGGTCAGGACTATTTGTTTGCCCGCAAGATCAGCCCAGAGGCGCATGAGCTGAAAGAGCGTCTCGGCTCACTTTACGCGAGTGAGGGCATCGACTTTTCCATCTCGAACGAGGGGCGCAGTCTGTATGCGTTTCTGGCCGGCCGGGGGCGCATCGGGCGCCGGTTCGGGCAACGTTTCTGGGAGGCCGGAAGTGTTCTGGGCCCCGACCGAGAGCTGTTTGTGATCGTGTGCAAGAAGTGGCATGTCGCCAAAAGGCTGGTCGATCAGATCGCGTCTGAAACAGATATCCCCTGCGTCGAATACCTGTTTAACGAAGAGGAAACTCAACTGCCTGATCTGGGTGGTATTGAAACGACGCTGACCAAGCGCTCGCGCCATCGGCG
Organism: Ruegeria sp. AK11; assembly: GCF_056541095.1. Classification (NCBI taxonomy): domain Bacteria; kingdom Pseudomonadati; phylum Pseudomonadota; class Alphaproteobacteria; order Rhodobacterales; family Roseobacteraceae; genus Ruegeria; species Ruegeria sp. AK11. Next base: position 117,582 of record NZ_JBQFXU010000008.1, read on the forward strand.
GGCTGTTGTACGAATGCTTTTCGAAAGTTTCGGATCAGACCAGTTGGTTCTGTGCCTCGACCCGGCCAATCTGGACGTTGTTCAGGATTTCAGCGGTGATCAGGCCAAAACCCATGTGCTTGAGGTCGAATGCGAATACTCGGACGAATACCTGATTGGCCACGCGCGGCGCGTCGGATTGGCGGGTGACAACAGCCCGGTTGAGACTGTTTCCCATCTGCTGCCGACACTTCGCAACGACCTGAGTTACGAGTCCCAACAAATCCGCGCCGCCGGTTTGGACAATTACCTGCGACTGCGGGAAACCGCCCAGCGCGCCGAAAACATAGCTGTCATATCCGAATTTCTTGGGGTGGACAAAGAAAAGGCCGACGCGGTGATGCGGCTGGACTACCTGTTCGCCGACTAAACGGAAAGTCAGCCTGACATCCGACAGCTTTTCGGCCCCCTTTGCTGCATTGGGTGCACCGCATATTTGCCTGTCGGAAAGGACAGCCTAAAACCCAACATCACTGCCATCGTGATTTTTATTCAAAAATCGGATACTGTGCAGCCAATTGGGCCAATTTGCTTATACTTTTTCTCTTTGGCAGGCCGGCCCTGGCCAGTGAAAGGCAAAAACAGACGCGTCCTTAATTCTGAATGACGGGTATCTGCGCATCGAAAACCCGAAAGCCCCTGCTGGCCGCAATTAGACATTTGAAACGCAACTCCGGGGGGAACAGTTGTGCTTATAGATCAAATTGAAACATCCAGATCATATATCCCAAATGACGCAGACTGGAACCTGATATACAAGGTTCTGCCGGGCGAGGCCAAGATTGCCGACCCGTCAGTCATCAACCGTCATTTCGAATGTATCGAGGTGACCGACAACACGGTTCTGCCAGCAAGCGGCATGTATGTTGTTCTGCGCGGTGTGGTTCAGCTGCGGCAGAACGGTAATCCTTTGGCCAGCGCGGATGTCGGTGACTATTTCTATGAAGAGCACCTTCAGATATCAGACATTCCCGTCAGCCTCGAAGCGCTCGCGCTGGACGGATCGCGGGTGGCTTTTCTGTCCAGCGAGAACTGGCGTCAGATACCAGAGGAAATCCGGCAACCCTGCTTCGCCACGATGTTCGGCGATCTGGTCAGTGTTCAATTGCAGAACTTCCAGCAGCCGATCAATTGTTGCAGCGTGACGGCTGCCGCCCTCAGCATGTCCGCGTTGGGCTTCAGTTGCGAAGTGAACGACATTTTCCGTGAATGCGCGCTGCCTTCGTCTTTCGTCGTCAATGACGGTATCTCACTGGGTGAGCTGTTTGACGTCGCCTGTACCTACATTCATTCGCAGGGCTTGCGGGACAGTGTTCAGGTTCAGGCCTATTTCATGGACGAGGACACGACAAACGTGCAGCTGTTGCTGGATGCGATTGACGAATCCAACCGGCTGGGTGGTGACAATGATATTCTGGTGGCGAATTTTCAGGTCGGCGTCGCCCATGGCAAAGCGAATATGCCGGGCGGGCATTTTGCCGTAATCGCCAAGTGCAACCCAAGCACTGGGCTGGTGCACATGATGGACGTACATCCTGAGAAATACGGCAAGCTTTGGGTTACAACCGCAGACCGGCTTTGGAAGGCGATGTCGGACCGTGATGGAACCTCGATGCGGTCGCGTGGTATTTTGCGCTTCTCGGCGCGTGCCGCGGTCAAGACGCATCTGAAGACATTCAGGCAACGATGCAACTATGTCGACAGCACACTCTATCTGGCGAAAGACCCCAAGAAACGGCGCAACCTGTTCCGCCGCGCCACTCCGAACATGAACTCCTTGGGGGTATTGGTGGAAAGCCTCGCCATTCACGGCGACGACAAGGTAGACGAAGACGAGCTGCTGCGGGCCACCGAAGCCTCTTTCACGGATGTTGTCTCACGGGTGGCCACGGCCGCGGAAATGCACGACATGGCCCAGAAATACCTGAACGGGTCCGAAAACGTGCACCTGAGCAGTTCACTTCGCAGTTTCGGAACGCGCGAGGACACATCGATCGATACCCCCGAAGACTGGTTCAAGATGCAACTTCAGGGCCTGGACGCCATTACGGACCGTCACCTGATGATCAATATCGACTTTAATCGGGTCACCGGGATCGAAGCCATCCGCCCACCAGTAAACGTTTACCGGGAAACCGCGTTGCTCGAAGAATTCTGGTGCCTCTGTATCGCATATGATGAAGCAACCGACCTTGTGACGATCGTCGACATGAGCCCCGCAACGTCACAGGTCTGGCAAGCCCCTCGCGGCAACATCTTCCGCGGGCTGCGCGATCTGGAAAACCCGGCGTTGCTGGTGATCGAAACGGTTGAGCCGCCCGAAGACCCCGGAGATGTCACCAGCATCATCCGGAACAACCCCATGGTTCTGTTTTATGAAGATGAAGACCCATGGTCCTACATGCTCAGAAGTGTTCTTTCGAACATCGGTGCGACCAGCGTAAAGCAGGTAGATGTGGGCGGTCGCGACCCCAACGCGATAAAGATGCGACGTCAGCTGATATCTTTAGGTGAAAAACCCAAAGTTCCCTACCTGTTTTTCCAAGGCCAATGCATCAGCAAAGGCGAAAAGCTGGAAGACATTGTGGACATGATCAAGGCGGGTCACCTTCAGGACCGCATGATCGAAGCGGGTCTTCCCGTTTCCAAGCTTGAAGAGACGCCCAGCCTGAACAAGAACATGTTCGGCTATCCCAAAGGTGTGATGAACCAGGTAAGCAGCGGCAAACGCAACGTGCTGCTTTGTGCCTGCGGATCATCAGCGGCAGACAAGATCCCCGAACTGGTTGAGCGCATCGTCGACGCCGGACACAATGTCAAACTGATCCCTTCCACTTCGGCCGAGAAGTTCTTTCGGGACTTCGGCGCTGAACGGATCGACGCCAAGATCACCCATAACGACTACTACCGCGACGATGATGAATGGAACTTCCGTTACATGGAATTCGACATGCCGGTGCGAGCGTCTCATCTGGCGCTATGCGACTGGGCCGATTGCGTGATCGTCGCTCCTATCACCTGCAACACCATGGGCAAAGTGGCAAACGGGATCGCCGATAACCTTCTGACCTCGGTCTTTGTGGCGTGGCAGTACCAGAAGAAGCCCGTGATCCTGTGCCCGGCCTGCAACACGAATATGTGGAACAACATCACCACCCAGAACAATGTCGCAAGACTGAAGACACTGGGCATTGATTTCATAGGTCCCCGGGAAGGCCGGCTGTCAAACGGTCGGATGGGGATTGGCATGATGGCCACACCTGACCAGATCATGGAAGCATTGGGCGAAGCGTTCGAAGAACTGGACGACCAGAAATACCGCGTGTGCAAATGGGCCCGAGAGGCTGCCGCCGCTGATGATATCAATGAATGGAAACGTGTGTTCCGCGCCATCGATGAAGGTGTCGTGGGCATCAATATCGTGGACGAAGCCCACGGCGATTCATTGCTGCATTATGCGGCCGGTGGCGAAGGCGAATTGAACGAAGGCGGTCACGATCTGGGTAAGCCCGACTATGAAGCGGCGCAGGATTTGATCGACCGCGACATCGACGTCAATATCGTCAACGATCACGGTTTCACCGCATTGCATGTGGCTGTGATGAACAAAGCCCCAAGGATGGTCGACATCCTGTTGCGCGCCAAAGGCATGGATGCAACCTCGTGCATTGAATTTGTTCAGGGCATGGATATCCCGCCCGAAATCCGGACCATGCTGGATGCTTGGGCGCAGGATCACAACCTTAAGATAAAAGATGCGGAACAGGGCCGTGACGAAACCTTTGTTGCCATCCAGGAACCCACCTATCTGTATTTCACATACGGCTCCCTGAAACAGGGGTTCCCGAACCATGAGGCACACAACCGGGTTTTGAATGACTTTGTCGGGCCTGCCCGCACGCGGCAACCAATGCCCCTGATCGTTCCAAATGAACCGTTCTGCGACAATCCGAACTGTGGCTTCCTGCACCGAATGGCAACCCTTGTCGATCAGCAGGGCATGGGCAAACAAGTAAGCGGAGAGGTTTACCGGGTGACGGAATCGGGCCTGCACGAGCTGGACAAGCTGGAAGGTTATCATGGTCCGGGCTCGTCCAAGAACGTCTATATCCGCAAAAAGATCAACGTGATCTTGGATGGCGTGATGAAACCCGCCTACGCCTATGTGATCGCCGATCCTGAAAAGTACATGCAAAACTGGCGTGACGGCAAATCAGATGTCATCAGCGACTACACGCTGGATATGGCGCAGGGTGAACCCAAGCCCGGATTCGAGCCGGCTATCTAGTTTTCCACTGTGCTGACTGGTGGCGGTTTCGGGCTTTCCTTGGAACTGAGATTATAGGCCGTGATCACCACCATACAAAGCAGGACGAACGGCCAGAACCCGGCCTTGGGAATAAGGTTGTCCCGATAGTGGATGATCCGCAACGACGTCTCAACGTCGGACGCAAACAGGTATGTATTGACCGAAACTGCCAGCAGCATGAAGTACATCAGGAAAAAGAACGACTCCATATAGATCACAGGAGAACCTGCGAACCCTTCACGCAGCTGCACATGGGCCAACAGGATCACGAAAAACAGAACCGAGCAGGTTCCGATTACACTGGACGTGCTGAAGTCATGCCGATCGGCCAGCCCCTCGCGGCGCGTGACGGTCATCAGCGCCCCAAACAGCAGCATTGTCACGACAAGCAGCGGGACCATGTGCACGATAAACGCGTTTGCGAAATTGCGTTTGATGACAAAGTTATAATGCAGTTCGGGCATGTTGGTTTGATAGGTGTTCTGCGTGATGCCCAACGTCGTATCCAGGTTTGACAGCTTATAGTCGAAATAGGTGTTCTCGCGTTCCCACGTGCCCATCACGATCTGACTGTCGATGCCGAAAATATCATCCGGCCCGGTCGCGGTATAAGCCTCAAAGTCGGGAACCAGCGCAATATTGACGTCAAAAGATGCGGGCCAAACGCGCACCCAGACCGTTTTGTGATCAAAGGGGTAACGGGTGTAGTCAAAGCTCTGACGAAGGGTTTGTTCAAAGTACCACCCGATCAGTAGGCCATCCTGTTGCGGTAGCCGATAGGCCTCTTCGATCAGGCCATTTGCTGTATCGACCGCTTCGGGCAGAAGGAAACCGATCTCGCCCTCGGCTGGACGGATCTTGTCATGTTCACCTTCGACGTAATGCTGCCAGATGTAGCCGGTGACCTGAACGTCGCTAGCACCAAGAAAGCTGAACGATTTGATGAATATCCCCGTTTTGACGCGGTAATCTGGTGCTGAGTCCAGCTCATCCAGAAAGGCATCCACCGATGCCTGATCCGGAAGCTGCGTTGGATCCCCCTCAAAATGGTTCAAGTCGATCCAAAGCCTGAGCAACAGACCGGCGAGCCCAAGGGTCAGCAAGCCAGAAATCAGCCACACCTTTCTTTCTACACTCATTCAGCCTCCTGCGGTGTCGCCTAATCAGCCAGAAACCCCACTGAACCCACAAGGGATTGCGTGACGCCCATCGTTGCAAATTGCGTTTTCAGGTCAGCATATTCCGCGTGCTGTTTGGGCAGAGTGTTCTGCTGTCCGCTTTCAGCCAGCAGTCGTGTTTGGCGAATGGACAGATCGACCATCGGCAAAGGCTCGGTGGTGGTGAAGGCTGCAAGCCCATCTGCATATTCAATTGCTGCGTCCCAATCGCCGCGCGCCAGCATGACGGCGCTGGCATCCGAGTAAAAGTGCAGGTGACTGTGCCCCACACATCCCTCGGCAATGATTTCAGACCCCAGGTTCAACAAGCGCGTTTGCTCATCAGGGTTGGTCTCGGCCATTGCCAGAGCCGACAGAGCCTTGGGCCCTACAAAGTTCCGCCCATGTTCAAGCGCGATTTCAACCGCGCGACGCCCAGTCGTACGCGCGCGGTCTGACTGTCCGGTATAAACCTGTGTTCGCGCCAGGTGTTCAAGGGCCTGCGCCTCAAGACGTTTTGCCCCGACGCGTTCCGCAATTTCGGCTGAAACAATGAACGCGTCCAGCGCCTGATCAAGGTTGCCCAGAAAGGTCTCGGCCACGCCCAGGCAGGTCTGTGCAACGCATTCCGGAACAAAGGCAAAGTACTTTTGCGAGATTTCAATAGCCTCAATGGCGTCCGCCTTGCCCTGTGCGACGTCCCCGGTGTAACTGCGCGCGACGCTGAGATTGTGCAGATTGGCAGCCAGATCGCGGACCAGCCCTTTTTCGCGCGCCCGCTCAACAGCCTGCGTATAAAAGCCTGTCGCTGTCTTCATGGTGGCTTTCATGAAGTTTGCATCACCAAATCCGCTTAGCGCCCCTACCTCAAGGCGGGCAGAGCCAAGTTTGCGGGCAAGCGTCAGGGCGCGTTCATTGGCGCTCAGCGCTTCCTTGTCCCGGCCCAGAGGGAAATAAACATTACCGCGCACGTAGCTGATCTGAGCCACATCCCGCTCTGACCCGCAACGCTCGGCGGCGGATTCAGCCATATCGAGTGCCTCAAGGGCATCCTGATACAGGCTGGCTTGCCGTGCGGCCTGCGCCAGCCCGATATGCGCGCGGCTGATTTGCTCATCGGTTTCGGCAACCCGGGCAGCTTCCCGAAATTCACGCAGTGCGTCGCCGGACAGACCCTGAAGCCTGTGCGTCTCAGCCCGAGCGCACAGCAGGTCGAACCGGACACCTGCGGGGGACGGCAGTTCCAGGGCGCGTTCGATCAATGGGCTGGCATCGTCGAATCTGAAGGCCTGAATCAGTTTGTCTGCCGCGTCCAGATACGCCTGTGCGGCGTTATTCGCTCCGGCCCGGTCCAGATGCTGTGCGCACAGGGTCGCATCGCGATCCTCGAACCACTTGGCGGCCTGCCTGTGCAGGCGCGCGCGCTCGGATTTGACCAACGTCGCATAGGATCCATCCCGGATCAGCGCGTGGGCGAACATAAGGTCAGGCCCTGCCTCTCGGACCAGCGCGGATCGGATCAGGCTGGTCGTATCCAGATGCCCTTCACCCAGAATGAAGTTCAGAACTTCTGGCGAGAACCGCTGCCCCAATACCGATGCGGCCTGAATGGCGGCGCGGCTGGTTCGATCCAGTGCATCCAGTCGGGACTGAACGATCCCCTGAATACTGCCGGGCACGCCTTGCTGGGTAAGTACATCCGTATTGCGCAACAACTGTTCAAGAAACAGCGGATTGCCCCCGGCGCGTTTGACACAGGTGTCCAGCAACTCGGGGTCGATGGCCGTGAATTCTTCGACCAACAGTCTGGCCTGTTCTTCCCCCATCGGCGCCAGTTCCATCTTGGACACCAGCGCGCCATCGGTTGCCATTTGCCAGTCCCGGTCAATCGGATCGCCTTCGGCCCGGCTTGTCATCATCAACACGCAAGGGATATTCCGCGTTGCCGCCGCTATATGAGAGCAGGTCATCAGGATCTCGGGCGAGGCCCAGTGGATGTCCTCGATCTGGATCAGCAAGGGGGCTTCCTGGCTGCTGGCCGACAGCAACTCTTCAATGACCTGCCGCCGTCCGCGCAGGCGGGTTTTATTGTCCATCACCGCAAACACCTCAGCCAGACCCGAATCCTGCTCCAGCTCAAGCAGCGCATTGAGGTGCGCGGAGTTCGGGGGGCTGACCCAGCCCCTGGCGATTGCGTCCCTAGCCGCTGCGGCAACTGTTTCCGCGCCATCCGACGGGTCAAGACCCAGAATGCTGCGGGCGACCATCTGAATGGCCGAATGCCCTTCGCGCGCGCCGAAATCCATCACGACACCGTTGTGGATCGTGTAGGACTGGCCGGATGCCAGCTCAGCGACTTGCTCGGACAAATGAGTTTTCCCGATCCCGGGCTCACCCAGGATCACATGGACTTCGCCCTTGCCGTGGCGCTTGCATCGGTCAAATGTGGCCGAAAACACCGACAATTCCCGCTCGCGCCCGATGAATTTGTGACGCCGTGTGCGAATGTTCCGGGCCAATCGATCCAGACGCCAAATTTCAACGGGATCATTCAGCCCTTTGATGGCCTTCACACCAATGGATTCGCCCACGAATAGCGGCCCCAACGCGCGCTGAATGTCGTGTGAAACCAGAGTCTCACCCCCCGCGGAAATATCCGTCAGGCGGGACGCCAGATTCACCCCGTCTCCTGTAACGGTGTATTCCGTATGCGACTGACTTCCGGTCGTACTGGCAATGACTTGACCCGAGGAAATACCGATGTGGCAGGAAAGCGGCGGTGACAAGGTCGGCAGAGCTGCATGTATCTCGGCAGCAGCACGCGCGGCCCTTTCGGTATCATTGGTGTGTGAAATCGGCGCTCCGAAGACGGCCATGACCGCATCGCCGATATGCTTGTCTATACGACCACCGTATTTTTCGACGACATTGTCCACTTTGCTAAAGAATTGATTCAGCAGCGCATGCAGATCTTCAGCATCCAGCTCGCTGGATAGTTTCGTGAATGCGGTCAGATCGGCAAACATCACAGTAACCTGTCGCCGCGCGGGCTCGAGCTGTGCAGCAGATTCAGGTTCTGCTGAGGTTTGGCTGGCATCAATCTGTTCGATGGCGCGCAGCAGCCGCCGCCGATCACCGACGGCCGTCACCCCAATTTCGATCAAATCCTCGGCCGTCAAATCAGGCAGGATGGAGAAATCGATTTTGTTGTCTGCGAAGGCCTGCGCGTACTCGTTTAATCCAATTGCGCTCAGCCAGCCCCTCAGGTCCTGAGACATGTTGCCCCTCTGAAGTCCCCCACTTCATTCAGGAACCTAGCATGTGCGCCGCTTCGAGTCTGCTAGAACCTATTTAATTTATGCTTTTGAGCAGGGTTAATCCAAAACTGGCTCCTGCACCAAGCCAGCGTTTCCAAAACCGCTCGACAGGATATACGAACAGCAGGCCTGGGTGATCTCGCGGAAGCGGGCTCTTTCCCGACGGTAAATATATACCTCTCGCTTGTCTGGCAAATCTGAAATCGGACGAAAGGCGACCGCATCCGGGATGAACTGTGCGACGGTCTGCGGCAGGACCGTGATCCACTGGCCTGCCCTGACAGTCGTGATCAGGGAATGCGTGTTGTGAATGGTAACCTCGGCCCTGTCCAGGATCTCTCGGAAAGGCGCGGACTCGATAAAGTCGCACAAGGCGTTTCGCACGAAGGGCGCCGCCATCAGGTCACAGATTTCGGGCGGTTTGGCCCGTGTCATAAGCGGATGATCGGATGCTGCAACCAGTCCAAAACGATCCTGAAAAAGCGGCTCGGCACTGACCCCATTCAGGGGATGATGGCCAGATGCAATGCCGATATCCGCCTTGTCCCCGGCAACGGCGTCCAGAACATGTTGCGAATCCCCGTCTCGCAACTCGATCTTCAACCCCGGAAAGCGTGATGTCATATGTCCCAGCAAGGCGGGAAAGACCAAGGCCCCCACCGACGGCACGGATACGATACGGATCAACCCATGTTCCGCCTGCGCCGCCATTTCTATGTTCTGAACAGTCTGATCAAAATCGCGCACCTGTTTGAGAGCAAGGTCCAGAACCTGCTGACCCAGCGGCGACAGGTGATTTTTCCGTTCACCTTCAAACAGTTTCTTGCCCAAGTGATCTTCAAACTGCTTCAGCATCATTGAGACGGCGGATTGTGTCCGACCCAGACGGCTGGCAGCCTCGGCAAGGTTTCCGGTTTGGGCCACGGTACAAAAACACCGCAGCATCTCGACTTTCATCGCCATACTTCAAACTTTCTGAAGCTTCCTAAAGTTATTTGAGTTTGACTGATGTTAGCCGAAAGTTCCATCCTGGCCCAAATCGAAATTTGCGAATTTGGGGCCTGACGTGACCAAACTGAACCTGATTGCCGGCGAATGGCTGGCGGGCGAAAGCGAAATTGAAAACCGCAATCCTTCGGATCTAAGCGATCTGGTTGGCATGTTCACACAGGCCAGCGCCGATCAGCTTGAGGCGACGCTGGATCAGGCGCGCGTCGCGCAGGCCGAATGGGCTGCCTACGGGCTGGAGCGGAAACAGGCCGCCCTGAACGCCATCGGCAACGAGTTGATGACCCGCGCCGAAGAGCTGGGTACATTGCTGAGCCGCGAAGAAGGCAAGCCGCTGGCCGAAGGCAAGGGTGAGGTTTTCCGGGCCGGTCAGTTCTTCACATATTACGCCGCCGAGTGCCTGCGCCAGATCGGTGAGAACGCCGATTCCGTGCGCCCCGATATCGAAGTGGATGTGCGCCGCGAAGCTGTTGGCGTTGTCGCAATCATCAGCCCGTGGAACTTCCCCACTGCAACGGCCTCGTGGAAGATTGCCCCGGCGCTGTGCTATGGCAACGCGGTTGTGTGGAAACCTGCCAACATCACCCCCGCCTCGGCTGTGGCCCTGACTGAAATCATCGAACGGCAGGATATTCCGAAAGGTCTGTTCAGCCTTGTGATGGGCTCCGGCCGTTCGGTCGGGCAACGTCTGGTGGAAAGCCCCAAGGTCAATGCGATTTCCTTCACCGGATCGGTGCCCGTGGGCAAAGGCATCGCCGCCGCAGCAATCCAGAACCTGACCAAGGTTCAGATGGAAATGGGGTCCAAAAACGCGCTGGCGGTGATGGACGACGCCGATCTGGATCTGGCAGTGACGCTGGCACTGGGCGGGGCCTTTGGCGGCACCGGTCAAAAATGCACCGCCTCATCGCGTCTGGTGGTTCACGCGGGCATCCACGATGCCTTTGTCGAGAAACTGGTTGCCGGTGCGCAGGCAATGAAAGTGGGTCACGCACTGGAAGCAGGCGTGCAGATGGGCCCCGTCGTCAGCCAGCAGCAGTTGAATGAAAACCTCGCCTATGTCGACCTGGGCAAATCCGAAGGGGCCGAGCTGGCCTGTGGCGGTCAGCGCCTGGAGATGCCTCATGACGGGTTCTACATGTCGCCGGGCGTGTTCCTGAACACCACCAACGACATGCGCATCAACCGCGAAGAAATGTTCGCACCGCTTACATCCGTCATCAAGGTCGGCAGCTATGATGAAGCGCTGAGCGTGGTCAACGACACCAATTTCGGCCTAACCTCGGGCATCGTGACCAAGTCGCTGGCCCGCGCCACCCATTTCCGCCGCAACGCGCGCACCGGCGTGGTGACGGTTAACCTGCCCACCGCTGGCACCGATTACCACGTGCCTTTCGGTGGCCGGGGCGACAGCTCATATGGTCCACGCGAACAGGGTAAGGCAGCGGCTGAATTCTATACGACGGTCAAAACCGCCTATATCAGCGCGGGCCCCGTCTGATGAGGGTCGACGGCCTGCAATATGCCAATTGGTCGGAGAAGATATTTCGCCAATTGCGCGAAGGGCGCGTGGACGCGATCCACGTCACCATCTCCTATCATGAGAATTTCCGAGAAACGGTTCTGAATTTCGAGAAATGGAACCGTTGGTTCGAGCAATATCCGGATCTGATCATGAAAGGGCGGTGGGCCGGCGATATCGACACGGCCCGTGAAACAGGCCGGACCGCCGTGTTTTTCGGGTTTCAGAACCCGTCGCCCATCGAAGACGACATCGGGCTGGTTGAAATCCTGCACGATTTGGGCGCGCGGTTCATGCAACTGACCTATAACAACCAATCCCTGCTGGCGACCGGTTGTTATGAGGCCGAAGACACCGGCATCACCCGAATGGGCAAGCAGGTGATCAAAGAGATGAACCGCGTGGGCCTTGTGGTGGACATGAGCCATTCGGCTGACCGGTCCACAATCGAGGCGGCTGAACTCTCAGACCGGCCCATCGCAATCACGCATGCCAATCCGCACGATTGGTCCCCGGCCCTGCGCAACAAGCGAGATGATGTCATCCGCGCCGTGACTGAAAACGGTGGGATGCTGGGTTTTTCGGTCTACCCTCACCACCTGAAGGACAAGTCTGACTGCACGCTGGAAAGCTTTTGCGAGATGATCGCCCGCACTGCGGATAAATACGGGGCCGAACATCTGGGGATCGGCACTGACCTGTGCCAGGATCAGCCTGACAGTATCGTTGAATGGATGCGTGTGGGGCGGTGGACAAAAGAAATCGACTATGGCGAAGGCTCGGCCTCTGCTCCGGGGTTTCCACCAATGCCGGGCTGGTTTCAGGACAACCGAGACTTTGGAAACATCGAACAAGGGTTACGCGCGACCGGCCTGAACGGTGACGAAGTGGCCGGGATCATGGGCAGGAACTGGTATCGGTTCTTTGCCGAGAACTTCGTCCCACAAAGGTAGCCAAATGGAACCACACGCGCAGACAGAGATCGCCAGACGTGACCCCGCTACGGTCATGCGGCTGTCACGGCTGGGATCATTGCATCAATGCCGGCTCAGCTTTATGCGGCAACTGACACGCCGCATGGCCGATGAAAACTGGAGCTTCTCGCGACCTGCATTCGAAATTGACGACAAAGGTGTCGGCCATGCGGTCTATACCGCGCAAGGCCCCGATCGCGCCTATTCGCTGGTAGCATTTGCCCATGACCTGCCTGCCGATCAACGATCAGACCGGGTTATTGCCGAAGCCTGGGACGCCACCTTTGCGCTGTTCGACGGTATCCCGACGCCAGAAGACATTGATCGGCTGTCGCGGAACGTACCGCTGCAAGAGGCAGGGCGTGTCAGCGAAACCGAATTGTCACTGTCACGCGCCAACCGTTCCGTGCGACTCTGGGCTCATGTGGTGGATCGTCTGGCTGCGGGCCAACAACCGGACCTGGAACAGATTTATCAGGTCGGCTATCTGATGAGGACCACGGCTGTTTACGGGTCGGGCAAGTTCGGGGCTGCGGATCGTGAGAAAACGGCGGACCGGGATGAGGTCAGCGGTCCCTTCCAGATCGAAATGCTGTCGGTGTACCTGACCCGGATTTTTGTACGCGATCTGGTGCAATATATGGCGCAGGTCAAAGGTGGGGATCAAACCGCCGAGCTTGATCCTGAAATCGCACGCTGGCTGGGCATCGGAAATTCCACAGGACTGGGAATGGCGCCGTTCATCGTGAACCATCCCGTTCTGTTCAACAACTGGATCATGGCGCGGGAAGAGGCCATCTCGCGCGTGCGGTCAATTGAGACAGCAACCGAAAAAGACGCGCGTGTCTTTCGCGACGTTTTCGCGCGCAGCAAACAGTCAATCACGTGGTGGCAATCTGAACACCCGATACAGGTTGAAAAACTCGCTGCGCTAAAGGACGACCTGAATTCAATCAGCGCATTTCTGGCTACAGACGACCTGACACGAGACCATCCGTGGGATCGCATGATCCGATGGTCGGAAACCGCGCTCAGCGAAGAAGGCCAGGAGTTGCTGGCCTCGCTGATCCTTGAGCCTTACGGAGATGTCGTGGACGGGCTGTCCAGCTGCATGGCGGACACAAACACGGCTGCACAGGTTATTGATGGAACAATGCCGGTGTCAGGGGTGCGTACCTTGATCCGGAACAGTTTTGACTGGGCGCTGGATCTTGATTGGAGTGATCCGAAAAACTGCGCGCGCGCCTGGTACGTTTCCGAAGAGAAACTTGAACCCCGACTGGGTGAACGGTTTGAAGAACCAATTGCGGACTATGAACAACCGCTCGCGCCCGCGCGTGATGCGGCACTGGCTTTCAAGGCTTTGCAAGAGTGGCCGGATGATGCGCCGATAGCAGAGTTTCTTATGCGCCACCCCGAGCATCGCCACACCGTACGCCGCGCACAAATCAGCCGTGTCGCGCCATATGGTGAGATCCATGACAACACAATCGGCGCAAACGTGATGCCCATCGATATGTTGCGCGCAAAACTATCCTTCTTTGGCGCGACGCATTTCGACCCTCGTTCAGATCGCTGGGTCCGCATCTGCATGTATGCCGGCGCCCCCTACCCCGATGAGCTAAATACCGCGAACGCAGATTTGTGGGTTTATCCGGAGGTTGCGCAATGACCTTTTCATTGAACGAAGTCGAAGCAACAGCCAAACGCGCAACTCGTGGGGCCGGATATGCCTGGGGCGTGGCGGAAGAGGCTGCGAAAGCCACCCGGTGGCTAAACGCCCAAGGGTTCGACGGGCCCGCCATTCTGGCCCAACTGCTCAAACGTGAATATGCGCCCTGTCTGGAACGCCACATTCCTGTGCTTCAGAACGGAGTATGGGTTGGCCAACAAGACCTGTGCCCCCTGATGACCGGAGCTGCGATATCGGATTCACCGACCGTCCTGTCCCAAGGCACCATTTCGATTTCAAATCTCGCGGCACCACTGCTGTTGCTGCCCTTTGTCGCTGCGGGGGCCAAAAAACTGGGAACGACAGTAAAAGTCACCTTTGACGGGTATGCTGCGATAACTGATGGTGTTCATTTAAGCTGCGCAGACTGCAATTTAGACCGCGCTGATCATGTTGAAATAACTGAGGGCGGCCACATTCAAAACAGTCGTCCTCTGCAAAGCCGTGCCGCTCCAAATGCAGAGGTGTGGCGGATCCTCAACTCCATGGCGCACCGTACATATGCCCCTGCAACCGAAGAATCCCGACTGCTTGGCGCTGGTTCCGGCCTGTCGGACAATGACTGAAGGATCATCAGATGACCGAGACCCAAACCTTGTCGCTTGCCGAAATCGAAAAGCTGTCCTTCACCGCGTTGGTTGCCGCTGGCACAAGTGAAGAAAACGCGCGCCCTCTGGCCGTGGCCACGGCGGCAACCGAAGCGGATGGGGTGGCCAGCCATGGTCTGGCTTACATTCCGATTTACTGTGAACATGTACAATGCGGTAAAGTCGACGGTCAGGCAGTACCGACGCTGGAAACGCCGCGCCCCGGCCTTATCCGGGTAGACGCTGCGACCGGGTTCGCACATGCAGCCATTGAAATGGGCTTTGATGCATTGATCCCGGCGGCTCGTGAACAGGGCATCGCGGCCCTTGCGATCACCAACAGCTACAATTGCGGTGTGTTGGGTTATCACACGTATCGACTGGCGCAGGCGGGTCTGGTTGGTCTTGGATTCACCAATGCACCAGCATCCATTGCACCTTCGGGTGGATCGAAGCCCGTTGTCGGCACCAACCCGTTCTCTGTTGCGGTACCGGGTCCAGACGGGCAACCCGCGTTGCTGATTGACCAGAGCGCCAGCACCATCGCCAAAAGCGAAGTGATGAAACACGCCAGAGAAGGCAAGGCCATCCCGGTCGGCTGGGCACTGGACCCGGACGGAAACCCGACAACAGACCCGAATGTCGGTCTGAAAGGAAGCATGGCCCCATCCGGCGGGTACAAAGGTGTGGGTATCGCTTTGCTGACTGAAATCATGGCGGCGGCTTTGACAGGATCTACTCTTGGGCTGCATGCCTCTCCGTTCTCGGGAACGGTCGGGGGTCCACCGAAAACCGGGCAGTTCTTCATCGCTATTGACCCTGCGGTTTCGTCAAATGGACTGTTTTCAACCGCAATATCGGATCTGGTCGCGTCGATCAGAGATCAGGACGGCGCGCACCTGCCCGGAGATGGGCGCCGTGCATGTCGCCTTGCCGCAGGTCAAAAAGGTGTCGCCGTCAACACTGCTACATTGGCCAGAATTGACGCGATAATTCAGGAAAACAGTTAAGAGCAGCCACCAGACCGGGCGGATGTGGTGGCCGCTTGCGCCTAGTTCACGAAATGCAGCGTGTCGAATTCACTACGCCAGGCAGAGACTTCCGAAGCGACAGGCGCGTCGTCCAGTCCTCGCCTGATCAAATCGGCGAGGCGATCAGCATCTCGAGAGGTCATGCCCCAGCGAACCAATTCAGGAGTGCCAATCCGCAACCCGTTCAAGTCCCCTTCAACCGGCTTGACAGGCAATCCGATGCCGCATGCAAGAAACCCGCTTTCGCGAAGCTTCTTCGATGCCGCCTGCCCTCCGCCATAGGGCTCTGCCAGAACCGCGAACTGATGCGAATTGGTGAAGCCTTCCGCACCCTCAAAGACGCGAACACCCTGCGCATCCAACGCTGCGGCCAGTGCTTTTGACAGTGCGATCATCTCGTTCGCGTACGCCTGACCAAAGTCTTTCCAATCCAGCATGGTAACCGCAAGAGCGGCCGTTTTGGCGGCATCGAAATTGGCTGTCATCCCGGGAAAAGCAATAGCATCCAATGATTTGGCAATGTCGACATCATTCGACACGATCAATCCACCTGCTGGTCCACCAAGGCTTTTATAGGTGCTCATGGTCATGAAATGCGCGCCCTCGTTCAACGGGTTCGACCAGGCACGCCCCGCGATTATCCCGCACTGATGCGCGGCGTCGAACATGACTTTCGCGTCAACTTCGTCCGCAATGGCCCGCACCTCGGCAACAGGGTGTTCAAAAAGGTTCAGACTTCCGCCGATCGTGATCAGCTTGGGGCGCTCAGCCCGCGCCAGGTCGCGCAGTTGGTCCAGATCGACTGTGTAGCCATTTGTGTTAACCGGTGCCTCGATCGTGCGCAGCCCGAACAGCCCTGCACAGCCCGCAGTATGATGGGTCACATGGCCGCCGATCATTGCGGGTGGCGCAATGATTGTATCACCCGGCTTACAGGTCGCCATGAAGCCATAAAGATTTGCAATTGCGCCCGACGGCACACGAACCTCTGCAAATCGGGCATCAAAGACCTCTGCACAAAGCTCGGCCGCGATGACTTCGATTTCTTCGATTGCTTCCAGCCCCATTTCATATTTGTCACCGGGATAGCCCAGCGAAGGCCGCGACCCGATGCCCGACGACAAAAGCGCCTCGGCCTTGGGGTTCATGACATTGGTCGCGGGGTTGAGGTTGAAACACTCTTCCTCGTGAATACGGCGGTTTTCCTCTGCCAGATGCACGATCCGGTCCAATAGGTCGCCAGACGATGCCGATGCTGTCTTTGTCGCGATATTCTGAACCAATGTTTCGCTTGCGGTGGGCACCCAGTCTCTATGTGCAAGTGTCATCTGACATCCTCCTGTTTCGTGCACTGTGACTGCTGCTGCGTGACTTCGCAAAGCAGATTTGTTATTTCTTGGCGTAGAAAAACTAAGGCTAAGGTGATGAGCGTTTCCCCAAAGCGTCCCAAAGGGCCCCCACTGAACGCAATGCGCGCTTTTGAGGCAGCGGCGCGCCACATCAGCTTTGTCGCCGCGGCTGAAGAGTTGAACGTCACACCGGGTGCAATCTCGCAACACGTCAAAACGCTGGAAGGCTGGGCCGGTGCAGCACTTTTCCGGCGCAACGCGCAAGGCGTAGAACTCACGCCCGAGGGGCAGTCGCTTGTCGCTGAATTTACCAGGGCTTTTGACCAATTGGCCGACGCGGCCCGTGCGCTGCGCAACCTTAAACCCAATGCAGATTTTCATATCGCTGCTTTACCGGCCATTGCTCAGCTCTGGCTTCCCAAAAGGCTGCGCCAGATCCGATCTCAATTTCCTGACATCAGTTTTTCAGTCACTGCGCTGGAAGCGCCGCCGAGCCTGGGGCGCGAACTGTTCGACCTGTCAATCTTCTTCGCTCCACCGGACGACACGGCCAATCAGGTGGTCGTTTGCCCGGACGAGATCGTGCCGGTTTGCGCCCCGGCGCTTAAGGACCAAGTTTGCCGCGCAAACGGTTTTCTGGGCGTACCGTTGCTGCACGATCTGGTGTGGAACGAAGATTGGACCAAATGGGCCCAACACTCTGGCTATGACCTGCATAGTGCCAAGGGCGGTGCTCAATTCTCCCTCTACAGTCTGGCCGTAGAGGAAGCGAAGGCGGGCGCAGGAATACTGATGGGACACCTGTGCCTGATCGAAGACGCCTTGGCCACAGGCGAGCTGACAGCTGCGCACACCAAATTGTTCCGCACCGACCGATCTCTGGTTATCCAAATGCCACAACGAACCCGCAGGAGACCGGAAACGGACCAGATTATCGCATGTTTGTCCCGTTGACCCAAATTGTCCCAGACCTCAGCGCTGGATAGATGGGAACTGAAAGGGGGGCGAAAGATTGCCCAAAACACCGGGCACTTATCTTCGTCAAACTCGAACGCTTGGTCCCAACTTTGCATGTTCAATCATGTTTGGGTACACACGAAAAACTGTCAGAGCGCTTCCGCAATCGTGGCCACTCGGTTTGGCCAGCGACACGTGGAGGGTCACAGTGCTCCGCGCCCGTAGAAGACGGGCTGCGTCAAACGGGTTTAGTCGGTCTCAGCTTTTGGCTTTGCCTGCGACCTTGGAGGCAGCTTCCATGTTTTCGCCGATGATGTCTGCTTCTGTTTCGCTTACGTATTTTGCACAGCGCGACATCATTTCGAACCATTCACGTGCGTCATCCACCATTCGTTCCATGGAATGGCGTTGCCATTCGGCGACGGCTTGCATCGTTTTGCTTGGATCTGGGTTGTCGCCAAACGTAGCTTCCCGGGCAGTTTGCAGCGCGGTGCGTGCAGCCTCATGGCGGCGCTTGAACCAGAGGCGGGAGTATTCCTCCGCCTCGCTCAGCAGGTGGTCCTGCGCTTTCCAAAACTGCTCAATCTGCGGCGTCACCGCGGAGTTCATGGACATCATGCCCTGCATGGATTTCAACACGTCGGTAAGGGCTTCCTGTGTCTCGATTTCGGCTGATTTTGTGGGCATTTGAACTCTCCCTGGAAAAGAAGACGGTGATTAATTTTACCACACCCAGAGGTGCACTCTCATTAACCGAGATCAAATTCACTGGGTAATTCGCGCCGTCGTTTCACAATACGCCCGTCCACAACATACACGGTCGGTTGATATCAACTCATCTGGGCGACTGACCGTCTGAACATAACCAGACTTGTCATCAACAGGGCCAGACCCAACACAGCCATCCAAACGAATTCCGGCCAGACCGTTTCGATTCCAGCACCTTTGAAAACAATTGCTTGGCTGGCTGACATATAGTGGCGCGATGGCAGAAACAGCGTTCCGGCTTGCAACCAGCCTGGTTGCCCTTCGACTGGTGTTTCCCCTCCGGACAGCATCAGCATTGGCAGGACAATCAGCATGACCAGAAGCGCAAATTGCGCCATTGAGCGCGCGATCGTCGCCAGAAATACCCCAAGCGCCGTAGCTGTAAACAGAAAAAGTGCGGTTCCAAATAGGAACAGTGTCTTTGATCCGGCAATGCGAATGTCCAACGAACCCTGCATGACAAAAGTCAGCGATAACCCCGCAGCGATCAGAACAACGGCCGCATTGGCCCAGATTTTTGCCATCGCAATGTCGAGCGGAGTTAGAGGCATGGCGAGCAGATGCTCAATTGTTCCATGCTCTCTCTCCCGGATCATGGCAGCGCCGGTCAGGATGGTCGTGAGCCACATGATCTGACCGATCAGCGCAACGATGCCCGCAAAACGCACCGTATCTCTGTTTGGGTTGAAGGCACTTCTCAGAATGACATTGATTGCGGGAGGATCTACGAGGTCAACACCAACTGCAAAGCGATGGATTTCAGCGCTCAATATACTGGTGATGTAATTGGCGCCGATACCTGCCTGCTCCATAGCCGTGGCGTCTATCAGAACCTGTATCTCTGGTGTGCTTCTGGCGCGCAGGTCTTTTTCAAAACCTGGAGGAATGGCAACGATGAAGATAAACCGCCCGGCATCCATGTGCGCTGGACCGGTCCCCGGTTCAATTTGCACGACCGGTTGAAACTCCGGTGGGAAAAACGCAGTGGCAAGGGTGCGCGATAGTGGAGAGTTATCCTCATCTGCAAATGCGATTGAGGCGTTATTCACCGAGCTTGCAACGCCTGTTGCTTCCATGATCGGAGCCAGCGTGAATGACCAGACCAGCAAGGCCATCATCACCCAATCGCGGCGCAGGCTCATCATTTCCTTCAATCCCAGCCAGAATATGCAAAAAAGGCGCTGCATTCACTTCTCCTGCGCGCGCAGGCAAAGGGCGGCGGCGAGTGTCAGCACTGGACCGAAACAGGCAAGCGCAAGAATGTCCGGGGCAAGTGATTCCCACCCTAAGCCCTTGGTGAACGCGCCGACGTTCAGGTGCAGAAAATAGGAAGATGGCCAAAGCGAGCCGATGAACTGAGCCCCCCCTTCCAAAGTGGAGACGGGCTGCAACAGGCCCGAGAACTGGATGGTCGGCACAACCGAGGCGATGGCTGTCGCAAATGTCGCTGCCACCTGGCTGGATGTCATTGTGGCAATCAGCAATCCATAGGACGTCGTTGCCCAGATATACAAAAACGCACCAACCGCTAGCGGAATGGGATCGCCTTTGAGCGGCACACCGAAGACGAAAATGGTCATCGCTGCCAGCAACAGAAAGTTTGCAAAAGCAATTGCAATATAGGGAATTTGCTTACCAATCAGGAATTCGAGCCGGGTTGTCGGTGTTACGTAGAAATTCACCACAGATCCCAGCTCACGCTCACGCGCGACACTGACCGCCGTCAAGACGGCCGGCAACATGATAAGCAAAATCGCCGGCATGGCCGGGGCCATTGCTGCAATGCTTTCAAAACTCTGATTGTAGCGAAATCGCGGTTCTATCCGGGCAATCTCGAAGTCCCGTTGCCCCGTCTTTCGGGCGTGTTCGTCCAGAAAGGACTGATGCAGTCCCGCGACATATCCTTCAACGGTCTCGCCTTTGAACGGAATGGCACCATCGACTGTCGCGAGGACCTGTGTTGGCTCGCCTGTGCGCAGCTTACGACCGAAGTTCGGTGGCAACTCTAAGACCAGTGAAACGTCTCCTGCCTGGAGCCGGTTGTGGCCTTCCATAGCGCTTTCCAATGGCGGCGTGGGTTTGAAATAGGACGACCCCGCGAACTCAGTTGCATAGGCACGGCTCTCAGGACCCTGAGAAAGGTCTAGAACGGCAAAGTCCAGTTCATCAATGTCAAGCGTGATGCCAAAGCAGAAAACCAACATCAAAATGGCTGACCCAAGAAACGCAAAGGCAAGGCGCACAGGATCGCGCGCCACCTCGACGGCCTCGCGTCGCGTATAGGCCAGTGCGCGCCCGACACTGCCACCGACGTGTTTGGAATTGGTGGCCAAATCAACTCTCGGTGCTTCAACCGGCGCCGGTCTTTCTGCCGCCTCCAGAATTGAGATGAACGCAGCCTCAAGGCTGTCGGCGCTTTCAGCGGCGATCAATTCGGCTGGTGTGCCTTCTGCCAAGACCTGGCCTGCGTGCATAAACGAAACACGGTCACATCGTTCTGCTTCTGCCATGAAATGGGTGGAGACAAAGATCGTTACCGCGTCTTGTCGGGACAACTCGACGAGCAAGGCCCAAAACGTATCTCGCGCCTCTGGGTCCACTCCGGATGTCGGCTCATCCAATATCAGCACACGCGGGCGATGGATGATCGCAACCGCCAGCGACAGGCGCTGTTTGATCCCAAGGGGCAGGGCGGCCGCAAGGGTATCACGATGCGTGCCGAGTCCGAATCGTTCCGTCAGTTCCGAAATGCGCGCGTCGCGGTCAGGGATTGCGAAAATCCGGGCGTGCAACTGAAGGTTCTGATACACTGACAATTCACCGTACAATGAAAACGCCTGACTCATGTACCCAATCTCGCGGCGCACCTTTCGATCCCTGGCGTCAACGGGTTTGCCGAATAACAATGCCTCGCCTGAGCTTGCAGGCAGCAAACCGGTCAGCATTTTCATCGTCGTGGATTTTCCGCATCCGTTTGATCCCAGAAACCCGAAAATCTCTCCGCGATTGATCGAGAAATCAACGTTGTTCACGGCGATGAAATCGCCAAAGCGCCGTGTCAGCCCGCGTGCAGTAATCACGGGATCCGATTTGATCTGTCGAACGATTGATTGACCCGGCGCTGAACCAGATGCCTCGTCTGCCCGCAAGCGTCGGTACGCAGTTTCGAAGTCCTTATCGGCACGCTTCAATTCGGCGGGTTTACCCTGAAAGATGACGCGACCTGCGTCCATCGCGACGATCCAGTCAAAGCCTTCGGCCTCCTCCATATAGGCTGTAGACACAAGGACAGAGAGCTTGGGGTTTTCCGTTCGGATAGCGTCGATCAATGCCCAAAACTGTCGACGCGACAACGGATCAACCCCGGTTGTTGGCTCATCCAGAACCAGGAGTTTGGGGTCATGAATCAACGCACAGCACAGGCCAAGCTTCTGTTTCATTCCACCAGAAAGCCTGCCCATCAGGCGATCCTCAAATGGTGCAAGCGCGGTCGCTGTCAGCAATGCGGTGATCCGGGCGTCACGCTCGTCGTGTCCCTGTCCGAAAAGGCCCGAGAAGAACTCCAAATTTTCGCGTACCGACAGTTCTGAATAGAGATTCCGACCCAAACCTTGCGGCATGAATGCGATCGCAGGGCATATTCGTCTACGATGAGTGGGCTCATCAATCGCTCCGCCCAGAACGTCGATTGATCCGGATTGAAGCTTTTTTGCACCGGTGATCAACCCAAGCAATGTGGACTTGCCCACCCCGTCTGGGCCAATGAAGCCGACAAGCTGTCCGGTTGGAAGGTCCAAGGTTACAGAGTTCAACGCGATGTGTTTTCGATACCTGTGTGTAACACCGGCAATTCGAAACTCTGACGAGGCGACTGTGGCATTCATTTGAACAGCTCTTGCGGGATGGGCTGTTCAAGCGCCTCGGGCCATGCGCTGGTGGGATCGATCCGTATCACGGCAATGCCGCGCAGGCCCGTTTTTACGTGTTCAATCCGGCTTTCAACCAGGTCCTGGGGGATACGAACGCGGACACGAAAGACCAGTTGCTCGCGTTCATCCAGAGTCTCGACTTGTTTGGGCGTGAATTGCGCCTCGGGAGAAACAAAGCTGACATATGCAGGTGTGGCGTATTCGGGTAAAGCATCAAGCACGATGCGAGCTTCGGCTCCAATCGGCAACAGCCCGGCTTCCCGCGCAGGAAGGAAAACTTCCATATACACGTTCTCGAGACTGAGAAGGGTCAGGATCGGTTCACCCGCTCCGACGACCTCGCCCGGCTCGGCCAATCGATAAAGAACGCGACCCGGCATTGGTGCCAGCAAGGAACTGTCTTCGATTTGCGCCTCAATCCTGCGCACCTCGGCTTCTGCAGCGGCAATCCGGCTTTCTGCGGTTGCAACTCGGGCTTTGGCGGCACCCAACACAGCAGACGCAACTTGGTGGATGGTTTCACGTTCCTCAAAAACTGTCTTAGAGATATTGTTCCCGGTCAGTAGCGCTGTAGCACGTTCAAGTTCCTGCGCCGCCCGACGTTGCTCACTTTGGCGTTGCAGAACCAAGGCTTCAGCTTCTGCTTTTGTCTGGCGCGCCAAGGCTACCTCGGCTTTTGCCCGGTCCAGCGCTGCGGACAGTTCGTCTATATCCATCCTGGCAAGTACATCACCGGCGGCGACCATGCCGCCTTCAGGTGCCAGAACTTTGGCAACACGCCCGGCGATCGTTGGCGCAATTTCAACCTGCTCTGCCTCAATCCTTCCATTACCCTGTACGAAGCCACTCGGCAATTGATCGCCGTCTTGGGAGATGACGGAGTAAACAACCGCGCCAGCAACCACGATGACTACCAGAGCAAAAAAGATGGGCGAACTCTTCTTCATAGCTTTTGCCAGATCGTTGAATGCGACGGTCAGTCTAGTGCCTGGCAGGATTGGGGACTTTGCGATGGATCAAGCGTTTCCAAAGCATGCTTGGGGGAACAACATATCCTGTCTGTCGGAATGGACGTGTCCTGTTTTCGTGCCGCCCCAGGTGCTCGTTCAGCCTCTGTTGCGCATTCATCACAGGGTGAATTGCGTCCCCTGTTGCTTCCAGAGTGCTTTGAGTTGTGCAGTGGCCCTGAACGCAGAAAGCGCCCCTTGGGGCGCTAAGTGTTTGATATCTGACTTGAAGTATTGGTTGCGGGAGCAGGATTTGAACCTGCGACCTTCAGGTTATGAGCCTGACGAGCTACCGGGCTGCTCCATCCCGCGTCAGAGTCAGATTT
>NZ_JBQFXU010000009.1:0-137163 GCF_056541095.1 Ruegeria sp. AK11
TCAGAACGCGGCGTAGATTGAAACTGCGGCGAGCCTGATCCTCCTAAGCCAATCAAACGCTCGTGTTCCAAATCATTCGATGACGGACATGTTAAGGTGTCTGAAGTCAGCGCCTACCGGACAGATTTAGAGTTTTCATCATATACTCTTTAGCTGCTCGAAGTACGTGTGAATAAGTTTGTCGCCGCAATCTGTTGTTCTAACGTCGTGAACAACAGAAATGCGCCACTGCGCACCGGAGACACTTCTCTAGCTTAGCAAACGAACCGCAAAACGATTGTGAACCATAGAGCTACAGAGGCTGGTCCGCAGCAGACGTTCCTTTAGTACTTTCGTTGAGCCTTTTTACATCGACTTAGCCAAAAGCCAAAAAGTGATGGCCAAGTCCACGAAGACTTTTCTTTGAAACTCATCACTCATGCTTGATACCAATCCAATTTCAGCAGCCTGCACTTCTTTCAAATCTGGTAGCTGCTCAAGGAGCTTCCAGTCGCTAATCCCATAACAATCGTCCTAAACAAGTGTCTACAGGCCGAATATCAAACCCAAGCATCACTGTGGTTTAAGGTACTGAGGTTTGGATAATGCTTACGAACATCGTCGGGAACTCGCCTCCGAAAATAGTAAACACCGCCCTCTTTCTTCTGAGAAAAGAATTTGCTGAGATCATAACCGCTCCAAATTCAGCGATGGCTAGAGGCATAGCGTCGCCTCGTGTGTCACCTTCGAATCCAGAGAATGCGCTTTAAAACGCTTATATTTAAGAGATTTCAGTGATTTAATGGTGCCCCCACACGGACTCGAACCGCGGACCTACTGATTACAAATCAGTTGCTCTACCAGCTGAGCTATAGGGGCACTGGCAGTCGATTACTTCGTCCGACAGAGGACTGCAACCCTCATTTTTAACTCAAACTTGGGGATTGCCCGATTTCCTGAGAAAGTGCAGAAACCGCACGGTTGGTTCGTTGCAGATTTTCACGCGACGCAAAGACATAGAATGGGATGGACACAGCCCCTGAGGGTAAAAGGACAAAAGATGCAGGTAGTAATCCATGCCGGGGTCGTTTTCGCCGATGAAGGGCAAGTGCTGTCCTCGCTTTCGGCAAACAAGCAGGCCTTAGCGGATTGCCGTGCTGCGGTCTTGGGACCGCGCGGCGGACGTCAGTTTGTCAAGGTTCTGTCTGATGCCCTTGCTCAGGATTTGTCTGATGCAGAAACACAGGACGGGCTACACGCCCTTCTTCCGGATGATCCAAATGTTGATCGTGTCATCCTCTCGAACGACAAGTTCTTTGGCCCAACACGCTCTGCCCTGCAACATGGACAGATTTACCCTTTTGCCGGGCAGCGGACAGCCTATGTGCAGACCTTGCTGGACGATGCTCAGGTCGAAATATTTGTCGGTCTGGTGAACCCCGGTTTTTTCATACCCAAGGTCCTTATGTCGATCCATGAAGATCACCGGCAGGAGATTCTGACCAGCACCGATCTGAGTTGCCTGAGCTGGTTGAGTATGATCGAAGATCTGCGCGATCTTGCACCTCAGGTGCAGCTCACTTTGTGGAAGAAGGAACATTTGCCACTGATTCTGGGGGATATCACGCGCGCAATGGCGGGCCTGCCCGGTGACGCTCCTCTGGTGGATGAATATGCGTTGCTGTCGTCGCTTCTGACTGAAACCGGTCAACAGCATGTTCTGGACATCGTGCGGGGCGGCGTCGGCCTCGACAAGGACGCTCAACGCGAAGACCTTGCGCTGGTTTTGGAAGACTATGCCCGGCCCGATGAGGTCGAAGAAGAACTTGATCTGCCCGGCTGGAACGCAGACATCGTTGACGCATTTACAGAGCTTTACGAGCAGGATCTGGCAATCATCCAGACCATGCAGGGCATCCGGATGCTGTAACCCTTCTGTCGCGCCCGCACCCTTACAAATGCCTTTTCGTTTGCCGGATGATCCAGTCCGCAAATGCTTGTACGGCTTCGTTCCTCTGCCCGGTCGGCGTTGCAATGAAATATGCGCTGCCCGAGGCATTCACCAATTGCCCGGTCTGGACCAGCGCGCCCGACGCCAACTCGGCCTCGATCAGGTAGGACGGCAAAATCGCAGCCCCAAGCCCTGCAACTGCGCCTTCGATCAGCATCGAGAACTGATCAAAGCGCATCCCTGGAAAAACCGCTCTGGCGTCAAGCCCAAGGCTGGCATGATACTCGGACCATAGCCCGGGCCGTGAGGTCAGATGCAACAGCGGCAGATCGAACACATGCTGTTCCTCGAAAGGCCGTTGGTCGCCCAACAACACGGGCGCGGCTGCCACGACAAGTTTTTCCGGGAACAGCTTGCGTAGCCGCGCACCGGGCCAGTCTTCGTGGCCAAAGTGAATGGCAAGGTCCACGCGCCGCTCTTCCAGGCTGAACGGTGTTGTGTAGGAATGCAAATCCAGTTCGATCCCCGGATGCAGGTGCTTGAAATCCGGCAGTCTTGGCACCAGCCACCGTGTAGCAAAGGTGGGCAGGACCGCCAAGGTCAGCAACGACGCACCGTCACCGGCCGCGATCGCACGATTGATCGTACCGTTCAGCCGCTCTAGGTCGCCTGCAAGTTCTTCAAACAAAGCGCGACCCGCTTTCGACAAGCGAACGGCACGCCCGACCCGGCGAAACAGCGTCACCCCCAGCGCAGCCTCAAGTTCACGCACCTGGCGGCTAACCGCGCCCTGCGTCACACCAAGCTCCTCTGCTGCCATGGTATAGCTTTCGTGGCGCGCGGCAGCCTCGAAGCTGCGCATGAGGGCAAAAGACGGGAGGGAGCTGATTCTGGGCATATCACTTATGAGTTTTAGTCACAGAAACGATACAAAACAGCGTATTTTTATCAAGTTACTTTGCAGATAGAACCTCAGTCACCTCCAGAGGAAGATTGACAGTGTTTCACCGCGCAAACCGACTAAACGGTATCGAATTGTCCGAAATCGTGCAGATATCCGAGGCCGCCGCACGCTTGCGTTCGGAAGGGCGCGATGTTCTGGCGCTGTCGACCGGTGAACCTGACCTGCCGACCCCGCCCCATGTGGTCGAAGCTGCCCACGCGGCAGCGCTGGACGGCAAGACGAAATACCCGCCGACGGCCGGGGTGCCCGACCTGCGCGCCGAAGTTGCCCGGCAGGCCAAAGCCGAAGTGGCTCAGGTCATTGTGTCCACCGGTGCCAAGCAGGTGATTGCCAATGCGATGCTGGCCAGCCTGAACCCCGGCGACGAGGTCATCATGCCCGCGCCCTACTGGACCAGCTATTCTGACATTGTGCGGATGGCGGGTGGGACGCCCGTCATTCTGCCATGCCCGATGGATCAGGGATTCAAGCTTCTGCCGGAACAGTTAGAGGCCGCAATCACACCGCGCACGCGCTGGCTGATGCTCAACACGCCGTCGAACCCGTCGGGGGCAATCTATACGCAGAATGAAATTGCCGCCCTCGCACCTGTTCTGTCTCGGCATCCACAGGTCTGGGTTCTTGCGGATGAGATTTATCGCCATCTCAGCTTCACTCCGTTTGTTTCAGTGGCCGAGGCGGCCCCTGACCTTGCCGACCGTCTGCTGATCGTCGACGGTGTCGCCAAAGCATGGTCCATGACCGGTTGGCGCATCGGCTGGGGGATCGGGCCGGTCGAGTTGATCAAGGCGATGGTGGCCGTTCAGGGGCAGGTTACATCGGGCGCCTGTTCGATTGCACAATGGGCCTCGCTTGCGGCGCTGACCGGCAGCCCGGACCTGTTGGAAGAACGCCGGGTCATTTTTTCCGAACGCCGTGATCTGGTGGTTGCAGGGTTGAACACGGTTCCGGGGTTGCGCTGCGCGGCTCCCGACGGGGCGTTTTACGCCTTTCCTTCCTGCGCCGGACTGCTTGAGGATCAGGGAGGACCGTTCAAAAATGACGCTGACTTCTGCACCTGGTTGTTGGAAGATGCCGGTGTCGCTCTGGTTCCCGGTCGCGCCTTCGGGTTGCCCGGACATTTTCGCCTGAGCTTTGCTTATGCCCAAGATACAATTGCAGCGGGGCTTGCACGTCTCAAAGCCGCTGTAGAAAGGAAACTCTCATGAAACCACAATCCCGCCCCCAGCTTGGCCCTTTCACTTGGGATGACCCTTTTCTGCTGGAAGACCAGCTGGCCGAAGACGAACGCATGGTGCGCGATGCGGCCAACGCCTACGCGCAGGACAAACTGCTGCCCCGTGTGACCCAGGCTTTCGCCAATGAAGAAACAGACCCCGAAATCTTTCGCGAGATGGGTCAAATGGGCCTTCTGGGCACGACTATCCCCGAAGAATTCGGCGGCATCGGTGCCAGCTATGTCACTTACGGTCTGGTCGCACGCGAAGTGGAACGGGTCGACAGCGGTTACCGCTCGATGATGTCGGTGCAGTCCAGCCTCGTCATGTATCCGATCTATGCCTACGGAACGGATGAACAGCGCCGGAAATACCTTCCGAAACTGGCCAGCGGTGAGTCTATTGGCTGCTTTGGCCTGACCGAGCCCGATGCAGGCTCGGACCCCGGCGGCATGAAAACCGTCGCAAAAAAGACTGATGGGGGCTATGTCCTCAACGGGTCAAAGATGTGGATCTCGAACGCGCCCATTGCTGACGTGTTTGTTGTCTGGGCCAAATCAGACGCGCATGACGGCAAGATCAAGGGTTTCGTTCTTGAAAAAGGCACACCCGGTCTTTCAGCTCCGAAGATCGAAGGCAAACTGTCGCTGCGCGCCTCGATCACCGGTGAGATCGTGATGAACAATGTCGAGGTCGGGGAAGATGCTCTGTTGCCGGGTGTCGAAGGTCTGAAAGGGCCATTTGGTTGCCTGAACCGCGCACGATACGGTATCGCCTGGGGATCGATGGGCGCAGCCGAGGCCTGCTGGCACGCCGCGCGGCAATACGGTCTGGACCGAAAACAGTTCGGTCGCCCTTTGGCGCAAACGCAGCTGTTCCAGCTGAAGCTTGCGAACATGCAGACCGAAATCGCCTTGGGCCTTCAGGCCGCTCTGCGCGTGGGTCGTCTGATGGACGAAGCCCGCGCAGCGCCGGAAATGATCAGTCTGATCAAGCGCAACAATTGCGGCAAGGCACTTGAGGTCGCCCGCCACGCACGTGACATGCACGGCGGCAATGGCATCAGCCAGGATTTCCACGTGATCCGCCACATGGTGAATCTGGAAACCGTGAACACCTATGAAGGCACGCATGATGTTCATGCCTTGATCTTGGGTCGCGCACAAACGGGCCTGCAAGCCTTCGCCTGAGGACGACAAAAATGGATCGCGCAACCATTGTGCATGACAACTTCCTGCGCCGGGTTGCGGCACGGGATTTCCCCGCTGGCGCGACGCCGTCTGGCCCACTGACAGCGTCCGAAGCGGTCGGGCTATATCGCGCGCAATGTCTCAGCCGCGCATTGGACCGCCAAAGCCGGGCAATGCAGAAAGCGGGTCAGGGATTCTATACCATCGGCTCCTCGGGTCACGAGGGGATGGCCGCCGTGGCGGCAGCCCTGCGCCCGACAGACCCTGCTTTTCTACACTACCGCGACGCCGCGTTTCAGATCGCCCGGTCCGATCAGGTGCCGGGGCAGAGCCCGACATGGGATATTCTGTTGTCCTTCGCTTCATCCTCTGATGATCCGATCAGCGGTGGGCGGCACAAGGTGTTGGGGTCAAAAGCGCTTTGCATCCCGCCGCAGACCTCGACCATTGCCAGCCACCTGCCCAAAGCAGTCGGCGCGGCTTATGCAATCGGGGCAGCCCGCCGTCACAAACCCGAACATGCGGAAATGCCGGACGACGCCATCGTCTATTGTTCCTTTGGTGATGCCTCGGCCAACCATTCCACCGCGCAAGGCGCATTCAACACCGCGCAGTGGACGTCTTACCAGTCGGTTCCCCTGCCACTGCTGTTCTGCTGCGAGGACAACGGGATCGGAATTTCGACCAAGACACCACAAGGCTGGATTGCCGCAACATTCTCTCATCGACCGGGACTGAAGTATTTCACGTGTGACGGGCTCGACATTTTCGAAACCTACCGTGTCGCACAAGAAGCCGCCGCCTATGTCCGCAGCCGTAAGAAACCCGCATTTCTGCACATCCGCACGGTGCGCCTGTATGGCCACGCCGGGGCGGACATGCCCACCACCTATATGCCAAAATCCGAGGTCGAAGCCGAAGAGGCGAACGACCCCCTTCTGCACTCCGTCCGCCTGCTGGAACAATCCGGTGCGATGCAAGCGGATGACGCGCTGAAGGTATACACCGACACCTGCGACCGCGTCACCCGCGTCGCCGACAAGGCGATCACCCGCCCTCGCCTGAAAACCGCAGGTGACGTGATGGCCAGCCTGATCCCGCCCGCACGCCCCTGCGCCCCGACCAATGGCCCGACACCCGAACATCGGGCTGAAGTATTCGGCGGCGACCTCAAAGCACATGCTGAACCCCAGATCATGTCGCGCCTGATCAACTGGGCCCTGAGCGACCTGATGCTTGAACACGGTGAGATCGTGATGATGGGCGAAGATGTCGGGCGCAAAGGCGGTGTCTATGGCGTGACGCAAAAGCTTCAGGCCCGTTTCGGACCCGACCGGATGATCGACACGCTGCTAGACGAACAGTCGATTCTGGGCCTCGCCATCGGGATGGCCCAAAACGGGTTTACGCCCATGCCGGAAATCCAGTTCCTGGCCTATCTTCATAACGCCGAAGACCAGTTGCGCGGCGAAGCGGCCACCCTGCCCTTCTTCTCGAACGGTCAGTACACCAACCCGATGGTCGTGCGCATCGCCGGGTTGGGGTATCAAAAAGGTTTTGGCGGGCATTTCCACAATGACAACTCGGTCGCGGTTCTGCGTGATATTCCGGGGTTGATCCTGGCCTGCCCTTCAAACGGCGCCGACGCTGCACGAATGCTGCGTGAATGCGTGCGGCTGGCCCGGGAAGAACAGCGGTTGGTCGTGTTTCTGGAACCCATTGCACTCTATCCGATGCGGGACCTGCACGAAGCCGGGGACGCAGGCTGGATGCACACTTACCCCGACCCATCCGAAAGGATCGGTTTCGGCGAGGTCGGCGTGGATGGAGATGGCGACGATCTGGCGATTGTCACCTTTGGCAATGGCGTATACCTCAGCCATCAGGCGCGCAAACCGCTCGAGGCCGACGGGATAAAAACCCGGATCATTGACATGCGCTGGTTGTCACCGCTGCCCAAAGACGCGCTGACCCGGGCCGTAAGCGGCGCCAAGCGGATATTGATCGTCGATGAAACCCGGCATCACGGTGGCGTGGCCGAAGCCCTGATGGCCCATTTCCACGAAACCACAGATGTGCCGATGGCACGTATTACCGCCGAAGACAGCTTTATCGCCACCGGCCCGGCCTATGCCGCAACCATGCCATCGAAAGACAGCATCGAGGCCGCAGCAAGATCCCTGATGGAGACGGGCAAATGAGGTTAGCAAAACAAACCGCTGTTGTCATCTGTCCGGGGCGCGGCACCTATAACAAACCCGAATTGGGGGTTCTGGGCCGCCATTTTATCGACAAGGCCCTGCTGGCACAATTCGACGACATGCGCCGCGCGCAGGGTCAG
The DNA here is from genome assembly GCF_056541095.1 of Ruegeria sp. AK11. NCBI lineage: Bacteria > Pseudomonadati > Pseudomonadota > Alphaproteobacteria > Rhodobacterales > Roseobacteraceae > Ruegeria > Ruegeria sp. AK11. The sequence goes on from NZ_JBQFXU010000009.1 coordinate 7,643, forward strand.
GAAACCCTAAGCGAACTGGACGGCGCAACGCGGTATTCCGTGGCAAAGCACACGCGCGGCGACAATGCCTCGGCCCTGATCTATGCCGCGACGCTGGGCGATTTTCGTGCCATTGATCCAGAGAAGATCGACGTGGTGGCTGTGACCGGAAACTCGATGGGCTGGTATTCGGCCCTGGCCTGCGGGGGTGCCTTGACCGCCGAGGCAGGGTTCGAGGTGGTCAACACCATGGGAACACTCATGCAGCAGAGCCTGATTGGCGGCCAGTTGATCTATCCGTTCATGGATGCCGACTGGCAGCCGAACCCGGAACGCAAGGCCGAACTGCTGGCTCTGGTCGCTGAGATTGACGGCACTGGCGCGACCCTCACCCTGTCAATTGATCTGGGCGGGATGTTGGTTCTGGCCGGGGATGAAGCTGGGTTATCCGCCTTTGAAAACAGGGTGCCTGTGGTGCAGGAACGCTTTCCGATGCGGCTGGCCAACCACGCAGGGTTTCATTCACACCTGCAACGCCCAGTTGCCGAAGCCGGTCGTACCCGCCTTGCCGCAGATCTGTTCCGGCAACCCAATTTGCCCATGATAGATGGCCGCGGTCAGATCTGGTGGCCCGGCGCCTGTGATCTGGACGCGCTTTGGGACTACACCTTGGGTCATCAGGTGACCGAAACCTATGATTTCACAAAGGCCGTATCACAAGCCGCGAAAGAGTTTGCACCCGACATGTTCATCGTCACTGGACCGGGAACCACACTGGGCGGAGCCGTCGCGCAGTGCCTGATCCTGAGCAATTGGGATAAGATGCAGGACAAAGCAAGCTTTCAGACCATCCAACGCGAAGAACCTTCGTTAATCTCGATGGGGATCGAGGATCAACGCACACGTGTGACTTGATCTTGCACACCTTGGCGGTTCGCCCGGCGCAAACCGATCTATCGCGGGCACTCCGCTCCACTCTGTGCACCGAACCATCTGTTCAGATCCCACCCGAGCAAGCGCCCTGCATTTCAATTCCACGATTCCGGAACCGGAAAAGGCGACGGAGCGCTCGGCCTGAGACGGCAACTACTGTCGAATGCTCCGGGTCAAATGGCATCTTCACGCAAATCAGGACACTTTCGGTCAAGCATCTTGCAGACGAGCCAAAGGCCCAGACATTGAACCTAAGCGTTTGATATCCAGCACTCATTTCTCTGACTTAAATGGTGCCCGGGGGCGGAATCGAACCACCGACACGAGGATTTTCAATCCACTGCTCTACCCCTGAGCTACCCGGGCACGGGAACGACATTTGTCGTTGGGTGGAGGCGTTCTATGACTTGCTACCGGCAGTGTCCAGAGGCTTTTTTACATTTTTTCAGTGCGGTCGCATTGTATTGTGTTCGTCCGCCTCGGCCTCGGACTCAGGGTCGTCTTCGCGCTGAGACGGGACCGCGTAAGAGCCGTTCAGCCACTTGGCCAGATCAATGTCTGCGCAGCGTTTCGAACAGAACGGGCGGAACTTCTTTTGCGTTTCTTCTCCGCAGATCGGACAGCTCATTTCAGGATCTCTGCGACAGGTAACCGGCTGCGTTTGCGCTGCAACTCGAAATGCCCCAGAGGTGTCCATCCCGCCAGTATCGTCTCGTCCGGGTCCGACTTGAAGGCCGCACGCAGGGCGGATTCGAACCCTCGGCGGTCTTTCTTGGGCATCGGAGCCAGATCCAGTGTGATCTGCCCTGCCAGCCCGCGCACACGCAATGCACGTGGCAAAGCTTTGGCACAAGCGAAGTTGGCTTTTGTTCCGGCCGCCAGCGACGTATCCGCGCCTGTGTTCACGTCAACGGCCACCAATGCGCGGGTCGGTTCGATAAATAGATATCCGCCTCCGGGGAGAGGTTCGGAAATGCCACGGGCGACATCCAGCGCATCCAGCACACCATGGGTTTCAAAACTGCCGGTTTTCGTCACAACCTCGGCAGGATCGGTCCAGTCGCGCCATGCCAGAATATGCGGGCTGTCACCTTCGCTCAGCAGTTCGACGTCGGACCCTTCGTCCGTCATCACTTGTTCAGCTTGCGCAAGCATGGCCGAAATGTCGTCGGCAATGTCACCGGCATCCGCATCCATGCAGCAGGAGCGGAGGATCAACCCGTAGGGGCTGTCGCCCATTTGTTCATGCGCGATTTCAAGCAGTTGATCCCGCTTGTCTTCATCCTTGATGCTGCGCGAGATGTTCAGGCCCGGTGCGTCGGGTGTGACAATGGCAAAGCGGCTTTTGAACAGGATTCGGTTGGTTACAGGGATGGCCTTGCCGGGCTCGGCATATCCGCCCACCTGCACCAGAAGCGTGGCACCCGGCGCTAACCCTTTGACCTGTCGAAGAAAAGCCGGGCCGTCGGGTGTCGTCAGGAACATGCCGCCCTGCCCCTTGACCGGACGATCGGCGCGGGCGCGATAGATGGTGCCCGGTGCCGGCGCGTCGGCGGCAATCAGGAGATCATCAAGCTTTCCGTCGACCATTAATGCCGCGGCCTCGCGGCCTTGGATATGGTCCAGAACGATGGTGCGACCCTTCATGATGCCTCGCGATATAGTGGGTAGCCGATCCCTTGCAGCAAGGCGGCGGTCTCGGACAGGGGCAGCCCCACGATGCCAGTGAACGAGCCCGAAATCCATGGGATGAATGCGCCAGCAGGGCCCTGGATCGCGTAGGCCCCGGCTTTGCCCTGCCAATCACCGGTCGCCAGGTAAGCGTTGATTTCAACGTCAGACAGGCGTTTGACCTTGACCTGCGAGACGACATCGCGTTGCAGGATGCGATCCCCGCGCCGAACGGCGACCGAAGTGATCACCCGGTGGCGGCGACCGGACAAAGCGTACAGGAACCCTGCGGCCTGACCTTCGTCCTCGGGCTTGCCCAGAATACGCCGCCCCAGTGCAACTGTCGTGTCCGCGCAAAGCGTGATGTCACCGCTATCCGATTGAACTGCCTTTACTTTTTCACGCGTAATGCGGCTGCAATACGGAACCGGCAGCTCACCCTTCAGCGGTGTTTCGTCGATGTCAGGGGGGCGGATGGAGTCGGGCTGCACGCCAAGCTGCGCCAGCAGGTCCAGCCGCCTTGGGCTGCCCGATCCCAGGATAAACGCCATCTCGGCAGGCGTTATTTGAAGCGGTAGTTGATCCGACCCTTGGTCAGATCATAGGGGGTCATCTCGACCTGAACCTTGTCGCCGGCCAGAACACGGATGCGGTTCTTGCGCATCTTTCCTGCCGTATGTGCGATGATTTCATGGCCGTTTTCCAGCTCGACCCGAAACGTCGCATTAGGCAGGAGTTCCTTCACGACACCGGGAAATTCGAGCGTATCTTCCTTGGCCATGTTGTCTCCATCATTAGGTTGCGCCCGCAGAATCTGCGGGGATGTGCGCTTAAATGAGCCTATTTTTCCCTTATTTCAAGGGCGGATTCATCTAAAGGGTGGATAATGTGACCGTTTCGACTCGGGCGTCCTGCTCTGGCCAATGGGTCCGGTTCAGCACATGGCCATCGGCGCGGACCGCGGCGATGGCGGACAGGTCGACATCCGCATAGGTCCATCCGGGCTGGTTCAGAGTGCCCTCGGCCAGCACTCCGGTGGCCGGAAACCCCTTGTCCGGCGGGCCGAAAACGCCGCCCATGCCGGTGTTCATGTCCACTGCCTCGGACCAGTCGTTGGCTCCGACCAGTGACGACATAACCGTAACGCATTGATTTTCCAATGCTCTTGACATTGCCCCGATGCGAACACGCCAATACCCTGACAGCACTTCGGTGCAGGACGGTACAAGGATCATATCCGCTTCGCTGAGTGCGCGGCCCAGCAGGGGAAACTCGCTGTCATAGCAGATCAGAACACCGATTTTACCCAGCGCGGTGTCGAACAGCCTGAGCGGACCACCCGGCGCAATGTCCCAGTCCTCGCGTTCAAAGCGGGTCATGATCTGCTTGTCCTGATGGTCGCGGCCACCGTCCGGTGCGTAGAACGCGGCGCGGTTCACCGGGCGACCGGACCCATCCACAACCGGGGCCGATGCGCCCAGAATGTACGTTTTGTACGCGCTTGCGAGGCGCGAGTGCAAATTTTGTACATCCTCGAACCGGTCCGAAACCGCGCGGATCGAGCGTTCGAGATCACCCGCCACCTCGGCACCATCGAGCGTCGACACCTCCATCGCGCCGTATTCGGGGAACACCAGCAGCCCGGCCCCCTGCCCGGCAGCTTCGGCAACCCAACGGTCCAGCTTGTCCTCGTACTGCGCCCAGCTGTCGAGCCAGTCGAGATCATACGCTGCGGTTGCGACTTTCATTGATGGAGTCCCCTGAGCCGATGTGTCGTGGCACTAAACCGTGAGAGCCGCCGCGTGTACAGATCAATCTGGTGCGGGGGGATGGGTGAAGGGGAGGAAGAGCCCTAGGCAGCCGATGGTCATTTTCTCCATTCAAGCACTCAGGCTACATTCCACTGTGGAATGTGGGCACTATTTTTGCCCAGCGTTTTCCCCGAAATGGAAACTTATAAAGCTTCGGGTAGAAGCTTCTTCCGCGCAATCGCTCCGCCGAAATTTATCAGATCAGTATTTACGAAGATCTGGAGGGTGCTTGATCCTGACCCTGGGGGGACGGGCGCGATATTCTCAAATCAGGAAAGGATTTTAACCCGAGAATTTCTTGTCCATATACCGGCCCATCATCTAAACCAACCCTTGCGGTTGGGCATTTTTGCTTTTGGGATAGAAGTTGCAAAATACCTGCATTGCGGATAGCGTACCCAGATTATTCTATTGTTTTTTTGGGGGATTACTTTGATGAAATTTCCTAGTCTGATTTGTTTTCTTGCACTTTTTGGTTGTGCGTTTGTCGTTCCAAGATCAAGCAATATTAGCATTAATGACTTTATCGGCTCGGTCGACAAAAACTTGAGTGTTTATCAAAGCGCAATCAATGAGTTGGCGGCGAACCCAGAAATTAAGCCCAACCCAATCGGGGTTTGTCTCGAAAACGTCACTATCAAAATGAGTGCGATAGAATCCAGGAGTGGCAACGCCGAGGGTGGTGCGAGCCTTCCAACTGGGCTTTCTCTGACCACCAAGTTCACGGAAACCAACGTCAACACAAACCTTGTTGTTATCGAGAAAACACCCGATTACAGCAGAGAAATCCAGTCTGACAGCGGATGGAAAGGATTCAACGAAGATGAAATCCCTCTGCAACTGTTCGACATTGGAAATGAGATGGCCCTCTATCTGTTTCTTGTACGTCGAGATGTTATCGCTGCCCGAAGGGTGTTCGATGGCACACCAGCCGCCCTTAGGACAAAGACTGATGGGCTGACGACGGACTTTGAGTTCAAATACATCTATGACGCTCAATTTGGGGGTAGCTTTGAGTTTCCTCCATTTAGTATTGGTGCGGGTACATCCTCGAAGAGCACTTCCATAAACAAAGCAACAATCAAGTTTTCCAAGAAAAACTATAACTCAAAAACAGGTTTTTGTGGCAAGGGCCAAAGTGGAATTCAGCCTAAATCACAGCAAACCCCGTCTACAACGGTTGCGCCTTGGTATCGCGGAGTAGAGGGGACTGCCACGCTGACTGAGGAACCAGATGAATAATTTTAGGTGGGAACCAAGCTTCGGGGAATCCAAAAGAGAATTCGTCGGCTCTGGATATCATTGATGATTTGAGTCTAAGGAGTTGGTTTGCCACTTGCAGAGAATGTCCGGAAGGTGGCCTCACTTCTTGCAACACACAGAAAAGCCCCGCTGCACCGCCCCCAACCCTACAAATCCCTGATCCAGAACTGCAACGGCTTCAGCGTTTCTCCCTCCTCCCCGATATCCTTCCACGAGAATTGGGCGATTGCGCCGGGTAAGGGCTTGTATCCGCGGGCGCGCCAGAAGGTGTCGAGCGGGCGATAGTGGTCTGGGCGCAGAGGGTGGTCGGTGGGGCGCTGCACGCTGCAAAAGGCGCATTTGGCAAAGCCCAGAGCGCGGGCGTGCCCCTCGCGCGTGTCGAAGAATTTGTGGCCGACGCCCTGCCCGCGATAGTCCGGCAGCAGGACGGATTCGGCGCAATAGAAGATCTGCGACAAGTCGAGCCCGGTGCCTGCGAAAGCCGCGGCGAAATCGTCGGCGTGATCGGTCAGCGGCGCGCCGGTCGAGGCGCCGATCAGGCGGTCGCCATCGAAGGCGCCGACCACGATGGCCTTGTCGCTGTCGCGGTAGGATTGGAGGTATTTGCGCTCGTATTCCAGATCGCCGTCATAGAGGTAGGGCCAGGCGTGAAACACCCTGATCCGCAGGCGGGCGACATCGTCCAGAGCGGCCCCGAGTGCCGCTCCGGTCAGGGGGCGGACGTCGGTGACGTCAGCCATTCGAGACCTGTTTGGTCCAGTCTGCAAGGTTATAGAAGGTGGTGACGCGGGTGATCTTGCCGTCCCTGAGATCAAAGAACGACCCGGCAGGCAGGCGATAGGTCTGGCCGTGCGCGTCGGGCAGGCCCTCGTCGGTTTCCAGATAGGTGCCGTTGACGATGAACTCGGCCGCGGCGCGGGTGCCGCCCTGCGCCTCGAACACGACGATGTCGGTCAGGTTTTCGCGGTAGCAGCGGTTCATATGGGCGCAAAAGGCGGCGAACTTGTCCTTGCCGACACGAATCTGGCCTTCGTTCACGTGATGGGCCACGTCATCGGACAGGCAGGCCAGCATGCCATCGACGTCACCGGCGTTGAAGGCATCGAAATAGGTTTTGACGGTCTGGTTCATGTCCCCTCCGTTGGTTCGCCCCAGCGGTCTTTCAGATGCTGAATGATCTGGTCGCGGGTCTGTCGGTAGTGATGTAGCTTTTGTTCGCGGGTCTCGCCCATCCCGGTAGGGTCCATTATTGGCCAATAATCGACATCGAGGTGAAAAACACGGGTCAGTTCCAGCGCCTGCCGCTGGCTGGCGGGCGACAGCGCCACGACCAGATCGAACGAGCTGAGGTCATCGCCCCATTCCTGCATCTCGTCAAAGGAGCGCGAGCGGTGGCGGGACAGTTCCACGCCGACCTCGTGGCAGACAGCGATGCTGAAGCCGTCGATTTCCAGATCGTTATGCACACCGGCGGACTGAACATAGGTGCCGGTGCCATAGAATTTCTTCATCAGCCCCTCGGCCATCGGGGACCGAACCGCGTTGTGGTCGCAACAGAACAAGACCGACTGCGGCAGAGGCTTCACGCGTCAGCCCCCAAAATGCAGAACGCAGATCAGCGTGAACAGGCGACGGGCGGTGTCGGTGTCGACATCTGCCTTGCCTTCCAGCCGTTCCTGCAAAACACGGCTGCCTTCGTTGTGGATACCCCGGCGGGCCATGTCGATGGTTTCGATCTGGCTGGGCGGCAGCGATTTCACCGCGTCAAAATAGCTTTCGCAGATCTGGAAGTAATCCTTGACCACCTGCCGGAAGGGACCGAGCGACAGGTGAAACTCGGCCGCTTTTTCGTTGGCCTCGGTTTCAATGTCGAAGACAAGCCGTTTGTCGCGGATCGAAAGCTGAAGGCGATAGGGGCCTTCGGGCACAACGCGGTCGTCGCGTTTGGGCAGCGAGAAGCTGTTTTCTTCAAGCAGATCATAGATGGCGACCTTGCGCTCCTGCTCGATCTCGGGCGTGGGCGGCGGCAGATTTCTATCATCCAGTTCGATATGCGAGATGCGGGTCATCTTTACAGTCACATTCCTTGCGTCAGCACAGACCTATAACAATGATATTCAACGGGCAACGCACAGAAACGCCATATGCGCCCGGTCTTTGCGTCATTTCAGCCATTCAGGCCGTTCAGGCGCGCGGTGACCGAGAGGCCATGCGCCTCGAGGCTTTCCGATTGCGCCAGCTGTTCGGCAGCAGGGCCGATGGCACGCAGGGCTTCGGGAGTCATCTGACTAAGCGTGGTGCGTTTGAGGAAATCCATCACGCTGAGGCCAGACGAAAACCGTGCCGAGCGGGCGGTGGGCAACACGTGGTTGGGACCGCCGACGTAGTCGCCGATGGCTTCGGGTGTGTACTGACCCAGAAAGATGGCTCCGGCGTGGATGGTTTTTTCGCTCAGCGCGCGCGGGTCGGCCACGCAAAGTTCCAGATGTTCCGGGGCAATGCGGTTGGACAGGGCGGCGGCCTCGTCCAGGTTGCGCACGGTGATCACCGCGCCGTAGTCACGCCAACTGGCCCCAGCGATGGCGCGGCGTTGCAGGGTTTCCAGCCGTTTTTCGACCGCCTGCGCGACGGATTGGCCGAATGCGGCGTCATCGGTGATCAGGATGGACTGCGCGCTTTCGTCATGCTCGGCCTGGCTGAGCAGGTCCAGCGCGATCCAGTCAGGGTCGTTGTTCTTGTCGGCGATGACCAGAATTTCCGAGGGGCCGGCAATCATGTCGATGCCGACCTTGCCAAAGACGCGCCGCTTGGCGGCGGCGACAAAGGCGTTGCCCGGTCCGGTGATCTTGTCGACCGGCGCGATGGTGTCGGTGCCGTAGGCAAGCGCCGCCACGGCCTGCGCGCCGCCGATGCGATAGACCTCGTCCACACCCGACAGCTGTGCCGCCAGCAGCACCAGCGGGTTCACCTGCCCTTCGGGCGTGGGCACCACGATGGCCAGCCGTTCCACACCGGCCACCTTGGCCGGGATGGCGTTCATCAGCACCGATGACGGGTACGAGGCCAGCCCACCCGGCACGTAAAGCCCTGCGGCCGAGACAGCAGACCAGCGCCAGCCGAGTGTTGCGCCCGTCGCATCCGTCCATTCCTGATCCTCGGGCAATTGCCTTTCGTGATAGGCCCGGATACGGGAAGCGGCCAGTTCCAGCGCCGCGCGATCGTCGGCCCCGACCTGCGCCACCGCATCCGCGATCTCCTGTGCGCTGAAGGCCAGCGTTTCGGGCGTCAGCGCCAGCCGGTCGAATTTGGCCGTCAGTTCGATCACCGCCGCATCGCCCCGGTTGCGCACGTCGTCGATGATCTGCGCCACAACCGCATCCACATCCGGGCTGTCCTCGCGCTTGGCCGAGAGCAGGGTCCGGAAGGCGGGTTCGAAATCGGGCGATTTGGTATCAAGGAAAACGGGCATGATCTGGCACTCCGGGCGTTGCGCATTGGGACATATCGCCCGGAGCGCGCGGCCTCAACCCTCAGCCCACGGGGTGCAGCGATTTGTGCATGGCAAAGCAGGACAGATCCCCGTGGCCGCAGCACCGGCCGGTAGCCTGCCAGCCGTGGCGCAGATAGAAATCCTGCGCGGTTTTTGTTGCCTCAAGCGAGGCTGAGGAACATCCCGCCGCGAGCAGTTCCCGTTCCAGCCGATTCAAAACCGCCGCCCCCAGACCACAGCCCTTATGATCCGGGTCGATGTAAAGCAGAGTGATCTCTCCGGTTTCCAACAAACCGCCTACGGCGGCCACCTGCCCGGCCCGTTCAGCCAGCCAGATCTGCGATCCAGGTTTGATCCAGCCCCGGATCGAGGCCGGGTCCTTGTTATCGGTCCATTGCGCGATGGCCTGCGGGTCACCCTGATGATCGGCCCCGCAGAGCTGCGTGATCGAACGGATCAGAACCCGACTGATGTCGAAAACGTCGAAAACGGTGGCGCGACGCAGAGTGACACCTTCGGGCACCTTCGAAAACGCCTGAGAAATCCCGCGCTTGTTCTGCATCTATTCGGGGTGATGCGGGGCCTGACGGGATGGGGCCTGATAGGGGCGCGTGACGTCCTTGAGGGTGGCATCCAGCGCCTCGACTGTCAGGCGGATCGCGCCGTCACCGGCCAGCGTCAGCAGGACATGGCCCGCGCCATCCTCGCCGGGTTCGAAAACGACCGACATCAACGACATGATCATGTCGGTGTCACCGCGATCAATGCCCTGACTGGACACCGAGAGAACCGAACCGAAGACCAGCACCGACTGCACCCGTTCAAACGGGCGGTCGCGGCGGGCGGCGGCATCCTTGTCTTCCCAGCGGAAGCGGTTCAGCAGCAGGCCAAAGCGGCGCTGCGCCGGTTGCCACTTCATCTCGGTCACAGGAAACACGGCATCCTGCGCGAGGGTCGAGATTACCTGAAGGTCATCTGCATCCTCGGCCCCAAGATTTAGCGGCGCCTCGCGCCCGTCTTCAAAACTTGCGTCTGTCATTGGCCCTTGATCCGTTCAATCTTTGCACCCACGCCTTCCAGCTTGCGCACCACATGTTCATATCCGCGGTCCAGATGATAGACCCGGCTGACCGTTGTTTCGCCTTCTGCCGCCAATCCGGCAAGGATCAGCGAGACCGAAGCCCGCAGATCGGTCGCCATCACCGGCGCCCCTTTCAGGCGTTCAACACCGGCGACCGTGGCGGTGCCGCCATGCACCTCGATATGCGCGCCCATGCGCACCAGTTCGGGGGCGTGCATGAAGCGGTTTTCGAAAATGCGTTCTTCGAGAACCGAGGTGCCCTCAGCCGTGCACATCAGCGCCATCATCTGCGCCTGCAAGTCGGTCGGGAAGCCGGGGAAAGGTTCGGTCACCACATCCACCGCGCGCACGCGCCCGTTTTTGCGGACCACTTTCAGACCGCCTTTGGTTTCTGAAACGCTGACGCCAGCCGCATCCAGCTTGGCCGCAAAGGACTCGACCAGCGACATGCGCCCGCCCAGCAATTCCACCTCGCCGCCACAGATCGCCGGGGCCAGCATATAGGTGCCCAGCTCGATCCGGTCGGTGACAACCTGATGTGTGGCCCCATGCAGCCGATCGACGCCCTGAATTTCGATGGTCGAGCTGCCTTCACCAGAGATCTGGGCACCCATCTTGCGCAGGCATTCAACCAGATCGACGATCTCGGGTTCGCGCGCGGCGTTCTTGAGCACCGTGGTGCCCTTGGCCAGCGTGGCGGCCATGACGATGTTTTCTGTTGCTCCGACAGAGGCAAAGCGCATCTGATGCACGGCGCCTTTCAGACCGCCCGGAGCCTTGGCGTGCAGATAGCCGTCCTTCAGCTCGATCTCGGCGCCCAGCGCCTCGAGCCCTTCGACATGCAGGTCCATCGGCCGTGCGCCGATCGCGCACCCGCCGGGCAGAGAAACAACCGCCTGCCCGAACCGCGCCAGCAAGGGGCCCAGCACAAGGTTCGAGGCGCGCATCTTGCGTACGATGTCATAATCGGCGGTCTGGCTGGTCAGGCTGTGGCTGGACATTGCAATCACCTGACCGTCCTGCAGCGACGACACCTCGGCCCCCAGCGATTGCAGCAGCGCGGTCATGGTCTTGATGTCGCTCAGCCGCGGCGCATTGGTCAGCGTCAGCGGTTCTTCGCTCAGCAATGTTGCGGGCATCAGCGTCAGGCACGCATTCTTGGCCCCCGCAATCGGTATCTGACCGTTCAGCGGGCCATTGCCCGTTACCAGAATCGAATCCATCTGCTCTTATCCCTCGTCCTTGTCAGGCTTGTCCCCCGCGGCCGCACGCGCCTTGGCCTGCGCCTTGCGACGCGCCATGTTGGCCTTCAGCGCCGCCTTCAGCCGCGCCTCGCGCGCATCGCCGGGTTTACCTTGTTTTTTGGGTGAATTTTTATCCGTCATGATCTTTCTCTACAGGAGGCGAAAAAAACCGTCCAGACACCCTTGCGCCGCGTTTCGTTTGAGTCTAATCACCCGCCCACAGCGCTGCTGTAGCTCAGAGGTAGAGCACTCCCTTGGTAAGGGAGAGGTCGAGAGTTCAATTCTCTCCAGCAGCACCATAAATCATTGAAAAATATAAATAAAACCTCCTCGTGCGATTGAGCCAAATGTCCGGGAATGTCATCTAATGTCGACTATCTCGCATGAAATCTTGAAAAATCCGTGCAAAATCCGTGCACAGTTTCTTGGCTGAATCCGGACTGTTTCAGTCTGCGAATCAATCTTTTGCCCTCTGGACCCAAGCTTCGAAACCCTCTGATACAAAACCTTACATCACCGGCAGGCAAAAAATTACACCTTACCTCGTTGATGAAAGCAGTTACCAACTGCAGCAACCAGACTTAGAGGGTTTGTTCACCACAACGCCGGGTTAACTTCTTGAATTATCCTAAACAAAACTGCTCTAGTACATGCCAACAGAAGACTTCGTCGATGTAAAATTCAGAGTAAGTGCATGAAAGCGGACAAAATAAAAAAATACCTTCGCGCTTCAAGAATAATGTCACGCAAGAGTACTTTCTCTGGCGCATTTGCCTCGGCAATTGCTTCATACGACGACTATTCAGTCGAAGCCGTCGCGTCAGCACTCAAGGATCTTGGACAAGACCCAGAAGCAGATCTGGAATGCGTTTATTGCGGGTCCGATGCCGCTACATGGGACCACGTATTTAATCTGGTCGTCGATGGTGAATACTCGGGTCATGGCCACAGAATAAGAAACTTGGTCCCGAGTTGTCGGACTTGCAACGAGCGCAAAGGCAAGAAACACTGGAGGAACTTCTTGGAGCAGCTTGCACCAGAGCAAAAGAGTGAGCGAATTGCTCGCATAGAGAAGTTTCTAAGTACCGAGGAAGCAGCTCCTTTTACGATCGACGACATGAGGTCGTTGGCTGGATCAGAGTTGGAGCGGTTTCTGGAAATTCGGAAGGAAGTTTTTCTGCTTTTGGCTGAGGCTGACGATCTAGCGTCGGACATTCGAAACAAGCAACCACAGCTTCACTCACAACGGAAATGATGTGCCCTTAACGACAGGTAGCATTAGCTACTATTAGCGGCAGCTACGAAAATACTTCCATCATGTCTTTCTCAAGATCAGAGATCTCTTTACTTATGCACTTGCGGAAGAGTTTATCTAAGTCTTCTGGAGACATTCCTTCCAATCGATCCAGATCATAGTTCGGCAGCAATAGACCAATTTGAGCCTTCTTGTCGGCTTCCTGAAAATTATCAAAATTGGGGAAATACCGAGATTTCTCATAGTTGTATCTGATCTCGTGGTAGCCGCGGGTAAAAGTCTTGAGTCGAGCACAGTCTTCAGGTTCTAGGACCTTTCTTGCTTGAGCGGCTACGAAAGCGTCAAGCTGCTTAAGCTGCTGCTTGTTATTTGATTGGGAAAAGAAGAAGAGCCAACCAACACGCTTTTCCAAATATAGGCAACCAGAAATTCTAAGGTTCATCCGCCAGATCAGGGGGCCTTTGTTCTTTTTGTACTTCATTGCAGAGAATAGCTTCATCAAGTTAGTGAACATTCTCTTGAAGGATGACTTGCGAACCTGAACACTCGACTGCCTGAAATTGTAGCCCAAGTAGTCGATGCCTTCGGACAATGACACGATTGTGCTTTTGCTGCCGGCTCCTACAGTGTGGCAGTGAATCTTTCGTAAAGACTTCATAGCTACTGGGATGTCGTTTGCGAGCTTCAGAGTTGTTGGATGATCCGCAATAACAAGAATATCATCAACAAATCTGCAGTACTCAACACCGCTCAACGCAGAAAACTTCTTGTCGATTTCCGACAAATAGAGTGAAGACAATATGTTTGAGATGCTTAACCCCTGCGGAACCCCCTTTGTGATCGGCTCACTTTCGGAAGGCTTCTTACCAGTAGGCGTCTTGAGAGCCTGCTCGATAACATAAAGCAAGTTTTTTTGCCGTATGGTTCTTCGCAGAACGCGCATTAAAATCTTATGGTCAATAGAAGGGAAATAGCTCTCGATATCGAGCCGTAGATAGAAATCGGAACCTGGCCGAGACTTTGAAGACTGGTGTATCTGCTTCACGAACTTATGTGGGGGCTGCGAAACATGATCTGGAAATATCGTAGCAAGCAGTTCAGATGCGAACTTCAAAACCAGTTTGTCGCGAACAGTTGGTATGGATATCTGCCGAGGTTTCTTGTCAGCTCCTTTTGAAATGAGTTTTTCGCGGTAAGGAGTGAACTTATAAGTACGAGCTTTGACCTTTCGTAATATAATATCGATTTCTGCATCTAGGTTCGCACCAAATGCTGCTGGGCGCATACCGTCACGCCCAACAGCAGAGCCATCTTCTATAAATTCTTGATATAGAGCGACAAAATGCGCTTTTGTGAAGCGCTCATGAAAGTGTTCAGCGGGTTTCAATTTACCAGATCCAGAAAATCGATCCGACGCTCATTGTCAGCAACAGAACCGGCAGCGCCCACAAAATTAGAAAATGAGTACAAAATCTAATTAGCATCACAACCGTCCATGATACCTTAGATCCGCTAGGCGAGGTCAGTTTCTCGCCATTGGGGAACGTTCGAGAAAGTACCAAAGCGTCGTAGTCTAGATCAGAATGATTTGGGTACGAAGACAGAATGTCGTGGTATCGATCCACAAGTGTCTGCAGTGGTTCATTGCTGTCGTACAGCTTTTGCAAACGCAGGTAACATTCGCGATGAAGGATCGCCGTTTCACCAAACCGGAAACCGAACACAATAATCGACGCCGCTAAGATAAATACTGAGAAAACCGCCGTGTACGCTTCCAACGGTGCATTCGGTGGCAGTTGATCGCGTAGCAAAGCTATGGCGATCACAACCACCGACAGTAGCGAAAGCACCAAATGGGATAGAATATCATACCGACGAAACCTTTTCTCAGCGCACATTCTAGTCTTTGCGGTCAACCAGATTCGGTTTCTTATGTTCTCAACAGCGTTATCTACTGCCATCAATCTTGTTCACTCAATTCTTGCACTTCCCAAATGTGTGTGCGGAGCAAAAAATTCTAAGCGTTATCCCCTCCGAAGAAGGCAGCAAAGGTTGCCCAATGCTCAAGTGTTTCCACTTGCTTACCTAAGTTCAGCCCCTAAGAGCTAACGGCGGAATTACCGTTCCCCCGCACACAATCTTAACGTGCACCGGATCCGTCACCTTGTCCATATCCCACGAAAAAAACTGCCGATAGAGCCTCTGCTCATGACCCATTTTTGGCCAGACCCCGCAAGGTGAACTTCACCTAGAAATGTACTGTTTAACCATAAAAGGTTAGCAATATGTGTGCAAAATCCGTGCAAGGTAAATCGAAATTCCCATTAAGACATTGTTTTTAAAACATAAAATTAGATCTGATCTTTCCCTTGGTAAGGGAGAGGTCGAGAGTTCAATTCTCTCCAGCAGCACCATCCTTCATATTCCTGCGAAAAAGCGCGCTTTTATCCGGAAGGGTTTGGGTGTTCCGGCGTCTTTGGCTATTGGCGTGTCAGAGACTTTTGTGGTGCGCGTATGGTTTATGGGCGGTTCGATACAGCCCGGAGGCGTCGAGCGCTGCGCGTGGTAGTACCATGCGCTTGGCAAGGGGAGCCGCTGCGCGCCCGTTGCATCCCCCCGGCCGGTGGCTCTTTCCGGGCTTTGAACCCATTCCAGAGCCATAGATCGTTTCGCGGCGGTCGGGCTTAGTTCATGCCCAGCGCTTCTTTGTACATTTCGATGACGGCCTCTTGCTCGGCGATGTCATCCTTGTCCCTTTTTCTGAGGGAAATGATGCTGCGAAGGGCCTTTACGTCATAGCCGCGCGACTTGCTTTCGGCGTAGACCTCTTTGATCTGGTCGGCGATGTCTTTCTTTTCCATCTCCAGGCGCTCGATACGTTCCACAAACTGGCGCAGCTCGCCCGCGGTGACCTTGTAATTTGCTTCTGCTTCTTCAGACATGCTCATCTTTTTTGTTCCCGGTTATGGACCTGCAACCAGAAGAGGTCAGCCTACGGCTGGCGGTGAACGGCGGTGGCCCGATCATCGGGGGCACCTTCGAAACACGCCTGTCCCAGAGGCTGAAACCCTGGTGTGGAATGCCGGATACAGTGCTGCCGCCCGGGTCGCAAGCACCCATTGGGCCGGCGCACTTGTATGACCCCAACCGATCCGTTAAGCGCGTGATCAGGTCACGAGGATATGCGGGGAACCATGTTTGAATTCATCACCTGGGGCGGTGCGGCCCTGTCTGTGGCCGGGCTTGCCGGTCTGGTCTGGTGCATTCTTCGCGTGATGCGGGCGCGCAAGGCCGGTCTGTCGGATGACGAGCTGCGCGCGGTGGTTCAGGGGGTTCTGCCCTGGAACCTAGCCTCGCTGTTTCTGTCGGTGCTTGGATTGATGCTGGTCATCCTCGGGATTTCCCTTGGATGACCATCCGGTTCACACCGGCAAGTTATCAAACTGCGCTTCAATCGCATCTTCGCACAAGGCCGCATCCAGACGACGCAGGCGCGAAGGCACCTCCATCCCCTGCTGCCGCATCCGGTCAACAATCTTACTCACACTCGGCTGAAGCGCCAAACGCGTTTCCAGACCCGCGTTCACAAGCTTACGTTCAAGCTGCTCGGCTTCGGAATAAAGACCAGTCGGTGTCATAACCATCCTCCCAAATGGCGCCAGTATCCCCAATATACGTAACGGGATTACGACCCGCAGATAATATCGTAGCCTTGTGCGGGAAATTGCCTGCCATGGTCGAAGTTTCGGCAATCTGACGCGGATAGGTTAAAGATTAAGCCAGGATTTCAGCGGTTGCTTTGACCGGCATCAAATGCAGGTTCGATATTGCATCACATTCCAATTCACATATATGATATGCGTGACCGAAACGGAGAAGATCATGACACCGAAAGTGAAAGCGTTTTTTGACGAGCAGACCTTTACGGTTTCCTACGTGGTTCATGAACCTCAGGGGCGGGCCTGTGCCATCATCGACAGCGTGCTGGATTTCGACCATGCCTCGGGGCGGACGTCGACAACCTCGGCGGACAGGATCATCGATTTTGTGCGCGCGCAGGACCTTAAGGTCGAGTGGATTCTGGAAAGCCATGTCCATGCCGATCACCTGTCCGCGGCCCCCTATCTGCAACAGGAGCTGGGCGGCAAGATCGGGATTGGCGATCAGATCGTCACCGTGCAGGACACGTTTGGCAAGGTTTTCAACGAAGGAACCGAATTTCAGCGCGATGGCAGCCAGTTTGACGCGCTGTTCAAGGAAGGCGACAGTTTTCACATCGGCCAGATGCGGGGCGACGTGCTGCACACTCCCGGCCATACACCGGCCTGCATGACCTATGTGATTGGCGATGCGGCATTTGTTGGTGACACGCTGTTCATGCCCGATTTCGGCACGGCGCGCTGCGATTTTCCCGGAGGATCGTCGGCCACGCTGTTCCAGTCGATCCAGAAGATTCTGTCGCTGCCGGACAATACCCGAATCTATGTCGGGCATGATTACAAGGCACCGGGCCGCGACGAATACGCGTGGGAAACGACGGTGGGTGAGCAGAAGGCGCTGAACGTCCATATCGGACAGGGGCGCAGCATCGAAGACTTCGTGGAAATGCGCGACGCGCGGGACGCCACGCTGGCCATGCCGCGCCTGATCCTGCCGTCTTTGCAGGTCAACATGCGGGCCGGTCAGATGCCCCCGGCGGATGAACAGGGCGATGTTTTCCTGAAACTGCCGGTCAACAAGCTGTGACGCGGTCACAACAAATCACAAAGGGAATTCCCACATGAATATTGAGTGGATCTGGGGGCTGTGCGGCGGTCTGGTGATCGGTCTGGCCGGGGCGGTCTACCTGCTGGGCAACGGCCGGATCATGGGCGCAAGCGGCATTCTGGGCGGCCTTGTCGATGGCAGCGCCAAGGGGAGCATGGCCGAAAAGCTGGCCTTTATTGCGGGGCTTGTCGGAATGCCCATTCTTCTGCACCCGTTGATCCTGCCCGAGGCCCAGACGCATCTTACCAGCAATCTGGGCGTTGTCATTCTGGCCGGTCTGCTGGTCGGTATCGGTACACGGATTGCCAATGGCTGCACCTCGGGGCACGGGGTGTGCGGGATCTCTCGGTTCTCGCTGCGCGGCATCGTGGCCACCGTTTTCTATATCCTTGCCGGGGGCGTCACCCTTGTGCTGCTGCGTCATGTGATGGGAGTGATCTGATGCGTCTTATCATTGCGTTGATTGCCGGGTCACTGTTCGGCGCCGGGTTGCTGATTTCGGGCATGACAGACACCACAAAAGTTCAGGGCTGGCTGGATGTGTTTGGCAACTGGGACCCGACGCTGGCCTTTGTGATGGGCGGTGCCATTCTGCCGATGCTTGTGGCATGGCGGATGACAACAGGTCGCCAAAACGCCTTGACCGGCGGAGCCTTTCCACCCCCTGCCAAGCCCGAGGTTGATCGCAGGCTGATCGTGGGTTCGGTTCTGTTCGGGATGGGCTGGGGATTGGCCGGACTGTGCCCCGGACCGGCGATGGCCTCGCTGAGCTATGGCGGGCTGGGCGGGCTGGTCTTTCTGGTTGCAATGGCGGCCGGGATGTTCGTGGCACCACCGCTGGGCGCGCAACTGGACAGGGCGGCAAACGCGGCCTAAGGAATTGGCATGGAGATTCGACAGATTACCCCCCGCTATGCTGTCTCGCCGCAGATCACGGTCGAGGATGTTCCGGCCATTGCCGAGGCTGGCTTTGCCAAGGTGATCTGCAACCGGCCCAATGCCGAAGTTCCCCCGGCCATGCAATCCGACGCGATCGGCGAAGCGGTGCGGGCTGCCGGTATGGAATACGAGGTGCTGGAGCTGACCCACCAGACGATGACGCCTGAGAACGTGAAGCGGCAGCGCGACATGGCGGAAAACGGCAGTGGTCCTGTACTGGCCTATTGCGCCTCGGGCACGCGGTGTTCGGTGGTTTGGGCGCTGGGCCAGTGCGACCACATGAGCACAGACGACATCCTGAGTGCGACCGGCAAAGCCGGGTATCAGCTGGACAATCTGCGCCCCATGCTGGACCAGATCCGCGGCACTGGCGGCTGAGTGCCCCTCAACCTAGCTGGTGGACTCCGGGGGTGCCAACCCCGCCAGCTGCGTGATTTCAGCGACCATCCGTTCGGAATCGTTCACGATCAGATCGCTATCTGTCAGATCTGACACCCCGGCCAGGACGGTCTGGGCGTGCGCATCATGCACAGCCGGTTCAATCGGGTGATCCTGCGGTGGTGTTCCACTTTTGCTGGCGATGAAGTCCTGCGCGTCAGAACCAGTCAGGGCTGGCAATGCAGCGGTTTCATTCAGCCGCACAGCCCGGAGACCACCGCATTGGCCAAGGCGACCGATACCGGCGCGTGTCCGGTCAATCGTCAGAACCTCGGTCCGGTCCAGACGCGCCCCGCGCAACGGCAGAATGTCCCCGATCCGCAGTCCCGAGAGGTCGGACAGCGGCAACGACATGCGGCACAGCGCGGCGGTCAGTTCCGCCCGCATTACGCCCGAACACTGATCCATGCGCAGATCAGCCTTGTCCCCGTTATCTTCTGCTTCATCCGAGGCGGCGGGATGTTCAGGCAGAAACACAGATATGCGGCCCTGCTGCTCTCCGTTTGCGAGATCGACGGTCAGTTCGAAAATGCGATACACCTCTTCCGTCATCGCCAGCGACAGGGTGCGCAAATCCTTGGCGCGCGAGGTAAATTCCAGCCCTGCAAGGCAAATCTGATCGCTTGAGGCGTCGAACAAAGCGGCGGAACCGGTCAACGCGGCTTCGATCAAGGGGGCCACGATGGCGGCGTCGGTATCAGTAAACGTGCGTGCGCCGGGATCACCGGACAGGACCTGACCAATGGTCTGGGCCTGAACAATGGCCGAGACCGCATTCGGGTTGAGACAGGTCGCGGCGCGGCCTTCGGGGCCGTCAAACACCAGCAGCAGCCAATCCTGCCCCGCGGCGTCCCCCGGCACCTCCTGCGACTGGTTGGATTGCTTTGCCCCGATAATTGCCAGAGGTAGGTTCAGCCGGTCGCCCGCCGCCCTTGCGAACCCAAGGCGCAGCGCCCGCAGAACCGAGCGCGGGCGATCCCCCAGATCCTTTTGCCCGACGGACAGTTTGCGCGCCAACGCGGCATTGACATCTTGTGACATGACGCCCGATCACCAATTGTTCCAGAACCTGGCAACCGGTTTACACCCGCGGGCGTTACCAAGTTCTTTATGGCCGCGTCACTGCGCCGCCTGCTGGTAGGCCTGTGGCAGGCTGATCCGGAAGGCCGCGCCGCCCTGCCCCGGCAGATAGGTGATCTCACCCCCCAGCCGCTGCATGATTTCGCGGCAGATGGCCAGACCAAGCCCCGCTCCGCCAGCCTTGTCGCCGCCCACGCGGGCAAATTTCTCAAACACCATCGAACGCGCGCCCGGTGGGATGCCGCTGCCATTGTCGATGAAGTCGACGATGACCCGCCCGCCAACATCATGGGCAGAAATGACCAGCACCGGATCGTCCGCGTCGCAGTATTTCTGCGCATTCGAGATCAGGTTGATGAACACCTGTCCCAACCGATCCAGATCCGTATGCAGAAAGATGCGCTCGGCCGCGCGGGTCCGGCGGACAGTGATCTTTCGGTCCGCCCCGGCCAGAGCGCTGGGCACGGCGCGGTCCAGGACCGAGCGCAGGCTGTCATCGCTGAGATTGAGGCTGACCTGCCCGTTTTCAAGCACGCTCAGATCCAGCAGATCATCGAGCAGCCGGGTCAGGCGCAAGGCTTCGTCATGAATGATCGCGGCATAGCGGGTCTGCTCCTGGCGGCTGAGGCCATCGGTGTCGCGCATGATTTCCGAAAACGCCCGGATCGAGGTCATCGGCGTGCGCAATTCATGACTGACCTGACTCAGGAAGCTGTCCTTCTGTTCGGAAATCTGGGTGAGCTTCGCGTTGGCTTCGCGCAGCTGGCGTGCGGTTCGGCTGAGTTCGGAGGACTTTTCCTCGAGCTGGCCGGAATATTCCAGCAGCTGCGCGGATTCGTCTGCCACGGCCAGCAGATCCTCGACCGAGACCGACGATCCGCCCACGATCTGGCCGATCATCGCATGGGCCATGGCCGCGCCGACCGAGCCGCTGAGCTCGCGTTCCAGACGGTTGAGAAAGCCCGGCGTCGGTTCCGGCAGGTGCGAACGGCCACCCTGTTTTTGCGCCTCGGCCTGAAAGAATTCCTGCGTGGGGCCGGTGCCCAGAATGCGCTGCGTCATGATCATCAGGTCTTCGCTTTGCGCCACCGACCCGGACCACCCGCGCGGCGCGACCGAGTGATCAAAGACGTTGACGAACTGCGCCCCCTGCAACCGCTCCAACGGGCTGGGAAAGCTGAGCAGGGACGCGACGCAGAAAGCAAGCGTGTTCAGGGACAAGGACCACATCACCGTATGCACCATCGGATCGATCCCCTCGATCCCGAACAGGGCATGAGGGCGCAGCCAGCCAAGGCCGAACAAGCCGTTTTGCAGCACGGTTTCGGGCATCCACGCGCCGCCCATTCCCGGCAGCAGCAGGGTGTATATCCACAGCACAAAGCCCACGGTCAACCCGACCAGCGCCCCGGTCCGGGTCGCCCTGCGCCAGAACAGCCCCCCAACCAGCGCTGGCAGAATCTGCGAGATACCGGCAAAGGCGATCAACCCGATCGAGGCCAGCGCCGCACCGCCCCCGGACAGCCGGTAGTAGAAAAAGCCCAACGCGATGATGGCGGCAATGGAAACACGGCGTGCCATCAGGACAATGTTGCGCACATCGCCCGATACCGAGCCGGTGCCTTCCTGCGTGTTCAGCCAGATGGGCATGACCACATGGTTCGACACCATTGTCGACAGGGCCATCGCACTGACGATGACCATCGAGGTTGCCGAGGAAAACCCGCCGATGAAGGACAGCATTGCCAGCCAGTCATTGCCTTGGGACAGCGGCACGGTCAGCACGAACAGGTCGGGGTTGGCGCCCTGGGGCAGCAGGTCCAGTCCGACCACGGCGATGGGCACGACAAACAGGCTCATGAACAGCAGGTAGAGCGGGAAAGCCCAGGCAGCGGTTCTGAGATGGCCTTCGTCATCGTTTTCCACCACCATCACCTGAAACATCCGGGGCAGGCAGATGAAGGCGGCGGCCGACAGAAAGATGAACGTCGTCCAGCGCCCGGCATCGACGTTCCACTGGCCGATTTCCGAGGCATCGATCCGGTCCATCATCGGGCCGATGCCGCCCGCGATCCCCCACACCACGAAAACGCCCACGGCGATCAGAGCAAACAGTTTGACAACGGCCTCGACCGCGATGGCCGTGACCACACCGTGATGACGTTCGTTCACGTCCAGATTGCGGGTGCCGAACAGGATGGCAAAAACGGCCAGTCCAGCCGCGACCCAGAACACGCTGGACCCTTCGCGGTAGAGGCCTGACGGGTCAGCCTCGGCAAAGATCGAGAATGACAGCGTAATCGACTGCAATTGCAGCGCGATATAGGGCGTGCCGCCCAGCACCGCCAGAATGGTCACGCAGACCGCCAGCGTGTTCGACTTGCCATACCGGGACGACAGCAGGTCGGCGATCGAGGTGACCCGCTGGCTGCGCCCGACGCGCACCAGCTTGCGCAGCCCCCACCACCAGCCGACCATCACCAGCGTCGGACCGAGGTAGATGGTGACAAATTCCAGCCCCGACCGAGCGGCGTTGCCCACCGCGCCATAAAATGTCCAGGCAGTGCAATAGATCGACAGGGACAACGTGTAGATCACAGGTGAACGCAGCCATTTGCCGCGCCCGGCCGCAGCCATGCGATCCGCGGCAAAGGCCACCGCAAACAGGAACACGACATAGGCAAGGCAAACCAGAATCAGAACGTTTATGGTGGCCATCACTCAGCGCCCGTGTCCGATCCCTCGCGCGCGGCCATGCGGCGGGCGGCCAGCCCAAAGACAAACCCGGCCAGGATCAGCGCGCCCCAGCAGAGGAATATGTAATACATCGCCGAAGACAAGGGCACCGCCGCATCCCCGCCAGACGGGTCCGGCCACAGCAAAGGAAGCGCCAGCAGCGCCGCGCCCAGAAAGGGCAAAATCCGGGCGGCATCCGTCAACCTGTGACGGCGATAGCTTTGACGTTCCAGAAAAAGCGAGGGGCGTGCGCCCGGTGGTTTGGTCTTGTTGCCCTCGCCGGACATCATATGCGCGTCGCCTGCGCGTGAAGATCACGCACCGCTGTCAGAACTTCGGCATTGGAAAACGGTTTGGTCATGAAGCGGCTGACGCCTGCGTTTTCGGCCATTTCCCGGTCGCGCGACTGACCCCGTGCGGTCAGCATCAGAACCGGCAAGCCTGCCAGTTCCTCCATTTTTCTGAGTTCCCGCAGGATATCCATGCCGTTCTTGCCCGGCAGCATGACATCCAGAATGACCAGATCGGGCTGCGCCCCCTGGATCACCTGAACCGCATCCGTTCCGTCGCCATGCGTTTCGACCTGCCATCCCTCGCGCGACAGCAGGAACCGGATAGCCTCGGCGATGTTCGGTTCGTCCTCAATCAGCAGAACCTTTCGGCTCATATGTTCAGTTCCTCCCATAACCGGTCTTCCATCCCGAGACCGGTTCCCGCCAGATTAAGCGGTCTGTCATGAACGTGTCAAAAACCTTCGCTCAAAATCGACGGCTCGCGCCGGGCTTTGCAATCGCGGTTTGGGCAGACACGGCAATTTGGCCCGACCTGAGTGACCGGCACCTCGTCTGACGGGTCCCTGACCGGGCGCACCACCATGACCGAGCGATAGGCCGGGTCCTGATCGTATCCCGACACCGCATGCGGCCAGGCATAAGCGACGCATTCGAACACGGCCGAGGACCTGCCGGTCAGGACGACCTGCTTGCGCACCGGCACCAGCGGACGGCTGAGGGCCGTAAACAGCGGCCAAAGCGGGCAGACATCGCCGTGTCGGGGCAAGGTAAACCCCTGAATCGGCTTGAGAAACAGGATACTTCCGGACGCGTCGCACAGCACCATGCCGACCGGTTGCGACAGGATACCATCCGGCAGAAAGGCCAGGCGCCTGAGGACGGTGGCAAAATCAACCGAGAACCGCTGCGCCAGTTCGATGGGGTTCGGATCACCCTGCTGAACAACCGCTTTGACGGCCTCCAGCGGCAGCGCCTGCGCGTCTGCGCGATAGATCCTGAGAACTTCGCGCGCGACGGTGCGCGCCGCCGAGGTATTGAGCCCGCTCAGGTCAACCGCGTCCACATCACCCCCGTCTTCCAGTTCGGAAATCGTGTAGGCGCGGGCTTCAAAGAAGGCTTCGACCTCTTCCAGGGGAACGGCACGCGGATCAACCGCCGAGTCGCTTTCGTCGAGGAAGGTCACCAGCGCCTTGGAACTGCCTGCCAGCCGTTCGGCATCCTGATGCAGGTTCTTGTGGAAACGCTCGCGCCATTCGGCCTCGATATCTTGGGTATCCGCTAGGATCGCGGCGGTCGAGCGTATGGCGGCGGCGGTTGACAGAACCTCGTGCATCGACGCGGCCAATTGCGGGTCGTGCGTAAGGCGGTCGGACAGGGTTTCGACGTTCCGCTCCAAAGACACGACACGGCGATGCATTTGCGCCAGAACACCGGCCCAGCCGGGAAAGCGCCCGGCGAACTCCTCGAGCCCGTCAATCTCGGCCTTCTGCCCGACCGCATCCTCGGCCGCCTCGCGCAGGGCGGAAACCAGAGTTGCCTCGATCCCCTGTGTCAGGACCGAAGGTTCAACGCCCAGCGCCGCCGCGATATCGACCAGCAACTTGCCCCCGATCCTGCGGCGATTGTGTTCGATCAGGTTCAGATAAGACGCCGATACTCCGGCCTGCCGCGCCAGTTCCGCCTGCCGCAGCCCGGCAATCTGCCGTCTTTCGCGAATGCGACTTCCTGTCAACGTGTCGCGCATGTTTACTTTCCCTGAATTCAGACCCGTCGAATTTCACGCTCGTTTTCAGATTATAGCATCTGTTTCCGCAGGTTAATCATTTCTTTTCAGATGACATTTACAACTTTGACAACTTGGCGCAGACCACAGCATCGGTTTCGGGCGTCAATCTGGCGCAAGACATCGCATCCCCCCTTCATTTTCGCGCGCTTTCCCGGCACCATACACGCATGAGCGACCCCGCCTTTGAATATGCGCCGATCGGGCTTGTTGAGCTGGAAAACCGGATCATCCGGCGCTGCAACCTGCAATTTGCCCGCACCTTTGGCGGAGAAGAAAACGACTATCGCAACATGCCGCTGTTGCACCTTTACCCTTCGGTCGCGGATTGGGAGAGGATCGGTGAACGCAGCCTGCAGGTGATGCGCGGCACCGGGTATTACACGGATGAGCGCGTCATGCGCCGCCGCAGCGGGGATCTGTTCTGGTGCCGCGCCCGGGGCCGGTCGCTGACGCCCGACGACCCGTTCCGCCACGGTATCTGGAGCTTTTCCGACATATCCGAGGAACGACCGCTGGTTGAACTGACCATCCGTGAACGCGAAGTGGCCATCCTGTCCTGCCGCGGCCTGTCGGCCAAGGAAATCGGAGCAGAGCTGGGCCTGAGTTACCGCACAATTGAGGCTTACCGCGCCCGTTTGCTTGAAAAATTCGGCGCACGAAAGCTGTCTGAACTGGTCGCCAAATTATCGGGGATGCCCCTGTGACCTGTCCGACCCCTTAAATTACGCGTGAAACGCATGCCAGATGGTGCGAGTCGGCGCTTTTCATGCACCGCCGCTTAGCCTATAACCCTGCGTAATTTGATCAGAGCCCGCAAGAAACAGACGGGCCAAAGGGGAACCGTCGAGGATACTCATGACAGACACCAAACACGAAGCGGATGTGGCATTCATCAAGGCTCTGGCCGAGTTGCTGCGCGAAAACGATCTGACCGAGTTGCAGGTCAAACGCGAATATGGCGAAGAAGACAGCCTGAACGTGCGCGTCAGCCGTATGACACAGACCGTGGCCGCTCCGGTTCAGATGGCTGTTCCTGCGGCAGCGCCCGCCCCTGCTGCGGCACCGGCTTCGGCCCCCGCGGCGGCCCCTGCTGCTGCCGAAGATCCGGCCAGCCATCCGGGCGCTGTCACCTCGCCCATGGTGGGCACGGTCTATATGCAGCCGGAACCCGGCGCGCCCGCGTTCATTTCCGTCGGCGCGACGGTGTCTGAAGGCGACACGCTGCTGATCGTCGAAGCGATGAAGACCATGAACCACATCCACGCCCCCAAATCGGGCACCGTCAAGCGCGTGCTGGTGGGCGATGGCGACGCTGTTGAGTTCGGCACCCCTCTGGTCATCATCGAGTAAGGCGGGCCCATGTTCGACAAGATCCTGATTGCCAACCGAGGCGAGATCGCCCTGCGCGTCATCCGCGCCGCGCGCGAGATGGGGATAAAAACGGTTGCCGTCCACTCCACCGCCGACAGCGACGCGATGCATGTGCGCATGGCGGACGAATCGGTCTGCATCGGCCCCCCGCCCAGCCCGCAAAGCTATCTGTCGGTGCCCGCGATCATTTCGGCCTGTGAGATCACCGGCGCGCAGGCGATCCATCCCGGCTATGGCTTTTTGTCCGAAAACGCCGAGTTCGTGCAGATCGTCGAAGATCATGGCATCACGTTCATCGGCCCCACCGCGGAACATATCCGCGTCATGGGCGACAAGATCACCGCCAAGGACACGATGAAGGCGCTGGGTGTGCCTTGCGTTCCCGGTTCGGACGGTGGCGTTCCCACGCTGGCCGACGCCAAGCGCATCGGTGAGGAATTCGGCTATCCCGTCATCATCAAGGCCACGGCTGGCGGCGGTGGGCGCGGCATGAAAGTCGCGATGAACGCGAACGAGATGGAAAGCGCCTTCATGACCGCACGCGCCGAAGGCAAGGCCGCCTTTGGCAATGACGAGGTCTATATCGAGAAATATCTGACCACGCCGCGCCATATCGAGATTCAGGTCTTTGGCGACGGCAAGGGCAATGCGGTGCATCTGGGCGAGCGCGATTGTTCGTTGCAGCGCCGTCACCAGAAGGTCTTTGAAGAGGCCCCCGGCCCCTGCATTACCGCCGAAGAGCGCGCCCGGATCGGCAAGATCTGCGCCGACGCGGTGGCCAAGATCAACTATATCGGCGCAGGCACCATCGAGTTCCTGTATGAAAAGGGCGAGTTCTATTTCATCGAAATGAACACCCGCCTGCAGGTGGAACACCCTGTCACCGAAGGAATTTTCGGCGTCGATCTGGTGCGCGAGCAAATCCTTGTCGCAGCGGGTGAACCGATGTCATTCGGTCAGGACGATCTTGAGATCAACGGCCATGCCATCGAGGTCCGGATCAACGCGGAGAAGCTGCCGAACTTTTCGCCCTGCCCCGGCAAGATCACGGCCTATCACGCGCCGGGCGGCCTGGGCGTGCGGATGGACTCGGCGCTTTATGACGGCTATTCGATCCCGCCCTATTACGACTCGCTGATTGGCAAGCTGATCGTGCAGGGCCGCGACCGGGCCGAGGCGCTGGCGCGTCTGCAACGCGCGCTGGGAGAGTTGATCGTCGACGGTATCGACACCACCGTACCCCTTTTCCACGCCCTGTTGCAGGAGCCCGATCTGCACAGCGGCGAGTACAACATCCACTGGCTGGAGCGCTGGCTTGCGGAGAACATGGAAAAATAAGGGCCATGTGCCAGAGGGCCCGCGCCCTCTGGTCGCCCTATCACCGGCATGAGCCTGACCCCCGAACTGCTGCTGCACGGATATTCCATCGGTATCTTCCCGATGGCCGAACACCGCGACGATCCTGAACTGTTCTGGGTTGATCCCAAGTTTCGCGGGATATTTCCGCTGGACGGGTTCCACATCTCGCGCAGCCTTGCGCGCCGCATCCGGAACTGCGGGTTCGAGATTTCAATCAATCGGGATTTCTCCGGCGTTGTTGATGGGTGCGCTGACCGGTCCGACACCTGGATCAACGCGGAACTGCACGTCCTTTATCGCCAGTTGCACCAATCCGGTCATGCGCATTCACTGGAAGTCTGGGACGGAGCGGCGCTGGTGGGCGGCGTATATGGTGTGACGCTGGGGGCCGCGTTCTTTGGCGAAAGCATGTTTTCGCGCCGCACGGATGCCTCGAAAATCGCGCTCGCCTATCTTGTGGACCGGTTGCGGCAAACCGGCTTTCACCTGTTTGACACGCAGTTCCTGACCGCGCATCTGGCATCCCTTGGGGCGATCGAAATCCCGCGTGGCGCTTACAAGAAAGAACTGGAAGAAGCCCTGAACCAGAGCGCCGACTTTGCTGCGCCGATCACTCAGTCCGCAGAAGGCGTGATACAACGGATGACCCAAACGTCATACCGCGCGTGATCCAGCGCATTCAGCGCCGGAGAGGTCGCGATCATCCAGCCATCAAATAGCTGATCCGCTTTGCCCGTTTCCCAAATGGTCAGATAGGCGAAGGCATCGCCTGTCGGGTTATCCACCGGATACCGGCAATCCCCCAGCGCCACATCCAGCCCGAACACAGGTTCGGTCTGACCTGTCTGCAATTCGATATCAACCGTCTGGCCACTAACTTTGTCGAGCCCCCGCAGCATGGCGCCGGGGCCAGAGTTGACTTTCTGCTGCGCGGCGGCGCCGGTTCCAGTCAGCAACAGGGCAATCAGGGCGGCGCGCATCATTCGCCGCCATCTCCGGCCACGAACTTGACCAGCAGCGAGATCAGGCTGACCGCACCCTGGGTATCCTGAATCTCGTCTCCGGGTTCAAAAAAGAAGGGCGAACCGCCGGGCATAACTTCGACAAAGTTTCCACCCAGCAACCCTTCGGACGAGATCACGATGGCGCTGTCATCGGGCACAAGAACGCCTTCGGCAACAGAGAAAGTCGTGTCAGCACGATAAGTATCCGGGTTCAGCTTGACCCCGGTAACGGTGCCGATTTTCACACCGGCAAGACGGACATCCGTGCCGACGCCAACCCCTTCCAGCGACCGGAACGAGGCGCCCAGCTCATAGCCCGCAGCACCTTGCGACAGGCCGGTTGATTGGCTGGCATAAACACCAAAAGCAAGGGCACCGGCTAATACGACGCCTCCAACAACAACTTCGGTCCAGTTATGGGTCGACATCTTCGCCTCGTTTATTCCGGGCTCCAGGCCTCGTAATCCTTGCGCTCAACCGGCTGGGCCCGCCGCAGCGACCCGGCAGGCGCATAGGCCAGCGCCGTACCTGTCAGGTTCTCCTGATGCGGTTTTTCCCAGGCTTTGTGCGGCAGCGGTTTGTCGGTCGGGGGTTCGTCCCAGGTGCGGTGCAACCAGCCGTGCCATTCCGGGTCAACCCGGCTGGCTTCGGCCTCGCCATTGAAAATCACCCAGCGCTTGCTGTCGTCGGCGGTGCGATAAAACACATTGCCTTCATTGTCTTCGCCCACTTTCACACCCTTGCGCGCCGTATAGAGCTGCGTGTTCAGTGTTGACCCGTTCCACCAGGTCACGGCTCGTAAAAGACTGTTCAGGATTCCCATCGGCTGCCTCCGGCATTTCGGTCGAGAGAAGGTATGGACCAAAGGCTCGCCAAGGTCCAGTGCCCCTTGGGCTTCCAGCGTCACTGCGGCAGGAAGGCGGTCACTTCGATCTCGATCCGGTACTTCGGATCAATCAAACCGCATTCGATCATCGTCGCAGCCGGTGGGTTGGCGCCAAACGTCTCGGCCAGAACCGGCCAGCACGGCGCGAACTCATTGCGGTCCGGCAACATGTAGGTGACCCGAACCACATCTTCAAAACCCGCGCCCGCCTCAGCCAGGGCATTGCCGATGACATCCAGCGCAGACCGGCATTGCGCCACCACGTCCTCGCCCTGCCCGACGGTCCCGGCGACATGAACCCAGCCGCCCGCAACTACTGCGCGGCAATAGCCGACTTTTGCCTCAAACTCACCGCCCGAAGAAATGCGCTTCACCGTCATAATCCGTCACCTTTGTCGTTCGAAAACTTGCTTAAGCTCCCACCGCCTGACCGCACCGACCCTCATGTGCGAGTAACGGATCCCCAGCTTCATCTGGCTATAAATATCCCGGGGGAGATGCCCGAAGGGCAGCGGGGGCAGAGCCCCCTGAACCGGTTCAACTGAAGTTCCACCGTCGCGGTAAAAAGCCCGGCCTCAACCCGCCGAGGCCGATTCCTTGGCCGCATCGGCATAGATGAACAGCGGCTGCGCGTCGGACATTACCGCCTCTTCGTTCACCACAACCTCGCTGACGTTTTTCATGCCCGGCAGTTCGAACATGGTATCCAGCAGGATATCCTCGAGAATAGACCGCAAACCACGTGCACCGGTTTTGCGCTCGATGGCTTTCTTGGCAATTGCCTTCAGCGCGTCATCGGTGAAGCCCAGCTCAACATCTTCCAGCTCGAACAGGCGCTGGTATTGCTTGACCAGGGCGTTCTTTGGCTTGGTCAGGATGGTGACCAGTGCTTCCTCGTCCAGATCCTCCAGCGTTGCCAGAACCGGCAGACGACCGACGAATTCGGGGATCAGGCCAAATTTCAGCAGATCTTCAGGTTCCAGATCTTTGAATATCTCGCCCACGCCGCGCTCGTCATTGTCGCGCACATCGGCGCCAAAACCCATGGCCGAGCCCTTGCCGCGTTGCGCAATGATCCTGTCCAGACCCGCAAAAGCGCCGCCACAGATGAACAGGATGTTCGTGGTGTCCACCTGCAGGAATTCCTGCTGCGGGTGTTTGCGGCCGCCCTGCGGCGGAACGCTGGCCACGGTGCCTTCCATCAGTTTCAGCAGCGCTTGCTGTACACCTTCACCGGACACGTCGCGCGTGATCGACGGATTCTCGGATTTGCGGGTGATCTTGTCGACTTCGTCGATATAGACGATGCCGCGCTGCGCGCGTTCGACATTGTATTCGCTGGCCTGCAACAGCTTGAGAATGATGTTTTCAACATCCTCGCCCACGTAACCGGCTTCGGTCAGCGTGGTGGCATCGGCCATGGTAAAGGGAACATCCAGTATCCGGGCCAGCGTTTGCGCAAGCAATGTCTTGCCACAGCCGGTGGGGCCGATCAGCAGAATATTGGATTTCGCCAGTTCGATATCATTGCCCGCTTTCTGGGCGTGGTTCAGACGTTTGTAGTGGTTGTGGACCGCGACCGACAGGACGCGTTTTGCGGTGGCTTGACCGATCACATAATCGTCCAGCACCTCACAGATATCCTTGGGCGTCGGAACGCCGTCCGAAGATTTCAGCCCGCTGGCCTTTGTCTCTTCGCGGATGATGTCCATGCAAAGTTCGACACATTCATCACAGATGAAAACGGTCGGGCCTGCGATCAGCTTGCGCACCTCATGCTGGCTTTTGCCGCAGAAGCTGCAGTAGAGCGTGTTTTTCCCGTCACCGCCTGAATTCGTCGCCATGATCTACCTTTCGGGCCTCATCCCAGCACCCCCGGCGGGAATGCGTTTTCGCCTGTTCGTGCAGCTTAGGCCAGCGCTTTGGCCGCTACAATCTCAAAATGGTTCCTGCACTGGTGGTGCAGGCTCCGAAACTCAGACCTCATCCGCGTCCATTTTTGCGCGGTTTTCCACGATCTCGTCGATGTGACCCCATTCCTTGGCCTCTTCCGGGCTCATGAAATTGTCACGGTCCAGCGCTTTTTCAACCGCCTTTTTTGTCTGCCCGGTATGACGCACATAGATATCATAAAGGCGATCCTTGAGCTTTTGCGTCTCGGCTGCGTGGATCATGATATCGCTGGCCTGACCCTGATATCCGCCGCTGGGCTGGTGCACCATGATCCGGCTGTTGGGCAGCGAAAAGCGCATCCCTTTCTCGCCGCCGGCCAGCAGAACCGATCCCATCGAGGCCGCCTGACCGATCACCAACGTGGAACATTTCGGCTTGATATACTGCATTGTATCGTAAATCGACAAACCGCTGGTCACCACGCCACCGGGCGAGTTGATGTAGATCGAGATTTCCTTGTTGGGGTTTTCCGCCTCAAGGTGCAGCAGCTGCGCCACAATCAGATGGCTCATGCCATCGTGAATCGGGCCGTTGATGAAGATGATCCGCTCTTTCAGCAGGCGGGAGAAAATATCATACGCGCGCTCGCCCCGGCTGGTCTGTTCAACGACCATGGGAACAAGCGTATTCATGTAGGTATCTACGGGATCGAACATTCGTAACCTGCCTGTTTTGCTGTGGATCGGGACATTATCCCAACAAGTGTTACCTGAGTCTTAGTGTTGGCTCCGGGGGGCTGCAAGGGGGTGTCGGTGAGAACGCGGAATGAATGTGGATCGCCGTCAATAAGATTGTCACACCTGCCGCTGTCCCGCAGCAGTACCCTATCCATGATTGCGCCCCGCTAAAGGGGCTGCGGGGAAAACGGCTGCGGGTTCCCCTTTTTTCATCACGGTTTTTTGATTCATACATATAGCAATAATTGATCGAAACATGTACTGAAGTGGCTCGCAGGCGACGAGCTTTACGTAACGGAAACTACGCCCGGTCAACGGGTTCACAAGGAACACATTCGATGGCACTTCCACAGCTGTCTCAGGACATGTCGCAACACGACCTGGATCGTATGGTCGATAATGCGACACGCGCGTCCAACTTCCTCAAGGCAATCAGTCACGAAGGCCGGCTGATGATCCTGTGCCACCTGGTATCAGGTGAGAAGTCGGTTACCGAGCTGGAGGAGCTGTTGTCCGCCAGACAAGCCGCTGTTTCACAACAGCTTTCCCGCCTGCGGCTGGAGGGGCTTGTGATACCGCGCAGAGAGGGCAAAACCATCTTCTACCGGTTGGCCGATGACCGCCCGCGCCGGATGCTTGAGGTGGTGTACGAGCTGTTCTGCGGTGAGGACAAAGGCTAGCTCTGGCTTGGTGTCGAGAAAGGTGCTACCGAATCCGTATCGAGCACTGAGGAGACACACATGATCCGCGTAATTCTGATTGGCCTGAGCCTGTTTGCACTGACCGCCTGCGAAACCGCCAAAGGCGCGGGCAAAGATATCGAAAAGGCCGGGGATGCAATCCAGAACGCAGCTTCGGACGTGCAGGAAAGCCTGTAAAACGCGCTTATCTTGCGGGCAACCCGAACATAAACGCAATATATGGTTGAAGAGTGCGCCCATACGCAGTAGTCTAGCCCTACAGGTGCATAGACGCGGCATTGCATATCTGACACTAAATCGGGGCTCTTTCGCGCACGCAGAAGAGCCCCGTTCCCATTCGGCAGGGGTGAGTGGTAGCCTGTATGAAACCGAATTTCGGCAAAGGAAAAGGCGTCAGGTGCGCAGACGCGGTCTTTGCATGTACCCTTTCGGATACGCCCTGACGCCTTACCGGGTCGACGTACCCCGAGGAGCACTCCGATCCAGTCGCCCCAGCCCCCTGAGAGACTGTAGCCGCCGCTTTGTCCCCTAAGGTTCATCGCGACATGCATTGGCCGTCTGAGAAGATGGCCACCCGACCTGGGTCTGAGACCCATATCTGGTTGATCACCCACCGGTAAGCCTTTGCAGTCAAACGCAAATCCTAAGATCCGCCTTCCTCTGCCCAGACCCCCTTGGCCTTTGCGTCCCGCCCCGGTTCCGAAGACCCTGTGCGGTGAGATGACTGTTGCACCACGCCCTGCATCCGACAAGAAAATAGCACTGCAGCATGAAAATTAGACGGGGATAAGATGTTGATATCCGGCGGGAGAGTTTTGTGGATAACCCGAGAATCCCCGATCCCGCGAAGGGTTGAGGGCGGAAAAAACCGGACATGACCCCGGCGCCCGAAATTCCTGCGATGCTGCGGGTGCAAAACGCTCCGCGCGGGCCGTTAGGCCAAAATTGTGCGATTTGTACAACGCTCGGACCTCCAATCTTACGAATCGTACAGACGGAGATTCGCCGATGCGCTGCACCATTTCCTATGCCCGCGCCCATCTGGGGCCGCTGATCACCCGCGCCCAGGACCCGCGTGAAGTGATCATCCTGACCCGGCACGGCAAGCCGCTGGCCGCGCTGGTCTCGATGACCGAGGCCAACCGGATCTGGCAGTTGCAGGATGATGAGGAGATCGGATGGAAACACCCGCTGTCGGGGCTGCGCGGGATGTGGTCGAAGGGGCGCAACATCCCCGGCATGGAACCGGGACCGGACGGCCGCTATGTCACCGCGCGCGAGGCCGCGCTGAAGGTCCGCGAGATCCAGATGACCCGCGCCGAGGAACGCCGCATTCTTGCGCGGGGCGGTCTGGACCCTGTCGCAGGCGGTGAACTGGCCGCCCGGCCTGTCTCCGCACGATGGAGACGCTGGTTCCGTTTCTGAGAAGCGTTCCGGCCCGGCGGTGGTACCAACACCCCCTCCGCCGCAATCCGTGAGCAACGGCGGCTTATACCCCTTAACAACCCGACCGGGCCGGAAACGCTTCGGTTCACCTGACGGGCCGGAACGGGGTCGAAAACAGTCCCGGTGCGCAGGCTACGGAAATCTCTGATCTGATGATCGGCACCCTCCTTTGGGTGCGGGCCGTGCTGGCCTGTGACTGAGATTGGAAGGGCACGCGGCGGTTGCAACCTGCCTGAAGGAAACTTCATCAAGGGTTCATGCGCGGGAAAGGTGGACAAGGAGAAAACCCCATCCTGCCCGGTATTGCGCATTGCGTTTTTCCTTCCAACACCGCCCGTCACAACTTAAACAGGGATTTCAGGCAACTGCCCCTCATCCGGGGCGTCCGACCCAACATGAAAAGCCCCAGACAGAACATGCGATTTCCAAAACGACAACATCGAGAGTTCAAGAGCGTTGTGCGCAGGTTCCGCAACGAGTTTTCACTGTTCGTGCTGGAACA
Organism: Ruegeria sp. AK11; assembly: GCF_056541095.1. NCBI lineage: Bacteria > Pseudomonadati > Pseudomonadota > Alphaproteobacteria > Rhodobacterales > Roseobacteraceae > Ruegeria > Ruegeria sp. AK11. Next base: position 42,308 of record NZ_JBQFXU010000009.1, read on the forward strand.
AAGCCGCGGACAGGTGCTGTGCGGACCGATGAAGGGATTTCGCTTTGTCGAAAACGCATTCTGGGGCGGGCATTCGGATACGGCCACGAAAATCTTTGGCCTGTATGAGCAGCAGAACCTGAAGGTGCTGAGCAGCTCGGACAAGCCGGTGCTGGTGGATATCGGGGCGGCGGACGGCTTTTGGGGCGTCGGGCTGGTGGCCGCCGGGCAGTTCGAAAAAAGCGTGTGCTTTGAGGTTTCGGCAAAAGGCCGGGATGTCATCCGGGAAACGGCGGAACATAACGGCGTGGGCGACCGTGTGACGGTGTTTGGGGATGCGCTGACGGACACGGTTGAAAACATCGCAAGCGTGGCCCCTGACCCGGCGGACATCTTCTTTCTGATCGATATCGAGGGCGTTGAATTCAGCCTGTTGACCGAAGATTTTCTGACGCATTTCCGCAGATCGGAATTCCTGATCGAACTGCACCCCCAAATGGTGGAGGATGGCGATGCGAAACTGAAAGCGATCGAAGCGTTCTGCGCCGGGTATTTTGATATCGCCTATGTGGACGGAAGCGTGCGCGACACGTCCGAGATGGATGAGATTATCCGGTTGGGGGATGATTTCAAATGGCCGATCCTGTCCGAAGGGCGCGGTTTTCCGATGCAATGGTTGCATTTGGTGCCGCGCGGGTGAGGTGCGGGTCAGACGGTTGACCCGCAGACCCGAGGGCCCCAAATGGCCAAAGCCCCAAGGACGCAAGCGCAGATACAACCGCCAAACCAACCCCACCCCGTAGGGCGGGCTTCAGCCCGCCACCGGACACAGCTGATCCATGTGCGTTGGTTTGGGGTCGGGGAAATGGGGGAGTGGAGGATTGGCGGGCTGAAGCCCGCCCTACGGGTGTTCAATGGAACCGAAGAGGGGCGCAAACACGCCGCCCGTTTTGCCGGAGGCAAACCTTCGGTTTGTTTCGCCAAAGGCGAACCTTCGGTTCGACGGGCGGGTCATGCCGGAGGCATGCTTTCAGCATGACGCGGCCCGGCGGTGCCGCCGGGCGGGTTGGTTGAAAGCGGAAACATGCGGGTTGATGGCTTTATTGACCTAAACTAAGTTAAAAAAGATTACCGTTTTTCCGTTCAACACACCCCAGAATCGCAAAACTACAATTAAAAAATTTCCGGAGTTCAAAAGAGATTAAAAGATGAACGAAAACGATGGGAAAAAATTTGAGAACGAGGTCGAAGATGTTTTTAAAACCATTTCCGCTCTAGAAGGGGTGTCTGTTATTGAAAAAGATGCTCGACTTGAATCCCCGGAAGGTCCAAGACAAATAGACCTTCTGATCAAGACACATGTGGCAGGGCATGAACTCCTCACTATAGTTGAGTGCAAGGACAAGCTTCGAAGAGTAGATTTGCCAACTGTAGACGCATTTCACTCACTTTTAGACGACGTCCGAGCAAACAAAGGCATTTTAGTTTCCCGATCCGGCTTTAGCAAAAACGCTATCCAAAAAGCTCGCCGATTGGGAATCGACCTTTGTACGATCGACAAGTTATCTAACAATCTCAGCAACCCACTTGCCAGCCTGCCAATTATTGTGAAATTCTTCGCAATCGAAAACCTCAGTTTAAATTATACTTTCCAAGAGAACCAATCGCACAAAAGGATAAGAGCTTCGTTAGATCGTTATCTATGCGGAATGAGCGTGAAAGACTTACTCTCGCTCCTACCCTTCAATGAGATTTTCTATAATAGCAAAGTAACTAAGGAGATCACAAAAGAAGAAGTGGGGCAGCCACTCTGGATTGACGGTGCCGATGGGGATATTATTCCGATTTCAAAATGCGACTTGTCAATGAATGTATCGCCGGAAGTATTTTTCGGATTCGCCTCGGACCTCCCATCAACATTCATAAAAGAGACGTTAGGAGAGAATATTACGGACCTCATCTTTGAAAACGATGAGCTACATGCTTCTCAGAATTACTTCATAAAGTATGAAAAAATTGACGCGCTACCTCAGAATATCAAAGATTTTCACATTCAAGTCTTAAGCATTCCCAGAAGCTATAAAAGCGCAAGCTTTTCTATTTCGGCATTCGATCCAAATATTGGTCAGGTTGTCAATTTTGGAAAAGGTACTTTGACATCTAATACGTAAGATTCGTGAAAGTTGCCGAATTAGTTTATGGACAGCCTCAGCTGTCCATCTGCACTAAAACTGCACCGGGTGCCGCACGCGTTTGGCTTTGCCAAACGCTTTCGCGCACGCGCACTTAAGATGGATTAGGAATCCATCTTAAGTGCGGAAATAAACGCCTCCTGCGGGATATCCACCTTCCCGAACTGGCGCATCTTCTTTTTCCCCGCCTTCTGCTTGTCCAGCAGTTTGCGTTTCCGGGTGGCATCGCCGCCATAACATTTCGCGGTCACGTCCTTGCGCAGGGCGGACAGGGTCTCGCGGGCGATGACCTTGCCTCCGATGGCGGCCTGGATCGGGATTTTGAACATGTGGCGCGGGATCAGGTCCTTTAGCTTTTCGCACATCGCGCGGCCCCGCATCTCGGCCCGGTCGCGGTGAACCATGGTCGACAGCGCATCAACCGGTTCGTCATTCACAAGGATCGACATCTTGACCAGCGCGTCCTGACGGTAGCCGGTCATCTGGTAGTCGAAGCTGGCATAGCCCTTGGTCACCGATTTCAGGCGGTCGTAGAAGTCAAAGACAACCTCGTTCAGGGGCAGGTCATAGACGACCATGGCGCGCTGGCCCGCATAGGTCAGGTCCATCTGGATGCCGCGGCGGTCCTGGCAGAGTTTGAGCACGTCGCCGAGATATTCGTCGGGCACCAGAATGGTCGCCTTGATGCGCGGTTCCTCAAGATGGTCGACCTTGGACAGGTCGGGCATGTCGGCGGGGTTGTGCAGCTCGATCATCACGCCGTCTTTCATGTAGACGTGATAGATCACGCTGGGCGCGGTGGTGATGAGGTCGATATCATATTCACGCTCGATCCGGTCGCGGATGACCTCGAGGTGCAGCAGGCCAAGGAAACCGCAGCGGAAACCAAAGCCAAGCGCGGCCGAGGTTTCCATCTCATACGAGAATGAGGCGTCGTTCAGCGCCAGCTTTTCGATCGCGTCGCGCAGGTCTTCGAATTCGGCTGAATCCACCGGGAAGAGGCCGCAGAACACCACCGGCTGCGCGGGTTTGAAGCCCGGCAGGGCGACTTCGGCGCCACCCCGGTCATTGGTGATGGTGTCGCCGACACGGGTGTCGCGGACCTGCTTGATCGAGGCGGTGAGAAACCCGATCTCACCCGGGCCGAGACTGTCGATCATCTGCATTTCCGGGCGGAAGACACCGACGCGGTCGACATGGTGCAGAGTGCCGTTCGACATGAACTTGACCCGCATCCCCTTTTTCAGCGTGCCGTCCATGATGCGGACCAGAACGATGACGCCCAGATAGGCGTCGTACCACGAATCCACCAGCATCGCCTTGAGCGGCGCGTCCAGAGTGCCCTGCGGCGCGGGCAATTTGTGCACGATCGCTTCCAGCGTCTCGTGGATGCCCTGCCCGGTCTTGGCACTGACCCGGATGGCGTCGCTTGCGTCGATGCCGATCACGTCCTCGATCTGTTCGGCCACGCGGTCACAATCGGAGGCGGGCAGGTCGATCTTGTTGAGGACCGGCACGATCTCATGATCGGCGTCGATGGCCTGATACACGTTCGCCAGCGTCTGCGCCTCGACCCCCTGGGTGCTGTCCACGACCAGCAGCGAGCCTTCGACGGCGCGCATCGACCGGCTGACCTCATAGGCGAAATCCACGTGGCCGGGGGTGTCGATCAGGTTCAGCACATATGTCTCGCCATTTTCGGCGGTATAGTCGATGCGAACCGTGTTGGCCTTGATGGTAATGCCACGCTCGCGCTCGATATCCATGCTGTCGAGCAGCTGTTCCTTCATGTCACGATCCTGCACTGTCCCGGTCTCCTGGATGAGCCGGTCAGCAAGGGTGGATTTGCCATGGTCGATATGCGCGACGATGGAGAAATTGCGGATATGAGCGAGGTCTGTCATGGAGTGGGGATATGCGTCGGAAATGGGCTGTGGTCAATGGTTCAAGATGATCTGCCGCGACCAATACAACTTCATTGCCAATCGCATACAAATCGCTTCAAGGAATGTACTTAGCACCAAACTTGATGCAGGAGATAAACTTGCATTGCGGCGAAACACCGTTTCAAGGCCAATGCGCTCGCTGAAGGGCCTGCATGTTGGATGTAAAGCACTGATTGTACGTATACTCTGAAGCAAACTCCACATCCCGGATGTCAAGAATTGAACGCGCAACGTCGCCTTCAATGCGATCACTCGACCAATAGTCTTCATTGGCGATCAAGCTCTGTAGCGGGCTTCTTGGAGAATAAGGTGAGGCGAGCAACGCAGCAGCAGTTACCGTACAATCGGCGACCTCATCCGCACAGTAAATGCTACAAAAGTTACGAATGGGGGTCCAGGCCACTATCTCTGAGCTAAGTTTCGTTGCTTTTTCCCTGATGCCGGCGTCACTAATCAATTCTCTTGGAGTAAATAGGCCCCAAGCTAGTTCGGAAGATAAGAAGCGATCATCTCCAGTATTCAGCCAAGCGAGCGATGCCGAACCTCCCAGATTGGAACCCTCCGAATTATGTTTCTGCAGGTACAATGCCCAGAACAAAAAGACACTGGCGTCTTGGGGTAGTTTGTGGTCGAGGCCTTGCAAAACCTCAACCAAATCAGCCCCTTCACCATCGTAGAGCATAGATTGCGCTGCAAGCATCGCGGTAATTGGTTCACCAAGTTCGACCAACACTGCAATCGCAGGAGCTTTATTCTCGAATTTGGCAACTTGTAGCAGGGCAAGGGCCAGAGGCTCGGAGTTTTGCACTTCCGTTAGCCATGATTTGCCCGACAGACCACCAGGTTTTCGCAGTAGAGCTATGCGATCCTTGCGATCCATTTCGGACGTCACATGCGCATGAAAACTACTTCGACTTGCGATGTTCGCCAGCAATATTTGAGCTGCAGCGTTTCCATTTTGGGCCTGAGCAGAAAGGCTTTGCAATGCAGCCAGATCTTCGCCACCCAACCAAGCTAGAACCGCTTCTCTGAATTCCGGCGCGTCTTGACCTTGCAAAGAGGGCACTTCCGACAAAGCCACCATTGGATAAAACCAAACTGCGGCTGACAGAATCAGCTTTTTTATCGAAATCACTGCCCTACCCCTTGTATTCGCCGCTCAAATTCGCTTCCGGCATTTCCCGATGCGCGGCTTTTGTCCTCGTCAAATCAACACCGTTTGATTTGCCTGTCAAAACAATTGATCCGCGGGCCCGTTTGATTCATACTCCGCCGCAGACCGAGAGGGGCGCAAGACCCGTCCGGGCAGGCAAAAACGAGGCTCGAGTATGAAACAGTTCCTCATTATCGCATTTTGTGCGGCATCGCTGACGGCGGTGGCTCAGGTCGCGGATGCGGCGCAGATCAGGCAGGCGTGCATGGCGTCGGACCGCTCGGCGGCGACGCGGGACCGGTGCAGCTGCATTCAGCGCGTGGCGGATCAGGCGTTGACGCGCAGCGATCAGAAAACCGTGGCGAAATGGTTCAAGGACCCCCATCAGGCGCAGGTGTTGAAGATGTCGAAAACCGCGCGCGATGATGCGCTGTGGGATCGGTACCAGAACTTTGGCCAGATGGCGCAGGCGATCTGCAGCTAACCCGTTCAGAATGCTTGACCTGATCCACGCTGCGTCCCAGAAAGGCGCAGCGAAAGGTGTATTGCATGGTAATGAAAGGGCTGACCCTGCGGGGCCTTGAAGTGTTCGAGGCATTGGCGCGGACGGGATCGGTGGCGCAGGCTGCCGAGATCACGGGGCTCAGCCAGCCATCCGTTTCGCAGCAATTGCGCAATCTGGAAAACGCGCTGGGGACCGAACTGGTCGATCACGGGCGGCGACCGATGCGGCTGACGCAGGCGGGGCGCAGTTTCCTTGCGCGGGCCGAGGCGGTTCTGTCCGAGCTGCACATGGCCCAGAGCGAGCTGTCGGTCATGGATCTGGGCCATCTGACCACGCTGTCGATCGGGCTGATCGACGATTTCGACAATGATCTGACGCCGCGGCTGGCCACCTTGCTGGCCGACAGCCTGACCCGGTCGAAATTCAAGCTGATCACCCTGTCGAGCCTTGATCTGTTCGAGGCGCTGGCCGAGCAGCGCCTGCATATGGCGGTCACCGCCCATAGCGGCGAAGTGCTGGAGGGGGTGGTCGAATACCCGCTGGTCCACGATCCGTTCATTCTGGTGGCCCCACAGGGATCGGGGGGCGTCGAGGCCGTGCAGGAGCGGCTGCCGTTTCTGCGCTATGCCCGCGAGCAGCTGATCAGCCGCCAGATCGAGGCGCATCTGGCGCGCCGCTCGCAGGTGTTCGAGGAACGGTTCGAGATCGGCTCGCACATGGCGCTGATGGCCATGGTGGCGCGGGGTCTGGGCTGGGCGATCACCACGCCGCTGGGCTTCATGCGCGCGGCGCGGTTCCATGAGGGGCTGGAGGCGCACCCTGCCCCGTTCGGAGAGTTCTCGCGCAACATATCGCTGCTGGCGCGCACCGAGTGGTCCGATCAGGTCCCGCAGGAGGTTGCGGGCATGACCCGGCGTCTGATGCAGAACCAGATCGTGGACCCGGCGGTTGCCAAGCTGCCCTGGCTGAGCGGCCAGTTGCGGGTGACCGGCGGCTAGGTGTCCAGATGGGCGGCAAGCCCGTCAACCGCTGCCTCGATCAGGTCCAGCGCGCCGTCGAAATCCCGCGTGTAATACGGATCGGGTACGTGATCGGCACCGGTCTGAGGGGCGAAATCCGTTAACAGGCGAACCGGTGTGCCGTTGCCCGGTGGGCGCAGGTCTTCGATATCAGCGATGTTTTGGGCATCCATGCCGATGATCAGGTCGAACCGGTTGAAATCCGCGACGGTGAACTGGCGCGCGCGCAGGTCGCCGAGGTCGATGCCTCTGCGGTTTGCGGCCTTCTGCATCGGGCCATAGGGCGGATTGCCCGCGTGCCAGCCCATGGTTCCTGCACTGTCGGTTGCATGATGCGGCGCGCGGGCGCGAAAGACGCCTTCGGCCGCGGGAGAGCGGCAGATATTGCCCAGGCAGACAAAGAGGATACGGTGTGTCATGGCCAAGGTGTAACGCGCGGAGGGGATATGGGAAAGATCGTCATTCTGACCGGGGCCGGGATTTCGGCTGAAAGCGGGCTGAGCACCTTCCGCGACGAAGGCGGGCTGTGGGCGCAGCACCGGATCGAGGATGTGGCCACGCCCGAGGGCTTTGCCCGCGATCCCGCCTTGGTGCAGGGGTTTTACAATGCGCGCCGCGTTCAGGCCGCCGCTGTGCAGCCCAACGCGGCCCACATGGCGCTGGCCCGATTGCAGCAGGGCTGGCCCGCAGAGGTCGTGATCGTGACCCAGAACGTCGACAGCCTGCATGAAGCGGGCGGTGCGACGGGTGTCATCCACATGCATGGCACATTGGCGGGTGCCTTGTGTTCCGGGTGTGATCATCGCTGGCCGGCACCGCCCGAGATGGCCGTTGCCGAGCCCTGCCCCGCCTGCGGCCAGCCCACCGCCCGGCCCGATGTGGTCTGGTTCGGTGAGATGCCTTATTACATGGACGACATCTACGACCACCTTGCCAGCGCATCGATCTTTGCCGCCATCGGCACCTCGGGTCAGGTCTATCCGGCGGCGGCCTTTGTCCACGAGGCGCAGGCGGCGGGTGCGCGGACGGTCGAGATCAATCTGGAACCGACGACCGGGCCCTCGGGCTTTGACGAGCGCATTGTCGGCAGGGCATCCGAAACGGTTCCGCGATGGGTCGGTCAGCTTCTTGCGGAAAATTCTTAAGCTACAGACAACGCTGGCTTAATTTGTGTACACTATCTGCGATAGCGACTGGAGGATGCGCCATGACTGATCAAGACCCCCGCACCGGTGAAATCCTGGATGACGGCAGCATGGCCGGGCGCGACATGCTGGGGGAACAGCTTTCCAGCCTGTGGTGGACTTTTCTGCTGCGCGGGGTGCTGGCCGGGCTTGTGGGCATCGCGGCGCTGTTCTGGCCATCGGGCAGCATCGCGCTGCTGCTGCGGCTGGTCGGTGTTTTGCTGATCCTCGACGGTGGGCTGACGCTTTTGGGTGTTGGCCGTCGCGGGGTGCTGGGTGGTGCCGCGATCGGCGCGCTTCTGATCGGGCTTATCTTGCTGATCTGGCCGGAAGGCACGGTGAAACTGGCGTTTTTCCTGTTGGGCGCATGGGCGCTGATCATCGGGATCGGATCCCTGGCGGCTGCCGGGCAGATGCATCCAAGTGACCCGCAACGCGGTTCCATGCGCGTCTCGGGATTTGTCGCGCTTGTCGTCGGGCTTGTCCTGATGATCTGGCCGGCGGTGGCGCTGGTTGCGCTGGGATGGGGTATCGCATTCTCGGCGCTGGCCATGGCCGCTGTGATGTTCTGGCTGGCTTCGCGATTCCGGCAGGCGGGCGACCGCGTCGGTATGAAAACCATCAACAAATAGCACTGTCCGCAGCCGCGTGGAAAACAGGCCGGGCAGAGCCCGGCCTGACGCATGGATGAGGGCCGCAGCGCGGCCCGAAGACAGGCGCTGCCCTAGTTCGAATGTGATCCGTGGCCGCCTTTGTCCTGACGCTCCAGATCGACGGGGATCTCGATCTCGACCTCGCCTGCCTTTTCAAAGATCAGCGTGACCGGCACCATGGCGTCCTGTTCGAACGGGGCCGTCAGACCCATGAACATCACATGGTCGCCGCCGCGTTTCAGCATGTGGGTTTCACCGGCCGGAATTGCAAAGCCTTCTTCGACATGCACCATCTTGGCCACGCCGTTTTCATCGACCTTGTGGGTGTGCAATTCCACACGCGCTGCCGCGTCCGAGGTTGCACCGATCAGCCGGTCATCGGCGTCGCCCTGATTGTGGATCATCATGAACGCGGCACCGGCGATGGCGGTCTTGCCCGAGGACCGGGCATAGGCGTCGTCAACCTTGATGGGGCCTTCGGCAAAGGCGGGGATGGCCAGCGACACGGCGGCCAGAGTTGCAAGCAGAGTGGTTTTGAGGGACATCGTGCCTCTCCTGTATAAAGGTTTGAAAAGGGTGGTTTTCAAACGCTGACAGGAGGCGCGCGGGCCGGGGTTGCGGGAACCGGCAGGGCGATCTGGTTGCCCAGATGCCGCAGCGGAGCTGGCTGCGCCCGTTCCGGCGCGGCTGGCAGTGCTGGTTGCGCGACAGCCACGGCCCCCAGCAGGGATATTGCATAGTCCGGGCAAAAATGCGGCGGTGCAGTGGGTTGCCCGTTTTCGTCAATATAGACGACGACCGGTCCGGTGCCCGTACACAGCACCATCTGACCCACGGCCTTGTCCATGCCGCGCGACATGGCCAGCCCCTGCCCGGTCAGAACCAGCAGCAGGGACAGCGCATAAGGCAGAAATCTGGTAACAACAGGTCTCATCCTGACCCAGCTATAGGTCAGCAGCGGGAAAAGCTTCAAGCGCCAAAGGGTCGCGCTTGAAGCTGTTTTTCAGTAATCCAGTCCGGGTCTTTTTACCGTGTCTGCCGTGAAGCTGGTATGAGACCGGTTCACCCAGCGCTGCATCCGCGTGCAGGTTGCAATCGCCTTGCGGAATACCGCGGCCAGAAACAGGAAAAGATAAAAACTTTTTAACGTCATAATGTGGCCCCCGCCTGATGAATGACAGTGACGTTAGGTCAGATTCGGAAACCTGTATGTGAAGAAGTTCACCAATGGCGAAAAATTAGTTCCAGATTGAGAACAATGGGGGCCGAAAGGGGCTGGCCCAACAGAAAAGGCCCCGCACCGAGAGGGTGCAGGGCCTGAAATTCTGTTGGTTGAAAGACCTTAGGCCGAAGCTTGCGCCTTGGCGATTTCTTTCTTCACTTTCAGAGCGTTTGCCGACAGCTCATCATCCTTGGCTTTGGCTAGGAACGCGTCCAGACCACCGCGGTGGTCAACCGAACGCAGCGCAGCCGCCGAGATGCGCAGCTTGACGCCACGGCCCAGAGTTTCGGACTGCAGGGTAACGTCATTCAGGTTCGGCAGAAAACGACGACGAGTTCTGTTTTTGGCGTGGCTGACATTGTTGCCAGTCATCGGGCCTTTTCCGGTCAGTTCGCAACGGCGCGACATGGTTTCTTCCTTTGTTTCTGGAGGCCGGGCTGGATACCCGCGGCCAAATCACAAGGGGCGCAACCCGAAGTCGCGCCCGAAAACTGGTTGGATGCGTGTAGTGGGAATCGCGCGGGGGGTCAAGACGGGCTGCGCGAAATCTTTCAATTTGCCTGCCATGCAGGAATGGCCCGGATGGGCCATGCCGTTGGCAAGAGTATTTGGCAAAAGGTGAAACGGCCATGACGGCCCTTCAGCCGAGCGTGTCCAGAAGCTGACCGGCAGCGACCGCCGGGCTGAGTCGCCCTTGCGAGACTTCGTCGTTCAGGCGCTCCATCTCGGCGCGGGCCTGCGGTGTGTCGAGGCGGGCGAGAAGGGCGTGGCGGACCTCCTGATCGAACCAGTAGCGGGCCTGGGCAGCGCGGTTGGCCTCCCAGATACCGGTGTCGCGGCGCCATTGGGTCAGGGTTTGCATTTCGTCCCAGGCCTGTTCCAGCCCGTGTTCTTCGACAGCGGAAACGGTCATCGCCTTGGGGAAGCCTTCGGGATCCTGCGGGCGTTTGCGCAGCAGCCGCAGTGCGCCGGCATAATCCGCGCAGGTGCGGGTGGCGGTGGCTTTCAGGTCGCCATCGGCCTTGTTGACCAGAATGATGTCCGCCATTTCCATGATGCCGCGCTTGACGCCCTGCAACTCGTCCCCACCCGCCGGGGCCAGCAGCAGCAGGAACAGGTCTGACAGTTCGGACACCACAGTTTCCGACTGTCCCACGCCCACGGTTTCGATCAGCACCACGTCATAGCCTGCGGCCTCGCACAGGGCGATAGCCTCGCGAGTGCGGCGGGCGACGCCGCCAAGGTGGCTCTGGCTGGGAGAGGGCCGGATGAAGGCGTTCTGCTCGCGGCTCAGGCGTTCCATCCGGGTCTTGTCGCCCAGGATCGAGCCGCCCGAGCGGGCCGAGCTGGGATCGACCGCCAGAACCGCGACGCGCAGCCCCTGCCCTGTCAGCATCATGCCAAAGCTTTCGATGAAGGTGGACTTGCCCACGCCGGGTGTGCCAGACAGACCGATGCGCAGCGCCTGACGCCCCGAACCGGCAAGCTGTGCCAGAAGGTCGCTGGCCTGTGCCCGGTGATCGGCGCGGTTGCTTTCAACAAGGGTGATCGCACGCGCCAGCGCCCGGCGCTCGCCCTTCAGAATTCTGTCGCTCAGGCTGTCTGTCTGCATTCTTGTCCCGATCCTAGAGGCAGGAACAGTTGCCGTGCTTGAGGGGTGTTTGTCCAGACCGGAGGCGGCAGGAATTGCGAAGATCGCGCAGCCTGCGTCATTTCGTGCGGGGCGATTTGCCGATTTGAGCGCGGAAACTGGACGCCACCTGCGGGATCGCGGATAAGGGCCGGATGATCCTACGCCTGCCCATAGACGATGCCATACCCGGCCTGCTGGACACCCTGCGCGCGCAGGGGCGGGCCGTGCTGCAAGCGCCACCCGGTGCGGGCAAGACCACGCGGGTTCCGCTGGCGATGCTTGAGGCGGGTTTGTGCGGCGGCAGGATCGTGATGCTGGAGCCCCGGCGGCTGGCGGCGCGGGCCGCGGCAGAGCGGATGGCAGAGACACTGGGAGAGCGCGCAGGCAAGAGTGTTGGCTATCGCGTGCGGGGCGACGCGAAAGTGTCAAAAGACACAAGGATCGAGGTGGTGACCGAGGGCATTCTGACCCGGATGCTGCAATCGGACCCTGACCTGCCGGGCATCGGGGCGGTGATCTTTGATGAATTCCACGAACGCTCACTCAACGCGGATCTGGGCTTGGCGCTGTGCCTTGAGGTCACGGGCGCGTTGCGGGACGATCTGATTCTGCTGGCCATGTCGGCCACATTGGACGCGGACCCGGTGGGGCACCTGATGGCCGCGCCGCTGGTTACGTCGGAAGGGCGGAGTTATCCCGTCGAGATGCGCTGGCTGGATCGGCCGTTGGGGCCACAGGCGCGGCGGCTGGATGCATTGGTCGATCTGGTCGTTGAGGCCGAGCGCGAGACCCGCTCCACCGGTGGCGGGATCTTGGTGTTTCTGCCCGGTGAGGGTGAAATCCGGCGGGCTGAGGCAGCCTTGACCGGACGCCTGCCCGCCAATTGCACGGTGCGCCCGCTGTTCGGGGCCATGCCCTTTGCGGCCCAGCGCGCGGCGATTGCCCCGGTTGAGACCGGGCGCAAGGTGGTGCTGGCGACGTCGATTGCCGAAACCTCGCTGACGATCCCCGATATCCGGGTGGTGGTGGATATGGGGCAAGCGCGGCGGGCGCGGTTTGATCCGGGCTCGGGCATGTCCCGACTGGTGACCGAGCGGGTGACACGGGCCGAGGCCACGCAACGCGCGGGTCGTGCAGGCCGTGTGGCCGAAGGGCTGTGTTACCGGCTTTGGTCAAAGGGGGAGGATGGCGCGCTGGCCGCGTACCCGCCTGCCGAGATCGAAGCCGCCGATTTGACCGGGCTGGCGCTGGAGCTGGCCCTGTGGGGCGCGGATGCCGCCGATCTGGCCTTTCTGACCCCGCCACCCGAAGGCGCGATGGCCGAGGCGCGCGCGCTTCTGGCGATGCTGGGCGCACTGGACGGCAAGGGCCGGATCACCGAACACGGGCGGGCGCTAGCGGCGCTGCCGCTGCATCCCCGGCTGGGGCATATGCTGGTGCGGGCCGGACCGAGTGCCGCGCCTTTGGCCGCCTTGATGGCCGAGCGTGACCCCCTGCGCGGCGCGCCGGTGGATATCGCCTTGCGGCAAGAGGCGTTGCGGGATGTGCGCACCTTTCAGCACAACCGGGTCTGGCAGGTGAATATGGGGGCCGTGGATCGGATCAATGCCGAGGCCAAGCGGTTGAGGAAACAGGCCGGAAGCAAGACGGATGATCTGAGCGCTGCTGCCATGGCCGCCCTCGCCTATCCCGACCGTATCGGACAGCGGCGCAAGGGCGATGCGCCGCGTTATGTGTTGTCGGGGGGTAAGGGTGTCGTGCTGGACAGCGGCGATTCGCTGGCCGCCGCGCCTTTTCTGGTTGTCACTGACACAGATGGCAACCCGCGCGAGGCAAAGGTGCGGATGGCCACCCAGATTTCGGAACGCGAGATCCGCGAACTGTTCGCCGATCAGATCGATTGGGTCGAGGTTTGCGCCTGGTCGAAACGCGAACGGCGGGTCGTGTCCCGGCAGCAGGAGCGGTTCGGGGCGATCACGCTGGACGACCGCATCTGGAAGGATGTCCCGGACGACGCCTTGGCGCGCGCGATGCTGGACGGGGTGCGCGATCTGGGGTTGCGGCTGGACGGGGCCGCCGCACGGCTGGCCGCGCGGGTAGAACTGGTGCGTGCCGACGGGGTGGACCTGCCCGACTTTTCGGTCGAGGGTCTGATGGCCGAGCTGGACGACTGGCTGTTGCCGATGCTGTCCGGTGTCAAAAGCGCAGAGGACTGGAAACGGTTTGACCCGCTGCCCGCCTTGCGCGCGCGGTTGGACTGGGCCCAGACCCAGGAGCTGGACCGCCGCGCGCCGGGATCGTTTGAAACACCGCTGGGGCGCAAGGTGCCGATCGACTATGGCGCGGCGGTCCCCGAAATCTCGGTTCGGTTGCAGGAGCTGTTCGGCGTGACCCGGCATCCGGTGGTCGGCGGACAGCCCCTGAAGATCACCCTGCTGTCCCCGGCGCAGCGCCCGATCCAGATTACCCGCGATCTGCCGGGGTTCTGGGCCGGGTCTTATGCGGATGTGCGCAAGGATATGCGGGCGCAATACCCCAAACACCTCTGGCCCGAAGACCCGACACAGGCCGACCCGACGCTGAGGGCCAAACGCAGGCGGGATTAGACCCATTACTGCGTCGCTTCCGGCAAGCGGCTCGGGCTTTCGGGGCTGTTACGCGAAATCTCACAAATCACAGTAAATTGACCGAAGAACCGATCATAATCAGAAATAAGCGGACATTTCATTGAAGTCTGGCATTATTGTTGTTACGTCACACAGGTTTCGAAGACAGAAACAGGATTTGAAGAACATCACATGAGTGCTTGGCTGCGAAATATCTGGGAAGAGGTCGGACGCCCCTTGTTCCTGCGCCCTCAACGGGTGCAGTTTGCGGCCCTGTGTACACGCAGGCATGAGGATCAGGACGAGGTTCTGCTGATCACCAGCCGCGAAACCGGGCGCTGGATCATCCCGAAAGGCTGGCCTGTCAATGGTCTGGACGGGTTGGAGACGGCCCTGCTGGAGGCATGGGAAGAGGCTGGCGTGCGCGCAGAAGCGGTCGACAAGGAGCCCGTCGGCCAATTCACCTATGACAAGATCTTCAAGGGCGGGTCGGCACAGTCGGTCCTGACCCGTGTCTACCGGGTTTCCGTGCACGAGCTGGCGGATGATTTTCCCGAAGTGGACAAGCGCAAACGTCAGTGGTTTTCACCGGCAGAAGCCGCCAAACGAGTGCAGGAGCCCGAGTTGCAGGCGCTGCTGCGACAGATGTAGCCGTTTCGCAACAATTTGATGGCTGCGCGCTTGCCCCTGAACCGGGAAACCGTTAGCTGCGGGCGATCTGCGAAACTTTGACCAAGCCCATGTCTGACACAAATTCAAAACCGCGCTGGCAGTCGCTTGACAGCGACCTGCAACGCATCTCGCGCGTAGAAATCGCCAATCTTCATGTCGCCCGCCCGCTGCTGGCGCCGGGAATTGCACTGGCGTTCATGGTGCTTTCCGGATTGATGGCGGCGGTGCTGTTCGGTCGGGCCGACGGCACCTATATCGTCGTGGCTGCCGCCGCGTTCGGAGCCTATATGGCGATCAACATCGGTGCCAATGACGTGGCCAACAACATGGGTCCCGCGGTGGGTGCGAACGCGCTGACCATGGGCGGTGCCATCGTGATCGCCGCCGTTGCCGAAAGCGCGGGCGCTTTGCTTGCGGGAGGCGATGTGGTCTCGACCATCTCGAAGGGGATCATCGACCCGGCCTCGGTGCAGAACAGTAACGTGTTCATCTGGGCCATGATGGCGGCGCTGATCTCGTCCGCCATGTGGGTCAATCTGGCGACCTGGATCGGCGCGCCGGTGTCGACAACGCATTCGGTTGTTGGCGGGGTCATGGGCGCGGGGATTGCCGCTGCCGGGCTGAGTGCGGTGAGCTGGGGCACGATGGGCGCGATTGCGGCCAGCTGGGTGATATCTCCGGTTCTAGGCGGCGTGATTGCGGCGGCATTCCTGGCGCTGATCAAGACCAAGATCCAGTATCAGGACGACAAGATCGCCGCCGCGCGGCGTTGGGTGCCGATCCTTGTGGCGGTGATGGCGGCAGCGTTCGCCACCTACCTGTCGGTCAAGGGTCTGAAGCGGATCGTGAAGATCGAACTGGAGGTGGCGCTGCTGATCGGTCTGGGCAGCGGTGTGCTGGTCTGGGCGCTGACGGTTCCCTGGGTGCGTCGCAAGTCCGAGGGGCTGGAGAACCGGACCCGGTCGCTGAAAACCCTGTTTGGCCTGCCATTGGTGATATCGGCCGCGTTTCTGAGTTTTGCCCATGGCGCAAATGATGTGGCCAACGCGGTCGGCCCCCTGGCGGCGATTGTCCACGCGGCAGAGTTCGGGGATTTCGCCCAAAAGGTTTCGATCCCGTTATGGGTGATGATCATCGGCGCGTTCGGGATATCGTTCGGTCTGTTCCTGTTTGGGCCCAAGCTGATCCGGATGGTCGGCAGCCAGATCACCAAGCTGAACCCGATGCGGGCGTTTTGCGTGGCGCTGTCAGCGGCGATCACGGTCATTGTCGCCAGCTGGCTGGGCCTGCCGGTCAGTTCCACGCACATCGCCGTTGGCGCAATCTTTGGCGTCGGGTTCTATCGTGAGTGGCAGTCGGATCGCAGGCGGAAACAGAACAATGGGCGAAACGCGACAGCGCAGAAGCTGGCCCCGGAAGAATACCGGCGGCGCAAGCTGGTGCGGCGGTCGCATTTCATGACGATCATTGCGGCCTGGGTCGTGACCGTGCCTGCCGCAGCCGCCATGTCGGCCGTGATTTTCTGGACATTGACCAGACTCGTCTGACGACTGCGATCAGAGCCTGATCTGTTCCGGGGACAGCGGATGATCGGGCGCGTGTTTGATCAGGTCAGACACTTTCGTGCAAAGGGGGGTGGGCACCCCGGTTTCGTGCCCCAGCCGAATGATATGGCCCTGAAGGCTGTCGATTTCCGTTTGCCGCTCGGCCATCAGGTCATAGGCCATCGAGGTCCGAGCGGTGGGGTCGATGGTGAGCATCCGCGCCGCGATCCGGCTGAACAAAGGTGTCGGCAGCCGCAGGATATGCGGCGTCATCCACGCCGGAAGCGGCGTTGTCGAGGCCACCGGATGCCCCGCCGCCTTGAGAACGGACAGCGCCTCGGCCATCTGATCGGCCATAAGGTTGCGCCAGTCACGGCTGAGCAGCTGATCCACAAGCGGCAGGCCCGACAGCGCGTTCAGCGCGTTGTTGAGGTTGATCACCAGCTTGCCCCATTGCACCGCCTCGATCCGGTCAGTTGCGATAACGGGCAGGTCCGGGCTGCTGAGGGCGGTGGCCAGATCGCCGGGGCCGTTCTGGATGACGATTTCGCCCGATGTGGCCCGGTGATAGGTGGCGGGGCCGTTCGGGACCACGTTGAAGGGGACCATGCCCGCGCGCACATCGCGACCGGGCAGCTCCTTGCGCAGGGTTGCCGCATTCTCGATCCCGTTTTGCCAGGACAGGACGGGTGCGTCCCAACAGGCGGCGTCCGCGATATGTCCGGCCATATCCGCCGTCGCCCCGGATTTGACGGTGACGATGACCAGTTCGGCCTGATCCAGGCAAGCAGGATCGGTGCTGAGTGTCAGGGTTTCCGCCGCAACATGGGCATTGAGGTCATCGTAATCCGTGACCGTCAGCCCATGTTCGCGGATGGGGTCCAGTACACGGGCACGACCCAGCAAGGTCACCGCATGCCCTGAGCGGGCCAGTAAACCGCCGCAGTAGCAGCCGATGCTGCCCGCGCCTGCGATGACAAGTTTCATGATACCCCCTCTGGTATACCAGAAAGGATCACCGCAAACGGACGGTTACACAAGCCCACCCGCCCCTGACGCCGCGCGCGGGCGGGCCAGCCGGGGCTTTGTACGCTCAAACTGTTCTGAAATGGCGATAAATTCGCGGTCATCCCCTGCCGGAAGGTGGAAGGCGCCATTGACCCAATCGGCGCTTTTCCACTCATGAATCGCCGTCTCGATCTTTTCTTTCGAGGATGAGACGAAGTTCCACCAGATATAGCGATCCTTATTCAGGGTCGCGCCGCCCAGCAGCATCAGCCGCGCACCCTGCGGGCCTGCCCGGGCCGATAGCCTGTCACCGGGGCGGAACACCATCATGCGGCCTTCGTCGAACATGTCGCCTGCAATCTCGATCGATCCTTGCGTGACATAGACACCGCGATCCTCGTGGTCGTCGGGCAGCGGGAAGGACGCGCCGGGGGCAAGCTGAACATCCAGATAGAAGGTCTCGGACAGCATCGTCACGGGGCTGGTTTCGCCATAAGCGTTGCCGAGGATCAGCCGTGCGCTGACGCCCTTGTCTTGGATATGGGGCAGCGCGCCTTGCTTGTGGTGTTCGAACTCGGGGGCCATATCCTCCTGCGCTTCGGGCAGGGCAAGCCAGGTCTGAATGCCGAACAGCTTGTGGCCTTTGCCGCGCGTTTCTTCGCTGGTGCGCTCGGAATGGGTCACGCCACGGCCTGCAACCATCCAGTTGACCTCGCCGGGATAAATCATCTGGTGAGTGCCGAGGCTGTCGCGATGTTCGAATTCGCCCTGATAGAGGTAAGTGACGGTTCCCAGCCCGATATGCGGGTGCGGTCGCACGTCAATGCCACCTTCGGTGACGAATTCTGCCGGGCCGACCTGATCGAAGAAGATGAATGGGCCAACCAGTTGGCGTTTGACCGAGGGCAGCGCGCGGCGCACCTCGAACCCGCCCAGATCGCGGGCGCGGGGAATGATGAGTGTTTCCAGCGCGCCGTTTTCAGCTGCGTCGGGGGTGTGGGACGGGTTCCAGCTCACATTCGTATCCTCGGCCTTTTTGATCATCCAAAGCAGGTCTGCATTCGCTAAGTCAAAATATATGCAGGCCCGGGCCCGGCGTCAGTGCAGCCCTGCACGGGGGACGTGCATATTTGCGGCATTCGCGCGTGGTGGTGCATATTGATATAACCCCTAACTAGGGATAAATGACTGCCATGACACACGAGACTCAAAACCGAGAAAATCAGGCCCTGGTATTGGCCCTGTTGCGCAGCCAGCAGTTGTTCATGCGTGCCATGGGACCGGTGTTTCGCGCCGGGGGTCTGACGGCACCTCAGTGGGATGCGCTGGAGACCCTGAACACCAAAGGTGCGCTGTCGATCAATGACCTGTTGCGCCTGACGCTGTCCACATCCGGCAATCTGGATGTTGTCGTCAAAAACCTGATTCAGGCCGGTCTGGTGGAGAAGACCGTTGATGAAACCGACAAGCGCGCCCGCGTTTTACGCCTGACAGAAGCCGGAAAACAGAAAGTGGCCGCGTTCATGCCCGTCCACAATCAGGCGCTGGAGCAGATATTCGGACGCCTGAGCACCGAAACCAGACGCGAGACAATCAGAACGCTCAACCAGCTTCGCAAAAAGCTGCCCCAACCACAGAAAGGCGAGACATGACCAACAAAACCTTCCTGACCGCGCATGGTGTGATCTACATGTTTTTCGCATTGGCGCTTTTATTTGCGCCAACCATCCTTTGGCCCAATTATGGACTGCAACTGAACGATCGGTATGCCGTGTTTCTGTCGCAGCATAATGCGATCTTTCTGGGTGGCATCGGCCTAATCAGCTTCCTGTTTCGAAACACTGAAACCGGTACCGAGACAGCACAGAACATCCTGAAAGGTCTGATGGGGACCAACATATTGGGCGTTGTCATCACGCTTTATGCCTGTCTGACCGGGGTGTTCACCGGCTTTGGCTGGTCCGACCCCATCTTCTTTGCGCTGCTTGCCATTCTGAGCTTTGTGCAGCTTGGCAGGAACCGCTGATCACACCCCCTACCCCCCTGAACGTGGAGCATTTGACCATGAGTACGATGAAAATCTGGGATCTGCATCTGGCCTATGACGGACCCGTAACCGCAGAATTTCTGGCCGGAACAAAGGAACTGGCTGAAAGCATCGCCCAGGAACCCGGTGTCGTCTGGAAGATCTGGACTGTCGAAGAAGGCACGAACCATTTCGGATCGACCTATCTGTTTCGCGATCGCGCCAGTCTGGAGACCTACAAGGCGATGCACCTGAAACGCCTTGAGGCCATCGGGGTCGCAGTGACCTCGGATCATGTCTTTGACATCATGGAAGACCTCAGCGCGATCAACAACGCGCCAATACACGGCTGACGGACCCGGAGAGTACCCGCGCCATCAACCAGCCAAACGCTTTGCATAGGTGGCGCGGGTCATCTCGACATCCTGCACGGTGATGCTGCCGACCTCGGGCATGGTCTGGGCCAGAACGTCCAGAATGATGGCGTTAAGCTCGGCCCGTGTGGCCTCATCCCGTCCGCGCATCAACAGCAGCGTGGCATGCACGAAGGTCTGCGGTTGCGTTCCGATGTAGGAATAGGCAATCGGCGCGGCGCGGATCTTGAGCGCTGAGGCGTCGATTTCATCATGTTTTGCGAGAACGGTATGCAACTGCTCGCAAATCATCTGGAAATCATGGGTGTCGTCCAGAGATTTGGAGAATTCCAGGGTAACGTGAGGCATTGAATGCTCCGGGGGTCATGAGAGAGCCTGATGGCCCTCTCGAAACTGCAAGGTGATCCTAAACGCCCAGACACCAGCGCATTACGGCCTTTTGTGCGTGCAGGCGGTTTTCGGCCTCATCGAAGATGACCGAGTTCGGGCCGTCCATGACCTCGGAGGTTGCTTCTTCCTCACGATGCGCGGGCAGGCAGTGCATGAACAGCGCGTCGGGTTTGGCATGTGACATGAGTTCCGCGTTGACCTGATAGGGGCGCAGCATGTTGTGGCGGCGTTCCTTGGCGGATTGGCTGTCATGCATCGAAACCCAGGTGTCGGCCACCACCAGATCAGCGCCCTCGACCGCTTTGTGCGGGTCCCGTTCGATGACGACTCGGGACCCCTTCTGGCGGGCAAACCCCATGAACTCTTCTTCCGGATCAAGCTGGGCCGGGCCGGAGAAGGTCAGATCGAAGCCGAACTGACCGGCGGCGTGCAGGAAGGAGGCGCAGACATTGTTGCCGTCGCCGGTCCAGACCACTTTCTTGCCCGCAATGGGGCCGCGGTGCTCCTCGAACGTCAAAACATCGGCCATGATCTGGCAGGGATGGGTGCGGTCGGTCAGGCCGTTGATGACGGGCACGTCGGAATATTCGGCCATCTCGGTCAGGATGGTTTCATCGAAGGTGCGGATCATGATCATGTCGACATAGCGCGACAGCACACGGGCGGTATCGGCAATGGTTTCGCCGTGACCGAGCTGCATGTCCTTGCCCGACAGCACCATGGTCTGGCCACCCATCTGGCGCACACCCACGTCAAAGGACACGCGCGTCCGGGTCGAGGGCTTTTCGAAGATCAGCGCGACCATACGGTCTTTCAGCGGCTGTTCGTCGTCAGGGGCGGCCTTGGGACGGCCCAGACGCGCTTGTTTCATCGCGCCCGCCTGATCGATCATGGACCGCAGCGCGGTGGCATCAGTTTTGTGGATATCGAGAAAATGGTTCATATCGCTTCGCTTTTGGCTGGTCGGGCGGTGGGGGCCAGCCCCCACACCCCCGGAGTATTTGGGAAAAGATGAAGCTCAGGCAGTTGCGAGCTGGGTTTCGATCTGATTGGCGGCCTTTTCGAGGCGGATCATGGCCTGGGCGATGTCATCCTCGGTCAGGGTCAGGGGGGGCAGCAGGCGGATGACGTTGTCGGCGGCGGGGACGGTGATGACCAGATTGTCATAGCCCGCATTGACCACATCTATATTTGGCGCCTTGCATTTCAGGCCGAGCATCAGGCCCGATCCGCGCACCTCTTCGAAGACCTCGGGGTGATCGGCGACCAGGCCTTCGAGTTTCTGGCGCAACAGGCCAGCCTTGCGGTTGACACCTTCGAGAAAGGCGGGTGTGGCGACCTGGTCGATCACCGCACAGCCCACGGCGCAGCCCAGCGGGTTGCCGCCATAGGTGGAGCCATGCGTGCCTGCGGTCATACCGGATGCCGCATCTTCGGTTGCCAGCACGGCACCGAGAGGGAAACCGCCGCCAATGCCTTTGGCGACCATCATGATATCCGGGGTGATCCCGGCCCATTCATGGGCGAAGAGCCTGCCGGTACGACCGACGCCGCATTGCACCTCGTCCAGGATCAGCAGCAGACCGTGTTCGTCACAAATGGCGCGCAGGGCCCTGAGTTCGGCGTCAGGCACGGGGCGGATGCCTCCCTCGCCCTGAATCGGTTCGATCAGGATGGCTGCGGTATCTTCGGTGATGGCGTCGGTGACACCGTCGAGATCACCGAAGGCGACGTGGACAAAGCCCGGCAGAAGCGGGCCAAAGCCTTTGGTCATCTTCTCAGACCCGGCCGCTGCGATGCCCGCCGACGACCGGCCATGGAAGGAGCCGTCGAAGGTGATGATCTCAACCCGTTCGGGCTGGTCTTTGTCATAGAAATACTTGCGGGCCATTTTCACGGCCAGTTCACAGGCTTCGGTACCGGAATTCGTAAAGAATACCGTATCCGCAAAGGTGTGTTCGACCAGCTTGTCTGCCAGTGCCTGCTGTTGCGGGATGTTGTAGAGGTTCGAGACATGCCACAGCGCGTGGGCCTGTTCCGTAAGGGCGGCCACCAGTGCCGGATGGGCGTGGCCCAGTGCGTTCACCGCGATCCCTGCGCCAAGGTCCAGAAAACGTCGGCCATCCGCCTCGGTCAGCCAGGCGCCTTCGCCCTTTACAAATGACAGGGGCGCGCGGTTATAGGTCGGCAGAACGGACGGGATCATGGGATCATCCTTTTCGGGTCGTTTGAGCCTCGTGAGTGATACACGAAGGCCCGGTTCGTCAACAGATTTGGTGAGATTTGTGCCAATTTGGCAGGCACATGGGATCAAACAGGCCGATTACGCAAAGAGGCGTCGGCGTCGGAGCAGCTGGATATGTGCGCGTTTGATCATGGCCGCTCTATAGACGTGAAAAGACAGCCTGAAAACCCTATTATTGCCGCAGGGTCAAAATTACCGCCGGAGCATTACGCCGGGCGCCAGCGGTCGAGCTTGCCCATGCCGCGGGTGAAAGCCCAGGCAAGGATGCGGGGCATGCCTTTTGCGACGAGGGCATCGACGCAATGAGACTGGAACTCTTCCAACGATGCGTCGGGGTGGCGGAACGCACCGTTTTCGTAACACAGCGAGCAGTAACGCGTGCTGCGCCCGCCGTCAGCTTCGGACCCGCCGCCCTGGGGATCTTTTGACAGCGGCATGCCGCAACTTTGGCATTTGGGACCCATGATGCATGTCCTTGCAGAGAATGACTGTCTGACATAGGATCAAAACCATGGAGTTGAGTCAACGGTTTTGAAACATGCGGATCGGGGAACTTGCGCGGCGCAGCGGGCTGAGCCGCGACACGCTGAGGTTTTATGAACGCCAAGGGCTGATCCGGTCAGGCCCGGGGCCGGACAACACCAACAGCTATCGCGACTATCCCGAAGACGCGCTGATCACGCTGGAACAGGTAGCCGATGCACAGGCGGCAGGCATCAGCATTGCAGAACTGGTCATGTTGCTGGGGCAGTTGGAAGCCGCCGATCCCGACAGCTTTGACGGCGAGGCGTTTCTGCAGGACCGGATTGACGAGGTCGAAGCGCGGATTGTGCGGGCAGAGCGGTTTTTGGACAGCCTCAAACAAGCCAAGGCGGCGCTGGCGGCCCCACCGGTTTTGCGCTGAGCGCAGAATTGCGTCTTGCCATGGCCCCCGTTTTGGCGCACCGCTTTCGCCCATGTTCACCCCGAAGGCGCAAAATCCTGCTCTGGCCGCAGGGCTGATCTTTGTCGCGACCGCCTTTATCGCGGCGACGACGCTGTTGGCCAAGGCCTTGGGGACGGATACACTCGGGCCACCCTTGCACGCGATGCAGATCAGTCACGGGCGGTTTCTGTTTGCCCTGCTTGCCATCCTGTCCGCGGTCGCAGTGCTTCGTCCCCGGCTGGGACGGCCTCATTGGGGGCTGCATATCGGGCGAACCAGCTTTGGCTGGGCCGGGGTGACGTTGATGTTCGCGTCTGTTGCGTACATTCCGATGGCGGATGCGACGGCGATCTCCTTTCTGAACCCGGTCTTTGGCATGGTCCTGGCCATTCCGCTATTGGGGGAGCGGGTCGGCCCGTGGCGCTGGCTGGCGGCGGCCGTGGCCCTTGTGGGTGCGGTGATCCTGCTGCGCCCGACAGCTGCAAGTTTTCAGCCCGCCGCCCTTCTGGCGCTGGCGGCGGCGGCGTTTATCGGGATGGAACTGATCTTTATCAAGAAACTGTCGGGGCGCGAGGCCCCGATCCAGATTCTGCTGATCAACAACACGATGGGGCTGGTGATCGCCACGGTCGCGGTCAGCTTTGTTTTTCACATGCCGACGCCACAGCAATGGGTTGCGCTGGTGGGGATCGGCCTGCTGATGGCCTGCGCGCAGGTTTGTTTCATCAACGGCATGGCACGGGCGGACGCGTCATTCGTGGCCCCGATCAGCTATGCCACGCTGATTTTCGCCGCGCTGTACGATTTTGCGGTGTTTGATGTGATCCCCGACCGGATCAGCCTGATTGGCGCGGTCACGATTCTGACCGGAGGGCTGATCCTGGTCTGGCGCGAGGCCGTAAACCGCCGGACCTGACAGAAAAAACCGCCCCTGCGGTTCAGGGGCGACCTTTGTGTCGCAAACCCCCATGAACGGCAAAGCAGCAGGCGCATTCTGGGCTGAGTTGATTTGCGAGTTTGTTATGCATGAACGCCGAATACCTGAATGGGTACGCCACGCGCCTGCCCCATCGGTGCGTGATTTCGGGATTCTGGCCGGAATCGAAGCCGTGGTGCGCGGTATTCTGATTTCGGTCTTTCCGCTGGCGATGTACCGGGCGCTGGGCGATGCCTCGTCCGTGTCATTCCTGTATTTCCTGATTGGCATCCTGTCCCTGCTGGTCGGGTTGATGGTGCCGTTCCTGATCCGTTTTGTACCGCGCAGATGGGCCTATTCCACCGGTTGCGTCATGTTCATCTGCGGTGCATCGCTGGCGATCGTGGGCAGCCCCGAGGCCGTGGTCGGCGCGTTGGCCCTGAATACCATGGCCGCGGTTGTCACTTTCATCTGCTTCAACACCTATGTGCTGGATTACATCAGCAAGATCGAACTTGGCCGGTGCGAGACCAGCCGCATGTTCTACAGCGCTTTGGGATGGACGGGCGGCCCAATGGCCGGTGTTCTGCTGATGGAGCTTTGGCGCCCTGCCCCGTTTGTCATCAGTGCCGGAGCGGCGCTGGTCATGCTGGCGCAGTTCTGGCGCATGCGTCTGGGCAATGGCAAGCTGATCACCAAGGCTCGTGGTCCGGCCAAGAACCCGTTGGCCTTTCTTCCCCGGTTCTTTGTTCAACCCAGATTGGTTGCCGGATATCTGTTTGCAATGATCCGGTCCTGCGGCTGGTGGATATATGTGGTCTACCTGCCTATTTTCGCCATCCAAAACGGGCTGGGAGAACAACTGGGCGGCATCCTTCTGTCATGCACTAACGCCATGCTGCTGGCCGCCCCGTTGATCCTGCGCTGGGTCCAGACGCGGTCGCTCAGGTCGGCTGTTCGCATCGGGTTTGTTGCCGCGGGGGGCTGCTTTTTCGCTGCCGGATTGGTCGCGGGATGGCCGGTTGCCTCGGTCGCTGCGCTGGTTCTGGGGTCTGTCTGGCTGATCGTTCTGGATATCTGCGCCGGATTACCTTTCCTCATGGCTGTTAAACCGTCTGAGCGAACCGAGATGTCGGCGATTTATTCCAGTTACCGCGATGTCTCGGGCATTCTGACGCCCGGTGTTGCAGCTCTGGTCCTGCTGGTGGCACCGGTGGCCGGTGTGTTCGCGGCAGGCGGGATTGCCCTGTTTGGCGCTTGGGCTGTGTCGGCCCGCTTGCATCCGCGGCTGGGCGAACCCAAACCTGCCCTGCCGCCCGACAGGCTGGCAGAGCTCGGTTAAGCCTTAAGCCGATAACCGATGCGCAGCATTTGCCAGGTGATCAGCCCGATGGCCAGCGTGGCAAAACCACAAACTGCCATGCCCAACCACGGTGAGCTGTCGGACACGCCGATCATGCCGTAACGCAGCCCATCGATCAGGTAGAAGACCGGGTTCAGATGGGTCAGACGGTTCAGGACAGGAGGCAGCGCCTCGACCGAATAGAAGGTGCCCGACAGGAAAGCCAGAGGTGTGACGATGAAGTTGGTGATCGCGGCCATCTGATCGAACTTGTTTGCAAAGATCCCGGCAAACAGGCCCAGCGCGCCCATGAAGGCGCCCCCCAGAACAACAAAGATCAGTGCAATCAACGGGTGCTGGGGGGCGATGGACAGCAGGACCAGCAACGCAACTGAAATCACCAGCGCGATCATCAGGCCACGGGCGATGCCACCGGCGAGATACCCCAGCAGGATCTCGAGCGGGGACAGCGGCGGCATCAGCGTGTCGACGATATTGCCCTGTACCTTGGCAATCACCATCGAAGAGGAGGTATTGGCAAAGGCATTCTGGATTACCGTCATCATCAGGATCCCCGGTGCCAGAAAGACCACAAACGGCACGCCCATGACGTCAGGGCGGCTGGGCCCAATGGCGATGGTGAAGATCAGCAGGAACAGGCCAGCCGTGACCAGAGGCGCCAGAACGGTCTGGGTCCAGACCGAAAGAAAGCGCCGGATTTCGCGCTGCGCCAGCGTGTAAAGCCCCATCCAGTTGACCGCCCCAAAGCTGCGTTCGGTCTGTTCTGCGGGATTCTGCATGCTTTGCCCTCAACCTGATTCGAAGACAGCTTGTAACTCGGGCTGCAGTGTTTAGAATAGGGGGCTGAGACGAATTCCCAAGGCGGCCCGAATCCGGGGCCGCTTTCCGCTTTTGAAAGGCTGACGATGTCCTGGACAGACGAGCGCGTAGAACTGCTGAAGAAGATGTGGGGCGAAGGCCAGTCGGCCAGCCAGATCGCCAAGGAACTGGGCGGCGTGACCCGTAACGCGGTGATTGGCAAGGTCCACCGCCTGGGCCTGTCCAACCGGACAGCAGGCGCAGCCCCGGCCAAGTCCGAACCGAAAGAGAAACCGGCACCCGCGCCCAAGGCCGAAGCCAAGCCCAGACCCATGCCAAAGACAGAACCGGCGCGCCCGGCTGCTGCTGCCGAGGCGAAACCCGCCGTTCCGGCCCGCCGCCAGATCATCCCGGCCGGTCAGCCGCTGCCGCCGCAGCCCTCGGCCAACGAGATCAGCCCCGAGGCGCTGGCCAAGGTCAACGAGATCGAGAAGAAGGCCAAGAAGCTGACGCTGATGGAACTGACCGAGAAGACCTGCAAGTGGCCCGTGGGCGACCCCGCGACCGAGGATTTCTGGTTCTGCGGCCTGCCGGTTGAGGCGGGCAAACCCTATTGCGAGGCGCATGTGGGCGTGGCCTTCCAACCCATGAGCTCGCGCCGCGACCGGCGGCGGTAATTGCGAACACCAGAACCTAAATCATGTCTATAGAACGTGAAAAGGGCGCAGGCGTTTCGCCACGCCTCTTACCGGAGGCGTTGCTAGTCAAGAACGACGCAAGACGTAACGAGCTCTTACAAAGAAAACACCCTCGCTGAATGCTGCGAGGGTGTTTTAGTTCGGAGCGTCAACTTTGCGGGACGAAGCTGCCATTCGGCGGTGCTAACGTCGCCACTCAGCGACGGCGGAAATTGCGCCAATAGGTGGAACCACCGAGCTCAGGCGATGATGGTAAGCGGACTCTTCTCCGGAGACATTTTTCCACTTCAAATCTACATCTGTAAAAAAATTATCGGTCGTTTTGTGAATATCCTTTGAGTTCTTCTCGGCTACCCAAGGCAGACAGACATAATACTCACTATTACCTCCTAGCGCTGGAATCCTGAATTCTAGCTTCCCAGCAGATTCCTTCTGAGCAGAGGGCAGAACGTAGCGATCCTCATTCTTCTCCTCTGGAAAGAACTCCAGTCTCAGAACGATTTCTTCAGCAGCGGAAGAGGAAGAGTTCTTGATTTCGATATAGTTAATTGGTGACTGAGAGCCGGCATTGTGGGCCCTGACGGCCCTCGCAGATAGCACCGCTGTCATGTTTTCGATTTTCAAAAGCTTATCTCGGTTCTCTTCGATGTTAACGATTTTCTGTTGAAGTAGATTGTTTCTCCGGTTCGAACGGACAGCCAGTATTGTTCCAATAATACCGCTAACTAAGCCGAGCCAAGCCGCCAAATCTCCAAGCCCTGAAATTCCCAATTGGCCGAGCATAATTAATCCCTCCAAGCTTTGTGGACTCTCAGCTCAAGAATACATCAGTTCGCGCTTCAGGCTAAAGTGCAACTCAAATAAGAGGTCATTTTGTCTACCTGTATTGCAAGTTTGGGCTCGAACCTGACATTGAAGTGCCGGTGATCTTGGTGTCAGTGGCACATGGTAGCCTTTCACTGCGCGGGATGTGTCGGCAGGTTCGGCATCGCCACCCAGCCCGGCAATTCATCCGGCGCGACCGAGACATGCAGGCGTTCTGACTGGTCCCGCCCGACCTTGCGGTGTTTGCGCAGCAAAAATATCTTGCCCCAACCGCGCCAGGTTCCAACCGATTGCGCATGGGCATCCGTGGGGAAACGGGTGCGCCAGCCTTCGGGCATCGGCAGCCCGTGCATCTCGGCCTTGTCCAGCATCCAGATCAACGAGATATTGCTGAGCGGGCGGGCCTCTTCATAGCCGTTCAGCTGGCCGCCGATATCGCCGTGGGTGCCACGGAACCAGACCTGTTCCACATGGCCGTTGAACTCGGGCTTGCATCGCCACAGAACCGGCTCGAACACCTCGCGCGTTTCGTCGAGGGCCAGCGCGTGATAGCCATGCAGAGTGGCCGGGCCCAGCTGGTGGTTGTGAAAGGCATGGCGATCCTCGGCCCAGCGCCACAGAAGCGGCAGGCGCAGGCCCAGCGCCTTGACCGTGTCCCAGACACCGACCATCTCGATCTTGACGTTGTCATGGCAGAACTTGCGGCGGAAATCGCGGGCTGCGGTGCCGCTGACATTGCATTCATAGTGGCGGTAGGCTTGCAGGATGTTCCGCTCGGTCGCGTGTTCGGCCTTGAGCAGGCCGATCATGTCGATCACCCCGGC
Organism: Ruegeria sp. AK11; assembly: GCF_056541095.1. Classification (NCBI taxonomy): domain Bacteria; kingdom Pseudomonadati; phylum Pseudomonadota; class Alphaproteobacteria; order Rhodobacterales; family Roseobacteraceae; genus Ruegeria; species Ruegeria sp. AK11. The sequence goes on from NZ_JBQFXU010000009.1 coordinate 71,008, forward strand.
CAGGCTGCGCACGCCGTAGGCTCCACGGGAATAGCCGATGAAATAAATCCGGTCACCGGGCTTGTAGCGCGACGCCAGATAGCCATAGGCGCGGCGAATCTGGCGGTTGATGCCCCGGCCCATCATCACGTCCATGGTGGATTTCCAGCTTTCCCACTGCACGCCTGCCTCGTAGAACACCGACACCTTGCTGCCCATTTCGCAGCACAGGCGATAGGTCTGTCCGGCATGGGTTTCGAACCCCGGTTCGAGGGTGGACATGGTGCCATCTAGGATAATCACGTGGCTGATCGGCTCGCGGTGCCGCGTTTCGGCGGAGTGCTCGGACCGTAAGGGCCGCCCGAGCCATCCCAGAACCTTCCTACTCAGCCGCGACAGTTTCATGCGTCAGCAATTCCCAAACTTTATGAGGTGTGAAAGGCATATCCGCCTGCCGCACCCCGTGATCCCAGAGCGCATCCTGAACCGCGTTCGCCACAGCGGCCAGAGCGCCCACCGTGCCGGCCTCGCCGCATCCTTTCATCCCCATCGGGTTGGAAGTTGACGGCACCGGCGCCGAGGTAAACTTTATCATGGGTATGTCCACCGCGCGGGGCAAGGCGTAATCCATAAACGATGCCGTGAGCAGCTGTCCGTGATCATCATGCACCACATGTTCCGACAGCGCCTGACCAATGCCCTGAACCACCCCGCCATGCACCTGCCCTTCGGCCAGCATCGGGTTGATAAGATTTCCGAAATCATCAACCACGGTGTAGCGGTCCACACGGGTTTCGCCGGTGAAGGAATCGATCACAACCTCGGCAACATGTGCGCCGTTAGGATAGCTGCGGGCATCCAGTTGCGCGCGGGACTCATGCGTCAGCAAGTCCAATCGCCCGTCGGCGCGGGCCATGGCCGCGGCTTCGGTCAGGGTCGGCGTCAGGTTCGAGCCCGGCGCGCGGAATGTTTCATGGTCAAATCGCACATCACTGTCCTCGACCCCCATCTTATCGGCCAGATAAGGCGTGAATGCGGCGATCATTTTGTCAATGGTGGCGAGGGTCGCGGTACTTTGCACCGTCACCGAGCGCGAGCCGCCCGTTCCGCCGCCATGGCCAAGCAGGTCGGTATCCCCCTGAATGACGGTGATCCTGTCCATCGGAACGCCGGTCTGATCGGACAGGAACTGGGCATAAACCGTCTCGTGCCCCTGCCCGTTCGATTGTGTACCGACATAAAGGTTCACAGTGCTATCCTCGCAAAACTCGACCTTCGAGTTCTCGGAAGGGTCGCCCAAAATACTTTCGATATAGTAACAAAGACCCTGCCCCCGGATCAGACCGCGTTCGGCATCGGCGGCCTTGCGGGCCTCGAACCCGCTGGTCTGGCTGGCCGCACGGCGCAGGACCATGTCGAAATCGCCGACATCATAGGTTTCACCCGTGGCAGAGGTGTAGGGGAAATCGCCGGGCCTGATGAAGTTTTTGCGCCGCAACTCCCACGGGTCAACGCCCAGTTCGCGTGCCGCGCGGTCCATCACGCGTTCCAGCACATAGATCGCCTCGGGGCGTCCGGCACCGCGATAGGCGTCGACCTGTGTTGTCGTGGTATAGAACCCCTCGACCCGGAGATAGGTGGTCTGAACGTCATAGACCCCCATCAGCACCTTGCTGAACAGGCTTGTCTGGATCGCCTGCGCGAAATGGCTGTTATAGGCACCAAGGTTGACTTTGCTGTGGACGCGGTAGGCGGTGATCCGGTGATCTGCATCAAAGGCCAGCTCGGCCAGCGAGGTCAGATCGCGGCCGTGGTGATCGGAGAGCATTGCCTCGGACCGGTCGGACATCCAGTGCACGGGCTGGCCTAGTTTCATCGCGGCCACGGCCACGCAGAAATATTCGGGATATGGCATCACCTTCATGCCGAACCCGCCCCCCACATCCGGGGTGGTGACACGGATTGCATCCGCATCGAGTTTCAGCTTTTGCGCCAGTTGTGCCTTCATCGCCCAGACACCCTGCCCGCCATAGGAAAAGTGCAGACGCCCGCCAGACCAATCGGCCTGACAGCCCCGTGGCTCGAGCGAGCTGATGATGACGCGGTTGTCTTGCACGTTCAGCGACACGGTGTGGGCGGCGGCCTGAAAGGCGGCCTTGGTCGCGGCCTCATCCCCCAGACCCCAATCAAACGCGCGATTGTCGGGCGCTTGCGGGTGCAGGGCCTCACCCCCCGCTTTCACGTCCAGCTTGGCGGGGCGTTCCCGGATATCCATCCAGATCAGTTCGACCGCGTCCTGCGCCTGTACCAGCGTATCCGCGATGACAACGGCCACGGGTTCGCCCACAAAGCGCACACGGTCCTTGGCCAGCATATGCCGATCCGGCGCGGCAGAGCCGGTCCCGTCGCGGTTGGTCAAGGTTGCTGCATTCATCACCGTGTCGATGCCCGAGGCGGCAAGATCGTCCAATGTCATGACCAGCCGCACCCCGTCGGCGCTCCGCGCGGCCTCAAGATCCAGCGCAGTGATATCGCCATGGGCCACTGGGCTGCGGAAGAAAGCGGCAAACAGCGCATTGCCGGGCACGGCATCGTCCATATAGCGCCCCTGCCCGGTCAGGAACCGCTGATCTTCGGTCCGTTTGACGGGCTGGCTTTTGCCGAATTTTTCCATGGGATGCTCCTGTCGCTGCCTTGATGGCGACACTAGCCCTGTGCTTGCTTATGTCCAGCGCCTTGCTTGAAAGCGTGTGGCGACACCGATGTCGTAAACAGGATTGCAGGAGCCACAGAGGGATTCGTAGGCTGTTTGAAGATACAGCCTGCCGGAGGTTCCCCATGCCCGAACCCATTTCCCTGTCACAGGGCCGCCTGGACGCCCCATCGGTCGACGCGTATTGGCAAGACGGGTTTGCCTTTCCAATTACAGTCTTTTCACCGGATGAGACCGCACAGTTTCGGGCCGAGCTGGAGCAGATCGAGAAGACCTGGCGCGTGGCCGACCTTCCGCTGCCGCTGAACATGTACAAACGCCTGAACGCCCATGTGGTGATGCCGCTGGTCGCCCGTATCGCACTGGACCCCAGGGTTCTGGATGTCGTCGAAGGAATACTGGGGCCGGATTTGCTGCTGTGGTCTGCGGAACTGTTCATCAAAGAGCCACGCACGACCCAGGTGGTGGGAATGCATCAGGACCTGACCTATTGGGGGATGGGCGAAACACCGGATCAGGTGACCGCGTGGATCGCATTGTCGCCTGCCACGGTAACAAGCGGCTGCATGGACTTTGTCAGGGGTAGCCACAAAAACCCGATCCTGCCCCATAACGACACGTTTTCAGACAACAACCTGCTGTCGCGCGGGCAGGAGGTGGCTGTCGATGTGGCAGACGAGGACAAGACACATATCGAATTGCAGCCGGGTCAGATGTCGTTGCACCATGGCCTCACAATCCATGGCTCGGGGCCCAATATGTCGGATGATCGGCGGATCGGGCTGGCGATCCGGTATCTGAACCCGAACGCGCAGCAAAAAGTGGCGGATCGCGATTACGCGGTCTTGGCGCGGGGCGAAGACCGGGTGGGCAATTTCATCCTCATCAAACCACCGACCGAGTTGTTTTCGCCGCCAGCCTTGGTGCTTCATGCCCGCATCCGGGAGGATCAGGCCAAGGCGATGACACAAGGCGCGGCACAAAGCACGCACCTGTACGGAAACGAGGCGACCGGCACGGGGTGACTTCGGCAATCGTCGCCGCACAGGGCCTTCCCCTTCCCGTCTCCATTCGCTATTGCAGGCGCTGACCCGAATTTGTTGACGCAGGACGCATCCCATGGCGATGGAAAAGACATTCAACGCGGCCGAGGCCGAGGCCCGTATCTATGAGGCCTGGGAACAGGCCGGAGCCTTCAAGGCAGGCGCGAACCGTTCGCGCGAGGAAAGCTTTACCATCATGATCCCGCCGCCCAACGTGACGGGTGCGCTGCATGTGGGTCATGCGTTCAACAACACGTTGCAGGATATCCTGATCCGCTGGCACCGGATGCGGGGCTTTGACACGCTGTGGCAGCCGGGGCAGGACCACGCGGGCATTGCCACCCAGATGCAGGTGGAAAAGATGCTGGCGGCGCAGGGCAACGAAGGTCGGCGCGAATTGGGACGCGAGAAATTCCTTGCGAAAGTCTGGGAGTGGAAGGGCGAATACGGCGGCACGATCATTGAACAACTCAAGCGCCTGGGCGCCAGCTGCGACTGGTCGCGCAACGCCTTTACCATGGCGGGCGCGCCAGGTGACCCGCGCACCGGGCACGAGAACAGCCCGAATTTCCATGATGCCGTTATCAAGGTCTTCGTCGACATGTACGAAAAGGGCCTGATCTATCGCGGCAAGCGACTGGTCAACTGGGACCCGCATTTCGAGACGGCGATTTCGGACCTTGAGGTCGAGAATATTGAAACGCCGGGCCACATGTGGCACTTCAAGTACCCCTTGGCGGGCGGCGAGACATATGAGTATTTGGAAAAAGATGAAGATGGGAATGTGATCTTCCGCGAGGAGCGGGATTATATTTCCATTGCAACCACGCGGCCCGAAACCATGCTGGGCGACGGTGCTGTGGCCGTGCATCCGTCGGATGAGCGCTACGCGCCGATCGTCGGCAAACTGTGCGAAATCCCGGTTGGACCGAAAGAGCATCGCCGCCAGATTCCGATCATCACCGATGAGTATCCCGATCCCGACTTCGGCTCGGGCGCGGTGAAGATCACCGGCGCGCATGACTTCAACGACAATATGGTCGCCAGGCGCTGCGGCATTCCGATGTACCGCCTGATGGACACCAAGGGCGCGATGCGGGCTGATGGCGCGCCTTACGCCGAAGAGGCGGGCAAGGCGCAGGAATACGCGCGCGGCAAAGCGTTCACCGAGAATGAGATCGACGCGATCAACCTGATCCCGGATCACCTGCGCGGACTAGACCGGTTCGAGGCGCGCGCCAAGGTGGTTGAAGAGATCACCAGCGAAGGTCTGGCTGTCATGTGTCCAGCGGACGATCCGCGTCTGGGATCAAGCCGGGCTGAAGCCCGGCCTACAGAGGACGATGACGGTGGGCAGGACTTCAGCCCGGCACTTGTCCCACTGGTCGAGAGCAAGCCGATCATGCAGCCCTTTGGCGACCGCTCGAAAGTCGTCATCGAGCCGATGTTCACCGACCAGTGGTTTGTGGATGCCGAAAAGGTCGTCGGCCCGGCGCTGGACGCGGTCAGGGACGGCACGGTCAAGATCATCCCCGAGTCCGGCGAGAAGACCTATTACCACTGGCTGGAAAACATCGAGCCCTGGTGCATCTCGCGCCAGCTATGGTGGGGGCATCAGATTCCGGTTTGGTATGGGCCTACTCACAGATGTTCCACTTTCGTGGAAGATGAACCAGCCGCCAGACTTTCAATGGAAAGACATCACAAGGGCGGTTTTGCGGTATTCTGCGGAGCAACCGTGGCCGAAGTTAGAAAGCAAGCCGAGGAACATTACGGGCATTGGAAGCAAGAAGTTGTTTTCGCCAAAGACCAGGAAGAAGCGAAGCAGCTTTTGTTTGATGGAAAAGCACCTTTGTTCCGCGACCCCGACGTGCTCGACACGTGGTTCTCCTCCGGCCTCTGGCCCATCGGCACGCTGGGCTGGCCCGAGCAGACCGAGGAGATGCGCCGCTATTTCCCGACCAGCGTATTGATCACCGGCGCGGATATCCTGTTCTTCTGGGTCGCCCGGATGATGATGATGCAGCTGGCCGTGGTGAACGAGGTTCCGTTCCACACCGTCTACCTGCACTCGCTCGTCCGCGACGAGAAGGGCAAGAAGATGTCCAAGACCACCGGCAACGTCATCGATCCACTTGAAATCGTGGACGAATTCGGTGCCGACGCGCTGCGCTTTACCAACGCCTCGATGGCGGCGATTGGCGGTGTGCTGAAACTGTCGCGTGAACGCATCACCGGCTATCGCAACTTTGGTACCAAGCTTTGGAATGCCGTCCGCTTTGCCGAGATGAATGAGGTCTTTACCGACGCTGTGCCGCAACTGGATGTGGCAGACCTGAAGCCCAAGGCCGCCGTCAACCGCTGGATCATCGGCGAAACCGCCCGTGTGCGGGAAGAGGTCGACGCGGCGCTGGAAAGCTATCGTTTCAACGATGCCGCCAACGGGCTTTATGCCTTTGTCTGGGGCAAGGTCTGCGACTGGTACGTGGAACTGTCGAAACCGCTGCTGCAGGGTGATGACGCCGAAGCACGGTCTGAGACCCGCGCCACCATGCGTTGGGTTCTGGATCAGTGCATGGTCCTGCTGCACCCGATCATGCCCTTCATCACCGAAGAGCTGTGGGGCCTGACCGGCAATCGCGCGAAAATGGTTGTCCACGCCGACTGGCCGACCTACGGCACGGAACTGGTCGACGCCGATGCGGATCGTGAAATGAACTGGGTGATCTCGGTGATCGAAAACACCCGCTCGGCCCGTGCACAGATGCGGGTGCCTGCGGGTCTCTACGTGCCGATGCTGGTGACCGAGATCGACGCCAACGGCCAAGCCGCGTGGGACCGCAACGAGGCGCTGATCAAACGTCTGGCCCGCATCGACAGCCTGACCAGCGCGGACACGCTGCCCAAGGGCACCATCTCGATTGCCGCCCCCGGAGCCTCCTTCGGCCTGCCGTTGGCGGATATCATCGACATCGGCGCGGAAAAGGAGCGGCTGGAGAAAGCAAAGGGCAAGCTGGCCAAGGAACTGGGTGGCTTGCGCGGGCGTCTGAACAACCCCAAATTCGTGGCCTCGGCCCCGGATGAGGTGGTCGAGGAAGCCAAAGCCAACCTCGCCGCACGCGAGGAAGAAGAAGCCAAGCTGAACGAGGCGCTGGCCCGTCTGGCCGAGATCGCCTGATCTTCATCTTTTCAAAAATACTCATACCCCGAACCCCGCCGCTGATCTGGCGGGGTTTTCTTTTGCGCGTTCAGACCTTGCCCGTCCCTGCCGCCGCTTGTTAGCAATCACCAACCCCAACCGCCCGAGGCAGTCATGACCCAGTTTGCCCCACCGCTCCAGACAGTCTCGACCGGGCTTGTAGTCGCCATTGTCGGATTCTTCAGTTCATTTCCTATCGTGTTGCAGGGGCTGGCCGCGATGGGGGCGTCTCCGGCGCAGGCGGCCTCGGGTCTGATGATGGCGGCCATTGCAATGGGACTGACCGCCATTGTGCTGAGCCTGTGGTATCGGCAACCGATCAGCGTCGCCTGGTCGACGCCGGGGGCGGCGCTGCTGGCGGTGTCCGCGACACCGGCGCTGGGGTTTGCCGAGGCGACGGGCGCCTTCCTGTGTGCAGGGGCGCTGACGGTGCTGGCCGGGCTCTGGCGGCCACTGGGGCGGCTGGCGGCCGCCATTCCGACGACACTGGCACAGGCCATGCTGGGGGGCGTTCTGCTGCCGCTTTGCATTCTGCCCTTTCAGGCCGCAGCCGAATTGCCCGCGCAAGCCCTGCCGGTGATCCTGACATGGTTCATCGCGGGCCGGATCAACCGGCTGTTCGCTGTTCCGGCGGCCGTTGTCGCCGCCGCGCTGGTTGTGGTGCTGAACGCAGGCGACGCATCGGTGACCCCGGCGCGATGGCTGGCGGCACCGGTCTGGACCACGCCCAGTTTCTCGCTGGCCTCGACCATCGGGATCGCCATCCCGCTGTTCATTGTCACGATGGCGACCCAGAACATTCCCGGCATCGCGGTGATGCGCAGCTTTGGCTATACCCCGGCTCCGGGCAGGCTGTTTTCATCCGTGGGTGGGGCGAGCCTGTTATCGGCACCATTTGGTGCACCTGCCACCTGCCTTGCGGCGATCACGGCTGCGATGTGTTCCAACGAAGACAGCCACCCCGATCCCGCGCAACGGTACTGGTCGGCCATCATGAGTGGTGTGTTCTATGGTGTATTCGGTATCTTTGCCGTGGCGATTACCGGCTTTGCATCCCATGCCGATCCGCTGTTGATGGGGACACTGACCGGTGTCGCCCTGATCGGCGTTCTGGCCAATTCGATTTTCGCAGCACTTGAGGTTCCGGCCGAGCGTGAGCCCGCGATGCTGACCTTTGCGATCACCGCATCGGGCATCTCGGTCTTTGGGCTGGGCGCGGCGGTCTGGGGCCTGCTGGTCGGCGGGCTGGCCTATCTGGTGAGCAACAGAATTCGGTAGCCGCTTTTGCATCCCGCCCTTACCGGGTATAGTTGCTCCATGTTCGGTTCACTTGGAAAACTGGTGGAGCGCCAGATCAAAAAGGCACAGGCCGAGGGGCAGTTGCAGGGCCTTGTCGGCGAAGGTCACCCCCTGCCCGACCGGTCCGGCGAGGCGCAGGGCGATCTGGCCATCGCCGCCGGGCACCGGATCATGGCGCAAGCCGGGGTTCTGCCCGAAGAGTTCGACATTAAAAAGAAACTGGATGCGGCCCGCAAAGCGTATCCGGCCCTGACCGACCCCGCGGAACGCCGGGCCGCGATGTCGGAGATCGCTGATCTGGAAATGCGTTACAACATGGCCCGCGATGCACGGCGGGCTTTCATGCGCTGATCACTTGAACTCGGGCTTGCGGCCCTGCATCTGCGCCATCACGACCTCCATCTGATGAGGCTTGCCGATCAACTCCACCTGCTCGGCGGATTCCGCCTTGAGAACGTCCGCACGGGGCTGGGTTTCGGCCACTTCGATCAGCCGCTTGGCGGCACGGATAGCCGAGGGGCTTTGACCGGCGATATTCTCGGCAATGGCCAGAGCTTCGGTCAGCGGGTCATCTGAAAGCTGCGTGACCAGTCCCCAATCCATCGCCTGCTGCGCGCCGATGGGCCGGGCCGTGTAGGTCAGCAGGCGCAGCACGTCCGAACGCACAAGCCGGGGCAGCAGAACCATGCCGCCCATATCGGGGATGATACCCCACTTCATCTCCATCACCGCCAGTTTCGCCTCGGGGTGCGCGATACGGATATCCGCGCCCAGAGCGATTTGCAGGCCACCGCCATAGGCGACACCCTGAATGGCGCAGATCACCGGCACCGGTACGCGACGCCAGATCAGGGCAAGCTCCTGCATTTCGTTGGCATCTTCGTGGCTGCGGGTCATCAGCCATTCGGTGGGGTCCATATGGGCCATCTTGGCAAAGCTTGCCATGTCGAGCCCGGCGCAGAAGCTTTTCCCCTCGCCCGACAAAACCACGGCGCGGGCGTCCGAGGCGGCGACCTCTTGCCCGGCAGAGAGCAATGCCTTGACCATCGCGTCATCCAGTGCGTTCATCTTGTCACCCCGGGTCAGGGTGACATGGGCAACATGGTCTTGATAGGTGACGGATACGCGTGACATGGGGGACCTCCCGAAATTCAGTTGCGGCGACCATGCCCGGACGGGACGCCGATTTCCACTGCGACGTCAGGGCATATCGCTGACAGGCATCCGCCCGAACCAGGGAGAATCGAGCGTCATGACATAAAACTGATCGCCCACGATCCGGCCCCCTGTTGTGATGCCAATTCGGCCCTGCGGATCCTGTAGGGTGCGCAGGATCGTGCCTTCACCATCGAACTGCACCAGCATACCCCGATGGATCGGCGCCGGGCGTACAGCCGGACCCAGCCGCCAGACCACCTTGCGCAGGAAGGGGTACGGCATCAGTTCCTCGGACGGGACACGCGGGCTGGCGAAGGCCATCCAGTAGGTGCCATCACCCTGTGCTTCGAGATTGTCGGGATAGCCGGGCAGGTTGTCCAGCAAGACCTCTTGCTGACCGGCTTTCGGCCCGCTGAGCCACAACTTGTGCACCCGTGCGCGACCGGTCTCGGCGATCAGCAGGAAATCTGCGTCAGGTGAGAGGGCAATGCCATTGGTATAGACGAATCCAGTGGCAATCTTTTCGGTGCGGCCATCGGGGTTGTGACGGGCGACATAGCCTGTATCGGATTGTTCCCAGATGGTCAGGACCGAAGTCGGCTTGGTCCCGCCCATGGTTTCGGGATCGAACCGGTCAGAGGAGTTCGAAAAATAGATCGTGCCGTCCTGTGCCACGTCCAGTTGGTTTGCATAGACTACGGGCGCACCGTCGATATCGGCCACCACGGATTCAAGCGTGCCCGGCCCGGTCCAGCGCATCACCCCGCGAAAGCTGTCGGCAATATAGAGCGCGCCATCCGGCCCGGCCCTGAGGCCCAGAGGACGCCCGCCAAGCTGGTCGACCACAACAGGGTCAGCCCCGTCTATGCGATAGAGCGTGCCGGACCGGCTGGTCGTATAGACCGCACCGCCGGGCAGGATGGCGATGTCTTCGGGGCCGGTTTCCCCATCCGGCAGGCGGATCAGCTGCGCGGCGTCCAGCGCGGTGTTTTCTGCGAAATCCCCTGTGAAACCGGCATCTTCAGGCATCTCAACGGCGACGGGGATAACGGGAACGGGCCAGAACAGAAGATAGGCAAGGCCCAGAAGAACAATGGCAGACAGTATGCGCATCTGCGCTCCTTACTTGTGTTTCAATACGTTCCGACACGCGGGATGAGGTGCGCGCTTGCCCGAAGCTCGGGCTTGGGGTTATCTGCAGGCATGACAGGACCTCGATACACCCCGCTTGCCCAATCCCTGCCCGCCACCGTGCCCTTTGTGGGCCCCGAAACGCAAGAGCGTCAGCGCGGCGCGGCGTTCATTGCCCGTCTTGGGGCCAACGAGAGCGTGTTTGGCCCCTCGCCCCGCGCGATCCGGGCCATGGAGCAGGCCGCGTCTGATATCTGGATGTATGGCGATCCCGAGAACCACGATCTGCGCCATGCTTTGGCCGAGTATCATGGGGTAACCTCCGAAAATATCGTTGTGGGCGAAGGGATTGACGGGCTTCTGGGTTATCTTGTGCGTCTGATTGTAGGGCCCGGGGATGCGGTTGTAACCTCGGACGGGGCGTATCCCACCTTTAATTATCATGTGGCCGGGTTCGGTGGCGTTCTGCACAAGGTCCCTTATGCCGGGGATCACGAAGACCCGGCGGCCCTGTTTGCGAAGGCGGCCGAGGTGGGTGCAAAACTGGTCTATCTGGCCAATCCGGACAATCCGATGGGCAGCTGGCATTCCGGCGCGGATATCGTGGCGGCGATGGATGCCCTGCCCGACGGTTGCCTGCTGATTCTGGATGAGGCTTATGTGGAATGCGCGCCAGATGGGACAGCGGCACCCGTCAGCGCAGACGACCCTCGCGTGATCCGGATGCGGACATTTTCCAAGGTCTATGGCATGGCGGGCGCGCGGGTTGGCTATGCCATGGGAGCGCCCGACCTGATCGCAGCCTTTAACAAGGTGCGCAACCATTTCGGCATGAACCGCGCGGCGCAGGCCGGGGCGCTGGCCGCGTTGCAGGATGGCGCCTGGCTGGAGCACATTCAAACACAGATCGCCGAGGCGCGTGAGCGGATAGGGACAATTGCCCGCGAGAACGGGTTGGAGCCGTTGCCCTCGGCCACCAATTTCGTGACGATTGATTGCGGGCGGGATGGAGAATTCGCCAGAGCGGTACTGGAGGCTTTGGTTGCGCGGGGTCTGTTTGTTCGGATGCCGTTTGCAGCGCCCCAGAACAGGTGCATCCGGGTAAGCTGTGGTGAAACAGCAGATCTGGATGCTTTTGCGGCCGCCTTGCCCAAGGCGCTAGCAGAGGTGCGGGCAAAGACGGGCTAGCGCTGGTCTGTCTTGCCAACGGGGCAAAGGGGGGCTGTCTGCCCCCCATCGCGCAATGCGCGATTCCCCCCGAGGATATTTTTGGCCAGATGAAGGGGCGGATCAGCGCTGTTCGTCTGACGTGTATCAGGCGGCCAGGACGGCGGCGGCGGCCTCGAGCGCGCCTTTGCCACGGGGGATATCAAGCGCGGCCATGGCCGTTTCCATACCGCCCAGCATCGCCATCACCATTTGCCCGTTGACATGGCCCATATGCCCGAGGCGGAAACAGCTGTCGTAATCCTCCATCCCAAGGCCAATGCCCAATGTCAGGCCCAGTTGATGTTCGGTGAACGCGCGTAGGGCCGTGCCGCGCCCTCCGGTCAGGCGCAGGGCTGTAACGGCATGGCTGCGGTGGTCGCGGTCGGCAACGTTCAGATGCAGCGCGCCGCCTTCGGCCCATGTTTCGCAGGCCGCCCAGATGGCAGTAGCCAGACGCTCATGGCGGGCCCAGACCTGTTCGATCCCTTCCGCATGGATCAGGTCGAGCGCGGCGCGCAGACCATAGAGGTGATGCGTCGGCGCGGTACCGTCGAAATACTGGTAGAACAGGTCGGGATTGGCGCGCGGCTGCCAGTCCCAGTATCGCGACACACGCGGCATGGCGGCCCGCTTGGCCTGTGCTTTGTCGTTGAAAAAGACAAAGCCTGTGCCTGCGGGGGTCATCAGGCCTTTCTGGCAGGCGGTGACCGTGACATCGACGCCCCATTCATCCATCTCGAACCGGTCGCATCCCAGCGAGGCAATGCAATCGGCCATCAACAGCGCCGGGTGGTCCAGATCGTCGAGCAGTTTGCGCAGTGCCGGGATATCGTTGCGGATCGAGCTTGATGTGTCCACATGAACCGCGAGAACGGCCTTGATCTGACGGCTTTTATCCGCGCGCAATGCGTCGGCAATTCGGTCGAGATCCCAGGCGGATGAGGTGCCGAAATCGATTAGTTGCACCTTTGCCCCGATGCCTTCGGCCATCTCGGCCCAGCCATGGGTGAACCGGCCCGAGGCAGGAGCCAGAACGGTTTCGCCGGGGGCGATCACGTTGGACAACGCGGCCTCCCACGTGCCGTGACCGTTGGCGATATAGATGGCAACGTCATGGCCTGTACGAGCAACCCGGCGCAGATCGCGGGTCAGGTCGGGCATCATGTCGATGAGCGCGCCATCGTAGATATTGGGCGACGGGCGATGCATCGCCTGCAGGACTGCGTCCGGCATCACCGAAGGGCCCGGGATCGCCAAATAAGTTCGCCCCTGGGAGAGGGCAGATGTCTGTGTCATGGGGTCAACCTGTCTGAGTTGACGCCCACATTACCGAGGGGCTTCGCGACGTCAATCCGCCAGCTTGGATGCCTCGCGCGCAAGTGTTTCGATCCCGGCCCAGTCACCGCTTTCGACCATCTGCTTGGGCGCGACCCAGCTGCCACCGGCGCAGATCACATTGGACAGGGACAGGTAGTCACAGGCGTTGGACGGCGACACCCCGCCTGTCGGGCAAAAGCTGATCTGCGGCAGGGGTGCGCCGATGGCTTTGAGTGCGGGCGCGCCGCCCGAGGCCTCGGCCGGGAAGAATTTCAGCATGTCATAGCCTTTTTCCAGCAATGCCATCGCTTCGCTGGCCGTGGCCGCGCCGGGCAGCAGCGGCAGGCCCTCGGCCTCGCACGCCGCGATGAGCGCGTCGGTTGCGCCCGGAGAGACGCCGAACTGCGCGCCCGCCTCTTTGGCGGCGCGGACGTCTTCCGGTGTGACCAGCGTACCTGCGCCGACCACGCCGCCGGGCACCTTGGCCATCGCGCGGATCGCGTCGAGCGCGGCGGGCGTGCGCAAAGTGACCTCAAGCGCTGGCAGACCGCCGGCGACCAATGCCTCGGCCAGCGGGCGGGCCTGCGCGACGTCATCGACAACCAGAACCGGAACGATCGGGGCCAGTGCGCAGATTTCACGGGTGCGTTGGGATTTGGACATGAGGTTAAACTCCGAAAATGCTGGCACCGGTGTCGGCCGAGCCGACATTCTGGCGGAACGCGCCAAAAAGATCGCGCCCTGTACCGTGTTGATTGGCGGACAGGTCGGCGGTGACGGGCGCGCGGTCCAGAACGCCCTCAGTGAGGATTTCCAGATCACCCCTGACCGCGTCAACGCGCAGGATGTCACCATCCTGAAGGTATGCAATGGGGCCGCGGTCGAGCGCCTCGGGGACGACATGGATGGCGGCGGGCACCTTGCCGGATGCGCCAGACATGCGGCCATCGGTGACCAGCGCCACTTTCTGCCCCCGGCCCTGCAGGATCGACAGCATGGGCGTCAGCGAGTGCAGTTCCGGCATCCCGTTGGCCTTGGGGCCCTGGAAGCGCACGACGACGATGACGTCACCGGTGAACTCGCCAGCCTTGAAGGCTGCCTTGACCGCGTCCTGGTCGTGGAAAACGCGGACCGGAGCCTCGACCACCTGATGTTCTGGCGCGACGGCCGAGACCTTCATGACGGCTGTGCCCAGATTGCCGGTCAGGCGCGACAGGCCGCCGGTGGGCTGGAACGGATCGCGGGCGGGGCGGACGATCTTGTCATTCAGGCTGTGGCCTGTACCGTCTTGCCAGGTCAGCTCACCATTGATCAGCTTGGGTTCGCGCGTGTAATTGTGCAGGCCCTGCCCGGCGACGGTCAGAGTATCGGGGTGCAGCAAACCTTCTTCGAGCAACGTGCCGATTGTGAACCCAAGCCCGCCTGCGGCGTGGAAGTGGTTCACGTCGGCCAGACCGTTGGGGTAGACCCGCGCGACCAGTGGAACAACGGAGGAGATATCGGAAAAATCCTGCCAATCCAGCACGATGCCCCCGGCGCGCGCCATGGCGATCAGGTGGATCAGCAGATTGGTCGAGCCTCCGGTCGCCATCAGGCCGACGATACCGTTCACAAAGGCCCGTTCGTCGAGCACCTGATAAACCGGGGTATAGCTGTTTCCCAGCGCGCTGAGCGACAGGGCGCGGCGCGCGCCCTCTTGTGTCAGCGCGTCGCGCAAGGGCGTGTTGGGATTGACGAAGCTGGAGCCCGGCAGGTGCAGGCCCATGAACTCCATCAGCATCTGGTTGGTATTGGCGGTGCCGTAGAAAGTGCAGGTGCCGGGGCCGTGATAGGCGGCCATTTCAGCGGCCATCAGTTCGTCGCGCCCGACCTCTCCGGCAGCGAATTTCTGGCGGACCTTGGCCTTTTCGTCATTGGGCAGACCGCTGGTCATTGGTCCTGCGGGCAGGAACACGGCAGGCAGATGCCCGAACGCCTGCGCACCGATGATCAGACCAGGGACAATCTTGTCGCAGACGCCGAGGAAGACAGCCGCGTCATAAGTGTTGTGGCTGAGTGCTACGCCAGTTGCCAGAGCGATCACGTCGCGCGAAAACAGCGACAATTCCATCCCTGCTTCGCCCTGGGTGACACCGTCGCACATGGCTGGCACGCCACCTGCGACCTGAGCAGTACCTCCGGCGGCGCGGATCGCATCGCGGATCAGGGCGGGGTACCTTTCAAAGGGCTGATGGGCGGACAGCATGTCGTTATAGGCGGTGACAATGCCCAGATTGCCCGCCGTGCCGGTGGCCATGGATTGCTGGTCTTCACCCGCACCCGCATAGGCATGGGCCTGACCACTACAGGACAGGTGCGCACGAGCGGGGCCCTTACATCTGGCCTGTTCCATCCGGTCGATATGGGGGCCGCGCAGACCGGCGCTGCGGTCGATGATCCGTTTGGTGACGTCGGAAATGACAGAGTGAACCATGATTACCCTCCGATCTGACGCCAGCGACGCCCATCGCGATGCATCAGCATCAGTGCTTCTTCGGGGCCTGAACTGCCCTGATCGTACTTGGCGGGTTTGTCCCCGCGCTGTTCCCAGCCGTGAATGATGGGATCGACCCAGGCCCAGGCCGCCTCGGCCTCGTCGCCGCGCATGAACAGGGTCTGATCGCCCCGGATGACATCCATGATCAGGCGTTCATATGCGTCCGGGGATTGCGAGTCATCACCCAGCGCGTCGGCAAAGCTCATGTCCAGAGCGACATCGGACAGGCGGAACCCGCCCTGCCCCGGTTCCTTTATCGTTGTGCGCAGGGTGATGCCTTCGTCAGGTTGCAGGCGGATCACCAGTACGTTGCCATGCAACGGGCCGACATTGGGAAAGATCGTGTGTGGCGGGTCGCGGAAGAACACCGCAATTTCAGAAGCACGGGCGCGCAGGCGTTTGCCTGTGCGCAGGTAGAACGGCACCCCGGCCCAGCGCCAGTTGCCGATATGAACCTTGAGCGCAATGAAGCTTTCGGTGCGGCTGGCGGGGTTGCCAACGTGATCAAGGTATCCGTCACCGCCCTTGCCCGTTCGATACTGACCACGGGCGATATCTCTGGGTTCGACCGGTTCAAGCGCCTCGATCACCTTGACCTTCTCGTCACGCACCGCGTTGGGAGAGAACTTTGACGGAGGTTCCATCGCGGTCAGGCACAGCAACTGCACCAGATGGTTCTGGATCATGTCCCGCATCGCGCCGGATTGATCGTAATAGGCCCCGCGCCCTTCGACCCCGACGGTTTCCGCCACGGTGATCTGCACATGGTCGACATGGGTCGAATTCCAAAGCGGCTCGAACAGGGAATTCGCAAAGCGCAGCGCCATCAGGTTCTGCACGGTTTCCTTGCCCAGATAATGGTCGATCCGGTAAATCTGGTGTTCCTTGAAACACGCCCGCAAGCCTTCGTTTAGCGCCCTGGCCGAGGCAAGGTCATGACCGAAAGGCTTTTCAACAACGATGCGGCTGTCCGGCGTGGCCAGACCGGCGTCATGCAGGCGCTGCGCAATGCCGGAAAACAGGCTGGGACCCACCGACAGGTAAAAGGCCCGCACCACGTCGGGGCGCAGCAGCTTGGACAGATCGGACCATCCGGCATCGCCCAGTGCATCCACCGGCACGTATTCAACATGAGACAGGAACCGGTCCAATGTGTCCTTTTTGAACTTTGGTGCGAATTCCTGCATCGATGCGCGGACCTGATCGCGAAACCCGTTGCTGTCGATATCCGAGCGCGCCGTGCCGATGATCCGCGCCCCATCGGGCATCTGGCCGACCTCGAACCGATGGTACAAGCCCGGCAAGATCTTACGTTGCGCCAGATCCCCGGTCGCGCCGAACAACACAAGATCGAACGGCTCTACCGGAATTACGCGTGAAACCATCACAGGCTCCTTCTCGAGTTTGCCGATATCAGTTCAGCACGGCATGAAACGGCTCTGCGGCACACTGTTACCGCTAACATTGCCTGCGTGATAGAAAGCCT
Organism: Ruegeria sp. AK11; assembly: GCF_056541095.1. Taxonomy (NCBI): domain Bacteria; kingdom Pseudomonadati; phylum Pseudomonadota; class Alphaproteobacteria; order Rhodobacterales; family Roseobacteraceae; genus Ruegeria; species Ruegeria sp. AK11. Next base: position 88,078 of record NZ_JBQFXU010000009.1, read on the forward strand.
GCGCGAAAAAATCAAGCATAGTTTCCCCAAAAAGCGAGGTTTTGCGGGCTATACCTGACTGCGCAGCCACTCCATCACGGCCGGGCGCACGGATTGTTCGCCACGATGGCGCGCGTCGGCGATGATTTTTCGCACCTCCATCAGGTCGCACCGCAGCAACAGGCTTTTGACCGGACCAATCGACGCCGGGCGCATAGACAGGGTGCGAATACCCATGGCCGCAAGGCACAGCGCCTCGACCGGACGGCCCGCATCCTCGCCACAGAAACTGAGCGGGGTGTCCGAAAGCCCGCAGCGTTCGACAATGCGTTCCATCAGGCTCAGGAAACTGACATTCAACGTGTCATAGCGGCGGCGGACCAGTTCATTTTCGCGGTCAGCCGCAAAAAAGAACTGCTTGAGGTCGTTCCCGCCGATCGAGATGAAATCGACCTCGTCAAAGAACTTTTGCGGGGCAAAGGCCAGCGACGGGGTTTCCAGCATCGCGCCGACTTCAAGCGTTTCGGGCAGAACGTGGCCCAGTCGCTTTTCGCGTTCGATGGTTTTGTTTACCTCCCAGCGGGCTTCGCGATACTCCTCGGCCTGCGCGACAAAGGGGAACATGATGGTCAGCGGGCGACCATTGGCAGCGCGCAGAAGGGCCTGCAACTGCATCCGCATCACGCCGCGTTTGTCCAGACCGACACGAATGGCGCGCCAACCCAGGGCCGGGTTGGGTTCGGCCACGTGTTTCATATAGGGCAGCACCTTGTCCGACCCGATATCCAGTGTGCGGAACACCACCCTTTTGTCGCCTGCCGCATCCAGTACCCGCTGATACTGGGTGACCAGCTCGGACCGTTTGGGCATCTGATTGCGGATCAGGAATTGCAGCTCGGTTCGGAACAGGCCAACACCTTCGGCACCTGATGTTCCCAGCGACGGCAGGTCGGCCATAAGGCCTGCGTTCATCACCAGATTGATGCGCGTCCCGTCGCGTGTGATACAGGGCGTTTCGCGGATCGAGGCATAGCGTTCCTGCGCTTTGGCCTGCATCGCGATCTTGTCGCGGAAGGCGCCGACCACGCTATCTTCGGGGCGCAGGTGAACAACGCCCTGATCGCCATCCACCAGCACGTGGTCGCCATTCAACGCTTCGGTCGTGATCCGGCCCACATGGACCACCAGAGGGATCGCCAGCGCACGGGCCACAATGGTGGCGTGACTGCCGACTGAACCTTCTTCGAGGATGATCCCCTTCAGCGCCCGCCCGTATTCCAGCAAGTCGCCGGGGCCGATATTGCGTGCGACCAGAATCGGATCGGGCGGCAGATCGGCGCTGTCGGTTTTTCCCTGCCCGGTCAGAATGCGCAACAAACGGTTGCTGAGATCGTCAAGATCCGCCAGCCGTTCGCGCAGATAGGGATCGGACACCTGCCCCATCCGGGCGCGCGCCTGAGATTGTTCTTTCTCGACCGCGGCCTCAGCACTGAGCCCCAGAGCAATGTCCTCTTCCATCCGGCGCATCCAGCCTTTGGAATTGGCAAACATCCGGTAGGCTTCCAGCACCTTGAGCTGTTCGGTATCACCATCCCGGGAAATTTCGAGCATCTTGTCGACACCGACGCGCAGCTCTTCCACCGCCTCATTCAGACGTTCGCGTTCCCGGTGCGGGTCCTCGGCGATCGGATTGGTGACAACCACGCGGGGTTCATGCAGCCAGACATGGCCTTCGGCGGAACCTTCCTGCGCCGGGCCGCCGCGCAGCAGAACCGATTGCTGGTGTCGTGGCGACAGGGCCGCGCCTTCGCCAACAAAGGCGCCCAGTTCGGCCATTTCGGCCAGCACCATGGCCACCACTTCCAGCGCATAGATCTCGTCGGCGGAAAATTCACGCGCTTTGCGGGACTGGACAACCAGAACACCGAGCTTTTCCCCAAGGCGCTGCACCGGCACGCCGAGAAAGGACGAAAACCGCTCTTCCCCGGTTTCCGGCATATACCGGAACCCTTTTTCAGACGGCGCATCCGGGGTGTTGACCACCTTGCCGGTCTTGGCGACCCTGCCCACCAGCCCCTCGCCCATGCGCATCCGGGTCTGGTGTACCGATTCAGGCGCAAGCCCCTGGGTCGCACAGAGTTCCAGGGTCTCATCATCGCGGAACAGATAGATTGAGCACACTTCGCTGCGCATGCTGTCAGCGATCAGATGAGTGATCTGATCAAGGCGCTCCTGTCCAGCGGCTTCGCTGGCCATCGCCTCGCGCAACCGCCCCAGCAGCTTGCGGGATTCTGTTTCCGTGCCGTCCGCCATGGCCCAACCAATTCAGTGTGTCAGGCGAAACCCTTGGCCGATCAGCTCAGGCCGCCTTGTCCAGTTCAAAGGCATCATGCAGTGCCTGAACGGCAAGTTCCATGTATTTCCTGTCGATAAGAACGGAAATTTTGATCTCGGAGGTTGTGATGACCTTGATGTTGATCCCCTCATCCGAGAGTATCTTGAACATTTTGGCCGCGACACCCGATTGCGAGCGCATACCGATTCCCACCACCGAGACCTTGCAGACACCGGTATCGGCGACCAGTTCGGCATAATTGAGCTCGCCCTTGTCCTTGATCGCCAGCAGCGCTTTTTCGGCACGGACCACCTGATCGGTGGGGCACGAGAAGGTCATGTCCGTGCGCCCCTCGTCCGAGATGTTCTGCACGATCATGTCGACATTGACGCCCTCATCGCTGAGCGCGGTGAAGATGGTCGAGGCGATACCGGGACGGTCCGCCACCGAAACGACGGTCATCTTGGCCTCGTCACGGGAATAGGCCACACCGGCCACAACATTGGATTCCATGATATCCTCCTCGTCAACGACCAGCGTACCGGCCTCGTCGGATTGTTCTTCGAAACTTGAAAGAACGCGCAGTTTTACCTTGTAGCGCATTGCCAGCTCGACCGAGCGGGTCTGCAGCACCTTGGCGCCCAGCGACGCCAGTTCGAGCATTTCCTCGAACGAGATCCTGTCCAGCTTGCGCGCCTTTTCGCAGATGCGCGGATCGGTGGTATAGACGCCGTCCACGTCGGTATAGATGTCGCAGCGTTCCGCACCAAACGCGGCGGCAAAAGCCACGGCAGTGGTGTCAGAGCCACCCCGGCCCAGCGTGGTGATGCGGCCTTCGGGGCTGAGCCCCTGAAACCCGGCCACAACGGCCACTTTCATGCCTTCGCCGAATTTCTGGTTGATGTTCGTGGTCGGGATGTCTTCGATCCGCGCCTGGCTGTGCGCGCTGGTTGTCAGCAGCGGCACTTGCCAGCCCTGCCAGCTGCGCGCAGGAACATCCATTTCCTGCAATGTCAGCGCCATCAGCCCAGCGGTGACGTTTTCGCCCGAAGATACAACGGCATCGTATTCGCGTGCATCAAACAGCGGCGAGGTCTCGTTCACCCAGCCCACCAGCTCGTTGGTTTTGCCCGACATGGCCGAGACGATGACGATCACGTCATAGCCCTTGGCAACTTCGACACCGATGCGCTTGGCAGCACGGCGGATGCGGTCCAGGTTGGCGACCGAAGTGCCGCCGAATTTCATAACGAGTACGGGCATGGGGGCAAATGTCTCCGCGCCTTGGATTAGAGGTCCCGAGCCTCATAAGCGAGGGGCACCCCAAGAGCAAGAGCGCAAACAGGACCCGCCTGTGGCACAGGGCCGCTTTACATTGCGCAGGTGCGGTGTCAGCCTGCGAGTAACAACCAAATCAAGAGGTTCCCCATGTTTCGCCTAGCCCTTGCCGTTACTTTGTTGTCATCGCCTGCATTGGCGCAGGTTGCCAGTGTGGCCGGCACGGACGGAAAGAATGCACTGGGCAAGGTGCCCTGCGCCGCAAATGCCGGTGACCCGATGCAAAGCTGCAATGCAGAGCTGCGCCGCCATGATGACGGCACAACGACGCTGGCCGTGGCTTTGGGGGGTGGCAAGGTGCGCAACATCTATTTCAAGGATGGTGCGCCGGAGTCCAGCAGCTCGACCTCGAAGATGACTTATGAAACGCTGGGTGACGTGCTTGTGGTCTATATTGAACCCGGTGAGGTCTATGAAATTCCCAAAGCGGCGCTGACCGGTCAGTAAGCGTGCGCCTGCCCGTCATAGGTTTCAAAACAGCCGGTAGAGCTGATTGACAGGGCCTCAAAGCGTTCCATCAGGCCCGAGACGGCCTGATCGACATCAATATCAGCGGCCGCGCCGCCCATGTCGGTTTGCACCCAGCCCGGATGATAGATGCCCACGGCGATCCCGTCGGCTTTCAGATCCGTCGCCAGATTCCGCCCCAGGTTCAACGCCGCCGCCTTGGAGGCGCGGTAGATATAGCTGCCCCCCGGTGCCCGCGTATGGGACGCCATCTGCGACGAGATGATCGCGACCTTGCCGCCTGCGGCGCGCAGATTGGGCAACAAGGCCTGAACGGTCAGGAAAACGCCGGTCACGTTGGTGGCAAAGCTTTGCGCCCACATTTCGGCGGGGTAGTCGTCGATCGTGTGCCCCTTGTCCAGATAGACCCCGGCATTGCAGATCAGAAGATCAACGGGCTGGTCTTTCAGTTGTTCGGCCATTGCTGCCTGTTGGGCCGGGTCCGACACGTCCAGACGGACCTGTGCACTGCCATCGCGTGCGGTTCCGGTAACCGCGTCACCGCGGGTGTCGTAGCGCGTGGCAAGGGCGCGGCCGATACCGCGATTGGCACCGGTGATCACGACATGCATGGGTCAGTTGGTCTTTCTGCTGGGCAGAAACGGCAGTGGTGCCACCGGCACGCCATCTTCGATCAGCGATTTTGCCTCATCCGGTCTGGCTTCACCATAGATCGAACGCTCTGGCGCCTCTCCCAGATGCATCTTGCGCGCTTCGCTTGCAAAATCCTTGCCAACGTAGTCCGAGTTCTTTTCGACATGGCGGCGTATTTCGGTCAGAACTTTCTCGATCTCGGGCGAAGGGGTGGCGACGTTGATCTGTTCATTGGATGCAGGCGCGTTTTCGGGCTTTCCCTGCGCATTCCGGGCCGGTCGGACACGCGGTGTCATGATCGCCTTCGCAACCTGCGTACATCCGCAGATCGCGCAGGTCACCATCTTGGCAGAGGCCAGCTTGTCAAAGGCTTCTGCGGATTGAAACCAGCTGTCGAATGTGTGGCCTTCACTGCATTTCAACGCGTATTGAATCATGTTCAGTCCAAAATTACGATTGGCGAATAGATACCGACCAGACTGACAATATCAAGCCTCTCTGGTACTATCTTAATGTGTATGGGTCTTAAAGTCGCGTAACAATTCGGCAAGCTCGGGTGATCTGACCTTTTGGGCCGCGTTTTCAGGTGCAAACCACTTGCGCCTGCGCTCGTGCTTTTCGGGGAAGTCCTGCGACATTACCTGTACATGCAGCGCAAAAACATCGACCAGAATCAAGGTCGGGGGCTGATTTGGGCGGTGCTTGAGGTGCAGAAACTGCCCCAGCCCCGCTTTGCTGCATCGCCCCGTCACGCCCGCTTCTTCCCAGGCTTCCTGCACTGCGGTTTCCGATGGGGTCAGGCCGGGGATGAGCCACCCTTTGGGGACAATCCACCGCTGGGCCCGGCGTGTCGTGATCAGCAACACCTCTGGATGGCCACGCCGTATCCGGTAACACAGGGCAGAGGATTGCCGCAAAACAGGGTGTTCCGCAGTCTCAGCCAATTCACGCAGTACCGGTCTTGCATTCATTGCGCGACGCACCTTTTGCTCGGGCAAAGGACCCGTTGGCGTTATAGGCCCGCAGGACACGCCTATTTAGCGCCCATCCCTTGAAAAACTACCATATGAAGTGGTGTCCGCCAAGTCCGGCGTGATGGCGCATTTGTTGATCACATACGGGCTGACAGCTGTTTCACCAGCTCGTCATGCGGGATATCGGCATCAACCGCCAATCTTCGCAGGCCGAAATGCACGCGCGCGATTTGCTGGTAATAGCGCGAATAGACATAGTTCGTTCCACCACCGGCCAACGCGCCGAGCACCGGGACGGACTGTGCCGCCAGTTTTTGCCCCAGCACGATTGAAAAGCGTGGTGCCACTGCAGCAATCAGACGCTGCATGGCCGGACCCGTCAGTGTCAGGCGCACCGAGAAAAAGCCAAGATCCGCACCGTCATCATGCGACAGCGGGCCCGATGCGGACAAAACCCGCACACAGTCGAACTTTACGTTCTCGGCGGACGGGTCGAAACCTTCGCGCGCGGCGGCCCCCTGAATGGCGCGCAACAGCATGGCGGTTGTTGCAGGCAGCTCCATCAGGGCTGTTGATACACCGCCCAGCCCGCCGGCCGCGCCCATGGCCGTGGCAAGCGCGGTATTGACCCAGGGCTGCTGATCAGGGATCGCACGCCGGGACCCCTGAGCCGCGTGCATCGCAAGCCACAGCGCCTGCTCGGTAGCCCCTGTCAGGCCGTTCCGAACCGGATCGGGCAATTGCTCGAGCAGGGACTCGGCTGATCCGCCCAGCTTGTTCAGCAGTTTGACACCAGCCCCTCCGGCAGATCGGTAATAACCCGCCAAACGATCCAGTTCAGCGTCGGCATCCACGTTTTCGACAAGAACCACGTTCTGCATGTGCGTCCTCCTGCCTATCAACATCGGCGTTAAGCCACGCCGATTCAATAGGTCAGCGGGTCCAGCGGGTGACAGCCCCCTGAACTCCGGACCAGACACCAGGCATCAGTTCCAGCCCCAAAACCCGGTCCGGGTTGGTGGGCGGCGGCATCTCGACACCTTGCAGCCGCGCAAAACCAAATCGCCTGTAATAGGGTTCGTCACCGACCAGCATGACCCGCTGCCACCCGCGCTTACGCCCGGCTTCGACACCGGCATGGATCAGATAACCGCCCAGACCCTCGCCCTGGTGGGTTGGGTGTACGGCAACCGGGCCTAGCAGCAATGCGTCGTGTTCACCGACATGGACCGGCCAGAAGCGGATCGCCCCGGCCAGAATGCCCTGACCGTCGCGCGCGACCAGTGACAGGTCAGAAACCGGCGGCACATCATCGCGCAACCGGTAGGACGACAACGCCTCACGGCCCGGCGCAAAGCACAGGTCATAGAGGGCTTCGACCTCCCACCAATCGTCCGGCTCTTCTGGCCTGATCCCGAATTGCTGCACACCCGCCCTCGTTTCCTTGCTGGAAATCGCCCTAGCACTTCGCTACGCCTTGGGCAAACGCTTGGAGATATGATGTTCTACCGCCCCGAAGACGGCCACGGCCTGCCGCACAACCCGTTCAACGCCATTATCACGCCACGCCCGATCGGCTGGATATCGACCCGTGATGCGGATGGGATCAACAATCTGGCACCCTATTCCTTTTTCAACGGGGTTGCTTACACACCGCCGCAAGTAATGTTTGCCACAACCGGCACGAAACACGATCAGATCGGCGGCAAGGACAGTATCGCCAATATCGAGGCGACAGGTGTATTCTGCGTGAATGTCGTGGCCCTTGCGCATCAGGATGCGATGAACGCCAGCTCGGCCAGCCTTCCCAAGGAGGTGGACGAGTTTGCCCATGCCGGATTAACCCCGGTCGAATGTGAAACCATACCCTGCGCCCGCGTACAAGGCGCCCCGGCAGCACTGGAATGCAAGTTGACCCAGATCGTCACTCTGCCGGGCGCGGCCAACCGCGTCGTGTTCGGCGAAGTAACAGGCGTGCATCTGCTCGACGACCACATCCGAGAGGGCAAGTTCGACGTAACCTCGTTCAAACCTCTGGCGCGGCTTGGGTACCGGGACTATTCGGTCGTGTCCGAGCTGTTCTCGCTCAGTCGCCCGGATGATTGAGGGTGTCGGGGGCTCTGCCCCCACCGCCCGTTCCGGGCGGCTCCCCCGGGATATTTTTTGGCCAGATGAAGCAGGGATCCTTCATTCATCTGGCTTCAAATATCCCGGAGCGCGAGGCAGAGCCTCGCAAATGGATCAGTGGCCGCCCAGAATGCCGGTACGGACCGAGTAATCGACGGCAAGTTCGTAATCCGGGTCATCGTCACTGTCGACCATCAGGTGGCCTGCCTTGTTCAACAGCTTGTGACAATCCCGGCTCAGGTGGCGCAACATGACGCGTTTACCTGCTGCCTCGTATTTGGCCGCGATATTTTCGATGGCTTGCAACGCCGACTGGTCCACCACACGGCTTTCAGCGAAATCGACGATGACGGTTTCCGGGTCATTCGGCACATCGAAGAGTTCGATAAAGCCATCCGATGACCCAAAGAACAGCGGCCCCTGGATTTCATAGACCTTCGCCCCTTTTTCGGTCGCGGACTCACGGGTGACGGCGTGGATGCGCTTGGCGTTGTTCCAAGCGTAGGCCAGAGCCGACACGATGACACCGACCACAACAGCAACCGCGAGGTCTTCCATCACTGTCACGACGGTGACCAGAACGATGACAAAGGCGTCGGTCAGTGGAACCTTGCGCAGGATCTTGAACGAGTTCCACGCAAAGGTGCCGATGACCACCATGAACATCACCCCAACCAGCGCGGCCAGCGGGATCTGCTCGATCAGCGGTGAGGCAAACAGGATGAAGGTCAGCAAAAACAGCGCCGCGGCGATCCCGGCGATACGGGTCCGGCCACCGGATTTCACGTTGATCATCGACTGACCGATCATCGCGCAGCCACCCATGCCACCGAAAAAGCCGGTCACGATATTCGACGCACCCTGCGCGATACATTCCTGAGAGGCTCCGCCGCGCTTGCCGGTAATCTCGCCCACAAGGTTCAGGGTCAGAAGGGATTCAATCAGGCCAATTGCGGCCAGAATGACGGCGTAGGGCAGGATGATCTCAAGCGTGCCCCAGCTCAGCGGAACCATCGGGATGTGGAAGGCAGGCAGACCACCTTCGATCGAGGCCAGATCACCGACGCGCGGAACATCCAGACCCAGACCGATCACCAGCGCAGCGACAACCAGAATACCGGCCAGAGGCGCAGGAATGATGCGCGTGATGCGCGGCACCGCCCAGATCACCGCCATGGTCAGTGCCACAAGGCCCAGCATGGTGTATAGCTGCGCACCGGAGAGCCATTCTCCACCGCCCATGCCGTGACCGGTGTTTTCCATGGTGCCCGGCACCTTGAACTGGCCCATCTGGGCCAGAAAGATCACGATGGCCAGGCCATTCACAAAACCCAGCATCACCGGGTGCGGCACCAGTCGGATGAAGCGGCCCCAATGCATCGCCCCGGCGATAACCTGGAGTATCCCCATCAGAACCACCGTCGCGAACAGGTATTCGACCCCATGTTCGGCCACCAAAGCCACCATGACGACCGCCAGCGCGCCCGTCGCGCCCGAGATCATGCCGGGTCGCCCGCCGATCAGCGCGGTGATGAGCCCCACAAGGAAAGCGGCATAAAGGCCCACCAGCGGGTGCACGCCTGCCACAAAGGCAAAGGCCACGGCCTCTGGCACCAGTGCGAGGGCCACGGTCAGGCCGGACAGCAGCTCGATCCGCAAGCGAGAGAAGGTCAGCCCCTCATCCGGCACCCAGCGCAGATCGGGTATGGCGATACGGTTGGCAAAACTTGCCAGCAAGGCTCGGGGCATTGGACAGTCCTAAAGGATTTTATGTTCGCGCGAAGGGGTCGTTGTAGCGGGCGCGCCGCTGTTAAGCCACCGCAGGAGGTGGGATGCAGCCATGCGCACAGCGCATAACTCGCCTCTCGGCAACGTGATTTGCGGCACCCGGATCAAGCACCCAAATGTGAGTTCATGCGTTGGATTGCCCTTATATTTCTATCGGCCCTGCCCGCCTTTGCACAGGACTTGCAAGGGAATGACACGGCTGGAAACTGGCGTGTCACGCACCATGAAATTTTCGGCATCTGGAATTCGATTTGTGACGAGCGTGAGGAAGCCGGTACTTTGGTGAAGCGCTGCTACATAAGGCGCGCCGAGGTGTTTTCCTTGCGTCCGAAATTTGCGGCGCAATTCATGTTCATCACACCTGAACCAGATGGTTTCAAAATCGAGTTCGGGATTGAGCCCGGCACCTTCTTCAGCCCTTCTGGATTCCGCATAGAGAAAGATCAGGATGTGATCTGGCGCACGCGGCGCCCCGGGTGCCTGACAGGGTTAAGCTGCACATTCGAGGATCATCGCGCCGACAGCCTGCTGGATGCCATGCTGAACGGGGATGCGTATCGTTTTGAGTTTCGTGACAGGCATGGTCAATCGCAGGACCTGACGTGGCCGCTGGATGAGTTTGGAGCCGCGTGGGCGGATTTCAATACGCAATCTCAACAGCGTAACCTGCTGGCGAAACAGGAATAGACCTCTTGTCAATTTCGGGCCGAACCCGCACAAATTCAATATCAGTATTTCAGGCGGAGCAGGACAGTGACCCAAACCAGGATTGCCGTTATCGGCGGATCAGGCATCTATGACATCGATGGGCTGGAAAATGCGGAATGGGTCAGTGTCGATACCCCTTGGGGGGCGCCCTCGGATCAGATTCTGACCGGGTCGCTGGACGGTGTCGCAATGGCCTTTCTGCCGCGCCATGGGCGCGGGCATGTGCATTCGCCCACCGATGTGCCCTATCGCGCCAATATCGACGCGCTGAAACGGCTTGGTGTGACGGATGTGATCTCGGTCTCGGCCTGCGGGTCGTTTCGCGAACACATGGCACCGGGCGATTTTGTCATCGTCGATCAGTTCATCGACCGGACATTTGCGCGCGACAAGAGCTTTTTCGGAACAGGCTGCGTCGCCCATGTCAGCGTTGCGCACCCGACCTGCCCGCGCCTGTCGGACGCCTGTGAGACCGCAGGCAAGGCTGCCGGTATCACGATCCATCGCGGCGGCACCTATCTGGCGATGGAAGGGCCGCAGTTTTCGTCTCTGGCGGAATCGAAGATGTATCGCGAGCAATGGGGCTGCGACGTGATCGGGATGACCAACATGCCCGAAGCCAAGCTCGCCCGCGAAGCCGAGCTTTGTTATGCCTCAATCGCGATGGTCACCGATTTTGACAGCTGGCACCCGGATCATGGCGAGGTGGATGTGACCACCATCATTGCGACCCTGACCGGCAATGCCGACAAGGGCCGTGCACTGGTCAAAGGCCTTCCCATCCTGTTGGGGACCGACCGCGCGCCCTGTCCGCATGGCTGTGACCGGGCGCTAGAATATGCCATCCTCACCGCGCCCGAAAAGCGCGATCCGGTGCTGCTGGCCAAACTGGACGCGGTGGCGGGGCGGATTCTCTAGGTTCCGCGCGACGCATCAGGCATCATCGCCGCCAGCAGTTCGGGTTCCCGGATCACGTTATGCAAGCGTCCAAGCATGACATCGACCCTGCGCCCGTAACTGTCCGGGCACAGGGGATGCGGGTTCTTTCTGCCGGATACTCGCCGCAAGAATGCGACGGTTGTGAAGGATCGCACTGGTATCAGTTTTCGTGCAAGTCTGGGCCTGATCGGACTGCTTTGGCGGGCCCGAAAGCTGGTCGCCATGAAAATTGTCAAGCACCGGTAGTTTGGCTATAGCGATACCAAAGGAACGTATTGCGAGCTGACCCTTATGTCTCTGGAACTCTGGCTGGCCTTTGTTGCCGCATCCACCGCCTTGCTGCTGATCCCGGGCCCGACCGTGCTGTTGGTGCTGAGCTATGCGCTGTCCAAGGGGCGCAGCGTTGCCGTGGCCTCGGCCACGGGGGTCGCTGTGGGGGATCTTGTGGCGATGACCGCATCTTTGTTGGGGCTAGGCGCGCTTGTTCTGGCCTCGGCCACCTTGTTTTCCGTCCTCAAATGGGTCGGTGCGGCCTATCTGGTCTGGCTTGGGGTTAAACTGCTGCGCAGCGCCCCGGCGAACGGTCTGGGAACGGTCGCGACCGGGCGGGATGTCACCCCCGGCAGCGTGTTTGGACACGCGGCCGCAGTCACGGCACTGAACCCGAAATCCATCGCCTTTTTCATCGCCTTTGTGCCGCAGTTCCTGCGCCCGGCTGAACCACTGGGGCCGCAATTTGCCATCCTGATTGCCACTTTTGTCGGGCTAGCCTGGCTGAACGCGTTGGCTTATGCGTTGCTGGCCGACCGGTTGCGGCGGCTGATTGGCCGCGCCAGCGTGATCACCGGGATGACGCGGTTTGGCGGGCTGACTCTGATCGGGATGGGTTTCGCCACGTCAGTTCTGCGCCGCCCGGCCTGACCCCTTCTTCAGTTTTCGGCGTTTTCCTTCATGAACCCGCGGATAAACCGGCGGATTTCGCGGGCAGCTGATGTATCCAGCTCCCTGCACAACTCGACAAACGCGTCGCGCTCATCCTTGTCCAGACGCAGAACCAGCTGGCTGTTTTTCTTCGTCGATCCCTTGCCGTCTTTCTTTGGCACGCGCGTTGCTCCTAGCAAATGCTTGTTAATTCAGGAGATGCATTGTGTATACATAGCATAGTGATTGTCGTTATCGAGCACTTAACAGCACCGGAACGGAAATGGCAATGAACCTTCAAACCGTCTGGGGCCTTTCTTTTGCGAGATCAACGCAAATGCACAAGCCGCACCTGTCTTGGCCACCTGCCACGCTTCACCGGTATTACGGATTGCCCAAGGCTGTGGTTTCGTGCCGCTGGTGATCGTGCGAATGAATTGTTCCTTGCATGGCTAACCCTCTTGGGCCAAACACGTTTTGGTATTTGAAGCGGAAAAGGGTTGGTTCATGTCAAGGAACAAGACTGTCAAAGACTACATCCGGACGATTGTCGACTTTCCGCATGAAGGAATTCTGTTTCGCGATGTGACGACGCTGTTTGCCGATCCGCGCGGATTTCGGATGGCCATTGACCAGATGCTGCACCCCTATGCCGGGGAACGCATCGACAAGGTTGTCGGCCTCGAGGCGCGGGGCTTTATCCTTGGGGGGGCGATTGCGCATCAGCTGAGCCTGGGCTTCGTGCCGATCCGCAAGAAAGGCAAGCTGCCCGGCACAACGATCAGCCAGGACTACAAGCTGGAATATGGTGAAGCGATCGTCGAGATCCACGATGACGCCATCCAGCCAGGCGAAAAAATCCTTGTCGTTGACGACCTTCTGGCCACAGGCGGCACTGCGGCGGCGGGCATCAAACTGATCGAGCGTTTGGGCGGTGAGATCGTCTCATGCGCGTTCATTATCGACCTGCCTGACCTCGGCGGGCGCAAAGTATTGGAAGATATGGGCATGGACGTGCATGTCCTGTGCGAATTCGAAGGGCTTTAACGCGGCAACCTTCGGATTTCTTAACAAGAGTCAGAGCCGGGTTCACGCCTTCAGCACCGCGCCGGGATTCATGATGCCCAAGGGGTCCAGCGCCGCCTTGATGGTCCGCATTGCATCCAGCTTTACCGGATCGCCATAGCGGTCCAGATCGTCCGTTTTCATGCGGCCCACGCCGTGTTCCGCGCTGACCGAACCATCAAAGGCATGGACCAAATCATGCACGGCCCGCTTGACCACAGCGCTCTGACCCTCAAATTCCGCGCGGCGCTGCCCCTTGGGGGGAAAGACGTTGTAGTGCAGATTGCCATCCCCGAGATGGCCAAAGCAATTGATCCGGAACTGCCCGAGACCGGAAACCAACTTTTCCCCTTGGCGCACAAATTCCGGAATTTCTGAGATCGGGATCGAGATATCATGGCTCGACACCGAGCCGATCAGGCGGTTGGCCTCGGGGATTCGCTCGCGCACGGCCCACAACTCATCACGCTGCGCCTCGCTTTGTGCAATCACGCCATCCTGCACCAGCCCAAGCGCTTGCGCGTGGACAAAGATATCCTCCAGCGCGTCGGACGGAGACTGCCCCGTGGCCAGCCCCAATTCGATCAGAACGCTCCACTCTGGCGGTGTTTCAAACGGTTGCCGGACATCCGGCAGAACCTCGGACAAGAACTTCAGCCCCTGCCGGTGGATCAGTTCGAAAGTGCTGACAGCCTCGCCCACGCGATCACGCGCCTGGGCCAGCAGGGAAATGGCAGCCTCGGGTGACGCCACCTGAAACATCGCCGTCCCGATCGCGGCAGGCCGGGGAAACAGCTTGAGCGCGGCTGCGGTGATGATCCCCAGCGTGCCCTCGGCCCCGATCAGCAGATTGCGCAGGTCATAGCCTGTGTTGTCCTTTCGCAACCGGCTGAGACCCTGCCAGATTTGACCATTGGGCAGAACGGCCTCGAGCCCAAGGCACAGGTCGCGCGCATTGCCATAGCGCAAGACGTTGACGCCCCCGGCATTGGTGGACAGGTTGCCCCCGATCCGACAGGATCCCTGCGCCGCCAGCGTCAAGGGAAACAGGCGGTCTTGCGCCTCGGCCGCGGCTTGGACATCCTGCAAAATGGCGCCGGCCTCGGCAATCAGTACGTATTCGGTGGGATAGACGGACCGGATGGCGGTCATCCGTTCCAGCGAAATCACAAGGGGCGCTGGCCCATGCGGCATTACCTGCCCCCCGACCAGACCGGTTCCGCCGCCATAAGGCACCACCGGAACACGCATTTCGGACGCCACCTGCACCAGTACCGAGACCTCCTCGGTTGTGCGGGGCAAGGCCAGCAGGCCAGCCTGTCCGACAAGTCGCCCACGCGGCTCTTCCAGATACCGGTCGGTCACCGGGCGCAGCACGTGATCGCCCAGTTTCGAGCGGATCAGCGTGGCAATGCGGTCATCAGCGGGGTTCAGACTCATACGCTTTCAATGCCCAACCGATCCCACCACGGCAAGCCTTATTCCAGATCAATCAGATAGCGCGGCTCCAGCACGACAACGGTTGGACGGTCCGGCAAGTCACGCAGAGAGACGGTGATCTCGGACACGCCGTCACGTTCGACCGGGAACTCATCCCGGATATCCACGAGGAAGCGATCCAGCGAAAACTCCGAGAACCAGTGCATCGGAATGATCACCGAGCTTTTCAGCCGCTTGAGAACCGAGATCATGTCGGGCAAGGGCATGGTTGTTCCGCCATCGACGGCGGCCATGACCACATCCAACCGACCCAGCGCAGCAAACTGTTCGTCTGACGGTACATGATGCAAATGTCCCAGATGGCCGATACACAGCCCTTCGACCTCGAACACGAAGATAGAATTGCCGCGTTCCTCAACTCCGCCATAGGCCGAGCGGATATCGGTTGGGACATTGCGTATCAGCATCTCGCCCAGATCCAGGTGATGTTCGATCCCCTGCCCGAACTCTCCCCATCCCGGCAGGACATGCGGGATCGCCGGGTCGGGATGCGCCGTCCAATGGGTGTCATGGGCATGGTTCATTGTCACCACATCGGGAATCAGATCGGCACTGCCGATGAACCCGGTAAAGTCTGTCACCACATTCAACCCGCCACGGGTCTGGATCATAAAAGCGGCATGCGCGATATAGCTGATGCGCACCGAAAACTCCGGCACCGGGTCCTGCCATGCAGCTTTGTGCAGATATTCGATCCCCGGCGCCGCCTCGGCGATGGCGATACAATGGCTCGGCCGCCGCTCCTGCGCCACGGCCCCGCCCGAAATCACCATCAATGCTGCAACCAACCAGCGCATACCCGAAGTGTAGCGCAGATCGTCACCAAGTCATGCCCCTTGTTCATCTGGCCAAAAATATCCCGGGGGAGGCGCGGCTTGCCGCGACCGGGGGCAGAGCCCCCCTAGCCCGCGTCCGTCTTGCCACGCCGGTCGGACCGCAGGCTGGCATAGAGAACATGCGTCCGCCATCGCCCGTTGATCTGTAGATAAGACTGCGCCACGCCTTCATATTTGAAGCCCGAGCTTTCCAGCAAACCGCGCGACGCCCGGTTTTCCGGCAGACACGCGGCTTCGATCCGGCTCAGATCCAGACGGGTAAAGGCGTGATGTACCATCGCGCCAATCGCTTCGCGCATGTATCCCTGACGGGCAAAGGATTCACCGGTCCAGTAACCCAGGGTTCCGGCCTGCGCAGGGCCGCGCCGGATATTGTCCAGCGTGATCGCCCCGACCAACACATTGTCTTCACGGCGAAAAAGGAAAAGCGGAATTGCTGTGCCACTCGCGACTGAGCGCTGAGCCCAGTAGACCCGATTGGTAAAGGATTTGCGGCTCAGGTGATCCTTGGCCCAGATCGGCTCCCACGGGGTCAGGTAACCTTTTGAGGCGCGCCGCAACGCCGCCCAATCGTTGAAATCGGAATGTACAGGCGGACGCAAGCTAAGCCGCGCGGTCTCGAGTTTCAGCTTGCGTCTGCCCAACAGCATCACGCTGCACGCCTCTCCTGCAAGTCCGCCAATGTCGGTGCGTCTGCGACCGGTCCGTAAAGCGCCAGCGCCGCCGGGGCCTGAACGGCCATGGTTTCGGCAAAGGCGCGCACGTCCTCGGTGCTGACCGCATCGATCTTGGCAACCGTGTCTTCCAGCGAGGGCACCCGTCCCCAGATCTGCACCAGCCGCGCCAGACGCTCGGCCCGATTCGACGGGCTTTCCAGCCCCATCAGCATCCCGGCTTTCATCTGGGCACGGGCTCGGGCGACCTCTTCGGGGCTCATGTCCTCGGCGGCGCGCTTCATCTCATCGATGGTGATCGTCGCCAGTTCGGCCACCTGATTGGCCGAGGTTCCGGCATAGATAGTGGTTGTTCCGGTATCGGCATAGGCACCGGTCTGCGCAAAGATCGTGTAGCAAAGCCCACGTGCTTCACGCACTTCCTGAAACAGGCGCGAGGACATGCCACCGCCCAATGCGGTCGAATAGATCTGCGCCGTATAGATCGCGTCGTCGCGATAGCCGGGACTTTCCAGCGCCAGGGCGAAATGTGCCTGTTCCAGCTCTTTTACCTGCCGGGCTTCGCCGCCGGTAAAGCGTGCAACCTCGGGGATCAGACCTTTACGGGATTGCAGATGGCCAAACATTTCTTCGGCCAGTTTCATCAGCATGTCGTGATCCACAGCACCTGCTGCGGACAGGATCATCTGTTCGGGGCCATAATGTTCGGTCACAAAGCCCGACAGGTCATCACGCGAAAAAGCACTGACCCGCTCCGTCGGGCCCAGGATCGTCCGGCCCAGGGGCTGGTCGTGATAGCTCTGCTCTTGCAGCCAGTCAAAGATCACATCATCGGGTGTGTCATGGGCCTGACCGATTTCCTGAAGGATCACGCCCCGCTCGACCTCGATCTCGCGCGGATCAAATACCGGGTTCAGAACGATGTCACCGATCACATCCATCGCCAGTGCCACGTCGTCCTTCAAGACGCGTGCGTAATATGCCGTCACCTCGCGCGAGGTATAGGCGTTGATATAGCCGCCCACATCCTCGATTGCCTCGGCGATTTGCAAGGCCGAACGGCGCTCGGTTCCCTTGAACGCCATATGTTCAAGAAAATGCGCGATACCGTTCTGCTCGATCCGCTCATGCCGCCCACCGGCGGTTACCCAGATGCCGATGGCCGCAGATTGCAGCCCCGGCATATGTTCACTGACGATACGAAACCCGTTCTTCAGTTGGTCTTGTCTGACAGTCACTCAGCGATGTGCCTTTTTATATGATCCTCGAGGGCACCCAGGTCATTGGCGATGCGGGTCACCCGTTCCGGACGTTCATACAGATCAGACATGCGGGAGGGAAGAGGCGGATGTTCACCACTTGCCTTCTCGACCGCTGCCGGGAATTTCGCCGGGTGCGCGGTGGCCAGCGTGATCATCGGAACGTCTGCCGCGCGGTGCTCTTCTGCGACCTTGATGCCCACGGCGGTGTGCGGGCAGACCAGTTCGGCGCTGTGCACCAGCGTGGATTTGATCGTGGCCAGCGTTTCCTCTTCGGACACCCGGCCCGAATCGAAATTCTCACGCAGCGCTTCCATCGCGCCCTGGCTGATATTGAAGCCACCCTGTTTCAGCTCATCCATCAATTGTGCGATGGCCCCGCCATCTTCGCCATAGGCATAATAGAGCGCGCGTTCGAAATTCGAGCTGACCTGAATGTCCATCGACGGACTGATCGAGGGGATAGTCTCGCCCTTGAAATACCCCTCGCCCGAGAGGCAGCGATGCAGAATGTCGTTCTGGTTGGTCGCCACCACAAGGCGGTCAATCGGCAGCCCCATACGCTTGGCCAGATAGCCAGCGAAGATGTCGCCAAAGTTGCCGGTTGGCACCGTGAAGCTGACCTTGCGGTGCGGCGCACCAAGGCTGACGGCAGCCGAGAAGTAATAAACAATCTGCGCCAAGACGCGGGCAAAGTTGATCGAGTTCACACCCGCCAGTTTCACGCCGTCGCGGAAGTCGAAATCGTTGAACATGTCTTTCAGCGCGGCCTGACAATCGTCGAAATCACCATCAACGGCCAAAGCATGCACGTTGCTGTCCGCAGGCGTGGTCATCTGTCGACGCTGTACTTCGGACACGCGGCCATGCGGGAACAGGATGAACACATCCACCGCGTCCAGCCCGCGGAACGCCTCGATCGCGGCTGAACCGGTATCCCCGCTGGTCGCGCCGACGATGGTCACACGGTCACCACGGCGTTTCAGCGCTACCTGGAACAACTGGCCGATCAGCTGCATGGCAAAGTCCTTGAAGGCCAGTGTGGGGCCGTGGAACAGTTCCAGCAGGAAGTGGTTCTCGTTCAGCTGCTTCAATGGCGCGCGGGCATCGTGGCCGAAACCTTCGTAAGCGCGGGCGATGATCGCCTTGAACTCATCCTCGGCGAATGAGCCGCTGACATAGGGCCACATCACGCGGAATGCGATTTCTTCGTAGGGCAATCCGGCCAGCGCCGCGATCTCGTCCTGCGACATCACCGGGATTTCGGCGGGCAGATACAGGCCACCATCGCGGGCAAGTCCGGTCAACATCGCCTCTTCAAACGTCAATTCGGGCGCCTGCCCGCGGGTCGAGATATATTTCATGTCGCGTCACTTTCAGAATTGGCACGGCTGCGCCACAGGAAGTATCCGGTCATCGCGGCCCAGACCAGAGCCAGACCAAACCAGGTTATTGCATATTGCAGGTGATCGTTTGGTATGCCCGCCGTGTCCACCGGCAGCGGCGTCACATTCGGATCGGTTTGCGAACGGGCGATCAGCAGAACCGGTTCCGCGCCCAGTGCACCCGCAAGCGCGGGCACATCGCGGGCGAACCAGATGTTGGCGTCGAGATCAGGTGCGGGCGTGTAACTGTCGATTTCATCTGGCCAGTGCAGATTGCCGGTGATCTCCATCGGACCGGTCAGACGTTCGGTCTGCTTCGCAGTTGTCGGGACAAAACCCCGATCAACTAGAATAGTGCGATCTTCGGTGTTGAAAGCCTGAATGATCCGGTACCCCGCCCCCACCTGCTTGACAGAAACCAGAACATGGATTTCCCCCGGCACCATCTCTCCTTTGATTGCTACGGGCAGATATTTGTCTTCGTCTTCGAAAACTTGCTGGGGTAGAGAAACCGCTTCGGCAGAGATACGACTTTCGATATCGGCGAGTTGGCCTTCTTTCTCTGCCAAGCGATCCACCTGCCAAAAACCCAACCACAACAGCACGCCCAAACCAGCGAGGCCGAAGATCAGCAGGAACAGGATACGGCGCATGTCAGGACCAAACTTCTTTGCAGGAACCGGCGTCTTGTTAAGGGGCGCGCGTGCTGAATTGCAACCACGCAATTGTATGGGGCGCAATCTTACGCCCCGCATAGAGAAAAAGCCGCCCCATAGGGCGGCTTTTGCAATTGGATCACCTGACCGGCGTTACATCAGCGGAGCTTGACCCCAGATGTAAACGGCGAAGAACAGGAACAGCCAGACAACGTCAACGAAGTGCCAGTACCAGGCTGCGGCTTCGAAACCGACATGTTTCTCGGGCGTAAAGTCCCCTTTCAGGGCGCGGATCAGACAGACTGTCAGGAAGATGGTACCGATGATCACATGCGCACCGTGGAAACCGGTTGCCATGAAGAAGTTCGAATAGAATTGATCGCCGCCGAACTTCCATCCTTCGTGAGCCAGCAGCTCATAATATTCAAAGCCCTGCAGGAAGGTAAACGCAACACCCAGTGCGATACCGATGGCCAGACCCTGTACCAGCGCCTTGCGGTCATTGTTGTGCACCAGCGCATGGTGTGCCCAGGTGATCGCACAGCCTGACAGTAACAGGACCAGAGTGTTGATCAGCGGCAGGTGGAACGGGTCAACCGCATGAATATCCGGCTGAATGTATTCGGTGCCGGCATAGTCGTACATCGGGTACATGCGATGTTTGAAGAACGACCAGAACCAGGCGAAGAAGAACATCACCTCGGACATGACAAACAGGATGAAGCCGTAACGCAGACCGATGCGGACAACAGGCGTGTGATCACCCTGACGGCTTTCCGCAACCACATCCGACCACCAGGCGAACATCGTGTAAAGCACAGCTGCCAGACCGGCCCAGAACATGAAGGGCGTGATGCCTTGCATCCAGAGAACGGCTCCGAACAGCATGACAAAGCCGCCGACGGCGCCGATCAGAGGCCAGATCGACGGGGCCAGAATGTGGTAATCGTGGTTTTTAGCGTGTGCCATCAGCGTCCCTCACCTACAGGCGTTAGTTCGTGTTTGTATCTGCCTGCGCATCGAGGGCGACATAGCCCTCGGGCAGGTTAATTTCGTAGAATGTATACGACAGCGTGATCGTATGAACATACTTGGCTTCAAGATCCTCGACCATTTCCGGGTCGACGAAGAAAGTCACCGGCATCTCAACGCGTTCGCCGGGTTGCAGCACCTGCTCTTCAAAGCAGAAACAGGCAATCTTCTGGAAATACCCACCCGCAGAATAGGGCGCCACGTTGTAAGACGCCTGCCCGGCAATGGGGCGGTCGGTCGGGTTAAAGGCCTCGTAAAACGCGAGACCTGTTTCGCCGATGCGCACATCCATCTCGCGCACGACCGGCTTGAATTCCCATTCCATGTCCTTGGCCTTGGACGCGTCAAAACGGATGGTAACGGTGCGATCCAGAATGGTATCGGGGGCAGTTTCGGCAACACCGGTGGTGCCACCAAATCCGGTCACCCGGCAGAACCAGTTGTAGAACGGCACCGACGCCCAGGCCAGACTGCCCATCAGGACAACCACGCCAACAGTCTGGAAAACCGTTTTCTGAGGACCGGACAACGCCATCAGTTCTGAACCTCTTGCGTCGCCCTGTTGAAATCAGTGCCCGAGACCTTGACGATGGTCAGGCCAAAGATGATCACGATAAAGGCGGCCAGGGTCAGGCCGACTCCCAGATTGCGGCTGAACCGGCGCTGATGCAGCTCGTGGTCTTTGCGAAGGCTCATGACCATCCCCCCAGACCATAGGGTTTCAGCAGGGCTTCGGCCAGAACGGCACCGAAATGCAGGAACAGATACAGCAGCGACAGCTTGAAGAAACCGCGTTCGACCTTGAAATTATCTGCCTCGGAATCATCCTCGGTCCGGCGCGAGATTTTCCACGCGCCCCGCAGGAACAGGATGTTCAGAACCAGTGCAACAGTCAGATAGATCGGGCCGCCAATACCCGAAAACGCAGTTCCAACGGCCAGCAGAGCCAGCAGAGCTGTATAGACCAGGATATGGACACGTGTCGCGCGGCGACCGTGGGTGACGGTCAGCATCGGCACACCCGCGTCGTCATAGTCCGAGCGCATGAACAGGGCCAGCGCCCAGAAATGCGGCGGCGTCCACATGAAGGTCAGGGCAAACATCAGCCAGGGCTCGACCGACATCGATCCCGTGGCGGCCACCCAGCCGATCACCGGAGGGAACGCGCCCGCTGCGCCACCGATCACGATGTTCTGCGGCGTCGAACGCTTCAGCCACATCGTGTAGACGACAACGTAGAAGAAGATGGTGAAGGCCAGAAACGCGCCTGCGAACCAGTTGGTCGCAAGGCCCAGCATGATCACCGACAGACCCGACAGAGCCAGACCAACGGCCAGCGCCTCGCCTTCCTCGACCTTGCCCGAAGGGATTGGGCGGGATTTGGTGCGTTTCATGACACGGTCGATATCCGCATCCCACCACATGTTCAGCGCACCTGATGCTCCGCCGCCGATGGCGATGAACAGGATGGCGCAGAATCCGACGAAGGGATGGACAGGAACAGGGGCCGCCAACAGGCCGACCAATGCCGTGAACACGACCAGCGACATCACACGTGGCTTCAGCAGGGCGAAGTAATCGCCAAAGCCGGCCTCGTCCGCCCGGGCGGTCGCAGTGCTGGCATTGATGCTTGCGTCGGTCATTTCCGGTCCTTCTGGGGCGAAAACTGCGCGGATCGCCCGCGCAGCCCGAAATTTGTGTCAGGCGGGGTTGAACCCGCCCCTATCGTACTCAGTTCGAGGCGACCTGATAGCTTTGCGGCAGGCCCGCATATTCTTCGATCGCACCTTGCAGCCATTCGTCATAGACTTCCTGGCTTACGACCTTGACGGTAATCGGCATATAGGCGTGGTCCTTGCCACACAGTTCCGAACACTGGCCAAAATAGATGCCTTCCTTGTCGGCCTGGAACCACAGTTCGGCCAGACGTCCGGGCACACCGTCCTGCTTTACGCCAAAGGCCGGGATTGTCCACGAGTGAATCACGTCGGATGCAGTCACCTGCATCACGATGACCTTGCCGACCGGAACGACAACAGCGGTGTCGGTGGCCAACAGCCATTCATCATCGCTGTAGCCTGCATCGATCAGCTTGGCGCGCATTGCGTCATCCAGAACAAACGGCGTCACGTCCGCGTCCGCAGGGCGTGCGCCCTCGTCCAGGGTCGCCGGGTGGCCCAGCAGATAGCTGTCGAATGCGAAATCGTGATCAACATACTCGTAGGTCCAGTACCACTGGTTGCCGACGACTTTGATGGTGATGTCACCTTCCGGGATTTCCTGCTGTTTGAAAAGAACCGGCAGCGAGAACGCGCCAATAAACACCAGAATCAAGATCGGACCCAAGGTCCAGGCGATTTCAACAGGGGTATAGTGCGAGAAACGCGCCGGGGTCGGGTTTGCGCGCTGATTGTAGCGCACGATGCAATAGACCAGCAGAGCTGCAACCAGCAGACAGACTGCGGTGATGATCACGAGAATCATGCCGTCCAGCTTCTGGATTCCTGTGGCAAGGCTGGTGGCCGCGGGCTGGAAGCCCATGCCGCCGTCTACCGGCTTGCCGATAATCTCAAGCTCCTGAGCCATGGCGGGTAGGCTGGAGAGGGCTGTCATAAACCCTGAAAGCATCAAAGCATTCTTCATGTTCTGTCCTGATCGTTTGATCTTTGCGTCCCTGACGGAAAGGTGTGAATCGGTCGCACCTCTCCCGTTGTCTTTGGCCGCGTTAAAAACCATATTCCAGCGGGTAGATAAAGCAAAATGCTTGCGTCAAACAGACGCTATTTTTGATCTGGATCAAACCCGAAAGGTCGCAACCCATGCCTGAAGCCACGTTTCGCCCCTTTGAGAGCGCCCTGCCGCAAGATGAAGCACTGGCCATATTGCGCTCGGCAACGGACGGGGCCGAGGATGGAGAGCTGTTTGTCGAGCGTCGGAAATCCGAATCTCTGGTGTTTGACGACGGGCGGCTTCGCACCGCGTCTTATGACGCATCCGAGGGATTTGGCCTGCGCGCCGTTCAGGGCGAAGTTGCCGGATATGCGCATTCGACTGATGTATCGATTGCCGCGCTGAAACGTGCCGCCGAAACCGCGCGACTGGCGGTTGGCGATGGAGGCGGAACGCTCGCCGAAGCGCCCCGGCCCACGAATACGCGCCTGTACACGGACGAAGACCCAATCGAATCCGCCGCCTTCCCGGTGAAAATCGAAACCCTGCGGGAGATTGACGCCTTTGCCCGCGACCTGGATCCGCGGGTGGTTCAGGTCAGCGCAATGATCGCAGCCGCCGTTCAGGAGGTGGAAATTCTGCGACCCGATGGTGTGACGGTGCGTGACGTGCGCCCCATGACGCGCGTGAATGTCTCGGTCATTGTTGAACAGGACGGGCGGCGCGAAAGCGGATCGGCCGGTGGCGGCGGGCGGGTTGGCCTGAGCGGGTTGATCGACCCTGCCGACTGGCAGGCCAAGGCGCGCGAAGCCCTGCGCATCGCATTGGTCAATCTGGACGCGGTTCCCGCCCCTGCCGGCGTGATGGAGGTTGCACTTGGTCCCGGCTGGCCCGGTATTTTGCTGCACGAAGCCATCGGTCACGGGCTTGAGGGCGATTTCAACCGCAAGGGAAGCTCGGCCTTTGCCGGACTGATGGGGCAACAGATAGCATCTAAGGGCGTGACCGTGGTGGATGACGGCACGATTGCCGACCGTCGCGGCTCGATCACTGTGGATGATGAGGGCACGCCCAGTTCGCGCACCGTATTGATCGAGGATGGCATCCTGACCGGCTACATGCAGGATCGGCAAAACGCCCGGCTGATGGGCGTTGCACCCACGGGAAATGGGCGGCGACAGAGCTATGCGCACAAACCCATGCCGCGCATGACCAATACGATCATGTTGGGGGGCGACGCTGATCCGGCGGCTTTGGTGGCAGATATTAATGACGGCATCTGGGCGGTTGGATTCGGCGGCGGCCAGGTCGACATCACCAACGGCAAGTTCGTTTTCTCGTGCACCGAGGCGTATCGTGTCGAAAACGGCAAGATCGGAGCGCCTGTCAAGGGCGCCACGCTGATCGGCGACGGGCCTTCGGCGTTGAAGCGCATCCGCGGCCTTGGCAATGATATGGCTTTGGATCCGGGTATGGGCACCTGCGGCAAGGACGGTCAATGGGTGCCCGTGGGTGTGGGTCAACCGACAGTGCTGATGGACGGGTTGACTGTCGGCGGGTCGGCGGCCTGAGGCGGAAGAGAAGCGCAAAGGCAGGCGCAGGGTTAACCATGCGCCACTTTGATTCGATAGCACTCCAACCGACGCCATTGATTTGAGCGCCGGTTGGAAAATGTTCTTTTATTTATTTTCAGACACTTAACCGGTGTGTTCTCCGAGAAATACAGAAAAATCGCTGCTAATTATCTGCGATTCAGAGGCTGTTAACCCCCTGTCCCGTAAACCAGTTCTGCAATCAGGCGGAGCAACGGATGACCGAAGAGCAGCTTTCTTCCAATCACCCCCCACTCCCACCCACCACGGAAGAGGACCGGTTTTCGTGGCTTCGCCTGTTGCGCTCGCGCAAGGTCGGCCCGGCGACGTTTCGTCGGCTGCTGCGTGAACATGGCTCGGCGCAGAACGCGCTGGCCGCGCTGCCTGAAATGGCACGCGCCGCCGGAATAGATGGGTATGAAACCTGTCCCCCCGGCGTGATCGAGGCGGAACTCAGGGCCGCAGAAGCCGCCAAAGCGCGGCTTTTGTGCCTTGGGTCCGCAGATTTCCCCGACGCGTTGAACGACCTATCCGATGCCCCGCCCTTGCTTTGGGCCATCGGGGATGTGTCGCTGTTGCAGAAACCGGCGATTGCGATGGTGGGCGCGCGCAACTGTTCCTCGCTGGGCGCACGGATGGCGCGTGGTCTGGCGCGCGCCTTGGGTGAAAAGGGACATGTGATTGTCTCGGGTCTGGCGCGCGGCATTGATACGTCGGCGCATATGGCGTCGCTGGACACCGGCACTGTTGCCGTCATGGCGGGCGGTGTCGATGTCATTTACCCGGCCGAGAACACGGAACTGGCGCATAAAATCGCGACCAAGGGACTGCGGCTGTCGGAACAGCCAATGGGCGTGACACCTCAGGCAAGGCATTTTCCACGCCGCAACCGGATCATCTCGGGCCTGGCCCAAGCTGTTGTGGTGGTCGAGGCCGCCGCGAAATCCGGCAGCCTGATCACAGCGCGTGACGCCCTGGATCAGGGGCGCGAGGTTCTGGCCGTGCCCGGCCATCCGTTCGACGCCCGCGCTGCCGGGTGCAACCTTTTGATTCGGGACGGTGCGACGCTGGTCCGTTCGGCAGACGACGTTGTCGAAGCCCTGCCGCAGCAAGGCGATCTGGTCTTTGCAAATCCCGAGCTGCCGCCCGCCATGCAGCCACGGCCTGCCGTACTGGACTTGCAGGCGCAAATCCTTGAGCGGTTGGGACCTTCCCCTATCGCCGAAGACCAGTTGCTGCGCGATATTGCGGCCTCGGCAGGGGATCTGGGGCCAGCGCTGGTCGACCTTGAACTGGACGGACGAATCCAGCGACAGCCGGGCGGGCTGTTGTCTCTGGCAGGCTGATTTGGACGGAAAACAAGATTGCCCAATCGAACGCTCTGCCTGCTATCAGGTGCGGGTATCACGCTGAAATCACGTCGCTTTTCCGCCTGCCAAAGGAACGCATTGACAATCCCCGCTTGCCCCACACATTTTGCACCACCATAAAAGGCGCCAAATTCGTCGAGCGAGGTTTCCCCTTAAATGCCCGTAGTTGTTGTAGAATCTCCGGCCAAAGCAAAAACAATCAATAAATATCTCGGCCCTGACTACACCGTTCTGGCCTCTTACGGCCATGTGCGGGACCTGCCGCCAAAGGACGGATCGGTCGATCCGGACCATGGATTTTCCATGACATGGGAAGTGGGCAATGACAGCCGCAAACATGTAAAGGCCATCGCCGACGCGCTGAAAGAAGACAACGCGCTGATCCTCGCCACCGACCCTGATCGTGAGGGTGAGGCAATCAGCTGGCATTTGCAGGAAGCGCTGACCAAGCGCCGCTCGATCAAGAAAGACACACCGGTTAGCCGGGTGACCTTCAACGCCATCACCAAAGAAGCGGTGACCGAGGCGATGAAGAACCCGCGCGACGTCGATATGCCCCTGGTCGAAGCGTATCTGGCACGCCGCGCCTTGGACTACCTTGTTGGCTTCAACCTGTCACCGGTTCTGTGGCGCAAACTGCCCGGCGCAAAATCCGCAGGTCGGGTGCAGTCGGTCTGTCTGCGCCTGATCGTCGAGCGTGAGATGGAGATCGAAGCGTTCAAGCCGGTCGAGTACTGGTCGGTTCGGGCCCTGTTCGAGACACCGCGTGGTCAGACCTATGAGGCGCGGCTGGTCACGTTGGCGGGCAAGAAACTGGACAAGCACGATCTGGCCAACGCAACACAGGCCGAACTGGCGGTTCAGGCCGTCACCAGCCGCGCGCTGCGTGTGACTTCGGTCGAAGCCAAGCCCGCCGCGCGCAATCCAAGCGCGCCGTTCATGACTTCGACCCTGCAACAGGAGGCGAGCCGCAAATTCGGCATGGGCGCGCGCCATGCGATGCAGGTTGCGCAGCGCCTCTATGAGGCCGGATACATTACCTATATGCGAACCGACGGGATCGACATGGCACCCGAGGCCGTGACGGCAACGCGCGACACCATCGCGGACCGGTACGGTGCAGAATATGTGCCGGACAGCCCGCGTATGTACAAGAACAAGGCCAAGAACGCGCAGGAAGCACACGAATGTATCCGCCCCACGGATATGACGCGCGATGCCAAGGCGCTGAAGGTCACGGATGAAGATCAGCGCAAGCTTTATGATCTGATCTGGAAACGGACCATTGCCTGCCAGATGGCGGCAGCACGATTGGAGCGCACAACGGTCGAGATTGGCAGTGACGACGGTCAGGTCGGTCTGCGAGCCACCGGTCAGGTGGTAATGTTCGACGGGTTCATGCGCGTCTATGAGGAAGGCCGCGATGATGTCGCCGATGATGACGAAAAGCGCCTGCCACAGATCATGGAGGGCGACCCCGCGCGCTTTTCCAAGACCACGCTGCGCGATCAGTTTGCCAAGGCCACCAGCGAGTCGGACAAAGCCGCTATCATGGCCGATAACGAAGCCGTTCTGGCGTTGCAGCATCACACGCAACCGCCCCCGCGCTATACCGAGGCCACTTTGGTCAAGCGGATGGAGGAGTTGGGGATCGGACGTCCTTCGACCTATGCCTCAATCGTGACCACGATTCAGGACCGCGAATATGTGCGCAAAGACAAGAACCGGCTGATCCCCGAGGAAAAGGGCCGGATCGTCACCATCTTTCTGCTGAACTTTTTCCGTCAATACGTTGGATACGAGTTCACCGCGAATCTGGAAGAGCAACTGGATGACGTCAGCGCCGGTGATCGTGACTACAAGGATCTGCTGGGCAAGTTCTGGCGTGATTTTTCGGCAGCGATTGGCGAAACATCCGAACTGCGCATATCGGAAGTGCTGGACAAGCTGGACGAGGCATTGGCGCCACAGCTTTACCCCCCGCGTGAAGACGGGTCCGACCCGCGTATCTGCCCGAAATGCGGGTTGGGACAATTGCACCTGAAAACCTCACGCACCGGCGGGTTCGTGGGCTGCGGAAACTATCCGGAGTGCACTTATACGCGGCCTATCGCCGGTGAAGGCGCGGAAGGCGACGAACAATTGCTGGGCGAAGACGCCGGGGATGAGATCTGGCTGAAGTCCGGCCGATTTGGGCCGTATGTCCAGCGAGGCGAACCCACGCCCGAGAACAAGAAGCCTCCGCGCGCCTCGCTTCCACGCGGCTGGAGCAAGGATGACATGGATCTGGACAAGGCGCTGACGCTTCTGTCCCTGCCGCGCCAGATCGGTGAGCACCCCGAAGGCGGCATGATCACCTCGAACTTCGGGCGTTTTGGCCCCTATCTGATGCATCAGTTGGCCGATGAAGCCAAGCCGGTCTATGCCAACCTCAAAGACCCAAACGATGTGTTCGAGATCGGTATGAACCGCGCCGTAGAGCTTTTGGCGGAAAAACGAGCCAATCCCGGTGGGCGCGGGCGCGCAGCGGCAAAAGCTTTGAAAGACCTGGGCGAGCATCCCGATGGCGGCGCGATGCAGGTTCTGGACGGACGGTACGGGCCATATGTGAAGTGGGAAAAGGTCAACGCGACCATCCCGAAAGACATCAAGCCCGAAGACGTGACGCAGGAAATGGCCATCGAACTGGTCAATGAGCGCGCATCCAAGAAGGGCACCAAGAAAAAGGCTGCACCCAAAAAGAAGGCTGCCGCCAAGAAGACAGCAAAGAAAGCGGCTGAATAAACCGGACTTTTGACCGGGACATGTCACCAAACACGCGGGCCGGTTTCTGAATAAAGGAACCGGCCCGCGTGTTTATGGACTGACGCGATACAGGATTGCGTTGTTCAGTAAAGGAGTTGAGACATGTTCAGAACCGCCATTCTTGTTGCGGCGATAAGCGTTGCGGCTGCCACGCAGGGCCATGCCGCGCATCACGTCAAGTCCGCCACAGCCGAAATCATCAACGCGCAAGGCGACGTCATTGGTCAGGCGAAGGCGACGCAAGGGCCCAATGGTGTTCTGCTGCACGTGCGCGTCACAGACCTGCCGCCGGGAAAACATGGGTTGCACCTGCACAGCCATGGTGTCTGCGAGGCCGGCGAAGGGTTCAAGACGGCCCAAGGCCATGTTGGCAAAGTTGAAGGCGCACATGGGCTGCTGAACCCTGAAGGCCCCGAGCCCGGCGATCTGCCCAATCTATATGTGGGACAGGATGGCGTGGGCGAGATGGAGGCCTTTACAAACCTTGTTTCGCTTGAAGGTGATGGAGATGTATTGCTGGATGGGGACGGATCAACTTTCATCATCCACGAAGCTGGCGACGATCACATGAGCCAGCCCATTGGCGGTGCAGGTGGGCGCATCGCCTGCGGGATCCTGATCGCCGACTGACACTATTGTCAGCTGAACTACCGTAGAAATACCTGAACCTTCTGGTTTCATTGACTTCCCCATGACGTGGCGGCAAAACCTGCCCATCACCATGTCATTGGGGGAGTTTTCCATGAAGAAAGTCTATGCCAATGCCGCCGAGGCACTCGATGGGGTGCTGACGGATGGCATGCTGATTGCCGCGGGCGGGTTTGGCCTGTGCGGCATTCCCGAACTGTTGCTTGCTGCCATCCGGGATTCGGGCGTCAAGGACCTGAGCTTTGCGTCGAATAACGCCGGTGTGGACGATTTCGGTATCGGCATCCTGTTGCAGACCAAGCAGGTCAAAAAGATGATCAGCTCGTATGTCGGCGAAAACGCCGAATTCATGCGTCAGTATCTGAGCGGCGAGTTGGAACTGGAATTCAACCCGCAAGGAACACTGGCCGAACGGATGCGCGCCGGTGGTGCCGGTATTCCCGGGTTCTACACCAAGACAGGCGTCGGCACCGTGATTGCGGAAGGCAAGGAGCACAAGGATTTCAACGGCGAGACCTATATCCTTGAGGAAGGCATTTTTGCCGATCTGGCCATCGTCAAGGCCTGGAAAGCTGACGACACCGGCAATCTGGTATTCCGCAAGACCGCCCGCAACTTTAATGTGCCCGCTGCAACCTGCGGCAAGATCTGCGTGGCCGAAGTGGAAGAGATTGTTCCGCGCGGCTCACTGGACCCGGACAAGATCCACCTGCCCGGTATCTATGTGCATCGCATCATTCAGGGCGATCATGAAAAGCGCATCGAACAGCGCACCACCCGCAAGAAGGAGGACGCATAATGCCCTGGGACCGCAATCAGATGGCCGCACGCGCGGCAGAGGAACTGGAAGACGGCATGTATGTGAACCTCGGCATCGGGATTCCGACGCTGGTGGCGAACTATGTCGGCGACAAGGACATCACACTGCAATCGGAAAACGGCATGCTGGGTATGGGTCCTTTCCCGTATGAAGGTGAAGAAGACCCGGACCTGATCAACGCGGGCAAACAGACGATCACCGAACTGTCCCGCACTGCCTATTTCGACAGCGCCACGTCCTTTGCGATGATCCGGGGCGGCAAGATCGCTGCTGCGATTCTGGGCGCCATGGAAGTGGATGAGAAGGGCGACCTGGCAAACTGGATGATCCCCGGCAAGCTGGTGAAAGGCATGGGCGGCGCCATGGACCTGGTTGCAGGCGTTGGGCGCGTGATCGTGGTTATGGACCACACCAACAAGCACGGTGAAAGCAAGGTCCTGAAGGAATGCACTCTGCCACTGACAGGCAAGGGTGTCGTGGATCGCATCATCACCAATCTGGGCGTTCTGGACGTGGTCGAGGGCGGATTGAGAATCGTCGAACTGGCAGATGGTGTCAGTGAAGACGAAATGCGCGCTGCGACCGAAGCGACAATCGTCGGCTGAACAAAAGAAAAGGCCCGCCGGATCTAGGCGGGCCTTTTTCAATTTGAGGTCTGGAACACGCACCCATCTGAAATCAGATCCGGCGGTGTCGCGCACAAAGCCCGCGCGATCTGGAAAGCGGCCAGAACCTTGGGGACATAATCCCGGGTTTCGGCATAAGGCGGCACGCCGCTGTGTTTACGTACAGCCCCCTCACCCGCGTTGTAACCGGCCAGAACCAGAATCGGATCATTCCCGAACTCTTCCATCAGCCAGTTGAGGTATTTCACGCCCCCGGCGATGTTCTGCGAGGGTTGTAGACTGTCCTTAACACCGAAGCGGGCAGCTGTGGCGGGCATCAACTGCATAAGCCCCTGCGCGCCGGCCGAACTGACGGCATCTGCGCGACCGGCCGATTCAACCGAAATGACAGCCAGCACCAGCGCTGGCGACACATTGGTTCCCACGGTTGACCGCAAAATCTCGATCCCGCGTTCTTTTGCTATGTTTTGCAGAGCTTGCAGCCGGGGCGATCTTACATTCGTCGCCGCCAGCGCGTTTATCGCAGCATCAAGCCGCCCGGCCCCGCTTTCATCAATGTGTGGTGAAATGCGGTCCCAGAATGCATTGTACGACCCTTTCGGGTCAGGCGCGGCACCGATTCCCGGCACTGTGGGCTGAACCACTTTGGTTCTTGCTATGATTTCTGGAACCACCAGCTCCACCCCTGTGCTGGGGGCTGAGGGCTTGGCCGCGTGTTCCTCGGGTGTGATCTGAATGGTCACGCGAGGACGCTCACCCGGCTTGGGGGCCTTGATCCGCTTGTAAACTCCGCGCGGCTCAACCTCGGTCGCTGACCCGGGTGCGACACCAGATAGTAGAAACGCCAGTACACCGGCGCATTGAAGTGCGTTCCGGAGAGTCATGTGCCTGCCTCATGTATTCTTTTTACGCGATTTGAACCGCGAATCTTCGCCCAAGGCCAGAAAAACAAAGCGAATTGGGGCAATTTCGCCTCATTTGGCGTATATTTGCACCGCTGCGGAGCACTTCGCACCAATCGAAGAATTTTTTTTCCTTTTATTTGCATGGGTTTACGCATTTAGTGACTAAAAAGTTAAGCCGCACGAAAAAAAATCTGTGTTTGGCCCAATTCCTGCCACGCACAACAGGCAAACATTAATCCATACCGAGACGGACATGAGCGGACTGAGAGAGAAAGCTCTGAAGAACGCCGAGGTTTGTTAAACTCTTTTTGATCCTTTAGGAGGGACGTAACATGATCAAGTTCATCAAGAACTTCCGCAAAGACGAAGACGGCGCAGTAACAGTTGACTGGGTTGTTCTGACCGCAGCAGTCATCGGCCTGGCAGCCGTTGCATACCAGCAGATCTCGGCTGGCGCGACCGGCCTGGCAACAGACGTGAACCAGGCCCTGAACGGCGCATCGCTGAGCACCGGCAGCAACACCGCAACCGGCGGTATCACAACTGCAGGCAGCAACAGCGGCAGCTAAGCTTCTGCTTGAGCAAGATTTTAAAGCCGCGCCATTCAGGCGCGGCTTTTTTCGTTCAGAGGTCTTTCAATATCTCTAAGAATAGAGTTTGACGGTCCTACCCCGCACGCCACGCCGCGAGCGCCACCGAATTGATCACGCCCAATTTGCAGGTCTTTGCGCACAAAAGAGCCCGTGAAAAAGTTTGGAATCTTGGATATTTCCAGCGAAATCAACTTTTGGCCTGATTTCCGCCATCCGAACGAACCACTGTTAGGCGACGTTACAGGAAACACTGAATTGTCGTATTGGAGATAAGTAGATGCTAAAGTTCCTTAATCGGTTCAAATCGGACGAAGCAGGAGCGGTGACCGTTGACTGGGTGGTTTTGACCGCAGTGCTCATCGGTCTGTCAAGCGCGACCTACCTTGTCATCAGATCAAGTGTTGATGGTATCGGCGGTAACATCAACCAAGCCATGAGTTCCTCTGTTGTCAGTACCGGCTCGAACACCGCTCCCGGTGGCCTTGTAACAGCGGGAACCAACTGACCCACAGCGAGTTTTCACATTCACCAGCTTTCCTGAGCTTGTTGGTGAACGTGTCGGGCAAATAATCGCGGCGACCTTTTTGGGCGCGGCGTTTGTTTCGTTGTTCTTCGTCTGGCCTGCCGCAGGGAGATGACAGCAGTCGTTTTGCGGAATTGTGCGAAAGCTGACGCAGAATCTAACAAGCAGACATTTTTGTCCCACATTTCGACACAATTTACATTTAACACTTGGGCTGTTTCAAAGTGGCCCTTTGGCCGCTTAGTATCCGACTAAATAAGAAAGAGGTGCATGTATGCGAGCGGTATTCGGACTTGTCCTGATTGTCGGCGTTGCTCTGGCTGGGGGCGCCGTTTACATGGCGCGCAACTATATTGCGGCTTATCAAAGCGAACTGGCACGGCAGAAACAAGCGGCAGAAGAAGCGCTGGCCAATGCCAAAGTCGATGTCATCCCGACGGTAACTGTTTACGTTTCAAATCGTCCTCTGAAATACGGTGAACGCCTGACGCAAGAAGACATTCGCGCTGTAGACTGGCCGGAAAACGCGATTCCCGAAGGTACGTTCTCTGATCTCACTGCCTTGTTTCCCGAAAGTGGCGCCAATGAGCGTTATATTCTGAGGACCATGGAAAAAGACGAGGCGATTATGGAGGTCAAGATCACACGGCCAGGCGAATCGGCCGGGCTGACCTCTCGTCTTGAAAAAGGTATGCGCGCCTTTGCGATCAGCGTGGACGTGGCCTCTGGTGTTTCAGGCTTCCTGCGCCCCGGCGACAATGTCGACATCTACTGGACCGGGTCAAGCGGGACGGTAGAAGGGAATTCTGGCGGCATCACCAAACTGATCGAAACCAACGTTCAGCTGATCGCCGTCGACCAGACCGCTGGTTCGGACGTCGCAAGCGCAACGATTGCACGCACAGTCACGGTCGCAGCCACGCCGGAACAGGTCGCAGCACTCGCGCAGGCCCAGAACACCGGGCGGCTGTCGCTGGCCCTTGTTGGGGTGCAGGATGACTCTGTTGCGTCGGCAATCGAGGTGGATCAGCGCAAACTGCTTGGAATAACGGCAGCCGCTCCGGAACCGAAGGAAGAGGTTGAACAGGTCTGCACGACGCGCATCAGACGCGGTGGAGAGATTGTCAACGTGCCTATACCCTGTACAAATTGACGCCAATTCAGAGTGTTACAAGATCGGAGCCGCATCTCAGATGCGGCTCTTTTCTTGTTGTTGTTGCCAATTCTCCACATAAGGAAAATTCCAGAAACCATTGATTATTGCAATAAATTCGGATTTCGCGCAGTCTCTTAGCACATAGGGCATAAGACCCAAAAAACGAGGCGTGATCGGAGAGGCAGGTCACATGACAATACGTTCCTGGATCAGCGCAACCCTGCTGGGGTTGTCGCTTGTTATGAGCCCGGTCGGCGATGCCGCCTGGGCTGAAACCCTTCGCGTGGTGAAAAAGGGCACAGTGGAAACGCTGGAAGTTCCGATGAATCGCGCGATTGTTGTGGAAAGCGAACAACCGTTTGCAGAGCTCAGCATTGCCAACGCAGGCATTGCGGATATCTCTTCGCTTTCGGATCGCACAATCTATGTTTTGGGCAAGGCCCCTGGCCTGACCACGCTAACACTGTTTGATGGCGCAGGAAATCTGCTTGCCAACGTACGTGTCCGGGTCTCGCCCGATGTAACCGAATTTAAAGAGCGTCTGCGTCAGATCCTGCCAAGTGAGCAGATTGAAGTGCGCACCGCCAATGATGGCATCGTACTGTCCGGCACGGTTTCAAGCGCCGCCAAACTGGCCCGCGCACTTGAATTGGCTGAACGCTACGCGCCCGAACGTGTATCGAACCTGATGTCTGTAGGTGGCGTGCAGCAAGTGATGCTGAAAGTACGCTTTGCCGAGATGAATCGCTCAGTCGCAAAAGAGCTTTCTTCAACACTTTCAGTTGCGGGCACTGATTTTCTCGGTGGCTTCAATCCGCAGAACCTTGTTCCCCCTATCACCGTGGAAAATGGTACGTTGTTGTTTGGCTTCGGGGTCGGATCAGCTCAGGTCAACTTGCTGCTGCAAGCCCTCGAGTCGAAGGGCCTTGTTCGCAACCTTGCCGAACCAAACCTTTCGGCCCTGTCCGGACAGGAAGCAACGTTCCTGGCTGGCGGTGAGGTTCCGATTCCAGTGCCGCAAGACGACGGTGTCGTGGCAATCGAGTACAAAGCCTTCGGTGTGAATATGAACTTCATCCCGCGGGTTGTGGACGGCGACCTGATCAATCTGGAAATGGGCACCTCGGTTTCGAGCATCGACACCAGCACGAACTTCACGATCAATGGAGACACCGTTCCCAGCTTTATCGTGCGGGAAGCCAAGACCACTGTAGAGTTGCGCGACGGGGAAAGCTTTGCCATCGCAGGGCTGCTTCAGGACAACTTTGTTGACCAGGTCAACCAAGTGCCGTGGCTGGGAGATGTGCCGGTTCTGGGGGCCTTGTTCCGCAGCGCTGACTATCAGCGCGAACAAAGTGAACTTGTCGTCATCATAACGGCGCATCTGGTGACGCCGACGCGTGGCGAGGCGCTAGCCCTTCCCACCGATCGTGTCAAACCACCCAGCGAATTTGACCTGTTCGCGAATGGTCGGGTTGCTCGTACACAGCGTCCCGGAGCCGGCGGAGCATCCGAAGTTGCCAAACAGAATTTTGGCAGCTCGTACGGCTACGTCCTAGATTGATCAGGAGGATAGGACCAATGCAGAAGTGGATCATCACACTGGGTCTTACGGTCGCCGTTGCCGCATGTACGCGCGAGGTCGGATATGAGATCGATGCCGGAACCTTTGGAAACGCGACATTGAACAATATCCAGGTTCAAAACGGCGAGTTGACCTACGCTCAGATTCTTGGGCGCAGATTTGCCGCGGATGTGCCCAGCCAAGTGAACTTTGCCTTCAACAGTTCGCAACTGGACGCATCAGCGCAAAGCATACTGTTGCAGCAGGCTGACTGGATCAAACAGTTCCCCGAAGCCAGGTTCCGGGTTTACGGACACACAGATGCCGTAGGATCAACCAGTTACAACAAGAGCCTTGGTCTACGCCGCGCGCAGGCAGTAGTCGCATTCCTTGAACGGCAAGGAATCTCTCGTTCACGTCTTGAAGCCGTTGTATCCTTTGGAAAAACGCAGCCGTTGATCGCGACACCGAATCGGGATCGCCGCAACCGCCGGACGGTAACGGAAGTTTCTGGCTTTGTTGATCGTCACCCGCAGCTGCTGGACGGCAAATACGCCAACATCATCTATCGCGAATACGTTGAAAGTGCGACGTGGAAGAGCGTGATCGAAGATGTATCAACAACAGATACGGCCAACTAGTGCCGCTGGCATTGGTGGATAATACAAGCAGAATGGGCGACATCGTCGCCCATTTCCCTACAATTGGTTCTTTTGCGCCCAATTCTTGCCCAACTTCAAAGTAACATTGTGAAAAATAGGGTGACCTGCGGCCAAATTTGACCGTATTGGGGCGACAGCACATCAATCTGGCGGAATTCGTTCATATGACATGCTGAGCCCTCACGACGAGGATAGTGTTTATGACCAGCGCAACGCCGCAAGACGAAAATTCTGCAATCCTGGCCTGCACCATAAGCCGGGATGTCCAGAATTTCGACCTTCTGATTGAAGACATGGAAACCATTCTGGGCGAGCGCTGGGGCGACCTGGGCTTTGCCGAAGCGCTGGCCTTTTTCAGCCAGCCAGAAGCCGAAGCACTTGAATTCGTTGCATTAGCAATCGACGGGGAAGATGAAGACAACCTGTCATTGATGGGTGAAATCATCACGCGGGCCAAGGAAAAGAAGATCAAGGTCGTCTTGATCGCCGAGGACGTCACACCTGCTTCGCTCCACCAATTGCTGCGCAAGGGTGCGGACGAGTTTGTCCCCTACCCGCTTCCGGAAGGTGAATTGCAGGAAGCGGTAGAACGCATGAAGCAGCCCGATCCGGTTGCCATGGCGCAAGCCGCAGCTGTTCCATTGGCAAATGGCGAATCAAAGGAAGGCGCGTTGTTCGTCGTTCAGGGACTTGCTGGTGGCGTGGGATCCACGACTTTGGCGGTAAACCTGGCCTGGGAACTGGCCTGTGCATCGGACAAGGATGCCCCGTCTGTCTGTCTGATCGATCTGGATCTGCAATACGGCACGGTTTCGACCTATCTGGACCTGGCACGCCGCGAGACGGTGTTCGAAATGCTGTCGGATACGGATTCGATGGACAGCGAGGTTTTCTCACAAGCTCTTCAAACTTATGAAGAAAAACTGCAGGTTCTGACTGCACCATCCGACATGGTGCCATTGGACCTGATTACCCCCGAAGACATCCAGCGCGTGATTGACGTGGCGCGCACGCATTTCGACTATGTGGTTGTGGATATGCCTAAAACGCTGGTCTTGTGGTCGGAAACGGTCTTGCAGGCGGCGCATGTATATTTTGCAATGATCGAGCTTGATATGCGCTCGGCTCAGAACGCCCTGCGCCTCAAGCGCGCGTTGCAGGCCGAAGAACTGCCCTTCAACAAGCTGCGCTTTGCGCTGAACCGGGCCCCAAAATTCACCGACCTGAATGGAAAAAGCCGCGTGAAACGCATGGGGGAAAGCCTTGGCATCTCAATTGACCTGCTGCTGCCTGATGGGGGCAAACCTGTCATGCAAAGTGGCGACCATGGTTTGCCGCTGGCCAATTCAGCCGCCAAGAACCCGCTTCGCCGGGAAATCGCGAAGCTGGCCAAATCACTTCACAGCCTTGGCAGCAGCAGCGCTGAAGCTGCGTAACATCATCCCAAGGGGGGATCGCCGTGTTTTCAAGATATAAAAAACAGCCAGCAGCGCAGCCCGTCAAAGCGGCAGCGCAGCCGGTCGAAACGACGGCACCTGCCGCACAAGCTGCCCCCAGCCCCGCTGCAACGGCCGTCGTACGCAAACCTCAGAAAAAAACGGCTGAGGTTGCCGGAGCAGATCGTGATCGAAAACGCAAAGAGCGGCTGAGTGAGATCAAAATCGAACTTCACCGCGAGTTGCTGGAGAACCTGAACCTGGCAGCTTTGGAAACTGCCGCCGAAGCGGAGCTACGAGCCGAAATCAGCGCAATCGCCAGCGAAGTTCTGGAAACCAGGAACATCGTTCTGAATCGCGACGACCGATCGCAGCTGAACAAAGAACTTTATGACGAAGTAACAGGCCTTGGCCCGCTTGAGACGCTTCTGCAGGACGATACGGTCAACGATATTCTGGTCAACGGACCGCATCAGATTTTCGTGGAACGAGCCGGTAAGCTGGAAATCAGCGACATCACCTTCAAGGATGAAAAGCACCTGATGCGGATCATCGACAAGATCGTGTCCGCAGTAGGCCGTCGTGTCGATGAATCCAACCCCTATGTTGACGCCCGACTGGCCGATGGATCGCGATTCAACGCCATGGTGCCCCCTATCGCGGTTGATGGGTCTCTGGTTTCGATTCGTAAATTCAAAAAAGACAAGCTGGGTATCGATGATCTGGTCAATTTTGGTGCGTTCACCGAGGAAATGGCTGCCTATTTGCAAGCTGCTGTGTCGACCCGACTGAACGTTATCGTGTCGGGCGGTACCGGTTCCGGTAAAACGACTACGCTCAACGCTCTGTCCAGCTTTATCGACGATGCCGAACGCATCCTGACCATCGAGGATACAGCGGAACTTCAGCTGCAACAGACGCATGTGGGCCGGATGGAAAGCCGACCGCCCAACGTGGAAGGCAAAGGTGAGGTCAGTCCGCGCGACTGTCTGAAGAACGCCTTGCGGATGCGACCTGACCGCATCATCGTCGGCGAGACACGCGGCGCCGAGGTGATCGATATGTTGCAGGCCATGAACACTGGCCACGACGGTTCGATGACCACGATCCACGCGAACTCGGCCCGGGATGGGATTTCACGCCTGGAAAACATGATCGCGATGGCCGGCATCGAAATGCCCATTAAGGCCGTCCGCAGCCAGATCGCAAGCGCTGTGAACCTGATCGTTCAGGCCAGCCGATTGCAGGACGGTTCGCGCCGGATGACCTCGATCACCGAAATTACCGGTATGGAAGGTGACGTGATTTCAATGCAGGAAATCTTTCGTTTTCAACGTGTTGGCCTGACACCTGACAACAAGATCATCGGTCACTTTACGGCAACTGGGGTGCGCAGCCACTATTCGGAACGCTTCCGTCTGTGGGGGTTTGATCTGCCCGCATCCATCTACGACCCAACCACAATGTAGGAGAACCGGGTATGCAATTGCCTATGGAGGCGATCATCTATGTCGCCATCTTTGTGGGGGTTCTTGCCCTGGTCGAGGGCATCTATCTGGTTGCGTTCGGCAAATCCATCAGCCTGAACAGCCGGGTCAACCGGCGTCTGGACATGCTGGAAAAGGGTGCCGGGCGCGAACAGGTTCTGGAGCAGCTGCGCAAGGAAATGCAGCAGCACATGAAATCACAGAGCATTCCTCTGTATTCGCTGCTTGCTGACAAGGCTCAAAAAGCCGCGATTGCGTTTTCACCCCGTCAGCTGATCATGATCATGGCTCTGGTCTCGGCCATGGCATTTGTCGGTCTGAGCATTGGTACCGCGACGGATACGGCGCTGCGCATCGCGATTTCAATCGCCATCGGTATTGGCGGTGTTTACGCGTGGGTAAACCACAAGGCCAAGAAACGTATGGGCATGATCGAAGAGCAACTGCCTGACGCGGTTGAGCTGATGGTGCGTTCGCTTCGTGTGGGTAATCCTTTCGTTTCGACAATTCAGGTTGTTTCCAACGAAGTTCAGGATCCGCTGGGAACCGAGTTTGGTATTATCGCGGATGAATGCGCCTATGGACGCGATGTGGGCGAGGCGCTCAAAGATATGGCCGAACGTCTGGACATGCAGGATCTTCGGTTCCTCGCGGTTGCTGTGGGTATTCAGCAGCAGTCCGGTGGTAACCTGGCTGAAATTCTGGCTGGATTGGCACAGGTGATCCGCGCGCGGTTCCGCCTGTTCCGGCGCGTCAAGGCGATCACGGCCGAAGCCCAATGGTCAGGTAAGTTCCTGTCTGGCTTCCCAATTGCGTGTCTGATTTTCATCCTGGTCAAGGATCCGGGGTATTATGACGAAGTGTTGGATCACCCCTGGTTCATCCCTGCGTGTTTCGTTGTCGGCATTTTGCTGACACTGAACCTGATCGTCATGAAGATCATCACCAACATCAAGGTCTGAGGGCAGCACAATGGAATTTCTGACCAACATCAATGACCTGCTGACCCAACACCTGGGTGAGTTCGGCCCCCTGATCGTAGTGGGTGTACTTGGCCTGATCATGGTTCTTGTCGCTGTCTCACTGATCATGAGCCAGCCGGAAGATCCTCTGAAAAAGCTTCAGCGGTCGAATGCAGCCCCACGGGCAACGAAAAAAAGCAAGAAAGAGCAACTGCGTAACTCCAGCCGCAATGAGCAGCTTGAGAAATTCGCGACTTTCCTGGAGCCGAAAAACGAAGAAGAGTATTCGGCGGTTGAGCTGAAGCTGCGTCAGGCGGGATACCGGTCAAAAGATGCGGTCCGGTTCTTTCACTTTGCGCAGTTTTCGCTTGGTATCATTGGTATCGTTGTCGGTGTTCTGCTGATTACGGTCCTGTCAAACGGTCAGGAATTCACCGGCCAGCAGATGATGATCCGGGTATTCGTGCCAGCCGCAATCGGTTATTTCGCGCCGAAATACTGGATCACGCGCCGGGTCGAAGCACGCAAAGAGGCGATTACCGCAGGTTTTCCGGATACGCTTGACCTGATGCTGGTCTGCGTTGAGGCCGGGCAGTCACTGGACCAGGCCATCGTGCGCGTGTCCGGTGAAATGAAATCCTCCTACCCTGATATTGCTCAGGAATTCGAAACCGTCGCACACGAGATGAAAGCCGGTAAGGACAAAGACACTGTTTTGCGCGATTTCGGAGTGCGCTGCGGCGTACAGGACGTGAACTCATTCGTCACTGTGATGATCCAGTCGGCGACTTTCGGTACATCCATTGCCGAGGCATTGCGGGTTTACGCCGCTGAAATGCGCGACAAACGCGTGATGCGGGCCGAAGAGGCTGCGAACAAGTTGCCTACCAAGATGACTCTTGTCACAATGATGCTGACAGTTCCGCCACTGCTGATCATTCTGGTCGGCCCGTCGGCGAACGTCATTTCGACTTTCGGACGTGCAGGATGATAAAACCCTATGAAAGCTGAATTTTGGTGCTTCCCATCCGGGTTTCGCCGAATACTTAAGGCCACCGTGGTTTGCGCCATGGTGGCTTCTTGCACAGAAGGCCTGTCACCTAACGGCCTGGATGCGCCGGGAGTTGATCTCAGGGGACAAGCAGAAGACAATATCGAGGTTGGAAACCGGCTGATGGCTGCCGGTGAATACGAACTGGCGCTTGAGACCTTTACCCGTGCCGCGTTGGATCAGGGCATGACGACACAGGTCCTGACTTCTCTGGGTACCGCCAATCTTGGGTTGCGGCGTTTAGGGCAGGCCGAAGAACTGCTGCGCCGCGCCGTGGAAGACGATCCGGATTGGCCTGTTGCATGGAATAATCTGGGCGTTCTGCTGATGGAGAAACAGGAATACCCCGAAGCGGCGCAGGTCTTTCAACGGGCTTACGCGCTGGACAATGGCGAAAGTGACGCAATCCGCGACAATCTGCGCTTAGCACTCGCAAAAATGGAAAATCCTGTTAATAATATCCCGCAAGAACAACAAGAATTTACACTGGAGCAGCTTGGCGACGGGCAATTCGCGCTACGCAAAATCCAGTAATCGAGGCAAGAGCAGTAAAGGACGCAAAAAATGCGCCAGCAATTCTTGATTCCGGCAGTTATTGTCAGCGGTCTGATCATTTCGGCCTGTGCAAAGGAAACCGAAGAGGAAAAGGTGGAACGAACGTTTCAGGAAGTGAACGTCATTGACGAAACCAACCTGAACGATGTGTTGTTGAGTGCCGCCGACCCGAATGAGGCGGTGACTTATTTTCACGGTGCCACACTCAAGAACCCTGATCGCATCGACCTTCAGCGCGGATTGGCAATATCCTTGGGACGCGCAAAACGCACTACCGAAGCGGCAGCAGCGTGGAAGCGCGTGACGACAATGAAGGGTACGAACGCTGCGGACAAGGTCGAGTATGCCGATGCGCTGGTGCGAAATGGCGACTGGTCTCAGGCCAAAACCGTTCTGGATTCGGTTCCCCCAACGTTCGAAACCTTCAAACGCTACCGTCTTGAGGCGGTGGTCGCGGATTCCCGGAAAGAGTGGAAGCGGGCTGATCATTTCTATGAAACGGCCGTTGGGTTGACCACCCGCCCGGGCAGCGTGATGAACAATTGGGGGTATTCGAAACTAACCCGCGGCCAGTATGCCGAGGCCGAACGCCTGTTTACCGACGCAGTCCGTCAGGACAGCTCTTTGTTCACTGCCAAGAACAATCTGGTGCTGGCCCGGTCAGCGCAGGGCAATTATAGCCTTCCCGTGGTGCCGATGACCCAGGTTGAACGGGCGCTACTGCTGAATACGATGGGTATTTCCGCCGTCAAACAAGGCGACGTGGAAACCGCGAAAAACCTGTTCCGCGAGGCTATTGCCACTCATCCGCAGCATTTCGATGAAGCGGTTCGCTCGCTTCGTGCGCTTGAAGAGGCCTGACACATGCAAATCCCCGCTACGGCGGCGGCATGGTTCCTGCCCTTCGTACTGCCGATCTGCTTTTACGTGGCCTTCACGGATATGCGTGAGATGCGGATCAAGAACCATGCAGTTGTTGCCCTGGCGCTGATTTATGTCGTGGTCGGGCTGATTGCCATCCCGCCCTGGTCCACCGGTGCGGTCAGCGGTCATCTGTTGCTGATCAATGTGTCGATGCCAATCTACTTCTGGCACCTTCTGCATATCCCTGTTGTGTTGATTTTCGGCATTCTTCTGAACGCGTCAGGAGCAATGGGCGCGGGTGACGCGAAGTTTCTTGCCGCGTCCGCGCCATTTGTCTGGCTTGGCGATCTAAAGCTCGTGCTTCTTATTCTGACCGCCTGTATTCTGGCTGCCGTGGTCACGCACCGTTTGGCGAAAATCACAAGGTTGCGCACCATTGCGCCACATTGGGAAAGCTGGGATCGGGGCAAACAGTTCCCCATGGGTTTCGCACTGGGTGGCTCGTTGGCCATGTATCTGATTCTGGGTACTGTTCTCGGTTCGTAAACTATCATCAGCGCGCCTTGCCGCTGCCTTTGTCCCGCCACAAAGCTGGGTCACTTTTCCTTCAAGTCGCCCTTATTCGGGCAGTTGGCGTTACAATTTGACGAACGAGCACCGCGCATGAATATGCAGACTTCCTCTGTTATGGCCCCCCCTGCCCCGAAGGGGTTAGGCGAAATGAAGCTTCCGCTGGTGATGATGCGGGATATTTTGCTGAAGACCATATTTCGCAAGAATGCGAGCACAGTGTCAGAAGTTTCTGCGGCCATATGTCTGCCCGGTGCTGTCACGCAGGAACTGATCGATATCGCGCGCGAACAAAAATTGCTTGAGGCTACGGGGACGCTGAACGCCAACAGTGGCAACGAGATGGGATATCAGCTGACTGATGCCGGCAAGGCCCGCGCACTGGATGCCCTCAGCCAGTCCGAGTATTTCGGTGCGATGCCCGTGCCGCTGGATGTCTATCGCGAGCAGGTCAAGCGCCAGTCGATCCGCAACATTCAGGTCACGCGCGACCAGTTGACCAATGCCATGGGCCATCTGGTTCTACCCGACAGCTTGCTGGATCATCTGGGCCCGGCGGTCAGTGCAGGCCGGTCGATCCTGATGTATGGCCCGCCGGGCAACGGTAAATCGTCCATCTCGAACGGCATTCGCGATGCGTTGGGGGACAATGTCTATGTACCCTATGCCATCGAATATGCGGGGCAGGTGATCACAGTCTACGACCCGATCGTGCATACCGCGATCGAGCAGGAGGCCGACGACCCGAACAGCCTGCGCCGACGCAAGCGGTTCGACTCACGCTATGTACAGTGCGAACGCCCGACCGTGGTCACCGGCGGTGAACTGTCGCTTAGTATGCTGGACCTGGTCTACAACCCCACGGCAAGAACCTATCAGGCGCCGCTGCAGCTGAAATCCACCGGCGGCATCTTTATCGTGGACGACCTTGGCCGTCAGGCCGAACCGCCGCAGGCGCTGGTCAACCGCTGGATTGTTCCACTGGAAGAAAACAA
The DNA here is from genome assembly GCF_056541095.1 of Ruegeria sp. AK11. Classification (NCBI taxonomy): domain Bacteria; kingdom Pseudomonadati; phylum Pseudomonadota; class Alphaproteobacteria; order Rhodobacterales; family Roseobacteraceae; genus Ruegeria; species Ruegeria sp. AK11. The sequence goes on from NZ_JBQFXU010000009.1 coordinate 132,549, forward strand.
GGATATCCTGGGCCTGCAATCGGGTGAGAAATTCGAAGTTCCGTTTGATACGCTGGTCATTTTCTCGACCAACTTCCACCCGAACGAGATCTTTGACCAAGCGGCCCTGCGCCGGATCTTCTTCAAGATCAAGATCGACGGCCCGAATCAGGAAAACTTCCTGAAGATTTTCGCCATGGTTGCGCGCAAACGCGGGATGCCGCTGGATGAGGCGGCGCTGGTGCATCTGCTGAAGGTCAAGTACCCGACCATCAACAATATCTACGCCAACTATCAACCGATCTTCCTGATCGACCAGATGATCTCGATCTGCGAGTTCGAAGGCATCCCCTATCAGATGAGCCCGGAACTGATCGACCGGGCCTGGGCCAACATGTTCGTCAAAGACGAGAAAATCGTCAAATAACGCCGTGCCATTACCACTCCGGGGCGGGTAGTCTGCGTTCATGACGCAGATTCCCGCACGGATTGCCACTTGGTTTTCCACCAAAGGCTGGTCCATCCACCCGCATCAGCAAGAGATGTTCGACCGCGCATGCAGCCCGGCGACACTGTTGATTGCGCCCACCGGTGGCGGCAAGACCATGGCCGGATTTCTGCCGTCGCTGGCTGAACTTGCGGATGCTGATCACAATGGATTGCACACAATCTATGTCTCGCCGCTCAAGGCGCTGGCAGCGGATATCAAACGTAACCTGCGCACCCCGGTGGATGAGATCGGTCTGCCTATTCGGATCGAGGATCGCACCGGTGATACCTCAGCCACGCAAAAGAAACGCCAAAGGGTCGATCCGCCCCACATCCTGCTGACCACACCGGAAAGTCTGGCGCTGCTGACCTCGTACGAGGATGCGCCGCGTATGTTTGAAGGGGTGCAGCGGATCATCGTTGATGAAATCCACGCACTGGCTGAAAGCAAGCGAGGGGATCAGCTGATGCTGGCGCTGGCACGTCTGCAACGCCTCAATCCCGATCTGCGCCGCGTCGGGTTATCGGCGACAGTGGAAGATCCTGTTGCGATTGCCCGCTTTCTGGCCCGCCGTCCTGATCCCTGCCAGATTGTACAGGCCGACCCCGGCCCGGACCCGGATATCCGAATGCTGGAAACGCCACAGATGCCACCCTGGTCTGGTGGTGGCGCGGCTTATGCCATCCCAGCTGTGCTGGAGCAGATCAAGCACCACAAGACCACGTTGATCTTTCACAATACGCGCGCCCAGGCCGAGATATTCTTTCACAATCTTTGGCTGGCCAATGATGACGGTCTGCCCATCGGTATCCATCACGGCAGTCTGGACCGACAACAGCGCGAGCGGGTCGAGGCGGCGATGGTTCGGGGGGACTTACGCGCCATCGTCTGCACCGGTTCGCTGGATCTGGGCATCGATTGGGGGGATGTCGATCTGGTGATCCAGATCGGCGCGCCAAAGAATGTCAAAAGGCTGGTGCAAAGGATCGGACGGGCCAACCACCGCTATAACGCACCTTCCAAGGCGCTTTTGGTGCCTGCCAATCGCTTCGAAGTGGTCGAATGCGTCGCCGCGCTAGAGGCCGCCAAAGCCCATGAATTAGATGGGGAACCCCGCGGTCGCGGCCCGCGCGATGTTTTGTGCCAGCATATCCTGATTGCCGCCTGCGCCGGGCCGTTTAACGCAGATGATCTATATGCCGAGATGACATCCGCCGGGCCTTACGCTCAGCTGAAGCGGGCAGAGTTTGACGCCTGCCTGAATTTCTGCGCCACCGGCGGCTATGCTCTGCAAGCCTATGATCGCTGGCAAAGGTTGCAGCAGCGTACCGACGGGCAATGGCAGTTGCGCGACCCACGCGCCGCGTCGCGCATTCGTATGAATCTAGGCACTATTCAGGACACGGATACGCTCAAAGTTCGTCTGAAACGTAACCGGGGCGGCAAACCTCTGGGTGAGGTTGAAGAAGCATTCGCTGCCTCGCTGACGCCCGGCGACACCTTCCTGATCGGCGGGCAAATCGTGCGGTATGAGGGACTGCGCGAGATGGTGGTCGAAGTCACGCGGCGTGCTGACCGAAAGCCAAAGATTGCGACCTTTTCGGGCACGAAATTCGCAACCTCAACGCAACTCAGCGACCGCATCCTGAACATGTTCGCCCAACAGGGCTGGCCACAGCTTCCCCCTCATACGTCTGAATGGCTGGATTTGCAGCGCCAGATGTCCCGCCTGCCCCAGCGTGATCGGCTGCTGATCGAGAGCTTTCCCAGCGACGGGCGTGAACATCTGTGCGTCTACGGATTCGCTGGGCGCAACGCGCAACAAACACTGGGCCTGCTGCTGACCAAACGGATGGAGGAAACCGGTTTGGCCCCGCTGGGGTTTGTCGCCACGGACTATGCCACGTTGATCTGGGGTCTGGACGCGGTTACCGATCCCCGCCCATTGCTTCAACCCGATGCCCTGCGCGACGGGCTCGACACCTGGCTGGCAGGCAACGCCGTTATGAAGCGCACGTTTCGTGCATCGGCCACCATTGCCGGTCTGATCGAACGCAACATGGCAGGGCAGCGCAAAAGCGGGCGGCAGGCTACGTTTTCGTCGGACATCCTGTATGACACCTTACTTAAATACGATCCCGATCACCTATTGATGCAGATCACCCGCGAAGAAGCCATGCGCGGGCTTGTCGATTTCGGTCGGATCGAAACAATGCTGGCCCGAATTGGCGACAGAATTGATCTGGTGCGGCTCGAGCGTGTCTCGCCCCTGTCAGCGCCTCTGTTTCTGGAGGTTGGCAAAGTGCCGGTGAAAGGCAGTGCCGAAGAAAGGCTTCTGGCGGAGGAAAGCGCACGGCTGCTGCAAGCGGCGGGGTTGGAACAGCTTTGATCTGCTTGCGCCGGGCTCTGAAACAGGTCAAGAACGTATCATGAACGAACTTGAGTTTCCGTTTGCAGGTCAGCGCCTGTGTGCTTTGCCGTCCGGTGCGCTTTGGTGGCCAGACGAGAACCTGCTGTGCGTGTCGGACCTGCATCTGGGCAAATCCGAGCGCGTGGCGCGGCGTGGTGGGCCTTCGCTTCCGCCTTATGACAGCCGCGAAACGCTGGACCGCCTGAAGGACGACCTGGGGCATACGAACGCCAAAACCATTGTATGTCTGGGCGACAGCTTCGATGATCTTGAGGCTGCCCGGGCGCTGCCAAAATCAGAAATGCTAAGGATCGCGACCTTACAGTCCGGACGTCAGTGGATCTGGATTGAGGGGAACCACGATCCCGGTCCTATTGAGATGGGTGGAACCCATCTGTTCGAATGGCACCGTGGCCCGCTTGTTTTCCGTCATATCGCGCAGGATCCCACGCGAGGAGAAGTTTCCGGCCATTACCATCCAAAAGTCCGGATCAGGGTCAAGGGACGTCATATTTCACGCCCCGCCTTTCTGCTGAACGATCATCGCCTGATACTTCCGGCATATGGCACCTTTACCGGGGGGCTGCGCAGTTCGGATCATGTGCTGTCGGCACTCATGGGATCGCAGGCGATGGCGATCCTCACAGGTCCGCATCCGCATATGATGCCAATGCCACAATAGGTTCAGATCAGGCCGTCCTGTTCCAGCAACGGCTTGTATTTCCGGCTGACCGGAACCAGATCGCCATTGACCAGTTTCAGAAAGGTTTTGCTGCCTTCTCTTTCGACACTTGCAATGGATGCGTCGGTGACCCAATGCGAACGGTGCGAACAATGACCCGGGACAGGCTCCATCTCGGCGATTGCATCTGTGAAACGCGACCGAAGCGTGAAGGTGCCTTCTGAGGTGACAACATCTACGTTGTGATCCCGAACAGTCAGGCGATAGATCTGCCCGTTGAACCTGGGCGGCAAGCGTTTGACAAGGCGTGGTTTTTCAGAATCGGATTCAGTATTGGCCGAGGCATTCAGGTCGTTACGCTGAACAAGCATCAAGCCTGTCGCGAACAAAGCGCCGTACACGACAACCCGTTCGGTATCTGGCACCATATTTCCACCAAGGATGTAAAGTGCCCAGGCTAGCATCCACAAAGAAGGCGTGAACAACGCCACGGTCAAGACAACATATGTCAGGTCCCGTGCCAGAAGGTTCAGAAGTGCAAAATTCTTCTGCATCAGCTTTCGGACCAGCCCGGTCACCGTCAGAGCAAGGAGCATTACCCCGGCCCAGAATACAAGCCGCAATCCAAATGACAGGTCAGAATCAAGAAAGGGTGGAAACGCATATGCAAGTAAAGGAAGAAAGACCAAACCCGCTGCCACACGCTGCGGTGAAAATGCCTTCTGGATTATACTTATTTTAGACGTCATACCGCTTTTGTGCATGAATTAGCATAGCTCAACCCGAATGCCTCAGACACAATAGTGTCTTCACCTGTAACCAACTGGGAATACAGGGATATCATGAATTGTTCGGCTGTCAAACCCATTCAGGCTGCTTTGCCCATGCTCTCATGGGGCGGTCTGGGGGCGGTTTGGCTGGAACCTTGCCTGCCAAAAAAAGGGGACCGGTCCGACGGATCCCCTCCGGCCCCCGTGTTTATCAGGCGGTCAGGCCTTCTGGTTCTGGGAGTTTGTTTGCGCGGCAGCAGGCGGTGAGGGTGTTGGCCAGCAGG
>NZ_JBQFXU010000010.1:0-115818 GCF_056541095.1 Ruegeria sp. AK11
TGTTGCGGCAAAACGCTCCGGCCACCCGTCCCATAATCGCCCTCAGCGAAGGCAACGACCCCCGCATCACAAAAGGGGCCATCAACGCGCAGAGGGCCAATCTGGCCGATATCATTCTGGTTGGCCCGTACGCCGAGGTCGAAGCAGCCCTGAAAGATCAGGGGGCTGCTGCCTCTCGGGGCGTTGATATCCATGACCCCAAGACTTCGGACCTGACCGAAGAGTTTGCCGAGGCCTTTTTCGAACTGCGCCGGCATAAAGGCGTCGATCGGGCCAAGGCCCGTGCCGCCGTTGAAACACCCCCCGTCTATGCCGCCATGCTGGTGCGCAGCGGACGTGCCACCGGCACCGTAGGAGGGGCCGTTCACACGACCGGCGAAATCGTCCGTGCGGCGATCCAGGTGATTGGCATGGCCCCCGATGCAGGAATGGTGTCGTCTTTCTTCCTGATGTACCCGCCGGAAAACGCTCAGCCCGGGGCGCGGGCGATGCTGTATTCCGATTGCGGGCTGGTCATCAATCCGACCGCGAGCGAGCTGAGCAAGATCGCCATCGCATCCGCCGCATCGGCCCGGACGCTGCTGCAGGTCGATCCAAAAATCGCGATGCTCAGCTTTTCCACCAAGGGCAGCGCCAAGCATCCCGACGTGGACAAAGTGATCGAGGCCACTGAGGCGCTGCGCCAGGCCGCGCCGGACCTGAATGTCGACGGTGAATTGCAATTTGACGCCGCCTTTGTACCTTCGGTTGGCGAGCGAAAATCGCCGGGATCGTCAGTCGCCGGGCAGGCCAACGTGATGATCTTTCCCAACCTTGATGCTGGTAATATCGGCTACAAGATCACCCAAAGGTTGGGGGGCTACACCGCCATTGGTCCGGTCTTGCAGGGGCTGGCCAAACCCGCCAACGACCTGTCCCGCGGATGCAGCGCCGAGGATGTGACCCAGATGATCGCCGTGACCGCGCTGCAGGCAACTGGACTGTAACACTTAATTTTCGCACCGTTCCCGGAACGATGTTCTAAAGTACCGAGGAAACTGACAAAATCCTCCTGACATAACCAATTGGACCCGCAAATGACCCATCAGCAGCCGATCCTTGATACGTCACCGAAAGTCTCGGACGAAATCCGCAGGACCACCTGCTACATGTGCGCCTGCCGATGCGGCATCAACGTCCACATGAAAGACGGCAAGGTTGCTTATATCGAAGGCAATCGCGACCACCCGGTGAACAAGGGTGTCCTGTGTGCCAAGGGATCCGCCGGGATCATGCAGGTCAATGCCCCCTCGCGCCTGCGCAAGCCACTGAAACGGGTCGGCCCGCGTGGCTCGGGTGAATTTGAAGAGATCAGCTGGGACGAAGCGCTGGAACTGGCGGTCAGCTGGCTGGAGCCAATCCGCAAAGACAACCCGGAAAAGCTGGCCTTTTTCACCGGACGGGACCAAAGCCAGAGCTTCACCAGCTTCTGGGCGCAAAATTTCGGAACTTGCAACTATGCGGCGCATGGAGGCTTTTGTTCGGTCAATATGGCTGCGGGCGGCATTTATACGATGGGCGGCGCATTCTGGGAATTCGGCCAGCCTGATTGGGACCACACCAAACTGTTCATGTTGTTTGGCGTGGCCGAAGACCACGACTCCAACCCGATCAAAATGGGTATTGGAAAGATCAAGGCGCGCGGTGCACGTGTTATCGGCGTCAACCCCATCCGCAGCGGATACAACGCCGTCGCTGATGATTGGGTCGGCATCACACCGGGAACTGACGGGCTGTTCATCCTGTCGTTGATCCATGTGCTGATGAAAGCCGGAAAGATCGATCTCGACTATCTCAGCCGCTATACCAATGCCCCGGTTTTGGTGAACGCGTCCGAAGGCGCCGGAAAAGGCCTGTTCCTGCGCGACGATGACGGAAAGCCTCTGGTCATCGACCGGAATACAGGCAAGCTGACGGCTTTCGATACGCCTGGCGTTCGCCCGGATTTGTCGGCGGTCTACGCAAACGACGGTGTCGTTCATCGCCCTGTATTTCACTTGATGGCGGAAAAATACCTGTCCGAGGAGCACGCGCCCGAAGCCGTTGCCGAAACATGCGGTATTCCCGCCAAGCGCATTCGCGCGATTGCCGCGGAACTGGCGCGCGTCGCCTTTGACGAGGCATTCGAACTGGATCACGAATGGACCGATTTCCGGGGCGAGAAACACACAAAGATGATCGGCCGCCCTGTCGCGATGCACTCGATGCGCGGCGTTTCGGCTCATGCCAATGGTTTCCAGACCTGCCGCGCTCTGCACGTGCTGCAAATCATCCTGGGCACGGTCGAGGTTCCCGGCGGTTTCCGCTTCAAGCCCCCCTACCCCAAACCGGTCGAGGCGCACCCGACACCGCATTGCAAGGTGACGCCCAACTCGCCCTTGGATGGCCCGCACTTGGGGTTCGTCCGCGGTCCGGAACACCTTGCACTGAAGGAAGATGGCAGCCCCGCACGGATCGACAAGGCGTTCACCTGGGAAAACCCGATGTCCAGCCACGGGCTGATGCATATGGTGATCTCGAACGCACATGCGGGCGACCCGTACAAGATCGATACGCTGTTCATGTACATGGCCAATATGTCTTGGAACTCGACCATGAACACCACGGGTGTCATCGAGATGCTGACGGACAAGGATGAAAACGGCGATTACGTGATCCCGCGCATCATCTATTCAGACGCCTATTCTTCCGAGATGGTGGCTTACGCGGACCTCATCCTGCCGGATACTACTTACCTCGAACGCCACGACTGTATCTCGCTGCTGGATCGCCCGATTTGCGAGGCGGACGCGGCCGCTGACGCCATCCGCTGGCCTGTGATCGAACCGGACCGTGACGTGCGCGGGTTTCAGTCAGTATTGATCGATCTCGCAAACCGCATGAAGCTCCCGGGTTTCACCCATGAAGACGGCAGCGCAAAATGGGTCGATTACGCCGACTATATCGTCAATCACGAACGCAAGCCGGGTATTGGCCCGCTGGCCGGATTCCGCGGTGAAAACGCCGACAAGGAAGGGCGCGGAGAGGTCAACCCGGATCAGTTGAACCGCTATATCGAAAACGGTGGCTTCTACGTGGCGCATATCCCGCAAGGCGCGGATTACTACAAACCATGGAATACAGCCTATCAGGACTGGGCCGTGGGCATGGGGCTCTATGACAGCCCGCAGCCATACATATTCCAGCTTTACTCCGAACCAATGCGCAAGTTTCAGCTGGCAGCCGAAGGCCATGGCGACCGACAGCCGCCTGATCATCTGCGCCAGCGGATCAAAGACACAATGGACCCGCTTCCGATCTGGTACGAAACCGACCAGCAGGGCAACGACGGCTTCACTGTCAACGCGCTGACTCAGCGCCCGATGGCGATGTATCACAGCTGGGGCACGCAAAACGCCTGGCTGCGGCAGTTGCACGGGCGAAACCCGCTCTATGTTCCGACTAGGCTGATGCGCAAGCATGGGCTGAGCGACGGAGATTGGGCTAAAATCACATCCCCTCATGGTGAGATCACCGTCCCTGTGATGGAAATGGCCGCGCTGAACGACAACACCGTCTGGACATGGAACGCCATCGGCAAGCGCAAAGGCGCCTGGGCCCTGCAGCATGACGCGCCGGAGGCCACAAAGGGTTTCCTGCTGAACCACCTGATCCACGAACTGCTGCCGCCAAAAGGCGACGGGCTACGCTGGGCCAATTCTGACCCCATAACTGGTCAGGCCGCATGGTTTGACCTGAAGGTGAAAATCGAAAAGGCCGACGCGCCCGCCGATGCCCAAAGCCAACCTCATTTTGACCCGATCAAATCACCGGTCGGAACTGGCCCCGACAATCTGGCTTGGAAGGTGGGCAAATGACCCGGATCCGCGCTTCATCTGGCCACAAATATCCCGGGGGTGAATTGAGCCGCAGGCTCAAGAGGGGGCTGGCCCCCTCACCCGTCCTCAACAGCACAGGTATCCTGACATGACCCAGCTACCGAACTCAACCGAGCGCAAGATAGGTCTGGTGATCGACCTGGACACCTGCGTTGGATGCCATGCCTGCGTGATTTCCTGCAAGGGCTGGAACACGGAAAATTATGGCGCGCCACTGTCCGATCAGGACGCCTATGGTGCCAACCCGTCGGGCACTTTCCTGAACCGCGTGCATTCCTACGAGGTGCAACCGGCGGAAGGGCACGCGCAACTGATCCATTTCCCGAAATCCTGCCTGCATTGCGAAGACGCGCCCTGCGTCACCGTCTGCCCGACCGGGGCCAGCTACAAGCGAACCGAGGATGGCATCGTGCTGGTCAATGAAAGCGACTGCATCGGGTGCGGCCTGTGTGCCTGGTCCTGCCCCTATGGCGCGCGTGAACTGGATAAGGCCGAGGGGGTGATGAAGAAATGCACCCTCTGCGTCGACCGGATCTATAACGAGAACCTGCCCGAGGTGGACCGGATCCCCTCCTGTGTCAGAACCTGCCCGGCGGGCGCGCGGCACTTTGGCGATCTGGGTGATCCGGACAGCGACGTCAGCAAGCTTGTTGCGGAACGCGGCGGAATGGACCTGATGCCCGAAATGGGCACCAAACCCGTCAATAAATATCTGCCGCCGCGCCCGAAAGACACGGTGGAAGACCAGATCGACATCCTGGCCCCCCTGTTGGCACCTGTCGCTGAAGAACCCAAAGGGTTCCTTGGCTGGCTCGACAAGACGTTGGAGAAACTCTGATGCATCCCGCACCCTCCGTCATTCTGTTCACCACCCTGTCCGGTCTGGGATTTGGACTGCTGTTCTTTCTTGGCCTGGGGTTTCCGGCTGTCTCGGGTTGGGTGGCCTTTGTGTTCTTCGCCATTGCTTACGGTCTGGCCGTCGGAGGGCTGATGGCCTCGACCTTCCACCTCGGCCACCCGGAACGGGCCTGGAAGGCTTTTACCCAATGGAAAACCAGCTGGCTTAGCCGTGAGGGCTGGTGTGCCGTGCTCGCCCTGGTCGTCATGGGACTTTATGCGATTGGCGTAGTGTTTCTGGATCGGCATTGGAGCCTGCTGGGTTGGGTCGGAGCGTTGATGTCACTGGCGACCGTGTTCACGACATCGATGATCTACACGCAACTCAAGACCATCCCGCGCTGGAATATGAACCTGACCCCCGCCATGTTCCTGAGCTTCAGCCTGGCGGGTGGTGCGTTGCTGGCGGGCCAGACACGTGTTGCTATTCCGCTTCTGCTGATCGCCGCTTTGGTTCAATTCTTGTATTGGAAGAATGGCGACAAAGCGCTGGAGGCATCCGGAACGGATCTGGGCACGGCGACAGGTTTGGGTAACCGGGGCACAGTCAGAGCCTTCGAGCCACCGCATACCGGTACCAACTATCTGCTGCGCGAGTTTGTTCATGTGGTCGGGCGCAAACATGCCGAAAAGCTACGGGTGATCTCGTTTGTATTCGCCTTTGCCCTGCCGGTTCTGTTGCTGGTCCTGCCATTCAATCATTTCCTGGCCCTGCTAGCCGTGGCATCGCATCTGGCAGGTGTCGCGACCTCGCGCTGGTTGTTCTTTGCGCAGGCTGAACATGTCGTTGGGCTTTACTACGGTAAGCGTTGAGGGGGCTCTGCCCCCGCCGCGGCAAGCCGCGACTCCCCCGGGATATTTTTGGCCAGATGAAGTTTGGATCCTGAAAACCAAAAAGGCGGCACTCGGTAGTCGAGGCCGCCTTTTCCGGTTTCTGAAGGCCGGGTTAGATGAGGCCCGCGTGTGCCATTGCCGCATCAATCGCGGCTTTTGTGTTGTCTTCCAGCTCAGTCAGAGGTGAGCGGACTTCGGTGCTGCAAAGGCCCAGTTTGCTGAGCGCGTATTTGGCGCCGACCAACCCGGGTTCTATAAAGATCGCTTCGTGCAGCGGCATCAGCTTGTCCTGGTATTCCAGTGCCTTTGCATAATCGCCCGACAATGTGGCCTGCTGGAATTCGGCGCATAGCCTGGGAGCCACGTTTGCGGTGACTGAAATGCATCCGACACCGCCATGGGCGTTAAAACCCAGTGCAGTGGCGTCTTCACCGGATAGCTGGCAGAAGTCCTTGCCACAGATCGCGCGCTGCTGGCTGACGCGCGCCAGATCGCCCGTCGCATCCTTGACACCGACAATACGCGGCAACCGGGCCAGTTCGCCCATGGTGGCCGGGGTCATGTCGATGACCGATCGCCCGGGAATGTTGTAGATGATGATCGGAATATCCGCAGCCTCGTGCAGGGCTTGGAAATGCGCGATCAGGCCGCGTTGAGTCGGTTTGTTGTAGTAAGGCGTGACAACCAGCGCCGCATCGGCACCAACTTTTTCGGCGAACTGAACGAACCGGACGGCTTCGACCGTGTTGTTCGACCCGGCACCGGCAATAACCGGAACACGGCCAGCAGCCGTTTTGACCACTTCTTCGATGACCGTTTCGTGTTCGTCGTGGCTGAGCGTCGGGCTTTCGCCGGTGGTTCCAACAGGCACCAGCCCGGTCGAGCCTTCGGAGATCTGCCATTCAACCAGATGTTTAAGCGTCTTCAGGTCCAACTCGCCGTTGTTGAACGGAGTGACGAGGGCTGGCATCGAGCCTTTGAACATGACACGCTCCTTAAGGTGCATATTGCGGTTTTTGCGCCCTGGTCACTCACGTTTCCAGCTTTGTGAGTTGATCCCGCCGGCGCAGGGTTTATCCTCACAGGCTCTATCCTCGGTTGGTTGGGAAATGCAAGGGATGACACGCTTTCTGGCACTGTTGACCGGTTTGATTCTATACGCAGTGACGACACCGCAAGCCGCACGCGCGGATGCGGCCGATGATTTGCGCTCCGGGCTGTATGAAATGCGCAAGGGCGACTGGAATGCGGCGCTGCGCGTATCGGGCCAGCGCGGCTCGGTCTCGCGCGATGTCATCGTCTGGCACTGGTTACGTGAGGGATTTGGCAGCTCGGGCGATGTGCTGGTGTTTCTCGAACGCCGCCCGGACTGGCCCGGGCTGGACTGGCTGCGCCGCAAGAGCGAGCCGGTCTTTACCGGGGCCGATCCCGACAGAGTTCTGAAGTTTTACGCTGGCTTGCCCCCTCAGACTGCTGAAGGCGCGCTGAACTATGCGGTGGCCCTTAAGGCCAAAGGGCGCATTGGCGAGGCGGAAGCCGATATCGTGACAGCCTGGCGTACCATGCCGATGGGGTCGGGGTTGCAAAAGGACTATCTGGAGAATTTTGCCAAACTGCTGAAGCCGCACAATGCCGCGCGGCTGGACCGGATGCTGTGGGATGGCCATTTGGTCAGCGCAGAACAGATGCTGCCCTTAGTCAGCACCGACGAGCGCAAGTTGGCCGAAGCGCGGATCGCATTGCAGAAACGCCAGCCAGGCGTTGACGGCAAGGTGGCGGCGGTGCCGAAGTCGCTGGCAGATACGCCGGGGCTGGCATTCGACCGTTTTGTCTGGCGGGACAAGAAAGAACTGGATGACAGCGCCGTCGACCTGATGCTGGCACGGTCAAGCGGACCGGAAGCCCTGGGCGAGCCTGACAAATGGGCCGAGGGTCGTCGCCGTCTGGCCCGGCTCGAGATGCGATCGGGGCGGGCGGCGCGTGCTTATGACGTAGCGGCCAAGCACCATATGACCCCGGAAATGGGATATTCCTATGCGGATCTGGAGTGGCTGGCCGGGTTTTTGGCCCTGCGCAAACTGAATGACCCCGCCACAGCCGTGCGACACTTCCAGAATTTTTCGGATGCCGTGCAATCGCCAATCTCGAAAGGGCGCGGCGGCTATTGGCTGGGGCGGGCTTACGCCGAGCTTGGGGACGCAGACAAAGCCTATGAGGCCTACGCCATGGGCGCGGACCATCAGACCTCTTTTTATGGTCTTCTGGCGGCGGAACGGATCGGACGACCATTTGACAAGGAACTGGCCAATCCGCGTCGCGCCCCGCATTGGCGTCAGGCAGATTTCGCCGATTCCAGCGTTCTGGAAGCCGGGCTGCTGTTGCTCAAGGCCGGCGAAGACAACTTGTCCGAGAGGTTCCTGACCCATCTTGTCGAAGGTCTTGACCCTGTGCAGGCCAATCAGTTGGGCGACCTTGCGATTGAGCTGAAACAGCCACATCTGGCCGTGATGATCGCCAAGCGGGCAGCGACCACGGGCACCGTTTTGCCTGCGGCCTATTACCCGGTTCATCCGGTGGCCGACATGCGCCTGCCAATGGCCAAGGAAATGACGCTGGCCATCGCGCGGCGCGAAAGCGAATTTGATCCGGTTGTCGTCAGCGGCGCGGGGGCGCGCGGCCTGATGCAAGTGATGCCTGCAACAGCCAAGCTGGTGGCTGGAGAACTGGGGATACTCAGCGGCCATCAGACCGGTCGGTTGACGTCGGACTGGCAATACAATGCCAAGCTTGGCGCCAACTATCTTTCGGGCCTTGCAACCGAGTTCAACGGGAATGTCGTCATGATGGCGGCTGGATACAATGCCGGTCCAAAGCGCCCGATCTCGTGGATGGAACGCTATGGTGATCCGCGCACCGGTGAGGTGGATATCGTAGACTGGATTGAGACCATTCCGTTCAATGAGACGCGCAATTATGTGATGCGCGTGACCGAAAGCCTGCCGGTCTACCGCGCCCGTCTGGGGCAGCCCGCCCTGCCGGTTCCGTTTTCGCAGGAACTGATCGGATCATCGCTGGCGGCGTTCGCGCCATAAGGTAAACAGACCTGCGGCCACAACAATCGCTGCGCCCGTGACAACTTCGGGGCGCAGTTTTTCACCAAAGATCGAAATCCCCAGAATCGCGCTCCAGACAAGGTGGAAATAGGCGAAGGGTTGGACGGCGCTGGCTTCGGCCATCTCATAACATTTGATCAGCAGCCAGTGCCCCGTTGCCCCGCTGACGCACAGCAACGCCATCCACAGCCAGTCGCTGCGGGCCATTGGCTCCCAGAACCACATTCCAAAAAGGGTCATGGCGATGGCACCAACAACGCCGGTCCAGAAAAAGCTGGTGGCCGTGCTGTCCTGACGTGCGACGTAGCGCGTCAGCAGGCCGTAAATCGCAAACAAAAACGCCGAGATCAGCGGTATGACGGCCCAAGGATCAAAAACACCAACGCCCGGCTGCAGAATGATCAGAACACCAATGCAACCGACACCGATCGCAACCCAGCGCCGCCATCCAACCTTTTCACCCAGAACCGGACCGCTCAGCGCGGCGACAAGCAGGGGATAGCTTATGAAAACGGCCATACTGTCGATCAGACCGAGCACTGTGAAACCGAACACGGCGACGCAGATCTCGGTGGCCAGCAGCAGGCCCCGCAGTATCTGAAGCCCCATCTGGTTCGTCTGCATGGCCGCCCTTAACCCGCCGGAAGATCGCGCCGCCAATGCAATGACAAAGGCCGCAAAGAACCAATAGCGGATCATCACCACCATGTAGGTGTTATAGGTTCCGGCCAAATGGCGTGAGATACCGTCCTGCAAGGCAAAGACAATCGTCGCGCCCACCATCAGGGCGATACCCGCACCTGCATTGTTTTTCTGCGTCATGCCTTGAGCGCCCGCGTCATGTGCCGCTTGCGGCCATAGCCGGATGTACGGGTGACGGTGAAACCGGCATCCTGAAGCCCGCGGCGAACAAACCCGGCGGCCGTATATGTGGCTGCCGTGCCATCGGTGGCAGTATGCGCCGCCACTTGCTGCATCAGCTCTGCCCCCCACAATTCAGGGTTCTTAGCCGGAGAGAACCCGTCAAGGAACCAGGCGTTGGCCATGCCTGCCCATTGCGGCAGGCTGTTGCGCGCATCGCCGATGATCACTTCGCATTGAAGGGTTTCAAGATTGCAGGCGTGACCTGTCCAATGGGCTAGAAACCGGCTGCTCCACGGGTGTAACTCGGGGAAGGCCTCAAGCGCGTGACGCATATCATCCGTGGCCATGGGAAAGGCTTCGAAACTGGTGAACCGAAGCGGGCCTGTTTGGCCGGATTTCTCCCATTCAGACCAAACCGTCAGCAGGTTCAGACCGGTGCCAAAGCCCAACTCGGCAATATGAAACCCCGGCGCAAAGCGTTCTGGCAGATCATTGCCTGCCAGAAACACATGGCGCGTCTCTTCCAGCCCGTTTTGCAACGAGTAGTAGGGATCGTCGAAACGGTCCGAGACCGGTATCTGATCCTCGGTCCACGTCAATTCGGCATGCTGGTCTGCCATCGGGGAATCCTGTAGCTAAGCGGCGCGACACTGAACAAGGAAAAGGGAATTGGCAATGGTCGATGTAACGGTTCGCGGGGCAGGAATTTTCGGCCTGTCCATCGCCTGGACCTGCGCCCGGCGGGGCGCGAAGGTACAGGTTGTCGACCCTTTTGGGCCGGGCTCCGGGTCCAGTGGCGGTCTGGTGGGGGCCTTGGCCCCGCATGTGCCCGAAAACTGGAATGCCAAGAAAGCTTTTCAATTCGACAGCCTGATCATGGCCGAACCCTTTTGGCAGCAGGTCGAGGGTACCGGCGGCGTTTCCCCCGGCTATGGCCGTCTGGGCCGTCTTCAACCCATTCCTGACACCCGCAGCCTTGATCTGGCCCGGCAACGCGAAGGTTCAGCCGATCAACTTTGGCAGGGGCTGGCAGAGTGGCGGGTGATCAGCACATCGCAGGCCGGATCGTGGTGCCCGCCCAGCCCCACCGGCTTTGTCATCCGCGATACACTGACAGCGCGCATGCATCCCCGGCGGGCCTGCGCCGCTCTGGTTGCAGCCCTTGAGGTGATGGGCGTTCACGTTGTCAGTAACGCTGATGATAAAGGACAGGTTGTCCACGCCACGGGCCTAGCAGGATTACTGGAACTGAACGACGCCTACGGAAAAACCGTCGGAAACGGTGTCAAAGGCCAGGCCGCCCTGTTGCGCTTTGATGCAGGAGAGATGCCACAGCTATTCGCAGATGCGGTCCATATCGTGCCACATGCGGACGGAACGCTTGCAATCGGATCAACGTCTGAACGGGATTATGACGACCCGACCAGCACAGACGGTGCTTTGGACGATGTCATAGACCGCGCCACGCGCGCGCTGCCGCTTTTGCACGGGGCCGAGGTGATCGAACGTTGGGCCGGGGTGCGTCCCCGCAGCAAAAGCCGCGCCCCGATGTTGGGCCTGCATCCATTGCACCAGGGCCAGTTCATCGCCAATGGCGGCTTCAAGATCGGCTTTGGCATGGCTCCGAAAGTTGCCGAGGTTATGGCCGATCTGATGCTGGAGGACCGGGATTCGATCCCCGATGACTTCCGCCCCGAAGTCTCACTGTAATAGGGCCACAGCCTTCATGCATTGCCGCCCGTCCGGGCCGCGCACCCACATGTCCTGACCGTTCCGGCACAGCTGTGCAGTCTCGAAATGCATCAACGGTGAGGTCGCACGGAAAGAAAACGATTTGAGTGGTCCGCCAAGATCAACTGCAAACAGCATCAGAAGCTGCGCCAGAAGTGGCCCGTGCACAACCAGCCCTGCATATCCTTCCACATCACGCGCATAGTCCAGATCGTAGTGAATGCGATGGCCGTTGAAGGTCAGCGCCGAATAGCGAAACAGCAGGGTGGAATTAAACTCGACCGCGCGGATATCCGTTTCATCCGTGCGCGATTGGGGCGGCGCCGGAGTCATCACACCCGGTGCGGGGTCTTCACGATAAACAAGATCCTGCCATTCTGTCAGACAAAGTTGGCCGCCTTGCCGTATCTCGTGCCGCAACGTGACAAAACCCAACGGGCCGGACCGGCCCGCTTTTGCGCTTTGGTTTTCAAGAACCGATGTCCTGTCAGCAGGGACACCCGCGATCAGCGGTGCATGATATTCCAATTGCCCACCGGCCCACATTCTGCGGGGCAATCCCATATCCGGGATCAGGCCACCCACCTTGGGATGCCCATCCCGCCCCAGCTCGGCAGGCGGTTGCGGCGCCCAGAAATAGAGCTGATGGAAGAATGGCGGCAGAGCTGAGCCTTTGGCAATTGTTGGCTCAGAGCCCAACGCAACCTGAAACGACGCTGCACGGGCCGGGTCAAGGATATCGCTTTGACGCTGTTCCAACATATGGGCAGTCCAAGCTCAGAAACCGGCCTCGGCCCTGAGTTTCTGCATCAGCATGTGCAGCGAGTTTTCGTATCGCTCGGATAACAACCTTCCCTGATCGTCGAACTCATTCGAACTGTCGGCGAGGTGGATTTCCGGACCCTGCAAGATGCGGGGCTGAAAGGGCACCATGCAGGCGCGCAGGATCATCTGTGCCCTTTCCCCGCCGGCGCGGCCACCCGCAGCCGACATTACAGCAACCGGCTTGCTCGCCCATGGATTGCCTTTCGTCCGGCTGACCCAGTCCAGAGCGTTTTTCAGAACACCCGAAGGCCCTTTGTTGTACTCGGGCGTCGAGATGATCACCGCATCTGCCTGCCCGATCTGGTCGGCCAGCATCTGAACAGGTGCCGGTATCCCTTCGGCATCCTCCAGATCGCCATCATAAAGCGGCAGGTTCAGGTCTGCTTCGGTATAGCTGACAGGGTCGAATAACCGGGCCGCTTCGCGCAGCAGTTTGCGGTTCGTCGCGCCCTTGCGCAGGGAGCCGGACAGGCCAAGCAGGGTCGGTTGAGACATCAGGGACAACTCCGTTTCAGTGTTTCCCAATAGTTAGACCGAGATTGACCCTGACCAAACCCCCATTGACGCACAGTCATTGCGCAACAGGGGCCGGGCCAGACCGGTCCCGCGTTTCAGGATCACGCGTTTCCGCTGGGGACCACAACAATCTCAACTCGACGGTTTTGCGCTTTTCCTTGCGGCGTCAGGTTGGACGCGACCGGGTTGTTTTCACCCTGACCGTAGGTTCTGATACGGCTGTAGCTGACACCATTGGCTTGCAGGATATCCGCGACCGCGTTTGCGCGACGCTCGGACAAACCCTGATTATAAGACGCGTCACCATCGCTGTCGGTATGACCGATAATCTGCACGTTCGAGTTGGGATAGTTGACAAGGTTCTGGCCCACTTTCACCAGATCCGCCCGCAGCGCCGGGCGCACGGTCGAGCTGTCTGTGTCAAACGTAATGTCATTCGGGACAGTCACGATAAGCCGGTCACCCGCATTGACGATTGTAATCCCGTCATTCGCCAGTTGTTGGCGCAACTCGGCAGCCTGCTTGTCCAACTGGTTGCCGATCAGACCGCCACCGGCGGCACCAATGGCGGCGCCGGCCAGCGCCCCAAGACCCGGGTTCGAATTATTGGCAATCGCGCCGACACCCGCACCGATAAGGCCGCCTAGAACCGCACCCTGCTTGGTGTTTTTGTTGGGGTCGTTCTGAACGGTCAGGGTGCCCGGATCGGTACAGGCCGTCACGGCCATGATTGAACACAAGCCTGTCGCCAGGAAAAACTTTGAAATCGTCATGATATCACCTTCTGCTCCGGTACCCGTTCTTCGGGCTTGATCCATTTCACCCAGTATATCACTGTGCTTGCTCACAGGCTCAAGCAACAATGCGGTGAAATCGGCGAATACCCGCCAAAGGTCATTCATACCGGTTCCGCAAACGTGCCCGCGAGCTGTTGCTCCTGCCAGAGATCGCGCAAAGATTTACCTTGCCCCAGAAATCCTTCGTCAGTGAATTCACTGGACCAGATGCGATCGGTTCTGAAATGGCGAAAGCCGTTTCGCATCTCGCACCACCCTGCCAGCAACGAACATTCGACGTGATAGATCAGCGCCAGTGGGCGCACCACGCGGATGGTTTGTTCGCCTTCACCATCTACGTAAGTGATGCGGATTTTCCGTTCTGCCCGAATAGCTTCGCGGTAATGCGAAACAGAAACACACCCCTTCTCGGGATCATCCGCCGGAGCCCCCCAGGGTGAAACCTGCAACCAATCAGTCGGGCTATGCAGCGCATCGATCTTCTGACAGATCCGACTGGCGGCGCGCTGCAGGTGGCTGTCGCCGGTGCGCGCCAGAAGAGACAGGCCAACCCACAGGGCTTCAACCTCTTCCGCGTCGAAATTCAGAGGCGGCAGATCGTAACCGCGCCGCATCATGTAACCGACACCGGCCTCACCTTCGATAGGTGTTCGCTGGGCCTGCAATTCGGCAATGTCACGATAGACAGTGCGGCTGGACACCTCTAGCCGGGTGGCCAGTGCTTCTGCCGTGACCGGCGCACTTGCGGCCCGCAAGATCTGGATGATTTCAAACAAACGGGTCGAACGGCGCATCGCATTCTCCTGACACTCTGCTGACACCCTAGCACACCCCACTGACAACATGCTGTCAGCAGTGACGCGCGATTATGGGGGGATATCACACAAGGAGCCAAGAAATGCCGCACCTCGACAACCACGTCATGATGACACTGAAACTTGGCCAATGGTCACAGGACCACACACTGCGTGCCTTCGAGATTGAACGTGAGATCGCGCAGGAGCGCCATCGCCGCCAATCGGTTTCGACGAAACGAACAAGACGCATTTCGCTGGGCAACCTGAAGATGCTGTGGGCCAGAATTGCCTGAGATCAGAAATCGGGCAGGGCGCGAAACTTCATCGAATGCCCGCCCTCGGGATGCTTCAGGCGCAATTCTTCGGAATGCAGCATCAATCTGGGAAACTCCCTCGCCGCACCTGTTGCATAGAACGGATCGCCCAGGATCGGGTGACCCAATGCCTGCATATGAACGCGCAGCTGATGAGACCGCCCGGTTTTAGGAAACATACGCACGCGAGAGGTCTCGCCCTCATGTTTCACAACGCGCCAATCGGTGACCGCAGGTTTGCCCGTATCATGACACACCATTTGTCTGGGTCGGTTGGGCCAGTCCACGATCAACGGCAGGTCAACCGTGCCGGTCTTTGGCTCCATCCGCCCCCAGACACGGGCAATATAGGTTTTCCGGGTCTGCCGCTTTTCGAACTGCATACTCAGATGCCGTTGCGCATGGGGTGTTTGGGCAAAAACCATGACACCTGATGTGTCCCGGTCCAGTCGATGCACAAGCAACGCCTGAGGGAAAGCCGCCTGCACGCGTGTCAGAAGGCAATCAGCCAGATGATCGCCCCGCCCCGGCACGGAAAGCAGACCCGACGGTTTGTTCACCACAATCAGCTGCGCATCTTCGTGCAGCACGTCCAGCGCGGTTTGCGGGGGGGCATAGGTTTCGCTCATGCGGGCCTGCCTATCTCAGCACGCTTCTTCCCGCAACGTCGTCCTTGCGCGTCCGCCCATGTTCGGTGAACTTCTGCGCAGGAGGACAGGACATGCACCCGACAATTGAACGACTACAAGAGGTTGTCGCCAAGGGCGATGAGGCGCTGATCCACGATCTGCTGGCCGAAGATGTGAAGTTCCTTCCACCAACCTATTTCAGCACCTGGACCGGGCGCGCACCTGTGGCTGCCGTTCTTGGCCATGTCGGGCAGGTCTTTTCCGACTTCCGGTATCGCCGGATCATGGGCGCCGGCAACGATTGGGCGCTGGAGTTTCAATGCAAGATTGGAGATCTGGACGGCATTGGCGTTGACCTCATTACGCTGAACGAGGACGGTTTGATCCAAATCTTCGAAGTCGCCATGCGCCCCTACAAAACAGTCGGCGCTTTGCGCGAGGCGATGATGGCGCGCGTGATGACTGACGCTCGTTTTCTGGAATTCAAAAACGCCCTGACGTGACCTGATGATGCGCACCCTGATAGCACCCGACCAGGTTCTACGTGTGCCTTTGTTGCCCGTTCTGGCCACGCAAGCCCTTTTGGTGCGCCGTAACGCCCGGCTTTTGCCAGAGCCAACTGGCCCGCGAGAGGGCCGAACAGGGCGTGGCCCCCGCCTGCGTTTGCTGATCACCGGCGATAGCTCGGCGGCCGGAGTGGGCGCGGGAACTCAGGCGCAGGCCTTGTCGGGACAGCTTGTGGACCGGCTGGCCAGACATCACACGGTTGAGTGGCAACTTGAGGCCACCACAGGGTACACGACGCTGGATACGATTGACCGCCTGAGGGGCATAAAGGGCGAATTCGATGCGGTGGTCACGGCTTTGGGGGTGAATGACGTCACCCGCGCCGTCTCTTGCCGCACATTTGCGGATCGCCAGGCGCAGCTTATCAACATCCTGTCAAACGAACTGGGGGCGCGGCGAATAGTCATCACCGGCGTTCCGCAAATGAACAGGTTTCCGGCCCTGCCACATCCATTGGCCTGGGTGCTTGGCCGTCAGGCTGCGCGGCTGGATAATGCGTTGCAACAGGTTGTGTCCGTCCATCCCCATGTGCAGCACCTGAGGCTTGATCTGCCCGACGACCCGGCCCTGGCGGCACCGGACGGCTATCACCCAAGCCCCCGGGCCTTTGCGCTGTGGGCAGATGCCGCAGCACGCCTGTTGCTTCAGGCCTGAGCCCGCGCCTGCCGGATCAATGGGATCGAGTAAATGACCAAAGCCACCCAGATCAGGGGGAATGCGATCATACGTCCGGTGTCGATCTTCTCACCGAACAGAGTGATGGCTGTAATGAAAATCATAGTCGGCGCAATGTATTGCAGGATGCCCATGGTCGACAGGCGCACCAGCTTGGCTCCGTTCGCATAGACCAGCAATGGCACCGCCGTGACGATACCGGCGCAGGACAACAATGCGGTATCGGACATCGCTGCGCCGAAATGGCCTGTGCCTTGCACACCCAGCCAGGTGACATAGGCCAGGGCCGGGATCAAAAGGATCAGGACCTCAAGCAGAAAGCCCTGGTTGGGACCAATTGGAAGGGATCTCTTGAAGAATGCATAGAAACCCCAACTGACCATCAAACCCAGCGCCGCCCAGGGAAGTCGCCCAGCCTCAAGCACAAGCACAAGAACGCCCAGCGCGGCAAGCCCCACCGCGAACAGCTGGGTCCGCGTCAGGGGCTCACGCAGCAAAATCGCCCCCAACGCAATACTGAACAGCGGGTTTATGTAATACCCCAGCGCCGCGTCCAGCGCGTGCCCTGTCGAGATCGCCCAAACATAAATCGCCCAGTTCACGGAAATCAGCGCCGCCGTCAAAGCCGCCATGGCCAGCATCCGGGGATTGCCCAGTGCAGCTTTCAAGTCCCGGGTGCGCCCCAGCGCGACCAGCAGCAAACCTGCAACCGGAACAGACCAGATAACCCGATGCGCCACCACCTCGACAGGTCCAATGTGATCCATCGCCTTCATATAAAGCGGCAGGAATCCCCACATGACGTACGCTGTGACAGCCAAAGCCAAACCTTTGGGAGTATCCACATTCTGAGGTGGTAATGGCGTGGGTGTCACGAAGGCTCTCCGGTTTATACCGGTTCCGTTTACGGCAGAACTGAACGGATTGAAAACTCTGAAAACAGTGAAGTGTCACATAACGATTTGTGATAAGTTTGCTGACCGCAGCTGCTGCCGCCAAAATTGCGAGGCTCTGCCTCGCGCTCCGGGATATTTAGAGCCAGGTGAAGCAAGGGATCCGCACTTCATCTGGCCCAAAATATCCCGGGGGAGTCGCCCGGCACGGGCGGCGGGGGCAGCGCCCCCTCCCTTGTCTGTCAGACCTTCACCCGTTCGGATTTCGGGTCATACATCGGTTTAAGCGATGCTTCGGCTTTGACCTTCACGCCGCAAACATCGATCTCATAGGTTGAACCCAGAACGTCTGCGGCCTTTTCACCTTCGCACGGGACATAGCCCATTCCGATGGCACCACCGAGGCTATGACCGTAATTGCCGGAACTCAGGTAGCCGACATATTCGCCATCACGCACGATCGGCTCGTTGTGGAACAACAGCGGTTCAGGGTCGGTCAGACGGAACTGTACCAGACGGCTTTTCGGGCCGCTTTCTTTTCGTGCAATCACCGCCTCACGCCCGATGAAATCACACCCTTTGTCCACCTTGACGGCAAAGCCAAGACCAGCATCAACCACGTGATCCTCACAGGTGATATCGTGGCCGAAATGCCGGAAACCTTTTTCGATCCGGCAGCTGTCCATCATGTGCATACCACACAGCTTCAGCCCCATGTCCTGACCAGCCTCATGCAGGGTCTCAAAGACGTGGCCCGCCATGTCTGAAGAAATATAGATTTCCCACCCAAGCTCACCCACATAGGTCACGCGATGTGCACGGGCCAGGCCCATTCCGATCTCGATCTGCTGGGCAGTACCAAAGGGGTTGGTCGCGTTTGTGAAGTCGTTGGGCGAGACCTTTTCCAGCAGAGCCCGGGCGTTTGGCCCCATGACAGCGAGAACGCCTTCACCCGCTGTGACATCTGTAATGACCACGTTGAAATCCCCGACATGGCGCATCATCCATGTCTGATCCGCCAAGCGCGTGGCTGCAGGGGTCACGACCAGATAGGCGGTTTCGGTCAGGCGGGTTGCGGTGACATCCGCTTCGATCCCGCCTGTGCGGTTCAAAAACTGCGTATAGACGATCTTGCCGACAGGGACCGAGTAGTCACCCCCGCCGATGTAGTTCATGAACTTTTCGGCATCAGGGCCTTCCACACGAAGCTTGCCGAAGGAAGACATGTCATACATGCCCACATTCTCGCGCACGGCTCGGTGCTCGGCAGCGGAATTCTCGAACCAGTTCTGGCGCTTCCAGCTGTACCGGTATTCGCGCTCCTGCCCTTCATTCGCGTACCAATTGGCCCGTTCCCAGCCTGCGATCTCTCCAAAAACGGCGCCCTGTTCTTTCAGGTGATGGTGGAACGGGGTTCGGCGCACACCGCGTGCAGTGGCTTTCTGGCGATAGGGGTAGTGATCGGCGTAAAGCAATCCCAACGTTTCTTTTGAGCGTTCAAATAGGTACTTCTTATTACCCTGAAACGGCTGCATCCGGCCGATATCCACGTCGCCCAGATCAAAGGGCTTTTCACCGGTATCCATCCACTCGGCCAGCGACATGCCCGCGCCACCGGCGGACTGGATACCGATCGAGTTGAACCCGGCGGCGACCCAAAAATTGTCCATCTCGGGCGCCAGACCCAGGTGATAGGCGTCGTCGGGAGTAAAGGATTCGGGGCCGTTGAAGAAGGTGTGAATACCCGCCTCGGACAGCATTGGCATCCGGTTGCACGCCGCTTCGAGGATCGGTTCGAAGTGATCGAAATCCTCGGGCAGTTGGTCGAACTCGAAGTTGTCGGGAATACCGTTCATGGCCCAGGGTTTGGCATTGGGCTCGAATGCGCCCAACATCATTTTGCCCGCGTCTTCCTTGTAGTAGGCGCATTCATCTGGCACCCGCAGAACCGGCATCTGGCTCAACCCTTCAATGGGTTCAGAGACGATATAGAAATGTTCGCAGGCGTGCAGCGGCACATTCACGCCGGCCATCTTGCCTACCTCGCGCCCCCACATTCCCGCGCAATTGACAACCATATCACAGGCGATATGCCCTTGGGATTGCCCGTCATCACTGACCCAGTCGACACCGGTCGCGCGCCGTCCGTGCCGGGAAATCCCGGTCACCTTCACCCGTTCCTTGATCACCCCACCGCGTTGACGCGCACCCTTGGCCAACGCCAAGGCAATATTAGCAGGATCCGCCTGGCCATCGGTTGGCAACCAAACGCCACCTGCCACGCCGTCGAGGTTGATATGCTCATATCGCTCTTTGACTTCGGTCGGAGAAAGCTCTTCGACCGGCACGCCAAAGGCGCGGGCCATTGCCGCATTTCGGTGAAGCTCCTCCAACCGCTCACTGGTCAGGGCGACCGAAACGGACCCGACCTGACGCAGGCCGGTGGCGACACCGGTCTCTTCCTCAAGGCCCAGATAGAGCTCTGCGGAATAGCGCGCCAGTTTGGTCATGTTGGAAGACGCGCGCAGTTGCCCGATCAGGCCCGCCGCGTGCCAGGTGGTGCCGCTGGTCAGTTGCTTGCGTTCTAGCAGAACAACATCGGTCCATCCCTTCTTGGTCAGATGATAGGCGACCGAACATCCGATGACGCCGCCACCGATGATGACCACTCGGGCCTTGCTGGGAAGATCAACCATCCTGAAATCTCCGCTGTGTCAGGTTTGGCGTAAACTGCCACGGAAGATCGACAACAAATGCACCAAAAACGTCACAAGATCAGCATTTTTCACCGATGTGTCGCGGCCCGCTTTTCCCGCCGAACGACAAAAGGCGTGACCCCGAAGAAGCTTTTGTAAACAGAGGAAAACCCGTTCGGAAAACCACAGGCCAATCCGATTTCGCGAACGCTCATAGTGGTGTTCAGAAGCAGGTTATTGGCCTTGGCGAGCCGCATTTCGCGATAGAATCCGTTGGGCGTGGTACCAAAGAAGGTTTTGAACTTACGCTCAAGCGAACGGTTCGACAGTTGCAGCGAATCGACGATCTGATTGATCGGCAGAGGGTCTTCGATATTGGCCTGCATGAGCTTGATGCACTGATCCAGCTTCACATCTCCGGTCGCCGTCAACTTTACCCCCGAGAAAGGCTGCATCGAGGCGAAATCCCGGATGTTTTCATGCAGCATGATGTCCGCCACGGTCATCTTTGCAGGCCCCGAGATATGGCGACCGATTACTGCCAGCGCGACATCTGTTGTCGCCTCCATTCCGGCACAGGTCACAACGGCGCCCTGTTCGGTTGCAATCGACAGTTTGGCTTCAAACCGGGCCCCGCGTTCCCGCAGGAACGAGGCGTTTTCCCAGTGAGTTGCCAAATCATCTGAACCCTGTTCGTCGATATACCGGCTGGCCGCTTCCGCCAGCAGAAACACCTTGGCATCGCGGAAAGTATAGTCCGACACCACCCGCCCCAAAGACAAGTCCGGGTGATCCGGGTCAGAATTGCCGATCACAAAAAGATAATTCGCCTTGGGTTGCGGCTGCACGCGTTCCGTTTGCACCACCGCGTCGCTGCTGCTGGAGATCGGGCCACCTTTGAGCGACCGATAGGCAAAAGTGAACGGCGGCTTTGGACACACACGATTTGCCAGCCTGAGAACCTCGACCAATGAGGCCAGTTCAAGCAGCACAAATCCGGGTGCGACCAGAATATCGAAATGTTGCTGTATCGCCTGCGGTGAATCAGAAGCAACTTTCCTCATCGCTGTCACCTTAGACGATCTCGTGCCCGGCAGCACGCAACCGTTTGGCCAGCGCTTCGATGTGGTCCGGGCCAATTTCGCAGCACCCGCCGACAATCGTAGCCCCCTGACCGACCCAACGCATGACGTGATCCGCATAGGCATCGGGACCAAGATCATGGCGTTGATCCAACGCATCCACTGTCGGCGCGTCCTTTAGAAACTCATCCGAAATATGTGTAAAGCCGTTGGCGTAAGCGCCATAGGGCTTGTTCATGCCGGACAGGATGCCCAGAGCAGCCGGGATCGCTTCGGGGCGCGAACAATTGATCAGCAGCGCGTCAGGCGAAAACTCTTCAACCAATGGCGCGACATCCCTGAGCTGTTCGCCAGACCTGAAGCGACTGCCATCGTCGTCATTGACCGTGAATGACAGCCAGACCGGTTTGCCACATCCGGTCGTTCCACGCAGCGCGCCCTCGGCCTCCTGCACCGAGGACACTGTCTCGATCAGAAACAGATCGACGCGCGCAGCCATCAAAGCCACAAGTTCAGCAAACTTTTCCGCCGCGTCTGCCGGGTCCGGGTTCAGGTCGGGTCGGTAAGATGCCAGAAGCGGCCCCAGAGACCCGGCGATCCGCCCCCCGGTCGAAATACGGGCACGTTCGGCCTGTGTCAGGGCAGTGTCGACAAGGGCGGGCATCTGGTCCTCCATCCCCACCCGTACAAGGCGTGAGCGGTGGACTGCATAGGTATTGGTGGTGGCAACCGTGGCACCACAACGGAAATAGTCGCCATGTACCGCGCCGACCAGATCAGGGTGGTCGATCATCACACGCGTGGACCATAGCGGCGTCGCCCGGTCTCCGATGCGTTTGACCAGTTCCTGTCCGATTGAACCGTCCAACAGAGTGATCTTTGTCATGTCCTTGCTCCTTAAGGCAGCAGCACGAGTTTACCCGGAAGGGTCTTTGCCTGAAAATCAGCCTGTGCGCGGGCGATATCCTTCAATGGGTAGGTTCGGGAAACCAGTGGCTTAATCCATCCGCAATTCATCAACTCCACTAGGCGGCCAAAGACTTCGGGTGCCTGATGCGTGCAGCCGTGAATGGTGATGTCGCGCAAATAGATGTCCCGCAGATCAGCCTCGACAATCGGACCGGCGATCGCCCCAGAAACGGCGTAGTGCCCGCCGGGTTTCAAGGCAAGGATCAGCGATGCCCATGCGGGCCCGCCAACCACATCTATGACCGCGTCGAACATATCCTGCGGCGGCAGCTCATCCCGGCCAAATGTGCCCAACGCGCCTTGGGATTTGACGACCTCTTCCTTCGCTGCAGCCGTCACACCCCAAACCGATGCCCCGCGCAGCGCAGCAAGCTGCACAGCCGCCAGACCGACGCCACCTGACGCACCGGTGATCAGAACCTTTTGTCCCGCCGTCACGCCCGCGCGCGTCAGCAGGTTTTCGGCAGTACCAAAGGCACAGGGAATGGCCGCAATTTCCACGTCTGACAGGGGCGATGCACTTAAGTCATAAAGGTCATTTGCTTCAACCAGACAGTATTGGGCAAAAGCCCCATCAATCTCAGACCCAAGCGCAATAAAGCCCTGAGGGTTTCTTGGGCTCGGACGCGGCAGGTTGATCGGACAAGTCACACGCTGGCCTTTTTTGAACCCCGTGTTTGACCCGACCTCTACAACGATCCCGCACAGATCGCCGCCCTGAATGCGGGGAAAGTTCAGTGCACCGCCCCACCCTCCGGCTTCAACATCCTGATCGACGGCATCCGTCCCGCCGGTGACATCCGATGAATACCAGCCGATCCGCGTATTGATGTCCGTGTTATTCACGCCTGCTGCAGCGACCCGAACAAGTACCTGCCCCGGCCCAGGGGCCGGGACTGGGATATCGTCGCGCCATTCAAGCGCCTCTGGCCCGCCATGGCCGGTCAGATAGACGCCGGACATGGTCGCCGGAAGCGTCACGCGCGCAACCGCTCGTTCTCGGGATCCCAGAGCGGTTGATCCAGTTCTACAACAGCGTGGCATTTCTGACCGTAGATTTCGACCTCAAGCTCAGTTCCGGGATTGGCAAGCTCGGCCCGGATCATGCCCAGCGCGATGGATTTACCAACACGGTAGCCCCATGCGCCGGATGTGGTTTCGCCCACGATCTCATCGCCATGCCAGATGCAGGACATATACGGCGCGTCACAATCGCCCGCATCAACGGTCAGGGTGACGAAGGACTTTTTCACGCCTTGCTGCTTTTCGTTCAGGATTGCGGCCTTGCCCGGGAAGTCCTGCGGTTTGTCCAGCTTGACGAACCGCTCCAACCCGCCTTCAAGCAGGGAATAGTCGGTCGACAGATCGCCCTTCCAGGCGCGGTACCCCTTTTCGATCCGCAGCGAGTTCAGCGCATACATCCCGAACGGCTTGGCACCGGCATCGATGATCGCGTCGTAGATCGCAGGCATATCCGCATTTTCAGCGTGAACTTCCCAGCCCAGCTCACCAGCGAATGAGACACGCAGCAGAGCGACCCATCCGCCTTTGATTTCGCTTTCCTGAAAGCTGAGCCACGGCAAGGTCAGATCGGCCTCGGTAACTTTGCTGAGAATGTCCCGAGATCGAGGCCCGGTAACGATCAGCGTGCTCATCCGCGTTGTCCAGTCTTCCAGCGTGAACTCGGCATCGGCAGGTATGTGACGCTCAAGCCATTCACGGTCATGCCATTGCGCGGTCGCTGCAGTGACCAGAACGAACAGGTCTTCGGCCTCGCGCGTGACCGACATTTCGGTCAGGATACGCCCGCGGTCATCTGCGAAGTAAACCAGCCCAACCCGACCAATCTTGGGCAATGCCCCGGCAACCAGACCGCGCAGCCATTCATCAGCACCCGGCCCCTGTATTTTGAACCGCGAGAAGCCCGGCAGGTCCAACACGCCACAATGATCGCGCACGGCCTCACATTCTTCCTTGATCCGCTGTTCCCACGGACCGGACCGTCCCCAGGTGTGGGTCGCGTCGAGCGAGGTGTCATCACCGGGCTGTGCAAACCAGTTGGCGCGTTCCCAGCCGTTATAGGCCCCCATGACACCGCCGTGCGCGATCACCTTGTCATGCACGGGCGACAGCTTCTTGTTTCGTGCGGCAGGCCATTCATGGTGCGGGAAGTGCATGGCATATTCGTTGCCATAAACTTCCATGCCTTTCTGGTTGCAATAATCCTGATCGGTGTAATCGGTATAGCGGCGCGGATCGACGGCCCACATATCCCATTCGGTCGCGCCATCAACGACCCACTCGGCCAGAACCTTGCCTGCGCCACCGCCCTGCGCGATGCCGAAGGTGAAAGTATGCGCCTCGAACGCGTTTTTCACACCCGGCATCGGGCCGATCAGCGGCAGCCCGTCCGGCGCATAAGGGATCGGCCCGTTGATGACGCGTCCAACGCCCGAGGTTGCCATCAGCGGCACCCGCTCCATCGCATCGGTGACGATATCTTCGATGCGGTCCAGATCGTCATTCCACAGCTGAAAGCTGAAATCATCCGGCATCGGATCGTCTTCGGTCATCCAGTGGCCCTTGCAGTTGGGCTCGTAAGGACCAAGGTTGAAGCCGTTCTTTTCCTGCCGCAGGTAGTAAGAGACATCCACATCACGCAGCAGCGGCAGCTTGGCACCGCTTTGCTTGGTCCATGCTTCGATCTCGGGGATTTCATCGGTCAGCAGGTACTGGTGACTCATGACCATTGCCGGAACGGTGCGGCCACCGAAGGGCTTGAACCATTCACCCACACGCTGCGCATAATACCCGGCTGCGTTCACAACATAGTCACAGGCTATATCGCCTTTGTCCGTGTGCACGGTCCAGGTGCCGTCGCCATGCTGCGTCACGCCAGTCGCCGGGCAGAAACGGATGATCTTCTGCCCCATATCGCGTGCGCCCTTGGCCAGCGCCTGGGTCAGCTGCGCCGGATCGATATCACCATCCGTCGGGTCGTAGAGAACACCTTCAAGATCGTGCGTTTCCAGGAAGGGATAGCGCTCTTTCGCCTCTTCCGGGGTCCACATTTCCATCGGGATACCCTGATAGCGGCCCATCGCCATGGCGCGCTCGAACTCCTGCACACGTTCTTTCGAATGCGCCAGTCGGATCGAACCGGTCTGGTGGTAGTTCATCGGGTAATCGACTTCCTCGCCCAGACGCGCATACAGCTCGGTCGAATAGCGCTGCATGTTCATGATCGCCCATGAGGTCGAAAAGGTCGGAACGTTCCCTGCCGCATGCCAGGTCGACCCGGCAGTCAGTTCGTTCTTTTCCAGCAGAACACAATCGGTCCAGCCTTTCTTGGCAAGGTGATACAGCGAGGAAGCCCCCACCACACCGCCACCGATTATGACCACGCGGGCTTTTGTTGGAAAATCACTCATGCGTTTTTGATCCTTGTTACTGTGCCTCTTGAGGCAGATCGTCCGTGATGTCGTAGTAGTCGCCCTTGTCAGCCACAAAGATGTGCTTCGAGAGCGAAAGACCTGTGGGTGCGTCCAGCGCGCCCATGGAAATCGAAATCGTGTCTTCCTGGTTGTGATGCCAGAAGAGGAACGAGCCACATTTGCTGCAAAATCCGCGCCGGGCGATGTCAGACGCGCAATACCAGCTGAGTGTGTCACTGGCCGAGAAACTCAGGTTGTCCTTATGGGTCGAAGTCGAAGCCCAGACATGGCCCGACTGTCTGCGGCACTGTCCGCAATGGCAGACCGACGGCGGCGACAGGTCTCCGTCGATCGTGAACGCGACCGAGCCGCAAAGGCAGGATCCCTTATGCATCTGACTACCCCTTTGTTGCGGGTGTGGTGCTGGTTCCCAACAACACACCGTAGATGACAAAACAGGCCGCCGTGATCCGGCGCACCCAGATATTGAACACCGCGCCCAACGCTGCCTTGCCCATCAAGGCACCCAGCGCCGTAAAGCCGGTGTAGCTGAGTGTGGTGATGACCAGCGCGGTCGGCATGATAACCCCCATCTGCTGCCAGATCGGAACCTCGGGCTGAACGAACTGCGAAAACGCGGCCAGGTATCCGGCGACGCTTTTGGGATTGATCGTGGCCACCGCAAGCGCGTGCAGATAGACATGTCGCGCCGGACGCTCGGAGGCTGGTGCGGGTCTTGTCGCATTCATCCAGCCGCGAATCCCCAACCAGATTAAAAATCCCGCGCCAATCAACTTGGCGACAAAGAACCCGGTCGGCGATGCAGCGATCAGGGCGGTCACACCCAGCGCAGACAGGATCAGAAAGGCGCTGGCCTGCGTGAGAATAGCCAATACGCCTAGCATTGCCCTTGGAAACGGAAGGCTCATCCCGTTCGAGATGCAATTGACCGCGTTCGGACCCGGGGTGGTCACGAAAACCACCCAGAACAACGCGAATATGGTCCAGGCCTCGAACGACATCAATAAACCGGCGGGGCGATAACCCAGATGGCTACAGCGGGCTCATCATAAGGGTTGGCCCATTGATAGGGTTCATGTCGGAATCGAAAGCTGTCACCCGGCCCAACCGTGAACGCGCGTCCCCCGATTGTCAGGTCCAGCTTGCCCGAGATCATGTATCCGACTTCCTGTGTCGGGCGATTGGCCGGTGTCTGCATCTGCGAGTTGGGTTTGAAGGTGGAATGCACCATTTCAAAATCATCGGTCAGATCCGGCGAGAGCAGCTCTTCGATCAACCCTTCCTCGCCCGACCCCATGGGGCGGCGCGAGCCGGCACGCACGACATATCCCTGCTCGTCCGCCGGTGCCGCCGAATGCGCAAACAACATCGACATGGGGACGCCAAGGCATTCGGCGATCTGCCTCAGGTCCGAGATCGACGGCTCGGACATGTCACGCTCAACCTGGCTGAGCCAGCCCACAGACCTGTCCAACCGGATCGCGATATCACTCAGCGTCAATCCTCGCGCCTTGCGCAGCGCGCGGATATCAGCACCGAGTGTCGCACTTTGCGGGGCCTGACTGTTCAAGGATAGCTCCAACGCTCGTGAAAATTTCACCTCTTTTTTCACGATGACTCGATTCCATGAAATTTCCAAGCATTTTTTCACGTGGATCCATATTCCGGATTGGCTATGCCCTGACGGCTCGGTCACTCAGCTAATATGGTAAACATAAATATCGGCGGTGTCCGAGGCGCGCTCCGGCCAAAGCGTAAAGCCTGTTTTTTCCAGAACGCGGGCTGAACCTGGATTGTCACGCCCGACCCCGGCAATGAGACGCACGGCAGGCCCAGGCGTCAATGCGTCCTGCAAGCCTTGCAGCAACTCGGGGGCGTAACCATTCCCCCAAGCGGTTTGAGCAATCAAATAGCCGATGTGAAGGCTTGGAATTGCCTCGGTGTCAGAACTCATGGCCAACACCATGAGGCCGATCAGGTGGTTACCGCGGCTTTGGCGCGCAAGCAGAATATCGCTTTCAGCACGTCTTTCATCAATCCAGTTCGAAATCTCCCGGCCCTGCAACTGCATCGGGGGCGGCAGGTGTTTCAGGACCTCAGGGGTCAGAAGCGTGACAAGATCATCTTCAAGCCGAACCCGCAATCGCGGATCGGCGAGTTCAACCTTCCAGTTGCGAACCGAGAGGCGCGGAGTTCGGAAATGGCCTGGGACCATGGTTAATCCAATACGGTTCGGGCTTTCCTGTTTTATCAAACCCCGAGCGAAATCGAAAAGAGGAAACCGGTAGACGCACCTTGTACAGACCGAAAATCAATCAGGCTTGCGCGAAGGTCTTTGACAGGATCGCGGACAGGTTATCCGCGTCTTCGGTTGAGAACGCGTCGGGTTGATTGCTGTCGATGTCGAAAACTGCAATCAGCTCGCCCGATGCGTTCCGGACCGGCAGAACCAGTTCGGATCGGGTGGACGAGGCGCAGGCGATGTGACCCGGAAACGCGTCCACGTCGGGCACCAGTTGCACTTCGCCGGTGCGCGCTGCCGCCCCGCAGACGCCGCGTTCGAACGGGATGACGAGGCAGCCATGGCCACCTTGATACGGGCCAATTTTAAGCAAGCCCGGTTCTGTCACCCGGTAAAACCCGGTCCAGTCGAAACGATCGTCGGAATGGTGGACCTCGCAAGCAACGGTAGCCATCAGGGCAACCTGATCGTTTTCGCCTTCGGTCAATGCTGCAATTGTACTAGCCAGCGCGCTGTAATCGACGGTCATAGGTTCCAAACCCCTTGGAAAACTCGGGGGCGCCGCCCCCGAACCCCCGGAGTATTTCGAAAAAGATGAAGGGTCAAATGCGTTCGATCGCGATAGCTGTTCCTTCACCGCCGCCGATACAGATTGCAGCAACCCCCCGCTTGAGATTTCGTTTCTCGAGCGCGTTCAACAAAGTGACCAGAATACGGGCGCCAGATGCGCCAATAGGATGGCCCAAGGCGCAGGCCCCGCCATTTACGTTTACCCTGTCGCGCGGCAATCCCATTTCGTGCATGAAAGCCATCGGCACAACTGCGAAGGCTTCGTTGACCTCCCACAGGTCGACATCATCCTTGTTCCAACCGATGCGGGACAGAAGCTTTTGCGCCGCCGGAACCGGTGCAGTCGTGAAAAGTCCGGGCGCTTGAGCATGGCTGGCATGTCCCAAAATCCGGGCCCGAACTGTCAGTCCTTGCGCTTCTGCCGCCTCAGCCGATGCCAGAACAAGCGCCGCCGCGCCGTCGGATATTGACGAGGAATTGGCGGCGGTCACTGTCCCGTCCTTGCGGAAAGCCGGTTTCAGTGTCGGAATTTTCTCGGGACGGGCGGATTTGGGTTGCTCATCAGCGACCTGTACGACCTCACCCTTACGCGTGCGCACTGTGACGGGGACGATCTCGCCCTCGAAAGCACCGCTTTCTTGCGCGGAAAGTGCGTTGGACAAGGATTTCAAGGCATATTCATCCTGCGCTTCGCGGGTGAACTGATACGCCTCGGCGCAGTCTTCGGCAAAGGTTCCCATCAGGCGGCCCTTGTCATAGGCGTCTTCCAGCCCGTCAAGGAACATGTGGTCGATCACCTGACCATGACCGATGCGCGCACCGCCCCGCATTTTCGGCAGCAGGTAGGGCGCGTTGGTCATGCTCTCCATCCCTCCGGCGACCATTGTGTCCGCAAGACCCAATGCGATCTGGTCGAAGGCCATCATCGCCGCCTTCATCCCGGAACCACACATCTTGTTCAGCGTGGTGGCAGGAACCTCCTCGCCTAAACCCGCCGCGAAACCCGCCTGGCGCGCCGGTGCCTGCCCCTGACCTGCGGGCAGGACACATCCCATCAACACCTCGTCAACCGTCTGCGCCCCTGCCCGCTTTAACGCGGCACGAATCGCTGCGCCGCCAAGCTCGGATGCTGCGACACCGTCGAACATGCCCTGAAAACCACCCATTGGTGTTCTGGCAGCGCCTGCAATAACAACATCTCTCATCCGGATAATCCTCCTGTCGTCCGGCCCTTGAATACCGAATGGTAAGAATTCGCGTCTAGCGTATTTCTACGACTCATTTTCAGATTGGAGGCAGCCGGACCATGGGGCTGACCAGCACATCAGACGGAACGACACAGATTATCACGGTTCACTCTGACCGGATCGACGCTGCGATGGCCATTCAGTTCAAAGAAGACATGCGCGCAGAGACCGAGGCCTGCGCCGATCGGGTTGTCCTGGACCTTTCAGGCGTCGAGTTCATCGATTCAAGCGGACTGGGCGCAATCGTAGCGTCCATGAAACAACTGGGGCTGAACCGAAGGCTTGATCTGGCAGGCCCGCAGCCCGTGGTGGAAAAGGTCTTTCGCCTGACGCGCATGGATACCGTGTTCAGGTTGTTTGCAACACTGGATGACGCCCTGTCGGAACCAGACAGGTGACAACAGCAGGAGTGCGACAACGTGGAGCCCATTTGTAACGCGACCTGCCTGGAATTGAGCTTTCCCGCAACGGAAACAGAAGCCAGTGCGGGGATTGCGAAACTCAGCGCCGGACTGGCGAAACGAGGGTTGCCGCCGCACAAGGCGGACGATGTCAAGATCGCACTGGCAGAAGCAATCAACAACGTTGTGGAACATGCCTATATGGACGTGGCCCCGGCCGGGGTTCAGGTGACATGCCGATTGGACAGAAACCGGCTGGACATTCTGATTTCGGACACGGGCCATCCATTGCCCGGCTACGAACCACCAGACGGAACGCCGGCACCACTGGGAACCCGCATTCAGGATTTGCCCGAAGGCGGGTTCGGCTGGTTCCTGATTCATCAACTGACCAGCGATATCTGTTATGAGCGTCGCGACGGGTGCAATCGGCTATCCCTGCGATTTAACTTTGACAAGAACGGGTAATCAGCCGCAATTGGCCACAATAACGCCATTTTCGAAACATTGTCGCGCCGCAAATCGCCGCCATACAGTGACTCGTAGCTCAGATAGCTTCCCTCGGCGCCAATTATCACAGCCCCCACCCAGTGAACGGCGCCGAGGATCTCCCCCCAAACTTGAATTGACTGGACAACCGGCAATCAGAGAATAGCTTTCCCCTGTTTGAAGGAGAAAGAACCCACCATGCGTGATCTGCACAAACCTGGCCGGTCGGAAGTTTTTGCAACGCGGGGGATGTGCGCAACGTCGCACCCGCTAGCCGCCAAAGTGGCAATCGATATTCTTGAGCGCGGCGGCAACGCCATGGACGCCGCGATAGCAGGTGCGGTTCTGCTTGGCATCTGCGAACCGCAGATGACCGGGTTGGGGGGCGATTGTTTCGTTTTGTTCAGCCGTGCGGGCGAAAACCGGATACGCGCATTGAACGGATCGGGTCGCGCACCGGCCGCCGCGCGGGCGCAGCCCTTGCGGGACAAAGGCCTGTCGTCTGTACCGTTGAGCGGTCCGGATGCGGTGACTGTTCCCGGTGCCGTGGACGCCTTCTGTCACCTTGCAGAAACCGAAGGGCGATTGGGGCTGGACGCGATTCTGGAACCCGCAATCCACTATGCCGAGGCTGGCGTTCCGGTGGCCCCCCGGGTTGCGTTTGACTGGAAAACCGGGGCGGCCACATTACAGGGTGCTGCGCGTGACCATTATCTGATCAAAGGGCAGATACCAGCTATCGGTCAGATCTTTCGCGCCCCCGGTCAGGCTGAGGTCTTGCGCAGGATCGCCAGTCAGGGACGCGACGCATTTTATTCAGGAGACATTGCCGAGGATATGATCCGGGCCCTGTCTGCACGCGGAGGTGTCCACACCGCCGAAGACTTTCACTGCACCAAGTGCACTGAAACGCAGCCCATGCGCGGAGCCTACAAGGGTGTTGATCTGGTCGAACACCCGCCAAACGGCCAAGGCGCGACCGCGATCCTGTTGCTGAACATTCTAAAACAATTCGATCTGGCCAGTATGGATCCATTTGGAGCAGAACGGGTTCATATCGAGGCTGAAGCCACCAAGCTGGCTTATGACGCGCGCAACCGGTTCATTGCGGATCCCGATCATGTCGCACGGGCCGAGCGGTTTCTTGATTTGGATGTTGCGGTCCGGCTGGCTGCATTGATTGACCCAAAAGGCGCAATGCCCGCAGCAGCACCTTTGACGGAAGCCATTCACAGGGACACGGTCTATATCACGGTGGTCGATCGCGACCTTATGGCTGTGTCGCTGATCTATTCGATCTTTCATAGCTTTGGATCAGGGATCGCATCCGAGAAATACGGTATCTTGCTTCAGAACAGGGGCGCGGGGTTCACGCTTCAGCCGGGTCACCCCAATGAACTGGCTGGCGGCAAGCGCCCGATGCACACGATCATACCGGGGATGTTGACCGAGAATGACCGTGTCACGATGCCATTCGGCGTCATGGGCGGTGCTTATCAACCGACCGGGCACGCGCGTTTCGTTTCGAACCTTAGGGACTTTGGGCTGGAGCTACAGGAAAGCATCAACGCGCCGCGTGCCTTTTTCGATGGGAATGTCCTGAAGCTGGAGCGGGGCTATTCCGAAGAGGTAGCGAAACAATTGTCTGAAATTGGACACAATATTGAAATTCCAGAAACGCCGCTTGGAGGAGCGCAAGCGATCCGAATCCGAAAAGACGGTGTTTTGGAAGGTGCCAGCGACCCGCGCAAAGATGGGTGCGCCCTTGGATACTGATCAGCGGCAGTGCAATGCCGACCGGTTCGCCAAACCTAGTTCAGGTGGAAATGCAGAGGGTAAGCACCGTCTTCAAACGGGCCGAACATGTTGGAGATATCCGGGTGCTCGACCGGCTCTCCAGAATAGTCTGCAACCAGATTTTGTTCTGAAACATAAGCAACATAGAAGGATTGGTCGTTCTCTGCCAGCAGGTGGTAGAACGGCTGTTCTTTCCGTGGACGGCTGTCTTCCGGAATGGCCTGGTACCATTCTTCTGTGTTCGAAAATTCCGGGTCCACGTCAAAAATCACCCCTCGAAAAGGGTGTTTCTTGTGACGGACCACCTGGCCCAATCCGTATTTCGCGCGTGTCTTTAACATTGTTTCGGCCCCCACCGCATTTACTAACGGTTTTTGGCCCGAAATGCCAATCATTGATGTGAAATTCAGGGAAACAGTCTGTGAACCTAATACTGACAGTGTTCGAAATCGTGGCCCCGGTTTTTCTCTTGGCGGCCATTGGCTTTACGTGGGTCAAACTGGGGTTCGAATACCGGCTGCAATTTGTGACACGCTTTGCAACGACGCTGGCAATGCCCAGTCTGATCTTTGTTGCACTCATGCAAACCGACATTCCGGGCGGAGATTTGTCGCGTTTCACGTCGGCAACTCTGGTCGCAAATCTTCTGCTGGCTGGGGTGTTCTGGTTGATTGTTCGCGGATTGAAACTGGATCAGCGCACGTACCTGTCACCGCTGATTTTCGGCAATACCGGCAATCTTGGCCTGCCGCTATGTATCTTTGCGTTCGGGCAGATTGGTTTGGGTTACGCGGTCATCTTTCTGTCTGTAACCGCGCTGTTTTCTTTCACCTATGGGATCTACCTAGTCGCCGGAAAAGGCGCATGGGGACAGGTCTTACGCCAGCCGATGGCATGGGCGACCATTCTGGGTGCGGTGTTTTTGTGGCAGGGGTGGCAAACTCCGACATTTCTAACCAACACGTTAGAGCTTTTGGGGCAAATGGCTGTTCCGCTGATGTTAGTCACGGTGGGTGTTGCAATCGCCCGCCTGACCTCGCGTAGTCTGGGGCAAGCGCTCTGGCTGTCAGTCCTGAAACTTATCGTCTGCTTTGCGTTGGGCTGGGGGATTGGGGTGTTGTTTGATCTGGACACTGTCGCCTTTGGCGTTCTGATATTGCAAATTTGTACACCGGTCGCTGTGACCTCATATTTGTTGGCAGAACGATTTGAAGCCGATTCCGATGCCGTTGCCGGCATGGTCATGGTGTCCACCGTACTTTCCGTGGCGGCGTTACCCATAATTCTTGCCATTGTTTTATAGCGATTGTGATTTCCTCAGAGCTCAATCTGCGCTAGAATAAACAAAAAAGGCATGAGGCACATGAGCAGAATTCTTATCGTACTCTTCGGGGTGCTGCTTTTGGCATCCTGTGGCGGCGGGTCAAAACAACCGCCCAGCAAGCTGAACGACGCGTGCAGCATTGCGCACGAACGACCGGATTTTATCAAGGCTTTCAAAAGCACCGAGCAGAAATGGGGTGTTCCGGTTCACGTTCAGATGGCCACGATTTATCAGGAAAGCCGATATCGCCACGACGCGCGTACCCCGCACCGTTACGTGCTGGGCGTGATCCCGATGGGGCGGCAAAGCAGCGCCTATGGGTTCAGCCAGGCACTGGACGGCACCTGGGATCAATATCAGCGCGAAACCGGCAAGCGCCGGGCCAAGCGGGATCGCATCCGCGATGCCTCGGACTTCATCGGCTGGTATATGAACAAAAGCTATGAGCGCAACGGCATCCACCCCGGCGACACACGCAATCAATACTTGGCCTATCACGAAGGTCACACGGGGTACGCTCGCGGCACCCACAACAGCAAGTCGTGGTTGTTGAGCGTGGCCAATGACGTGGACGCGCGCGCGCAACTGTATCAGGCACAGTTGGCGAACTGCCGGTATTGACCAGCAAAAAGCGGGTCAGCGATTGACTGACCCGCGTCTTTCCTTGTTCGAGAAAAGACCCTGATCAAGACCATTGCTTACGGTCAACGCACCCAAAAGAACGGTGGTCTGGCTGCCGGCGTTGTCATGGATCACCCATTTGCGCAGCTCAACCGGATTATCGGTGAACATCAGTTCAATCCGGCCTGCTTCAGGGTTCTTGGGGTCTTGCGCGGTGACCACTGTGGCCGTGCCGTCAAAGCTGTGGCCGACAACCATATTGGCCTGATCAAGATTCACGTTGCGTGCCAGCACAATGGATAGAGGCGTGCGCTTCAGCGGGTATTGCTCGGGTGGCTGGTTCGATTTCGGATCGAAGATCTGAACACTGCCTGATCGCGCCAGCACCACAGCGCTGTTGGGCGGGTCATATTCGAACCGCATCTTGCCCGGGCGCTGCATCCACAGCTGTCCGGTGCTCAACGAGCCATCATCGTTCACCTGCGTGAACGTTGTCTGAACCGTTTTCAATCCGTTCAGGTAATTGGAAATCTGCGAAAGCGGCAGTTTTTCCGCCGCCCATGCGGCGGGTGCGGCCAGTGTCAAAGCAAGGGCAAAAGCAATCTGTTTCATGCTGTACAGATAGGCTGTCTGCCCTTGTTATTAAATATCCTATTGCTCGGGAACGAGGATTTCGCGTTTCCCGACATGATTTGCTGACGAAACAACACCTTCGTCTTCCATTTGCTCAACAAGACGCGCCGCCTTGTTGTACCCGATGGCGAGTTTTCGCTGAATATAAGAGGTCGAGCATTTGCGATCCTTGATCACAATTGCCACCGCCTGATCGTACAGCGCGTCCTCTCCGTTCGTGTTGCCGCCAGTATTCAGCCCCAGAACGGCGTCAATGTTGTCGACCTTGTCCTCGGCCGGGCCATCCAGAACGCTGCCCACGTAATCGGGCGGACCGTATTGTTTGAGGTGGTTGACGATCTCCTCTACCTCTTCATCCGACACAAACGGTCCGTGGCAACGGGTGATTTTGGCGCCACCGGCCATGTAAAGCATGTCGCCCTGCCCCAGCAGTTGTTCGGCGCCCATCTCGCCCAGAATGGTGCGGCTGTCGACTTTCGACGTCACTTGGAACGAAATCCGCGTAGGGAAGTTGGCCTTGATTGTGCCGGTAATCACGTCAACCGAGGGGCGCTGTGTGGCCATGATCAGGTGAATGCCCGAGGCCCGTGCCATTTGCGCCAGACGCTGGATACAGGCTTCGATTTCCTTGCCCGCGACCATCATCAGATCGGCCATCTCATCGACGATGACGACGATATAGGGCATCGCTTCGGGCGCGAATTGTTCCGTCTCGAACGTTGGTTCACCGGTTTCATCGTCAAACCCGGTCTGCACCGTGCGGCTGAACAACTCGCCCTTGGCCAGCGCGTCCTTCACCCGGCCGTTGTAGCCCGCAATGTTGCGCACGCCCATCTTGGACATCTTGCGATAGCGGTCTTCCATTTCGCCCACGACCCATTTCAGGGCGACGACCGCCTTCTTTGGATCGGTCACAACGGGTGACAGCAGATGCGGGATGCCATCGTAAACCGAAAGTTCCAGCATCTTGGGGTCGATCATGATCAGGCGGCATTCATCCGGCGTCAGCTTGTAGAGCAGCGACAGGATCATCGTGTTGATCGCCACCGACTTACCCGAACCCGTGGTCCCGGCAATCAACAGGTGAGGCATCTTGGCCAGGTTCGCCACAACGGATTCACCGCCGATATCCTTGCCCAACGCCAGCGGCAACGCCTGGTTGCCATCGCCAAAGTCTCGGCTGGCGAGGATTTCGCGCAGAACCACCATCTCGCGGTTTTCGTTGGGCAATTCGATGCCGATCACCGAGCGGCCCGGCAGGGTCGAAACCCGCGCCGACAGCGCCGACATCGAACGCGCAATATCGTCTGCCAAACCGATCACACGGCTCGCCTTGAGGCCCGGAGCGGGCTCCAGCTCGTACATGGTCACGACCGGGCCGGGGCGTACGCTGACGATCTCACCCTTGACGCCGTAATCGTCCAGAACGTTTTCCAGCATCCGTGCATTTTCTTCCAAGGCTTCATCGCTCAGGTGATGGCGTTGGATACTGGCGGGGTTGGACAACAAGCCCAGAGGCGGCAGTTCGAAGTCAGAGTGCCGTTCCTCGAAGGACAATGCCGGTTGCGCTTCGGCCTGCGCACGACGAGACGGCAACGGTGTCCGACGCACGGGCTGCGCCACCACAGGCTTGCGCGGTTCAGCTACCGGGATTTTCATCGCGGGGCGCTGCTGCGGCGCGGCGTCAGTGACATCCTCGAAAACCGACTCATCATCGATATCCAATTCGGATGCGTAATCGTATTGTTCTGTCCCGGCCTCATAACCGAACACAGCGGGTTCTTGCGCCTCTGGCGTGTCACCAGCGGACACCTGCGGCTCGGGGCGCAGACCATACGCCGTCATCGGCGGTTCGGGTGGCAGTTCGGACGAGGTATGCTGGTTCAGGATTAGCGGATCGGGACCGCGTCCACGACCCTTGGTCAACGGCAGGTTGGGATCCGGCTCGGGTGTCATTTCACCCACGGCTACCTTGCGATTTCGCACGGCGGCCGAGATTTTGGAGCGGATGCGATCTTCTCCGGGCATGTCGTCAAAGCCGGCGATCGGTTCAGGATCCACCAACTCAGGCTCGGGCATTGGATCGGGGCGCCGGATAAGTGACGGCATTCGCGCCAACAGGCCTGATTTGACCGGAGGTTCAGGACGTCCCAATTCAGGTTCTTCAAAAACAGGATCGGCATAGACCAGTTCGTCGTCAAACATCGCCTCAGCCGCTTCAGCGCGGGCAAGCTTGCGTTCTTCCCACTGTGCTCGGCGATCCCGCGCGGCTTGCGCGGCCGAGGCCGCACCACGCCCCATCAGCGTCATCAGCATGTCATAAGACATAACAAGACCCAGTAGGAAGGCGCGGAAGCCGCGTTTCACGTCGGCCTTGGTGAAGCCCAGCACAAAAACACCCAGCGTGGTCATCCCGACGGCCATGGCCAGCGACATCAGTTTGACCAGAAAATGCGAAGAGATCGGCACCAGCGTCAGCAACGCGCCCATGACCGTGTCGCCGAACAAACCGCCCAAACCGTAGCTATGCGTTGCACGCCACTCGGCACCGGGAACAAGGGTAGCGGCATAGACCGAGGCTACAGCGATCCAGATCGGGGCAAAGATCAGGCG
The DNA here is from genome assembly GCF_056541095.1 of Ruegeria sp. AK11. NCBI lineage: Bacteria > Pseudomonadati > Pseudomonadota > Alphaproteobacteria > Rhodobacterales > Roseobacteraceae > Ruegeria > Ruegeria sp. AK11. The sequence continues at coordinate 37,509 of NZ_JBQFXU010000010.1, forward strand.
GGCAATGGCCCGGTCTTCACCGAAATGGCCAGCAAAACGCAGCCCCCATCCAACCACAACAAGCGCGATGCCCCAGCTTCCCCAGCCCACGATCATGAACAAGGGGGCTGCAATAGACGCGCCGACCCGTCCCATCCAGTTTTGCACCGGCGCGTCGGTCGAAACCATCCAATTAGGATCATCGGGCGTATAGGACCAGATCATCGCAGCCGCGGCCAAGCCCAACAGGATCAGCGCGATACCGATCAGTTCCTTACTGCGTCGCTCCAGGGCTGCCTGTGTTGTGCTGTCCAGCAATGGGTCGCGGTTTCGCGCGTTATATGATGCCATTTTGCCCTCGTACCTCACGTATAGATGCAGTCGCGGAGTGTGATCAAACCACGCTGCAACTCTGTTTTTGGGGCTACCAATGCAACCCGGATAAAGCTTTCGCCCGGGTTATTTCCCGGATCACCTTGTGAAAGATATGCGCCCGGAAGAACCCGAACCCCGGTATCCTTCCAAACCTTCAATGCTGCGTCCTCGCCGTTCTCGACCGGCAACCACAGAAAGAACCCGGCCACTGGCGACATGTAACCTTGCACGCCCGCAAACACCTTATCGGCAATGGCGTATTTCTCCTGATAGAGCGCGCGGTTTTGCTCGACATGTGTCTCATCCGCCCAGACGCGCGCGGCGGCGGCTTGCAAGGGCAAAGGCAGTGGGGATCCGGCATAGGTGCGCAGCTTTTTCACCTGGCTGATGGACTTTGGTCCACCTGCAATCAGGCCCGAGCGCAAACCGGCCAGATTCGAGCGTTTGGACAGGGAATTAAACAGCGTGATCCGTTCGGGATCGGCCCCCAGTTCCTGCGCGACGGTCAGAGCCCCCGTCGGGGCTTGGTTACGGTAAATCTCGGAATAGCATTCGTCGGCGAAGATGCGGAAATCATATGCCTCGGCCAGACGGATCAGGTCAGCCCAATAGTCGCGCGACGCAACCGCGCCCTGCGGGTTGGCCGGGGAACAGATATAAGCCACCGCTGTTCGGTTCAGCACATCTTCGGGCAGGCCGGAATAATCCGGCAGATGACCCGTCGCGGCGGTTGCAGGGACAAAATAGGGTTGCGCACCCACAGAAATCGACGCGACCATGTAGACCTGATAAAACGGGTTCGGGCACAGGATGATCGGTTGTTTGCCATTCTTTTGTTCCGGGCACAGTGCCATGGCCGCATTATACAGCCCCTCACGTGTGCCGTTCAGCGCCATGACGTTGGCGTCAGGGTCCATTTCGACCCCATAGCGCCGCTTGATCCAGCCCGAGATTGCACCGCGCAGGTCTTCCGAGCCTTCGTTCGGCGGATAGCCCTGAAACCCGGCCGCGTTTTCCATGATGACATCCGTCACCCAGGCCGGAAAATCATGCGTGGGCGCGCCAATCGTCATATGAACGACGTCACCACCCGGTTGATGGTGATCCAACAGGGCGCGCAAACGCGGGAATGCATATTCCGGTAGGTTCGAAAACCGCTCGGGAAAATCCATGTTACTGCCTCAATATCGGGGTCATTTGCGCCCCGTTTTTTTGGCAGATTACAGTCCGCATACCTCTTCGTCCAGACAAAGAGGTTCCGAATCAGTGGATTGTGGCATTCAGGCCAATGCCGATTCTGCCGCTGACCCCAACCGCAACAGGGCCTCTTCCGAGTTCGGATACCCCATCATCATCAGCCCGCAACCGGGCGTTCCGGTGGGCAGGGTCAGCGCCGCAAGCCCCATCAGGTTGCCGATCCGCGTATTGCGAAGGGCCAGCAGGTTTTCAGTCACGTAATAGTCGTGATCGGTCATCAACCGGTCCAGATTGGGTGGCAGATTGGGAACGGTTGGCGCAAGAACGGCATCGAACCCGGCGGTGGCGGTATCCCATGCCGCGCGACAGGCTTCCAGCTTCGACCACGCAGCGACGTAGTCCGGACCGGATACGTCTTTTCCAGCCCGGAACCGTTCCAGTATCGGAGGATACATTACATCAGGATTCGCTTCGATCACATCTCGCCACAGTCCGTACGATTCAGTGGGATCGACAACACTAGACAGGGACATTGCGTTGTGAAGTTCGGGAACCTCAAGAGGTATAACCTTTGCGCCTGCGTCTCGAAGTCGTTCCAAACCAACCTCATAAGCGACTCGCGGTACATCGCGCAAATCGTCTTTAACCACGTTTTGCAAATCTGCAAAACGGCGGCCTTTCAAGTTTGCACCTCGCAGATCGGCAGGCGTTCCGCCCTCAAGCAAAGCCAGCATATGTGCTGCGTCTTCAACTGAGCGCGCCAAAGGGCCCACCGTGTCAAACCGAAGGCGCAGAGGTACAACCCCTTCCAAACTTATCCGCCCGGCGGTGGTTTTTAGTCCAACCAAATTGTTCCAAGCCGATGGGATGCGTACTGACCCAGCAGTATCGGACCCGATACCCCCAGCTGCCAAACCCCACGCAACCGAAGCCGCCGCGCCTGAAGATGAACCGCCAGGCACGGCGTCCTCATCGTCAATGCAAGGCGGCGTACCAGTGATCGGGTTCAATCCAAGGCCGGAAAAGGCCAGCTCGCTCATATGCGTCTTACCCAGACAGACCGTTCCCATCTGGGTTGCGTTGCGCACCACAAGCGCATCCGCATCCGGCACCCGGTCTTTCAGAAGCGCCGACCCGGCCTCGGTCGCGGTGCCGGCAGTGTCGAACAGGTCTTTCCAGCTGATCGGAACCCCATCCAGCAACGATCGCCGCAATCCCATTTTCGCGCGTTGCTGCGCGGCTTCAGCCTCGGCGCGGGCGCGGTCATGGGTGACGCGGGCATAGATGCGGTCGCGGTGCGGATGGGCGTCTATTGCGGACAGGTAGGTTTCCGTCAATTCAACCGGATCGATCTGGCCCATCCCAATGCCACGGCCCAAATCACACGCCGTCATGGTCAACCAATCCTGCATCCCGCCCCCTCCTGCTTTTTGGCTTGAAAGAACGGTAGCGACAGGACTGCACATGGACAATCCCGAAAGGGCGCGCATATTGCAGGGCATGACACAGGCATCTGACATTCTGATCGTGGGCGGCGGGTTGAACGGCCCGGCTTTGGCATTGGCTCTGGCACAAACCGGACATTCGGTCACAGTGATTGATGCGCTTGATGTGAAGGTCCGCAAGAATGCGGCGTTCGACGGGCGAGCCTATGCGCTGGCCTTGGCATCACAGCGCTTGCTGGCTGCCATCGGCGTGTGGGGCCGTGTTGCGGAACACGCCCAACCGATGCTGGAAATCAAGGTCACGGACGGCCACGCAGGTACAGGCCCGTCACCGTTTTTCATGCATTTCGACCATGCCGAAATAGAAGAAGGTCCGATGGGGTTTATGGTCGAAGACCGTCACCTGCGCCGCGCCTTTCTGGACGCTATGGCCGAAGAGCCCCGCATCACTCAGCTGAGTGGCAAGACTGTTGTGTCGCAACAAGCCGACACCACTGGAGTGACCGTGACGCTGGACGATGGTTCGACGATGAACAGCAGACTGCTGATCGGGTGCGACGGTCGCCGCAGCGGCACTGCGGACCGCGCAGGTATCAAGCGCACCGGTTGGGATTATGGCCAGACCGCACTGGTCTGCGCCATTGAACACGAGTTGCCGCATCACGGCATTGCCCATCAGTTCTTTATGCCACCGGGCCCCTTGGCGATTCTGCCGCTGACCGGCAATCGCAGTTCCATTGTATGGAGCGAACGCACCGAGGCCGCGCAGCAGATCAACGCCCTGCCTGAGGATGAGTATCTGCAAGTGCTACGCCCGCGGTTTGGCGATTTCCTCGGTGACATCCACCTGGCTGGTGATCGTTTCACCTATCCTTTGAACCTGACCATCGCCAATTCCTTTATCGCTGATCGTCTGGCACTGGTCGGGGATGCTGCCCACGGGATGCACCCGATTGCCGGTCAGGGCCTGAACGCCGGTTTGCGTGACGTCGGCGCGTTGGCAGAGGTTCTGACCTTGGCAGGACGGCGCGGCGAAGACATCGGATCGCTTATGGTGCTGGAACGCTACCAGGAATGGCGCAGGTTCGACACCGCTGCTCTTGCGATGGCAACGGATGTCTTCAACAAACTGTTCTCAAACGACAACCCGTTGCTGCGCATTGGGCGCGACGTTGGTATGGGAATTGTCGGCGCACTGCCGGGGTTGCGGCGCGGTTTCGTCCGCGAAGCAGCGGGTTTGACCGGGGATTTGCCCAAGCTGTTGCAAGGGCAGCCAATTTAGTCCAGCTGCCGTGCCTCGTCGACCAGCATGACCGGAATGCCGTTGCGGATGGGAAAAGCCAGCCCAGCGGCCTGTGACACAAGCTCCTGCCTTTCGGCGTCATAGCGCAGGGTCGTTTGCGTCTGCGGGCAGACCAGAGCTTCGAGCATACGGCGATCAAAGGCGTGTTCAGGGTCAGTCATTGCAGTTTTTCCTCATTCGATCCGCCTCGCATTGCGAATTCTATCAATGTCATCAGCGTCTCGCGCCGTGTGCGTAGGCAAGGGGCCTCTAAGAGGGCCTGTTTATCTTCCGGGTCAAAGTCCAACAGCATGGACAGTGAGTTTACCAGCAATTCATCCTCGGCATCTTTCAGCGAATCCCAGTCAGTGGACAATTGCCGTGACGAAAAGAAACGTTCCAGCAAAGCCAGGAACTTGGTGCGATTGAACCTGTCGTCGTGTTCGGCCTTGCCAAGATCCCTGTCAAAGCCGTCCCACGAGACTTCGCATCGCCGATATGGCGTGAAAGCGTCCAGCTCTGACACCACCCGGAACCGGGACACACCGGTCAGCGTGATCAGATACCGACCATCTTCCGTTTCGGAAAACTGGGTCACGCGCCCGACACACCCGATGCGGTGCAGTTTGTTCTCATCATGGGCCGAAGGATTTGGCTGGACCATCGCGATCAGCCGTTCCTTGGTCTTGAGGGCATCGTCCAGCATCTGCAAATAGCGGGGCTCGAAGATGTGAAGCGGCAAGCGCGAGCGGGGCAACAACAGCGCCCCGGGCAAGGGGAAAACGGATACGGTGTCCGGCAAGTCGGCGGGATGCATCATGTCCCAATTCTAGCTCTGATCAGAAATTAGGCAAATATCATCGAGCTGAGTTTGCGGCGACCATTCAGAACGATCGGGTCATTGGGCTTGAGCGCGTCAAAGATCGTGAAAAGCTGGGTCTTGGCGGCCCCGTCATCCCACTCACGATCCCGACGGAACAATTCCAGCAATTGCGCCACGGCTTCTTCCACTTCGCCGTTCGCGTGCAAGGCCTGTGCCAGATCAAACCGGGCCTGAAGATTTTCGGGGTCTGCTTCAACGACCGCTGTCAGATCCGCCACCGGACCTGCATCAGCCGCCTGCTTGGCCAGCTGCAATTGCGCATGCGCAGCCTCGACCTCGGCCGAGTTGGATATTTCGGCGGGTGCACCGTTCAGGATGGCCTCGGCATGTTCCAGATCGCCAGTGGCGATATGTGCCCGCACCAGCCCGCCATATGCTGCCGCGTGGTTCGGGTCTTCGCCAAGAATGGCGGCAAAAGTCTGCGCAGCATCTGCCGCTGCGCCGTCGCTCAGCATTTCTTCGGCGGCTATTACGGCGTCATCCAATTGGCCGCCCGGGCTTTCCCCACCTGACGCCTCGATCACGCGATCCACGAAAGCCTTGATCTCGGACCCCGGCAGCGCGCCCTGAAAACCGTCCACGGGTTGCCCTTTAAAAAACGCGTAGACCGTTGGAATCGACTGGATGCGCATCTGCGAGGCGATCATCTGTGCCTCGTCCACGTTGATCTTGACCATCTTCACCGCGCCTTTGGCGGCGGTAACCGCGTCTTCCAGCATTGGGCCCAGCGTCTTGCACGGGCCGCACCAGGGTGCCCAGAAGTCAACGATAACAGGCGTTTCCTGCGAGGCTTCGATCACATCGACCATGAAAGTGGCCTCGGTCCCGTCCTTGATCAGATCGGTGGCTGGGGCGGCTGCGCCGTTCAGGATGTCCATGGCAATCACTCTTTCGTTCGAACTTGCGCCCTATATGCAATCGCTTGTCGCAGAAACCAAGGGCAGAGTTTCAGTTCAAATGTCGAAAGTCGCAAAGACCGGCGCATGATCGCTGGGCTTTTCCCACCCACGCGCATCCCGCAGAATGCGACTGGAATGGCCCGCATTCGAAATATCGGGCGTGGCCCAGACATGATCCAGCCGCCGCCCCTTGTCTGCCGCATCCCAGTCGCGGGCCCGGTAGGACCACCAGCTGAAAAGCTGCCCTTCGGGAATATCCTGCCGGGTGATATCGACCCAACCACCTGCGTCCTGGGTCTCGGCCAGTTGTTCCACTTCGATCGGAGTGTGCGAGACGACCTTGAGCAATTGTTTGTGCGACCAGACGTCATCCTCACGCGGGGCAATGTTCAGATCGCCGACGAGGATGGATTTTCCCGGCTTTTCCGCGTGGAACCAATCGCGCATGTCCGTCAGATAGTCGAGCTTTTGGCCAAATTTCTCATTCACTTCACGATCCGGCACATCACCGCCAGCGGGGACATAGAAGTTGTGGATCGTGACACCATTCTCCAACCGACCGGCTATGTGGCGCGCGTGGCCGAGATCAGCGAAATCCTTGTCGCCCACCTCTTCTATTGGCAGGCGGGACAGGATGGCGACGCCATTATATCCTTTCTGACCACGGGCAATCATGTGGGTATAGCCCAGCGCCGCGAACCCTTCGGTAGGGATCTTTTCAACCGGAGACTTGCATTCCTGCAAACACAGAACATCCGGCGCCTCTTCTTCCAACAGTTTCAGCACGATTGGTTCGCGCAGTCGGACCGAGTTGATGTTCCAGGTGGCAAGTGTGAAGGGCATGGCGAGGAATCCTCTGTCGCGATTTGGCGAAGGTTAACGCGGTGGGGGATGGGGTACCATCAGAAAAGAAAATCTAGGACGGGTGGCTTTCATTTTGGGGGGCATCATCGCAAATCTCGTACCAGTCCGGTTTTTCCGAAACAAATTCGTGAAACTGAACTTTCTGCTCTAACCCGGTATCCAGTGCATTTGCTGCGATTGGAAAACTATCTGCTTCTGAAATGATTTCGCCCAAAGATGTCCCGCATTTCGTGCAGAAACACCTGCCGTATTTGTAGGGCGGATCGGGCTGGTGCAGCGTTACGTTTTCCCTGCCCCGAACCCACACCAAGTCTTCTTTGTTGACAAATACGACTGTGCTGGCCCCGGCTTTTCTGCATCTTGAGCAATGGCAGGTTCCCATCACGGATGGTTGAGACTTCAGGTTAAACTTCACCGCCCCGCACAAACAGCTTCCTTCAATCATCACGCGCTCCTCCAACCCTTCGCGAGAAATAGAACATTACAGGAACACACAAGGTTTCGCAACGCCTGTGACGGTACAGGCGGCACATGATTTCGTCCTTCAGAAAAGAAAAAAGCCGGGCCATTCGGCCCGGCAGTCCAACAGGGAGGTGCATGTCATAACCCGGACATGCGCGGGTTGGGAGTAACCTAATTATGAGTACAGGGTATCACTTTGATCCAAGTCAATCCACACCCAGTTAAGACACCAGCCTATATCCACCGGATTCTGTGACCAAAAGGCGCGCATTTGACGGATCGGGCTCAATCTTCTGACGCAGGCGGTAGATGTGGGTTTCCAGCGTGTGCGTTGTAACACCAGCATTATATCCCCAAACTTCGTGAAGCAGCACATCCCGCGCCACCACGCCGTCGGTCGAGCGGTACAGGAATTTGAGGATGTTGGTTTCCTTCTCGGTCAGGCGGATTTTTCTGTCCTCTTCCGTGATCAGCATCTTCATCGCCGGTTTGAACGTATAGGGGCCAAGTACAAATACTGCGTCCTCGGATTGTTCATGCTGGCGAAGCTGCGCACGGATACGTGCCAGAAGCACCGGGAACTTGAATGGTTTCGAAACATAGTCATTCGCGCCGGCATCCAGGCCCAGGATCGTATCGGCATCGCTGTCATGACCGGTCAGCATCAGGATCGGGCTTTTGACACCCTGTTTGCGCATGAGGCGGCACAGTTCGCGCCCGTCGGTATCCGGCAGACCCACATCAAGAATGACCAGGTCATAGATCGCTTCGCGCGCGCGCTCCATGGCAGAGTGACCGTCTGACGCCTCAAACACGTCAAAGTCTTCGGTCATGACAAGTTGCTCGCTGAGCGCCTCGCGCAGGTCCTCGTCATCGTCCACCAGCAGGATTTTCTTGAGTTGAGCCATTTCCCGGTCCTCCAAACGCTTTTCCATCACTTGCGCGTGGAATATGCAATCAACAAGATTTGCTGCAACCGTTTCACGCCTTCGTGTCAGAGTTCGCGGAAATGTTTCACATTTCCTTTCGAAAGGGCTAGGAGAAAGATTGAGCGTTATAGGGTAACATTGATGAGTCTCATCCCCGATATCACGGAACTTCTCGCCCGGGCCCGGGCCGATCTGCGCATGGGCGTTCCCGTTGCGCTGACCGATGACAGTGGCTTCAGCGTGCTTGCGGTTTCTGCCGAAACGCTCAGCCCGCAGCGTCTGGCCGACCTGAAAAAACTAGGGAATCCGGTGGTGGCCATAACTGGGCGACGCGCTGAAACCCTGAAAGCGCGGGCGTACGACGGGGATCTGGCGCGGGTTTCGATCCCGGCGGATGCAGATATCGCGTGGGTACAGGCGGTTGCTGATCCTTCCGACGATCTGAACGCGCCCATGAAGGGCCCGTTGATGACCGAGCGGCACGGCAATGCCAATCTGCACCGTATCGCAATAGCATTGGCCAAATCCGCGCGCATCCTTCCCGCTGTGGTCGTGGTACCTGTCGAGGACGGCAGGGCATTTGCCGCTTTGCACGGTTTGACCTGCATTGATCACACGCGCGCCACGCCTCATCTGGCGGATCGCAGTACTTTGCACGAAGTCGTCGCGGCCCGCCTTCCGATGGAGGTGTCCGAAGCCGGTCGGTTACACGTCTTCCGACCTGAAGACGGTGGTGAAGAGCACTATGCCGTCGAGATCGGTCGCCCGGACCGCGACAAGCCTGTGCTGGCCCGATTGCATTCTGCCTGTTTCACCGGCGATCTGATGGGAAGCCTGAAATGTGACTGCGGCCCGCAACTCCGCGGTGCCCTGGCACAGATGGGGGCAGAAGGTGCAGGCGTTCTTCTGTATCTGAATCAGGAAGGGCGCGGTATCGGTCTGGCGAACAAGATGCGCGCTTATTTCCTTCAGGATCAGGGTTTTGACACCGTTGAGGCGAACCACAGGCTGGGTTTTGAGGATGATGAGCGTGATTTTCGGCTTGGGTCGGACATATTGAAATCGCTGGGTTTCAACTCTGTCCGCTTGCTGACCAACAACCCGGCCAAAATCGCCATGATGGAACGGACAGGTATCGCAGTAACCGAGCGTGTCCCTCTGAAGGTTGGCGAAACCTCTCACAACCGGGGATACCTGGCGACCAAGGCCAAGAAGTCAGGGCATCTGCTTTGACCCCAAACGATCTTGTTCTAACTCCACGAGGCATCCGGTTTCTTGGCAGGGTGTTCCCCTGTTCCGTGGGCAAAGGCGGGTTGAGCAACGCAAAACGCGAAGGCGATGGCGCGACCCCAACTGGACATCATCGAATCGTCGGCATGCTATACCGGGCCGACCGAATGGCCGCCCCCAGCAAATGGGCCCGCGCCATTGGCCCGCGGGACTTGTGGTCTGACGACGTGTCTGAAAGCAGATACAACCACATGGTCAGCGCACCCTATGCATTCAGCCATGAAAAGTTGCGCCGCGCCGACCCCTTATACGACCTGATTCTGTTAACCGACTGGAACTGGCCAAACGCCGTTCCGGGCAGGGGATCGGCAATTTTTCTGCACCAATGGCGCAGACCCGGCTATCCAACCGAAGGCTGCGTTGCCTTTCGCCGGGACCATCTGCACTGGATATCACAGCGCATTGCCCCCGGATCATGGCTGATCATTCCTGAGGTTTAACCCGTTCGCCAAAGATGGCCGAGCCAACACGGACGTGGGTTGCGCCCAAAGCGATGGCCTGTTCGAAATCGTGACTCATCCCCATAGACAATCCATCAAGCCCGTTACGTGCAGCGATTTTGGCCAATAGCGCAAAGTGCAAAGTAGGCTCCTCATCGACCGGAGGAATGCACATCAATCCACGCACGGGCAGATCCAACGACCTGCACTCGGCAATGAAACTGTCCGCGTCCACAGGAAGGATACCGGCCTTTTGGTCTTCCTCGCCGGTGTTGACCTGAATGAACAGGTTCGGGCAGTTTCCCATTTCCTGTGCCAAACGCGCCAGTGTCTTGGCCAGTTTGGGTCGATCTACCGAATGGATCGCGTCGCACAGTTCCATTGCGTGACGGGCCTTGTTGGTCTGCAACGGGCCAATGAGGTGCAGATCAATACCCTCGAACTGTTCTTTGAAAGCGGGCCACTTGCTTGCCGCCTCCTGCACGCGATTCTCGCCAAAACATCTGTGCCCTTGCTCTAGAACTGCCTGCACCCTGTCATTCGGCTGCACTTTGGACACAGCAATCAGTTTGACGGAACCTGCCGGTCGGTTCGACTTGGCTTCGGCTTTGGCGATACGTGCGGTGACGTCTTGCAACGACATGGGACCCTCATCCTGTTTTGCGCAGAAAAACACCAAGTCGGCACAAAAGAAAAGGGCGAGTCCGAAGACCCGCCCTTAAACCTTGCGGTTCAGATCAGCTTAGAAGTTGAACTGAGCACCGAAGTCAGCAACGAAGGTCGAGTCTGTGCAGCTGTCACAGTCGTTGACACCGATACCACCGCGCAGCGATGCACCGCCGCCCAGGTCGTAGATCGCGCCAAGAGCAACCTGCTGAGTATCAGCAGATGCGTTACCGTCGCCGTAAGCGAAGATCAGGGTTGTTGCAGCGCCAACGTTGTAGGTTGCCGACAGACCCCATGCGGTGCCGTCAGTTGCTGCAACCTGAGTTGCGTCGTCTGCAACAAACAGAGTACCGCCGAAGTCACCCCATTCACCACCCAGGGTCAGAACGGTCAGGCTCGGATCGCTTACACCAGCAACACCAGCGTCGGTCTGGCCGTAGGCCAAAGCAGCTGTGATGTTGTTGAAGGTGTAGGTTGCGCTGATGTCCCAACGGTCTGCGTCCATAGGCACGCCGTTCAGAGCTACAGTCGCTTGGTCGTACGATGCACCAAACGAGAAGTCACCAACCGAGTACTGGAAGAACACGGCGTTCGAACCCGAACCGGTCGAAGTGTAGCCCAGGAAGTTGTAGTTAACACCCGAGTACTGACCAGCGAACAGCTCAAGACCAACTTCGTTGCCGTAGTAGTTTGCCAGGTTGTCGAAGGCACCTGCAACGTTTCCGGCGTCAACACGCAGGCCACCGTAGATGACCGAGAAGCGTGCACCGTTCAGACCAGCGCGGTTTGCTTCGCCGTTGCCGCTGTTTTCGTCAGCTTGCAGACGAACGCGGCCTTCGAAACGAACGCCACCGTCGGTTTCTGCAGAACCGTCGATGTTCAGACGGAAGCGCGAAACCAGGATCGCGTCGTCAGTTTGAACAACGGCAGTACCAACGCCTGTCGCGGTACCGGTTGTCTGGACGTTTACAACGGTACCGCTACGATCTTCAACGTAACCAATACCAAAGCGGCCATAACCGCTGAAGTTAACTTCAGCTGCTGCAACGCCTGCGGTCGCAATCAGCGCCGTCGATGCGAAGAGAACTTTTTTCATCTTGTTTCCCTCGGTTTCAAAAGAGTTATCTACTCGACATATGCCTCGGCACATGTCTCAGCACGGACACCGTTTCGCTCTTTTTGCCCCCTTTGCGCAAGCTTGGCATAAAGACGTCGGCGTCATTGAGGTCAAATTGGTGCAAGGATGCCACAGTCAGTTTTCGCCCCGATGCAGCTGATACACTTACATTTCAGAAGAATGGGCTTGTTGCAGCGGGGGTCCTTGGCTAGGAGTATCCCCTGAATACTGTAGAACAAGTGAAACAGGACCTGTTTGCAATGCGCCTGCCGACGATTTTGGGAATGATCCTGCTGACCGCTGCTCTTTCGGCATGTGGGCAGAATCGAAACGCTTCGACAACATACTCCCCGAACATCGCTGGCGGCAATTCGGACGAACAAGAGCTGAATGACCCCGATCGGGCAACTATCTGGGATATCTTTGACCGCAGCACCGCCGAGCAGACCACAAACGTAAACCGGTATCTGTGGGCGGCTTCACTGGATGTACTGAGCTTCCTGCCCGTGCAGGAGGTTGATCCGTTTACCGGTGTAATCGTAACGGGTTACGGCACACCTCCGGGCGGCGGCCGATCCTACCGGGCTACTGTTCATATCAGCGATCCGGCGCTTGCCGCGCGCTCGTTGTCGGTAGCGCTTCAATCGAGCGGAGGGGCCCCGGTGAGTGCGGCAACATCCCGCGCAGTCGAGGATGCGATTCTGTCGCGCGCCCGACAGCTACGCATAGCGGACAACAAGTTCTAGCAACCCGCCGAAAATCACAATATTACCACGCCGGGTTCCTACCCGGCGTTTTCATTCACGAAGGACCGCAAAATGTCGCGCTACTCGGCCACCGAAATCGAAGCAAAATGGCAAGAGGCCTGGGACAAGGCCGGGATCTTCACCGCCAACCACAAGGCGGACAAGCCGAAATACTATGTGCTTGAGATGTTTCCCTACCCGTCTGGCCGAATCCATATGGGGCATGTGCGCAACTACACGATGGGTGACGTCATCGCGCGGCACAAATTGGCGACGGGTCACAACGTGCTGCACCCGATGGGCTGGGATGCATTCGGGATGCCTGCGGAAAATGCCGCGATGGCTATCGGGGGTCATCCGAAGGACTGGACCTACAGCAACATCGCAGACATGCGCGATCAGATGAAACCACTTGGCCTGTCCATCGACTGGTCACGTGAGTTCGCGACCTGCGACCCCGAGTATTACGGCCAACAACAGGCGCTGTTCCTCGATATGCTTGATGCCGGGCTGGTCTATCGCAAAAACGCTGTGGTGAACTGGGACCCGGTCGATATGACCGTTCTGGCCAACGAGCAGGTTGAAAATGGTCGTGGCTGGCGTTCGGGCGCATTGGTAGAGCGGCGCGAACTGACCCAGTGGTTCTTCAAGATCTCGGACTATTCCGAAGAATTGCTGGACGCGCTGGACACTTTGGACAACTGGCCCGCCAAGGTGCGCCTGATGCAGGAGAACTGGATCGGCAAGTCGCGCGGTCTGCAATTCGGCTTTGAACGCACTGATGGCGGAGAGCCGATCACCGTTTATACAACCCGCCCCGACACGCTGCTGGGCGCATCTTTCGTTGGCATCTCGCCCGATCACCCGATCGCAAAACAGCTTGAAGCCGAAAACCCCGAAGTGGCTGAATTTGTGGCCGAATGTCGCAAAGGTGGCACCACGGAAGAAGCCATCGAAACTGGCGAAAAGCTGGGCTTTGATACAGGCATCAAGGTTAAGCACCCGCTGGACCCGAGCTGGGAACTGCCGGTCTGGATCGCCAATTTCATCCTGATGGATTACGGCACTGGCGCAATCTTTGCCTGCCCTGCACATGACCAGCGCGACCTCGACTTCTGCCGTAAGTACGGCCTGCCCGTGGTCGATACCTTCTTTGCGCTGGATGACGACACGCCGGTCGACAAAATTGCATTCGTCCCGCCGAAAACCGAGAAAGTTCGCTGGGTGAACCATTTTGCAGGTTTGACCGAGGCGACAGGTGACGAGGCGATCAACGCCACCGTCGATTTTGCTGAAAAAGCGGGTTGGGGCGAGGGTGTCACCAAATACCGTCTGCGCGACTGGGGCCTCAGCCGTCAGCGCTATTGGGGGTGTCCGATTCCCGTCGTGCATTGCGAAAGCTGCGGTGTGGTGCCCGAGAAGAAAGAAAACCTGCCGGTCCGCCTGCCCGACGATGTGACATTCGACAAGCCCGGCAACCCGCTGGATCGACACCCGACCTGGCGCGATTGCGCCTGCCCGTCTTGTGGCGCACCGGCCAAGCGCGAGACCGACACGATGGATACCTTCGTCGATTCGTCGTGGTATTTCGCCCGTTTCACCGCTCCGCGTGCGGAAACACCCACCGATCTGGACGAGGCCGAATACTGGATGAATGTCGACCAGTATATCGGCGGCATTGAACACGCGATTCTGCACCTGCTGTATTCACGCTTCTTCGCGCGGGCGATGAACCTCACCGGTCACTTGCCCCAAAAGGCCATCGAGCCGTTCGACGCGCTGTTCACACAAGGCATGGTGACGCATGAGATCTACCAGACGCGCGACGCCAACGGACGGCCGGTCTATCACCTGCCCGAGGATGTGACCGACGGCAAACTGGCCGATGGTACTGAGGTCGAAATCATCCCTTCGGCCAAGATGTCGAAATCCAAGAAAAACGTGGTCGATCCAGTCAGCATCATTTCAGCCTTTGGGGCCGACACGGCCCGCTGGTTCGTGTTGTCCGATTCGCCACCCGAGCGAGACGTGGAATGGACGGCGGCAGGAGCCGAAGCCGCCTATAAGCATCTGAATCGCGTTTGGAATCTGTGTGACAGGATCGGTACCATGGAGGCCAATGCAGCGGGCGAAGGCGATGAGGACCTGTTGCGCGAGATGCATAAAACCATCCGCGACGTGACATTGGGTGTCGAAAGCTTTGGTTTCAACGCCGCCATAGCCAAGCTTTATGCTTTCACTAATACGCTGGCAAAATCCAAGGCCGGTGCGGCGGCTCAGAAACAAGCGATCAAAACACTGGCCCAGTTGATGTCACCGATGACACCACATCTGGCGGAAGATATCTGGGCGCATCAGGGTGGTGAGGGCCTTGTGGCCGTCGCCCCGTGGCCCGTCGCGGATGAGGCGATGCTGGTTGATGACACCGTCACCCTGCCGATCCAGATCAACGGCAAGCGTCGCGCGGAAATCAGCGTTCCGAAAGATATGGACAAAGCCGAGGTTGAAAATATCGCGCTCAGCACCGAAGCTGTCCAAAAGGCGCTGGATGGCAACGCGCCGAAAAAAGTGATCGTTGTTCCGGGCCGGATTGTGAATGTCGTTGTTTGATCGCAGAACATTGCTTGTGATGCCGCTGGTACTGGCTGCCTGCGGCTTCCAACCGGTTTATGCTCCGGGCGGGTCAGGCTCAGCCTTGTTCGGTCGGGTGGCGGTATCTGCGCCAAATACCGTCGAAAGCTATCTTCTGGTTCAAAACCTTGAACACCAACTGGGCCGCAGCGCGGGATCTGTCAGCGATTACACTCTGGATGTTCAGGTCTCGACCGAAACCCGCGGCGCGGCCATAACCACGACGAACGAGACAACGCGGTACACGATTGATGGACGGGCGCAATACGCGTTGAAATCCAACGAAACCGGGCAAGTCGCGGCGTCCGGCACCGTAACCGATTTTGTGGGCTATTCTGCTTCGGGCTCTACCGTGTCGACGCTGGCTGACGAACGCGATGCGAAAGAACGCCTGATGGTAATCCTGTCCGGGCATATCGTGAACCGCCTGTATTCTACGCCGGGCTTGTCCAAATGAAGTTGAGCCCGCGCGAGGCTGACGGGTATTTCGCCAAGCCGGATGCGGACAAGACCGGGCTGCTGATCTATGGTGCGGATGCCATGCGGGTGGCGCTTAAGCGGCAACAGGTTCTGGCCGCACTGCTTGGTCCCGGTGCGGAAGAGGAAATGCGCCTGACCCGCCTGCCGGGCGGTGATTTGCGCGGCGATCCGGCGTCGCTGCTGGACGCGGTCAAGGCGGTTGGGTTTTTCCCTGGCCCGCGCGCGGTGTTTGTGGAAGACGCCACGGAAACCGCCGCGCCTGCGATTCTGGCCGCGCTTGAAGATTGGGTCCCCGGCGACGCTCAGATCATCGTGACGGCTGGTCAGCTGAAACCAAACTCGAAAATCCGCAAAGCGTTCGAAGGGCATTCTGCGGCCTATGCGATAGGCATTTATGACGACCCGCCATCGCGCGCAGAGGTCGAGCGGGTTCTGACCGAAGCGCATCTGAAAAACATCCCCCACGATGTCATGTCTGCCATCAGCGAACTGGCCAACAGTCTCAGCCCCGGTGACTTCACCCAAACCGTTGAGAAACTGTCGCTTTACAAGCGCGGTGACAACTCTGAGCTGACCATGGAAGACCTCGAAGTCTGCGCCCCGCGTTCGACCGAGGCGGCGCTTGACGACGTGCTGAACGTGGTTGCCGAAGGCCGCGCCGGTGAGATCGGGCCGCTGATCCGGCGGTTGCAGGCACAAGGCACCAACGGGGTAACCCTGTGTATTGGGGCAACCCGGCATTTCCGCACACTTTATGCCTGCGCCTCGGATCCGGGTGGTGCTGCGCAGGGTATCGGTAAGTTGCGTCCGCCGGTTTACGGCAAACGCCGTGACCGTATTCTGCGTCAGGCACAGGGCTGGGGGGCGCCCAAGCTGCAAACTGCGCTGACCGTTCTGACGGATACCGACCTCTCCCTGCGATCCGCCGGACAGACAGCCCCCTCAATGGCTCTGGTTGAGCGTGCTATGATTCGTCTGGCGATGCTTGCGCGGTCGCGCTGAGTTATCTGACCTGATCCAGCCTGTCGGCAGCGGCCCGACCGGCCCAGCGACCCGTGGCAAGACAGGCCGTCAAAAGATAGCCCCCGGTTGGCGCTTCCCAATCCAGCATCTCACCTGCGCAAAATACACCCGGAATGGTTTTCAGCATCAACCCGTCATCCAACGCGGATCGTTTCACGCCGCCTGCCGTCGAAATGGCCTCATCCATCGGTCGCAGCCCCGCGTGCAGGATTGGCAGTTTCTTGAGAACCTCCACTTCGCCGGGCAGCGGCAACTGACTGCGTTTTGCCATCTCGTGAAACACGGCAATCTTCTGCGGTGACAGGTTCAACGATTTTCTCATCCATTGCGAAAACGTGGTTTTCGACTTTCTGGACGACCATCTCGCCCGCAAGGATTGCAGGTCCAGATCAGGTGCCAGATCGACATAAAGTGGCTGCCCATTGCGCAAAGCAGGGGTGAGGGTGTAAAGCCCGCCTCCCTCCAGCCCGGTTGCCGAGATTGCGGCCTCGCCGCGGCTATCCTGGTCACCGGCCATCCACCGAACCGATTTCAGCGCCGCCCCGAAATGTGGCTGCATATGAGGGCTCCAGTCCACCGACAGGGCTGAATTCGCAGGTTCGAACCGTGCCAGTTCCACGCCCCTGCTGGACAAGATTTGCGCCCACTGACCATCCGACCCAAGGCGGGCCCAGCTTGCCCCGCCCAGTGCCAGAACGGTTACAGAAGCAATCAGGTTTTGCGGCCCGTCCGGGGTCTCAAATACCAGCGCATCAGCTTCCCAACCTTTCCATCGCCAACGGGTTTTGATCTCAACCCCGGCTGCGTCCAGTCGCGCAAGCCATGCGCGCAACAAGGGCGACGCCTTCATGGTCTCGGGAAAAACCCGCCCGGTGGAGCCCGTGAATAATGTCTGGCCCAATCCACGCGCCCAGTGCTGCACGGCTTGCGCATCAAAGGCGGTGATCATCGGGCGCAACCAGTCCGCCGCATTGGCATACGACCGCATCAGTGTCTCAGGCGGTTCGTCCTTTGTCAGGTTCAGCCCCGATTTACCTGCCATCAGAAATTTGCGCGCAACCGAAGGCTTGGCTTCGGCAACCAGCACGGAATGCCCGGCCTCGGCCAGTTGCTCGGCCGCCATCAACCCTGCGGGGCCTGCTCCGATCACGACTGCCTGCGCCATTCGCACCCTCTTGCCTTCGCCGTCCATCGACGCAAGTTTCAAACCATCATGGCGAACAACGATCCGATCTGCCCGCTCTGCGACCGCCCAATCCCCAGCGGGGGTGGCAGCCTGCATCATCTGATCCCAAAACTCAAAGGAGGCAAGGGCGGACCCACCGTTCTTCTGCACCAGATTTGCCACAAAGAGGTCCATGCCACCCTGACCGAGGCCGAACTGGCGCGCAGTTACAAGACGGTCGCAGCCTTGCGCGCGCATCCCAGGCTTGAGAAATTCCTGATCTGGGTGCGTAAACGCCCACCCGGATTTCGGTCGAAAGTTCCGGGCAAGCGACGCAACAGGTGATCAGCCAGGCAGGACCGGATCGCCAAAGGCGTCTTTCAAAGGTGCGGCCAACCCCTCGACTTCTATTCCCTGGTAATCCGGTACGGGCGCAAACTGCGCACCCGCAAGATGCTGGAACTCCAATGTCGTATACGGTCGCTTCCACAACCATTCGCGATTCTCGACGGCCCACAAATCGGGGTTTGGAGGGGTTTCGTCGGTAAAGGCGTAGAAATGCAGATCAAAGCCATGGGGGGCCACCTCCTGCATCGACAGCAAGGACATACCTTGCGCGCGCCAAAACGCGTCTTCACCTGCGATATCACCGGTCCGAAGGGTTATCTGACCGATCCGGGCCTGCGCAAACGGAGCATCCGGATCTGCAACCTGCGCCGGTTTGTTACCTTCGAAATCATGTTGCAGCAATTCGATGACAAACCCTTCGGGATCAGCCAGATGGCACATGTACCCGATATCCAAAAACTGGCTCGGCGTGCTTACCGCAGTACCCAGCGCGCGCAGATGCGCTGCCGCAAGATCGACATCAGGAACGGTAATTCCGATCTTCCAATATCTTTGGCCCCGGTCATGGGTGTATCCGCCACCACCCGGCAACAGCAGAAGGTCCGCATCTTCCGAGTTGTAGCCGACGCGGCAACCTGACCCCTGCCGGTCAACCCGCATACCCAGAACGTCGCGATAGAATAGGGCCAGTCCTTCCGGGTCAGCGACCCGCAACCGAACGGCCGAAATCCTCATGAACACATCCTTGCGATATCCCTGGCGACAACGGGGTCAGCGTTCACGCTGTCTGCCACAAAGTCACGCGCGGTTTGCATCAGATGATCGGGCTCGACGATCCGGTCAACCAGACCAAAGTCATACGCCTCTTGCGCGGTGATCTTCTGACCTGCCATCAGGATCAACTTGGTTCTGGCCGGGCCCACCAAAGCCGCTAGCCGTTTCGGATCGGACGGTTGCGGCAGGAACCCCAGCTTCATCACCGGATAGAAGAACTTGGCTGTTGGCACCGCAATGCGAAGGTCACAGGCCAAAGCCATGCCATTGGCCCCGCCAGCCAAAGTTCCGTTCAACGCGGCAATGGTCAGACAGGGCAATGCGGCGATGGCACCGGACAGTCTTTCCCAGACGTCAGAGGTGGCCAGACCGGCGCGCGCCTCGTCCAGATCGGCCCCCGCGCTGAACACTTTGCCCGCGCCCGTCAGGATCAGCGCCCGCGCGCTGGTTGCGGCCTCGGCAATCCCGACCAGTTCATTCAGCATCGCTCCGGTCAGGGCGTTTGCCTTTTCGGGATTGTTGATCGTAACGACCCACAGGCCATCCTCTTTCCTCAGGTCGATCATATCAACCCAACCCTTTTTCGGATGTCTTCCAGACGCAGCGAGATTTCCGTTCCCAAATACTCATCCGCGTCCTTGGAACACATCCACAACAAGGCACGTGCTGGCCAGTCTGCGGGAATATGCGCGTCCCAGTCCAGTTGACTGACCGGATTGATGCCGCTTGCCTTGATGGACCGCTGCATATCCGTGGCAACCGTCCCCGGCGACAGCCCCATGGCGCGAATACCGTGTTGGGCTTCTTCCAGATGCAGGCATTCCGTCAGCATTTTTGCCCCGGCCTTTGACGCGCAATAATGGCTCCACGCCTCAACCGGGTTGGACGCCGCGCCGGACGAGACGGTCAGAATGCTTCCGCCCCCGGCGGCCCGCATCACCGGCAATGCCGCACGCATCCCGTAGAAAACACCTTTGAGGTTGATATCGATGGCTTTGCTCCAGGCCTCAGGATCGGCGTTTGTAAGATGAAAGATTGGATCGATCACACCGGCATTGCCAATCAGAACATCCAGCCCACCGAACCGATCCACACATGTGGCCACAGCCTGCTCGACCTGCGCGAAATCGCTGACATCGCAGGCCAGCGCGATGGCCTGATCACCCAGTTCAGCGGCCAAGGCATCAATCTGATTTCGGCTGCGGGCCACTAATGCGACATTGGCCCCGGCTGCGGCAAAAACGCGCCCCGCTTCGGCCCCGATGCCACGGCTGGCCCCGGTTATCAGAACTGTTTTCCCCTGCATTCGCCTCTCCTCACGCATTGTTATCGATCCCGGCAACAGCCGTAACGCGGAAACGGGGAAATGGTCCAGCCCTTGCCCCCTTGACGATAGGTGCCACAACCCCGACCATGCGCCGCAAATTGATCAAGAAGGGTTACCTTATGTCCGTTTTCTTCCACCGCAGCTGCGGTGCTGTTCTGGCTTACGCCGTTGCGACCCAGGGCGCGTTCGCCGACCTTACTGCAAATGATGTCTGGTCCGACTGGCAAAGCTATTTCACTTCAATGGGCTACACCGTTACAGGTGACGAAAGCATCACCGGTGACGTCACCACTATTTCGAACATGACACTTTCTTTGACCTTTCCGGAAGAAGACGGGCAGTTCCAGATGGTCATGCCGGAAATGACGCTGACCGAAAATGGTGACGGAACCGTTACCATCGGATTGCCCGAAAGCTTTCCCATGGACGTCACGGGAACAGCCGACGATGAAGAGTTTGCAGCCAAAGTGATTTATTCGCACAGCCAGCTGAACATGGTCGTTTCGGGTACACCCGAAGACATGACCTATGACTACACTGCTGACAAACTGGGCATTGCGCTGGATTCGATTGAAGTTGATGGCGAACCGCTGCCGAACGAGGTTTTCAGCATCGCGGTCGAGGCAGGTGATCTGGCCGGTCGGTCGCGGATGCAAATCGGCGAACACCGAAGCATCACCCAGACATTCAACAGCGATACACTGACCTATGACCTGAACTTTCAGGATCCGGAAAACGGTGAAAGCGGGCTGATCAATGGCCAACTGGGCCAACTGGCCTTTGAAGGCGAAAACGTGATCCCGCTGGATTTTGACATGTCTGATCCGCAGGCGTTTTACCAAGCGGGTTTCGCCTTTGATGGCACGTTTACCTATGCATCCGGCAGCACCGATCTGAGCGGGACCAGCGAAGGCCAGGCGTTCTCGATGAACAGCACCTCGGAGGGTGGACGCTTTGCCGCCAGCATCGACGCCGAGCGTATCGCCTATGACATCGCGCAGAACAGCACCAAACTGGCGGTTACAACAGCAGACCTGCCATTCCCGATCGAGTTGTCCATGGCCAGCGCAGGGTTGAATTTCGAATTCCCGATCCAGCAATCGGACGAAATACAGCCCTTTGCATTTGGCCTCAACATGACCGATTTCACCATGTCTGATGTCCTGTGGGGCATTTTTGACCCGGCAGGCGCGCTGCCCCGCGATCCGGCGACAATTGCGCTGGACACGACCGGCACGGCAAAAGTTCTGATGAACATCTTCGATCCAGAAATCGACGTCGAGTCGGACGAAGCTCCGGGTGAGCTGCATTCGCTGAAAATCAGCCAGCTTCTGGTTTCGTTGGTTGGTGCCAAACTGACAGGTGATGGCGATTTCGCCTTCGACAATTCGAACACAGAAGAGTTTGGGGGAATGCCCAGCCCAAGCGGCGTGGCGAACCTGAAACTTGTTGGCGCCAATCAGCTGATCGATACGCTGATCGGCATGGGCCTCATTTCGGATGACGATGCGCTGGGCGCGCGGATGATGATGGGTCTGATGGCGGTCCCCGGCGATGAGCCTGACACCCTGAACTCGGCCATCGAATTCACCGAAGACGGCCAGATTTTGGCGAATGGCCAGCGTATCAAGTGATACCTATCTGAAAGGGCCGCGCAGTGCGGCCCTTTCCATTCCTGGGAACCTTGTGCAAAACTTGGTAGCGGCATGGATTAATCACGATCCACACAGCCCAATCCGGTCATAGGTCTTGCGGGGCGGGCAGTGCGAGGCTAGGTCCTTGGCAATCAACCCGGAGACCTCATGACCCGCACGCCAGAAGAAATCAGCCAACAATTGCTCGATGTCGCTCGCCTGGCAGGCGCAGAGGCAGCAGATGCCATCGTTCTCGAAGGGTCCTCGGTCTCGGTCGATGTGCGGGGCGGCGCACTGGAACATGCGGAACGCTCTGAAGGCGCCGATCTGGGTTTGCGCGTGTTTCTGGGTAAACACTCAGCCATTGTGTCCAGCTCTGACAGCCGCCCGGAAACCCTTGCGGCGATGGCCGAACGCGCCGTGGCCATGGCAAAAGAGGCGCCCGAGGACCCCTATTCCGGGCTGGCGGACAAAAGCCAACTGGCCAGTGACTGGGATATTCAGTCACTGGAATTGCTGGACACTGCCCCGGCCCCGTCCGCGGAAAGCCTGATGCAGGATGCGCTGGCCGCCGAGGCCGCAGCACTGGCGGTAAAAGGCGTCACGCAGGTGTCGGATGCTGCTGCAAGCTACGGAACGCACCGGGTGCATCTGGCGGCTACAAACGGGTTTTCCGGTGGGTATGAGCGCAGCAGCCGATCCATCTCATGCGTTGCGATCTCGGGTGAAGGCACCGGGATGGAGCGCGACTATGACGGTGACAGCCGGACGTTTCAATCCGACCTGCGCGACGCGGCTGAGATTGGGCGCACCGCTGGGGAACGCGCTGTGCAACAGGTTGGAGCGCGCAAACCGGCGACCGGCAGTTTCCCGGTGTTGTTTGATGAACGTATCTCGTCTTCGCTGATCGGGCATCTGCTGGCCGCCAGCAATGGGGCCGCTATTGCGCGGGGCGCGTCTTGGCTCAAGGATTGTCTTGGGCAGGATGTTCTGCCCGCGCATCTGTCGCTGATCGAAGATCCGCACCGCCCGCGCATCTCAGGCTCGCGCCCATTTGATGCTGAAGGCTTGCCGACGCAGCGCCGGGTGATTGTGGAAAACGGTGTCCTGACGGGGTGGACGCTGGATCTGTCGAGTGGCCGCAAGCTGGGCATGGGCTCCACGGGCAACGCTGCGCGCGGTGTGTCCGGCCCACCCTCGCCCAGCAACTGGAACCTGAGCCTGACGCAAGGGGCCCGCAGTCGCGAAGATCTGCTGCGCGATATGGACACCGGTTTGCTGGTCACTTCCATGATCGGATCGACGATCAACCCCAATACAGGCGACTATTCCCGTGGTGCATCAGGGTTTTGGGTCGAAAACGGTGTGATCACGCATCCTGTCAACGAATGCACCATCGCAGGTAATCTGCGTGATATGTTGCGGCGGATCATTCCCGCCAATGACGCGCGCCCATATTTGTCGCGCGTGGTCCCGTCGCTGTTGATTGAAGGAATGACACTTGCCGGCAACTGATCTGCCCCTTCTGATTGAGGCCGCGATTGAGGCCGGCAAGATCGCTACACGCTATTCCGGAACGCAAGCACAGCGTTGGGACAAACCTGGTGGCGCCGGTCCGGTGACCGAGGCCGATCTGGCCGTCAACGCGATGCTGGAAGAAAAGCTGTGCGCTGCGCGGCCGGGCTATGGCTGGCTCAGCGAGGAATCCGAGGATTCGCCCGAGCGGTTGAACCGCAGCAACGCCTTTATCGTCGATCCGATTGACGGCACCCGCAGCTTTACCGAAGGCGCGCGCACCTGGGCGCATTCGCTGGCTGTTGCCGTGGATGGCATTGTGACTGCCGCTGTAATCTACCTGCCGATGCGCGACTTGCTTTATGCTGCGGCGCAGGGTCAGGGCGCCACTCTCAACGGGCAAATGATCACGACATCAAAAACGCCTGAGCTATTGCAATCTCAGGTTCTGGCCGCCAAACCAAATCTGGACACACAGCACTGGCGCAATCAGAATGTTCCAGCCTTCCACCGCGCATATCGACCCTCGCTTGCCTATCGCATGGCGCTGGTCGCGCAGGGGCGGTTCGATGCCATGCTGACCCTTCGCCCCAGCTGGGAATGGGATATTGCCGCTGGCGATCTGATCATCCGAGAGGCGGGCGGCGTCTGTTCAGACCGTTTCGGTCAACCGCTGATATTCAACAATGCCCACCCCAGGTTGAATGGCGTAATCGCCGCCAGCACCGAGGTCCACGGGCAACTGTGGGCTCAGCTGGACCCGATCGGGCCCGGAATCGGCGCATGAGCAAACCGCGCTCATTAAGCCTTGCCGCTTATCGGGTGCTGTCCTGGAGAATGCGGAACGGCGTTGGTGTAAAAACCGACCTGCCACGCCCCGAAGGCGAGGTCGTGTGGATGCACGTCGCCACGCCAGACCGCTTGCGGGCGGTGAGTGATTTTTGCCGCCGGTTGCTTCAGTCCCGATCCGAGCTGCACTTTCTGCTGACCGCCCCGCCGGACGCGGATCTGTCTGCCTGGCCGGAATGCAATTTTCCCCTGATCAACCTGCCTCAGGAGCAGAGCGGGGCCGCGCGTGACTTTATCGAATACTGGCGCCCAGGTATCGGGATTTGGGTCGGTGGTGATCTGATGCCCAACATCATAACCCGAGCTGATGAACAGGCCGTACCCTTGGTGTTGTTCGACGCCCAATTTACCGTTGCACTGTCCCGGAACGCGCGTTGGCTGCCAGACATAACCAGAGTGACCTTTAGTTGTTTTCGCAAGATACTGACTGCAAACTCTGAAACCGCCCGACACATCCGGAGACTTGGCATCCCGTTTTCAACAGTCGAAGAATCGCCACCTTTGCGCATCAGCCCAAATCCAAGACCTTGGCCAGAAGACGAGCTGATCGAAACCAACCACACGCTGGCAGGGCGGCCTGTTTGGCTGGCTGCCTGGGTGCAGGACAAAGAGTTCATTTCGGTTCTGACAGCACATCGTCAGGCATTGCGCCTGTTGCACCGGCTGGTTCTGGTACTTCACGTCGCCGACGTTCACGAGGCTGCCCCCCTAAAACGACGGCTGGAGACGATGGATTTACGCTGTGTCAACTGGGACGACGGTGACTTGATCGAAGACAGCACGCAGGTCGTTCTGACTGCCGACCCTGAAAATCTGGGGTTGTGGCACCGGGTGTCGGCAGTGACATTCATGGCCAGTTCACTGGAACGCGGCGCTGGTGGTCAGGACCCGTCCGACGCAATCGCGCTGGGGTCCGCCATAATTTCTGGACCATTCGTGCATCGCCATCACGAGCTTTACGCCCACCTTCAACAGGCAGGGGCAGCCAATGAGGTCAAGTCAGCAACCGAGTTGGGCGATGCCGTCGTACAGCTTCTGGCACCAGACCGCGCCGCTGACATGGCTTTGGCTGGATGGCAGATAATCACCGAAGGTGCGCCGCAGGCAGACACCCTCATCGAAATGGTGCAGGATATTCTGGACCAGCGGAGCGCAGATCATGCGGGCACCTGATTTCTGGAACACACCTCCGGACCAGCCGGATCTGAGGGCGCGGCTGCTGGCCCCGCTGGGCCGCCTTTATGCCACGGCGACGGCCCGCAGGATTGCCTCGAAATCAGGGGAAAATCCCGGTGTGCCCGTGATCTGCATCGGCAATCTCAATGCAGGTGGAACCGGGAAAACGCCCACCGTGATCTGGACTCTCGAACAATTGGGTAATGCCTGGCACAAACCGCATGTCGTGACGCGAGGACATGGCGGGTCACTGGAAGGCCCGGTGCAGGTCGATCCGGGCAGGCACACCGCCGCCGAGGTGGGGGACGAGCCGCTGTTGCTGGCGATGTTTGCCGAGGTCTGGGTCGCCAAGGATCGGGCGGCGGGCGCGCGTGCAGCGGCCGCAGCGGGGGCTACGGTGATCGTTCTGGATGACGGCTTTCAGAACCCTTCGGTCGCCAAGGATTTCTCGATTATCGTTGTGGACGCCCAGCGCGGATTTGGAAACGGATTATGCCTGCCAGCCGGTCCACTGCGAGAGCCCGTCGATACCGGCCTGCAACGGGCCGATCTTGTACTGTCCTTGGGGGAAGAGGCGGCGCAAAAGGTATTTGCCGACAACTGGAAACGCCGGTTGACCGTTCCCCACGTCACCGGGGCGGTCGAACCCCTGCAAACCGGTATGGATTGGTCGGAAACGCGTGCGTTGGCGTTTGCAGGCATCGGCTATCCCGAAAAGTTCTTCCAAACCCTGCGACGGCTGGGTGTGGATCTGGTACGGGCCGAGGCGTTGGACGATCACCAGCCGTTGACACAAGCCCTGATGACCCGACTGGAAAACGAGGCGCGTTTGCTGGACGCTCAGATGGTCACCACCGAAAAAGACGCCGTTCGCCTGCCCCCCGCTTTCCGAAGCAAGGTGATCACTTTGCCGGTTCGGCTTCAAATTTCAGATGCCGACAGGGTCAGGGACATGCTTTTGAAAGCCGCCCCTTCACCAAAGTAACTCAGGCTGGCCCCCGGCGGGGCCAGCTGGGGTCGAGTCAGCTGCCGAGCTCTGCTTCGATCAGCTTTTTGAAATCCGCGTAGGACTGATTGTCGACTTTCTTGCCGTTCACGATGAAGGACGGGGTTGCCTGAATTCCATCGCGTTCAGCGTTTTCCTGATACCACGCGGCCAATGTCCGCGCCTTGGTGCCATCCTGCAAACAGGCCTCAAGCTGGTCGCCATCGATACCTGCCAGACGACCGATCTTGCGCAGTTCATCGACGATCTCGGCCGGACCTCCTGCGCGCGTCCATTCTGACTGACCTTCATAGATCAGATCGGTGATGCCAAAGAATTTCTCGGGACCGGCGCAGCGGGCCACCATTGATGCCCACAGACCATAGCGATCAAAATAGACCTCACGATAGGTGAACTTGACCTTACCAGTATCAATGAAATCCTTCTTGAGCTGTTTATACGCGCTCTTGTGGAAATTCGCGCAATGCGGGCAGGTGTAGGATGCGTATTCGATGATTTCGACAGGCGCGCCCTCGGCGCCCTGAACCATGTCAATGATGGTGGATGTATCCAGGTCCGCCTCTTGCGCCTCGGCGGCGCTGACCAGCGGAAAACTTGTGTTGGAATTTGACAGCGACACCCAATAGCCGCCTGCGGCCACGGCGACGGCCGCACAGATTACGGTTGCAATACGGCTCATTCTCAGCCCTTTCTCAGCGTTTCTGTTTGGATAAAACGTTGCGCCCAAGACGTTCAAGGGCCGCGCGCAATTCTTCATCATTTACACTGCGTGACACTTTGTCTGCCTCGGCTGCAATTTCAGGTGCAATCTCGGGTTTTGCTTGCTTCGGTTTATGGTCGAAACTGGCCTGCCCCTCGGCAAATCCGGTCGGAGCGGTCTGAGTAATGCGGACACGGCTAATGGCATTGTAACCGTAAACCGCGTTCACTTTACCACGCAGCTGTTCCTTCTGCATTTCCAGCATCGGGGCCTGCGGGCCTGTGGTCAGAACGGTCAGGGTCGCGCCAAAACCGCCTTTGCCATAGCCGACACTGACTGGGCGCGCGATAGCGGCGGTATCCTGACCCACGATCTCGGCCCAATGGGTCAACAGACGTGACACAGCAAAGCCCCGGCTTTCCCCGGCGCGCCTGATC
Source organism: Ruegeria sp. AK11 (assembly GCF_056541095.1). Lineage (NCBI taxonomy): Bacteria > Pseudomonadati > Pseudomonadota > Alphaproteobacteria > Rhodobacterales > Roseobacteraceae > Ruegeria > Ruegeria sp. AK11. The sequence goes on from NZ_JBQFXU010000010.1 coordinate 65,148, forward strand.
TGGTCATTCAGCAAAGACGCGGTGCGCTTGAACCCGCGGGTTGACGAACGTCTGCGTTGCATCTGGTTTCCAACTCCTGCGCCGCTATTGTAATAGGCAGAACACCGGGTGCCAGCGAAACCTGACAGGGAGACGAATAAAACTTGCGTGATTCCTTTGAATTCACCGTCAGCGCTGCGCTTCTGGAGTGGTATGACCACAACGCTCGCGCCATGCCATGGCGCACAGGACCGGCAGAGCGCGCCGCCGGGGTGCGCCCTGACCCTTACAGGGTCTGGTTATCCGAAGTGATGTTGCAACAGACGACTGTAGCAGCGGTGCGGGATTACTTTTTGCGCTTCGTGACACGTTGGCCTACGGTTCAGGCGCTGGCCGCCGCACCGGATGAGCAGGTCATGGGGGAATGGGCCGGCCTTGGTTATTACGCACGTGCGCGCAACCTCTTGAAGTGTGCCCGCGTTGTGACGCGGGATCACAATGGTCAGTTCCCCGAAACTTATGGTGCGCTGCTGAAGTTACCCGGCATCGGCCCTTATACAGCTGCGGCAATCTCGGCCATCGCCTTTGATCAGCCTGAAACGGTTCTGGATGGCAATGTCGAACGCGTCATGGCCCGATTTTACGACATCCACGCGCCGCTGCCCGGCTCGAAACCCTTGCTGAAGGAAAAAGCCTCGGCGCTGACACCTTCTAATCGGCCCGGTGATTACGCGCAGGCGGTCATGGATCTGGGGGCCACGATATGCACGCCGAAATCTCCGGCATGTGGCATTTGCCCGCTGCGCGAACCATGCAAAGCGCGGATTGCAGGAAAACAGGCTGATCTTCCCCGAAAAACACCGAAGAAGCCCAAACCGACCCGTCACGGTCACGTTTACATCGCGCGCATGTCAGATGGGGCCATGCTGCTGGAGCGCCGACCGGACAAAGGTTTGCTGGGCGGAATGCTGGGCTGGCCCGGATCGGAGTGGGCTGACGATCCGGTCGAGCACCCCCCGCTTGCGGCAGATTGGAAAATGGTGCCGGGCGAGGTGCGCCACACCTTTACGCATTTTCATCTGATTTTAAGAATATGGGCCGCAGAAACCACCGGTCAGGATGTTCCCGATCATCTGATTGCAGTGGGAAAGCACAATTTCAAACCCAGCGATCTGCCCACGGTGATGCGCAAAGCCTATGATCTGTGGAAAGGACAATAAGACCGCTGTGCATTCCCTGGCCTCGCGGCTAGGCTGTCCCCATCTAGTAGGAGCAACAGAGATGACCGCAACAGTCTCGTTGGCACGCTGGCAATCAGCATCACCCTTCTGGGTGTCCCTGCTGTTGATCCCGCTGATCTGGTTCACTGCTTTCGCGGGTGGATGGTGGGTTTTGCTGATCCCGATCTCGACTTGGTGGGTCTTTGCCGTGCTGGACCGGATCACCGGACTCAACGTGGAAAACGCGGACCCCGAGACGCCGGACGGCGATCTGCAACGGTACATCCTGCTGACCAAGCTTTGGGCACCCCTTCAGTTCCTTACCCTGTTTGGCCTGATCTGGTACGCGAGCCACGGCAGTCAGCTTTCGACGCCTGAGAAAATCGGCCTGTTCTTTGGTATGGGTGTTATCTCGGGTACGGTCGGTATCAACTACAGCCACGAGCTGATGCATCAGAAAAGCCGTTGGGAACGCTGGCTTGGCGATATCCTTCTTGCCATGGTGCTGTATTCTCATTTCCGGTCCGAGCATCTGCTGGTCCATCACCGTCATGTGGGAACGCCACGCGATCCGGTGACGGCGCGATACAACGAAGGGTTTCACCGCTTTTACCCTAGGGTGTTGCGGCAAAGTCTGGTCTCGGCCTTCAACGCCGAACGCGGAAAACTGGCCCGCAAGGACCGCCCCTGGACCGACCGCTCCAACCCGTTCTGGCGGTACTGGGCGTTGCAAGGGGGGATGCTGGCACTGGCGGCGCTGATCGGAGGATGGTCCGGTCTGGCCCTGTTTCTGTTGCAGGCCGGGGTCGCGATCTGGCAGCTGGAACTGGTCAACTACGTGGAACATTACGGCCTGACCCGGAAACATCTGGGGGACGGGCGGTATGAGCACGTCCTACCCAGACATTCCTGGAATGCCTCGCAGAAAGCTTCAAACTGGTTGTTGATCAATCTGCAACGCCATTCGGATCACCACTACAAACCAAACCGCCGGTTCCCGCTGCTTCAACACCACACGCCCGAAACGGCACCGCAACTGCCCTATGGCTATCCCGTCATGACTGTGGCTGCGATGATCCCACCGCTGTGGCGACGGGTCATGAACCCACGGGTCCGGGATTGGCGGCGTCAGTACTACCCCGAGATCACCGATTGGCACGCCTATAACAAGGCCCTGAACCCCGCACCTGATGCGTAACCGATGCACCGCCCGGCCCATCAGGCTCGGCGCTTTGGGTACTGTTCTGGCGAGGTGTAAGGTCTTCAGCCTTTCATCACCCAGATATCCATCGGTGTTTCCACGCCGCGCACAGATTGATCGGTAAGCTCTGCAAAACCAGTCATGGCGACAGGCGCAGACTGGTTTTCCTCTGCAATCCGCGCGCGCACGGCATCGCTGACCACGATACGCGCCTGTAAATCACGCGTCAGCGCCTCGAGCTTGGCCGCGACGTTGACGGCATTCCCGATGACCGCGAATTCAAGCCGGTTCGCACCAATGTCGCCCAGCACGACCGAGCCATAGTGCACCCCAATCCCGACGCGGATTTCAGGCTCTCCCGCCCGGCGGCGGTCCAGATTCCATCGGTCGATCACGCTGACCATCGCGCGCGCACATCCCAGCGCGTTGCTTGCGTCCAACGGTGTGGGCACCGGGGTGCCAAAGGTCGCCATCAGCCCATCCCCCAGATACTTGTCCAGGGTCCCGTGGTGGCGAAAAACCTCGGTTTCCATGCGGGCGTGAAAGCCCCGCAGCACTTCGATCACGTCATAAGGGTCTCGCCCGGCCGCATATTTCGTGAACCCGACGATGTCGATGAACAGAACGGCCACATTCTCTTTTCGGACCTGTTTCAGCGGCTCGTCATTCTGGCTCAGCTCCTCCACCACGTTGGGCGAGAAATAGCGTGACAGGTTGGCCCGTTCCCGTTCCAGCCCTGCATTGCTCATCAATAGCCGGTTCAGCCGCTGCATCGAAAGGCCCAAAGTCACGGCCACCATCATGAAAACGATCACCTGCTGGATGCGCTGAGGCGCCATGAAACTGTTCGGATCCAGAAGCTCGGCAACATCCGGGTAGCCTTGCAAAGCAGTCGCAACTTTTTCGCTGATCCCGGGAATGGGCGTTGCGACCCACCAGGCAACGATCCACCCGATCGTCCACATCATCGCCGTCCAGGTCCCGATGGCGATCACGGTCCGCCAAGAATAGGCCAATGTGCCTGCCGCCAGAATGATGAAGAAGTACTGAAAGTTGTCGAACCGGTATTGCATGGCCAATGGCCTGACATCATCGCTGAAGGGATTTGGTACGATCATCCCAAGCGTCATGATCAGCAGGTCGACGAAAATCAAAAACAACTCGCCCCGCGATTGCCCGACACGACCTGCACGGCGGATCAACCACCCGTTGCCGCAGATCAGCAGCAGAATGAAGTGATACCAAAGCACCTCCCATTGCGGGTTCAGAAAAACCAGCAGCACCGCAGTCAGCGCCATCGCCACCCATCGCGCACGCACAGCCAGTTCCAGACCCTCGCGTTTGTGCCGTTCCAACGCGGCCTCGGTATATTTGTTGTCCAGATCAAACGCATCGGGCTGGGTGAAAAACAGGCTTCGGCGGGGCTGTGCGGTCGTCTCGGTCATGGCCGTGGTCTTTCTTGCGGAGGCTAGGCAGCCTTATGCAATCACTGTTGAAGGCAAAACAAAAGACCCCGCCGGTTGATCGGCGGGGCAAGGCATAGTGCCATGTGTCAGGCCACAGGCACCGGCGGTGTTCGTGAATTCAGTTGTGCATCTCTGCGCGGATCTGTTGCCGCAAGATGTCAATCGGTACGGTCTTGCCGTCCCGCTTGAAGCACCAGTATGTCCAGCCGTTGCAGGACGGGGCGTTTTCCAGATGCGCGCCGACCTGATGGATTGACCCTTTGACATTGTCACCCACCAGCGTTCCATCCGCACGCACCTTTGCCTTGTGGCGCTGGTTCATGGAATAAAGCTCTTCACCCGGGCGCAACATCCCGCGTTCGACCAGCTGGCCGAATGGCACGCGTGGCTCGGCACGTTTGCTGGCACTGACTTCCAGAGCTTCGCGATCAAACTTGCGGACCTTGGCGATGCGTTTTTCAGCCACCTTGCGATAGCTTTCCTCTCGCTCGATACCAATGAACTCGCGCCCCAGCATCTTGGCGACGGCCCCGGTGGTGCCGGTGCCAAAGAACGGGTCCAGCACCACATCGCCGGGGTTGGTCGAGCCAACCAGCACGCGGTGCAACAGCGATTCCGGTTTTTGCGTCGGATGCGCCTTGTCGCCGTTTTCATCCTTGAGCCGCTCATGCCCGGTGCAGATCGGCAGCACCCAGTCGCTACGCATTTGCACACCCTCGTTCAGGGCTTTCAGCGCCTCATAGTTGAAGGTGTATTTCGCGCCTTCGCGCTTGGACGCCCAGATCATCGTCTCATGCGCGTTGGTGAACCGTTTGCCGCGGAAATTCGGCATCGGGTTCGACTTACGCCACACAACGTCGTTCAGAATCCAGTATCCGGCGTCCTGCAGCGCTGACCCCACGCGGAAAATGTTGTGATAAGACCCGATCACCCAGATCGCACCATTGGGTTTCAGCAGACGATGCGCCGCCTTCAGCCATTCGCGCGTAAACTGGTCATACGCCCCGAAGCTTGCGAACTGATCCCAGTGATCATCCACCGCATCGACCTGGGAATTATCCGGACGATGCAACTGACCTTTCAATTGCAGGTTATACGGCGGGTCCGCAAAAATCAGATCCACTGACGCCTCGGGCAGACTGTTCATCACATCGATGCAGTCCCCGGATAGAATCGTGTTTAAAGGGAGCGCTTTTGCGCCCTTTTTGGTGGTTGTTGTCATATCACTGCCTCAAGTGTCCACGGCGCTTTTGCGCTCATTTGGTTGAGACAAGGATGAGTCAAAGTCGATTCGCCGTCAAATTCTTTTTTGAATCAGCGACTTACGATTTACTCTTGATACAAGATATTGTGCACCGGTTTGAACGAACGCCTATGGTGTGGGGTCACGCCAAGATTTCGCAGCGCTTCCTTGTGTTGTTTTGACGGATAGCCTGCGTTGGTTTCCCACCCATAACCCGGATGCTGTTGCGCTAAATCCACCATCACCTGATCGCGCCAGTTTTTCGCCAAGATCGAAGCAGCCGCGATCGACACCGATCGTGCATCGCCCTTCACAACGGCCTGTGACGGAAATCTCAGACCCTGCGGAATCAGGTTGCCGTCGATCAACAGGAAATCAGGTGCCGGGGTCAACGCCTCCACCGCGCGCATCATCGCCAAGTGCGACGCCCTCAGGATATTGACCTCATCAATTTCGGCGACAGAGGCTTCGGCCACCGCGAACTCAGCAACGTCCCGAATCTCGGCGTCCAGCACGGCCCGGCGTTTTGCGGTCAGCTTTTTTGAGTCATTCAACCCTTCGGGAAAGTGCTTCGGGTTCAGAATCACGGCGGCAGCCACAACCGGCCCGGCCAATGGGCCGCGCCCGACCTCATCCACACCGGCGATACGGATGTGGCCCATGTCCAGCAGCGCCTGCTCAAGTTCGAAGTTTGGCATTGTCATGCCCTTGGCAAACCGCGTTTCGCGCAGCACCGCAAGAAGAAATGAGAGGGCGGCCCACACCACCCTCTCTCTCACGGCACTTCTTTGGCACCGTTCCTGCTCAACCCGAACTACTGATAAACGACGCGGTATCCCTTCTGGCGCAGGCATGCAGGTTCATAGGCCCGCCTGACCTTTTTGCCATTCCAGAAACCGACCTTGCACTCTTGCGGCAGGCTATTGGCATGTTTGTAATGTTTCTCGAGGCATTTCGGCCCAAGCAGCGGATGGTCCTGCGAATACCCATCATAGGTGCGCAGGCAGCGCTGGGGCAGGTCGTAACGCGCCACATGCGGCGGCAACGGACGCACCGGCTGCGTCACATGTGGTGTATGGGTATAGGTCTGTTGACGAGTCGCCTGATCCTTTTTCTTTTCCTTGTTATAGTAATGAACGCCGGCACCAATAATAGCGATGGCCGCCAGCCCCCCAAGAATGTCCTTTGCGTCGGCCGCCTTCGCCTGAGAAGCCGACACACCGGTAATCGCAACCGCGGTCGCAATGATCAAAGCGATGAATTTCTTATGCATGATGCCTGTCCTTTCGGATGTTCTTGCGACCGTATGACGGACCGCGTGCTGATTGCCCTGAAAGTGGGGGCACCTGCCCCAGACAAGCAATAACGGCCCGGTGTTATCGGATATCAGGGGCAGCAAACCCCTTGGGTTATTGAATATCGCGGCAACTCATGCGCAGGATGCGGCCTATGAAACAGATCCTCTCTTCTCTGACCTTTGCGGCCCTGTTATCGCTTGGTTCTGCTGCGACAGCGGCAGATTGTTATGCGGACTACAAAGCCAAGAAGGACAACCCGCTGCGTTTGCATTACGGCGTCATGCAGGTCACAAGTTGCGACAAGGGGCAGGCCCGGGCAGAAATCGCCCAGCGCCTGAACGCGTCGGGTTGGACCTTGCTTGAAGTGCAGTCCGTTTTCGGGCCGGAAGGGTTGGATCAGAGGAAAGGCAATGCCGGACAATTCTATCTCCGTTTCTGATGCACGCCGGTCGGGTGTCCGTCTGGTTGTGCTGGGCATCGCGGCCATTGTCGTCATTCTGATCACCGCTGCCGTTTTCCTGTTCTGGACCTTGCCGGACGCAAATGCGTTCAACGCACGTGTCGAGCGGCTGTTTGTCGAGGCCGATCTGACGTCACAGACTGAGATTCGCCTGCTTGAAATTCTGGCCCAGTCTGGCACCGCCTTTGCTGACACCCTGTCCAGTTACCGGATGGTGATCTATGTGCTGCTGGTTTTTGCCAGTGCGATGATGATCTCGGCACTGGTCTTTCTGGTGATGCTGGTCTTGTTGAACCGGCGCATGGCACAGATCGAACGTACCGGCATTCAGGTAACGTCGCTGCTGATCAGTCGCGAAGAAAACACTGTCTACCTTAACAACATGGATTTCAAGCTGACACCTGCCGCCATGGAAACCCTGTCGATTCTGGCGGAATCCCGGTTGGATGACGAGGTATTGTCCGGCGCTCAGATCGAGGCCATGATTTCCGGTCGCGATGCCGCCGATTGTGACGAAGCCGCTGGCGCAACACGGATCAAACGGTTGCGCGACGCGCTTGGCAACCAGATGGTCAGCGAATTGCTGGTCAAGAATATTGCCAAGAAGGGGTATATGCTGTCGATCGAGAAAGACGTCATTCAAATGGTCTGACGTTTTGACGCGTCGCTCGCGCCCGGTAAAATCCCGTTGCGGCCTCTTGGAATGTCAGGTGGAAAGCCCCATTCTAAACAAACCCCAGGCAGAGGAGGTCGCTTATGAACGTCCACGCCGCGCCACAGATGAATGGATATGGAATCTCAGTTGAGCCGCTGGAAGGCAGGATTGCCATTTACCGGAACGACATTCTTCTGGCTGAAAGCACAAACGCAAAGGTGATGTATGAAACGCGTTTGCCGCCAACGATTTACGTTCCCCGCGCAGATGTATGTGTGGATCTGAGCGAAGAAACAGACCTGCAAACATTCTGCCCGTTCAAAGGCACCGCCACTTACCACGACATCCAACTGGCCTCGGGGCCCCTGACCAATTCCGTCTGGGCTTATGAACAAGCCCTGCCGGAAAGCGCGGACATCCGGGGCTGTATCGGGTTTGTGTCCGGCGCCTACACCCGGATTGACCTGGGCAACAATCGCCTGCGCGAGCCTGACGACGGCAATATCAGCGGACCACTGATCGACTGGCTGATGCGCGGTGCTTCCGCCGCGACCACGCCCGAAAGCTTTACCCAGGCATTGGCCGAGAAGATGCTGGAGCACGGCATCGCCATCCAGCGGCTGAGCATTCTGGCATGGTCCTTGCACCCCCTGATCGCGGGCAAACACTATATCTGGGAAAAGGATCAGGACGAGATTCTGACCCGCGCCCCGACCTACGAAATCTATGATCACCCGGCTTTCATCAACAGCCCGTTGCGCCATGTCTCGAACGGGTTGGGCGGCGTACGGCAAAGACTGAACGACGATAACCCGCATTACAGCTTCCCAATCATGGAGGAGTTGCGGGCAAAGGGTGCCACCGACTATGTCGCGATGCCGTTGCCCTTCTCTGACGGTCGGACCAACGTTCTGACCCTGACCTGTGACCATCCCAACGGGTTCACCACCGAGAATCTGGGCCTTGTATTCGAATGCTCTTCGGTAATCGCACGCTTTTACGAAGTGTTCATGCAACGCGAGAATGCACAGGTTTTGCTGGAAACATATGTTGGAAAACGCTCTGGCGCACGCGTGTTGGGGGGTGAGATCCGGCGCGGTGACGGGGATGAAATCGACGCTGCAATCATGTTCTGTGACCTCCGCAACTCGACAAGCCTCGAAGAGAAACTGGGGCGGGGCACATATATCAGTGTTTTGAACGAGTTTTTTGAAACCGTCTCGGGTATCGTTCACGAAAACGAAGGCGAAGTTTTGAAATTCATTGGTGACGCTGTTCTGGCGGTATTTCCGGCAGCTGATGAAAACGCCAGCGCGGCCCGTGCCAACGCCCAGCGCTCGGCAATCAAAATCGTCGAAACGTTGGGAGAGTTGCGTAAAGCAGGTACCGGCATACATTGCGACTGTTCTATTGGCGTGGCTTATGGGCGCGTCACCTATGGCAATGTGGGCTCTCGTGAACGACTTGATTTTACGGTTATTGGACAAGCGGCCAACATAGCAGCGCGGTTGGGCGAATATGGGAAAACCGAAGGCCATCGCATAGTCGTGTCCGAAGATATTGAGCCTGCCTGTTCCAACGCCTTACCATTGGGCGCGGTCAACCTGCACAACGTGACTCGACCCGTTATATGCTACGCATTGCAAACCACAGCCGACGAGATTTTGAACGGTTAACTTTTGGTTTGTGCAGGTCAAACGAGAGATGTCGGGTACTAGATTGCGACCAGGGCTTTTGCCCGCGTCTTCTGATTACACAGCCCCAAGCAAGATCAAAGCGGTCTGCGCTGACGAGATCGTACTTTGAAGACCCGCGATTTGACTTCTGGCCAGATAGGTGTCGGTGAGTTTCTCAACCGCCTTCTGGTCGGAAAACTGTGCCAGATCATCCGATCCAGTCAGACGGAATAACCGGCTTTTGAACTCGACCAATTGCTTGTCGATATCCAGTTGGGCGAATGACGGTGGTAGCCCAAGCGCCGTTTCCATCATTTTGCGCAGCGGTGGCAATCCCATAAGATCGAACCATTTCGTATCTGTACTGCTTCCGCTTTTCGCCAGATCAGACAGCTCGCGCTGGGCATAAAGCGAAATGCGCATCGTCTCATCTGACTGTCCGACCGCGATCTCAAACCGCGCTGAAAGGCTGGCCTGAGCTATCTCTTCCATATTTGTGACCAGCACCGTTTTTCGAACAGCTCCCGGACCAAACCCGAAAGCATCCGAAAACTCCCGGTAACGTTTATCCGCCAAACGATTGGGCAAAGCGTCATCCGCCTGTGTTCCATCCTCCAGGATTTTCCGGATAAAGAACCGGTTATCCACATCCCCTTCCAACCCAAAGGCACCCAAAGCGACCTGCAACAATCTGCGGTCAGAAACCAACTGTTCGGCGGTCTTCACTTTCCCAATGTTGTCCAGGAAATACTTTGTCTCCCTCTCATTCACTGCCGAAGACGAGAAACTTTGAAACTGTCCTTGGTAAGTACGTTGCAGAAACCGCCAGCCGACGATCCCGCCAGTCGGAATGACAGGTTGAAAGCTCATTGCTGATAGGCCATCAACCGATCTTCGCGCGGGAGAAGCGAGCGAAGTGACTTGAGGCATTTATAGTATTGCTCGGCCACCAGCGCGTCTGTCGCCTCGGACAATACACGACGGCTATCTGTATCCGTAAAAACCTGGCTCAGCTCTTCTACGCTGCGCAACAGGTGTTGACGCGCCCGAGCCGGATCCATGTCTCCGGACAGAACAAGTTGCGTGGCATAGCAGACACGGCGCACCGGAGTATTTACTTCATCCGGATGTATCGCATCGCGCAACCGCAGGACATTGGCCTGCGGCGTCATGATCGAAAACCGGCCACGGCGGTCGCCGTTTTCAATCACAACACCATTGATCAGCACCCTTTCCTTCGGGGCGAGTTTCAAAACCAGCCCGCTCATCAGGTTGCCCTCATCTGGCGCAATCCGCGCAAAATCGCCGTGTTTATTTCAAGCAATGGTTCGATGGACGCGCCGTCCGCCAAAATGCGGCTGCTGTGCAGTTCCGTAAACTCGGCAAGGTAGAAAATCCTGGCGCGAATATCGTTCGGCAAAGCGTTTGCCGAATCCGCGACACCTGTCGCCAACACCCCCCATAACCGGCGGTTCTCGTGCACGGCCTGAACAAACGCCGAGAAATCCGTTGCCTTGCGCGCCGTGGCCGCCTTGAGACGCCGTGTAATTCTGGAAATTGCCTCATATTCAGTGTCACGGGGCGTTCGCGTCGGCGCGGCGGCTTGCGCATAGGTGTATTGAGCGAGGGTTTGCGGGGTCACTTGAAATCCTTCCAAAAAGCCGTCGTCAGATAGTCACGACCGGGGCGCGAAAACCGCGCCCCGGACCGCGTTGCGTATTAGCGGAACAGCGACAGGATCGACTGCGGCGCCTGGTTGGCGATCGAAAGCGACTGTGTTGCCAGCTGCTGCTGCACCTGAAGGGCCTGCAAACGCGCCGAGGTTTCTTCCATGTCAGCGTCGACCAGCGCACCGATACCGGATTTGAACGAGTCAGAGAGATTCGAAATGAACTCTTTCTGGGTCTCGATACGACCCTGCGCCGAGCCAAAGGCGGCCGAGGCATCAATCGAAGTATCGATAAGCGATTCGACAGCCGCCAACGCAGCGGTTGCCCCCGCACCTGTCGACACATCAATACCTGCCAGCGCGCCCAAACCACCGGCACCCGCATTCACGAACTGAGCCGAGAACGAGATGTCAGATCCTGTGCCGTTTGTAACCGACAACGTACCCGCAGTGCCGGAGTCGTAATCGACAGTCAGACCGGTAATTCCCAGCTCTTCGATCTTCGATTTCAATCCGACAGCAACAAGGTCACCGGTCGTTGTCGCGGCAGCATCTTCCGCAGAAACGGTATAGGACACAACCTGATCGTTAATGGCGACGACAACCTTGTCTCCGGCCGCGAAAGCACCGCTGGATTCATCGGTCACCAACGCCGTCGCGGCCGTTGCACCATTGTCAATGGTTGCCCCCACGCGGTCATTGCCGGTCGATGCGCCGGTAGAGCCGTCGAAAACCTGTTTGGTGACATATCCACCGGTCGACAGGTTCTGCCCCGAGACCGAGATTGACGACGCAGTCACCGCCCCGGTGTTGTCCCGATCCAGCGATGCGAGGATCGATGCAGAGCCGGTCGAGCCGTCAACAAGGTTCAGACCGTTGAACTGGGCCGCGCTGACAACCGATGCGATCTGATCCTTCAGTGCGGTCACATCGTCATTGATCTTACCGCGATCAACGTTGTCTTCCTGCGCCGCGACAATCTTGCTTTTCATCTGGGTCAAGAGGTCGGTGACAGTTTCAGACGCATTTCGCGCAACTGCAACAGTCGATTCGCCCAGCGCGAGGCTGTCTTTGATCGCGTTAAAGCCCTTGACGTCGGACTCCATCACTTTCGAGATCGCCCAAACCGCCGAGTTGTCCTTGGCTGTCGCGACGTCCTTACCGGTCGAAATCGCGTTCTGGGTCATCGCCAGGTTCTTGTTGACCGACTTGAGAGTTTGCAGCGCAACCATCGCGCCATTGTTTGTCAGAATGCTGGACATAGCTTTTATCCTTTTGCCTTCGGGCGATTTTCGCCCATGTTCACCCCACAATATCTGCGGGCATTGGTGTCTTTCTGACTTGTGCGACGCGCCGCGTGGCTGTTCGCGCCACCTGATGTTTCCAGGTGCAGCATCACTTTTGAGCCCGATCCCCTAACGGAGTGCTAAAACGCCCGAACCAGGTGTTTCAGATTTGAATCAAACCCAAGCCTATGCGCGTTTTTCCAGCTTTGCCGTATTTCGAACGGAAAACTCACTTCGTTGCCCATCCGCGCCGTACGTGCTGAATTCCTGCCGAACCCGTCGCAGTTCAGCCATGCGGCTGGCGACGGCCCGAATCCCGTCGGCGGCACTGTTCAGCAATGCCTGATTGCGTTCGACTTTCTGCTGCACTCGAACCAATGCATCGCTGTCAATCACCTGAAGGTCGTTGATCGCGCCGATCAGTTTTTCTTTTTCCGGCACCATATGCGTCAGGCGATCCAGATCGCCCTGGACAAGCGCCGCACGCTCCAGATCCAGAACTTCTTCCAGAGATTTGATCAGTGCCATGTCGACTTCAGATGTCATCGGTTTTCTCCATCAGTGATTTCAGCAGAATTTCTGACAAACCCACCCCTCCAGCCCGGGCCAGTTCGCGTGCCTGATGCTGAACAAGAAACGAAGAGAACTGGTCTTCACCGGCTCCTCCTCCAAAAGACTGGCGCGTTTTGCCCAATCCGGCCGACTTCATCATTTCGCTGAGGAATGCGGCCTCCAACTCTATGGCCGCGTCTTTCAGTCGTGTCTGGGCCAATGGCGTTTGAGCCACCTGGGAAATTGCTGAGACGTGCATGGTTTTCTCCGAAAATGCTTCGAACTTTCTCGATCAAAGGTGAAAGCGGTTAAAATAAACGTAACTTCCTGCGGGCAGAGTTCTGATCAATCACACGGAGCCAGAGCAAAATGCCCAACCCACTAACGCTGGCGGCCGCAGCGCCAACAGCAACTGCGAAACCCAATTCGCCCGCCAAAGAACCGGGTCGTACTGCCGGGTCGGACAGTTTCGAGGATATCCTTGAACAGGGAAACCAAACACATCCTCTCCCCGGCACCACGGCTTTGGCCACTTCTATCGAAACCACCGACGAAACTGCCGAGATTGAGGTTGAGGCCGTTCTGTCAAACACGGCTGAGGCATCTGTCGAGGCGATTTCACCTCGGGCACCAGAGCTGGCAAACAACATTTCATCGCAGACCGAAATGGCCGGGACATCCGAAACGCCTGGGGCAGATACAACGCATCCCGCGCCGTTTGTTCCTGCTGCAGCGGATATCCCCGCAACGGGTACGACAGAACCGGAACAAACCGTTGCGTCAACGGGTTTGCCCCGTCAGACCGACATTCAACCCTTTGTGCCCGGGCAACCAATCGAAGAGCAGGTTCACACCGCTTCGACCCAGGTCACGCCAGCCCAAAAACCCTCAGAGGCTTTGCCTGTGCTGAGCCAGCCAACCCGATCAAAGGACCAGACAGCCGGGTTGACAGCCGAACCCCTCCTTGAAGGCGCAAAGACGGTGCCCGAGACAGCGGAAGTCGCTGCCACGCCCAATCCGACAAGTCCAAACCGCGCGACACCCGTTGCACAGCTTCAACTGATCCTCAACTCAATCGAAGCGGAACAGGCGGCACCGGTTCAAGAGGTTGACTCTGTGCCCATCGCCTTAGACGAACCCGTTCAGCAAGCCCCCCGCGAGGTGGCACAACACTCGGCGATGCCCTCTCCGTTCGCCCGTGCTGAAATTGCCCGTGCCATAGCCGGGCAATTGGCGGCAACGATCCAGACCCGACCGGGAACCGGCATCATGGAAATCTCGCTAAGCCCCGAAGAATTGGGGCGCGTATCCATTGTGCTGAACGGTCGGGATGACGGGCTCCAGATGACAATCGCCACCGAACGCCCGGACACGATGGAACTTTTGCGCCGCCACCTGTCCGTTCTTACGGAGGAGTTTCAGAAACTGGGCTATGGGAACCTGAACATCGATCTGGGGACTCCGTCGGATTCAGGTGCTCGGGATCAGTGGACAGATGAATTCGACGCTCAGGCCGCACCGGAATCCGAACCGGTTCAGAACGTACACCTCGCGCAAGCCACGCCGCTTCCACAAACTCCTGCTCCGGTCAGGGGCATCGATATGAGATATTGAAAATGATCACACCCATCACCGCCACACAGGCTGCCACCTCTCAGCATACTGCCGGTCCGTCCCGGAGTTCTGCGATCACTTCGGATTTCGAAACGTTTCTGCTGATGCTGACCGCGCAGGCCCAAAATCAGGACCCGCTGGAGCCGATGGATTCAACCGAATACGCATCGCAACTTGCGCAGTTTTCGATGGTTGAACAACAGGTTCAAACCAATGACCTGCTTTCCGCCCTGACCAGCACGCTTGGCAGTGTCAATCTGAACGACCTTGCAAGCTGGGTCGGAATGGACGTCCGATCTGCCTCGGGTTTCCATTTCAACGGCCAGCCAGTGACCCTGTTCTCGAACGCGGATTCTGACGCGGACGCAACCAGACTGGTGATCCGTGATCATGAAGGCGCAGTCGTCGACACGGTTTCTGTTCCCACAACAGCGACGGAGTTTGCTTGGGCAGGTGTGAGTTCCTCAGGCGATCCGATGGCCGCTGGCAACTACACCGCGACGCTGGAAAGCTACAAAAATGACCGGCTGATTTCCGAGAAACCGGTCGCTGCCTATAACCGCGTTGTCGAAGCGCAGGTGGGAGAGGATGCTGTTCTGCTGACCCTGCAAGGTGGTCAAGTGATTTCCGCAGATCTGGTCACTGCGGTCCGAACGGGCGCTTGATCTGTCAGGCAGTACGGGCCAAAGGTTGGCAACTCGACTCGCCAGAAGAAGTGAAAAGACCTCTGCCCGACCTGCCTGCCCCCCCTCATGATCTGGTTGAACACCTCAGCACTATGGGGTTGGTCAACATGTACGCGCAGTTCGAAATCCTGTATGGTGGTCGGACCAACAGGGTGTGGAAAGTGCTGGGGGACAACGGCGACAAAGTACTGAAGCTCTACAGCCCGACCTTACGCAACCCCCTGTTTCGAAATGATGCAAAGCTGGAAGCCCTCTGCCTCAAGGCGCTTGGTCCGACCGGATTTGTACCAAGGCTTCGCGCCGCAGGACAGCACAGGAACGCGCATTGGGTGTTTTACGACCACGCACCCGGAACACCTTGGCGGAATGGGTCGGACAAGGTTGGTGAACTGCTGCGCAGGTTGCACTCGCTGCCCAACACCATTCCAGCGCCCGCCGGGTGTAACGGCAGCGCGGACCTGATGGCCCATGGGCACAGAATTCTGCAAGGGTGCAGGTCAGAAACCCGAAACGAACTGGCAAAACTGCAACCTTCGATATCCGTCCCCCCCACGACCAAGACTTGCCTGATCCATGGCGATCCGGTCGCTGGAAATATTCTGGTCGCGTCCCGCGGCCTGACCTTGATCGACTGGCAATGCCCGGCCTTTGGCGACCCGTGCGAAGACCTTGCGCTGTTTCTGTCCCCGGCAATGCAAAGGTTGTACCGGGGCTCACCATTGTCGGACGCGGAAGAAGTTCAGTTTCTGTCCGCCTATCGCAGACCCGAGATTGTTGCCCGTTATCAACGGCTCAAGCCATGGTATGCTTGGCGCATGGCCGCTTATTGCCTGTGGCGCGCAGAAAACGGTGCACCCGACTATTCCGAAGGGTTGAAACTGGAAATCGAAATCCTGAAACCGATTGAGTTTACCTGAGGTCGGAAAGCGCAAAGAGGGCGTATGCCGGTGGCATCAATGCGCGACGCCAGCGGCCCATCGGAAACCGTTCAGGAGTTTGCCTCATCGGGGCTGGCAAGTGGGCCTCTTTGCCCAATGCCAGCCGCGCCAATGCGCGCCCGCTGTAAGTCCCCATAGCGACGCCGTTGCCATGATACGCAAATCCGGCAAACATGCCTGGCTGCTTGGGCACGGCACCGACATAAGGCATCAGGCTTCGCGAAAGGCACACCATCCCCGACCAGATATGAGTCGCCTCAACCGCTGCCCAGGCCGGGAACATGCGTTTGAAATCCTGTTGAACCTTTGCCCGGATCGCGGCCTCGGACCGGGGCGACGACAACAA
This sequence comes from Ruegeria sp. AK11, assembly GCF_056541095.1. Classification (NCBI taxonomy): domain Bacteria; kingdom Pseudomonadati; phylum Pseudomonadota; class Alphaproteobacteria; order Rhodobacterales; family Roseobacteraceae; genus Ruegeria; species Ruegeria sp. AK11. Next base: position 81,437 of record NZ_JBQFXU010000010.1, read on the forward strand.
GCCGCCTCTCATTCCGAACAAAAAGCGCCCATCCGGCATCAGGCGAAAATAGTGCAGAAGATTGCGCGTGTCGTAACATATCTGGTCCGAGTTCCAGCCCTGCGCCAATAGTTCTGCCTGGCTAAGTGGGCGTGTTACCATAACCGTCGATTGCGCAGGCAAATAGCGTCCGGACATCCAATCGGGGATGTCTTCGCTGGAATACCCGTTGGTACAAATCAGCACGACCTGTGCGTTAACCTGCCCCGCGCTTGTTTGCAGCCTGAAGCCGGACGTCGTTTTTTCAATGTTCAGAACGGGGCTGTTCTGGAAGAAATTCGCTCCCGAAGCTGCCGCAGCGCTTGCCAGCCCGAACAGGTATTTCCGGGGATTGAGCCCGAAGCCAACCGGCAGAGTATACCCACCGAAAAATGCACCACCCATACCGAGCGCTGGTAATTCAGCGGCTTGGTGCAGAATGCCGGTCTCGTCCGCGTATCGGCGCAGGACATCCATCGCATGCCGCGAATGGGCCAGTTGAGTCTCACCGTTGGAATGCGTATCGGCGTCAATCCGATGCCGCGCCAGCAGATCGGCAACAAGCTGGACCGCATCCTGTTCAGCCGTCTCATAGGCTTGCGCCGCTTCGCGGCCATAGCGGCGCACCATAGACTTTTGCCCAAGCTTCGATCCGCCAAGACAGCAGAAACCGCCATTGCGACCTGATGCGCCCCACCCCGGCGGGCCTGCCTCGAACACAGCTACCGAGGTCGCGTTTTCGGCCAGATGCAAAGCCGCTGAGACCCCTGTAAAGCCGCCACCGACGATGGCAACATCAACGTTCAGATCGCCCTGAAGCTCTGGCCAGTTCGGGTTTGCAATGGTTTCGTCCCACCAGCAACCACCACGAGGACCTGCGCCATAGGTGTATTCGGGAAATATCCGTTTCATTCGGTGCGCGCAGCGGCCTGCTCGTCCTGCCGTTGGCGCATCATCGCGCGTTTGGTCACAAGTGAGGCCGTGATCACCCCAACCGTCACGACCGCGATCATAATCGTCGACAGCGCGTTTATCTCGGGGCTGACGCCCAGCCGCACGGCCGAAAAGATCTTGATCGGCAGGGTCGTCGCCGACGGGCCCGATGTGAACGACGCGATAACCAGATCATCCAGCGACAATGTGAAAGCCAGCAGCCAGCCCGAGATTACCGCAGGCGCGATGATCGGCAGGGTGACCAGACCAAAGGCCTGCGCGGGTGAACAACCCAGATCCAAAGCGGCTTCTTCCAGCGATTTGTCGAATGTCACAAGCCGTGACGAGACGACAACCGAGACAAAACACATCGAAAATGTTGTGTGAGCCAGAACGATTGTCAGGATACCCCGGTCCAGCCCGATCCCGATAAACAGCAACAACAGCGACAGGCCGGTGATCACCTCGGGCATCACAAGTGGCGCGTAGATCATGCCGGAAAACAGTGTCCGGCCAAAGAACCGCTTGCCCCGAACCAGCACATAAGCGGCCGCAGTCCCCAGAATCGTTGCCAGTGTCGAAGAAAACACCGCAACCCGGACCGTGACCCACGCGGCATCCAGAAATGCCTCGTTCTGAACCAGTTCGCCATACCATTTGGTCGAAAACCCGGCCCAGACCGTGACCAGCTTGCTTTCGTTAAAGCTGAAGATGATCAGGATGATCATCGGAATATAGAGGAACGCAAAACCCAGCGTCAGCGAAACTGTATTGAACCAGCTTAATCTGTTCATCCGTCAGCCTCCGCCTGTTTCTGCTGGTTGCGCTGGAACAGCACAATGGGAACGACCAGAATAAGCAACAGCACGATCGCGACAGCACTTGCCACGGGCCAGTCTCGGTTCGAGAAAAACTCTTCCCACAGAACCTTGCCGATCATCAACGTGCCGGACCCACCCAGTAGTGACGGGATCACAAACTCACCGATCACGGGGATCATCACCAGAAAACAACCTGCGATGATGCCCGGTCTGGACAGTGGAATGGTGACCAGCCAGAAGGCTTGTGCCCTCGAGCAACCCAAATCCTCGGCCGCCTCGATCAACGAACCATCCATGCGTTCCAATGACGAATAGATCGGCAGGATCATGAACGGAAGATAAGTGTAGACAATACCGATATAGACGGCAGTCGAGGTGTTCAGGATCGTCAAAGGCGTCGAAATGATGCCCGTCCACAGAAGCAGTTGGTTAAGGTACCCTTCATTCGACAGAATGCCCATCCACGCATAGACCCGGATCAGGAATGACGTCCAGAAAGGCAGGATCACCAGCATCATCAGTGTTGGCCGCCATTCCTCGGGCGCACGGGCCATGCCATAGGCGATGGGGTAGCCAACCAGCAAAGTCAGGAAGGTTGAGATCAAAGCGATCTTGACGCTGGACAGATACGCTTTCCAGTACAGGTCGTCCTCGGTCAGCCAGATGAAGTTTTCAAGATCAAGCTGGCTGAAGAACTCTTTGATCCCCGACCAACCAGCTGAAAAATCCAGTGTCGGTGTATAGGGCGGGATCGCAAGCGCGGTGTCCGACAGCGAAATCTTCAGAACGATGAAGAATGGCACCATGAACAGCGCCAACAGCCAGACATAAGGTATGGCGATCAGAACAGCGCGGCGCATCAGTCGGCCAGCAGAACCGCAGCCGTGGCCGTCCAGGACAGCCAGACCGGGTCTTCCCAGGTGAATGAACGGCGCGAGATGCGGCGGGTGTTGGCCGTCTGTGCCTTGATGATTGTGCCGTTTGCCAACTCAACGTGGTAAGTGGACAGATTGCCCAGATACGCGATGTCATGAACCTTGCCTTGCACCGCATTCACTGCATCTGCCGGACGCTCGGCCGAGATTGTCACTTTTTCCGGGCGGATCGCCAGATGGCAAAACTGACTTTTTTCAAAGTTCTTCGCTGATGCGGCGGTCAGCGGCGCTTGCCCTTCGGCCCAGTCTACCTGATAGGTATCCTCTCCGACAGATGTCGCGCGCCCTTCGATGATGTTCACGTCCCCGATGAAATCAGCGACATAGACCGAGGCGGGGTTCTCATAAATCCGGTCCGGAGTGGCAACCTGCATAAGCTGACCCTGATCCATCACCGCCACACGGCTGGCGACTGTCATGGCCTCTTCCTGATCGTGCGTAACGATCACGAATGTGGTGCCGGTTTTTTCCTGAATATCCATCAGTTCGAATTGGGTATCCTGGCGCAACTTCTTGTCCAGCGCGCCCAGCGGTTCATCCAGCAGCAAAAGCTTGGGCGCTTTGGCAAGTGAGCGCGCCAGCGCCACACGCTGCCTCTGCCCACCCGATATCTGATGCGGTTTGCGGCGGGCGAACTGTTCAAGCCGGGTCAGGCGCAGCATCTCTTCGACCCGGTCTTCCAGATCGTGTTTGGGCATTCTGTCCCGGCGCAAGCCAAAGGCGATGTTTTCCCAGACGCTAAGATGAGGAAAAAGGGCATAGGACTGGAACATCATGTTCACGGCCCGCTTGTTGGGCGGGATCGGGTCGATATCCTTCCCCCCAAGCAGGATTTGGCCTTCGGTCGGTGTTTCGAACCCGGCCAGCATCCGCATCATCGTCGTTTTGCCACATCCAGACGGACCAAGCAGGGCAAAGAACTCTCGCTCGAAGATATCCAGAGACAGGTTGTCGATGGCAGTAAATTCACCAAAACGCTTGGTCACGTTTCGGAACTGGATCAAGGGTTTCGCCTGCGGGTCATCCCATGGCGCAAAGACGTCAGAATTCACTACGGCCCTCGTTCGAATAGCTGGAAAGAGAGGCAAGGCGGCGGCGCCGCCCTGCCGGTGCAATTCGGATCAGGTACCCGATTTGACCTTGGTCCACAGACGCGTCACGACCCGCTGTGTTTTCGCCGGATAAGGTGTCGTGATGTACAGGTTCTGCATCGTGGCATCATCCGGATAGATGGCCGGATCGCCGATCACGTCCTCTTCCAGAAATTCCTGAGACGCTTTGTTGCCATTGGCGTAATACACATAGTTCGATGCCGCCGCCATGTTGTTGGCGTCCAGAATGAAGTTGAGGAACGTGTGTGCGCCTTCGGGATTTGGAGCATCGACAGGAATTGCCATCTGGTCGAACCACATCAGCGACCCTTCGGCGAAGGGGTGGTATTCAATCTCTACACCGTTATCTGCTTCTGCAGCACGGTCGCGTGCCTGAAGGATGTCACCCGACCAGCCCACAGCAACGCAGATATCGCCGTTTGCCAGTGCATTGATGTATTCCGAGCTGTGGAATTTCTGGATATGCGGGCGGACCGCCGTCAGAACCGCTTCGGTCTTGCCAATCACGTCCGCGTCGTGGCTGTCGGGGTTTTCACCAAGGTATTGCAGCACCATGGGAATGATCTCGGCCGGGGCATCCAGGAAATGCACGCCGCAAGTGGCCAGCTTTTCCATGTTCTCGGGCTTCAAGACCAGATCCATGCTGTTCAGAGCAACGTCGTCGCCCAGAACCTCTTTGACCTTACCGACATTCACGCCGATCCCGGTTGTTCCCCACATGTAGTTGATCGAATACGCGTTGTCCGGGTCATAACCGGCGGTTCGCTCTTCGATTACATCCCAAAGGTTTCCGGCGTTCGAAAGCTTGCTTTGGTCCAGCTGCTGAAACGCGCCGGCCTGGATCTGGCGCTGAAGGAATGTACCTGACGGCACCACCACATCATAGCCCGAACCACCAGCCAGCATCTTGGTTTCCAGAACCTCGTTGCTGTCAAACACGTCATAGATCAGGGTCAGACCTGTTTCTGCTTCGAATTTGCTCAGCAGTTCTTCGTCGATGTAGTCGGACCAGTTGTAAACACGCACCTCTTCAGCAAATGCCGCCGAAGTCCCCAATGCGATGACCGCCGTCATAGTCAGCGTTTTGATTGTCATATTCTTCTCCCTGCAAGTGTACGGGTATTTTCCCGTTTTTTTGGATTTGATCAAGTTTTGCGTTTTCCCTCGATCCAGCGTATGGTTTCACGTGGCCAGTCACCTGACAAGTCAGGCTTAGTCGAAATGGGAAGAACCAATTGGATTTGATCAAAAATAAGGCATATGCGCCGTCGACCGAAGGGGGCAAACAACCCGCGCATGAGCAGGTTTACCAAACACTCAGATCACAGATTCTGTTCGGTGAACTGGTCCCAGGTCAGCCCGTCACAATCCAGGGCCTGACTGATTCGCTGGGTGTTGGGATGACTCCGGTCCGCGAAGCGATTCGCCGGTTGATCTCGGATGGAGGGTTGGTTTTCCAGGGCAATCGGCGCGTCAGTGTACCGCTGCTGAACTCGAACGATATTGAAGAGATGATCTTCGCCAGAATTTCAATAGAATCAGAGCTTTCCAGACGTGCAACCGCCAACCTGAAAACACAGGACATTGATCATCTGGAACGTTTGGACAGGCATTTGGATCGCATGATCGCTGATGGCGATGTCGGTGGCTATCTGCGTTTGAACCAAGCTTTTCACGAAACGCTGTATTCTTATGCAAACGCGCCGATCCTCAGTGATCTGGCCGAAAGACTTTGGTTGCGGTTTGGCCCTTCTTTGCGTGTTGTCTGCGGGCGCTTCGGCACTCAGAGCCTTCCGGATCGCCACAAGGACATTATTGCCGCTTTGCGCGCCGGTGACGCAGAAATGACCGCAAAGGCAACCGCCCAGGACATCGAACAGGGTATGGACCTGATGGCAGAGGCATTGACGTCTGTCTGATCTAACTTGATTCGATTGACAGGAAAAAATTTGATCATATTGTGTTCGCCAACTGCGTTCTTGTAGGAGATTCTCCGATGTCTACCATCACCAACCACATGCCGACCGCCGAATTGCAGGCGCTGGATGCCGCGCATCACATTCACCCTTTCTCGGCCAATGGTACGCTGGGGAAGGAAGGGGCGCGCGTGATCACACGTGCCAATGGCGTTTATCTGACCGACAGCGAAGGCGAGGAAATTCTGGATGCGATGGCGGGCCTGTGGTGCGTCAATATCGGGTACGGGCGTAATGAGTTGGCCGATGTTGCCGCGCGCCAGATGCGCGAGCTGCCCTACTACAACACTTTCTTCAAAACCACCCACGTCCCGGCGATTGCTTTGGCCGCCAAGATTGCCGAACTGGCACCGGGCGATCTGAACCATGTCTTTTTCGCAGCAGGCGGGTCCGAGGCAAACGATACCAATATCCGCCTCGTGCGCACCTACTGGGCCCAGAAAGGCCAGCCCGACAAGAACATCATCATCAGCCGCAAGAACGCCTATCACGGCTCATCCGTGGGCTCGGCCTCGCTGGGTGGTATGGCCGGGATGCACGCGCAGGGCGGCATTCCGATCCCGAATATCCACCACATCAACCAACCGAACTGGTGGGCCGAAGGCGGCGACATGTCCCCCGAAGAATTCGGTCTGGCCCGCGCGCGCGAGTTGGAAGAGGCGATTGAAGAGTTGGGCGAAGACAGGGTCGCCGCCTTTATCGCCGAGCCGGTTCAGGGCGCAGGTGGTGTAATCGTGGCGCCCGATACATACTGGCCGGAAATTCAGCGTATCTGCGACAAGTACGATATCCTGCTGATAGCTGACGAGGTCATCTGCGGATTTGGCCGGACAGGCAACTGGTTCGGGTCGCAAACCGTTGGTATCAAGCCGCATATCATGACCATCGCCAAGGGCCTTAGCTCGGGCTATGCACCCATCGGCGGGTCCATCGTGAACGACGAAATCGCCGAAGTGATCGGCGGTACCGAATTCAACCACGGCTATACCTATTCCGGCCACCCGGTCGCGGCCGCCGTGGCATTGGAGAACCTGCGCATCCTCGAAGAAGAGAAGATCGTTGAGCATGTGCGCGATGTTGCCGCCCCCTATCTGAAAGAGAAATGGGAGGCACTGGCAGATCATCCGCTGGTGGGTGAGGCCAAGATTGTTGGCATGATGGCATCCATCGCGCTGACCCCGGACAAAGCCAGCCGCGCCAAATTCGCATCCGAACCCGGCACGGTCGGCTATATCTGCCGTGATCGGTGCTTTGCCAATAACCTGATCATGCGCCATGTCGGCGACCGGATGATCATCTCACCCCCGCTGATCCTGACACCTGCGGATATCGACGAAATGTTCGTGCGAATCTACAAGTCGCTGGACGAAGCGCAGGCCGAGATCATTGCGCAGGGGCTGATGAAAGCCGCATCTTGATTTAGCGACTTATGCGTCTTCAAAGGCGGCCCATTCGGGCCGCCTTTTCTTTACCGTAACCTCTCCAGCAGGTTTGGCGTGGGGTATCCGTCCGGGACCAGCCCCTGCGCCATTTGATACGCCCGAACCGCGTTGATCGTATTTGGCCCGGTACGCCCGTCGACACCCTTTGTGTCAAAGCCCGCATCCGTCAGACGGGTCTGAAGTTCCTTTTTCTCGGCAAAGCTCAGCACCCGGTCGCCGCGCGGCCAGTCGGATTGAAACGGTGCGCCCCCTGCAAGCCGGTCGGACAGATGCCCGATGCCAATCACATAGGCGTCGGCCCCGTTATACGTCTCGATCACGTTGAAATTGTCAAAGATCATCAGCGCAACGCCCTGACTTCCCGACGGAAGCAGGATAGCGGCCTTCCCATGATCCGGCACGACGGTACCATCCCGCGCCACGACACCCTGAGCGGCCCATTCAGACGGCATCAGCGTAAAATCGCGACGGGCTGAGGCGTAATCGAAATCGGTCGGCAGACGAACCTCCACGCCCCACGGCTGACCCGTCGTCCAACCATGCCGCGCCAGATAAGACGCCGCCGAAGCCAGCGCATCCGTCGGGTCATCCGACCAGATGTCCCGCCGGCCATCACCGTCAAAATCCACCGCGTGATCCAGATATGACGTGGGCATGAATTGTGTATGCCCCATTGCGCCCGCCCAACTGCCAAGCATGTTGCCGGCGCTGATATCGCCAGCCTGCACGATCCGCAGGGCAGCGACCAACTGCGTTTCAAAGAACTGTGCCCGCCGCGCATCAAAGGCAAGCGTTGCCAATGAACGAAGCGTTGGACTGCTGCCGCGATAGGACCCGAACGAGGTTTCAAGCCCCCAGATGGCAGTGACCACCTCTTTTTCGACGCCGTATTCCTCCTCGATCCGGTTCAACACCTGCCGATGCCGCTGCATGGCCGCACGCCCGTTCGACAGGCGCGTTTCCGACACTGCGGTCTCAAGATACTCCCAGATGGGTTTCGAAAACTCGGCCTGATTGCGATCCCGTTCCAGGACATCTTCGTCATAGCTCATCCCCGAAAACACCTGATTCAGTGTTCCCTGCGAAATACCCTGCCGCCGCGCGCGTCCCTGAAAGGCGCCAAGCCAGGACTGAAACCGTGCCGTTGTCGCAGAAGCCACGGGCAAGGCCTCAATCAACGGGCGCGGGACCGGACGGATCGAAACGGTCACATCCGCCGAAGCCAGTAGCAGCGCTTCGCGTGAAATCCCGCTGTCTGCCCATCTGGTGTTTTCTGTTGTTTCCGCCTGCACTATGGATGCCCACAATGCGACGGTCATGACGCCGCCTACGCATTTTCGCATTCCGTTTTTTCCTGATTACTGCTCGACCACAGGGTAGCGCAGAATCAGAAATTCACAAAGTGCTCAGACGTTCGCCTCTCGCTCCTGCGCAGCACGCTCTGCCCGAATGCGTTCCAATGCCTCGCGCAGCAGGGGCACGCGGTTCGGCCTGAAACTTTGTTCCGTCACTGACATGTCCTGCAAGCGATCCAACCGGAAAACGCGAAAATCCTGTCGCAGGTGGCACCAGCCCAACAACACGTTCGAGTGATCCAGATAGACGATGCTCAAAGGGTTGACGCGCCTGTGCGTAGCGTCGCCTTTCGCGTCCGTATAGAAAAACTCGACCGCGCGCTCATCCCACGTCGCCTGCCGCAGAGTGGCCACGTCAATCGTGGGCTCAGGCGGGCGGTTGAACCGTGTAGCTGCCAGAACCGCGTGGCTGAGCCGATGGGACTGGCGTTGCGGCAAGCGTCCCTGAAGTTTCCGCAGGGCCGTACCCGCCGCACTCGACAAAGCCGGATCGCCAATCACCTGAACTTCGCGCAGGCCCAGAACCAACGCTTCAAGCTCATCATCAGTGAACCCCAATGGGGGCAGGGTCGCGTCCTCGATCAGGGTAAAGCCAAACCCCGCTTCGCCATCGATCACGGCACCCAGTCCGCGCAATGCATCAATATCCCGATGAATTGTTCGGGCCGAAACACCCAAATCCTGCGCTAATTGTTCGGACGTTCTGGGCGAAGGGCCAGAACGCAGGGCTTGCATCAGTTGGAACAATCGAGCGGTGCGGGACATGATGAATAATAACTTATCCCTAATGACAGAAACTGTCATTAGATCCCGATACTCAGTCAGCACACAATGACACGGAGCCTCATAATGCTGACCCTTCTCACCTTCCCCTCTGCCTTCGGCCTGTTCAGTGCCAGCCCCTTCTGCGTCAAGACAGCATTGATGCTTCAGCAGTCCGGCCAGACCTGGCAACGTTCGGACATGCTTGACCCCCGCAAGATGCCTCACCAGAAGCTGCCCGTTTTGCGAACACCGGAACGCCTGGTCCCGGACAGCGACCTGATCCGCGATTGGTTGGAACAGCAGGGCGCGGATTTCGACAAAGGGTTGACGGATGTCGAAAAGGCGCAGTCCCGCGCACTGGTGCGCATGGCCGAAGAGCATCTGTATTTTCACATCGTTCTGGATCGTTGGGGCAATGACGAAGTCTGGCCAGTCTTACGCGATACGTTCTTTACCGGAATTCCGGCGTTGATCCGGAAACCGGCATCCAATGCGATCCGGAAATCCGTTCTGAAGGGGATTACGTCACAGGGAATCGGGCGGTTTTCGCTGTCCGAACGGCTGGACCGGATCGAACGTGACCTCGAGGCGATCTCGGCCTATCTGTGGCAATCCTCTTTCCTGCTTGGGGACCGTCCGACATCGGCTGATATGAGCGTTGGTCCTATGCTTGCCGCGATGCGCGCCACACCTGCGGACACCCCCCTGACCCGCCGGATCAAACAGGATAACCTGCTGAACAGCTACGTGGATCGGTTGGAACAGGCGATACCAATTGCATGAAACCCTTTGAAAACCCTTTGGTCGCTTCGGCCTTTGAGACCCTGCCCCCGCAAACCCGTGCGGGGGCTCTGGCCTTGCGGGCGCTTGTGTTTGACACGGCAGCCTCTCTGCCTGCTGTCCCCACAGTGCGAGAGGAACTGCGCTGGGGTCAGCCCGCCTATCTTGCGCCCAAAGGGTCAACGATCCGGCTGGGCGCGCACAAATCGGCACGTTTCGCCTTGTTTGTGCATTGTCAGAGCCGGTTGATAAGCGATTTCACATCCGCCTTTCCGGGCGAGGACCGGATCGATGGGAACCGTGCCGTTCTGTTTGATGACACCGCACAAATCGATCCAACACGCCACGGATGGCTGATTGCCCGCGCGTTGACCTATCACCTCTGACGACGCTTGCGTTCGACCTTGCGCTTGATCTTGTCTTTCTTGCGCTTGGTGCTGATCGCTTTGCGCCGGGATGATCGCCCTTTTGGCCCATGTCCGCGCGGCAAGGCCTGGTCATCGATGGACAGCAGCTCCAGCTCCAACCCGCCGGTCACAGGTGTCGCTTCGGTCAGTCGAACGGTGACACGTTGGCCGATGGCGATAATCAGCCCCGTGTCCGCCCCCATAAGGGTCCCGGCCTCGCGGTCGAAATGGAAGAACTCGCGCCCCAATGATCGCACCGGAACCAAGCCATCCGCGCCGGTTTCGTCCATTTTGACAAATGCACCAAACCGGGCAATGCCGCTGATCCGGCCTGTGAACTCATTGCCAACCCGTTCGCTGAGATACGCGGCCAGATAACGGTCAGTCGTGTCCCGTTCAGCCATCATGGATCGGCGTTCGGTATCTGAAATATGAGTCGCCGTTTCTTCGAGCCGGGTAATCTCGTCTTCGGTCAAACCGTCCGTGCCCCAACCGTGGGCTGAGATCAGCGCCCGATGCACGACCAGGTCGGCATAGCGCCGGATCGGCGAGGTGAAATGCGCGTAGTTCCGCAGCGCCAGCCCGAAATGGCCGAAGTTTTCTGGGTTGTAATAGGCCTGTGCCATCGACCGCAGGGTGGTCAGGTTGATCAGTTCCGCATCCTCGGTCCCGGCGGCGGCGTTCAGCAGCGCATTCAGGTGTCGGGTTTGCAGCACCTGCCCCTTGGCAAGGTTCAATCCGGCAGCCTGCGCCGTTTCCCGCAGGCTTTCCAGCTTCTCGGGCGCGGGTTCCTCGTGCACGCGAAACAGCAGCGGACGGCGCTTGGCGATAAGTGTCTCGGCAGCCGAGACGTTGGCGAGGATCATGAACTCTTCGATCAACCGATGCGCATCCAACCGGTCGCGGAACGCCACGCTTTCAACATGACCCGTCTCGCTGAGCACGATCTTACGCTCGGGCAGGTCCAGTTCCAGTGGCTGTCGCACAGCCCGCGCTTTCTTTAGCGCGGCATAGGCGGCGTAAAGCGGTTTCAAGACCGTCTCCAGCAATGGCCCAGTGCGGTCGTTCGGGTTGCCGTCGATGGCCTCCTGCACTTCGGCATAGTTCAGTGACGCAACCGAACGCATCAACCCCCGCACAAAACGATGACCAATCTTGTTACCGTCCGCGTCAATCTGCATCCGCACAGCGACACAGGCGCGCGGGACGCCTTCATGCAGGGAACACAGATCACCCGACAGCCGATCAGGCAGCATCGGCACCACACGGTCAGGGAAATAACTTGAATTGCCCCGCTTGCGCGCCTCGCGGTCCAGGGCCGAGCCGGGCAGCACATAAGCAGCAACATCGGCGATAGCGACCCAGATCACATGTCCACCAGGGTTCTTGGGGTCTTCATCCGCGTGCGCGTAACAGGCATCATCACGATCGCGCGCATCCGAAGGGTCGATGGTCAGCAGCGGCATGTCCCGCAGGTCCTCGCGGCCCTTCAGGCCAACGGGTTTGGCATTGTCCGCTTCTGCAATGACCTTGTCGGGAAAGTCATCCGGGATACCGTGCTGGTGGATCGCGATCAGCGAAACAGCCTTGGGCGCGGTCGGATCACCCAACCGTTCTACAATGCGCGCGCGCGGCAGGCCCATGCGATTTTTCGGCCCGGCCTGTTCGGCCTCGACCAATTCGCCGTCTTTGGCACCATGCACCGCGCCATCGGCAACCAGCCATTCAGTCTGGCCTGCCTTGTCGATAGGAACGATTCTGCCCCCTTCGGCCCCTTTACGGAATATGCCCACGATCTTGCGCGGGTTGGTCCCGATTCGGCGGATCAGGCGGGCTTCGTAATTGTGATCTTCTTCGTGCACGACGGTCAGGCGGGCCAGAATGCGGTCACCCTCACCCAGGGCCGGGTCGCTGGCCCGCGCGATGATCAGAACGATGGGCTCGACGCCTTCGCCATGCCATTCCAGTGGACGGGCAAACAGATCACCATCGGCATTCGGGGCCTTCACCTGCAAGACACTGACAGGTGGAAGACGGTCTGGATCGCGATAGCTGCGCTTGCGTTTTTCAAGGTGTCCTTCGGCCTCAAGCTCTTTGAGGATGCGCTTGAGGTCAATGCGATCCGCGCCCTTGATACCAAAGGCTTTGGCGATGTCGCGTTTCGAGGTCAGGGTGGGGTTCGCCGAGATCCAGTCAAGGACCTCCTGCTTGGTGGGGATGCGAGTCATGCTTCCGGCGTAGCACGCGTTTGCGACCGCGTCATGACCAAAAAACCTCAGGGTTTCAGATCAGCAACCGTATCCACATCGCGCAGCTGGTCCAGCAGGGTCACACGGCAGTTTGGGATTGAGGCAAGTGTGTCGCCCAAAGCATGTTCTGTCGACCAACGCACATCGTGGAACAGACCTGCGGGCAGCGCGCCATAACGCTGCGCACCGACCAGCCAATAGCCGCCATCCGGCGCGGGGCCGAACACCATCTGGGATCGCCCAAGCGCACCAAAAGCACGGGCAATATGTGCACGCGAAATACCCGGAATATCCGCACCAATCAGGCAAACCGGCCCCTTGGGCATTCCGCGCAACATCCGCTTCATCCGGCCACCCAGGTCGCCGGACCCCTGCGGCGCGCGTGGCAGGTCAACGGGCCAGACGCGGCTTACAAGGCCCTCCGCATCGGGCGACACGGCCAGCACAATCTGCCAACGGGGATCACGTAGCCTGCGGATCAAGGCGCGGGTCTGATGCCGAAACCACCACGCGGCACCAACCATGCCGATATCGCGCCCCAGCCGCGTCTTGACACGACCCGGTCTGGGTTCCTTGACCATGATCACCAATGTGCGTTGCATGGATCAGGCGAAATAATCCGTCAGGATACGGGTATAGATCGATTTGAGCTGCTCGATCTGCGCAACCTCAACACACTCGTCCACCTGATGCATCGTGCGCCCGACCAAGCCGAACTCCACCACCGGGCAATGGTCTTTGACAAAGCGCGCGTCCGAGGTGCCGCCGGTTGTCGACAGCTCAGGCGTAACGCCGGTTTCGGCTTCGACCGCTTTGGCCACCAGATCCGACAAAGGCCCCGGCGGGGTCAGAAAACTTTCACCCGAAATACTGATCGTGACACCGATTTCGACACCGTACTGAGCTGCCACCAGATCCGCTTCTGACTGCAACCAGTCACTCAGGCTGGCTCCGGAATGCAGATCGTTAAAGCGGATGTTGACCGCGCCGCTGCATTGCGCCGGGATCACGTTGGTCGCGGCGTTTCCAGTGTCGATGGTGACAACAGCCAGCGTGGAGGCGTCGAAATGGTCCGTGCCCTGATCCAGTTCATGGCTGGCAAGCCGATCCATCAGCCGCGCCATGGCGGGCAGCGGGTTTTTGGCCCGATGGGGATAAGCCGAATGCCCCTGCACACCTGTAATCTTAAACCACGCAGTCATTGAGCCCCGACGACCGATCTTGATCATCTCACCCATTTTGTTCGGGCATGTTGGCTCTCCTACCAGACAGACCGACATACGCTCACCCGCGCCTTTCATGTAATCGAGAAGCGCAGTGGTGCCGTCCAACGCATCGCCTTCCTCATCACCGGTAATTGTCAGGACAATTGCCCCATCCGGAGGGGTGTCACGCACGAAATCCATTGCCGCAGCCGCAAAAGCCGCAACTCCGGATTTCATATCGGTAGTGCCGCGCCCATGCATCACCCCATCCCGCACTTCGGCCCCGAAGGGCGGCGCAGTCCAGGCAGCTTCGTCGCCGACAGGGACGACGTCCGTGTGACCATTGAATCCGAAACTGCGCGCATGACCTTTCTGCCCCCAACGCGCGAAAAGGTTGCTGATGCCGCCGCGATCAACGCGCGTGCATTCGAAACCTGCCTCCGACAGCACCGCCTCAAGCAAAACAAGTGCTCCGCCTTCTGAAGGTGTGACCGAAGGGCAACGGATCAGTTCGGCTGTCAATTGGACGGGATCAGTCATGCGGGGGCCTCTGGAACTGTGTCTGACGCGGGTTCGCGCACAGATTCAACGATTTGGCCGGTTTTCCAACCCCAATCCGTAAAAAAACGGTCATCCGAATATTTAGATGTCAAAGCGACACCCCAATAAAACATGGCACTTTACCCTGCGACCACCTTGCTGCCCGCCACAAATTCGCGTTACAGGGCCGCGAAACAGGTGAATTGAATATGAAGCGCGCCTTCTTCGCACTGATCTGCCTGACTTTCGCCGTCATCGCACAGCAAAGCCTGGCACAGTCCCTTTCGGTCACAACCGTGACCCGCCCGCCATTTTCCTATGTCGAGGATGGCGACGAAACCGGCTTCTCTATGGATTTGCTGGCGGCTTTGGCCAAGGCTCTGAACTGGGACTACACGGTCAACCGCGTCGAGGCGTTTTCTGACATGTTGGGTGCCGTGCAGAGCGGATCTGCAGACCTTGCCATCGCCAATATCTCGATCACCGCCCTGCGTGAAACGCAAATGGATTTCTCTCAGCCGATCTTCGAAGCGGGTCTTCAGATCATGGTACCCTCGGACGCGGTACGAAAACCATCGCTGTTGCAGGCCCTGCTCTCAAAAGAACTGTTCATCGCCATAGGGCTGGCCTTTGCCATTCTCCTCGGTGGCGGCATGTTGATGTGGAGCTTTGAACGCCGCGCCCAACCCTATTTCGACCGCGACTTGAACGAAGCGTGGTTCCCATCGTTCTGGTGGGCGCTGAACTTGGTTGTGAATGGCGGCTTCGAAGAGCGAATGCCGCGCACTCCGTTCGGTCGAATGTTGGGTGTCGTGCTGGTGGTGTCATCCTTGTTCATCGTTTCGGTGTTCACCGCCCGTATCACCTCGGTCATGACCGTGGACGCCATTACCGGCAGCGTGAATTCGGTGAACGACCTGTACGGCAAGACTGTCGGGACAATATCAGGGTCGACAGCGGCCAGTTTTCTGAACCGGCGCGAGATCGAGTTTACCAGCTATCCGGGGTTGAATGAGATGCTGGACGCTTTCAAGGCCGAAGATCTGGATGCCGTCGTATTCGACGCGCCGATCCTGTCCTATTTTGCGGCCCATGAAGGGCGGCGCATTGCGTCGATGACAGGTGGTGTTTTCCTGCGCGAAAACTACGGCATCGCTTTCCCGACCGGATCACCTCTGGTCGAGGATGTAAACCAGGCATTGCTTGGCTTGCGCGAAGACGGAACCTATGACGAAATCTATCGCAAGTGGTTCGGATCGCGGAACTAGGCCTGCGCCTCGTCTCCGAAAAACGGTGTCATCTGCGCGACGATCACTGCGTTTTCATCCAATGCTCTTTGCATCAGCGCACGTTCGTCCGCCTCGATATCGTGACCTTGCGCTTCACGCTCGGCCAATGTGCCGTATCCGGTGACATCCAGCGGTGCGGTGTCGGCCTGCTTCAGGATCGCGACCGTCTCACGCACGGCCTCGGCCTCATCCACGCCGCTGGCATAGCACATCAGCGCCGCGCCGGTCGCCCCATCGGGCAGCCCGTCGCCCTCCTTGCGGCCAATCTGGACCAGAAGGGTATAGACTTGCTGACGCGAGGGTTTCTTTTGCTTCTCCATGCACCGGGCCATAGCCCCACGCCGGTTCGCGGTCAAGCAGCCAACAATTGCAGGAATCCCGCCTTGCGCCCATAGTACCCAGAATAAACCGATCCCGGATACAAAGGACGCCTTCATGCCCTACCCAGATTTCATAGCAAGTTTTCCCAGCCTCGACGTACCATTCCCTGACGACGTGGTGCAAACGGCCGTGATCCGGTCGGATGCGGGCTTGGTAGCGTTCTTTACGTTTCTTCAGGATTTCGAATTGCCCTTACATTCTCACAAAGCCCAGTGGGGCACAGTGGTCGAGGGTGAGATTGAATTGACCATCGACGGGCAGACCCGGACCTACCGCTCGGGCGACAGTTATTCGATCCCATCAGGCGTGGAACATGGCGGCAAAATCAGGGCTGGCACACGGGTCATAGATGTTTTCGAGGAACCGGACCGATATCCGATCAAGGGATAAGCTGGGTGAGAGACTCAGTGAACGCGAGTCTCGGCCTCCCTCATTGATTGAAGGTCTCCGGCCTGAAAAGCTGTTGAGTTGAATCCGGCACTTTTGCGCCAGTCTTCCTCATCATTTTAGGCCAATTCCCGCTAGCCGGGACACGACGCCAGCAATTCACAACTAAGCGTCGATGCCGGCCCTACGCTGTGGGTACTGCATAAGTCATTTTCAAAGGAGAGTTGAGATGAGTGTTCTGTCCAGATTGATGACAACAACAGCAAGCGTGATTGTACTTTCCGGTATACCGGCTGTTGCAATTCTGTCCTTTGTAACAAGTGATGCTGCTTATGCCCAAGAAGCGGGCGGTGAAGGCGGCGAAACCACCGGTGGCGGCGAGGCCGAAGGCGGCGCGCAGACCGAAGGCGGAGGTGAATCCGGCAGCGATGGTGAGGCCGAAGGTGGCAGTGAAACCGAGGGCGGTAGCGATTCCGATGGCGGTAGTGAGGCCGAAAGCGGAGGCGAATCCGGCGGCGATGGTGAATCCGAAGGTGGCAGTGAAGCCGATGGCGGTGGTGAGGCCGATGGCGGTGGTGAGGCCGATGGTGCGGAAACCAATGCAGGAAGCACAGAAGTGGAAGCCATGCAGGGTGAGAGCCGCTAAGCAGCACTTCAAGGCAGGCTAGGGCCACAAGCTTGGTATCTGCCTTAGCCGACCTGACCCAAAGAACAAATAAGGCCGGAGCGTAACTGCTCCGGCCTTATGACATTCCCAGAACGATCAGTCCCGCAGCAATTCGTTGATGCCCGTTTTCGAGCGGGTCTTTTCGTCAACCCGCTTCACGATCACCGCGCAATAGAGACTGACATTGTTCTTTGACGGCATGGAACCCGCGACCACAACCGAATAGGGCGGAACCTCGCCATACATGACTTCTCCGGTTTCTCGGTCCACGATCTTGGTAGACTTACCAATGAACACGCCCATCCCCAGAACCGAGCCTTCGCGGACGATACATCCCTCGACCACTTCCGAGCGCGCGCCGATAAAGCAATTGTCTTCAATGATTGTTGGGCCAGCCTGCATCGGCTCAAGCACTCCACCGATGCCAACGCCGCCCGACAGGTGCACATTCTTGCCAATCTGCGCGCAGGATCCGACGGTGGCCCAGGTATCAACCATCGTGCCTTCGTCAACATAGGCCCCAAGATTCACGAAAGACGGCATCAGCACCACGCCCGGTGCAATATATGCCGACTTGCGGACAACGCAGTTTGGAACCGCGCGGAACCCGGCAGACCGCCACTGGTTTTCACCCCAACCGGCGAACTTGCTGTCTACCTTGTCCCACCAGCCGCCGTCCTGCGGACCGCCCGGCTGGATTTCCATGTCCTTGATACGGAAGCCCAGCAGAACCGCCTTTTTGGCCCATTGATTTACGTGCCAGTCACCGGTTTCCAGCTTTTCCGCCACGCGTAACGAGCCACTGTCCAGCGCATTCAGCGTATCCTCGATCGCCTCGCGCTGCTCGCCTGCGGTGGCGGGCGTGATTGTCTCGCGTGCCTCCCAGGCGGCTTCGATGGCGGCTTCCAGTTGCGCGTTGGACATGGGGTGTCTCCCTACAGAATCTGTTCACGTTGATTTGGCCTATACGCAAGCCGGACCCATGGCGCAATGCGACGTAGACGGGCCCAATTGCGTCTGAGGCAGAGGGTCATCAGCTCGCGCGCCGAATATGGCGGGTCAGGATCGCCGTTGCTGTGGCCATTTCCTTGCGCTTCAAAGCCCGCACAATGGCCGCATGATCCGTGTCAGCCCGTTGCACCCATTTCAACCGCCATTGCGCGAACAGATGGCGTGCGCTTGCAATATGCAGATCGTCGATTGCGTGCAAAAGCCGAGGCAGCCCGCAAGGCGTCAGAATGGCGCGATGGAACGTTCTGTTCAGAGCCTCCCATTGCGGCATCGACTGCGCCTCATCACAGGCGATGCGTGCGTTTTCGATCTTTTCCAACGCGACCGGAGACATGTTTTGCATCGATTGCTGCAACGCCAGCGTTTCCAAGGCCACCCGCATTTCGATCACCTCCCGAACTTCTGCCGGGTCCAGCGCCGTAACCCGCATTCCCTTGCGCGGTTCATGCCGGGCCAACCCATGCGCCTCAAGCCGCAACAAGGCTTCGCGCACCGGAACATGGCTGGTGTCGAAGGTTCGGGCAATATGGTCTTGCCGCAGCTTTTCACCAGCTGCCAGCTCTCCGGTGATGATCCGCTGGCTGAGGCTTTGGTAAATCGTGTCGGAAATCATTGCAGTCATGGATTATAGATAAAATCCACCATCCACATCCACAACCCGATAATTCACCCAGCGAACGGGTCCGGCGCAATATTTGCACCGCACACCAGAACACCCACGCGTTCACCCTGTTCGGGTCGATACGCACCCGAGGTCAAGGCGGCCAATGCGGTCGCGCCGGCAGGTTCTACCAGAATGCGATGCGCGCGCCAAAGCGCCTGTTGTGCCGCCGCGATGGCATCGTCTGACACCAGAACCGAACTCATACCCTGCGCCAGTTCAAAACAGATTTCGCCGATCCGCCGCGCGCCCAGCGCGTTTGCGGCGATGCCCGACACGGAAACATCAACCGGCTCACCAGCGCACAATGCTGCATTCAACGCACAGGACGTTTCCGGCTCGACCGCCACAACCTTGCGCGCGCCACCGAACCAGGCCAGCGCCCCGGCGATCAGCCCGCCGCCGCCAACAGCGACCAGTACCGTATCCGCCTGCAAGCCCTGGGCGTCCCATTCGGCAAAACAGGTTCCTTGCCCAGCCACCGTGGCCGGGGCGTCGTAAGCATGGATCTGCATTGCCCCCCTTGTTGCCTCATGCTCCTGCGCTGCGGTCAGCGCGTTCGCGTATTCACCGGAAACAACGCTCAGGTCGGCGCCGGTTTGCCGGATCAGTGCGATCTTGGACGGGCCTGCCAGTTCCGGCACAAATATCTTTGCAGGATAACCCAGCGTCTGCGCTGCATAAGCCGCCGCCGCACCATGATTGCCACCGGATGCGGCGACCAAGCCTGCGGGCGGCACATCCGAGCTGAGCAGCGTATTGAACGCACCCCGCGCCTTGAAACTGCCAGTATGCTGCATGTGCTCGAGTTTCAGCTCAACCGGATAGCCGGGAATGTTGCTTTCCATAACCGGGGTCACTTGCGCATATCCCGCGATGCGGTCCCGTGCCGCCGATATTTCACTTTTCCAATTCATTCTCGTCTTTCCGTGACTGGCACTCTGCCCGCGAACCCTATAGCTGTTTGTCAAACACGCAAGCAGGGATCAATCACCGATGAGAGAAGACCGTCACAGTCCGTTTCGCGATGCGCAGACCGACCGCTCGACCGCGAAAGAGGTTCCGGACACACCGCAAACACGCTCTCCGGCCTACCGTCTGGCTTTCGCGGATGACGAGTTTCTGTGCCGGGACGAGCTGCGCCCTGTACGCTTGCAGCTTGAGTTGCTGAAACCCGAAATGATCATGACCGAGCGTGAGATCGCGTCGACCATCGTAATGTTCGGCGGCGCCCGCATTCCCGAACCCTCGCAAAAGCACACCGCGCGGACAGAGACTCTGGCCAGCCTGTCGAAATATTATGATGAGGCGCGCGAGTTTGCCCGGCTGATGACCGTAAAATCAAAAGAAACCGGCTGCCGCGAGAATGTGATCGTCACTGGCGGCGGCCCCGGTGTGATGGAAGCTGGCAATCGCGGTGCACACGAAGCGGGCGGGTGCTCGATCGGGCTGAACATCGTGCTTCCGCACGAACAGGCGCCAAACAGTTTCGTGACGCCAGAGCTCAGCTTTAATTTCCACTATTTTGCGATCCGCAAAATGCACTTCCTGATGCGCGCCCGCGCCATCACCATCTTTCCCGGTGGGTTTGGGACGCTGGATGAACTGTTCGAATCCCTGACCCTGATCCAGACCGGCAGAATGGATCGCGTGCCATTCCTGCTGTTTGGCCGCGCGTTCTGGGAGAAGGTTATCAACTGGGACGCACTGGCGGATGCCGGTACGATCTCGGAGGAGGATTTGGACCTGTTCCGCTTTGTCGATACCGCGCAGGAGGCGGCCGAGATCATCGAGAACTGGGAACCCGCCCCGCCCCGCGACGAAATTCCGGGGCGCTGAGCGATGAAACCCCCAAAGACAGGCGAAATGCTCCACCTACGTGGCAACGCGTTGTCAAAAGGCGAACCCGTCGCCCTTCCACTGACGCAAAGCAGCATGTTCCATCTGCCGGGCATGCCGGACGGTCACCCGACCTATGGCCGTGTCGATAACCCCACCTGGGTACATCTTGAGCATGTTTTGTCCCATCTGGAAGACGCGCCTTGCCTCAGTTTTCCTTCAGGGATGGCCGCAATTTCTGCGGCTCTTTTTGCAACGGTGCAAGCCGGGTCGCGCCTTCTGATTCCTTCGGACGGGTACTATGTCACCCGTCTGCTGGCCGACCGGTTCCTTTCGCGTCTTGGCGTGACAGTTGAAGAGCGCCCGACCACTGCGTTTGCCGCAGGTGGTTTTGACGGGTTTGACGTTGTGTTCGTCGAAAGCCCTTCGAACCCCGGTCTGGACATGATTGACCTGAAAGCCACAGCCGAACAGGTGCGGTCTGCTGGCGGGGTGACGATTGCCGACAATACGACGATGACGCCGTTGGGTCAGCGTCCGTTGGATTTGGACATCGACGTGGTCGTGTCGTCCGACACCAAAGCGATGGGCGGGCATTCCGACATGCTGATGGGCCATGTGGCCAGCCGCAACAGTGACATCATGGAACGGGTCGAGGAATGGCGGAAGGTCTCCGGCTCGATCCCCGGACCGCATGAGGCATGGTTGCTGCATCGCGGGTTGGAAACGCTGGATGTCCGGTTCGACCGGATGTGCAATTCGGCTCAGGTAATAGCAGAACGGTTGGCAGTTCACCCAGCGGTCAAACAGGTCCGCTATCCCGGGCTGGCCAATGATCCATCGCACGCACTGGCGCAGGCACAAACGGCACGGTTCGGATTTCTGCTATCCTTGACTTTGGAGAGCGAAGACAAGGCCGAAGCCTTCATCAACACCTGCCCGCTTTTGCGCCCCGCCACATCCTTCGGAGGTGTTCACAGCTCGGCCGAACGCCGCGCGCGATGGGGTGATATGGTCGACCCGGCCTTCATCCGCCTGTCCGTTGGATGCGAACCGGTGGACGAACTGTGGCAGGCGATCGAGGCCAGCCTGAACGCGCTGTGATTACTTCTTCGCGGCACGCAGGTCCTTGAAAACGTAGATCGGCAGCACCACGCTGGCGATCAGCGCCCCCAGCCAGACAAGCAGCGTCGCCGCCAGCAGGTTCGAGATACCACCAACGGTCAGCCCCGACGCGATGAGGTCGGTCACCAGCAGGCCCACAAATGTCACGACCAGGGCAATCCCGCCTTTCAATGCGGGCGCTTTCTTTTCGCCAAGCTTCAGTATCAAGGGCTCGGCGATCACCTGAACGACGGTGAAAACGATCACAACCACGATAAATGAGATCGGTTTGATCGCGAAACCGGACAGTATCAGCGAAGCCAGCAACAGCCCGATGGCATTGCCGGCCAGCAGGGCCAAAGCGGATTTGATTCTGCGCGACATGGGATGGCCTCCGTCAATCTACAATCAGAAATATGAAGATATTAGCAGGCTTCTGAGTTTTTTCGAGACAATTCAATCGCCTCTTCCTTTTGACCCGTTGAAAACACGTGGTAGAACACATTCATCAAGATCAGACCTGTCCCTGACCCGTGAGTGTGAGATGAGCGACGATCCCTATTCCGTCCTTGGCGTATCGAAAGACGCCAGTGCCGACGAAATCAAGAAAGCCTACAGGCGTATTGCCAAGGAGTGCCACCCGGACCTGAAACCCGGCGATGCCAAGGCCGAGGCCAAATTCAAGGCCGCAGCTGCAGCGTATGACATGCTGAAAGATCCTGAAACCCGCGCCCGTTACGACAATGGCGAAATCGACGCATCGGGTCAGGAACGCCCGCAACAACACTATTACCGGGACTATGCCGAGGCCGCTGGAAACCCCTATCGCGGGCGTCAGGCGGACCCGGACGACATGTCGGACATCTTTGCTGAATTCATGCGCGGCCGCGGTGGATTTGGCGGCCAGCAAAGGCATGAGTTTCATGCGCCGGGGCATAACCTGAACTATTCCCTTCAGATCAGCTTTCTGGATGCCGTGTTTGGCGCCAGCCAGAAACTGACGCTACCAGACGGCAACCGGATCGAGGTCAAGATCCCCGCCGGCATAACAGAAGGTCAGACCATCCGTCTGCGCGGCAAGGGTGCTCCGGGTTATGGCGAAGGCCCTCCGGGGGATGCGTTGGTGACCGTCACGGTCGCCAAACATCCGGTGTTTGACCGTCAGGGCGACGACATCCATATCACGCTGCCGATCAGCATCGATGAGGCCATTCTGGGCGGGAAAGTCGCCGCCCCCACCATCGATGGCGGTGTGAACGTCAATGTTCCGGCGGGCACAAGCAGCGGCAAAACCCTTCGCCTGCGCGGCAAGGGGGTGAAGAAACGCGGCTCGTCCCTGCGCGGAGACCAACTGATCGAATTGACTGTCTCGATGCCCGACAAGATCGATGATGATCTCAGGCAGTTCATGGAGACATGGCGCGAAACGCACCGCTACGATCCGCGGAAAGGAATGCCGTCATGACCCTGACCGAAAAGGAACTGATCGAAACCGTCTCGCGCCTGACCTCGGACCGCCTAACCGAGTATCTTGCGGCCGAAATCGTGATCCCTGAACAATCGGAGCAGGGGCTGGTCTATCACAGTATCGACGTTGCCCGGCTGGAACTGGCTTGCGAGTTGCACGAGCAATACGACATGGAGGCCGATGCGCTGTCGATGATGATCTCATTGATTGATCAGATGCATGGGCTGCGCGCTGAACTGCGTGAGGTTCTGAACGCAGTCGAGGCGCAACCCGAGCCGGTGCGCCAACAACTGATCGAGGTCATTGGCACAGCGCGGTTCCGTCGCAGATAACAGGGTTTTGGGCGCAATGATTTTGGCGTAGAAGGCCGCCTTGATCCTTTGTCAGGTAGCTTCCATGACCCAGCCCAGATCCGAATTGCTGATGCCTGCGGGCAATCTGCGCAAACTTAAGCTCGCCATCCTCTATGGGGCAGACGCCGTGTATCTGGGTACGCCGGATATGTCGCTGCGCACCAAGTCCGAGTTTTCGCTGGACGAGGTGATTGAAGGGGTCGAGTTCTGTCACAGCCATGGTCGGCGCGCCTACCTGACACTGAACTTGTTCTCGCATAACAAAGACATCCCGAAGCTGGACGAATACATCGACACGGTGCGCAAGGTGCAGCCCGACGGGTTGATCATCGCCGATCCAGGCGTGTTCCAATACGTCCGCGAGCGCGCGCCCGAACTGCCGCTGCATATCTCGACCCAGGCCAATATCTGTTCGTGGCTGTCGGTGAAGTTCTGGCAGGATCAGGGGGCCGAGCTGGTGGTTCTGGCGCGTGAGGTTTCCTATCCCGAACTGGTCGAGATCCGTGAGAAGTGCCCTGATATCAAGCTAGAATCCTTCGTGCACGGTGCTATGTGCATGACCTATTCGGGCCGTTGTCTGCTGTCGAATTTCATGGCCGAACGCGGGGCCAACCAGGGCAACTGCGCCAATTCCTGTCGCTGGAACTATGGTCTGAAACTGCGCCTCAAGGATGGCACACATCAGGAGCTGCGTATCACCGAGGAAAACGCCGACCTGTTCGAATTCCTGCTGGAAGAAGGCTGCCGCCCCGGTGACCTGATGCCCATCGAAGAGGATGATCGCGGCTCGTACATCCTCAACTCACGCGACCTCTGCATCATGCCGAAGCTGGATGAGTACCTGAAAATCGGTGTCGACAGCCTCAAGGTCGAAGGGCGCGGCAAATCGGAATACTACGCCGCGATCGTCGCACGGGCCTATCGTATGGCGATAGATGACTATTTCGCGGACCCCGAAAACTGGGACCCCAAGCCTTACATGCGTGAGCTCGAAACCGTCGGGAATCGCGGCTATACGCTGGCCTTCCACGAAGGGCGGCTGACCAATTACGCCCATGATTACGAACACACCGCATCCATCGCGCAATGGGAATATGCCGGGATCGTCACCGAAGTGACCGAGGATGCCTTTCTGGTCGAGGTGAAGAACAAGCTGGAACCGGGTGATGTGCTGGATTTCGTCTCGCCAGTTGCGCGCGACACGGTTCTGCTGCGGGTTTATGATTTCGAACGCGCCCATGATGGCGCACGGCTGGACGTCGTGCATGGCAGCACAAAAACCATCATTCGGATGCCTTTCACCCTGTTTGATCACGAGGATATCGACGATCTGCGCGCCCGTTTTCCGGTCTATTCAGTGCTGCGCAAGGAACGCGCCCTGACCGACGAACACTGGAGCCGCATTCGCTTTGACAAGCTCGTGCAGGGATTGGAAACCACCGGTCGCGACAACACAACTGCCTATGCAGGCCGTCGCGATGATCTGATTGAAAAGATTGGCCTAGACGGTAACGAACGCCGGTTCAAGACAAACCGCATCGGCACGGAAGGATGCTGCGGCAAGGGCTGCAACGGATGCCTGATCTTCTGGCAAGATGACAAATACGCGTTGGCCCGCGAGGTACTGTCCAAACGGAAGCAAGGCGAGCAACTCAGTCGCCGCGAGGCGACAGAACTCAAGCTGCCGGGTGAACCGGCTTAGTTTCCCACCCGATATTCTTCGGGGATAAAGAACGTATAGTCGCGATCCGCCACTTGTTCGTGACAGACGTGGCAATAGGCAACTTCGCTGGCACGGGCGCCCATGGTATCGCCAAACAAGGACCCGTCCGGCAGCACCATGATATAACGCCAGTCAGCGGTGTTCGGGCTGGTACCCTCTGGCAGTTTTTCCATTATGAACATGGCGCCGGGATGTATGTGACCTTCATCGGTCACCGTCATGCTGTCCTTGGCAAGCACCGATCCCATGGGAAGTTCTTCGCCTTGCTGCAATGTCCCGTAGTTATGGGCCATTCGGTTGGCATACGTGTTTACGAAACGCTGTCCGTGTGTGGCCGAGATATATGGCGCATCGTTGAAAAGCGGCCAGCTTTGGTAGTTTAGAACCAGATCCAGTTGCGCCGCAGCATACCCCCGTGCCATACGGCGGCTGAGCGAATGGTAGTGGGCCGCGGCCTCATCCTTGCTTAGCTCTGCCGGGTTTTCGATCGCGATGTGAGCGTTGTGACCATCCGCCGTTGCCAGTCCTGAAGAAATCAGAAGTATCGCGCACGCAATGGCCTTGTGCTGGAGAATTATTCGAAGATACGAGTCCATTATTACGACCCACCTGAAAATCAGTTCGCCTGAGCGCCACGTGACGACAGTGTTCTTATTCTAGCGGCTCCGGGAACTCTTACCAGCTCAGGTCCCGGAATCTCACCGCCTTGTGCATCGATTTGAACCTGCATCCTGCGGCATTGAATCATTAAAATATAGCAAATTATGCATATTGAATCAGCATCTGAAACATTAAGTTTACAGGCACACTTCATGCGTGCAGGCGGTCATCTTGGACAATCAAAGCACGACCACCCGATCCATGATGAACCGGACAGAAAAACTACCGGGTTAAACCGGCTTCTGACTCAATCTGTTTGCGCGATTTGCGGGCACGTTCGGTTGCCGATTTCAACTGACCGCACGCCGCCATGATATCCTCGCCCCGTGTCTTGCGAATGGGAGAGGCGTAGCCTGCCTGGTAGATGATGTTGGCAAAAGCGCGGATGCGGTTGTTCGAGCTGCGCTTGTACGGCGCGCCGGGCCATTCGTTAAACGGGATCAGGTTGATCTTGGCCGGAATTTTGTGACGCTTGATGTGGTCGATCAAACGATGGGCATCCGCGTCGCTGTCATTCACACCATCCAGCATCACGTATTCGAACGTGATCCGCTCGGAGTTCGAGGCATTGGGATAGCTGGCCAGCGCCTGCAACAACTCCTCGATATTCCAGCGTTTATTGATTGGAACCAGAACGTCGCGGGTTTCATCCGTGGTTGCATGGAACGAGATCGCCAGCAGACAGCCGATTTCCTCAGCCGTGCGCGCAATTTCGGGTACCACTCCACTGGTCGACAGCGTAATGCGGCGGCGCGACAGGGAAATCCCCTCGGGATCCATCGCGATCTTCAACGCATCGCGGACGTTTTCGAAATTGTAAAGCGGCTCGCCCATTCCCATCAGAACGATGTTTGACAGAAGGCGCGTTTCATCCTTTGGCGCACCGGGGGTCGGCCATTCGTCAAGATCGTCGCGCGCCATCATGATCTGCCCGACAATTTCGGCAGATGTTAAATTACGTACAAGCTTCTGGGTGCCCGTATGACAAAACGAACATGTCAACGTACATCCGACCTGAGACGATATGCATAGCGTTCCGCGATCTTCTTCGGGGATGTAGACCACCTCGACCTCGTGCCCGCCCGCGATCCGGCACAGATATTTGCGGGTGCCGTCCTCGGACACCTGTCGGGTCACCACCTCGGGTATCTCGACCACAAAGTTTTCGGCCAGTTGCGCACGGTACGCTTTGGCGAGATTCGTCATCTGGGAAAAATCGCGCACGCCCCATTGATAGATCCACTGCCAGATCTGACCGGTACGCATCTTTGCCTGCTTTTCGGGCGTACCATGTTCGATCAGGACCTCGCGCAAACGGTCGCGGGTTAGACCGACAAGGTTCACCTTCCCCTCGGGCAATTTGCGAGGGAGGGTCATGACGTCTTGAGTGATCGGCGCTTTGGGCGACATTGTGGTACCTGCTGAGGCGTATCTTCAAGGATTCTGGCTTGGGATGCGCCTCTATATAGGAACCTGTGCAAAGATCAAAAGGAATCGTTTCAGTCAGTCTGCAAAACTCAACAGTTCTTCAACGCGTGCCCGCCCCAAATTCACCCGGCATGATGTGATTGCGATACCTGTACCCGATCCGCCACCAAACGACGCGCCGACGGCGGTGCAATGCGTATCGCGATAGGTTTCCCAGGCCTGTTGCGCCGCCATAAGGGCAGGTTCAGCCACTATCCGCCCGGTGACCTCGTCCAGTTCCTTGGCAGATTGTACCGCCAAATCAAAACTCACCTGCAGCGCGCGCGAGACCCGTGCTTCCATCTCTCCGACGCAGGATCCGATTTCGACTTGTGATCCGGCGTCGGAACATTCCAACGCCGGGTCGGCGGTTGCGGTGGCTGGCAAAAGCAGCGCGATCAAGATCAGACGCATGGCCGCCTCATTCATCCATTCAGCTGGGGTCAGGCCAGAGTGACATTTTTTGCCAGAAAGGTTTAGATGCCGGTTGGCCCCCTAAACCAACGGAAATGCAGTTCCGCGTCAGACACCCGCGGGTGGGATATAGCAATCTTCGGCATCCAGGGTCTTGACCGGATCGTTCGGTCCGCATTGTTCGCCGGTTACGGGATATGTCTCGCCCTTGTTTTCGCAGGCACTCAGCAGCATGGCTGATATCATCATCAACGCGACAAGAGATTTGTTCAGCATGGTGGCAACTCCTTGGTTTCTCTTGAACTGATTAGTTCGGAAATCGTCAGAGCTCACATTGATACGGATCAAGTAAACGGGTTGATCCTGCGTAAAGTTGCATCTTGCGCTCTGGGGTGAGTAACAGTGCTGTTCCACGTTGTGATTGAGTTCTGCGGTGTTGAAGGTTCCCCATCTCAGAGGGTTTAAACATAATTACGACGGAAGCGCTTGTGTGGCATACTGGTTGAATGTGGAGCGTACCGAAAGCGGCGCTTGGTGATACTGCATCCTGACAGGCACGAATAAGAAAAGGCTTACGCAGACCGGTCAACATCGCAGTCTTGGCCTTCAACTCGCCGCGCACAACGCGAGCGGATTGGGTTGATATGCGAACGATCAGTGACCGCAACGCGGACAAACCCGCCTTTTGCCGATGCTGCTTTTGCTGACGCAGAAAGCACTCGCGGGCGCGGAGGGATTTTCTCTGTGAAGCAGCAGGCGCCGTGAGAGCGGTCATTGAGCGGCACAAATTTGAGCGGATTCCGAAACGCACTTTCGCCGCGGCTGGAACCGGCAAACAAGACGCGGGACTTTGCGGCCTTCCGCATTTTTAATCCAAAGGACCGCAGTCAGCCCCGAAGCGGACCTTCGCAACCAAGCTTTGCTAACTCCGAAATACACAACGAAACGGCCAGTTGCAGAGGTTGTATCGGCGGTGGCAACCAACCATTCATGTCGTCGACTAACCTGTTCAACGTGGCACTACAACTTCTCCGAACTGATCCCACGAGGACCTAATCTTCGAAGCGTTCATTTGGCTCGACCACATTTACTTGCTTCGGAACTTGGTCGGTGTCATTCCGGTTTGACTTCGGAAAAAGCGAGTGAAATGGGACTTGTCAGAATAGCCTAGCATCAGACCAATCTCCGCAATTGTCATCTGGTCTTCTTTGAGGTGCTCCTTGGCGACATCGATACGCAGCCGTTTGATTTCGCGCGGTAACGTTGTGCCTTGTTTTTGAAGCGCTTTCAGGAACCGTTCCCGCTGTATCCCCAGAAACCCGGCCACCATCTCCGGCCCCAAATCGGATTCATCCAGTTTGCCGCGCAAGACAGAGCGCAAAGCTGCCACCACGGATACCTCTTGATCTTGGCGAGGCGAGGCTATGGGTTTGGCAGAGCCCTCAGAGACATGATGCAAAAACAACCATTCCACAGGAAAACTGATTTGCATTCCGGGATCGGTTCCAAGGCCAACCTCGATCCCTTTGTAGTTGAGAGGCAAACCATTGATGTATCTGCTTTCCCACCGCACGCGCGAAGGGTCCCAGGATTCGCCGACGACGGTCTGCAACAGGCGTACATAGATTGCAGCACCAAAACCTGTTACCTGAACGGGTGGGACAGTTGGTTCCTGTTGTCTATCGATACGATAAGTCGCTTTGTCCGCTTCAATGATAAGGCTGTGCCGCACAGAATTGGACTCCTGAGGTACGAGCCCAACAAAGCGGGTAAAAAACTCGAACAGACTCGTTGTCGATTGCAAGGCTTGAGCGAACGGAGGCCATCCTTGCAGGTCAAACGACTCCCCTACATTTAGTCCAAGGTATCGATCCCCTGACACTTCTGAGAAAGCATTTACCAAGCCGTAAACCAGCTCGGAGTGAACGAACACGGATGGGTTAGTCAACAGTTCGGCTTTCAAGCCGACCTGATCCAATGCTGGTTGCGGATTGATCTTACGTTCGGTGAGATATTGCAGAAACGGAGCAGCTAAAGAGAGGCGAACAAAGCCCTCGCTATGCTCTCGGGAGGCGGAGTTGAAAGGCAAGCTCATAACCCTTGTTTGGATTAGTTTTAAGAAGTGGCCATTTTAATCATCATATTCGTACATCCTAATTAAAAAGGGGCAACCGCGTCGGTGAATTCCAGACTATAGTTGGCAAAACATGAATATGAAGGGGGTACTTATGTCCGGCTTACGAATGTCTCTTTGCTCGACGGCAATTGTCGCGGCAGTTTTTTCTTTTTCGACGACCGCGCAGGCTCAGGATCAAGAAGAACCACAAACGCTGTTTACCAACGTGCATATCTTCGACGGTGTGAATGAGCAACGCATTGAGAATGCCAGTGTTCTGGTTGAGGGCAACCTTATCAAGGTCGTCTCAACTGATGCGATCGATGCCCCCAATGCGGAGGTGATCGATGGCGGCGGTAGGACACTCACACCGGGCTTCATCGAGCTTCACGCACACCTCATGCTCATGGGACCGTCTATCGCTTCCATGGAAACGAACTCGACCTGGGAGGATTTTGGCATCCATGGAACCAGGATGGCCGAGATGTACCTGATGCAAGGATTTACGACTGTAAGAGATGCTGGCGGCGCCAACGGCGGTCTGCGGAGGGCCATCGACGCCGGACAGATCGTCGGTCCACGTCACTATGCGTCAGGCGCGTTCCTCGGGACACGCGGCGGCCACGCTGACTTCGCATCCTTCACCTCGCCGCCGGGCGGACAGACCAACTTCGGTAATCTGAACATGGCGCAACAAGTCAGCGGTGTCGATGATGTCTACCTGTATGGTCGTAATAACATGCGCATGGGGGCGACACAGCTGAAATTCATGCAGTCGGGTGGGGTGATCTCGGCGTTTGACCCATGGCAGTTGCTCGCCGGCTCCAAGGAAGAAATCGAAGCTGCCGTTCAGGTTGCCAACGAATACGGCACCTATGTCATGGCGCATTCTTACCGCAAGGAAGCAATCATGAACGCCCTTGAGGCCGGTGTAATGTCCATTGAACACGGCTTCTCCTTCGATTGCGAGATTGCCGAGATTATGAACGAGAAAGGGGCTTACATAACGACTAACCTCACGGCTTTTGATCCGGGTTTGTTGGATATCCCATCGGTCAAGAACGAGCCCAAGAGCCTCGCGAAAGCGATATCGGCGTCCGCGACTTTCGCGAACTACATTCCGAATATGAAGGAATGCCCGGTAAAACGCGGCTTTCAGACCGATTGCGTGGGATCAGTGGAAGCATGCAACATCCAGATTGCTTATGAAAAACATCTCAATAACGAGTTCTTCGGACCGTACCAGTCGATGGTGACACTTACGTCAATCGGCGGTGAGGTCGTAGCATTGTCAGGCGATTTCTCGAACCCTTACACATCTGGCAAGCTCGGTGTGATCGAGGAAGGCGCCTATGCGGATATCCTGCTGATCGACGGCAATCCGCTCGAAGATTTCTCGGTGGTTGGTACGGGTGATCAATGGTTTGGGGCCGACCCGAGGCCTGAAAGCCCAGAAACAATCCGCCTGATCATGAAGGACGGTGTGATCTACAAAAACACACTGGATTGACCAGATAAAGCAGCCGGAGAGCATTCATGCGAAATTGGTTTTGCTCCGCAGTATTCGCAGGGTTGGTTTTGTGCGGTTATGATGCTGCGGCGACGCCTGGAACCGCGTTGGACTGGGCAGACCTGCCAGATCCGTCTGCGCAGGTCTTTGATGACCCCTATCGTGATCTCAGCCCCGAACAGTTCGACGATGTTCTTTTCGTTGTGCGTATACGCGGCAGGTTGCAGCAGGATGGTGGTAGTGAAGACGAGCGGCAAAAGTGGCAAATGCTTCTGACCGAGACTGAGGATGCTTTGGCAGCTGATGGAATTGATGTCGACTGGCTACTCGATCAGCGAGAGGTCGTGACGGAACGGCGAAGAAAGGCTGGCACGAACGGAAATCCGGAATTCGACGGTCAAACAATCACACTGACGGGCTTTGCCATTCCTGCTCCGAATGATCCGGACGGGAGGCCTGTCGCGTATTTGGTGCCCGAACGAGGGATGTGCAGTCATATGCCTCCACCTCCGCCCAACCAGATGATCCGTGTGCGGTTGAACGGGGACTGGGCGCCCCGCTATTTCCATGAACCCGTTCGGCTGACGGGCAAGCTGACTATCGATCCTTCTGTTCAGAATATGATGGTTGTGGATGGTCTCATGCCTATGAATGCGACTTTCCAGCTAGAGACAGAACGTGTCGAAACTCTGGAAACCGAGGCAGACAGGTTGGAATGGAAGCAGCGTGCTGCTGATCGCATCCGCGCGGCGGGAAATCGCAAGACCGGTGGGGCACAGGCGTCAAAATGATAAGACTTCTGGTTGCCGCATCGAGCATTGCCTTCGCTGGCGCCGCGTCGGCTCAGGGACTATCCGGTCCATCTTCGGTCGAAGCTGATCTAGAGCCCGGAGATGGCTTGACCGACCCACAATACCGTTCCAATTTTCCACGCAACATCGCGCCGGGTTGGTTTCAGTGGAAAGACCGACTGGCTGAGGGTGGGTTTCAGTTCAATATTGACTACTTGGCACTGGGCCAAACCACGAATGCTGATTTGGGAACCGGCGAAGCGGCCAGCGGAATTGCACGATTCTACGGGAATTGGCAGGCGACTGAACGGGGCTCTGTAACATTCAAGATCGAAGACCGGCACAGTTACACGGACGTTGCCCCACAGTTTCTCGGGCTGGATGGCGGAGCCCTTTCGATCACAGGGACAGCCTTCAACGATAATGGTCTGCTGCTGACCAATCTGTTCTGGACCCAAAGGGCCGAGAACGGTTCTTGGACGCTGCAAGTCGGCCAGATTGATGTAACAGACTTTGTGGATATCTATGGGTTGGTAAGCCCCTACAGTGGTTTCCAGAACCTGTCTTTCAACACCAACCCGACAATCAACGCGCCCAACCAAGGCCTTGGTGTTGCCGGTGGGGTAAAGCTGAGCGAGAACCTTTACGCCGTTGCCAGCGTCTCAGACGCAAACGCCGACCCGTCTGATCCAAACTTTGATGTGTTTAGCGACGGCAATCTCTTCAAATCACTCGAACTTGGTTACACTTCCGGTTATGATCGCATCTACTTCGACAACATCCACCTGACCCTCTGGCATGCGGATGCGGCTGACGATGGCAGTCGAGCGGAAGATTACGGCGCAGCGTTTTCCGCCGCATGGTTTGTTGACAATAGGTGGATGCCGTTCTTTCGGGCTGGGGCCTCGAAGGGGGCCGCAGCGCTTTATGATCGGTCTGTTTCTGCCGGTTTGGGCTACTATGGTCGCAATACCGATCTGGCCGGACTGGGCCTGAACTGGGCCGAGGCAAGAGGCATAGACGGTGGACAATTCACACTGGAAGCCTTCTACCGCTTTTCAATCTCGCCTGGGCTACAGATCACGCCATCGGTACAATTCATTTCCGACCCGCTTCTAAATCCCGATCAGGACCGGATTACCCTGTTCGGTCTAAGAACCCGGATCGTTTTCTAATGCGGGGTGAAGGCAGTCACTAAGGGGTGTGCCAAAGGGCAACTAAGAGAGATCAAGCGCGTGCCGGAATTTTCAACGCCGGTCGAATGAAGTTGGGAAGCAAAGGAACAATCTATGAAGATTGCATACGGAATTCTTGCAGCCTTAGCAGTTGTGTTTTTCATCCTTGGAGGCAGCGATGCCCATGCCAAAGACAACAAGGGTAATAAGCCGAACAAAGGGGGCAAAGACGGTGATGTCAGCATTCAGATAGAAGACAAACCCGGCAAAGGCCCAAAGGCTGTGCCGCCTGGTCAGATCAAGCGCTACACGCGCGGTGCAAAGCTCCCATCTGACCTGAAGTTTGAAGATATTGGGGACCTTTCCAAATGGAAGCTGGGGGAGCCGGGCAAAGGAAACCGCTACATTCTGGTCGATGACGAAGTCCTCGAAGTTACAAATGACCTGTCTACCGTGGTCGATGCCGTCGGCATCGTCGGTGATCTTCTAAATTAGGCGAAAGTACGATGTTTCAGGGCAAGAACTACCTCGTTTGCCCTGACGCTGGCCGGGGCGATCATTTGTGAACCCCGGCCCAAGTTCAAAACCCGAATCCGAGGCGCTACGATGATAAAGGCCCTTCTTGTACTTTTTGCGCTTGCTACCTTTTCGTCAGCACGCGCCCTACTCGCTCAGGAAAACGGTGCAACTGAAGTCCCGCAAACAATACGCTTTGAGGGCTATGTATAGCCCAGTCGCTGTCCGCCATCAGCACCCATGGAACAGACTAGGTTGATTGCGTAGCGGAGGATTTCAGGCTCATCGTAACCATCAGAGAGTGGAGATGAG
>NZ_JBQFXU010000011.1:0-112657 GCF_056541095.1 Ruegeria sp. AK11
GCGTCAAAGCATCCGGTATCGGCCGCGACGGCGGCAACTGGAGCTTCGAGTTCTACATGGAACAAAAACACGTCGGCTTCGCAACCGGAAACCACAACATCATGCAGCTGGGGAAACTGTAACCGACTGCACTCGAAATACGCGCGAAGAAACTCTAACTCCAGGAGGAGACCATGGGAGAAATCGTACTTGCCGCCAAAATGACTCACGTGCCTACCCTGCTCATGTCCGAGCAGGAAGGACCGATCAAAGGCAAGCGTCAACCGGCTATTGATGGCCACCGGGAGATTGCTCGTCGCGCCAAGGAACTGGGCGCAACAACGGTTGTCATCTGTGATACGCATTGGGTGTTGAACGCGGGCTTTCACATAAACGCCAACGACCATTTTGAGGGTCTATTCACGTCGAATGAATTCCCGCAGTTCATTCAGGACCTGCCCTATAAATATGAGGGCAACCCCGAATTGGGTGATGCGATTGCGCGGATTGCGACCGAAAAGGGTGCTTATACGTTGGCCCATCACCTGGACAGCCTTGAGGTGGAATACGGCACGCTGGTGCCGATGCGGTTCATGAGCCGTGAACACGAAATGAAAGTGGTGTCGATCGGTGCGTGGTGCACCGTGCACGCTCATGACGAGAGCCGTATCGTCGGCGAGGCAATCCGCGAAGCAGTCGAGGCCAGCGACGAAAAGGTGCTGTTGGTTGCGTCGGGTTCGCTGTCGCACAAGATCTGGGCCAACAAGGACTATGCCGCCAATAACGGCACTTTCACAATCAGCTCAGAATTCAATCGCCAGATGGATCTGCACGTGCTGGAAATGTGGAAAAACGGCGATCACGCTACGTTCCTCAAGATGCTGGGTGACTATGCCAACTTCTGCTGCGGTGAAGGTTCGATGCATGATACCGCGATGCTATACGGCGCACTCGGCTGGGACGCTTACGACAAGAAATGCGAGGTTGTGACCGAGTATTTCCCGTCCTCGGGCACCGGTCAGACTAACGTCATATTCCCGGTCTGAGGATCGCGGTTTCCATTCCGATTGCTTGCCCCTGGTGCCTTTTGGCGGGGCAAGCCGTTGATCTATCTAATTCGAACTGATGCAGGTCCCCAAATGTTTCCTTTGAAAGACCCCGGTTTGCTGCGAGAGGCTGCCCTTGTAGGTACACGCTGGATTGAAGCTGACCCGGCCAACGGCCTTGCCGTCACCAACCCTGCCACCGGCGAAGTTATTGGTCATGTTCCCAATCTGGGCGCCGCCGAAACCGCCGAAGCTATTGCTGCTGCCGAGACCGCGCGCCATGAGTGGGCTAAACGCACCGCCAAAACGCGTAGTCAAATTCTGCGTCGCTGGTACGAACTGATGATGGAGAACCAGAACGATCTGGGCGCCATCCTGACAGCTGAGCAGGGCAAGCCACTGGCCGAAGCCAAAGGTGAGATCGCCTATGGTGCCAGCTTCATTGAGTGGTTCGCAGAAGAGGCCCGCCGCGCCTATGGTGATGTCACCCCAGG
Organism: Ruegeria sp. AK11; assembly: GCF_056541095.1. Taxonomy (NCBI): domain Bacteria; kingdom Pseudomonadati; phylum Pseudomonadota; class Alphaproteobacteria; order Rhodobacterales; family Roseobacteraceae; genus Ruegeria; species Ruegeria sp. AK11. The sequence goes on from NZ_JBQFXU010000011.1 coordinate 1,520, forward strand.
CCACGCGCCAGACAAACGCATCCTGACGATCAAACAACCCATCGGGGTTGTAGCCGCGATTACGCCGTGGAATTTCCCAAACGCTATGATCACGCGCAAGGCTGGCCCTGCTCTGGCGGCGGGCTGCTCCATGGTTCTGAAACCGGCCAGCCAGACTCCATTCTCAGCTATCGCGTTGGCGGTTCTGGCCGAAAGAGCGGGCCTGCCTGCGGGGCTGTTCTCGGTCGTCACCGGCTCAGCCCGTGGCATTGGCGGCGAGATGACCGGGAACCCGACAGTGCAGAAGCTGACCTTTACCGGTTCGACCGAGATCGGAACGCTTCTATATGCGCAATGCGCGCCAACGATCAAAAAACTGGGGTTGGAGCTGGGTGGCAATGCGCCCTTCATTGTATTCGATGATGCTGATCTGGACGCCGCTGTGGAAGGAGCGGTGATCGCCAAGTTTCGAAATAATGGTCAGACCTGCGTTTGTGCCAACCGCATTTACGTGCAGGCCGGTGTCTACGATTCCTTTGCCGCCAAGCTGCGCGACAAAGTAGCGACTTTGCCCACTGGTAATGGCTTTGACGAAGGTATCATATTTGGTCCGCTGATCGATCAGGCGGCTGTCGACAAGGTTGCCGAACACATCGCTGATGCGACCTCGAAAGGTGCCGAAGTCATTCTGGGCGGCAAGTCACACGACATGGGTGGCACATTCTTTGAACCAACCATTTTGACCGGTGTTACTTCGGAGATGGCGGTCGCGACCGAAGAGACGTTTGGCCCGGTTGCACCCCTTTTTAAGTTCAACACCGAAAGCGAAGTCGTCGCTGCGGCAAATAACACCGAGTTCGGCCTTGCCTCATATTTCTATTCCCGCGACCTGGCTCGCGTTTGGCGAGTTTCCGAGAAGCTGGAATATGGCATGGTCGGAATCAACACCGGCCTGATCTCGACTGCGGAAGCTCCGTTTGGCGGGGTTAAGATGTCTGGTCTGGGCCGTGAAGGCTCGCGCCATGGGCTGGATGACTTCATGGAACTCAAATACCTGTGCATGGGCGGCATCGACACCGCCGAGGAGGCTTAATGCGCTTTGCTACTTATACCGCCGAAGGGGATACCTTCTTTGGCGCGATTACCGATGATGGTGCGATTGCCCTGAACGGTGATTTCCCCGAGTTTTCCAGCCTGTATGAGGTCATCGCTGCGGGTGAGTTTAGCCGGTTGGCTGCGGCGGCCGAGGGTAAGCCTGTGACCCATTCCGATTTCACCTATGAAATGGTGATGCCGGATGCACGTCGCATTCTGTGCGTCGGCGTGAACTTTCCGGACAGAAATGCGGAATACAAGGATGGCAGCGCGCAACCGGAATATATGTCGCTGTTCCCCCGCTTTGCCAGCGGCTTTACCGGCCACAACCGCCCGCTGATCCGTCCGCCGGAAAACCACACGCTGGATTACGAGGGCGAAGTGGCCATTGTAATCGGCAAGGCGGGTCGCCGGATATCGCAGGACGAAGCCTATGAGCACATCGCCGCGTTGACGCTGTGCAACGAAGGCACGATCCGCGATTGGGTGCGCCATGCCAAGTTCAACGTAACTCAGGGCAAGAACTGGGACAATTCAGGGTCGATCGGCCCTTGGCTGGTGCCCTTCACCGACCCGGCGCAATTGGATGACGCCCGCATTCAAACCCACGTCAATGGTGAGTTGCGTCAGGGCGACACCCTCGACCGCATGATGTTCCCGATCCGGCGCGAGATCGAGTATATCTCGACCTTCATGACCCTGAAGCCGGGTGACCTTATCGTAACCGGCACCCCCACCGGTGCGGGCGCGCGCTTTGACCCGCCAAAATATCTTGCACCGGGTGACGTGGTCGAGGTTTCTGTCGGAGGTATCGGCACCCTGCGCAACACAGTCGAGGATGAGAAGGCATGACACCCGAAGAGCATGCCCGCGCAGCAGCCGACCTGCTTCAGGCCGAACGCACCGGCGACCAGATCGGTCTGCTGAGCCTGCGCCACCCCCAGATGGGTATGGACGACGCTTATGAGGTGCAGAACGCCATCTATCGCCAGAAGCTGGCCGAGGGGCGCAAGGTCATCGGGTGGAAAATCGGTCTGACATCGAAAGCGATGCAATATGCGCTGAACATCGATATTCCCGACAGCGGCATCCTGTTTGATGATATGGCGTTTGAAAACGGTGGTATGGTCCCTGCGGGCCGGTTCATCCAGCCCCGGATCGAGGCTGAAATCGCCTTTATCATGAAATCCGCCGTCGGTGGCGAGAATGTCAGCCGCGACGACATCGTATCCGCCACGGACTACGTCTCACCGGCGATTGAAATTCTGGACACACGTATTCAGCGTCAGGACCCCGAGACCGGCAAGGCCAGAACCGTCTTTGACACGATCAGCGACAATGCCGCCAATGCAGGGATTGTGCTGGGTACAGAGCGCCACGCGATTGACGAATTCGACCTGCGCTGGGTTGGTGCCTTGACCTTCCGCAACGGTGAGATTGAGGAAACCGGCCTTGGGGCCGGCGTATTGAATGATCCTGTTGAAAGTGTTGTCTGGCTGGCCCGGCGCATGGCGCAATACGGACAAAGTATTGAACCCGGACAAGTGATCCTGTCGGGCAGCTTCATTCGCCCCGTCGAATGCCCGCCAAGCACAGAAATTCACGCCGATTTCGGACCCTTCGGCTCGGTCGATATCAAATTTGATTGAAGGAGCACCTTAATGCCCGCGCCAACAAACCCCTTCAAGGCCGCACTGAAAGCCGGAAAACCCCAGATCGGATGTTGGATTGGGATGGCCAATGCATATGCCGCCGAAATCGCCGCCACATCCAGATTTGACTGGCTGCTTGTTGACGGGGAACATGCCCCGAACGATCTGCGGTCTATCCTTGAGCAAGTGAGGGTCATCGAAGGCACAGGTAGCCAACCGGTAGCGCGCCTGCCAATTGGCGAGACCTGGATGATCAAGCAATATCTCGATGCTGGCGTCCAAAGCATATTGGTGCCAATGGTTGAAAGCGGCGATCAAGCGCGGGAATTGGTGCGCGCGGTGCAATATCCACCACATGGAGTTCGAGGCGTTGGGTCTGCTCTGGCGCGTGCTTCGCGTTTCGCGGCGATCCCGGATTACCTGACAACGGCAGGCGACCAGATTTGCCTGTTGGTTCAGGTGGAAAACCGCCTTGGCCTGGATGCACTGGATGACATTCTGACGACAGATGTCGACGGCGTATTTATCGGTCCGTCAGATTTGGCCGCGGATATGGGGCACATCGGCAATGCTGGCCACCCCGACGTGGTCGAAGCGGTTTTGGACGCGTTGTCAAGGATCGTGGCAGCGGGCAAGGCAGCGGGCATCCTAACGTTGGACCCCGTGATGCAGCGCAAGTGTCTGGATCTTGGGGTTACGTTCCTGGCCACGAATATCGACGTAACACTTTTTGCCAAGTCTATGCGCGGGGCGGCCGAAACTGCGTTGGAAATGTTGCCAGACCAGTGCGCGTCTGGAAATGCGCGAACAGAAATGGCCAGCAAGTATCTTCAGCAGTTATGCAAGCACTGGTCCCACAAAGGGCAAGTCGAATTTGGCGCAACTGAAGGAAACGTTTCGTTTGAAAACCGGCGCGCGGTTGCGATGAAAGCGACGGACGAAGGGCTGGAAATAGTTGCTTCAGTCGGCCCACGTGAGGATTTGAACTTTTGGATGGGTGTTATAGAGGACCACCTGAAACGCTTTGCGTTTCGCGAGGAGTTCGAGGTTGTTTGGAATGCATAGCGCTGGAATGCAAGGGCAACCGAGCGCGCCCGGGACTTTCGGACACCGCCGCAGGCTACGATTTGTAGTCTGCGGGTATTCGACAAGATCCTGCACCGGATTCTGACTCGGGTAAAACAAGCCGCAACTGCGGATTTTCCAAACCTAAAGCGGCATCAACCTCGATAGACGTTGTGACAGTGGAAACAGACAGGCTTGCAACGAGTGATAGATGTCCGGCTTGCCGTCAAAGATGGATGTCACAACAGCCCCTGCCCCATCTACTGCTGGATACCAGCCGCCATGCTGATGATCGACAAATGTTTCATTCGCATAGGTCCAGAGCTTTCTGTACCACTCCTCGTCTTCTGGCCTTCTGTCAAGCACGATCAGAGCGGCAACCGCCCCGATGGCTTCGGTGATGGGCCACCAGAACCGCGAAGCGTTGGCAACGCGGCCATCAAAATCAAGTGTGTAGGCCAACCCGCCATCAGGCAGCCACGCATCTTTCAAAGCCTGCGCAATCAGGTGGCGCGCCGTGTTCGGAGTATTAGGGCTCGTTCGGCCTGACAAATCCCAATGCTGAAGCTGAAGCCGACCCAATTCGAACGAATGCCCCGGCGTTGTTCCGGAAGGCCTGAACATCGGATCGCCCGCATAATCTCGGTTAATTTGCCAATCAGACGAATAGTGTTCGGGAAGCCGCCAGTTTTCACCGGGTGCAATTTTGCCAATGAAAAAGTCCAGAATGCGACCGGCGCGGGACAGGTAGGTTTCGTCCCCTGTTGCCTCAAAGGCAGCCAGCATCGCCTCAACGCCGTGCATATTGGCATTCATTCCACGATATGCGGAAAACGGCGTCCAATCCCTGTTCCATTCATCGCGAAACAGGCCCGCTTCTTCGTCCCAGAAGTGTTTTTCCAGAACATTTCGGACATCTGTCATTAGTTTGTCTGCATCCGGGTGACCCGCCATTTTCGCACTTGCCGAGGCAAGAAGGACAAAGACGTGCCCATAAGCAAGCTTGCGGTCATCCTTGATCTGATCCCCTTCCAGCGCCCAAAGATATCCGCCGTGGTCGCGATCTCGGTGATGGCTTTCAAGATATGCCATACCGTGATCGATGATCCGTTCAGCACCTTGAAAACCAGATAGATGTCCTAATGCATAAGAATGAATCAACCGGGTTGTCGTGTGCAGCTCCTGCAGCTTGCCGAGCAGCGGGCGACCATCGTGACCAAGTATATAGAACCCGGGCTCATCCCGGCAACTTGCGCTGAAGAACGTAAGTTGCCGCTTGGCCTGGTTCATCAACCAATCGCGGTGTCTTGGCGTTTCAATCCAAAACCCGGTCTCGGACTGTGACCCCGGAAGCAATAACTGATTGTCGTTCATCTAAATATCCCGCGGATGGAGTCCTGTCGTGCGCGACTTGGCCCGATCTTCCAAATTGCCCATCATCTCAGCAAGCACGTAGCAACGCTGTACCATCCGAGGCAAACAGATGTGCATTCTGTGCTTGAATGCGCAAACCGAGGCGATCCCCGGATTTCACGGGGATATTGCCATGCTTGCGCACCATCATGGGGCCGATCCCCTCAGCATTGACGTAGATGTTCGTGTCCGACCCCAGATGTTCAACAACATCCGCAACGGCGGACAGATCACCGGCACCGTTTTCCACAACATCGATGTGTTCCGGCCTTACACCCAGTTCTTTGGCCTCAGCGGCAAGGGGTTGATCGAGAATTTTAATTTCAACTCCATTCCCGACATTCACACCAGTTTCAGTTCCCAATACAGGCACAACATTCATGGTGGGTGAGCCGATAAACTGCGCAACAAACTTGTTGGCCGGTCTTTCATAAAGCTCAAGCGGGCTGCCGACTTGCTGGATGTCGCCTGCGTTCAGAACAACGATCCGATCTGCCAGCGTCAACGCTTCGACCTGATCATGGGTCACGTAGATCATGGTCGCGCTGAGCTTTTGATGCAGCCGCGCAATCTCCAGCCGCATCTCGACACGCAAAGCCGCGTCAAGGTTTGACAAAGGCTCGTCAAACAGAAAGGCGCGTGGGTCCCGGATGATGGCCCGCCCCATGGCAACCCGCTGACGTTGACCACCCGAAAGGGCCTTGGGCAAGCGATCCGTCAATTTGGTCAACCCCAGCGTCTCTGCCGCCTGGGCGACCTTTGATATGCGTTCAGCCACCGGAGCTTTGCGGATTTCCATCGAAAAACCCATGTTCCGCGCAACATCCATATGCGGGTAAAGCGCATACGATTGAAATACCATCGCGATGTCCCGATCTCTTGGCCTCACATCGTTCATACGCTCGCCATCGATCAGAAAGTCGCCGCTTGATATCGGTTCAAGACCAGCAACCATGCGCAGCAAAGTGGACTTGCCGCAGCCTGACGGGCCGACCAGAACGATGAACTCACCATCCTGAATTTCAAGGTTGATGTTGCGCAGGACCTCAACGGATCCATAGCGTTTTGCAACGTCACGAAGTTCGATACGTGCCATGATCTGGCCTCCTATCCTTTGACCGCGCCGGACGTGAGGCCCTGCACGAGATAGCGTTGAATGAAGATGAAGAAGAGGCAACTTGGGATCAGAGCCAGCACGCCGGCCGCCATCATTTGTCCCCAATCGACCGAGAATTTGGAAACAAATGTCAACAAGCCAACCGGGAATGTCATCGCGTCGTTCTTTGAAATCAGCATCAACGCAAACAACAGCTCGGACCATGCGGCAGTAAAGACAAATCCAAGCGTCGCCCCGAGACCGGGCAATGTCAGTGGGAACACCACTTTGCGCAGCGCCTGAAACCGCGTACAGCCATCCATCATCGCAGCGTCTTCCAGATCTTTGGGAATGCCATCAAAGAAAGACTGCATCAGGAAAGTAGCAAAGGGGATGTTGAACGCAGTGTAGACAACGATCAGACTTGTCAGCGAATTCAGCAGTCCGAGGTCGGCAACAATCTTATAGATCGGTGCAATGATCATCAGAAGCGGGAACATCTGGGTGATAAGCATCAAGGCAATGATGATGCGTTTGCCCGCGAAAACGAAGCGCGAAAAGGCATAGCCCGCCCCAGCCGCAAACAGAGTAGTAAAGAACGCAGCCCCCAGCGACACCACAAGAGAGTTCCGGAAATAGGCCACAAAGTCGGTCTGAAAAATGACCGTCTTGAAATTTGAAAAGGTGACCTCGCTTGGAAACAGCCGGGTGCCCTCTGAAAAGATCAGCGCGTCCGGGGTCAACCCGATCTTGAGCAACCAGTAAAGCGGGAACAACGCAAAGATCAGATAGAACGCAAGTGCCGCGTACTTGCCCACAACCAGCAGGGGGTTGGGTTTCCTGACAGCTGACATGGCCAACTCCTCAAATCTTGACCAGCTTCTTGCGAAGCCAGAGCAGGATAACGGCGTAGATCAGAAGGATCAGCAGAAGCGCCACAGCAATGGTTGACGCGTAGCCGAAGTCCAATTTTCGAAAAGCGGTGGTGAAGATATAGGTCGACAGGATTTGCGTCGAATTCGCAGGCCCGCCACCGGTCATCACATAGATCAGGTCGGCAAAGTTGGCGATCCAGATTGTCCGCAGCATCACGGTGATCGCGATCATCGGAGCAAGAAACGGCAACGTGATCTTGGTGAAGGTCTGCCAGGGGGTCGCGCCATCGACTTCTGCGGCCTCATAAAGCTCATCGGGTATTGATTGCAAAGCCGCCAGCAGCGTGATCGCAAAGAACGGCACGCCGAACCAGATATTTGCCGTGATCGGACCCCACATGGCAAGCTTGGGGTCGCCAAGGATATTGTAGGGCTCTGACAGAATGCCAAGCGCGGCCAGCCAATGCGGCAGCGGGCCGATGACAGGGTTAAAAAGCCACGCCCAAGTCAGCGCGGAAAGGAAGGTCGGGACAGCCCAGGGTAGGAAAACAAGCGCCTGAAAAAGTTTCTTTCCAAAGAACTGCGTGTTCAAAAGCATGGCAAGGCCAAGGCCAAGCAGAAACTGGAACGTTATCGACCAAAAGGTCCAGAACAGCGTGTTCTCCATCGCGATCCAGAACTTGCGGTCTCGCCACAGGTCACCGTAGTTTTCAAAACCGATCCAGCCAGAAGCAAAAGGCTTTAACAGCTCAATGGATTGGAACGAATATGAGATTCCGATGATTAGCGGAACCATGATCACCGCACCGATCAGAAGAATTGCGGGCGACAAATAGAAAAAAGGCTCGACCATGTATTGCAGGTAGAGCGAGCGTCTTGCCCGGGTTTCCCCGGGCCGGACAGTTTTCTGAGTGCGCGAAATCACTGTTTTGCCTTCCACTTGGCATGCTCGTCGGTGAGGAACTCTGCCCACTCATCCGCGACGTCCTGCGCGCTGCGCTGCCCCAACAGGGCTTCCTGACTGGTTTCCAGCAGAAGTGTGCTGCCAAAATAGCCCCACTGCTCCAGGTTGGTTGGCATTGTTGTCGGCACATATTGCTCACCGTTCAGTTCTTCGAACCAGCCTTTGAATTGCTCGGTCTGGAAATGAGGATCCTGGTCGGCGCCTTTGTGGATCGGAATGACGCCAACACGCTTTGCCCACGTTGCGTTGGCTTCGGGCGTCGACAAGGCCGCAACCAGATCAAAGGCTTCGTCTTCATGTTCAGTCGCATTGAAGATCGACCAGCCTGCGAACCCAATTGTTGGGAAAGCTTTGCCCGAAGGTCCGACAGGCATCGGAATGACCGCGAAATCTTCGGCAGGCATCCGCTCGGCAATAGCGATCAGTGCATCCGGGTCCTGATCAAGGAATGCACAGGTGCCGGAATAGAAGCCGGCCACGATCTCGTTAAAGCCCCAACTGACGGCATCCTTGGGCGCAAACCCGCTCTGATACATATCGATCATGAACTGGATACCTTCGACCGAGCCGGGCTCGTTGATGCGGCTGGTGCCGTCTTCTGTGAAAAACTCGTTGGTGCCGTTCATGGCTGCGGCGAACATGATCCAGCCATTTGTTCCACCGGGACCACCGCGCAGACAGTATCCGTACTTGCCTTCAAGCTCGGACACCGCGGCAGAGGCAGCCTTGAACTCCTCCATCGTAGTCGGAGGGGTGTCGATACCGGCTTCGGCCAGCAGTTTTTTGTTGTAGAACATCGCCCGCAGGTAGAAGCCGTACGGGATCATATAGAGATCACCCGCCTGGCTGCCCATGGCGACTGTCTTGTCAGTCAGCGAAGCCCCGTGTTCCCATCCGGCGACATGATCCTTGAGACTGACCAGCTGATCGGACCCGGCATAGAGGGCCTGCCAGGTGTCGGGCATTTCAACCACATCCGGGATGTCGCCTCCTGCCACCATTGTTGCCAGCTTTTCGAACGCGTTGCCCCAGGGTAGCGATACAATCTCGACAGTGACGTCTGGGTTATTGGCTTCAAACTCATCAATCAGCCCCTGAAGCACCTCTGTACGCTCGGGGCTTGTAATAACCTCGACCAGTTTCAGTGTGGTCTCGGCATAAGATGCCGAACCCATGAACACGGCCGCAGCCGTCATTCCAGTTAGTAGTTTCTTCATGTTTTCCTCCTGTTGGTTTTTTTGAGCGAACGGTTCTAAGCCGCGCTTTCGGCGAGAGCCGAAGCAAAATCGGCCCATAGATCTTCTGCCGACTCGAGCCCCAAACTCAGGCGCACCAGATTGGGTGAGACCCCAAATTTCTGCATTGAGTTTTGTTCACCAGCCTGAGCAAGCCCGACGCGCGCAGGCAGGATCAGACTTTCGAAGCCCCCCCAGCTCACACCGAGGCGGAAAAGGTTCAAGGCATCAGAAAGTTTTGCGATGTCGACACTGTCATCAAACTCAACCGACATAAGACCGGACCGCCCGGTCAACCCGGGCACGTCGTTGGCACCGGGTGAGTTGACCAGCCTGACCTGCGGAACAGTGGCCAGGCGATCAACAAACGTGTTGGCCGTTGCTTGATGCTGCATCATGCGTGCGTTCAGCGTGCGCAGGCCGCGCGTCAGCAGGAAGGCTTCAAAAGGTGCCAGTTTGGCCCCAAGCAAAGGAAGTGTCAGATCACGGATGCGGGCGATATGGTCCCGGGAGGCAACCACCACGCCCGCAACCGTGTCCGAGTGCCCCGAAATATATTTCGAGGCCGAGTGGATGACGATGTCGATGCCCAATGCGAGGGGGCGTTGGAACACCGGGCTTGCCCATGAATTATCAATCATCGTCAACACATTGTGGCGTCTGGCATGCTCTGCGACGCGACGTAGATCCATCGCCTCAAAAATGATCGATCCGGGGCTCTCCAGATAAGCCACCGTTACATCGGCAAGCAGATCGGGGTCGTTCTCGAAACGCTCCGGCGCATGGTAGTCGATATGCACCCCGAACGGGCGCAGGATGCGCTCCATGAACCGGAATGAATCCGGATAGACATGTTCGACGCAGGCAATCCGGTCACCGGGTTTGACAAATGCCAGCAGCGTTGAGGAAATGGCCGCCATCCCGGAAGCAAATGCAACGGCTGCCTGACCTTGCTCGGCTTCAGCCATAAGCGTTTCAAACGCGGCGACGGTCGGGTTTTCCACGCGCGTGTAGATGGCCGTTTCTGATCTTCCGGCCATCCGGTCTTCAAAACTTTGGTAATTGTCGAAGGTGAACAGTGACGTTTGAACGATCGGCGGCGTGACCGAACCAGCCGCATCCGGGAAGGTTGCTGCAAGACGCGTCGAAAGGTCTTCGTAGTCAGACATTCTGGCTTTCCATGATTTCTAGGACTTCTGCTTCGACCATGTCCATGATCGCGCCGATAATACTTGCGGCTTCGTCTGCACGGCCGGAGACAACTGCTTCGGCCAGCGGCGCATGTATTGGAATTGAGGCCTGCCCCAAGTGTGGTTGACCGAAGGGCGTGTCATATACTTCGTGAAAAGCTTTTTGAATTTGCCGGATCAACTGCCCGAAAAGTGGATTTCCGCACGCTTCATGCAGTGCCGCGTGAAACCGGTAATCGGCCGGCCGCCAATCCTCACCTGCAGAATGAACAGCTATGAGCTCTGCAACGCGGGCCGAAATCAAAAGCCGCTGCGCGTCTGAGCAATTCAGTGCTGCCAACCTTGCTGCCTCGATTTCCAGTGGCCGGCGCACGGCGTGTGTTCGCAAAAGGCTTTCGGCTTCGAGCTTCAGCGTGAGTGGGAGATGGATCGTATTGGCAGATACCTCGGCCGCCAATCGCGTCCCGGCTTTCTTGTTCCGTACAACGATGCCCATATTCTGCCAACTTGTCAGGGCCTCGCGAACCTTCGCCCGTCCGATCCCAAGCTGATTTGCAATTTCGATCTCTGGCGGCAGGCGATCCCCTACTTTCAATCCTTCCACTTCGATCATTCCAGAGAGAGCCTCCAGAACGTCCCGGCCGCTGCTGCCAGCCGGTAGCACCTTCAAGGTGTTGCCGACACTCTCAGCTTTTTCCTTTGGGGGCGTTCTTTTGACCACGCGCGGCTTCTCCGATTCGTATTTCATTCACTTTTACATTTAATGTAGGACAAAATAAACAATAATGTCCGACATTAAAAAAAGCTTGTCATCCTTACAGTTGAAGTCGAAAAATCCGGTCTCGGTCATTTCGCGGCGGGATCAATGCAACCTTAATCGCCTGCGGCTTGTTGGCGGGCTGCGGTCTTCGCGCGTCCGTATATTTGCTGTATTCCGCCCGATTTGCCGTAATCCTGAAACGCCCGCCCAGCGGCGCCTGTAATTGCCGTTAGATTTTTGTCAGCTACGGCTGAATAGTGCTTCTTTACGCTAGGGACCCGCGGTTTCTTGCCCAAAAAAAGATGTGCAAACTTGGCAAGGCTGATCTAACTTTTTAAATGCGGGGGCGCATCTCCGGATAATATGGATTTAAAACATTGAAACCTGAACACCGCGTATCTGCGGCCCCCCGGCATGAACTGCGCAATGTGCGCAATCAGGGGATCGCGTTCCTTGCTTTGGCGTTCTTGTTCAGCATTTTTGTGAACCTGCTTATGCTGACTGGCCCATTGTTCATGTTGCAGGTGTATGACCGGGTATTGGGCTCGCGTGCAGTGGAAACACTGACAGCGCTGTTTTTGTTGGTGGCGTTGCTTTATGCGCTGATGGCGATGCTGGATTTTGCCCGCGGACGCATCGTGGCCCGGTTTGGCGCACGGTTCCAGTCACAGTTGGATGAGCGCGTCTTCGAAGCAACGCTGCGGCGTTCACTTTTGCCGCAAATACGATCTGCCCCGGCAACGGCCTTGCGTGATTTGGAATCCATTCGAAACCTGTGCTCATCCCCCGTTCTGCTGGCGGTGATGGATATTCCATGGACGCCTGTTTTTCTGGGTGCGATTTTCCTGTTTCATCCCTTGCTGGGCTGGCTGGCCGTGGCAAGCGGTGTTCTGCTTGTCGTGATTGCACTGCTCAATCAGGCTCTGACCAGCAGAAAAGTCGCTGAAGCACAAACTGCAGCAGCGCGGGCAAACGCCTTTGCGGAACATGCGAGACAAGCGGCAGAGGTTGTGCGCTCACAGGGTATGCAGGCGGACGTGACAAAGCGGTGGTTGGACCAGCGTTCGAATGCCTTGCGCCAAACCATTTCGGCCAGCGACTGGACAGGCAGTTTTACGTCTTTGACCAAGTCGTTACGACTGTTTCTTCAATCTGCAATGCTTGCCTTGGGCGCGTGGCTGGTTTTGCAAAACGAAATGACACCGGGCGCGATGATCGCGGGTTCAATCCTTTTGGGTCGGGCCCTCGCCCCGGTCGAACAAGCGGTCGGCCAATGGGGCATGATCGAACGTGCGCGAACGGCCTGGACTTCCCTAAGCCGGTTTTTGGATCAGACCCCTCCCGAAGAGCAGCGGATTCGCTTGCCCATCCCGAAAGCGCAGTTGGAAGCCAAATCGCTGACTGTCATTCCCCCCGGGGCAACAACGCCAACGTTGCGGAACGTGAATCTGAAGCTGCAACCGGGCAAGGCGCTGGGTGTCATCGGCAAAAGCGGATCGGGAAAGACGACACTGGCCAAGGCGTTGCTGGGGCTTTGGAATCCGGCAGCCGGTGAAATTCGACTGGGTGGTGCCACTCTGGATCAATATGACTCCAACGATCTGGGCAGCCATATCGGATATTTGCCGCAGCAGGTTACCCTGTTTAACGGGACCGTGGCCGAGAACATCGCCCGGATGTCAGAAAACCCGGATTCCGAAGCGGTGGTGGCCGCAGCCAAGAAAGCCAATGCGCACGACCTGATCCTGTCTTTGGAGAAAGGTTATGGTACCTTCCTTGAAGGCAATGACAGTCAGTTGTCAGGCGGGCAGAAACAGCGCATCGCTCTGGCCCGCGCCCTCTATGGCGACCCTGTTCTGCTTATTCTCGACGAACCAAACTCGGCACTGGACGCGGATGGCACCGAAGCCTTGAACGCGGCCGTGAGGGGGCTCAAGGCGGCAGGCAAAGCCGCCATCATCATGACACACCGCCCGCAGGCCATTTCGGAATGTGACGATCTGGCCGTTGTCGAAAAAGGACAAGTGGTCAGGTTCGGCAGTCGTGACGAGGTTCTCAGCGCAATGGTGCAGAACGCGGGCGCGATTAAGCGCAAGCTTAGCCCCGTAGGTGAATAATGGCAAAAAAGACGACCAAGAAGCAGGCGCAGGCCTGGAGTATGAGAATTCCCGCCCTGGTGGGATTCGCCGCACTTGCCATTTTGGTTGGCGGATTGGGTCTTTGGGCAGTGAAGACGCGCCTCGCAGGTGCGATCGTATCCTCAGGCGTGATCGAGGTACAAAGCAACCGTCAGGTGGTAGAACACCCCGATGGCGGCGTTGTTGGCGAAATATTTGTACGCGATGGTGATGTGGTCGCCTCGGGCGAGATGCTGTTGCGGCTGGATGATACTTTCCTATCGTCCGAACAGACGATTGTGGAAGCGCAGCTTTTTGAGCTTCTGACACGGCGTGTCAGGCTTCAGGCCGAACGCGACGGGCTTTCGTCGCAAGAGTTGGCGGCGCAGTTGCACGAGGTTCAGACGGAATACAGCATTGATCTGGACCTGATCGAAGGTCAGCAAAACCTGTTCGACGCTCGGGTGGAAACCCTATCCAAACAGCAAGAACAGCTGAACAAGCAGCTGGTTCAGATCGAGAGCGAGATTGAAGGCACGCAGGCCCAACTCGTTTCGCTGCGCCGTCAGGTTGAATTGATCGAGGATGAGCTGGAAGACCAGCAAAGCCTGTTGAAACGAGGATTGACGCAAACCAGTCGTGTACTGGCCCTGCAACGGGAAGAAGCCAGCCTGACAGGTGAAATAGGCCGACTGGAAGCTGCTGTCGCCCGCCTCAAAGGGCAGATCGCATCAACCGAGATCCAGATCGTTGAACTGTCTGCAACCCGCCGGGAAGAGGCAATTACCACGTTGCGGGACGTACAGGCGCAAGTTGCTGAACTATCGGAACGCCGACTGTCCCTGTCCGAGCGGCTGACACGATTGGACATCCGCGCACCGGTCAGCGGAACAGTATATGGAAGTCAGGTCTTTGCCCTTCAGTCTGTCGTTCAGCCGGGTGAACCCATGATGTATGTTGTTCCACAGGATACGCCATTGCTTGTCGCCGCGCGCGTTGACGCGATCCATGTGGATCAGCTGCATGTGGGTCAACCTGTCGCCCTGCGGTTTCCGGCCTTCAATCAGCGTGAAACGCCTGAATTGGACGGGCAGGTCAAAAACGTGTCAGCCGATACATTCACGGATGAAAAGTCCGGCTTTACATTCTATCGCGCCGAAGTGGTTATGAATGATGGCGAGCTGGACCGTCTCAACGGTCAGGAGCTTTTGCCGGGTATGCCTGTTGAGACACTGATCAAAACCGATGAACGCACCCCGTTGTCCTATCTGGTCAAGCCGATGGCCGATTACTTCAATCGTGCATTTAGGGAATGACGGCAGGGCTATCTCTGGATAACTGCGCTTTCCCATTCGGCCAGAAAACGGCGGCGTTTTAATCTGTCCAAAAACGTCATCAGCGCTGGATCAAGCCCAATCGTTTCACGTTCTTCGTCCGTGTCAAAAGGTGCCAAAGGCGGGAGGGTGTGGCCCCCACCTGACTGCGTGGATTGCTTTGATACAAGGTGACGAACAAAAGACGCGGCAAATTCGGGTACGGGTGTACCTTCAAGAACCATCACCGTGCGCATCATGGTCGTCTGAAAATCCGACGGCAGGATAACCTCAAGCGTATCCTTGTGCCCGGCGCGCGCATCCGCATAGCTGCCAAGTACATTATAGGCTACGGCGATCTCACCTTTAACAAGATCATCAATCATGTCGCCGGAACAGCAGTACAGACGCACATCCAACCCGCCCATGACTTCCATCAGGCGCCAGAACGTTTCTGACGCACGGGCATCCTGCGTCGCAAACAGATACCCTAGACCGGACTGACGGATGTCATAAGTTCCCACCCGGCCCCGAAAGCTGTCCGGTCGCATTCGAAGAGCTTCAATCAGTTGCTGTCGAGTCTCTGGGACAGGCGCGCCGGAAAAGGCGGCACGGTTGATCACGATGGTCGCGGGCTCGAACGTGAAGGCGAAAAGACTGCGATGCCACTGCGCCCAGGATGGCAGCGATATGTCATCAATCACGCGTCCATAACCGTCATTGGCCAGTTTCAGTTGCAGGTCCATGGCGCTGGAAATGACAATATCGAAATCTTCCGGTGCGGTGCGCACGATCCGATCGATGTCGGCAGTACCCGTCACCAAATACTCGACAGAAATGTCAGGGTTTTCCTTGATAAAGCTGGAAATCATAGGCTCAAACAAAAACGTATCGGTGCTTGAGATGACCCGAATATGTGCCTCGTCTGCTTCGGCGTTGAATACTTGCCGATCCTCCCAGACTTGCGCCTGTGTGACAGCGGGAAACCAAAGGAAGACTAAAGCGATAATGTAACGCATGCGCCGCCTCCCTGTCTGTTGGACAAGGCAAGCGCTCCACCATGCGCTGTTGCAACGTCCTGCGCGATGGTCAGGCCCAAACCGGACCCAATGGTACCACTTGCGTTCTTACCCCGTTCAAACCGACGCGTGAGAGTGTCAATTTCGTTTAAGGGAAACCCCGGGCCACGGTCTTTTACCCGGATTTGAGCCCATGGCTCCGACGTGACTTCGATGCGAACAGAACTGTCGGCCGGAGCATATTTAAGTGCGTTGTCAATCATGTTGCGCACGGCGTTTTGAATGAGGATGGGGTCACCTGAATACATGACCTGTGGGTCGCCACAAAGCGACAACGACAAGTCCTTCATCTCGGCAATTGGTGTCAGGCGCTGCACAAGGTCACTGACCAAAGCGTTCAGGTCAATGTCTTCCCGCTCAAGGTGGTCAGCCCGGAACGTGATCATCGCATGATCCAACAGCTGTCCGGCTGCACGAGAGCTTTCGTCAATGGCACGCACCATCGAGCGCAGCGCCTCGCGGTTTTCTTCTTTTTCAACCCTTTGTAAAGTGGCGTCAGCATAGGACCTGACCGTAGCAAGAGGGGTGCGAACACGGTGGGCCGCCTCGGCAATAAAGTCTTCTGACTGGCTGAGTGACTGATCAAGCCGCCCCATCAATGAGTTCAGTGAAGCAACCAAGGGGGCCATTTCGCGGGGTACCGGCTTTTTGAACGGGCTCAGATCCTGCGGCCCACGGCGGGTGACAGAGGTTGTCAATCTGTTCAGCTGCCCGATGGTCGAGGACGTCGCCCAGAAGGAAAGAGCGGCAGCAAGGGCAAAGAACCCTACGCCCAGAATCGCTGCATTGCGCGAAATCTGGTCCAGAGTTTCGGCCAACGCGTCTTGTGTCTGCCCCAGCGCGACCACCAGTTCGGTTTGCTTATCCAATCCCACCAAAGTCCGGCTGGCGCTGACCTGACGAATGGTTTCACCGCGAATCTGACTGGAACTGAAAAGCGACTTTCCGTCACGCGGTCCAATGGTCGGTGGAAAATCCTCGTATCCGGAAAGAAACGTGCCGTCCTGAAAAATAGAATAGAAGATCCGGTCGTCCGCAGGGGTGCTTAGCATCGCGAAGGCGGCATATGGGATATCGACCTCCAACACCCCTTCCCGCAAAGCGGCCGCATCGAGGATTGAGGCCACCGATGCACCAAGAATGTTGTCTTGTCCCTGTTGCGCGACCTGCGCAGCATAGTTTCGGACTGCGACAAACAGCAGGAACGCAAGTATGGCCGCGCCGCCGATCAGTGTCAGAACCAGCCTGTTCCGCAGCGATCCTGACACATTGGGATCAGGAGGCATGGTCAAGTCTGTATCCCAGCCCACGAAGCGTGGTGATTTTCAGGTCCGAGGGTTCCAGATGCTTGCGCAAACGGCCCACATAAACTTCGATCGCGTTATCAGAGACATCATCATCATAAGAAAACAGCCGGTCCGTTAGTTTTTGCTTCGAAAAAACCTGACCAGGTGCGCTGATGAACAATTCCAACAGGCGCAGTTCACGATTGCGCAGCGACACGGTCTCGTCACCCACGGTCAGATGGCCAGCCAGGGGATCGAATACGATGCCGCCGACTTCTATCGTTGTCTTCGTATTCCCGGATTTGCGACGCAGAACTGCGCGGCAGCGCGCTTCCAGCTCGGCATGATCAAACGGTTTGGTGACATAATCGTCAGCACCAAGATCAAGCGAGCCGATTCGATCCGAAACCTGACTGCGGGCCGTCAAAACGATCACCGGCGTGTCCAAATGGCTCGCGCGATGCCGCTTGAGGAAATCGCGACCGTCCCCATCCGGCAGCATGATATCCAGCAGGATCAGATCGTATTCCTGAGTTTCAACGAAGGCAGTTGCATCACCTAATGTAGACGCGTTATCAACCACATGCCCGTCTAACCTCATGCGGGAACTGATTGCGTTTGCGAGGTCTAGATTGTCTTCGACAAGCAGAAATTTCATCGGGCTTTTATACTATTCTCGCGCGTGACAGGTTGATGTCAGGTTGGTGTGTTTTTGTTCTTCCCAATCTGAGCCGCCATGCGGCCCGTTGTCAAATGGGAGGACATCATGACAACATTCGCACTGGGCCGTCGCGCCCTTATCGCAGCTGTAGCTGCAGTAGGTCTTGCAGGACCTGTTCTGGCTGAAGACCAGGTAGTGGACAGCATCCACTTTCTGATCCCCGGCGGCGCCGGTGGTGGTTGGGACGGTACCGCCCGCGGCACCGGCGAAGCGCTGACGAACGCCGGTCTTGTGGGCACCGCGTCTTATGAAAACATGTCAGGCGGTGGTGGCGGCAAAGCCATCGGCTATCTGATTGAAAACGCCGACAGCAACCACGGGACATTGATGGTAAACTCCACGCCAATCGTGATCCGTTCGTTGACTGGCGTGTTCCCTCACAACTTCCGCGACCTGACGCTGGTGTCGGGTACGATCGGTGATTACGCAGCCATTGTTGTCGGCAAAGACAGCCCCATCAACTCTATGAGTGATCTGCTGGCAGCCTTCGACGCCGACCCGGGCAACACGGCCATCGGCGGTGGCTCGGTTCCCGGCGGCATGGACCACCTGGTCGCAGCCATGGTGATGGAAGCGGCCGGAAAAGATGCGCTTGGCGTGAAGTACATTCCATATGATGCGGGTGGCAAAGCCATGGCTGCCCTTCTGTCCGGTGAGATTGCAGCGCTGTCTACAGGTTTCTCTGAAGCCGTCGATCTGGCCAACGCAGGTGAAGTCAAAATCATCGGCGTCACATCGGCAGATCGCGTAGATGCCGCCCCAGACGCGATGACCATGAAAGAACAGGGCATCGACACCACCTTTGTGAACTGGCGTGGCTTCTTTGCGGCCCCGGGTCTGCCCGAGGACAAGCTTGCAGCCTACCAGGCCGCGATTGCCAAGATGTACGACACCCCGGAATGGGAAGAGGTTCGTGCACGCAACGGTTGGGTGAACATCCATAACTCGGGCGATGATTTCCGGTCATTTCTTGAGCAGCAGGAACAACAGATCGGTGATCTGATGAAAAAGCTGGGCTTCCTCTGAATCCAACTAGGGCAGAGCGGTAACCCGCTCTGCCATCCCTGACGACGAAAAAAAGGAGGGGGTCTCATGGCGCTGGATCGCTGGATCGCGCTCATTCTTCTGGGTATTTGTTTAACATATGGCTACGCCGCTTGGTTCACGATGGACAGTAGTCTGCCCCCTTTCATGCAAAGAAACCCCATATGGCCAAGCACTTTCCCCAAAGTGCTGTCTATTCTGGGGATCATCACGGCCACGATCATTCTGCTGGGTTTCGAAAAAGCTGAACCCAGCGAACCTGAAATCGATTATCGGCGGTTGGGCGATTACCATCTTGGTCAGGCGATCATGCTGTTGGTTCTGATGGTCGTCTATGCGCTATGCCTGCGCCCCGTCGGGTTCCTGATCTCAACTTCGGCCTTCCTGATCTTTGGATCTTTTATCCTGGGTGAACGAAAATGGCATATCATGCTGCCCGTCGCCCTGGTCGCCACAGGTACGGTCTGGTATCTGGTTCAGGAAGTCCTTGGCATTTACATGCGCCCTTTGCCCGGCATTTTCGGAGGCTGACATGCTTGAAGGACTTCTGATAGGCCTGCAAACGGCATTCTCACTGCAAAATCTGCTGATGGTCGTCGCGGGCTGTCTGATTGGCACATTCATCGGAATGCTGCCGGGTCTGGGCCCGATGTCGATCATCGCCATCATGATCCCGGTGGCAATTTCCATGGGCGATCCGTCCGCCGCGCTGATCTTGCTGGCCGGTGTGTATTATGGCGCCATTTTTGGTGGTTCGACCTCTTCTATTCTGCTGAATGCGCCGGGGGTCGCGGGTACCGTCGCCTCCAGCTTTGACGGCTACCCGATGGCCCGTCAGGGCAAAGCGGGCAAAGCCCTGACCATTGCCGCAATCGCAAGTTTTGCAGGCGGTACGTTAGGCGCATTGCTTTTGATGATCTTCGCCCCTGCCCTGTCCTCTGTTGCGTTGCTTTTCCATTCAGCCGAGTATTTCGCGCTGATGGTTGTCGGCTTGTCGGCCATTGCAGCCTTTGCGGGAACAGGTCAGGTTGCCAAGGCTATCATAATGACAATCCTTGGATTGATTATGGCCACCGTCGGTGAAGGCGTACTGTTCAATATGCCTCGTTTCACCATGGGCATCATGGATTTGCAGTCAGGCTTTGGCTTTATCACACTTGCAATGGCCATGTTCGCATTACCCGAGGCGCTGTTTCTTGTCCTCAAACCCAAGGACCTTAAGGGGGAAGAAGGCGAAATCAAGGACCTGCGCATAAGCAGGGAGGAAGCCAAAGCCATTGCACCAGTGATTGGCCGCCAGTCTATACAGGGGTTTTTCATCGGCGTTCTGCCGGGTGCGGGCGCAACGATTGCCAGCTTTCTGGGCTACGCGGTTGAGCGTAACATCGCCCCAAAAGCCGAGCAGGACGAATTCGGCAAAGGGTCGATCAAAGGGCTGGCCGCGCCTGAAACGGCGAACAACGCCGCCTGTACAGGCTCATTCGTGCCGCTGCTGACCCTGGGCATTCCCGGATCGGGAACGACGGCAATCCTGCTTGGGGCATTGATTGCTCTGAATGTGACACCGGGCCCACGCCTTATGCTGGACGACCCGCAGATCTTTTGGGCGGTCATCATGTCCATGTTCATTGGCAACCTGGTGCTTCTGATCCTGAATCTGCCGCTGATCCCCTACATAGCCAAAGTACTCTCGGTGCCGCGCAACTATCTGATCCCCTTTATTTTGTTCTTTACTCTGATGGGGGCCTATATCGGGCAGAACAATGCAACCGAACTGCTGATACTGGTGGGTTTTGGGGTATGCGCAACGGCGTTGAAATTTGCTGATTACCCACTGGCACCACTGCTGATCGGTTTCATCCTCGGCGGTATGATGGAAGACAACTTCTCACGGTCCATGCAGTTGTACGATGGTATCGCCTTTATCTGGGAACGCCCGATGACGCTGGGTCTGTTGGTTATTGCGGCGCTTCTGGTGCTACTACCCAGCTACCGCGCGCGCCGTGCACAGGCCCGGGCGGAAGGGGTTGCCGAAGGTGACTGACCCGCTGGCGGGAATACGGGTTCTCGATCTGACCAATGTCCTCGCGGGTCCGTATTGTTGCTACCAACTGGCATTGATGGGTGCCGACGTGATCAAGGTCGAGCGCCCCGATGGTGGCGACCTTGCTCGCGTTCTGGGTGCCGATCCCGCTAGAAACAAGGCGGGGATGGGGATCAGTTTTCTGGCGCAGAATGCCGGGAAAAAGTCTGTCACGCTGGACATGAAATCGGAAAAGGGCAAGGCGCTGTTGAAACGCCTTGTCCAGTCAGCTGATGTTCTGGTGGAAAACTTCCGGCCCGGAGTAATGGATCGTCTTGGTCTAGGGTATGAAATTTTGCGCAACTCCAATCCCAACCTGATCTATTGCGCCATCAGCGGGTTCGGGCAGGATGGCCCCCGGCGCGGCGATCCGGCTTATGACCAGATTGTGCAGGGTATCAGCGGCGTGATGTCAATCACCGGAGCCCCCGACACGGCACCGTATCGCGTCGGTTATCCGTTGGCGGACACGGTCGGGGGGATGACGGCCGCCTTTGCAGTCGCGGCGGCATTGAACGCCAACCCACGCGGCACCTATCTGGATGTTGCGATGTCCGAAGCCGTGATTTCGACGATGGGTTGGGTTGTTTCAAATTATCTGGTGGGTGGCGTAACGCCCGGAGCGCATGGGAATGAGAACACAACCTCGGCCCCCTCAGGTACATTTGCCACGCGGGACAACCCGATCAACATCGCGGCCAATCGGGACGAGCAATGGCAGGCACTTGCCCGCTGTCTCGGGCGGGATGACCTGCTGAACAACCCCGACTACGCAACGCGTGAAGATCGCAAAACAAACCGCCACGCCTTACGTACAGAACTGGAACGCACCCTAAAGACGAAGGCCGCGGCCGAGTGGGTGAGTGAATTAAACGCATTGGGGGTACCGACAGGACAAGTTCTGACCGTGCCCGAGGCCCTTGCAGACCCGCAACTTTCCGATCGCGGTCTGATTGGCTCTTTGTTGGTTCACGGCGAACAAATGCAACTTGCAGGCAGTCCCGTCGTAATGAATGGCGCCCGGCGAATGCCGCAAATCGCGCCACCAAAACTTGGGGCCGACAACAAGGCGGTGTGGTCCGAAATCGGATTGACCGACGCGGAAGTCGACGCGCTGAGCAGAGAGGGGATCATATGAGCGATGTGTCAGATTGGTGGGCAACATCCATCATCGATATGGAACCTGGCCGGATAGACCTGCGCGGGGAGCCGATTCAAAACCTGATCGGACGCCTTGGTTTTGCGGAGATGATCTGGTTCATGGTACGCGGCGACCGCCCATCAAAAGCGCAGGCCCAATTGTTCGAAGCCGCGCTGGTCGCGGCAGTCGACCACGGTCCTCAGGCACCGTCGATTGCAACCGCGCGCATGGCGGTTACCTGTGGCCTGCCTCTCAACAACGCGATGGCGAGCGCTGTGAACATGTTGGGCGACATTCATGGAGGGGCTGGCGAGCAGGCCGTGGAACTCTACCACTTTATGGGCCATTACCCTGGCACTTTGGCGCAGGCAATCGATGCGTGGATCGAAAGCCACGGAAAGATACTTCCGGGTTTTGGACACAGGTTTCACACGCCCACAGACCCCCGCGCGCCGCGCCTGATGGATTTGGTCGCCGAAGCGGTGAAAACCCGTGCTTGCGATGGGCAATTCATGCGAATTGCGCAGCAAATCGAGGCAGAACTTGCGCGGCGTAAGGGTAAACCCGTCCCGATGAACATCGATGGCGCAACCGCAGTTATTTATGCCGAGCTTGGGTTTGCGCCACCATTGGCGCGCGGCCTTTTCTGCCTGTCCCGATCAGTAGGTATTCTGGCACATGCCTGGGAGCAGATGCAGCAAGGTGGTCGCAACAAAGGGCCTACCCCACCCTCGTATCGCTGGACGTATCAGCCGGGTTAAGCGCTTTTCCGATGGGACCGATTTGCCAACAGATCGGCGGCCGCACGGGCAATAACCAGCTCTTCATTTGTCGGGATAACCATGGCGACCACTCGGGACAGGTCTGTCGAGATGATCCGATCATTGTCCGCGTTGGCATCGGGATCCAGTTCAATCCCCAGCCACCCCATTCCAGAACATACCCTATCACGTACAAGACGCGAGTTTTCTCCGATACCACCTGTGAAGATCAAGGCATCAATACCGCCCAATATTGCGGCCATTGCCCCAAGTTCGCGGCGGATGCGGAACGTGAAATAGCTGATGGCCTGTCGACTTTCGCGGGTATCTGCGTTTTCAAGGGTGCGCATGTCGCTTGAAAGTCCCGAAAGACCCAGCAACCCTGATTTGCGAAACAGAAGGTCGGAAATCTCTGAGGCGCTCAACCCTTCCTGATCCATTAGATACAACAAAACACCGGGATCAAGCTGACCGCAACGGGATCCCATCGGCAGACCGTCCAACGACGAAAACCCCATGGTAGAACCGACGGATCGCCCCCCAATCATGGCACACATCGACGCACCGTTGCCCAGGTGCGCAACCACGACCCGCCCCGCGTGCAAAAGCGGTGCGGTTTTGGCCAAATGGTCCGAAATGTACTCATAACTAAGCCCGTGAAAACCATAGCGCCGGACGCCTTTGTCGTAATACTCGCGCGGCAGGGCGAATACGTCGTTCTCCCAGGGGTGGTTGCGATGAAAGGCCGTGTCGAAACAGGCAATCTGGGCGGCATTTGGAAAGCGTTCCATAGCTGCCTTGACGCCAGCCAGGTTGTGCGGCTGGTGCAGAGGTGCATACGGAGAAAGCTTGTCCAACTCCTCCAAAGCAGCGGCAGTCAACGGCAAAGGCGTATCGATCTCGGGTCCGCCGTGAACAATACGATGCCCAACCGCGGTGACCTCGCAACTGGGGAAGGCCCGTGACAACAGGTTCAGTACCCAGTCCAGGGCAGCAGCGTGGTCGTGAATATCGCCTGCCGTGCCATTCGCCAGAACTCCACCACCAGATGACCGCGCCTTGACGATTGGCTCAGGCTCACCGATCCGTTCGACCACACCGGCGCACACCATGACTGGATCGTCTTCTGTCAGTTCGAACAGGCCGAACTTCATCGAAGACGATCCGGCATTCAGGGTCACGACATGTGTCATGCATATCCTCTGGTTTGCGAAAAGGTGAAGTTCCTAAGGTTTACTGATCCGCTCTGGTACAAGGTTGAGTTTAAGACATTACCCAAGACTACGAGCCAGCCAACCGCTACAAACCCTGGTCTTTGCAAATCTCCATGGAAGAAAAGATCGTTCAGCCCATTTTTTTCCGGGGTGCCAACATCACCTTCATTCCTGCCAACCTAGTCGTAATCATGGATTGGAACACGTGCAAGGCACTAAGCTGACGCTGTCAAACACGGGTTCCGAAGCAAAGTTCACTTCATCCTCCGCGACGGTTTCCTCCACCCCCTTGTTTTCGCATGGTCAACCCAATGCGTTTTCTCGCGACATCAACATCGACGACACGTACTTTAACCACCTGCCCGGTTTTAACCACGTCATGCGGATCTTTGACAAACCGGTCCGCCAGCTGGCTGACATGAACCAGCCCATCCTGATGCACGCCGATATCCACAAAAGCGCCGAAAGCGGCGACGTTGGTGACTGTGCCTTCCAAAACCATTCCGGGTTTCAGATCGGTGATTTCTTCGATGCCATCGGTGAAAGATGCGGAGACAAAACTGGGTCTGGGGTCGCGTCCGGGCTTTTCAAGTTCGGCAAAGATGTCCCGAACCGTCGGCAGGCCGAAATCCTGAGTTACAAATTGTTCCGCCCGCAACCCCTTTAACGCGCCATCATGGCCCATGATGTGACGGATATCGCGACCGCAGGCGGCAACGACCCGGCGCGCAATGTCATAGGCTTCGGGGTGCACTGAAGACGCGTCTAAAGGCTCTGAACCGTCCCTGATGCGCAGGAAACCGGCGCATTGTTCGAACGCACGTGGTCCAAGGCGGGCGACGGACAGCAAATCCTTCCGCGATAGGAAGGGCCCATTCAGGTCACGGTGGGTGACAATCGCTTCGGCCTGCGCCGGACCCAGACCAGACACGCGTGACAGCAAAGGGGCAGATGCGGTGTTCAGATCAACCCCGACAGCATTCACCACATCCTCGATCGCGGAATCCAGCGACTGTGACAGGCGATGCTGATCCACATCATGCTGATACTGGCCAACACCAATGGATTTCGGTTCGATTTTAACCAGCTCGGCCAAGGGGTCCTGCAATCGGCGCGCAATCGAGACCGCGCCACGTAGCGAGACATCCAGATCAGGAAATTCGCGCGCAGCCAGTTCAGATGCGGAATAAACCGAAGCGCCAGCTTCTGACACCACCACTTTTGTTGGTGCTTTCACCGTCTTGGGTAGAAGTGCAAGAGTGTCTGCAACCAACCTTTCGGTTTCACGGCTGGCCGTCCCGTTCCCGATTGCGATCAGTTCGATCCGATGAGCTGATATCAGATTGAGGATACTGGCCTGTGCACCTCGCAGATCATTCTTCGGCTGAAACGGGTACAAGGTGTCGGTGGCGACAACCTTGCCGGTCGCATCAACAACAGCAGCCTTTACGCCCGTACGAATGCCCGGATCCAGACCCAAGGTCGCCTTGGCACCTGCCGGTGCGGCAAACAGCAGATCCTTGAGGTTTCGCGAGAAGACCTGAATGGCTTCGTCTTGCGCCCGGCTGCGCAGGTCAGCCATCAGTTCGACCATCATGGACAGCGAAAGTTTCACCCGCCAAGTCCAGCCCGCGACTTTGCGCAACCACACGTCTGCTAGCCCAGTGCCACGTGTCTGTAGATGGGCGGCGACAATCGTCTCGGCCCGCGCGGCACCAAACTCCGGTTCAGGCGCGATATCCAGCGTGACGATGCCCTCTTTGGATGCCCGCAGCATCGCCAATGCCCGATGTGACGGCACGTCCGCCCACAATTCGGAATGGTCAAAGTAGTCACTGAACTTGGCGCCGTCCTTTTCCTTGCCTTCTATGACCTTTGCGCTGAGCAGAGCCTCGTGCTGCATGAAACTGCGCAATTCGCCCAGCAGAGCGGCGTTTTCTGTCAACCGCTCGGTCAAAATATCCCGCGCACCGTTCAAAGCATCCCGGGTCGTTGTTACCGCCTCGGTGAGGTACGCCGCGGCTAATATTTCAGGGTCGCAGTTGCGGTCCGCCAGAATAGCGTCAACCAAAGGTTCAAGCCCATTTTCGCGTGCAATCATCGCCTTGGTGCGCCGTTTTGGCTTATACGGCAGATAAATGTCTTCCAACTGCGCTTTGGTTTCCGCGCGCGCAATGGATTTACTCAGATCGTCGGTCAGTTTGCCCTGATCCTTGATCGAGTTCAGAATGGTTTCACGCCGCGCTTCAAGCTCGCGCAGATAAGTCAGCCGCTCAGACAGCAGGCGCAATTGGGTGTCGTCCAATCCTCCGGTTGCTTCTTTCCGGTATCGGGCGACAAAAGGCACGGTTGCTCCTTCGTCCAGTAGCTTGATCGCGGCACCGACCTGCTCGGAACGTGCCTTAATCTCGGTGGCGATAGTGCGGGCGATACGGTCCAATGGTGCCTCCTGAAGCGACGGTGGAAGAACTTCTTAACCAGCCGTTTCGGCAAGGGGAAGACCCTTGGTTCACTCCGCAGTCAGGCCGTTTCAGTTTGGCTGTTCATCAAGTCAGCACGCCAGGCAGTGTCCACATCAAACCCACGGCATAAGTCCGCGATACGGGCTACGCGTGCTTACCGAATGGGCCATATGTGCCAAGGTCACCAGATCATAAACCGGCAGGCTCAATTCCTTCTGAATTGAGGCCGCGTAAGGCGGTAGATCGGTGCATTCCAGTACCAGCGAACGGATTTCCGGTGTATCGCGTTTCAGTTTGCGTACAGCATTCAGAACTTCAGCCTCAATCAGATCGGTATCCATTCGGGTGCGCGTATTGCGCAGGATGACTTCGGCGAACTCGGTCGTGTTCTCAAGACCCTGCACAGCTACGGGGATATCTCCTGCCCCAACCCCATCGAAATGGCGTTGCGTCAGCGCCGAGGAATCGGCGGTTATCACTCCTACCGGTGCACTGGCACCGGTCATGTAATAAGCCAGCGGCACCTGAATCAGGCTTGAGGCAAAAACGGGCACGGACACGGCTTCGGCCAGCTCTTTCTGGAACAATGCAAGAAACCCGCAACTGCCAGTGATGGCCCGCACACCTTCGGATTCAAGCCTCTGCGCGCCTTTGATGAAGGGCTCCAGCAACTCTGGTGTCGGGTTGTTCAGCAGCTTTGGTACTGTGACGCCTTCAATCATCTCATACAGCACCGGGAACGGAAGACTCGATGGGTTTTTGATATGGCCCGGAGGTTTGGGGAAATAGCTTTCCAGGCACAAAACTCCGATGGATGCCCCGCAGATATTCTGTCCACCTGGGTAGATCGGCATGACGTTGTGATCCTTCTCGAGAAGTCGCTTCGCGTGTTTTAAAACCGCGACAAGGCAAATGGGTCCAGACTGATGTTCAGACGCTGTCCAGCTACCAGATCGGCCACAAGCTCTCCGGTTTTAGGCGCCATCATCAGGCCATAGTGGGAATGACCGAAAGCGCTGAACAATCCCTGATGTCCGTCAATCGGCCCGATGGCAGGCAAGCTGTCTGGAAACGATGGGCGGCGCCCCATCCAGAATTGCGTGTCGGCGGTATTAAGATCCGGTATCATTGCCTTGGCTTGTCGCGTCAGTAACGCCTGTTTTCGTGGATCGGGCGGGGCATCTACACGCGCAAACTCGGCGGTGCCTGCCACACGCAGCCCGCCCTGCATCGAACTGGCAACCACTTTGGCATCCACATCCATGACCGAATTCTGAAGGCTCGCCAAAGGTGCGGGGAACTGAACATGGTACCCGCGTTCAGCAGCCAGCGGCACAGACAGACCCAAAGGTTTCAAAAGCTCGGCAGACCACACACCTGCAGCCAATATGACTGTATCAGCCTGAAGCGTATCGGTCTGGGTTGTCAGATGCCACCGCCCCTCGTCGGTACGGTTCAGTTTTCGAACTTCGGCCCGAATAAACTCAGCGCCTTGTTGGCGCGCTTTTTCAGCCAGAACCGCGCCAATCTGACCGGGTGATGTAATCCGTGCCTGACCTTTGATAAGGATCGCTGCTTCGAAATCCTCGGATAGAGCGGGTTCAATTCGGCGCAACTCTGGGCCGTCGATCCTCTCGAGTTGCCCACCTTTCTCCTGTCGGATCAGATATCCCAGCGCCTTCAGGTCAGCTTGATTCGGGTGTCGGAAAGCATGGATGTAGTTGGAATCGACAATCAGGTCTTCATAACCAGTGTTCTGCAAATGACGTCGATACAACTCTATCGACGGTCTGCAAAGAAGCTCCATCGCATCCGAGATTCGGCGGACCGATCGTTCATCAGATGCTTTCAAAAACCTCAGGCCCCAAGGGACCATCCTCGGCCAGAACGAGGCCCTGACGGACAAGGCGCTTTTGGGGTCCAGCAGCATCCGGGGGATTGCCTTCCAGATACCGGGAACCGCTTGGGGGATCACTGACCATGGCGAGACGACACCAGCATTACCGAATGAGGTCTCCTGCCCGGGCTCTCCCCGGTCAATCAACCGCACGGTTTTGCCACGTTCCTGCAATGACAGCGCGCAGCAGATGCCGACGATCCCGGCGCCGATTATGGTAACACGTTCAGACATGTCAGGCCGTTGCTTGAGTTCGGGTGCGGGCGATCAACTGCGCAACGATCACGGGTGACGCCACTGCCAGCGCGATCAGGTCTGCCGTTAACGTGGGTGCCACGAAGATGATCCCGGCAAAGGCAATCAGAATACGAGACAATACGTTGAGCGGTTGCAGCCAATAGCCGACGACCGCCGCGGACAGAGCGATGACCCCCGCTATGCAGCTTGTCGCAGTATATGTGAATTCCCAAAAATCAAACCCAGTGGAAGACACGAACAACAAAACCGGCGCATAGACGAATGCCATCGGCGCTATCACCTTGCCCAACCCGAGCGTAAACGCGGACAGCCCGGTGCGGAACGGATTTGAGTTGGCGATCGCAGCTGCCGCATAAGCCGAGGTACAGACCGGAGGTGTAATTTCGGATACCACACCGTAGTAAAGCACGAACAGGTGGCTTGCGATGGGCGGAACACCCAACTGAGCCAGCGCGGGCTGCGCGACAGAAACCAGCATGATGTAAAGCGCGGTGGTTGGAATACCCGCCCCCATCAAGATGCAGACGACAGCGATGAAGATCAGTGAGATGAACAGTTGCAGGTCTTCGATTGCAAACAGCTGGAAGCTGCCGAACGAGATCATATTATAAAGATCCGCCGCCAGATTGCCTGCCCCTTGCGTGACCATAAATCCGATACGAAAGCCGATACCGGTGGTGTTGATCACACCCACAACGATACCCACAGCGGCGGCAGCGGCACCCACCGCCAGCGAGTATTTTACGCCCAGTTCGACAGCAGCCAGCATCTCGGGCACCTCGATACGTTTTTGTGGGTTCAGTGTGGCTGTCACAGACAGCGCGCAGAGTATCGCGGTCATTGTCAGGTCGAACCCGCCATCCGAGAATTTCCACAACACAAAGGCCAGAAACGCCGCCGCGTAAATCAGCGTTGGTGGCTGCTTGATACGCGACATACCCGCGATCACCGCCAGCGATATGCCGCAGAAGGCCGACATGAATGGCGTGTAACCGGTAAACAGCACCACCAGCAGGCCAATCAGGGGCACGATATTGGCCCAACCTTCAGCCCAGACAGCTTTAAGCTGCGGTAATTGCTCTTTCGTCAGACCCTTCAGGTTCAGCTTGCGCGCCATCAGATGCACAACTGCAAAGACACCCACGTAGTGCAGAAGCGCCGGGAAGATCGCCGCAATGACAATAGTGGTGTAAGGCACCTCCAGGAACTCGGCCATGATAAAGGCCGCGGCTCCCATGATGGGCGGGGTGATCTGGCCGCCCGCCGAGGAAGCGGCCTCGACCCCGCCCGCGAAATGGCCCGGATAACCCAGGCGTTTCATGTTCGGGATGGTTAGCGCTCCGGTTGAAACCGTGTTGGCGACTGAAGACCCCGAGATCGTTCCAAAGAATGCCGATGAAACGACCGATACCTTGGCCGGGCCACCTGTATAGCGACCCGCCAGAATGGTGGCATTGTCGATAAACAACTGTCCCAACCCGGTGCGCTGCGCGATCACACCAAACAAAACGAAATGGAAGACTATGGTCGAAACGACCCAAAGCGTGACGCCATAGATGCCTTCCTGCGGAAAGTACATCGACGACACGAAGGTTTTGAAATTTACACCGGGATGCTGCAACAAACCGGGAAAATAAGGACCAAGCAGAGCGTAAGAGATGAATACGCAGATAATCAGCGGCAGCACCCAACCCAGCGTGCGACGGGCGATGTCAAGTACCAGCAGAATGATAACCACGCCAAGAAAGACATCGTAATTGTTGGGATTACCCATACGAAAAGTCTGTTCCTCGATCCCGAGAAAGGGAATACCGCGCCAGGCAAATCCAACGTAAAGCGCCGCAACGATGCCAAATGCCATGAATACCAGGTCATAAAGCGGGACGTTCCCAATACGAAACCTGCTGATTTTGAGCGCATATAGGTTTTTAGCCCCGACAATCGGAATGGTCGCGTAAACCAGTATGAACAACAGGGCCAGATAAATGCCCATGTGCCAGTGGTCCGCCGGCAAGCCGAAACCTGCGGTGAAGAATTCATAGGACGCGAATAACAGGGCAACAACCCGCAGAACCTTGGCCGTGTTCGGTGTAACCTGACGTACTGCGGCGCCTTCGTCGAACTGTTCTTCGATGGCTGCCAGTTCTTCGGCTGTCAGGTCGTGGTCATCGCGTGTTTCGGTCTCGGACATGATGGCCCTCTGATTGCGCGTGTAAGGAGAGTGCGGTGCCCCGCACAGGGGCACCGACGACAGGCTTCAATGAGGTTCGATTACTGCAGAAGGCCTGCTTCTTTGTAGAACTTCTCTGCACCAGGATGCAGGGGGACACCCAGTGCTTCGACTCCGTCCAAAGCTGTGTCAGCTGTGATCTGCTTGCCTTTGGCGTGACCGTTGTCCAGCAGTTTTCGGGTGTTGTCGTTCCACAGTGCTTTGGTCAGCTGATAGACCAGTTCTTCGGACAGATCCGACGACACAACCAGCATAGCGCTGACCGCTGGGGTCTTGGTTTCGGTGTCAATCCCTTCATACACACCGCCCGGTATGGCGGAAGGGATATAGGCCGGAATGATCTCGTTGATCTTAGCAAGGTCTTCGTCACTGAACGA
Organism: Ruegeria sp. AK11; assembly: GCF_056541095.1. Classification (NCBI taxonomy): domain Bacteria; kingdom Pseudomonadati; phylum Pseudomonadota; class Alphaproteobacteria; order Rhodobacterales; family Roseobacteraceae; genus Ruegeria; species Ruegeria sp. AK11. Next base: position 32,827 of record NZ_JBQFXU010000011.1, read on the forward strand.
GTGCAGGTTCATACCTTTGGTCGATGACAACTGCACCATAGCGGCGACCGGCCAGCCAGCTGCGTAGAAATACGCGTCCAGCTGCCCATCGGCCAGACGCTCGGCGCTCTGACTGTTGTTCAGCTCTGCTTCGTCCATGTTATCGCGGTTCACGCCCCATGCATCCAGCATCTGCAGCACGGCCACCTGTGTGCCTGAACCCGCCTGTGCGATACCCACGCGCTTGCCTTTGAGATCGCTCAGGTCACCAATGGTCTGACCTGCGGGCAGAACCAGATGCAGATCCTCTGGGAACAGGTTTGCCACAATGCGCAGCTTGGGATGCGGCTTGCCTTCGAACTTGCCTTCGCCCAGATACATCGAACGGGTGACATCAGCGGCGGCCAGACCGGCCTCAAGCTCGCCATTCTCCACTGCCGCGTTGTTAAAGACTGACGCAGTTGTTGATTGTGCAATCGCGATCAGGCCGGGTACGCCGCACTGACCACCTTCTTCGCAGGGGCGCGAGCCCGGAGGGGCCGAGATCCCATTTGCGATGGTTCCGCCAATCGGAAAATAGGTGCCGCCTGCACCACCGGTGCCAATACGGAAAAAAGTTGGGTCCTGTGCAAGTGCGGGCGCGGCCATAGCACCTGCCAAAGCCAGACCTGTCAGGCATTTCATCAGTCTCATCGTAAGCTCCCAGTTTTGGATCATTGGATTCGGTTTGTCCGAACTCTGATCCAATCAGCCTATGGAGATTTACCATAAATACAAATTTGTTATATTTAACTAAACTGAAGTTTGGCTTATGGATTTGGAATGAACCTTACTCAATTGACTGTTTTTCGTGAGGTGATGGAAAGCGGCTCTATCTCTCAAACCGCAAAAAAGCTGAACCGGACACAGCCGGCCATCAGCCTTGCGCTCAAGAACCTAGAAAAAAGTTTGGGGCTGATCCTGTTCGAACGAAGAGGGCGCCGTTTGATTCCAGTACCGGAAGCACACTACCTATTGTCGGAAACCACTGGTATTCTGGACAGATTATCTACGATTTCCAGTACGATGCACGGACTTCTTAAAGGGAGTTCCGGTAGCTTGAATATTGCAGCGATGCCAGGCCCTTCCACTTTTGCCTTTCCGAATTTCATCAGCCGTTCAGTTGGTGGAAACCCCGATATACAAATCACACTTTCAACTCGCAGCTCTCCGCAGATTATGGAACTGGCGGGTACTCAGAACATCGATTTCGGGTTTGCTGATTTTGAACATCCGACAGGTAAGCAACCACAGTTCTCAGCCGAGATCATAAGCGGCGACTGTTTTTGCGCGCTGGACAGAGACAACCCCCTGGCGAAAGAAAGCGCCGTTATGATATCCGATCTTGACGGAGTTCCAATGGGCGGGCTGCATGACACGCATCCGTTTCAGGAAAAAGTGCGACAAGCGTTTCAGATGGTCTCGGCGAATTACACACCAACGGTGACCTGCCAATATTTTCTGCCGCTTATCCCTTTTGTCGGATCGGGCCAATGCTGCACGATTGTCGATCCGTTGACAGTCGTTACCGAGCGGGAGTTGAACATTTCAAACGACCGTGTCGTGTTTTTGCCCTTCAGTGAACCGTTGAGGTATGAATATGCGATCCTGTCACCGAACCACCGGCCTCCGTCCCAGCTAGCGTTGCAGATCAAAGCCGGCTGGAAGGCTGAGGTTTTGTCGATGCTGCATCGAACAGGTGCCAACCCACAGACAGAAATCGCCTGAAAACATACACGTTCCCAGTGCTGCTCAGTTGCGTTGTTCAATCGATGACTCCAGCGTTGACCGCAAAAGTTGCGCATCAAGCGGTTTGTAGAGCAAAGGCAGATTGGCGCGCTTGCAGCGCCTGGCCAGTTCAGGTGATCGGTTGGCCGAAATAACGCAGCCGGGCAGAGGTCCAAACTCGTTCGTCAGGGCATGTATCGCGTCGACACCGGTTCTATCGTGATTCAACTGAAAATCGGCAACTATTGCATCGGGCAGAATGTCAATTTCACGAAGAAGATTGATTGCTTCGTCTTCGCTTTCGCTCTCCAAAACCTCGACCCCCCAGGATTCGATGGTCATGGTCAGTGCACTACGAAGGTTTTCATCATTCTCAATCAACAATACGACCGTGTTACCAAGTACCTTGGAGCCCGGATCGTGGGCCGCAGGGGCGCTGCTGGATGTGGTCTGCTCTTCCCGCGCCAACGGCACTTCGACTGAGAATCCAGTGCCTTTGCCTACTTCGGAATACAGCTGGATTGGATGTTGCAACAGCCCACAGGCGCGCTCCACGATTGCAAGGCCCAATCCCATACCCTCTGCGGCGCTGGCATCAGAATGCAGGCGCTGAAATTCCTGAAAGACGATGTCTCTTTGGTCTGACGCGATACCGATACCTGTATCCCAGACTTGCAAGGCAATTGCGCCTTTGCGACGCCGCACACCGACCAGAACCTTTCCGGTCTCGGTATACCTGATCGCGTTCGACAGCAGGTTCTGCAAAATCCGACGCAAATAGCTGGCGTCGCTGGTCACACGCGCGTTCGTGTCAACAAATGACAGCTCAAGCCCTTTTGCCTGCGCCACCGGGCGAAATGCGTCTTCCATCTGCGAAAACAGCGTGCTCACTGATATGGTCGACAAATGCGCGGTGGCCCGTCCTGAATCCAGCTTCGAGATATCCAGCAGCGCTTCCAGAATGTGTTCAACGCTGTTCAGCGCACTTTCAGCCTTGCCTGCAACGGTCTTTGCGTCGTCTTTATCCAGGCCGCTGCCCAGCGATGCAACATAAAGCTTTGCCGCGGAAAGAGGTTGCAACAGGTCGTGACTGGCTGCTGCCACGAATCGCGACTTGGATGCATTTGCACGCTCGGCCTCGTTCAACGCGTCAGCCAGTTCCATTGTGCGAGATGTTACGCGTTGTTCCAACAGCTCTTTGGCTTCGTATAAGGCCTGAGCGGACTTTCGTTCTGCGGTTACATCGGTGAAGGATATCACAAAGCCCCGGTCCGGCATCTCCTGCGCAAACACCGAAAGAATTTTTGACCTTCCGCGGTGCATCTGAAATTGCAGAGGACGGCGATAAGTTTGCCGCGTCACCCAATCCAGCAGATCGGCTTCCGTTACCCCCTTCTGGAACTTGATGTTCGTGCCAAGGCGATTGGACAGCGATTCAAACCGGGTCCCCATCTGAAACTGTGCGATCGGAATGGCCAGCAACTCGCTGGCGCGGTTGTTCCACCCGATCAGACGGTGTTTGTTGTCAAAAATGCAAACGCCCTGTTCGATATGTTCCAGCGTCGCGCGGATCAGCCTGGCCTTGTCATCCAGTATCCGGTCACGCTCCTGCCGTTCGATCCGCATGATATCGGTCACATCGGTTTGCAGGATAACAGTGCCGCCATCCGGCGTGCGGTGTTCGGATACTTGCGACCACCGATTGCCAACAAGCCGGACGTTGAACACCACATGATCGTCCGTATGCCGGTCCAAACGGCTTTTGGCCCAGTCTGTCGGTGTCATCGTTTCAGGCAGGGACAGGAACCCTGATCGGCTGACCAGTTCGACATATTCGGCAAAGCTCAGCCCTGGACTCAGCCGCTCCTGAATGTCAGGCATATGCAGACCAAAGCGGCTGTTGCACAGCACCAGTTTTTCGTCGCGATTGAAAAGGGCAAACCCCTCTTGCACTGTTTCGATTGCATTGGCCAGATCCGCGCGTGCGGCTTCGGTGTCCTTGTTCGCCTGTGCCAGTCTGGCATTGGAATCGTTCAGCAACTCAAGGGCACGTTCCAGATCATTCGTCCGGGCGCGGACCTCTTGTTCAAGCACGGCCGCGCGCTGAAACTGCGCATAAGCTGCGCCTGACGCATCGGTGGATTCTTCTACCCGGCGCATCAGCGCTTCGGCAATCTTGCGAAGTTTCTCGTTCTGGCGATCAACCGAGTCCGTGGGATCTGTAAGATGCTCGATCATGCGTTACTCTTTCTCGGGTGGATATATAGCAACACCCGTCAGAGTTTGGTTCACGTGGATGGAATTGTACTGCTCTCCGTAGGTTGAAAATCCGACAACGTGATTGCGGGCCAGAATGTCCGAGATTTCGCGGGTCTTTTGCTTTTCCTGCGCTTCCAGTCGGCGGAGAATGCAGTCGCAACCCAGAATGGTGTCGGGTTGCCGTTTCTCGGTCAGAAGGCCGATTTCTTCCTCAAGATGCTCGACCATGTCCCTTGGTTCGGCCAGCGTCAGCACAAGCCCTTCATCAATGGCCGAGAAAAAGACGAGGTCCCCGTTGCCCGCCACCTGCTGAATGGCGCGGACGTGATGCTGCCCGCCAATCTGCACAACAACGGGGTGCGCCGCAAATGTGAATGTCGTCAGTTGTTCCGGATCCTTGCCAAGGATACGGGCGTATTCACGCGCGGCGGGCTCGGCGTTGATTTCCTGAACGATGCGTTTTGCCGGGTCCGCCTTGGTCACCACCATGCGCCGGTTCGTTGGTACCAGATGATCGGTTTTGAACACCTTGATCGGGCACCGCGTACGAACCTGAGTCAGTATGGCAGCATTGCTCAGCGCCTTGCCCTGATGCAGCACATAGGTACGCCCGAACCGGGTTCCATCACCGGCCGATCCGCCAAACAATGGCACCGGCCCCAAACCGACGGCCAACTCGGAGGTCAACGCATCCTCTTTGGTCGACAATCCGTCGATCATCAGGAAAGTAAACTCATGGTTCCAGTCGGGCGCCGTGACCATCATGTCGTTTCGGTTGTGGATCATCTCATTGATGATGCTTTCCGCCTCAAAATCGTTCAGATCGGAAACCAGGACCGTACGCGTGTCGAAATGGGACTGTGGCAGGCCAATCGCGACGATCTGATCCTCGCAATAACCGCTATCCGCAAGTTCTCCGGCGGTGGTACAGCCAACCACCGGAGTAGGCGCAAACACCTGCTCGGCTTTGGTAATGACCGCAGCCGCGTCCGCGTTTGGACTAACAAAAAGTATCACCAGCGCAAGCGGTTCAGCCCCGAGTTGACGTACGAGCACCCCAAGCGCCTGCCCGGTGTCGTAACGCGCGAAAGCCGTTTTGACGATGCCTGTCGCACCGGTCCGGGCTGTCGCCCACCCGACTGCTTGGTCCATCGAGCCTCCTCCCTAAAGCGCGACGATGTGGTGAGAGTATGACGCTTAGCCGTGGTCTTGCAAGACGCTGGCAAACGAAGCTTTCTTTGCAATCAGAACGGCTTGCGTCCGGCTTTGCACACCCAGTTTCCGCATGATTGCCGTGACATGCGCTTTGACCGTGGGTTCCGCAATGGACAGGTCATAGGCAATCTGTTTGTTCAGCTTGCCCTCACAGATCAGTTGCAGAATGCGGGCCTGCTGATTTGTCAGCGTCGCAAGCCGATTGACCGCCTCGGCGTGTTCATCCTCTTCAACATTGATCAGAACGCACCCTTCGGGCACGAAAACTTTGCCGGAATGCACTGTCTCGAATGCCAGGCGAAACACATCGCGTTGGCTATGCTTGGGTACATAACCCGATGCGCCCGCCTGAATCACCTGACTGACAACGCGATTATCCGTCATCGAGGACACCACAATAACCGGGGCATTCGCAGCAGCCTTCAGACGGACAAGGCCGTCCAGCCCCTCCACATCCGGCAGGTTGAGGTCCAGCATGACCGCGTCCGGTTTCAGCCCACCTGACAGAAGTTCCATCGCGCCTTCCAGTCGGTCCGCGGTATGGATTTCGCCGATCTGCGCCACGCTTTGCAAGGTCATCGACAGCGCGTCGCAAAACAGGGGGTGGTCATCGACGATCAGCACTTTCTCGAAGCCAGATCTTTCGACGGAGTCTGCAAGCATTTGGTATTGCCTTTTTTCAATCAGGTTGCCCCCAGTTTATCCAATCCTAACAACGAAAGTAATCTGCGCCTACTGGCCCAAAGTCGTACATAAGATCGGCTCGGCGACACCTACACCCAAGGTCTAATAGGCAGGGCGAAAAACACCACGTAGCGTAAGAAAAAACACCTGGAGAAGAGAAATGGAGCTTAGTGACAGCCGCGTCATTGCCGCGCCGCGATCCAAGGTCTGGGACGCGCTTTTGTCGGCTGAGGTTCTGAAAGAATGCGTTCCGGGATGTCAGGAAATGACGGGCTCGGTCGATGACGGATTCGAAGCGACGGTGGTGCAGAAAGTCGGCCCCGTAAAAGCGACCTTCAAAGGGGCCGTTACCCTTTCTGATATCGTAACGCTTGAAAGCGTGAAGCTCTCGGGTGAAGGTAAGGGTGGGGCTGCTGGTTTTGCCAAGGGTGCGGCCGATGTCAGTTTGTCTGATGTGCCCGAAGGTACTCTGCTGACCTATACCGTCGACGCACGTGTCGGTGGCAAGCTGGCCCAGCTGGGCAGCCGGGTCATCGATGGCGTCGCCAGAAAAATGGCCGACCGGTTCTTTGAAAATTTTCAGAACGCGGTCGAACCCGAAAAAACACCCGATCCGGAAACCTCGGATCAGGTTCAAGCTGAACCTTCTGCCGAGGGTGAAGGCGGCGAAGCAAAAAAAGGTTGGTTCAAGCGCGTATTGGGCGGTTGAACCGTTGGAATTCAGGGAGGAGAAAGTCATGAAAATTTCAATGACCGTGAACGGCAAGGCCGTCAGCGGCGAGGTTGAGGGCCGGACGTTACTGTCCGGCTTTCTGCGCGAGCAACTGTCATTGACGGGCACGCATGTCGGCTGTGATACGGCCCAGTGCGGCGCCTGCGTTGTACATGTGAACGGTCAGGCCGTGAAGTCGTGCAATATGCTGGCGGTCGAAGCCGACGGTGCTGACGTTGGCACCATCGAAGGTCAGGCAAATGCGGACGGTTCGCTGAACGTGATCCAGCAAGCCTTTCAGGATCATCACGGCCTTCAATGCGGGTTCTGTACACCGGGTATGGTGATGAGCGCCGCAGCGCTGCTGAAAGACAACCCACGCCCATCTGAGGCCGAAATCCGAAAGTACCTGGAAGGCAACCTGTGCCGCTGCACCGGGTACCACAATATCGTCAAGGCGATCATGGCCGCCTCAGGCCAGGACGTCGGCAGTATCGCTGCGGAATGATGCCGCTGCGGGCGTAAACATTGCGCCCGTGGGACAAGTGAAGGGTGCAGCAGCATCCGTTTATGGGAGGAGAACAAGCAATGCCCAAAGACAGTGGCATCGGAGCCAGTTCCAAGCGGCGCGAGGACGTCCGCTTTCTGACCGGAGCAGGCAACTATACCGACGACATCAACGTACGTGGTCAGGCTTACGTATATTTCCTGCGGTCCGACATCGCGCATGGTCGGATCAATTCTGTAGATACATCAACCGCCGAAGGTATGCCCGGTGTGGTCAGAGTATTCACCGGCAAAGACTTTGAAGGCGTGGGCGGAATGCCCTGTGGGTGGGAAGTGACCGACAAGCACGGCGCGCCGATGCAGGAACCACCACACCCAATTCTGGCACAGGGCAAGGTGCGCCATGTGGGCGATCCCATTGCCGCCGTGGTGGCCGACAGCCTGGAACAGGCCCGTGACGCGGCCGAGGCTATTGATCTGGATATCGAGGAGCTGCCCGCCGTGATCGACATGAAATCCGCGGCGCAGGAAGGCGCGACGCTGGTTCATGACGATCTGAAAAACAACATCTGCTATGACTGGCAGCTGGGTGAGGCCGACGACGCCAAGGTGAACGACGTCTTTGCCAATGCCGCGCATGTCACCACTTTGGATCTGGTGAACAATCGGCTGGTCGCCAACCCGATGGAGCCGCGCGTGGCTGTGGCCGAGTACAGCCGGGGCACGGATGAATATACGCTCTATACCACTTCGCAGAACCCGCATGTCATCCGCTTGTTGATGTGCGCGTTCGTTCTGGGTCTGCCGGAACATAAAGTCCGCGTCGTAGCCCCGGATGTGGGCGGTGGTTTTGGCACCAAGATTTTCCATTACGCAGAAGAAGCGTTCTGCACTTTTGCCGCCAAGGCCTGCAACCGCCCCGTCAAGTGGACGGCCAGCCGGTCCGAGGCGTTCATGTCGGATGCGCAGGGTCGTGACCATGTCAGCACGATTGAGCTGGCTCTGGATGCGGATAACAACTTCATCGGCCTGCGGACCAACACCTATGCCAATCTGGGTGCCTATCTGTCGACCTTCTCCAGCTCGGTTCCGACATGGCTGCATGGGACGCTGATGGCAGGCAACTATAAGACCCCGGTCATTCAGGTGAATGTGAAGGCGATGTTCACAAACACGGTGCCGGTGGACGCCTATCGCGGCGCTGGTCGACCCGAAGCAACCTTCCAACTGGAGCGTGTCATCGACAAGGCTGCGCGCGAGTTAGGTGTCGATCCGATCGCCCTGCGTCGCCAGAACTTTGTCACGCAGTTCCCCTATGACACGCCAGTGGCGCTGACTTACGACACCGGGGACTACAACGGGACAATGGACAAGCTTGAGGCTGCTGCTGATCTTGCGGGCTTTGCCGCACGACGCGCGCAGAGTGAGGCCAAAGGCAAGCTGCGCGGTCTCGGCGTCAATTGCTATATCGAGGCTTGTGGTATCGCGCCTTCGAATATCGTCGGCATGTTGGGAGCCCGTGCAGGTCTTTACGACGCGGCGACAGTTCGGGTGAACGCCACCGGCTCGATCAGTGTGATGGTTGGCGCACACAGCCACGGGCAAGGCCATGAAACAGCCTTTCCGCAGGTCGTGGCCGACATGATCGGCATCGACGAGTCAATGGTCGAGATCGTGCACGGGGACACCTCGAAGATCCCGTTCGGCATGGGCACCTATGGCTCACGCTCGCTGGCGGTCTGCGGCTCGGCTATGGTCAAGGCCACCGAAAAGGTGATCGACAAGGCCAAAAAGATCGCAGCCCACCTGTTGGAGGCGTCCGAGGCAGATATCGAACTCAAAGACGGTCAGTTCAGTGTTGCGGGGACCGACAAGTCGGTGGCGTGGGGGGATGTGACTCTTACGGCCTATGTCCCGCACAACTATCCGCTGGAAGTTGAACCGGGGCTGGAGGAAACCGCGTTCTATGACCCGGCCAACTTTACTTTCCCGGCAGGGGCTTATGCCTGTGAGGTCGAGGTTGATCCAGACACAGGTCAGGTCAGTATCGAGAAGTTCACGGCTGCAGATGACTTTGGCAATATCGTCAATCCAATGATCGTTGATGGACAAGTGCATGGCGGTATTGGTCAGGGCATCGGTCAGGCCTTGCTGGAGAACTGTGCCTATGACGAGAACGGCCAATTGCTGAGCGCGTCCTACATGGATTACGCGATGCCACGCGCCGATGATGTCCCGTTCTACGGCGTGGATCATTCCAGCCAGACGCCCTGTACGCACAATCCGCTGGGCGTGAAGGGTTGCGGCGAGGCCGGAGCGATCGGCTCACCGCCAGCGGTGGTCAACGCGGTGCTGGATGCGTTGAACTCGGGTGGAAGGGCTGTTGATCATATCGACATGCCGATGAGCCCGTCACGCGTTTGGACTGCGATGCATGGTTGAGAGGTTGGGGTGCGAGGGGCCAGCCCCTCGCGCTCCCTGGGATATTTATAGCCAGATGAAGGGCGGATCAGCGCCTTTCGGAAAGGAAGAACGAAATGTACAATTTCGAGTTTGAGAAGCCCTCGACCATTGCTGACGCAGTTGCAGCATTGGCAACAGAGGATGCGCAGGCGTTGGGAGGCGGGCAAACCCTGATCCCGACATTGAAACAGCGATTGGCGGCACCGTCCAAACTGGTGTCGATGGGCGGCATTGCCGAGATGCAAGGCGTCTGCGTTGATGATGACGGCTCGGTCTCTGTTGGGGGTGCAACACCTCACGCTGTCGTTGCTCGCGACGCTGCAGGATCTTATCCCGCGCTGGCGGCATTGGCTGGACAAATTGGCGACCCGGCAGTGCGCAATCGCGGAACCATCGGTGGTTCGGTTGCGAACAATGACCCGGCTGCCTGCTATCCGGCGGGTGTGCTGGGATCGGGCGCAACCGTGGTGACCAACGCGCGTCAAATTGCGGCAGATGACTTTTTTCAGGGCATGTTCACCACAGCCCTGGATGAAGGAGAGATCATCACCTCGATCCGCTTTCCGGTTCCGCAGGCGGCAAGCTATCAAAAATTCCAGCAACCAGCATCGCGGTTTGCACTTGTTGGGGTATATCTGGCCCGTTTCACGGACGGCGTGCGCGTGGCGGTGACCGGCGCAAGTGAGGATGGCGTCTTCCGTTGGAGCGAAGCCGAGCAGGCGCTGAACAAGGAGTTTCGCCCGGACGCCTTGATGGACCTTCGGATTAACCCCGCCAACATGATCGCTGATTTACATGGCAGCAAGAAATACCGGGCGCATCTTGTGTCGGTCATGACCAAACGCGCCGTGGAAGCCTGCATGTAGGCATTTCACGACAAGATGCTCAAAAGCCCCGGTTTTTACCGGGGCTTTTTCGTTGAGATATGGTTTTGATGTCTCACCAAGGTCGGGCTGGCCAGCACTTTTCCGTTGTTTGAGGGTCGTGGCCAGTGTCTGCGCAAAATGAAATCAGGCCGCCCATTTCCGGGCGGCCTGATCAAGTCATAAACTAAGCTTTCGCTTTATTCGGCGGCTTGTGCACCTGTAGCGGCGTGTTTGTCACGCTGGCTGTCGCGGAACAAAGCTTTGGCCAGAGCAATACACATCAGACCCATCACAGCAGTAAAGGGCAATGCACCGATGATCATCGCGTTTCGCAGCGCATCCATCGGGTTGTTTTCACCGGCTGCGAGGATCAGAGCGCCGATCACAGCCGTCAGGATGACACCCCAGATGATGCGGTGCTTGATGCCCGTCTCCTGGCTGCCACCCGACATGATGGTGTTCATCACGAGAATGCCCGAGTCTGCCGACGTGACGAGGAATGTCATGATCAGGATCACGCACATCACGTTCAACATTGACAGCAGACCACCGTCAATCATGTAAGATAGTGTCACGAACAGCTTGTTGGTGTTCGATGCGCCGATGATTGCACCTTCTGCAGCGCCTGCCAGTTCCAGATCAATCGCAGTTCCTCCCAGAACAGTCATCCATGCAAAGCACACCAAAGCCGGGGCGAACACACAGCCTACGATGAACTCGCGGACAGAGCGTCCTTTCGAAATGCGCGCGAGGAACAGGCCCACGAAGGGCGAGAACGCGATCCACCAGGCCCAGTAGAACGTGGTCCAACCCGACTGCCAGCCGAACTGACGCCCCTGCTCACCCGCCGCATAAACGGCTGCCAGGGTTGCTTCATCCAACTCTGCTGCTGCCCCTTCCAGGCCGCTCTTGAAACCGTCAAAGCTGCCCCACGCATTGGTAGCTCCGCCCATCAAATCATTGGCATGGGCTTGTGCTTCGGCAGGCAAAGCCGCAGCGAAGGCTTCAACTGACAGCGGGCCATAGGCGTTAAAGCTGAGCGACAGGATATGCAGGATATAGTCGACCATTGCCGTGCCATAAGTGGTCATGGCAAAGACGAACGAGCCGAAGACGATAAATGTGCCCAATAGGATGATCGACAATACGAGGTTCAGGTTCGACAGATATTTAACACCACGACCAACGCCTGATACGGCCGAAATAATCGACAGACTCATGATGATGACCAGACCGGCGATCAAACCTACTTTGCTTGGGGTTGGAACTTCGCCACCCAGATCCATGACCCATTCCATACCGGTGATGGCATAAAGCCCGTCGATGAACTGGCTGACACCATAGCCGATGGTGACGGAAACACCGAGGATCGTCGCAACAACACCCAGAACGTCAACCACATGGCCGAAGAATCCATTGACGAAGCGGCCGAACAGGGGCGTCAGCGCCGAGCGGATGGTGAGAGGCATGTCGCGTGTATAAGCGTAATATGCCAGCGACAAACCGGTCACCACATAGATGGCCCAAGCGTGAAACCCGTAGTGCAAGAAGGTATAGCGGTAAGCCGACTGCAGCGCTTCGGGTGTATTTCCAACGACCGCCTCGGATACGACTTCGGGGTTCGAACCCCACAGCCCCAACGGTTCTGCGGTTGCAAAAACCATCAGACCAACACCCAGGCCGGCGCCGAACATCATGGAGAACCATGAGAAGTTTGAAAACTCGGGCTTTTCACCGGGTGTTCCCATCACACGGCGACCCGTGGACGGAATAGCGGCGACAACGGCCAGAAAAACGAGGAACAACCCGACAATGACAATGTAGAAGCTGTTGAAAAGCTCAAGCAGCCGCCCGTTCAGGCTGCCAAGCGTGCCGTTTGCATTTGCAGGGAATACCAATGCCCACAGAACCAGCGCGACCATGATGGCCTTGCTGATCAGGGCAATTGGGACGCTGTAGTTTTCATAAAAACCGGCATCCGCCGTCTTTATCTCAACGTCCGTGAATGGATCGGGTATCGACATATTGCGTTTTCCTCCGTGTGTTCGCCGTTTCTTGTTCTTTGGATTTCTGCTTGGGGTGCACCGCGCGGGACGGCGTAAACAAACATGCCCAATGCACCAAACGATCAGCGAGTTGACTGCAACTCAGCTGAGATTTACGGGGAAGACCACACACCATGTGGGATCGCCCACCGCTCTTTTCCTCCCAGATTGTGTTCGCTTGCAAAAGCTGTTGGTTCGTTGTGGCAAGTCTGTCTGCCGTTGAACCTGGTAGCAGCTTCGCAAGAAGTGGTTGCGCCCTTCAATTCGGGAAAACCTATGACAGAGGTTAGGGCAGCTCACCCAAGAATCCGACCCTTATGCTACTCGAAACGACGCTCTCGGTTACTCGAAACACGTGTTAGCGAGAACAAGTAAAGGGCGTGATTGTGGTTCCTTCTACAGTTTCAATACCAGTTTGTCCGACTTGGCCCGCGAAACGCATGTGCACAGGAACTCATGCGTTTCCTGCTCTTGCGGAGTAAGTATACCGTCGCGATGATCAACTTCGCCGGACACGACATCAACGATACAGGTTCCGCAAAGCCCTTCGGAGCAGCCGAAATCAACCTGCACACCATTGGCCTGCAAAACCTCCAGAATAGATTGGTCCTTGCCAACGGGATAGACCGCGCCGGTCGACTGGATCTCGATCTGGAAATCGGCGTTCGGGGCATGTTCAATGTCCGACGCGGCGGCGAACCGTTCAAAGTGTATCGCGCCGCCACGCAGCAAGGCACCTGCTTCCAGTACCGCATTCAGCATCGGTTCCGGGCCGCAGGTATAAACGTCTGCGCCCATCGGCATCGATTGCATGACCGATCTCAGATCGAATACCCCGTCTGTGTTATCACAATGCAAATGATACCATTCATCCAGTCGAAGCGCCCGGAATTGCGCATCCATCGCCGCGTATTCTTTCGAACGAACAAGATAGTAGACACGAAAATCCTGCCCTCGGTTCAGCAACTCACGTGCCATTGCAACCAATGGTGTGGCCCCGATACCGCCAGCGATCAAAGTGACGTGCCGATCATGGCTTTCGAGTTTGAAATGGTTGCGGGGACCGCCAATTTCCACGGTCGCGCCCTCTTGCAGGTCATGCATCGCCAGTGACCCGCCTCGCCCTTCGTCTTCGCGTTTGACGGCCACGTTGATCAGGCGTCCATCCTGGCTCCAGCTCCACAGCGAGTATTGCCGTATCAGACCGTCTTCAAGATGGATGTCCACATGCGCCCCGGGCTCGAGGCTGGTGAAGCGCCCGCTTTCGATCTCGAAGCAGAAATCAGAGGTGTCGGGACTGAGTGGTGTTTTTCGCACAAGGCGGGCAACTTGAGTATCCATCACTTGTCCTGTTCGGTCTCACGTGGCGTACATTCTGCGTCTTTCAGCAAACAACAGGAAAAAAGATAGATTTCAATTGCAAAATTTCTAACATTCGGGTGAATTGAGCTCACCCAGAGTTCAAAAGCCAACAAACCTCCATGTCTCGACGCCACTACAACCTTCCTCCACTTACGACACTATCGGCCTTTGAAGCCGCCGCTCGGCATCTCAGTTTCAAGGAAGCCGCAAGCGAGCTTTCCGTGACGCCTGGTGCCGTCAGTCATCAGATTAAGGCGCTGGAAAGCGAGCTGGGCGCGGCCCTTTTTGTCCGAAAGCACCGCGGCGTGGAACTGACCGAGGATGGGCAAGACCTGTTTGAGGCACTCGGCACTTCGTTCCGGCAGATTTCAAAGGCACTTGAAAAGATTCGCAGCAATGATTCCGAGAACCACGTAACCGTTGGATCAACCACTGCAGTCGCCGCACTTTGGCTGTCGCCATCTGTCATCCGGTTCTGGCAGGATTTTCCGCACGTGAAAGTGAACCAGATGGCGCAGGACAAGGCCTTCACGGACCGGCCGGATATCGACCTGTTCATCCGCTATGGCCGGGACGCCAACGCGCAACTCACGCACACGAAACTGTATCGCGATATCCTGACACCCGTTTGCAGCCCCCAGATGGCCGCGGACCTTAAAGGGGCCAGCCTTGAAGACCTCGTGCAGCGGCGGCTGATCCATCTCGAAACTCAGGACAGCACCTGGACGACCTGGTCATCCTGGTTCCACGACCTCGGGTTTTCTGGAGTTGTTCCCGTGGAATCGCGGGTGAACAGCTACGCGCTTGCCCTTCAGGTGGCGCGTAAAGGGGCGGGCCTTGCGCTGGGATGGAAACGTCTGGTCCAGCCCATGCTGGCTTCGGGGAAACTCGTCGCGCTGGAGGAATTCAGCCTGCCCGCCCCGGACAACTTCTATCTTGTCGGTCGCCCGGACGATCAGCTTTCGGAAGGGGCGCTGGCTCTCAAGAATTGGTTGCTCAACGAACTGTCTGAAGGTTCGGTTTAGCCTGCCTCAATTTGCCATTAGGTTTTTTAGTATTGAACGTGGGCGGCCTCAGCCGCCAATGGATGCAGCGATAAACTCATTCAAAATCACTCAGGAGTGGCCGATGAACAAGCACGCACCGCTTTCGTCTGTTCTGACACCGGTAAACACCGCAAAGGGTCTGCCGAACGAGCATTATATTGATCCCGCAGTTTTTGCCGAAGAACGGGATGCGGTCTTGTTTGCGAACTGGTCCGGCATCGGCTTTGGCAAAGACATTCCCGAGGCGGGAGATGCATATCCGATCGATTTCCTCGGTGTGCCGCTGTTGATGGTTCGTGATCGCGACGGTCAGATCGGCGTGTTCCAGAACACCTGTCGTCATCGCGGCATGATTTTGGTCGACAAGCCGCAAAAAATCCGCGGCG
The DNA here is from genome assembly GCF_056541095.1 of Ruegeria sp. AK11. NCBI lineage: Bacteria > Pseudomonadati > Pseudomonadota > Alphaproteobacteria > Rhodobacterales > Roseobacteraceae > Ruegeria > Ruegeria sp. AK11. Next base: position 48,118 of record NZ_JBQFXU010000011.1, read on the forward strand.
CGATCCGCTGCCCCTATCACAGCTGGTGCTACGGCCTGAATGGTGAATTGCGGACTGCCCCTCATGTCGGTGGCCCTGGGCAGAACACCCATGAGGATCTGGACTTCGCCGAGTTGGGCCTTATCCGCATCCGCTCGTATGTCTGGCGGGATGTTGTCTTTGTCAATGTCAGCGGCGACGCGCCGGAATTCGAAGATGTCCATGGCGAGTTGATGGAACGCTGGAAAGAATTCGATCAACCGATGTATCACGGTGGCGCTGGCGCATCGGTTTATCTTGAGTTGAACTCGAACTGGAAACTGGCTGTTGAGAACTACTGCGAAAGCTATCACCTGCCCTGGGTTCATCCCGGCCTGAACAGCTATTCGCGTCTGGAAGACCACTACAACATCAACGAACTGGGCAAATATTCGGGTCAGGGCACCTATGTCTACCGCCAGTTCGAGGGTCACGATGGCGAAAAGCTGGATGATTTCGAGAATCTGAGTGAGCAGTGGAATGACGGCGCGGAATATATCGTCGTTTACCCGAATACCCTGCTGGGTGTTCAGCGTGACCACGGCTTTGCCTTCCTCATCGATCCGATCACGCATGAGCGTTCGAACGAACGGATTGAGCTCTACTACGCCAAAAAACCCGAAGACGCACCCGAACACGAAGCGCTGCGTGCCAAGAATGCGCAACTGTGGAAAACAGTGTTCGAGGAAGACGTCTTTGTGGTTGAAGGCATGCAGAAAGGCCGTCACGGCGTGAAATTCGATGGCGGCCGTTTCTCGCCCGCGATGGACGGCCCGACCCATTGTTTTCATCATTGGGTGGCCACGCAAATCGAAAAAGCCCGCGCTGAAGTGTAAGCAATCCTGAAAATGTTGATCTGGTCAGGCCCTTCTGACCAGATCGCGGATCGGTTGTAACAACAGCAGACGGGACGGCGTTGCGTCTTTTGTCTCCTAGTGGACAGCCGGTGAATTCGCTGAAAGGGTCACAGTGGATCTGGACGAACTCGACAAACACCTCTTGCGGGCCCATGCGGAAAAAGATGTACCCGCATTGATCCGGCTGTATCACCAAGCGGCGATTCTCGCCGAAGAGCGCCAGCATCATGAAGCCGCGTGCTTCTATCTGACCCACGCATTTGTGTTTGCGCTGGAATACGGCGCGCCGGAGGCAGATGAGTTGAACCTGAAGTTGTTTGAACGTGGCCGCGCACACCGATTGACGTTCTGACGAGCTCATTTGCTTAAGCGTACCGCGACGCTAGGCAATTTTCAAAGTTTGAGTTTAGCTGACTTCATTCGATCTCGAATTTTGTCGACATTGTCGATGGGCCAGTCTTCATGAAAGAACAGGCGCGAACGAAAACGCGCGAGATAGCCAAAATGCGAAACGAAGCTCAGGCCGTGGTCATCGGCGGGGGAGTGATCGGGTGCTCGATCCTGTATCATTTGACCAAACTGGGATGGTCGGATGTTGTTCTGTTAGAGCGGGACGAGCTGACCTCGGGGTCAACCTGGCACGCAGCCGCCAACATTCACGGATTGCACGACAGTACCAATATCAGCCGCATCCAACATTACACGATGAGCCTGTATAAAGCGCTGGAAGCTGAAACCGGTCAAAGCTGCGGAGTATTCCAGCCCGGCTCGTTATACTTGGCCCAGACAGAAGAACGCGAACATCAGCTGAAGCTACAGGCCGCAAAGGCCAGGCTGTATGGCATGAATTTCTATGAGATCAGCATCGAGGAAGCCCAGAAGCTGAACCCGCTGGTCAATTACGAGGGCATCCGTTGCGTGATGTTCGAACCCGATGGCGGCAATGTGGACCCGTCGGGCGTGACCAATGCCTATGCGGTCGGCGCACGTCAACGTGGGGCGCAGATTCACCGTTTCACTCCGGTCACCGCAACCGAGCAGCAGGAGGATGGTAGTTGGATCGTCAGAACGCCAAAAGGTGACATCAGGACACGCTGGGTGGTGAACGCAGCGGGCCTGTGGGGGCGCGAGGTTGCTGCACTGGCTGGAATCGAACTGCCGCTGCAACCTACAGAGCACCAGTATTTCGTAACCGAATCCATGGCGGATGTGAAAAGCCACGGCACCCGCCTGCCGTCTGTGTCGGACCGGGATGGAGAGTATTACCTGCGTCAGGAAGGCAACGGCTTGCTGGTCGGCGCCTATGAGAAAGACATGAGGTTCTGGGCCGAAGAAGGCACGCCGCTGGATTTTGCCCACGACCTGTTCCCTGATGATCTGGAACGGATCGAAGAGAACGTGATGAACGCCATCGAACGCCTGCCCGCGGTTGGTGAAGCCGGGATCAAGCGTGTCATCAACGGCCCAATGATCTGGTCTCCGGATTCGAACGTTCTGATGGGGCCGGTGCCCGAGGTCGACGGCTATTTCTGCTGCAATGGTATCATCCCCGGCTTCTCGCAATCGGGTGGCATGGGCCTGATGGCAGCGCAATGGATCATCGAGGGTGAAACGGAATACGACATGTTCGCCTGGGATCTGGCGCGTTTTGACAGCTGGGCCACCAAGGCATTCACCAAAGCGCGCGTGGCAGATCAGTACAGTCATCGGTTCGCGATCCATTTCCCCAATGAAGAACGCAGCGCCGGTCGTCCGGCACGGGTTCGCCCGATCTATGAGGCGCAGAAAGCCATGGGCGCGGTTTTTGGCCTGAACGCCGGTTGGGAACATCCGCTGTGGTTTGCCGCAACGCCCGGCACCAAAGACACCAATGGCTTTACCCGTCAGAACTGGTGGGGACCGGTGGGCGAGGAATGCAGGATGTTGCGCGACCGTGCCGGGATCATCGATATCTCGAATTTCGCCAAATATGTCTGCAAGGGTCCGGGTGCAGCAGACTGGCTGAATGCCGTCTTTGCAAACACCATGCCCAAAACCGTTGGTCGGTCCTGTCTGACCCCACTGATTTCAAAGCGCGGCGGTATTGCAGGCGACTTTACCGTCACCCGCGTGGCTGATGACGAGTTCTGGGTGATCGGCTCGGGCATGGCAGAACGGTATCACAAACGCTTTTTCAAACAGGTTCCGCTGCCTGAAGGCACCGCTTTCGAAAGCAAAACCGAAGCGATGTGCGGCTTTAACGTGGCCGGGCCCAAATCCCGTGACATCCTGCAACGTCTGACCAACACATCGCTGGCAACCGAAGATTTCCCGTTCATGCGGTCCGCCAAGATCGAGCTGGCGGGAGTCCAGGTCCTTGCCCTGCGCGTCTCCTTTACTGGCGATCTGGGGTGGGAGCTGCATTGCGCCACCCAAGATCAAGCACGACTGTACAATGCCTTGATTGAGGCAGGCAAAGAGTTCGGGGCTGGCCCTGTTGGCAGTCGGGCACTGATGTCTATGCGGGTCGAAAAGGGCTATGGGTCTTGGAGCCGCGAATACAGCCCGGAATACTGGCCGCATGAAGTGGATCTTGATCGCCTCTGCAAATTCGAAAAGGACTTCCTCAACAAGGCAGCTGCGCAGAAAGTATTGCAGAACCCGGCTCGGGAAGACCTGGTGATCCTGCACCTTAACGAAACGGATGTGACAGCGTCCAACGCGGATGCAACAGGTGGCGAGCCGATCTTCAAGAACGGTGAAGGGATCGGTCGGGTGACCTCAGGCACCTATGGCTACACCGTCGGAATGTCGTTGGCCTTGGGATATGTAAAAAATGCCCAGCCAGGTGATGAGGTCGAGGTTATGGTTCTGGGGCGCCCACACAGGGCCACAATCCTGCATGAACCGCCCTTTGATGCCGCAGGAAAAGCGCTTAGGGCTTAAAACCGCAATAGCTCAAGGCGTTGCCCTTCGGGATATTCCGTCACTTCTGCCGGGATGATCGCCAATCCATCCGCTTGCGCAAGCAAAGCAACACGACCACTGTAGGACGGCTCCATCAGACGCAATCGGGGCCGTCCGTCCAGTGTGTGACCGTCAATCTGAACCGGGCGATATTCCTGTCGGCCTGCGGTGCGGTACAAAGGTTCCGACAGAACTGCTTGTACGGCTGCGTGCGGTGTGTGGTGCAGACCGGCGCGGCGCGCCATCATCTGCGATCCGAAAATTTGCCAGGTCACAAAAGCAGAAACCGTGTTACCAGGCAGACCGATGTAAAGCGCACGGCCACGCCGACCGAACATGATGGGCTTGCCCGGTTTCATTGCGACTTTCATCACATCCGTCACGCCACCGATCTCGGTGAACAGACGCGGCATATGATCTTCATCGCCGACAGAAACACCACCGGTTGTGATAAATAGGTCAGAGGTTTCAGTCGCGTCCAGCAAGACCTGTTTCAAAAGCTCGGGATCATCTTCAACCTGCCCCCGGTCCGTGAGTTCAATCCAAGGCTTCTGCAACAGCGCAAGCAGCATGTAACGGTTCGAATTATAGATCTGCCCCGGCCCAAGGGGCTCACCCGGTTGGCGCAATTCACTGCCGGTTGAAAAGATCAAAACCTTCAGCTTGCGGAGGACCACGACCTCGCCATACCCGGCGGAAGCAAGGGCTGCCACCTCACGCGGGCCAATCTCGCAGCCGCGCCGCAGGATCGGCGCTCCGGCACGAAGGTCTTCACCGGCACGCCGGATATGTTGCCCGGGCTTTGGACGGCGGCTGAAGCGAATTTGTCCCTCCACAAAATCACAATCTTCCTGCATGACGATGGCGTCGTAATCAGAGGGAACGGGCGCTCCGGTAAAAATCCTCAGCGCGCTACCCACAGGTGCAGCATGAGATCCGCTGTCCCCCGCCGCGATGCGACCCGCCACCGGCATCTGGAACAGGTCGGTATCGCCAAGATCGGCTGTTCGAACCGCATAGCCATCCATTGCCGAATTGTCGAAAGCGGGCATATCGACCTTGCTGAAACAGTCGCAGGCCAATACTCGCCCAATTGCAGCGGCCAAAGGCAGCGTTTCCGTTTCTGTGATCGGATCAGCAGCGGACAGGCCCCGGCGCAGGGCCTCATCCACGCTCAGATACATATGCGCGTGTCGATCACAGCCGCATCCATCAGCCATATCCAGCCTCCAACTCTGCGAACATGCCTTCCATCCATTCTAAGGTGGGCTAGGCTCGCTCAACCGACACGACATCCGCGGTACTGTCATTGACATAGGTCACGTGAAACCGCGTCGCGCGCTTCGAAACGACGAGTTGGCTGGCCAAGCGCGACTTCCGCTACAGTGGCTTCCCGGATGGCTCTCAGGCCGGGAACAGCTCTTCCTGATATGCGAACAGCGCGGGTTGCCCACCCGTATGCAACAGCACAACTGTCTGGCCCTGTTGAATTGTGCCGTTTTCAAGTAATTCCAACAAACCTGCAAAGGTTTTGGCCGAGTAGACCGGATCAAGAAAAACACCCTCGGCACGCGCCATCTGTTCAAGCGCCCTCCGTGTGGACGGACCTATCCGCCCGTATCCAGGGGACAATGCGCCGTCCCATGTGAGGATGTCTTTCATGACCAGAGCCGGGTCAAACTTCATCATACCCGCCAACCGTTCCAATACCTTTTGCAACCGCGCATGTTGCAGGTGGCGGTCGCGGCGAACGCAGATGCCATAAACAGGTGCCGTGTTGCCAGCCAGCCGCAGCCCGGCCAATAACCCGCCGTGGGTCGAACCGCTGCCGGATGGCACCACCGCCACGTCGAAATCGGCGATCTGATCCAGTAGTTCGGCAGCCCCGGCCACATAACCTAACGCCCCCAAGGGCGGATGATCGATGCCCAAGTGAATTACATACGGCTTTCGGCCCTCAGCGATCAGCTGATCTGCCCGCGCGTGAAGGGCATTGTCGGCCCCGGCCTCGTCTTCTCCGGTATCGTAGTGCATGTGCTCGGCACCCAGAAGCCGGGCCAGAAGTACATTTCCCGAGGAATAATAATGTTCTCCCATATCCGGCACACGCTCTTCCAATTGAAGCACGGCCTCCATCCCAAGCTTCGATGCAGCCATGGCAGCCGTGCGCACGAAATTGGATTGCACAGCGCCGGTGATCAGAATGGTGTCTGCCCCCTGTATCTGTGCCTCACCCATATAGAACTCGAGCTGCCGGGTTTTGTTGCCGCCAAAGCTCAACCCTGTCAGATCATCCCGTTTGATCCACAGATCCAGACCAAGCTGGTCGGACAGACGATCAAGCCGTTCGACCGGCGTGGCAGCTGTCATCAGTCTCGCGCGGGGATAACCGGCTAGTTTCTGTTCAATCGTCATGTCTGCGTTCCATCACCTCACCCATTCAGGATCGCGCCGAATAGGGCATATCCAGCAAGAATAGTAAGGATAGTGATTGCCGGAAAGATCGCAGACCGGAAATGGCCAGTTTACTGCCCAGAGAAACAGCCACACGGCTCTATTTCTCGCTCGGGTCGCTTTCCGCGTAATTCCGCAATACATCCATATCTGCAATTTCCGCGTGGTTTCGGTTGATCTTCACCCCGACTGGTTTCAACCTCGAAAACGCTCGGCTCAGGCTTTCGGGTTTCATCCCCAGACGCCCGGCGATCAGCATCTTGTCATACGGCAGTTCAACTTCGCACTGGCCGGCATCGCAATCACACAGGTTCAGCAGGAATTCCGCGACACGCTGCGCACCGGTCTGGGCTTTGAGCTGTTCGAGCTGCGCCACCAGGGAATGCAGATGCGTGAATGTGGCCGCCAGGATCGATACGCAGATTTCCGGGTCTTGCTTCATCAGCGACAGCAGCACCGGACTTGGGATGTGCATGATCTCGCAGGGAGATACCGCCTCGGCCGAAACGGGATAGCGCACATTGCGCAGCGCAACGGCTTCGCCAAAGCTTTCACCACGCGTGAAAACGCTCACCACGGCTTCGGCACCGGTCGGGGAAATGCGAAACAGCTTGACCCAACCAGCCAGTACAACATGTACGGCCTTGGCCTCTTCCTCTTGCAGAAAGATCGTCTCGCCCCGGTCGTATTGCCGCCAGACGGCCTGACGCAGCAGAGTATCGACATGTTGCTCTGGCAGGCTTCGCAAGAGCAGTGACTGCCGCGCAATTATCTTTTGTGCCTCGTGTGACAAGAAGGCAGCCCCTTATTCGTCCGCTCCGGGAACACCCCCGGATGATCAACCCCGAGATATGCTATGCCAAAGCCAGCGCGGGGGTGCCACCCTTTTCTCAGTCTCCAACTTGACTATTGTCATGTAAGGGCGGGCGCCTCTGGCATAGGTTCAACGAAATTTCAGTTATCCGGGGAGCACGCCAGATGGACTTCGAGCAATTTTTCAGCCAGAGCCTCGACACTTTGAAAGACGAAGGCAACTACCGGATTTTCATCGACCTGCAACGCCGTCGTGGCGCGTTTCCGAACGCGCGTCAAACCGACGGGCCGGTTCAGCGGGATGTGCGGATCTGGTGCTCAAATGACTATCTGGGCATGGGGCAGCACCCTTCGGTGATCTCTGCCATGCACGACGCACTGGATCGCTGCGGAGCAGGCGCTGGCGGTACGCGCAATATCTCGGGCACCACGCATGATCACGTTCTGCTTGAGGCTGAGCTGGCTGATCTGCATGGGAAAGAAGCCGCGTTGCTGTTCACCTCGGGATATGTGTCGAACTGGGCTGCTTTGGGGACATTGGCTGCGCGAATTCCCGGGCTGATCGTGTTTTCTGACGCGCTCAACCACGCCTCGATGATCGAAGGTATCCGGCATTCGCGTGCCCAGAAGGTGATTTGGAAACATAACGACTTGGCGGATTTGGACGCCAAATTGGCCGCAGCGGATCCCGACGCACCCAAAATGATCGCATTTGAATCGGTTTACTCCATGGATGGCGATATCGCTCCCATCAAGGAAATCTGCGATCTGGCTGACAAATACGGCGCGATGACCTATCTGGACGAGGTTCATGCCGTCGGCCTTTACGGCCCGCGCGGTGGCGGGATTGCTGAACGCGATGGATTGATGGATCGCCTGACTGTCATCGAAGGTACATTGGGCAAAGCGTTCGGCGTGGTTGGTGGGTATATCGCGGCCTCAGCCGCGCTGTGTGATTTTGTCCGCAGCTTTGCCAGTGGCTTCATCTTCACCACTGCCCTACCCCCATCGATTGCAGCCGGCGCTGCCGCATCGATCCGGCATTTGAAGCATTCAAGTGCAGAGCGTGACTTGCAAAAGACCCGCGTGGCGCAGGTACGCGCCCGATTGGATGCCGAGGGCATTCCGCATTTGCCCAACCCCAGCCATATCATCCCGGTGATGGTTGGCGACCCTGTGAAGTGTAAATTCATTTCGGACACCCTGCTTGAGGAGTTTGGCATCTACATTCAGCCGATCAACTATCCTACAGTTCCCAAAGGAACCGAGCGCCTGCGGATCACGCCGTCACCCGTTCATACGGATGAGGATATCGATCATCTGGTGGGCGCCTTGTCGGCGCTGTGGCAGCGCTGTCAGATCGCGCGGATGCCAATGGCCGCACAATAACCTAAGCGTCCCTTTGCTTGGTAACCTGCCGTCCCTTTTAGGGGCGGCTTTTTTCAGATCAGGTAAAGTGCGAAGATCACAGCAGAGAACCCCGTCAGAACCAAGGTGAAGCCTCGCAGCCAACCCGGGCTTTCAGCCAGGTCCAGATATCGGGCCAGAATCACACGGGTTTTGATCAGGGCAAGGAGCAGGATACCGCCTGCAATGAGTGCGTCAGGCGTTTTCATCAGGGTCAAAAGCGTTGAAGCCAGACTGAGCGCCAAAAGCGCCAGCCACGCGCCGGTGAGTGAGTTCGGACGCCTCCGGCGGGAGTATTTAGCAAAAGATGAAGTTGCCGGCATATTGTTTATCCCAGAAGATAAATCACGGGAAACAGCACGATCCAAACCAGATCGACCATGTGCCAGAACTGTGCGCCCGCCTCGATGTTACGAGGATCATCGCGCCACGCGACCAGCAACAGGATACACACCCCGGCCAGAACATGCGCCGCGTGAAATCCTGTCAGCAGGTAGTAGAACATGAAAAACGGGTGGGTTTCATAGGTAATGCCCTGCCCCGCCTTTCCAGCATATTCCACGCTTTTGACAACCAGGAATGCGATCCCAAGTACGGCCGCCCCTGTCAGGGCAAGTCTGGCCTTGAACCGGAATGCTGCGCGGCGCCAGTTCAGGGCCTGCGCGGCCAGGTAGCCAGATGTGACCAGTATTGCAGTGTTAAAGGCTGCACCTGTTCGATAAAGATGCGATTGCGCCTCGGCAAAGCCTGCAGGGTCGGTCAGGCGAACGCCCATGAACGCGATCAGCCCCGCACCAAAAACCAGCAGCTCACTAATAATCAGAACCCACATCAGCAATTCGCCCGGAAGCTCGTCGATGAAGGAGGTTTCGCTCATGCACCGACCAATTGGCGATATATTTGCGGCAACGCCATGGTCAGGCGATGCGGATCTGGGATAACAGCGAAACCGCCGTGTCCGAACATGCGGGGGAACCAGCTTTTGCCGGTTTTATCGATGGTGACGCCAAAAACCGATTGCCCGGCGCGGCGTGCCTCACGCACGGCCATGCAGGTGTCTTCAATACCGTGACGCCCTTCGTAATGGTCAAGGTCATTGGGTTTGCCATCGGTGATCACCAGCAACAGGCGGCGTTTGCGGGTCTGACTTGCCAGATCCTTTGAACAGTGGCGGATCGCGGCCCCAAGCCGCGTGTAGTGACCGGGTCGCAGTGACGCGATACGTTGTTCAACTTTGGCGTCCATCGGCTCATCAAACCGTTTGCATCGCTGGATATAGACGCGCTGACGTTTCAGCGAACTGAAGGCATGAATGGCGAAATCGTCACCGCAGGCGTTCAGGCCCCAGGCCAAAGCAGCCAGGGCTTCACGTTCAATGTCGATCACGGCGCGACCGGTTACGGCACTTTCAGTGGACCGGCTGACATCCAGCAGGATCGAGACTGCCAGATCGCGCGCCTCGGGGCGGGATTGTTGCCAAATGCGGTCGTTGCTTTCGCCACTGGCCATGCGGTCAGTTTCGGCGCGCACGGCGGCTTCGATATCCAACTGGTCACCGTCCAGATGGCCGCGTGTCATCACGCGTCCAGGGCGCAGCGCCTCGAACTGGCGTTTGACCGCGCGGATACGGCGGGCGGTGGCAGGGTCCTTGCCAAACGCGGCAGCATCGTCGCGGATATCCGCATCCGACAGCAGGACGTTGACGTGATCTGCTAGATATCGGCCCGAACGCACGTCCCATTCGGGATAAAGGATGCGACCGGACAGACGCTCCCGGTTCACATCCTCGGGTGCCAGATCAAGGTGCAGTTTCAGCCGCGTTGGCGGGGCTTTTGATATCTGACCCAGGCCAATCTCTTCCTGGTCATCGGCCGCTTTCTTGGCATTGTCGGGATCATCATCGTCGATGCGGCGGTTGATGTTCAGGAACTCGGCCCAGCTGAGGATGGCTTCGAACTTATGCAGAATGAAACTGTCGCTGCGCTCGGCCTGATCCGATTTGCGACGACGGGCGCGGTGGGTTTTCTCACCGGATTCCTCGGGTGGACCTTCAGTTTCGGGGTTTTCCACCTCGTTATGTTCGGAAAAGCCAACTGCGCGCAGTTCGGGCCACAGGGGAACCGGGCGCATAGGCTGATAGCCGCGAGGGGCGATCAGGTCCTCGTCCAGTGTCAGAAGCTGCTCGGCTTTCGCCGACAGCGGTTGAGGGTCACCCAACTTATGGCGGATCAGCTCTTCAACTGCGTCTTCAATCGGTGGCAGGTTGGGGATATCGCGCTGATGCAGCACGCCCTTGCAAAGTTCGGTGTAAAGCGGGCGCAGGCCGGGGGCGTCGTCCAGCGTCGTATCAACCATTCTCTGCGCAGCGATCAACGCGCGCAGGTCGGCGCGCAGCGGATCGTCTTCATCAATTCGCGTTCCCGCATGGGCAGCCGCAGCGGCCAGCCAGACATACAGCGCGCCATTGGCTTCGCGCGCAGGAAAAACCGCCAACCGGTCCGGCAAGCGCAAGACTTCGCCATCAAACGAAGCGCGCGGCATCAGCTCCACTTCGGTCGCCAGACGCCGACGCCAACTTAGGCGGTGATGTGAAACCTCGGGCGAGACCGGGCGCAATTCTACGCCCGGACCACCGCCCAGCCCTCGAAAGAGGACGGCCAGCCGCCCCGCGACCTCAGAGAGGTCGACCGCGGCTCCATCGTGCACCTGGGGTGCATCGAGGCGGCTGGCAAGGGTGTGCCACAGTTTCCCGATCGTTTCTTCGGGTTCCCATGGCTCAAAATCGATCTTGACCATCGGCCGGCCTCACCCAAAGACAGCCGTAACAAGATCGAGGAGCCCGCGTTTGATATCCTCGTCATCTGTCAGAGGTTCAATCATGGCCGCGAGGATGGCGCGGTCGGTGGACATGCCTTGTGCGATAAGTGTTGCGGCATAAACAACCAGTCGGGTGGAAACGCCTTCCTCAAGATCCTGACCCTTAAGCCCGCGCAGCTTACCCGCCAGCCGAACCAGCGGCTTGCAACGTTCCAGCGGCAGACCGCTTTCCTGTGCGACCACTTCGGCTTCCATCTGCGCGGATGGGAAATCAAACTCCAAAGAGATGAACCGCTGCCGGGTCGAGGGTTTCAGGGTTTTCAGGATATTCTGGTATCCGGGGTTGTACGACGCCACCAGCATGAAGCCAGGTGCGGCTTCAAGCTCTTCGCCAGTGCGGTCGATTGGCAGGATGCGCCGGTCATCGGTCAGCGGGTGCAGAACGACAGTCACATCCTTACGGGCCTCGACCACCTCGTCGAGGTAGCAGATCGCGCCTTCGCGCACTGCGCGGGTCAGGGGGCCATCGACCCAGACGGTTTCCCCGCCTTTCAGCAGATAACGGCCAATCAGGTCAGCAGCCGCCAGATCATCATGGCAGGCTACGGTATAAAGCGGGCGGCCAAGTTTTGCGGCCATGTGGGCCACAAAGCGGGTCTTGCCGCAGCCCGTCGGACCTTTCAGCAGAACTGGCAAGTCGTTGTTATAAGCCGCGGTGAACACATCGCATTCATCGCCTTGGGGCAGGTAGAAGGGGGCGTTTGCCGCCCCCTCATTCAGTTTTATGGAGCCATCCATATCCATCATCACTCCGCAGGGGTTTCGGCGGCGCCGGGTTCAATAACTTCTTTCCGGGGAACCCAGATCGAGTAGATGAACAGCAGCGCGCCAAGGACCACGACGATACCGGAACCCAGACGCATCCAGTAGAAGATTGCGATCTGGTCTTGTACGTCCATGAAGTAATCTCCGACCACACGCTGCATGTGCGTCTGCACGGTTCCGCCGAAGGTCAGCACGAAGGTCATAAAGACCATACCGCTGGTCATCAGCCAGAACGATCCCATGTTCAGCACCTGATTGTAAGGATCACGGTTTTTGAGGATCGGCATCGCATAGCTGAAGATCGCCAGGTTGAGGCAGACATAGGCACCGTAGAAGGCCAGGTGACCGTGGGCCGCAGTGATCTGTGTGCCGTGGGTATAGTAGTTTACCCCGTGCAGCGTATGCAAGAAACCCCAGACGCCGGCACCAAAGAAGGCAAGCGTTGCACAACCCAGAGACCACAGCAGAGCGGCCTTGTTGGGATGGTCACGACGGCCTTTCCAGACCATGACGAAGGCAAAGGCCATCATCGCGAAGAACGGGATCACCTCGAGGCTTGAGAAGATCGACCCAATCCACTGCCAGTAACCGGGGGTGCCGATCCAATAGTAGTGGTGACCTGTTCCAAGAATTCCCGAGAATAGCGCAGCGGCCACGATGACATAAAGCCATTTCTCGACGATCTCTCGGTCCACACCGGTCAGCTTCAGCATCAGGTAGGCCAGGATCGACGCCATGATCAGTTCCCACACACCTTCGACCCACAGGTGGACAACATACCACCAGTATTGCTTGTCCAGGGACAGGTTGCCTGGGTTGTAGAAGGCAAACAGGAACAGCAGCGCCAGACCCCACAGGCCCAACAACAGGATATTGGTGATTGCGGTCTTCTTGCCCTTCAGAACGGTCATCGACACGTTGTAAAGGAACATCAGCGCGGCGACGACGATACCGGCCTTGACCCATTTGGGTTGCTCAAGGAACTCGCGCCCTTCTTTGCCCAGCAGCCAGTTGCCTTCGAACAGGTTGAAGACATAGGTCAGAACCACGCCCAACGTACCGACCACAAGGATGATCAGCTGCAGATAAGCCAACTTGGGCGAATGGATTTCACGCTCGGCCTCTTCCGGGATCAGGAAATAGGCCGCACCGAAAAAGCCCAGTATCAACCAGACGATCAGCGCGTTGGTGTGCAGCATCCGCACGATGTTGAACGGCAGAAGCTCGCTCAGGAAGTTAGGCGACACATAGATCAGACCAGCCAGCAGCCCGCCGATCACCTGTATCGCGAACAGTGCCATGGCTACCGCAAAGTAGGCATAGGCGATTTTTTGGGATTCGTATTTCATTGCTCCATTCCCCTTCTCAGCCAGCCTCGTTGGGCGGCCAGTCCTGAGCGTCGATGTTGTCCGTCCAGATCAGGAAGTTGGTCAGATCCCGGATCTCTTCGTCGCTGAGGTTGAATTGCGGCATCTGCCGACGACCGGGAATGCCGGTGGGTTGTGCCTCCATCCAGCCCTTGAGGGATTCAAAGGCCGATTCCGGGTCGTCCAACACGCCCCAACGTGTCATCACATTGCCGACCTCAGGGGCAAAGTACGCCCCTTCACCAAGGATCGTGTGGCAGTTGATACAGGCGTGTTTTTCCCAAACATGTTTGCCCCGAACCACACTTTCGTCGAGCTTCGCGGCATTTTCGGAATTGACGATATACAGGTGTGAATGGGCTGATAGAGCCAGAAAGATAAGGATGAAGAACAGTGACCCGCCATAGAATATGTTGCGAGCCATGCTCTTTGTCATGACTTCTCGCATCGCGCTCTCCTTTGCGCAGATTAGCTAGTGCAGGCAACATGACGTGCGGGTCACAGGGCTGCCTTAACGAAAGTCAAGACTTCTAAAGTATCCTCAGGAACGAGATCAGAGATCCGCAAACAGCGAGAATAACGAAATGACCTTAGGGTCGCCTTGAAATCTGAGGCAATTGTGAACACTTTCGCGTCGACTTCTTGATATACCGGACGTAATCAACCACCTGAGAAAAGGTGAAAATTCCGCTTCAAAGATTGATGGGCAAAAATGGCGAACTATTCCTATATCGGTTATACACCCGGTGTCATCACGGTGAATACGATTGGGCCGGACACGGTTACGTTGGATGTCAATTTTGATCCCGACACGGATCGTCGTTTGTTCAGCGTGACTGACGCAGCCGGTGGTTTTATTCAAAACGGCGGCGGACCACCTATCCCCGATACAGGGGATGTTTTCAACGGTGACCGCTTTGACAACGAAGACGGTGATGACCTGACGCAGACCGGTACTATCACCACCCTCGATGGTTCGACCACCTTTCTAAGCGGCCCAATATACCTGGAAGAATCCTACGTTCTGTCCAAACCAGGCGGGGGCACAATCACTGTATATCGCGTCGAAGTTGACGGCGTATTGGGCGGCTATATTACCTCTGAACCTCTTGTGCCCGGTACGACCTACTCGATGAACATCGTGAACGTCACGCCGACCAATGCGCCCGACACAACTGACCCGGCTGCCATCATTGACGTGCCGTGCTTTACTGCCGGAACACTTATCATGACGCCAGAAGGTCCGATGCCCATCGAGGATCTGAAGGTGGGTGACATGGTCGTGACTGCCGACAATGGACCGCAACATATACGTTGGATCGGAAAGCGAAATCTATCGCATGAGGAGCTGGTGAAAAAACCCAAGCTGCTTCCAATCCTCATCAAAGCCGGGGCCTTGGGGTGTGACTTGCCAAAACGCGACCTGCTTGTTTCGCCACAGCACCGGATGCTGGTTCGATCCCGGATCGCCGTCAGAATGTTTGACGCAGAGGAAATCCTGGTCCCCGCGCGCATTCTTACTGCCAGCCCCGGTATCAGCGTTGCAGAAGACACTGTGTCAGTCACGTATTACCATCTTTTGTTCGACCGTCATGAAATCATCTTCGCAGAAGGTGCCCCGTCGGAAAGCCTTTTTGTCGGCGCACAGGCTCTGTCCAGCGTTCCCCCAGAAGCAAGGGCAGAAATCTTCGACTTGTTTCCGGAACTAGAGACCCCTTGGCACGTTCCTCAGTCTGTGCGGCACATACCTGAAAACGGAAGACGCGCTCGTGCGCTCGTGTCCCGCCACGTAAAGAACGAACGCCCCTTAATATTCTGAACTGCAATCCGCGCTTAAGGTTCCGTGTCAGCCGTGCTTTGCTGCGCGCGGACCCGTCAGCGCTGGCCACATGGCAAACAGGTACAACCCAATTGCGGCAATCCATAACCCGTCAGCCGTCAGCATGGCGGTCATATATCCACCTGCTAGCCCGGACCCCAGCCAGCGGACCAAAGCCGCCGCCGCCATAAGCCCGTATCCGACCGCCATGGGCGACGGTGCAACAAGGGGGCGGCCACTGTGGCCAAGGGCAGCGCGGCTCATGACGGCAAGGGTCATGCCACCAACGCACCCAATCCCCAAAATGTGCAGCGCGCCGATCTCATTACCATATCCGATGACGGCAGACCCCCACAGCAACAACCCGAGGGCCAGCATCATCAGGCCCAGGTGCAGAGCAATCAGGATCGGCTGCCGCAGCGCCCAACCCGCTCTCCACCGTGCCATGCGCATCAGCTGGGCGCCGCCCAGCAACAACGCGCAGATACCCGCCAAGGAAACACTGCCCAAGCTCAGCTCCAACAACGGCAGCACAAGGGCAAGCGCCATCACGGCCTTTTCCAGCGCCGCGTTTGAAGCCGGCCACAGGGCCTCGGGAACACCCTCGCGTTTCATTGCATTGCGCGTAAAGGCCGGAGTTATACGTCCCCCCAGTATCGCTATCATTGAACACAAGGTCAGTAGCCCTGCACGAACCCCGGTATTCAACGTGTCTGCGGCGACACCTATCCATTCCAGATGAACCATCAGGTTGGCCACCCACACCAAACTCAGAAGATACAGAAATATCATGTTCTGTGGCTTGGGCCTTCGTACCAGCTGGCTGGCAATTTTCAGGACAAGAATCGGAACAAAGCTCAGGTCAACAATCGCGACGGTAATCGGAGAGAGCGATCCTGAAAACCACACCGCCAACCGCCCCGCCATCCAGATCAGCGCTACGATCGTGACAAAGCGCGCCCGCACTTCCGGCGTGCCGGTCCAGTTCGGAACTGCCGTCAGAAAGAACCCACCCAGTGCTGCCGTTGCATAGCCAAAAATCATCTCATGGGCATGCCACATGACCGGGGGCATTCCATAACTTTGCTCGTCATAAGGTAAAAGCCCATCCAGTGAGGCCAGCCAAACACCCCAGGCGACACCGGCAAACACACCATAAAGACCGGCGGAAAGGAAAAATATCCGAAATCCTTCGCTGAAAATGCGCGATATTGCAGATGACATGCCTGCTCTCCATGGCTCATCTTATCGTTCAACAAGCAGTACCGTCCGACGGGATTGGGGCACTTAACCGAAATCAAGACGCCATAAACATGTGTGAAAAAAACAGGTTTTATTGGTGAAATCTGCACCTGGTTTTTGTCCAAAGAACAAAGTTAGCGGCGCGCCCGTTGACTTTGGTCAAGGATGACAATCCCGTGATGGATCAGTCTCTGCATTGCCTCACCACGCAAATGGAGAGTGATCATGTCACTTGGAATCAGCTACAACAAGACCGGCCGCGCTTTTGGGGTCGGATTGGCAATGTTGTTGGGCAGCGTCGCTGCTCCAGCTTTTGCCGACGAGCCAACGCTTAGCGACGAAGCCTTTGAAGCTTCGAAACAACTGTACTTTGAACAATGTGCAGGCTGCCACGGGGTTTTGCGCAAAGGCGCTACCGGAAAAAACCTGGAACCACATTGGAAGAAGACCGCAGCCGACGGCACCGTAACCGAAGGCGGCACCCTGAAACTGGGTCAGGAACGCCTAGAGAAAATTATCGCCTGGGGAACTGAAGGCGGGATGAACAACTTCTCGGACATCATGTCCGAGCAGGAAATCAAGGATATGGCGACCTACATCATGATGGAGGCCCCAAAGCCGCCTGAAATGTCGCTGGAGCAGATGAAGGCAACCCGCAAGGTTTATGTCGAAGAAGCGGATTATCCGACCGAGCCGCTGCACGGCCGCAACTGGGAAAACTTCTTTGTCGTCATCGAACGCGATGTGGGCAAGGTTGCCGTCATCGACGGTGACACGAAAGAAGTGCTGACGCATATTCCGACCGGCTATGCCGTGCACGTCCTGAAAGCTTCAGAGCATCACAACATCACCGAACCCGAAACACCTGGACGTTTCTGGTACACAATGGGCCGTGACGGCAAGATGACCAAGATCGACCTCTGGCAAACGCCGGACAAGATGCTGGTTTCGGAAGTCAAGATTGCCTATGACGCGCGCGATGTCGCCGTGTCCGGTGACGGCAAATACGTCATCGGTGGTGGGTACTGGCCGCCTCACTTTGCGATCGTTGATGCGCAGACCATGGAGCCGGTCAAAGTCGTTTCGACCCGTGGCACAAACGTAGATGGTGAGTATGTGGAAGAAGCCCGTGTGGCCGCTATCTACACCACGCCGAACGAACCCACCTGGATCGTTGCCGTGAAAGAGCTGGGTCAGCTTTGGCAGGTTGACTACACCGACCTCGACAACTTGCGGATTGACAAGATCAACTCGGCCAAGTTCCTGCATGACGGGTTCTTCGACCCGACAGGCCGGTACTTCCAGATCGCGGCAAACGCATCGAACAAGATGGTCGTTGTCGATACCGAAACGCACAAGCTTGAGGCTATGATCGACACCGCTGCCCTGCCGCACCCCGGCCCGGGCGCGAACTGGATTGACCCGAACTGCGGACCTGTGGCGGGCACAACCCACCTGGGTGTCGGTACCGTGACAGTCTGGGGCAACGACCCAGAAGGCCACCCGGATCAGGCGTGGAAAACCTGTTACGAGGTGGAAACCGACGGCCCCGGCCTGTTTGTCCGCACCCACCCGAACTCGGATTACATCTGGGCTGATCAGACCAAACACCCCGAGCCGGAAATTCAACAATCGGTTCAGGTCATCTCGAAAGAGACCGGCGAGATCGTGAAAACCATCCAGATCACCGAAGACGAAGGCAGCGCCGCTGTTCACTTCGAATTCAACGCCGATGGTACCGAGGTCTGGGTTTCCAAGTGGAACCTGTCGGACTCGAAGGAACCCAACGGTCAGATTGTGATCTTCGACGCCAAGACATTGGAAGAGATCGGTCGGATTGACGGACTTTACGCGCCAACCGGCAAGTTCAATGTCCACAACCGGTCGAACCACGTCACCTGAGGGGTTCGCAACCTAAACCGGAAAGGGCGGGCCCCTCGCCCGCCCTTTCCTCGTTTGACAGATCCGCCAAACTCACCGGCCTGCCACCCAAGGCCAGACAAGACAGCCAAAACGGAGCCCGGATATGACTTCCGAACCGGATAAGAAAAAACCGATCTGGCGCCGGTATTTCCTGTGGGGAATGCCCGTGGCCGGTATTGCTGCGGCTTTCGCCGCCGGCATCATCTTCTGGGGTGGGTTCAACACCGCCATGGAAGCCACGAATACCAAGGAATTCTGTGTCTCGTGCCACGAGATGCGAGATTTTGTTTATGCGGAATACCAGGGCACGATCCACGACGTGAACCGGTCGGGCGTTGGTGCGGTCTGCTCGGACTGTCACGTGCCCAAGGACTGGACCCACAAAATCATCCGCAAAATAAAAGCCTCGAAAGAGCTTTATGGAAAGATGGTCGGCACCATCAACACCCGAGAGAAATTCGAAGCCAAGCGCATTCATCTTGCCATGAATGAGTGGGAGAGGATGAAATCAACGGACTCGCGTGAATGTCGAAACTGCCATGACTTTGAATCGATGATGCCTGAATTCCAGCGTCCGCGTGCACGTCAGCAGCACCTGAACGCAATGGAAACCGGTCAGACATGTATCGACTGCCACAAGGGCATTGCACACTCGAACATCCGAGACCGCGCATCCGACGAATATCTGGAAGAGCTTGAAGCGCCAAATCCGGCCTTCATTCGACCAATTCCGCCAGAATACCTTGCCAGCCTTGAACGGATCGAAGCCAAGGAAGCTGCCGAGGCCGAGGCTGAGAAAGCTGCAAAGAAAGCCCAGCAGGAGGCCGTTCAGGCCCAGATTGCGGCAGCAGTTGACGCCGCTGTCGCGGAAGAGCGGGCAGCGGCTGCAACCGATGGTTCGGCAACACCTGCCAGCAGTGAAAGCGGCGATGTCGGTGCCAACATCGACTGGAATGCGGTGGCCAGTGCGGACTTGAAACTGTTCTATCCAGGCCAGGCGTCGTTTGAATGGGTGCAGAACGGAAAAACCCATGGCGGGGCCCGTCCGCTGACCAAAGGTGGCGATCAATGTTCGACCTGTCATGCCAAGGAACTGGATGCGATTGGTAACAAGATCGTTGCCGGTGGCGAGTTGGAACCCACTCCGATCCCCGGCAAACGCGGTGTGATCGACGCAACCGTTCAGGCGGCACATGATGACGAAAACCTGTACATCCGTCTGCAATGGCCGGATGCGGGGCACAACCCTGCTCCGTTTGTCGATGGCGGCAAAATGGATCCTGAAAACCAGATCAAGGTCGCTATGATGATCACCGGAACCGGTATCGAGCTGGGCGATCAGGTCGGGTGCTGGGCGTCGTGCCACGCCGACAACACCCATATGCCCTTTGCGCCTGAGGCCGATGCAATTGCCGCAAACGGGGATGTTTCCGGTCGCCTGACCGCTCAGGACACCGTGACCAAGTACCTCAGCGAAAGCCGCACCGAGATCGAGATCAAAGGTCGAGGCGGCAAGGCTTTGGGCGGTTGGGACAAGTTGCAGGCCGCCGAACAAATCGAGCAGTATCTGGCTGACGGTACCTATCTTGACCTGATGCGTGTCTACGCGGACGGCAGTGCCACAAATGGTTATCTGCTGGAACAGCGGGTGGTCAATGATGGTGAGATTGCAGCCTCGGCAAACCTGTCTGGTGGCATGTGGACGGTTGTTTTCACACGTCCGCTGAACTCAGGCGCACCCGGCGATGTTCCGCTGGAGGCCGGTCAAACCTATACGGTCGGTTTTGCCATCCATGATGACTTTGCCGCCGCACGGTTCCACCACGTAACGCTGGATACCAGCCTAGCGCTCGACGACGACAGCGCGTTTATCAACGTGGTCAAGCAATAACAGTTTGGGGCCGGTTCTCCCGGCCCCAATTACTTTGGAAAGGAGACATGGACCATGAAACCCCACCGCCTTCTTCCCGCGCTGCTGCTTCTTGCCGCGCCAGCCTGGTCAGATGAAACCGCCGAGATCTGCGCCGAAGCCGAAGAACGTTATGTCGAGCTGTTCGGCCACCCCTCGGCCTCGGTCGAGGACGCCAAAGTGGTTTTGATGTACAACTACAATTTCTGCCCGTTCGAACTGACCGTAAAGGCAGGTACAACTGTCCGATGGGTGAATGTCGACAAGCGCACCAGCCACAGTGTGTTGCTGAAAGATGGCAGCGAACCCGAAAGCGACCGGTTGTTCCCGGAAGAAACGGTTGAAATGACCTTCCTGACACCCGGCCCTCAGGATTATCTCTGCGGGCCCCATTGGGAGACACAGAACATGATCGGGGTGATCACTGTCGAGCCCTGATCCCGGGTGTTTTCATAGGCTGAACAGAGGGGCGCGGGCGCAAATCCCGCGCTCCTTAACTTATGTCAAGGAGGTTGGTTTTCGATTGCGCCAATCTGCCCTCATGACACGCCCGGCCTACCCAGCAACGTCCCGCAAAAGCATTGGATTCGCGCAGGAAACCCCGGGTTTCGAAGACATTCAGACCCAGCGAGTTTGAACATGAGCGGTAAGGTTTTTCTGATTGGTGCAGGCCCCGGCGACCCCGAACTGATGACGCTGCGTGCCCTGCGAATGCTGCAGGAAGCAGATGTGGTGGTCTATGACAGGCTGGTGTCTGCTGATATCCTGAATCTGCACGCCGAAGGCGCGCGGCTGATCCCTGTTGGGAAAGCGCCCAAATGCCACACCGTCCCACAGGACCGGATCAACGAAATCCTTCTGGAAGAGGCCAGCGCAGGTCACACGGTCGCCCGTCTGAAAGGTGGCGATCCGATGATCTTTGGCCGCGGCTCGGAAGAAGCCGCTTATCTGATGGCCCATGGCGTGGCGGTCGAATACGCACCGGGGATAACGGCGGCGCAGGGCGCGTCCTGCTCGACCGGCGTGCCGCTGACCCATCGCGGTCTGGCCACCTCGGTTCAATATGTTACCGGACACCGGCAGGCAGACAAAGTGCTGGATCTGGACTGGAAACGCCTGGCCGACCCGGACACGACACTGGTGGTCTATATGGGTGTGGCCAATATCGGCCAGATCGCCATGGGGCTGATGACCGAAAACCTACCGGGATCAACACCGGTTCTGGCCATCGGAAATGCGACGACACCCGATGAACGCCGGCTGGTGTCACGGCTGGACCAATTGGCCAACGACGTGCGCACCTCCGGGTTGAAGGCACCAACGCTTTTCATCATCGGCAAAGTTGTCTCACTCTACGCCGAACAGCCCGTGGCGAACATTCTGGAACGGGCTCATGGCTAAGCTAGGGTGCAGAAATCGTGTGCCGCGTCCCGCGCCGAACAGAAATGTGCCCGGCCACAAGGGGTGGGTTGCCCGAACCTTTCTGACAACTGCGGTTCTGGCCGCAACGTCCGCCTTTGCTGCCGATGTCATTGATCCCAACGCACTGAAAAGACTTGTGCATCAGGATTGCGGCTCGTGCCACGGGTTATCACTGAAAGGCGGCCTGGGGCCTGATCTGCGCTCGAAAACACTGGAGCATTATGACGCCGAGGTTTTGACCGGCGTCATCCTTGACGGCATCCCCGATACGGCGATGCCCCCGTGGCGGCCCCTGATCAGCGAAGAAGAGGCCGAATGGATTGCCCGATACCTGCTGGAACAGGAGGCACAATGAAACACCTTATCCTCAGCCTTGCGGCGACATTGATGATGACCACGGCCCAGGCCGAGCCGATGGCAACAGGAGACCTTGGGCTGGTGATCGAACGTGCCAGCGGATCGGTCCTGTTGGTGGACCAGTCCGACCGTGCAGCTCTGGCCCGGATAGAAGGATTGGGCGATCTGTCCCACGCCTCGTTGGTCTATTCACCGGATGAACGTTTTGCCTATGTCTTTGGCCGCGACGGAGGCCTGACCAAGGTTGACATTGTCACCCGCCAGATCGTGAACCGTGTTGTGCAGTCCGGAAACGCCATTGGCGGCGCAATCTCGGACGATGGCGCCCTTGTAGCGGTATCGAATTACGAACCCGGCGGTGTGCGCGTGTTTGATGCGCAAACGCTGGAGATGGTGGCTGACATTCCCACCGGCAGCAAAACGATTGGTCTGGTCGACGCGCCGGGTCGCCGTTTCGTTTTCACAATGTGGGACACGGGTGAGACATGGATCGCGGATTTCGCACAAGGCGCGCCCGAGATCACCAAGATCCCCGATATCGGCAAGAACCCTTATGACGCGCTGATCACTGCCAATGGCCGCACCTATATCACCGGCCTGTTTGGCGAGGATGGTCTGACCGCGCTTGATCTGTGGTCCGACAACCCGGAACCGATCCGCGTTCTACCCGGCTATGGCCGTGGTCAGGAGGAAATGCCGGTCTACAAGATGCCCCATCTGGAAGGTTGGGCGCTGACAGGGTCCGAATTTGTCTTGCCCGCCGTTGGCCACCACGAGGTTTTGTGGATCGACGCCACCACCCTGACCGAGACCGGACGCACGCAAACCTACGGACAGCCGGTTTTTGCCATGGCCCGCCCGGACGGGCGGCAGGTCTGGGTTAACTTTGCCCACCCGCTGAACGATACCATTCAGGTCATCGATACCGTCAGCAAACAGATCATCCACGAATTCAAGCCCGGCCCTGCCGTTTTGCACATGGAATTCACTCCGCGCGGGCACGAGGTCTGGATCAGTGTGCGCGATGCGAACAAGGTCATGGTTTATGACACGCGTAGCTTCGAAAAACTACGTGAGATCGAGGCCGAAAGCCCGTCGGGTATCTTCTTTACCGCGCGTGCGCACAAGACGGGTCTGTAAGTCATGCAACACATTACAGACCCGATCGACCGCCGCTTGCTGGATGAATTTCAGCGCGATTTCCCGGTGACCGAACGCCCGTTTCAGGTTCTTGGAAACGCACTTGGACTTGACGAAAGCGAAGTCATCCACCGCCTTTCAAGAATGCGCACTACGGGTCGCATCACGCGGGTTGGCGCAACCATCACGCCCGGCGTGGTGACGGCCAGTACGCTGGCGGCAGTGTCCGTCCCGGAGGAGCGGCTGGAAGAGGTCGCCGCCCTGATCGACGCCGAACCGGGTGTAAACCACAATTATCAGCGTGAGGATACCTGGAACCTCTGGTTCGTTGCAACCGGCCCGGATCGGGCGCATGTGGATGCTACCCTCGCACGGATCAGCCGGGTCACCGGGCTGCGGGTGCTGGATTTGCGGCTGGTGCGCCCTTTCAACGTTGATCTTGGGTTCCGCATGATCGGCGGGGTCAAAACCGTGCCTACAGCACGCCAGGTGGATGCAACTGCGATGCGCGAGGGTGATCGGTGTCTACTGCAGACGCTGAGTTCGGGACTGTCTCTGGTCGCTGAACCCTATGCAGATTTGGCACATTCACTGAACCGGGACGTTGATGATGTGATGGCGCGAGTCATCGCGTTGCATTCGGCCGGTATCATCTCGCGGCTGGGCGTCATCGTACGTCACCGGGCGCTTGGCTGGTCGGCCAATGCGATGGTGGTCTGGGACCTGCCGGCAGAGCAGATCGACATCGCTGGCCCCGCTTTGGCCGCTTTCCCAGGGGTGACCTTGTGTTACGAGCGCAACCCGGTGCCCGATGTGTGGCCATATCGCCTGTATTCCATGATCCACGCGCGGTCCCGCAGCGAAGCTTTGGACGTACTGGCCCGTGCGACGACCCTGTCCGAACTGACAGGTGCACGGAACAAGGTTCTGTTCTCTACCCGCTGTTTCAAGCAGACCGGTGCCCTGATTCAAACCAAAGAGGTCGCCGCATGACGCTGGACCAAACTGACCGTGCGATCCTGAACCGTATGCAGGACGATCTGCCACTGGTTTCACATCCTTACGCAACAGTCGCCAAAGAACTTGACCTGTCCGAGGCCGAATTGCTGGCGCGCCTGACGCGCATGAAAGAGACACGCGTCATCACACGTTTTGGGCCGTTCTTCGATGCCGCTGCAATGGGCGGTGCCTTCTGCCTCTGCGCGATGGCCGTTCCAGCCGGGGAATTTGAAGCCGTCGTGACCAAAGTCAATGCACACCCCGAGGTCGCCCATAATTATGAACGCACGCACCGGCTGAACATGTGGTTCGTACTGGCCACTGAAACGCCCGAAGGAATCAGGGCCACAGCCGATGCAATCGAACGGGAAACGGGGATCGAGGTTCTTTGTTTCCCCAAACTTCAGGAATTCTACATCGGCTTTCGGGTGGCGGCATGATCGACGCAACAGACAGACTGATTATCCAAGCGCTACAGGGCGGATTGCCTCTGGTTTCTGCCCCATATGCTCAGGTTGCTGATGATCTGGGGATGCAGGAAGCCGATCTGCTTGAGAGGCTGTCAGCCCTCAAAGCGCGCGGCGTAATCCGCCGCATCGCGGCCGCCCCCAACCATTACAAGCTGGGCATGACCTCAAACGGTATGACTGTCTGGGATGTCGAAGATGACCGCATCGCCGAATTGGGCGCCCAGATCGGTGCTCTACCCTTTGTCACCCATTGCTATGAACGCCCGCGCGCCCTGCCCGACTGGCCCTACAATCTGTTTGCCATGGTTCACGGATCGGATCGGGATGAAGTCGAGGAAAAACGCGCCCAGATCACTATGATCCTGGGTGATGCCTGCCGGGCCAAGGATATCCTCTATTCCACGCGCATCCTGAAAAAGACCGGGCTGCGCCTGAAAAAGAAAGGCTGAGACGATGTTCCGCCTGACCGAATACATGCACCAGCTGGTCAAACCGACCCCGGTGCGAAAACGTCGCCCCGGTCCTGTGAAACCGGTTGTAATCTGGAACCTGACGCGGCGCTGCAATCTGAAGTGTCGTCATTGCTACACCGTCTCGGCGGATGTTGCGTTCCCGGGCGAGCTCAGCCACGAGCAAGCCATGGTAACCCTTGAGGATCTGGGCCAGTTTCGCGTCCCGGCCCTGATCCTCTCGGGTGGAGAACCACTGGACAGGTTCGATTTCTTCGACATTGCCAAACGTGCGCGCGACATTGTGCCGATGCTGGCGCTGTCGACCAACGGGACACGCATTCATGATGAAACAGCCGACATGATTGCCGACGTTGGTTTCAACTACGTTGGCATCTCGTTGGATGGGATCGGGGCCACGAATGACTGGTTCCGCGGTGTTGAAGGGGCTTTTGCCGACGCCCTGCGCGGTGTGCGCGAATGCAAGAGGCGCGGCATCAAGGTTGGCTTGCGGTTCTGCCTGACCGAAGGCACGCAGCATCACCTGCCGGACCTGCTTCAGCTATGCGATGACGAGGGCGTCGACAAGTTTTACCTGTCGCACCTGGTTTATGCCGGGCGTGGTGACAAGAACCGCGGTGAAGATGCCGAGCATCAGCGCACCCGCAAGGGAATGGATCTGCTGTTGGAGCGCGCGTGGGAGGCTGCCTCGGGCGGTCGCCCGCTGGATATCGTGACTGGCAACAATGACGCAGATGCGGGGTATTTCCTGAACTGGATTCGCACGCATTTCGACGCTGACAAGGCTGCGCATGTCCGCGAGCATCTGGCCGCTTGGGGAGGAAATTCCAGCGGTTTGGGTGTGGCCAATATCGATAATCTGGGCCGGGTCCATCCTGACACCTACTGGTCTGATTACACAGTCGGCAACGTCAAGACGACATCGTTTTCCGAGCTTTGGACCAGCGACGATCCGATGCTGGCCATGCTGCGCACGCGTCCGCGCCCCCTCAAGGGGCGCTGTGGGGCCTGTGAGCTAAAGGATGTCTGCGGTGGCAACACCCGCATCCGGGCCCTGCAACTGACCGGTGATCCCTGGGCCGAAGATCCGGCCTGTTACCTGACAAACGAAGAAATCGGTGTTGACGACGCAGGCGAGCGTCTGCGGGTCACGCCGTTCCGGGGGAAAAGCCATGATCCGGCGCATCAGTTCTTTTGATCCTGTCTGCTTTGAGCCTTCGACATGGGCGCCAGAGACACGTAACGGAGCCTCCGGCGGGAGTATTTTTGAAAAGATGAAGGTCGTGTTGATGTGTTCTGTACTGGGCGCCGGTGGTGCCTGGGCGGATGCACCAACGGATTATGCCGAGCATTGTGCGTCCTGCCACGGTGAAAACCGCCTGGGCGGTGTGGGTCCGGCACTGATCCCAGAGACGCTGCAGCGCATGCGTGGGCCGCGTATCGCGGCGGTGATTGCGGAAGGGCGCGCGGCGACGCAAATGCCTGCTTTCTCGCACGAACTCGATGCTTTGCAGATTGAAGAGCTGGCCGGCTGGTTGAAATCACCGCTGGAAACCGACCCCGAATGGGGCGAGGCCCATATTATGGACAGCCGCACGCTGGATGACGGTTATGTCCCGGTTGATGCGCCAGTGTGGTCAAGTGACCCGATGAACATCACCCTGGTGGTCGAAACCGGGGATCATCATGTCAGCGTGCTGGATGGTGACACGTTTGAGGTTTTGGACCGGTTCGAGACACCCTTCGCGGTTCACGGCGGGCCGAAGTTCAGCCCGGATGGGCGTTACGTTTTCATCATGTCCCGGGATGGCTGGGTTCAGAAATACGACATCTGGGCCCTGCAACAGGTGGGGCGCGTACGGGCGGGGCTTAACAGCCGAAACATCGCAATGTCCGGTGACGGCAAGTGGCTGGCCGTTGCGAATTATCTGCCAAACAGTCTGACCCTGCTGTCGACCGAAGACCTGTCGGTGGCAAAAGTCATTGCGATCAAAGGAAAAGCGGGGAAATCCAGCCGCGTATCCGCGGTGTATCAGGCCCCCCCGCGCGAGAGCTTTGTTCTGGCGCTCAAGGATGTTCCCGAGATCTGGGAGGTCTTTTACGGAGCCAACCCGCCGCAATCCGGGTTGGGTCACGACTTCCGCATCGAAGGGCAGTTCAAGAACACCGACCCCTTCCCGGTGCGCAAGATCACCACGCCCGACTATCTGGACGATTTCTTTTTCGATCAAAGCTATGAATACGTCATGGGTGCCGCGCGCGATGGCAAGGGCGGACAGGTGATCGACCTTGTTATTGGGCACAAGGTGGCCGATCTGGACTTGCCGGGGATGCCGCATCTGGGCTCGGGAATTACGTGGAAACATGGCGATACGACCGTTATGGCCACACCGCATCTGACCGACGGCACGGTGTCGGTGATCGACATGGAGACTTGGGAAACCGTCAAGCGGATCAAGACCGAAGGGCCGGGCTTCTTCATGCGGAGCCACGAAAATTCGCCTTACGTCTGGGCCGATGTCTTCTTTGGCCCCAACAAGGATGCCATGCATGTGATCGACAAGCAAAGCCTTGAAATCGTAAGGACTTTGCGCCCTGCACAGGGCAAGACCGTGGCACATGTCGAGTTCACAAAGGATGGCCGCCACGCGCTTGTATCAATCTGGGAAGATGACGGCGCGGTGATTGTTTATGATGCGCAGACGCTGGAAGAAGTGCGCCGCCTGCCGATGCGAAAACCGTCTGGGAAGTACAATGTCTGGAACAAAATCACCTTCTCGGAAGGCACCAGCCACTGAAGGCAAATGGCCGGTCTGGAAACTGGCAATTCTGCTTTATCCAGCCACCATGTTGACCGTGGCCATCAACCTGTTTCTGGCCGGTCTGATCCTGCACAGCGCCGGTTTCGGGGTGATTGGACCGGTTCCGGCAATCCTTTGGTCAATACCTTTAGGCATACCCGCGTCCTGGTTGGCAGGGCGATGGGTGCGTGGGTTGATGGACGAAGCGGACGGCTGAAGGGAAATTCCAAAGGCCTGACGAAAGTCAAGTATCGGACAGGGAAAACCGCCTACGACTCGGGAAAGAATACCGAGTTGGATTCTCCATGCCTGCCTTTAACTCTTTCCACACCCTCCCTGTTCGCGCATTACGCGCGGCGTGTGGACTGGCAGGTATTTTCCTTCTGTTGTTGCAAATGCTTGGCCCGGTTCTGGCGAGTCCCGGTGAGAGCATGTGGGTGGAGATCTGCTCGGAGGCGGGCGCGGTCTGGGTTCAAGTTGACCTTGAAGAAGAAGGCGACAACGATCCAACCGCGCCCTGCCCGAAATGCGCGGACTGTGCGCTTTGTGCGGTGACGGTGTCAGCACCGATGCCGGGCGCTTTGCAGCCCGCAAGCGTCGGAAATGTTCAAAATGTACGTTTTGAACATGGGGGGCAGTGCATTTTGTACAGCCCCAAACACCTGTGGCCCGAAACCCGGGGGCCCCCGTTCACGACCCTAGAAGAATCTGAACGCGCCCCGCGCGCGTCCATGGCGTCCACCCAATTGATCGGAGGTGCGCCGTGGTCATAAGTCGCGCAATCCATTTCCTTCTGGCCCTCATTCTGTCCTGCGGTGTCGCAATCAGTGCACGCGCCGACAGTCTTGCCAGCTTTCTTCCTGACATCGATCCGGCTGACCTGGCCCCGGGTGCCGACGCGTTTGGCCCGGTACGCAGCGACGTGAAGGTTGCCCCGGTCCTTCGGGGTGGCGAGACCATTGCGTGGGCTTTTCTGACTTCGGACTTTGTCGGCACAACCGGATATTCCGGCAAACCCATTCACGTGGTTGCCGCCATCGACGCGGATGCTGTTCTGACCGGTGTTCAGCTGGTCAAGCATTCCGAACCCATCGTGCTGATCGGCATTCCCAATTCCCGGATGGTTGAACTGACCGAAGGCTATGCGGGCCTTGACCTGAAACGAGAGGCCGAGACCGGGGGTGAGGGGCATGACCTAGACATTATCTCGGGTGCGACCGTGACGATCATGGTGATCGATGACAGCCTTGTGCGCGGAGGGATCAAAGTGGCCCGCGCGCTGGGGCTGGGCGGATTGTCTCCGGTGCAGGCTGGAGGTCCGAAGCGCGAAGTCGATATGGCGCAGGATGCCATTTACGACTGGACCACATTGTCTGGAGACGGCTCGGTCCGGCGGATGACGCTGGATGTCGGGCAGGTCAATGCCGCCTTTGAAGCCACCGGGGATCAGCGCGCGATCAAGCGACCCGAACCGGGCGCGCCGGATGACACCTTCATCGACATGCACATGGCGCTTGTTTCGGTCCCGTCTATCGGCAAGTCGCTGCTGGGTGAGGCTGAATATCAGAACCTGACCAACTGGCTGGACGAAGGTGAACAGGCCATTCTGGTTCTGGGGCGCGGGGCCTATAGCTTCAAGGGCTCGGGCTATGTCCGGGGTGGGATCTTTGACCGGATTCAACTGATCCAGGGCGACAGCTCGGTGCGGTTCTTTGACAAGCAGCAGCGCCGTCTGGGTGAGGTTGCCGCGCCAGATGCCCCCAGCTTTACCGAATTGGATATCTTCAAGATTCCCGCTGATGCCGAGTTTGACCCGGCCGAGCCGTTCCGCCTGCAATTGCTGGTGCAGCGTGCCGTCGGGGCGGTTGAAAAGACCTTTCTGACCTTCGATCTGGGATACAAACTGCCGGAACAGTACCTGTTGCCCGTCACCGCGCCTTCGGTCGTGGATGATGCAACAGGCGAAGCGGCCGCCAAGGCCGCCCTGTGGCAGCGCATCTGGAAGGATCGCACCGTCGAGATCGCCGGGCTTGGTGTCATGCTGCTGGTGCTGACGGCCACGTTCTTCTTCCAGTTCCACGCCACGATGAATGCGCGCGTCTTCTACTGGTTCCGCATCGGGTACCTGACGATAACCCTGTTCTTCATCGGCTGGTATGCCAATGCACAGCTGAGCGTGGTGAACCTGATGGCGCTGGCGGGCAGTTTGCGCACGGGGTTCTCGTGGGATGCGTTCCTGCTGGATCCGCTGGTCTTTATCCAGTGGTTTGCCGTGGCCGCAGCCCTGTTGTTCTGGGGTCGTGGGGCCTATTGCGGATGGCTGTGCCCGTTTGGCGCGCTTCAGGAGCTGACCAACAAGATCGCGCGGGCGCTGAAAGTGCCGCAATGGACTTTGCCCTGGGGCCTGAACGAGCGTCTCTGGCCTGCGAAATACATGATCTTTCTGGGTCTTTTTGGCCTGAGTTTCGTATCGATCCCGCTGGCCGAGCAATATGCCGAGATCGAGCCGTTCAAGACCGCGATCATTCTGAAATTCATGCGCGACTGGCCGTTTGTGGTCTTTGCGCTGGTCCTGCTGGGGATCGGGCTGTTCGTTGAACGGTTCTATTGCCGCTATCTTTGCCCGCTGGGCGGAGCGCTGGCGATCCCTGCCCGTATCCGCATGTTCGACTGGCTGCGCCGCTACAACGATTGTGGCACGCCCTGTCAGACCTGCGCCAATGAATGCCCCGTTCAGGCGATCCACCCCACCGGTGAGATCAATCCGAACGAGTGCGTCACCTGCCTGCATTGTCAGGTGCTCTATCAGTCCGAGGACAAATGTCCCGTCGTTATCCGCCAACTGAAACGGCGGGCCAAGACCGGGTCGGTCACACCTAAGACCCCCCTCGGGCAACCACCGGCGAACCATCCGAACGCCAAACCGAAAACCGTTTCCTAAAAAGGAGGAACGACCATGTCGGACCAAGAAAACAAACTGAACATCACGCGCCGCGGAATGCTGGGGGCCACTGCCACCGGTGCCGTCATCGCCGGGACCGGTCTGGGATCGACCCTGATGACCGCGAAAGAGGCCAGCGCTGCCGCCAAGCAGCATCTGGAACCGGGCGAGCTGGACGAATATTACGGCTTCTGGTCGTCGGGCCAGACTGGCGAGCTGCGCATTCTGGGCGTGCCGTCCATGCGCGAGCTGATGCGGGTGCCGGTGTTCAACCGCTGCTCGGCCACGGGCTGGGGCCAGACCAACGAGTCGCTGAAGGTTCTGACCGAAGGCCTGCTGCCTGAAACCAAGGAATTCCTGGCTGCAAACGGCAAGGTCACCTATGACAACGGCGACCTGCACCACCCGCATATGTCGTTCACCGACGGCACCTATGATGGCCGTTATCTGTTCATGAACGACAAGGCCAACACCCGCGTGGCCCGTGTGCGTTGTGACGTGATGAAATGCGACAAGATCATCGAGATCCCGAACGCGCATGACATCCACGGCCTGCGTCCGCAGAAATTCCCGCGCACCGGCTATGTCTTTGCCAATGGTGAGCACGAGGCCCCGCTGGTCAATGACGGCCAGATCCTTGATGATCCGTCGCAATATGTGAACATCTTTACCGCCATCGACGGCGACAGCATGGAAGTTGCATGGCAGGTGATGGTGTCGGGCAACCTCGACAACACCGACTGCGACTATCAGGGCAAATACGCCTTCTCGACCTCGTATAACTCGGAAATGGGTATGAACCTGGCCGAGATGACCGAGAACGAGCTGGACCATGTGGTCGTGTTCAACCTCAAAGGTATCGAAGAAGCCGTAGCGGCCGGGAACTATCAGGAACTGAACGGCGTCAAGGTCGTGGACGGGCGTAAAGAGGCGGGTGGAAACCTGACCCGGTACATCCCGATCCCGAACTCGCCACACGGTGTGAATGCGGCACCCGACAAGAAACACATCATGATCAACGGCAAGCTGTCGCCGACTGTATCCGTGATCGATGTGGAAAAGGTCGATGCGCTGTTCAGCGAAAACGCCGATCCGCGTTCCGCTGTTGTCGCCGAGCCGCAGCTGGGCCTTGGCCCGCTTCACACGGCATTCGACGGCAAGGGCAACGCCTATACCACCCTGTTCCTGGACAGCCAGGTGGTGAAGTGGGACATCGCCAAGGCGATCGAGGCCTATGCGGGTGCCGATGTTGACCCGATCGTCGACAAGGTCGACGTGCATTACCAGCCGGGCCACAACTCGACCTCGATGGGTGAAACTGCCGAAGCTGATGGCAAGTGGCTGATTTCGATGAACAAGTTCTCGAAAGACCGCTTCCTGAACGTGGGTCCTCTGAAGCCCGAGAATGAGCAGCTGATCGATATTTCCGGCGACAAGATGAAGGTGGTCCATGACGGCCCGACCTTTGCCGAGCCGCATGACTCGATCATTGTTCACCGGTCCAAGGTGAACCCGGTGAATGTCTGGGACCGCAACGACCCAATGTGGGAAGAGGCGCGCGCGCAGGCTGCCGCTGACGGTGTCGATCTGGACGAAGGTGCCGAGGAACCGATCCGGGACGGCAACAAGGTGCGGGTCTACATGACCTCGACCGCACCCGTGTTCAGCATGGAGAAGTTCACCGTCAAACAGGGTGACGAAGTGACCGTTTATGTCACCAACCTGGATGACGTGGACGATGTGACCCACGGCTTCTGCCTGTCGAACTTCGGTATCGCGATGGAAGTTGCACCACAGGCCACCGCCTCGGTCACGTTCATTGCCGACCGGCCGGGCGTGCACTGGTTCTATTGCCAGTGGTTCTGCCACGCGCTGCACATGGAGATGCGCGGCCGGATGTTTGTTGAGCCGCGGAGCGCATAAACATGCGTTGGCCCCTGCTCATACCGCTCCTGCTCGGCTCGCCCCTTTGGGCGGCGGATTGGGATGTGCCCAACCGGGCGGGGGCCATAAACGAGATACTGGCGCAGGCGGCGGATGGGGACACCCTTCGCCTGAGCCCCGGCGTTTACGTCGAGCAGTTGGTTCTGGACCGGCCCGTGACCCTCGACGGGCTGGGACAGGCCACCATCGACGGCCAAGGCCAAGGCAGCGTGATCACAGTGACCGGGCCGGGCGTGACCCTGCGCGGGCTGACGGTGATCGGATCGGGATCGGACCATGACGGGATCGACAGCGGCATCCAGCTGACCAAGACGGCGCGCGCGCCGGTGGTCGAGGATAACGTGCTGCTGGGCAATCTTTACGGCATCGACATCCACGGTGCGAAGGACAGCATCGTGCGCGGCAACCGGATTGAAGGGCGGCAGGATCGCCATATGAACGCGCGCGGCAATGGTGTCTATGTCTGGAACGCGCCGGGTGCGGTGGTTGAAGGCAATGACATCCGCTATGGCCGCGACGGGATCTTTGTGAATTCGTCCAAGAAGAACACCTTTACCGGCAACCTGTTCCGCGATCTGCGGTTTGCCGTTCACTACATGTATGCCGACGACTCGGTCGTCAGCGACAATGTCTCGATCGGCAACGATCTGGGCTATGCGGTGATGTTCACGACCAATGTGCGGGTCGCCAACAATGTCTCGATCGGGGACCGCGAACATGGCGTGATGCTGAACTATGCCAACAAGAGCGTCATCACCGGCAATGTCGTGAAAGGTGCCAAGGAAAAGTGCACCTTCCTGTATAACTCGAACAAGAACGAATTCACCGACAACTGGTTCGAGGGATGTGGCATCGGTATCCACTTTACCGCTGGCAGCGAACGCAACCGCATTGTTGGCAATTCATTCATCGGAAACCGGACGCAGGTGAAATACGTCTCGACCAAGTGGGTCGAGTGGTCCGAAGACGGGCGCGGCAATTACTGGTCCGATTTTGCCGCCTATGATGTGGATGGCAACGGTATCGCCGATGTCCCCTATCGACCCAATGACAGTATGGACCATGTGCTGTGGACCCAACCCGCAGCCAAATTGCTGCTCGGCTCGCCTGCCGTGCAGCTGGTGCGCTGGTCGCAATCGGCCTTCCCGGCACTGTTGCCGGGGGGTGTGATGGACAGCAACCCATTGATGCAAGCCCCTGAACCCCCAGCTATGAAAAAGGTGCCTCATGACGGATAAGGCCCTGTCAATTGACCATGTCAGCAAGAACCGGGGGAAAACCCGCGTTCTTGACGATATCACCCTGTCCCTTGCCCCCGGTCAGCGCGTCGCGCTGCTGGGCCATAACGGCGCGGGAAAGTCGACCCTGATCAAATCCATCCTTGGCCTGACGCCCATTCGGGACGGAGCCATTCGGATCGGGGGTGCCACCCCCGGCAGCGCGCAGGCGCGACGGGATACGGCCTATCTGCCCGAGGCGGTCTCGTTTCACCCGGCGTTGACCGGGCGCGAGCAGCTGACGCTGTTTGCAAAACTGTCCGGGTCAAAAGCCGATGTTCCCGGCCTGCTGGAGCGCGTTGGCCTGAGCGACGCATTGGACCGCCGGATCGGTGCCTATTCCAAGGGGATGCGGCAACGACTGGGGCTGGCGCAGGTGCTGCTGGGACAGCCGAAAGTGGCGCTGCTGGATGAGCCGACATCGGGCCTGGACCCGATCTCGCGGCAGGACCTCTATGCCATTATTGACGAATTGGCCGCGCAGGGTACCGCCGTGCTGATTGCCAGCCATGCCTTGACCGAGGTTGAGGCGCGCACCGACCGGATCGCCATCATGCGCAAGGGTCGGATGGTGGCCGATGACACGCTGAACAACCTGTCGGCGCTGGCCGGTCTGCCGATCCGCCTGAAGGTGCGCGCCAGCGCCAATGCGGATGCCCTGGCCGCTGAACTGGGCGGCAACCGGATCAACGGCGCATCGGTCGAGCTGCTGTGCACACCCGAAGACAAGATGGAGGCCCTGCGCCGGATCGCCGGATTGGGCGATGCGGTGGCGGATGTGGAAATGACACCACCCAAGCTGGAGGACCTTTATCGCCACTACGCACAGGAGGAGAGGACATGACCCGCTTCCTTGCCATCACCCGAACTGAAATGCTGATCCTGCGCCGCAACCGCTGGCTGTTGGTTGCCACGCTGATCATGGTGCTGTTTGCTTTGGCGCTGACCTTTGCGGGCAGCGCGCCCACCGGCACATTGGGTGTTGATATGCTGACCGTCTCGGTCGCGTCGATGACCACGTTGTCGGTTTACCTTGCGCCTTTGCTGGCGCTGATGATTTCCTTCGATGCCATCGCGGGCGATGTGGACCGGGGCAGCCTGTCGCTGCTGCTGTCTTATCCGGCTGGACGCGGGGAAATCCTGTTGGGCAAGTTCTGCGCCCATCTGGCCGCGCTGGCCTTTGCCATGACCGTGGGTTTTGGCACCGCAGGCGCGGTAGCCGCGTTCTTTGGTGGTGCGGGGCCGGAAAGCCTGATGGCGCTGGTGCGACTTATCCTGACCTCGATCCTGCTGGGCGCCGTGTTTCTGGCGCTTGGATACCTGCTGTCCGCTTTGGCGAGGGGCGCCACGGCGGCAGCGGGTCTGTCGGCCGGGCTTTGGCTGGTTTTTGTCGTCCTTTATGATCTGGGCCTGTTGGGGGCCGTCGTCATGGACAAGGGCGGCGCATTCACCCAATCCGTCTTTCCATGGGTGATGGTGGCCAACCCGGCCGACGCGTTCCGTTTGTGGAACATCGCCGCGACGGAAGGCGTTGCCATGGCCTCGGGCATGACCGGGGCCGCACAGGC
This sequence comes from Ruegeria sp. AK11, assembly GCF_056541095.1. Classification (NCBI taxonomy): domain Bacteria; kingdom Pseudomonadati; phylum Pseudomonadota; class Alphaproteobacteria; order Rhodobacterales; family Roseobacteraceae; genus Ruegeria; species Ruegeria sp. AK11. The sequence goes on from NZ_JBQFXU010000011.1 coordinate 83,904, forward strand.
CCTGCCGGTTTGGGCCGCGCCCGCGTCGCTGCTGATCTGGCCGGTGCTGGGCTTTGCCCTTGCCCGGCTGGCTTTCCGGAGGGTTGAGCCATGAGACGTCTTGCCCTGATCGCATTGCTCGCACTGGCGGCCTGCAAGGAAGAGCTGGCCGAGGCCCCTGACCCGGTCGACCTGACACCCGATGCGCTGAGCTATTTCTGTCAGATGAATGTCACCGAGCATGGCGGCCCCAAGGGGCAGGTTCATCTGGAAGGCTATCCGGCCCCGCTGTTTTTCGCGCAGGTGCGGGACATGGTGGCCTATCTGAAAAGCCCCGAGCGCGATGCGGATATCACTGCCATATATGTCAGCGATATGGGTGTCGCGCCAAGCTGGCGGCAGCCAGGGATTTCGAACTGGATCGCTGCGGATGGTGCGACTTTTGTCGTTGGTGCCGATGTGGCAGGTGGCATGGGGGCGCGCGAAGTGGTGCCCTTTGCTGATCCTGCCGATGCGCGGGTTTTCGCGGAGACCTATGGCGGGACCGCGATGCGCCTGCCCGACATTCCCGATGCCGAAGTGCTTGGCCCTGTCGATCTTGATCTGACATTGGAGACCCCCGTATGACCGCCCTGTCCCGTCGCCGTTTTCTGATCATTTCCGCCGCCTGTGCGGCCACCCCGGCCATGGCTTCGGACGCGCATTGGCGCGGAACCGCCCTTGGGGCTGCGGCCAGCCTGCGGCTGGTCGGGCTGACGGATGCCGAGGCCGCACCGATCATCGCCGCCGTCGAGGGTGAGGTGACCCGGCTGGAGGATATCTTCAGCCTGTACCGTCCGCAGTCACAGCTGAGCCGCCTGAACCGCGACGGTGTTTTGACCGCACCTGCGCCTGAACTGTTGAAGGTGCTGAGCCTGAGCAGCGCGCTGCATCAGGCATCCGGCGGCGCATTCGACCCCAGCATTCAGCCCCTGTGGTCTGCTTTGGCAACACGCGCAGGCCCCGGAGATCTGGCTGCCGCCCGCGCTGCTGTGGGCTGGGAACGGGTGTCTTTCGATGCCGCGTCGGTGCGGCTGCCGGTGCCGGGCCAGTCGGCCCTGACGCTGAACGGTATCGCCCAAGGGGCCATCACGGATCGGATCGCCGCGCTGCTGCGGGGCTTTGGCTTGCGTGATGTTCTGGTCGATATGGGAGAGGTTGCCGCCATGGGTACACGAGGCGACGGCGCCCCGTGGAAAGTCGGGTTGGCCGCGCCGGATCAGCGGGTTCTGAAGCGGGTCGCGCTGCGTGACCGCGCGGTCGCAACATCATCGTCGCTGGGGACGCAGCTGGGACAGGGTTTGGGCCACATCATCACCCCGGACGGGCCTGCAAACCGGGACAGAACGGTTTCGGTTTCTGCCCCTGACGCGGTGATCGCAGATGGGCTGTCTACTGCGATATGCGCGGCGCCCGAAAGCCAAGTAGCTGAAATCTTGAGATATTTTATCGGAGCCCGTGTCGAGCTGAATGTATGACGCATGGTCGCAAATCTCAGGTGGGTCAGGAAAATTCACCAAGAACATGATATTCGCGAAAAACATGATATAGGTCAATTCGTGCGCTGCTTCGCGCAGTTAGGAAGTAAGGACGCGAACCAATCTATCCACACTCGAGTCGCCAGCCATGAGCCAGTTGACCAGCAGACGCGCTTTTCTGAGCGCACGTATCCTACGGGAGGATCCTGATGCGATCCGACCGCCGGGTGCGGGCGTGACAGGCTTTGCCGATCTGTGCACAGGCTGCGAAGACTGCGCCGGGGCCTGCCCGGAAGAGATCATCACATTCGACAACAGCGGCTTTCCGGTTCTGGATCTTTCCGCAGGCGGCTGCACCTTATGCGGTGCATGTGCCGAGGTTTGCCCGACCCCGGCGTTGTTGCCCGAGCGTGTGACCGAGTGGCCGTGGCGCGCACGGATCGAGGCTGCAAGCTGCCTGTCGATGAACGGGGTAAGCTGCCGCCTGTGTCAGGACACTTGCGAACAGGAAGCCATCCGCTTTCGCCTGCAACTGGGCGGGCGGGCTGAACCAGCGCTTGAAACCGAAACCTGCATCGGATGCGGCACATGTTCTGCCGCCTGCCCCGCCGGGGCCATCACGATGCACCGCCCCGCCCCTTTGCACCCGGAGGTGACCCAATGAATATCTGTGGCTGTCTTGTCCACATCGCCCCCGATCACACCGACGCCGCACGCGCGGCGATGACCGGCACCGATGGCGTCGAGCTTCATGCCGAGGCCGAGGATGGCCGGTTCGTCGTGGTTGTCGAGGATACAGCCGACCGGCTGGCCTCGGAAACCATCATGGATCTGCACCAGATCCCCGGCGTGATCTCGCTATCGCTGACCTATCACCATTTCGAAGATCCCGCGGAGGCTGCTCCGCGTCCTGATGCTCCAAGCCAACCGTCCAGCAGGAGGCCCATGCAATGACCATCTCTGAATCCCGTCGTACATTTCTGAAAGCGTCCGCAGCGGCTGCCACGGCCTCGGCTGCCGGCATTCCAATGGCCGCTGGTTCGGCCAGCGCCCAGGCCGCCGCGCCCGATATCCGCTGGGACAAGGCCGCCTGCCGGTTCTGCGGCACGGGCTGTTCGGTTCTGGTGGGCACCAAGGATGGCCGCGTAGTCGCCACGCAGGGCGACCCGGATGCGCCGGTCAACCGGGGTCTGAACTGTATCAAGGGCTATTTCCTGTCCAAGATCATGTATGGCAAGGACCGCCTGACCACGCCGCTTTTGCGCAAAACCAACGGCGAATATGACAAGAATGGCGAGTTTGAGCCGGTCAGCTGGGACGAAGCCTTTGACGTCATGGCTGCCAAGTGGAAAGAGGCGCTGGCCAAGAAAGGCCCGACCAGCGTGGGCATGTTCGGTTCTGGTCAGTGGACCGTCTGGGAAGGTTATGCGGCGGCCAAGATGATGAAGGCCGGGTTCCGGTCGAACAACATCGACCCCAACGCGCGTCACTGCATGGCTTCTGCCGTGGTCGGCTTTATCCGCACCTTCGGCATCGACGAGCCTATGGGCTGCTATGACGACCTTGAGCACGCGGATACGTTTGTTCTGTGGGGGTCGAACATGGCCGAGATGCACCCGATCCTGTGGTCGCGTCTGACCGATACGCGCCTGACCAAGCCGGGATGCGAAGTGCATGTTCTTTCGACCTTCGAGCACCGCTCGTTCGAGCTGGCCGACAATGGCATGGTGTTCAACCCGCAGACCGATCTGGCGATCCTGAACTATATCGCCAATTACATCATCCAGAATGGCGCGGTGAACGAAGAGTTCGTCAAGAACCACGTCAATATCACCAAAACAGCCACCGATATCGGTTATGGCCTGCGCGACAATCATCCGCTGCAACAAGAGGCCGCGAACCCCAATGTCGGCAAGATGGAACCGATCAGCTTTGAGGAATATGCCGAGGCGGTATCGGAATACACGCTGGAATACACTTCGGAACTGTCCGGTGTTCCGGCGGACAAGCTGGAGCGTCTGGCCCAGCAATATGCCGACCCGAACCGCAAGGTCATGAGCCTGTGGACCATGGGGTTCAACCAGCATACCCGCGGGTCGTGGGTGAACTCGTTGATGTACAACGTGCACCTGCTGGTGGGCAAGATTTCCGAGCCCGGAAACTCGCCCTTCTCGCTGACCGGTCAGCCGTCGGCCTGCGGGACCGCGCGTGAAGTTGGCACCTTTGCCCACCGTCTGCCTGCCGACATGGTTGTCATGAATGACGAGCACCGCAAGATTTGTGAAACCGCCTGGAACGTGCCTGCGGGTACCATTCCGGCCAAGCCCGGCTTTCACGCCGTGCAGCAGCACCGCAAGCTGAAGGATGGCGATCTGAACGCCTATTGGGTGCAGTGCAACAACAACATGCAGGCCGCACCGAACATCAACGAAGAAGGCTATCCCGGGTATCGCAACCCCGAAAACTTCATCACTGTATCAGACCCCTACCCGACCGTCACGGCCGTGTCCGCCGACCTGATCCTGCCTACCGCCATGTGGGTCGAGAAGGAAGGTGCCTATGGCAACGCGGAACGCCGTACCCAGTTCTGGCGGCAGCAGGTCAAGGCACCCGGCGAGGCCAAGTCGGACATGTGGCAGGTGATGGAATTCTCGAAACGCTTTACAGTCGAAGAGGTTTGGGGCGAAGAGTTGCTGGCCACCATGCCAGAGCATCGCGGCAAGACCATGTACGAGGTTCTGTTCGCCAATGGCAGCGTCGACAAGTTCCCGCTGTCGGAAACGGCCGAGGGCTTTGACAACGACGAATCCGAGCATTTCGGGTTCTACGTTCAGAAGGGTCTGTTCGAGGAATATGCCAACTTCGGGCGCGGCCACGCGCACGATCTGGCGCCTTTCGAAATGTACCACCAGGCGCGCGGTATGCGCTGGCCGGTCGTGGATGGCAAGGAAACGCTGTATCGTTTCCGCGAAGGCTATGACCCTTATGTGCCCGAAGGTGCGGGCGTGAAGTTCTATGGCAAGAAGGATGGCAAGGCGAGCATCATCTTTGCGCCTTACGAACCTGCGGCCGAGGAACCGGATGCCGAATATGATCTGTGGCTGTGCACCGGTCGTGTGCTGGAACACTGGCATTCGGGGTCGATGACACGCCGTGTGCCAGAGCTGCACCGCGCCTACCCGGCGGCTGTGGTTTACATGCATCCGCAGGACGCCAAGGATCGGGATCTGCGCCGGGGTCAGGAGATTGTTCTGTCCACCCGTCGGGGCGAGGTCACCAGCCGGGTCGAGACCCGTGGGCGCAACAAGGTGCCGCGCGGTCTGGTGTTCATGCCGTGGTTTGATGAAGGCCAGTTGACCAACAAGCTGACGCTGGACGCGACCTGCCCGCTGTCGAAAGAGACCGACTTCAAGAAATGCGCCTGCAAGGTCGAGCGCGCATAGGCAACAAGGATCGCACGGGTAAATCCTCATGTCTTTTGCCGACAAACCCCTTTCGCCGCAGCGGCGCCGGTTCCTGCAGGATTCGGCGCGGGCGGCGGGCGGCTGCGTGGTCGCCGGGACGGTGCTGGCCTATCTGGCCCGCGACGCCCGCGCCCTGCCGGCCGAGGCTTTGCGCCCGCCCGGCGCGCTGCCGGAAAAGGAGTTCCTGTCGGCCTGCATCCGCTGCGGATTATGCGTGCGGGATTGCCCATACGATACGTTGAAACTGGCCGAGTTGGGCTCGGACGCGGTGGCGACGGGAACCCCATATTTCACCGCCCGGGATATTCCCTGTGAGATGTGCGACGACATCCCTTGCGTTGCTGCATGTCCGACCGGGGCACTGGACCCCGCGCTGGACAATATCGACGATGCGAAGATGGGGGTCGCGGTTCTGGTCGATCAGGAGAACTGCCTGAACTTCCTCGGTTTGCGCTGCGATGTCTGTTACCGCGTCTGCCCCGTCATCGACGAGGCGATCACGCTGGACACCACACACAACACGCGGTCGGGCCATCACGCGATGTTCATCCCGACCGTCCACGCCGACCGCTGCACCGGCTGCGGCATGTGCGAGAAAAGCTGTGTTCTGCCCGAGGCCGCCATCAAAGTGCTGCCTGCCCGGCTGGCGCGGGGCAGTTCGGCAGAGCATTACCGCAAGGGTTGGGAAGAAAAGGCCGCGAAAGGCGCGCCGGTGGTCGAGGGGATCATCGATCTGCCGGACCGTTTGCCCGGACCGGGCACGGACAATCTGGCCACGCCCGGCGGATTTGCACCGGGATATGATCTGCCGGGGGTGGGACAATGAGCGCCCGCACAGATATGCCCACAGGTCACGAGGCCATCGCCAGCAAGGGCTGGATCGGCGCGCATCGCTATCTGCTGCTGCGCCGGGCAAGCCAGCTGTTCTTTCTGGTTCTGTTTCTGCTGGGCCCATGGTTCGGCATCTGGATCGTTCAGGGCACGCTGGCCGGGTCGCTGACGCTGGGCGTGCTGCCTTTGACCGATCCGTTCATCCTGTTGCAGAGCATGGTTGCAGGCCACTGGCCCGAAATGACCGCGCTGATCGGTGGGCTGATCGTTCTGGTGATCTACGCGCTGATCGGCGGGCGGGTCTATTGTTCCTGGGTCTGCCCGATCAATCCGGTGACGGATGCAGCCAACTGGCTGCATCGCAAGCTGGACCTGCCGAAGGGCTGGCAACCAAAGCGCGGCACGCGCCTGTGGATTCTGGCAACCGTCCTGCTTATTTCGGGTCTGAGCGGCATGATCGCGTGGGAACTGATCAACCCGATCACCATGCTGCATCGCGGGCTGGTCTTTGGAATGGGCTTTGTCTGGGCCTTGATCGCCGCCATCTTTGTCTTTGACGTCTTCGTCTCGCGCCACGGATGGTGCGGGCACCTGTGCCCGGTGGGCGCGTTCTATGGCCTGATCGGAGCAAAAAGCCTGCTGCGGATCAGCGCCACAAACCGCGCCGCCTGCGATGACTGCATGGATTGTTACGCGATCTGCCCGGAAAATCAGGTGATCTCGCCAGCGCTGAAGGGCAAACCGGGAAGTACCCCGCTGATCCTGTCACCCGACTGCACGAATTGTGGCCGCTGCATCGATGTCTGCGCGGTCGACGTCTTTACCTTTACTCACCGGTTCGACGACCACGTCGTCCAACCTTTCGATCCAGTTGCCGCGCCCGAGCCGCGCGCCGCCAGACCTATCTAGGGGAGTGCCAAGATGAAAAAATCGATCGTTACAGGCGGAATTGCCCTTCTACCCGTATTATTGCTGAGCGGTTGGGCCGTCGCGCAATCTGCTCAGGTTGAATCCCTGCGTGGTGCGGACGTGGATGAGCCGGTGCCGCTGGACCAGATTCACCGCAATGTCGAAGGGCGGCAGCAGCGCAATTACCGGCAGCAACCGCCATTGATCCCGCATTCGGTCGAACAGTACCAGATCGACATCCGTACCAACCAGTGCCTGTCCTGCCATGACTGGACCAAAGCCGGTGACCGCAACGCACCAACGCTGTCGATGACCCATTATCTGGACCGCGAAGGCCGCGAACTGGATCGGATCGCCGGAACCCGGTATTTCTGCAACCAGTGCCACGTACCGCAGGCCGACGCCCCGCCGCTGGTCGACAACGTGTTCCAGCCCTCCGCCGGCAATTGATCCAACGCAAGACTGAAAGGAGCACCGACATGGCCGACTCCCCTGAAAACCGCGGCTTGCTTGGTCGCCTCTGGAACGCGATCTGGACGCCGACGGTGCTGTTCAGTTCAGGCTTTCTTGTCCTGGCCGGATTTCTGGCCGGTATCCTGTTCTGGGGTGGATTTCACTGGACCCTTGAGCTGACGAATACCGAAGAATTCTGTACTTCGTGCCACACGATGGAAACGAACCTGGGCGAATATCGCGAAACGGTCCATTACAACAACCATTCCGGCGTTCGTGCGATCTGTTCCGACTGCCACGTGCCGGATGAATGGAGCCACAAGATCAAAGCCAAGATCATGGCCGTCAAAGACGTCTATCATGAGCTGGCCGGAACCATCAGCACACCCGAGCAATACGAGGCGCATCGCCTGAGCATGGCTTCGGCCGTGTGGAAGAAGATGAAGGAATCGGACAGCCGCGAATGCCGCAACTGTCATAACTTCGACTACATGGACTTTACCATTCAGGAAACACGGGCCGCGTCGGAACACCAGCGCGCCATTGACACCGGCATGACATGTATCGACTGCCATCAGGGCATCGCGCATAATCTGCCCGCAAACTATCTGGAACAGTACCAGAAAATAAGCGAGGCCGTGGAGGGCGAGGTTCTGCAGGAACATGCATCCGCCTCTGGCGACGACATTCGCGCGTTTCTGAACAACAGCTCGAATTGATGTGGGGACGGACATGCTAGACTTACTTGGAACAATCGGCGCCAATGTCCTGGGCCTGCCCGGCATACTGGGACTGGCGCTTGGAATGATGACCCGCAAGCTGTGGTTGGGCGCGGCACTGGGGGCCGTTGTCGGCATGCTGGAAACGCTGGTTTTTGCGGGCTTTCAGTTTGCTCATGTGGAAGCGGTGGAACTGGGCATCTCGATTCTGGTCGGGCTTTGCGCGGGCAGCCTTGGCACTGCCATCCGCCTGAAAGGCGCAACCGTCTGAAGAAGACACCGGTTCTGCCCATTTGGTGGAACCGGTATCCTGCCGGGTCACGTTTCCAGCGCCAAAGCGGGTGCTTGTGTCGCACGCGACGCGACTATTGACGTAGGGGAAGCGCTTAAGGCGCGCGTCAGTGTCGAAAATCGGCAGGGTCTGATTTTCGCATTTCCACAACTTCGATAAAAGCGCACGAGGCCCTAGCGCCTATGGGAAAACACCCTTCCCCATTACGCGCGGCAAGGCAGTATGCCGGGCCCAGTTTTGCGCGTGAAAAATCAATATGAAACTGAAAGCCAATGATTTGACACGAAAAACTCAAAGTGGAGTGGAATTTCAACGCTACTTCTGCCACAGCAGATAACAAGTTAACAATGGTGTCCCTGCGTCATGTGGATTGAACGTAAATTCCTCTCTATTTTTGCTTATACAAATACAATATGTTTTGAGGGGAATAAGGGGGGAAGGAAAATGGGCGGGGGCGCAGAACGATGACGGGGGTCCTTGAGGCATCGCCGCGTATCTCAAAAGTTCTTCAACTGGCTGATCTGGAAAACCATGCCACGCTGTTTCGGCAGGAAGGCGTGGATGATGATATTCTGGACGAGCTGACAGATCCCGAACTGCGCGATCTGGGGCTGACGGTTGGTGAAAGAAAGCGGTTTCGCAAGGCGCAGGCCCGTCTGAAATCTGAGGAAGCATCGACCCGGCAGGAGCTTAGGTCCGAAGCCGAACGGCGGCAGCTTACGCTGGTTTTCTGCGATCTCGTGGGGTCGACGCAGCTGGCCCAGCGGTATGACCCGGAAGACCTGATGCAGATCATGAACCTGTATCTGGATACGGCGATCGGCACCCTGAAACAGCATGGCTGTCATCTGGCCTACAGGCAGGGCGACGGGATCATGGTCTACTTCGGATATCCCAAAGCCATGGAGGACGATGCCGAACGCGCGGTTCGCGCTGTGCTGGAAACCATCGAAGCCGTACAAAACCTTGAAAACAGGTTTGGCGAAAAACTGGATCTGCGCGCGGGAATTGCCACCGGTATGGTTGTTGTGGGAGTGGTCTCGTCAACAAGTCTTGGTTCGCAGGACTTTCTGGTCGGTGAAACCGCGAACCTTGCATCCCGCCTGCAAGGTCTGGCCGAGCCGGGCGAGGTGATCGTTTCCGCAGAGACGTGGCGATTGACACAGGGCGCATTCGAGTTCGAGCCCCGTGGCAGCCAGAACCTGAAAGGGTTTGACAATCAGCGCACCGTCTATCGCGCAATTTCCGAAAGCGTCGCGACCAGCCGGTTCGATGCGCGTGTCGGACAGTCAGCCGTTGATCTTGTCGCCCGTGGCGACGATCTTTCGGTCCTGACCCAGCTTTGGAAAGACGCACAGGCGGGGTCCGGCAAGTTTGCGTTTGTCGGTGGCGCCGCAGGCATTGGCAAATCGCGGCTGATCAAGTCCTTGTCTGAAACAATTGGCGTCAAACCCTTTACCTTGCAGTGCATTCCGCATCTGGCCAGCCTTCCGCTTCACCCGATCGTGGGTGAGTTGAGGCGGGTTTCAGGCGACAAATCCGATGACAGCATCAGGGCCGCGATTTCCGATTTTGTTCAGGCCGCCTCTCGTCTGAGCGACGCGGATTTGCCTGTTCTTCTCGATATGGCCGGGGTCGAAACGGGCGCAGCGCCGGATCCCGACCCCCTGAAGAAGGCCCGCAAGTCGCTGGACGTGTTGTTGCGCAGCCTTGGCAGCCTGTGTGACGGGCGCGGCACCTTGTTGCTGGTGGTGGAAGACGTGCACTGGGCTGACGCAACCACGCTGGACGTGCTGGAGGCGCTGGCATCAGGACTGGACGGGTTCCCGATACTGGTGGTCCTGTCGCATCGCCCTGAATATGAACCGCCTGAGCATTACGAGGGCCGCGCGGCGCGCATCGATCTGACGCCTTTGGCCAGCAGTGAAGCCTCGGAACTGGTCCGGCGCGTGGCCGAGCCATACAGTTTGCCGGTCATCCTGATCAGGCAGATTGTCGAAAAAGCCGATGGCGTGCCGCTTTACATCGAAGAGATGACAAAGGCGGTTCTGGACCAGCTGCCGCAAGATGCGCCGATCAACGCCGAGGTTCTGGATGCCCTGAGTATCCCCGCGACCCTTCAGGATTCGTTGATGTCGCGTCTTGACCGGATGGAAAACGCAAAGCCCATCGCGCAGCTTGGGTCTGTTATCGGGCGCAGTTTCACCTCGGCGATGATCCAGGCGGTGGCGCAGGAAGACATGGATGTGGAAAGCGCGCTGATGCAGCTGATGGCGGCTGGGGTTGTGCTGATCACGGGCGAAGCCGGAACGGCCACCTATACGTTCAACCACGCGCTGGTTCAGGATACGGCCTATAACTCGCTGCTGCGCGAAGACCGACAGAAGGTTCATCTGAAAATCGCCCGGGCCTTGCTGGCCGGACATAACGCATTCGGGAACCCCGCCCCCGATACCGTGGCGCATCACTGCGACCATGGCGGGTTGAAGGATGAGGCGGTGTCCAACTGGTTTACGGCAGGCGAACAAGCCCTGACGCGGTTGGCGAACCTGCCTGCGATCTCGGCGTTTCGCGCGGCACTGCGTAATATCGGAACGATGCCCGCCAATGCCGAGCGTGACGGATTCGAGCTTCGGGTGCAGATGAATATCCTTCCGGCTTACATGGCGATCTATGGATGGTCCTCCGACCAGGTCGGAGAGACAGCCGCCCGCGCGATGGAGCTTGCCCATGCATTGGGCGATGGCGAAACCCTTTTCGCGGCCACCTTCTGCCGCTGGACCAATTTCTTTGTCGCGGGCCAGATGAACCGCGCAATGGAGATGGGACAGGCCCTGGACGCGATGGCCGGTATGAGTGGCGATCCTGTCGCCAACGTGCTGGCGGCCCGCGCGCTGAGCTTTACGCATTACTTCCGCGGGGAATTCGCGGATTGCGAGCAGCAGCTTGACCGTGCCTTTGCCCTGATTACCCCCGAGCTGGACATGGCCATGATGCCGATGACCCAGTCCTCGACCACGGCGTCGTTGCTGGCCATTCAGGGGTGCCTTCTGTGGCAGCAGGGCAAGTTTGATGAGGCGGAGGCGGCGCGCCTGAAAGCCATCGACGTCAGCCGGGCACTGAACCACGCACCCAACCTTGTCTACATCATGGGCGCGTGCAGCATGTTTCTGCCCTACGCGGGCGAGTGGGACCGGCTGGATGTGACCATGAAGGAAGCGCGCAAGATCGCCGATGAGGAAGGGTTCCTGTATCTTCACGCCATGCAGGATATCTACATGGGTCTTGCGCAGGCGGGAAAAGGTGACATCGAGGGCGTCCCGGCCCATATCGAGGCCTGCATGAACCTGATCTCAAAGTCTGGTGGAAACTTTACTTTTCCGCAGAATCAGATTGTTCTGTCTGAGTTGATGATCGATCACGGGGATATTGATCAGGCCCTGGACCGGCTTGAAACCGTGTGTACCCCCGGTTGGGAACGAGGAGAAACGCTGAACAAACCGGAATATCACCGCGTGCGGGCCAAAGCCTTTGCTGCCAAGGGTGATCGGGACAGCGCGATTGCCGAGGGTGAACTGGCATTGGCGCTTGCCCGCGAATGTGGTGCCGTTGTTCAGGAACAACGCGCCGAGGCACTTCTGGACAGTTTGACGAAAGCCGAATGAACGAGACGGACTGCCCGGCCAAACAGGGCAGCATCACCAAGAGGGATTTACAATGACCGACGCATTGGATTGGAACACCGAACAGTGGAATGCCGTTAACAAGGCCGTCCATGATGAAGCGCTGCGTGCGCGGGTGGCTGCGAGCTTTCTGCCGCTTTATGGGCCGCTGCCGGCGGACACGCAATCTGTTCCCCTGAACAAGCTGGGTCTGGTCGACAACGCATCAGGCGCGGCCAAGCGTCTGGAAGTGAATGATTATGACACCCTGCGGCTGACGACTGTTTCCGTCAACGTCTACCTGAAAGGCGCGCAGGTGGCTGATCCGGAACTGGCCGCGGCCATGATCATGTTCCGCCGGGCCGCCGCCGTCGTGGCCAAGGTCGAGGATGACATCGTTTTCAACGGCCAGCCAGGCAGCAGCGAAGCGCCCAAACATGCCGGTGGCGCACCTGCGGATCTACCGCCTATCTATACCGTCAGCGGTGGCGGCAAATATCCGGGGCTGCTGGAGGCTGGCGAAGGTCAATCCATATCGATCAACGGGAAGAAAAAGCCCTGTTCCGGCCCCGAGGTTTTCGAGGCCGTGGTCGCGGGCATCAACAAGCTGGAAGCGCATGGATACCTTGGGCCTTTTGCCTGTGTGATGGGCAATGGGCTGTTTCAGGCCGTGACCACGCCGATCGAAAACTCGATGGTGCTGCCGCGTGACAGTATTCTTCCGTTCCTTGACGGCCCGCTGCTGCGATCGGGCACCCTGCCCGCAAACAAGGCAGCACTTGTATCGCTGCAAGGTGCGCCGGTCGAGATTGTCGTGCCTTCGGATATCGCGGTGAAGTATCTGCAAACCTCGTCTGACGGTGAGCACATCTTCCGCGTGCAGCAGAAGTTCCACCTTAGGATCAAGGAAGCACAGGCGATCTGCACCATCACGTGCTGACCGGAGAACTGGTCATGCGAGAATTCACAGACCGGGGTGTGACATTGCGTTGGTCCGAATTGATCAACGAAAATGGGTTAAATCGGGTGCTGATCGAAGCCGGACCCGCCGTGTCTTCGCATGACGTGGTGCGTGTGATCTGTTCCGAAGATGGCGGCCCCGAACGCGCCATTCGCGGCTGGCCCTTGCAATGCAACCCGATGACGGGGTTTCAGCAGTTTGCAGCCATGCTGCCATCTGTGACCCAGGAAAAGACATTGACCTGGCGACCGGTGCTGACGACCGGTGGTCGCGAATATGATCCCGGCCCCGGAAAACCCCCCGAACCTGCGCCGCCAAGCCCGGCAAAGCCAGTCACGCAAGTGCCCGCGCTTGAACATGTGGGCAGGTTTGTGGTGCCGTTCACCGACGAGTTCTATCCTTCGGGTGAAACACCGGACGGCATCTGGCTGCATTTCGGGATCAAAGGGGGCGGAACGGTTGAAGGGCCTCATCTGAAGGGGACGATCGATCCGCTGGGGGGCGACTGGATGCGCGTGCGGTCCGACGGAGTTGGGCTTTTGCACGCCCGAGCGCTTATTCAACCCGTTGAAGGGGGTGCGCCGATCCTGTTTGAAGATACCGGCGTGTGTGACTTTGGGCCGGATGGGTATGCCGGGCTGGCGAAGGGCAATCTGCCCGCCTCAGCCCCGGTCCGGCTTGCGCCGCGATACCTGACGTCAAACCCGAATTATGCCTGGATGAACAGGTTGCAGGGGTTCGGCATCGGCGAAGCCAGCCTGTCCGATATCACCCTGCGCTTTGACGTCTATGCCGCGAAAGGAACATCCGATGGCTGAAAAGGTTGTCATATTGGGCGGTGGCGTGGCCGGAATGAGCGCCGCGCATGAGCTGATCGAGCGCGGGTACGAGGTCGAGATTCACGAGCGCCAGCTGATCCCCGGCGGTAAGGCACGCAGCATCCCCGTGATGAAGGGCGAAGGCGATCACGGGTCCAAGGCGAAACACATCAAGGCGCTTGAACAATGGGCCGAGATGGACGGCGCCAGTTATCCCCCAGGCGTGAAACGCCCCTGGCTGCCCGGCGAGCACGGGTTCCGGTTCTTTCCGAATTTCTACCGCCATATCACCGATACGATGGCGCGCACGCCCTATTACGGCAAAGGCACCTGTTACGATAATCTGGTATCGACCACTCAGGTTCTGGTCAGCCAGTTCGACGACCCAGGCATCATCGTTCCCGAACGGTTTCCCCGCACGCTGAAAGACGTGGCCGATGCGCTCAAGACAGTTGCATTCACGCTCTCGCCCCGTGACCAGATCGCATATGAGGATGTCGAACATTTCATCGCCTGCATGTGGCGCATCGCGACATCCTGCAAGGAACGCCGGTTCGACGAATATGAACGCATCGGGTGGTGGGACTTCATCGGTGCCGAACAACGCTCGGAAGCGTATCAGAAGTTTCTGGCCATTGGCCTGACCCGTTCGCTAGTGGCCGCGAAGGCGACAACTGCCAGTACAAAGACGGTGGGCGACATTGCCGTTCAGCTTCAACTGGGTATCGCAACGCCCGAGCCACATGGCAACCGGCTGTTGAACGGTCCCACCAACCTTGTCTGGATACAGCCGTGGCTGGATTACCTCAAAAGCAAGGGGGTCGTGTACAAGTTCAACTCAAAGGTCACGGGCATCGACTGCCAGGATGGCCGCATCGTCAGCGCGACGGTTGAACAGGATGGCGAAGAAAAGCAGGTCACCGGGGATTGGTTCATCAGTGCGATGCCGATCGAACGGATCGCGCCGCTGATCACCCCTGCGATGACGGCAATCGACCCGTCTCTGGCCAAGCTGCCCCTGCTGGCCGAAGACGTGCAATGGATGAACGGAATTCAGTTCTATCTGACAAAGGATGTTGAACTGACGCACGGCCATGTCATTTTCATTGACAGCCCATGGGCCCTGACCGCGGTTTCGCAAAAACAGTTCTGGTCGGCCATCAACTTTGAAAACTGGGCAGAAGGCAAGACCAAGGGTTTGCTTTCAATAGATATTTCGGAATGGGACAAGCCGGGCCTGAACGGAAAAACCGCGCGTGATTGCAGCCGCGAGGAGATTGCGCAAGAGGTTTGGGAACAGCTCAAGCGGAGCGTCAACGTGGATGGCCAGACCGTCCTGCGCGACGAGGACATGCATTACTGGTTCCTTGATCCGGATATTGTGCAGGATCCCAACGACCCCAAGCGCCAAACCAATGTGGAGCCGCTGTTGGTCAATCGCATCAACAGCTGGCGGTTGCGCCCTGAGGCGGCCACATTAATCCCGAACTTCATGCTGGCGTCGGATTATGTGCGCACCTACACCGATCTTGCCACCATGGAAGGGGCGAACGAAGCGGCGCGCCGGGCGGTCAATGCCATCCTGCAACGCGGTGGATCAAAAGCTGAGCCCTGCCAGATCTGGGACCTGCACGAGCCGGATATCCTGAAACCGCTGCGCGCCTATGATTTTGCCCGTTATCAGGCCGGCCTGCCCTGGGACAACCGGTTTGCGGTTGCGGTCGAAGCCGCGCTGAGGATGGGACAGGATTCCGTGGGTGTTGAGCGTGGCGGCGAAGGGCCGCTTGCCGTCATTGCGAAACCGGCTACGGAATATTCAAAACCCGGCGGGATTACCGAAGACCCTGCGATTGCGGACGCGTTGCGCATGATCTGCCCTCCGAAAGAGCTGTTTGACCTGATGGTGGCCTACGAGCCGACCGCTGATCTTCCGATCCCCGGAGAGGAGATTGCAGAGGATGTTGCCTTTGATCTGGGCCGGGACAGCGGCCAGTCGGGGGTGTTGTCCAAAGCCTTGCCGCTGACGGATGCACCTTTTTCGGCGGCAGGACCCAACCTTGCCGAGACGGGCAGGAACGAGACCAAAACCCGTGTGATCATCACCCAGAAGGGATGACCCTGTGGCCACTGGCACAGCACATCTGGATCCTGCGGCACAGCAGGATTTTCTGAAAACGCTGACCTCTTACGGGGATCGGGCCCGTGAGACGCTTTTGCAGCTGTTGCCGACGGGCGAGCCGCAGGCCTATTTGTACGGGCCGATGCGGGATTACATTGAAACCTCGGGCAAGGGGTTGCGGCCCGCACTGTTGCTAGCCACCTGCGAGGCTTTCGGCGGTGACAGCGTGACCGCGAGGGTGTCAGCCGCTGTTCTTGAACTGCTGCACAACGCGTTTCTGATCCATGACGATATCGAGGATCAAAGCGATTTCAGGCGAGGGCGCGCGTGTATGCACAAGCGTCTTGGGGTCCCTTTGGCCATCAATACCGGTGACGGGATGCAATCGCTGGCCCTGCGCCTGTTGCGCCAGAACCTTGGGCCGCTTGGCCCTGAAACCGGCATGCGCGTGGTGGACGAGTTCGATCATCTGTTGCAACAGTCCATTGAAGGTCAGGCACTGGAGCTTGGCTGGATACGGGACAACCGGCTGAACGTGGACGCATCGGATTATCTGACGATGTGTCTGAAAAAGACCTGCTGGTACAGCTTCATTCACCCCATGCGCATCGGGGCGCTGATTGCCCGGCCAAATGATGTGGCGTCTGGCGCGTTGAACCTGGACGATTTTAACGCGTTTGGGTTTTTTCTGGGGGCCGCGTTTCAGATACAGGATGATGTTCTGAACCTCGTGGGCTCGCAGGACAAATATGGCAAAGAGATCGGTGGCGACATTTACGAAGGCAAACGCACGCTGATGCTGGGGCGGCTTAGCTTGCAGGCGGACGAGCCCGAAAAAGCGCGCCTGTCGGAGATGCTGTCAAACCCGCGTGACAACCGTTCGACGCAGGATGTCAGCTGGGTTCTGGATCGCATGGATCACTATGGCTGCATCAGATATGCACAGGACGCGGCCAATGACTTGCTGGCCTCGGCCCGTCAGGAGTTTGCGCAGGTTTTTGCGGCCACCGAAGAGGTGCCGCGCGCGTTTCTGGGTCATTTCATGGACTATCTCGTAACCCGTCAGGTTTGAGCGCCCACCACCTCATACATCACGATGATCGAGGTTTGCACTGTGCCTGTGCAGGCGATCCGGCCGTGATATTCGCCGGGATCGGCAAGATCCGGCACAGTTACAATGACGGCAACATCTGTTGACTCGCCGGGGTTTAGCTGGATTTGCGGGGGGACAACATTGACCCGGTTTGCCGGAAGAGTGTCGCCGTTCCGGTTGATCAGGTCGCCCGGTTCGAATTGTAATGCGACAGGCCCGCCGCCGTTTGGTGCGTCAAAGGACAGCAAAATGGTCGCGGTGCCGCCGGGGTGGCAGGTTTTGCGGCACGCAAATGGCCCTTCAAGCGGCTGTTGCGCGCCCCGTTCAGCCCCAAGCACGCGGCGGGCGATATCCGAGATCGGTTGCGCATCCGGCTGCGGCGCGATCGGGCTGACCGGAAGTGGCGTGCTAACGTATGGTTTTCGTTCGAAATAAGGCATGCCTAACTGTGCACCTGTGGCGCGGATCAGTAAATGGGAAATTTACCGGATCCGCGCGACAAACACACCGCGTTATTATTTGCCTTTCCAGACCGGATCACGTTTTTCGGCAAATGCACGCGCGCCTTCAAGCTGGTCCTCGCTGGAATAGAGGACATCCACGCTGCGCAGTTGACGCTTGGTGATGCGGTTCATGGCGTCCTGAAACTTGGCGTCTTCGGCATCGCGCACGATTTCCTTGATGGCCGCATAGACCAGAGGCGGCCCGGACGCCAGCAAGCGGGCAAGGTCCCACGCGCGGTCCATCAGCAGATCAGCGGCGACAATCTCGTTCACCAGCCCCCAGCGGTTGGCTTCTTCGGCATCAAACCAGCGGCCTGTCAGAAGCAGCTCCATCGCGACGTGATAGGGGATGCGCTTGGGCAGTTTGACGCTGGCGGCATCCGCAACGGTGCCCGAGCGGATTTCCGGCAAGGCAAAAGTGGCGTGGTCAGCGGCAAGGATCATGTCTGCGGACAAGGCTAGCTCTAGCCCGCCGCCGCAGGCGATACCGTTGACGGCGGCAATCACGGGCTTGTTCATGTCGCGCAGCTCTTGCAGGCCTCCGAACCCGCCGACGCCGTAATCTCCGTCCACCGCGTCGCCGTCGGCGGCAGCTTTCAGATCCCAGCCGGGGCAAAAGAATTTTTCGCCCGCGCCGGTCAGGATGGCCACGCGCAGGTCCGGGTCGTCGCGGAATTCAGCAAAGACCTCGCCCATTCTGCGGCTGGTGATCAGATCAATCGCGTTTGCCTTGGGGCGGTCCAGCGTAACCTCGAGGATCGAGCCATCGCGGCGGGTTTTGATCGGGTCCATATCTCAGGCCTTTCTTATCAGGGCGTCCACGGCAACGGCCTTGTCCGGCGTGCACAGGAGCGGGTTAATCTCGACCTCGCCAAGCGTGTCGGCATTTTGCATGACATAGGTCTGAACGGCCTCGACCGCGGCAACAACCGCATCCATATCAGCCGCCGGTTGACCGCGATAGCCCGCCAGCAGCGGGGCGATCTTCAATTGGCTAAGGGCGGAGCGGATGTCTTCGGGCGGGCTGGGCACCAGCACGGATACCGTATCGCGCAGCAGTTCGGTCAGCACGCCCCCTGCCCCAAGGGTCAGAACAAACCCATGGGCGGGATCACGCACCACGCCAATCAGAAGTTCGGCAACGGGTCCGGTGACCATCTCCTCGATCAGGATGTCTTCGGTGCCGATATCTGCCGCGACAGCCGCGACGTCCTGGGCCCGGATGCCCAGCCGAACGGCGCTGTGTTCGGATTTATGCGCAAGCCCGACACCTTTGACGGCAAAGGGGCCTTCCATCTGGTCCGCTGCGGCACGGGCAGCTTCCGCGCCCCGCACCGTCCGGTTCTGCGGGATACGCAGGCCGCATTCCGCCAGCGCCGCCTTCGAGGCGCCTTCGGTCAGGGTTTGGGTTGGTTCCATCATACCCGGTTGCAAAACGGGCGCAGCGGATGGGGCCTTGACCTGCCCTGCGGCGCGGGTCGCAGACAGCGCCTCGCGCAGGCCCATGAAGGGGACAACACCCCCGGCCATCAGCTGTTGTGCGATGTCTTCCGGCAAAAGTTCCGGCAAGGTGGCGACAATCGCAAACCGGGCGCCGGTTTCTGCCCGTACGTTCAGCGCTGCCTGCGTTGCGCAGGCCCAATCGGTGGAGTCGGTGGTCGGGTAGTCGACGATCGAGAATGTCATGTCGATATCGTCACCCGTCATGCCCGACCAGGCCCGCGTCATCGCCTGCTCGTCACGCCAGATATAGGTGTGATAATCCAGCGGGTTGTTCAGCGCGACCATTGGCCCGAGCGCGCCGCGCAGGCGGGTCAGCTTTTCACCGCTCAGCCGTGGAAATTGCAACCCCGTGCCGACGGCCATATCGGCAATCAGGCTCGCCTCGCCCCCCGAACAGCTGATCGAGGAAATGTTGCCCCCCGGCAGCGGCCCGTAGCAATGCAACAGTTTGAGCGTTTCAAGGAAGTCAGGCAGTGCCGAAACGCGCGGAATGCCAAGCCGGTCAAGCAGCGCCTGCGCCCCGGCATCGCTGCCCGCCAGAGATGCGGTATGGGAAACGGTTGCCGCTTGCGCCTGTTCCGATGCGCCGACCTTGAGGGCGACCAGAGGGATGCCTTTTGCGTGGGCCTTGGCGGCCAGCGCCTCCCACTCGCGGATGTTCTTGAAGCCTTCGATATGCAGGCCCACTGCGGTCACGCGCGGGTCATCGATCAGGGCCGAGGCGATTTGCGCCTGACTGGTCTGAGCCATATTTCCGCAGGTGACCATATAGGCAATCGGCAGCCCGCGTTTCTGCATGGTCAGGTTGATCGAGATGTTCGAGCTTTGCGTCAGGATCGCCACGCCCTTGTCGACGGGCACAACCCCGTGCTGATCCGGCCACAGCAATGCCCCGTCCAGCGCGTTGATGAACCCATAGCAGTTCGGGCCCAGAATGGGCATGTCACCGGCCGCTGCGATCAGTTGATCCTGCAAATCCCCGCCGGTGTCGTCCTCGGCCACGGCCTCGGAAAAGCCCGAGGCGAAGCAGACAGCGCCACCCGCACCCATACTGGACAGGACTTGAACCGCTTCAATCGTGGCGTGGCGGTTGATACCGATAAAAACCGCGTCAGGTGCGTTGGGCAGGTCTTCGATAAGCCCATAAACCTTGTGGCCCGCAATGTCCGAAGCCTTGGGATGGACCGGCCAGATCTGACCGGCATATCCCATGCGTTCGGATTGCAGAATAACCTGTTGGCACCATGCACCGCCGCCAATGACAGCGATGGATTTCGGGCGCAGCAGCCGGGTCAGGTCTTTGGTCATGGTCAGGCGCCCAGCGGACGCAGAAGATCGCGGCTGATGATGTGGCGCTGAATCTCGCTGGTGCCGTCCCAGATCCGTTCGACCCGGGCGTCGCGCCAGAACCGTTCAATCGGGAAATCATCCATCAGGCCCATGCCGCCGAAGATTTGCAGCGTCGTGTCGGTGACCCGCGCCAATGCCTCGGAGGCATAGAGCTTGGCCGAGGCGATCTCGCGGTTTGCGGGCAGGTTCTGATCCAAACGCCAAGCAGCGGCAAGGGTCAGCCAGTCGGCGGCGTCAATCTCGGTGATCATGTCGGCAATCTGAAAACCGACACCCTGAAACTTGCCGATGGGCTGGCCGAATTGCTTGCGCTCGGCGGCGTAGTTCAGCGCATAGTCAAAGCAGCGCCGCGCACGACCGACCGAGAAGGCCGCAACCGTCAGGCGGGTCGCGTAGAGCCATTCGTTCATCACCGCAAAGCCGCCATCGACCTCGCCCAGAACCTGGGCATCGGACAGGCGGCAATTGTCGAAATACAGGATACAGTTTTTATAGCCCCTGTGGCTGACGGATCTGTAACCGTCGCGCACTTCAAAGCCCGGAGTGCCGCGATCCACCAGGAAGGTGGTGATGCGTTTTTTGGGGCCTTTCGGGGTCTCATCCACGCCGGTGGCAACGAATACAATAAAGAAATCCGCGTGTTCCGCGCCCGAGATGAAGTGTTTCGATCCGTTGACGACCCAGTCGCCACCGTCGCGCACCGCCTGACATTTCATGCCGCGCACGTCCGATCCGGCATCCGGTTCGGTCATCGCCAGCGCGTCCATCTTTTCCCCGCGCACTGCGGGCAGCAGATAGCGTTCGCGCTGTTCGTCGTTGCAGGCCATGAGGATGTTCTGCGGGCGGCCAAAGAAATGCGTCAGCGCCATCGACCCACGGCCCAGTTCACGCTCGACCAGTGTAAAATCCAGATGCGACAGGCCCGCGCCGCCCACTTCTTCGGGGAAGTTGCAGGCATAGAACCCCAGATCGATACATTTCTGCTTGATCTCGTTGCCAAGCTCCGGCGGGACCGTTCCGCTGCGTTCGACCGCGTCTTCATGCGGGTAGATTTCTTTTTCTACAAAGCTGCGGACCGTCGAGACGATCATGTCCTGTTCTTCTGTCAGACCAAACTGCATGGCGCGTGTTCCCTGGATCGGTGGTTGACCAACCAAACGCCATCGCTCATGGTCGCGGCATGCAGAGATAGATCATTTTCATGCCGAGTTCGAAAATATTATCGCAGCAATACAATGTCCTTCTGTTCGACGGGTTCTCGAACCATTGCCTTGCGAACATGGTCGAACCGTTGCGGGCGGCGAACACCCTGTCACGGCAGGCATTATATGCATGGCGCTTCTGTTCGCTTGACGGCAACCCTGTTCAAAGCTCAAGCGGCCTTGTCGTCACCCCGAACGGGGCCATCGGCGATCAACAGGGGGATTTTCTTGTTGTCATGCCGTCATATGGATACCTGAAGCTGGATACGCGGTCGACCATGCGTGCCGTGCTGGCTGCGGCCAAGAAACACAAGCACCTGGCCGGGCTGGATACGGGAAGCTGGCTGCTTGCCAGCGCGGGATTGCTGGATGACCACAGGGCAACCATTCATTGGGACGAATTTTCGCGGTTCGAAGAAAGGTTTCCGGCGGTAGAGGCCGTGCAGGAACGGTTTGTCATCGATGGCAACCGTCTGACCTGTTCCGGGGCCATGGCAGCCTTCGATCTGGCCCTGACCCTTATCCGCCGGGATCATGGCCCGCTGCTGGCGATGGAGGTCGAGCACCTGTTCATGAGCCGGAACGGGCGTGGCCATTATGACCTGCCTCTGAAATCCGAGGACACGCTGGTCAATCGCGCGCTGACTGTCATGCAGGCGCATCTTGAAGCACCGCTTTCGGTCCGGAGTGTGGCCCGGAAAATCGGATGTTCGCAAAAACGGCTTGAAACACGTGTTCAGGCGGAACTGAAAACAACTCCGCAAGCGCTGTATCGGCGTCTGCGCCTGAACCGCGCGCGTAATCTGGCCGAGGATACGGAACAATCCATCGCCGAGATCGCGGGGCGCTGTGGATATGAAAACGCCAGCGCCATGACCCGCGCGTTCAAGGCCGAGTTCGGTCAAACGCCGACCGCATTTCGGAATGGAAACCTGTCGGGGCGATGAGCCCGGACTGGCGGGAAGCCGTTTGTTGCTTTTCACAACCTGCAATAAAGCATGCGGTTTTCTGATATCACTCCAGCGAAACCCACAGAATCCTGGCGTCTTCGTCGCTGGTCGAGATACAGCCATGGCCCATTCCACTGTCGTAATACAGTGAATCCCCGGCCTTCATGGGCAAGGGTCGGTAATGTTCGGAAAGGAAAATCAGCTCGCCGCTGAGTACATACATGAATTCTTCGCCAGAGTGCCGAATCCAAGTGTCGAACTCGGATACATCCCGCGCCTTGATCGTTGCGATATAGGGTAGCATCCGTTTGCTGGTCAGTTCGGAACACAGCAGTTCGTGATGATAGGTGGGCGTGGTCTTGAATTCCCCCTCGCCTTTTGGGGTGAAATCGCGGCGACCCGAGATGCCCGACTGACCCGATTGCAGGAACAGCTGTGGCGTGCTCATGTCGAGCGCCTGTGTCAAGCGCCGCACGATTTCAAAACTGGGCCGTGTCTGGTTGTTTTCGATCTTAGACAGAGTGGACCGACCAATACCCGCAGCACGGCCAGCCTCTTCCAAAGTCCAGCCTTTTGATCGCCGCGCATCGCGAATGGAGCGGCCCAAAGCCTCGCCTTCGTCCGGTTCTTCCAGCCCGGAAACATCGTTTTGGCTTTCATCGACCATGGATTTCCCCCTGTTTTTCAAAGGCTACAGGTTTTCCCATACATACGCAACTTCTTGAATAAGAGATTTATGTTGCCCTATTGGATCATTTTCCACTATTGGAAACAAAGTTTCGTACTGAGGATTCGGAACCGAAGGAGGGGATAATGTTCAAAACGTCGCTGAATGAGGCTGACCCGGTAATCGCCGCGTCGATCGCGCGCGAAGGAATACGTCAGGCGGAACAGATTGAATTGATCGCGTCCGAGAACATCGTCTCGAAAGCTGTGATCGAGGCTCAGGGCTCGGTCCTGACCAACAAATACGCCGAAGGTTATCCTGCGCGCCGCTATTATGGCGGGTGCGAATATGTCGACGAGGTCGAAGTCGAGGCCATCGAAAGGCTGAAACAGCTGTTCGGTTGTGAATACGCCAACGTTCAACCCCATTCCGGCGCTCAGGCGAACGGGGCGGTCAAACTGGCGTTGCTGAGCCCCGGTGACACCATCCTGGGCATGTCGCTGGATGCGGGCGGGCACCTGACACACGGTGCAAAACCTGCCCAATCCGGCAAGTGGTTCCGGCCGGTACAATACGGTCTGACCCAAGCCGGCCTGATCGATTACGACCAGGTGGCCGAGCTGGCCCGGGCGGAAAAGCCCAAGCTGATCATCGCAGGCGCATCGGCCTATTCCCAGAAGATCGACTTTGTCCGTTTCCGCGAGATCGCAGATGAAGTTGGTGCGTGGTTGCTGGCGGACATGGCGCATATCGCGGGTCTGGTCGCAACTGGCCTGCACCCTTCGCCCATTGGGCACGCGCATATCGTCACCTCAACCACCCACAAGACACTGCGCGGCCCGCGGGGCGGGATCATTCTGACCAATGACGAAGCGCTGGCGAAAAAGATCAACTCTGCCGTATTCCCGGGCTTGCAAGGTGGCCCGCTGATGCATGTGATCGCCGGCAAGGCGGTTGCATTCGGAGAGGCGCTGAAGCCGGAGTTCAAAGAATACATGCAGCGCGTTGTCGACAGTGCATCGGCTTTGGCCAATGTCATGATGGCGCGCGGATGTGACATCGTTTCGGGTGGCACCGAAAACCACCTGATGCTGGTCGATCTGCGCCCGATCGGTGTGACCGGCAAGGATGCCGAGGCCGCGCTGGAACGTGCCGGGTTCACCTGTAACAAGAACAGCGTTCCGGGCGATCCCCAGAAACCCACCATCACCAGCGGTATCCGTCTGGGCACTGCCGCCGGGTGCAGCCGGGGTTTTGGCCCTGAAGAGTTCAAACAGATCGGCCATCTGATCGGCGATGTTCTGGACGCGTTGGCGCAGTCGCCCGAAGGCGACGCGGCCATCGAAAAAGAAACCCGCGAAAAGGTTCGCGCGCTTTGCGCAAGCCACCCGATCTACTGAAAGTGCGCGAAATGAACACCTACGATCTGATTGTCATCGGAGGCGGACCGGGCGGCTATGTTGCCGCGATCCGCGCGGCTCAGCTGGGACTGAAAGTTGCCTGCGTCGAAGGGCGCGGCGCTCTTGGCGGCACCTGTCTGAACGTGGGGTGCATCCCCTCCAAAGCGTTGCTGACCTCCTCGGCCAAATATGCCGAGCTTGCACATCTCTCCTCCCACGGTGTTGCGGTCGAGGGGGCCAGCATCAATGTCGGCGCGATGATGGAGCGCAAGGACAAGATCGTGGGCGACCTGACCAAAGGCATCGCATTCCTGTTCAAGAAGAACGGCGTTGACCTGATCGAAGGTTGGGCCAGCATCCCTTCAGTCGGGCAGATCAAGGTTGGCGCTGACATCTATGAGGCAAAGAACATTCTGATCGCGACCGGGTCGGAACCTACCACGCTACCGGGGATCGAGATTGATGAGCAGGACGTCCTGAGTTCGACCGGCGCGATTGCGATGGAAAGCGTGCCGGATCATCTGGTGGTGGTCGGCGCAGGTGTGATCGGTCTGGAACTTGGTCAGGTCTGGGCGCGTCTGGGCGCGAAAGTCACCGTCGTCGAGTATCTGGACCGTGTGCTGCCCGGCATAGATGGCGAGATTGCAAAACTGGCGCAGCGGGCGCTGGCCAAGCGCGGCCTGAAGTTCCAGCTTGGTCGGGCATTGAAATCCGTCAACAAGACCGCGGCCGGACTGACGCTTGCTCTGGATCGGGTTGGCAAAGACAAGGAAGAGGTGATCGAGGCCGACAAGGTTCTGATCGCCGTCGGACGCCGACCGGTAACGCGCGGGTTGGGGCTGGAAGAACTGGGGATAGCCTGCGACCCGCGCGGCTTTATTCAGGTGGATGACACATTCTGTACCTCTGTTCCCGGTATCTATGCCATTGGCGACTGCGTTCCAGGGCCGATGCTGGCGCACAAAGCCGAAGAGGATGGCGTTGCCTGTGTCGAGATGCTGGCAGACGAAGCGGGGCATGTTGACTACAATACCGTGCCCGGCGTGGTTTACACCGACCCCGAGGTCGCCTCGGTCGGGCTGACCGAAGAAGCCTTGCAAGAAACGGGCATTGAATACGTGGTCGGGAAGTTTGCCTTCATGGCCAATTCGCGGGCGCGTTCGACCGGCGAGACCGACGGGGCCGTCAAGGTGCTGGCCAGTTCCGAAGGCAAGATCCTGGGCGCGCATATTTGCGGTGCGCATGGGGGAGATCTGATTGCCGAGCTGGTTCTGGCCATGGCCAAGGGCATCACGGTCGCCGAGGTCGCAGCCACCTGCCATGCCCACCCGGCGATGGGCGAGGCTGTGAAAGAAGCCTGCCTTGACGCCATGGGCCGGGCAATTCACGCGTAGCGGGGACCAGCCAGATGACCATCCAGCTAAGACCACGTCACCCGGAAAAAGCCAAAAAGGCCGACAGCGTCATTCCGCGCAAACCCAAGTGGATACGCAAGAAAAAAGGCGACAGCTCCGCCTATTACGAAACCCGGCGCCTGATGCGGGATCACAATCTGGCGACGGTCTGCGAAGAGGCGGCCTGCCCCAATATCGGCGAGTGTTGGTCCAAGCGCCACGCAACCATGATGATTATGGGCGAGGTCTGCACACGCGGATGCTCGTTCTGCAACGTATCGACTGGCCGCCCCGACGCGCTGGACGCTTTCGAACCCGGTCGCGTTGCAGCGGCGGTCAGGAAGCTGGGCCTGCGCCATGTCGTCATCACCTCGGTCGATCGCGACGATCTGGCCGATGGCGGGGCCGAGCATATTGCCCAGACCATCCGGGCTGTACGCCACCAAAACCCCGGCACCACGGTCGAAGTTCTGACCCCCGATTTTCTGGGCAAGGGCGACGCCGCCAAGGCAGTCTTTGACGCCGCACCGGACGTGTTCAACCACAATCTGGAAACCGTGCCGCACCTATATCCGACCGTCCGTCCTGGCGCGCGGTATTACACGTCGCTGCGGCTGCTGGATGATGCCAAGCGCGCCAATCCGGAACTATTCACCAAATCCGGCCTGATGGTGGGCCTGGGGGAAACACTCGCGGATGTGCGTCAGGTCATGGATGATCTGCGTGCAGCGCAGGTCGATTTCCTGACCGTTGGCCAATATCTGCAACCAACCCCGAAACACCATCCAATCGACCGGTTCTGGACACCGGAAGAGTTCGCCCAGCTGGAACAGATTGCCCGGTCCAAGGGCTTTTTGCACGTGTCAGCAACCCCGCTGACCCGGTCGTCGTTCCATGCGGACGAAGATTTCGCTGCTCTCAGGCAGGCTCGCCAGCGGGCTATCGCCAAAGGGGCATAAACCAAACGCAAATGGGAGGGAATCCATGGAAGCGTTAAATTCAATCGTAGGGGCCATCAATGGCGTCGTGTGGGGGCCGCTGATGCTGGTTCTCATCCTTGGCGTCGGCTTCTTCCTGCAGGTCGGACTGAAGTTCATGCCGATCCTGCGCATTGGCACGGGCTTCAGCCTGCTGTTCAAAGGCCGTGAAGGTCAGGGCGAAGGGCAGATCAGCCCGTTCAACGCGTTGATGACTTCGCTGTCGGCCACCATCGGTACGGGGAACATCGCCGGTGTTGCCACTGCTGTCTTCCTGGGCGGTCCGGGCGCATTGTTCTGGATGTGGATGACCGCCCTGGTGGGCATGGCCACCAAATATGCCGAGGCTGTCTGCGCGGTGAAATACCGCGAAAAGGACGAGCTGGGCAACTTCGTCGGCGGCCCGATGTACTACATCAAGAACGGTCTGGGCGCGAAATGGGCGTGGCTGGGTGTTGCCTTTGCCCTGTTTGGCGCAGTTGCGGCCTTTGGCATTGGTAACGGTGTGCAGGCCAATGGTGTTGCACAGGTTCTGGAATCGAATTTCGGAGTAAACACCTCGGTCACCGGTGTCGCTCTGATGGTTCTGACCGCCGCTGTTATTCTGGGTGGTATCACCCGTATCGGTGCGGTCGCCGGTAAACTGGTTCCGTTCATGGCGATTGCCTATATCGTTGCCGGACTGCTGGTCCTGATCATCAACATCGGCAACATCGGTCATGCGCTGTCGCTGGTCTTCACCTACGCCTTCACCCCATCAGCCGCCGAAGGTGGTTTCGCTGGTGCAGCCGTCTGGGCCGCCATCCGCTTTGGTGTGGCGCGCGGTGTTTTCTCGAACGAAGCGGGTCTGGGTTCCGCTCCGATCGCGCACGCGGCAGCCGAGACCAAAGGCCCGGTCAATCAGGGCCTGATCGCGATGCTGGGAACGTTCATCGACACTATCATCGTCTGTTCGATCACCGGTCTGGCGATCATCTCGTCAGGTGCTTGGACATCGGGAGAATCCGGTGCGGCGCTGACCTCGCTGGCGTTCGAGACCACTCTGCCGGGTATCGGCGGGTCGATCATCGCCATCGCTCTGTCGATCTTTGCCTTTACCACCATCCTCGGCTGGTCCTTCTATGGCGAGAAATGCGTCGAGTTCCTGCTGGGCGTGAAATCCCTGCTTCCCTACCGCATCCTGTGGATCATCGCGATCTACTTCGGTGCAACCGCGGATCTGGGCTTTGTCTGGCTGCTGGCCGACACGCTGAACGCCATGATGGCCATTCCGAACCTGATCGCCCTGGCCCTGCTGAGCCCGATCGTCTTCAAGCTGACGAAAGAGTTCTTCGCCTCGGGCGGCAAGTCCGAAGAGCCGGGCGGCGCGCCTGCCGAATAAGCTTGGTCTGACTTGAAACCGGGGGGCCATTCCGGCCCCCCGCCTTTGAAACAGAATTCCATATCTCGAGGAGAGACGTGATGGCCACGAAAATCCTGCTGCCCATTGATCACACCGACGACCGTTCGTGGAAAAATGCCCTGCCAGTTGCCTTGGAACAGGCGAAATTCTACGGGGCTGAGCTGCATGCGGTTGCCGTTATCCCCGAGATCATCCAGCTGCCGAACCTGCCCGCCAACTACGGCGCCGGCGCCAAAGATCACGTGCGAAATGCGGTTCAGGCCATTCTGGATCATGGCAACGCATCGGACGTGCCTGTCCATATTGAAGAAGGCAGCGTTTACCGTGAAATCCTCAAGCGCGCCTACAAGGACGGCTTTGACCTGATCGTCATGGCCTCGACCAAGGGTGATTTTCCGAATTATGAAATCGGTCCGAACCTGGCCCGTGTCGTGCGCAACGCGCATTGCACCGTCATGGTTGTTCGCGACCAGTCCCGTTGAGTGAAAGGTTGGATCAATGACCGAGATTAGACGCACGCCGCTTTTTGGGCTTCACGTTGAGTTGGGCGGCAAGATGGTTGATTTTGCCGGGTGGGAGATGCCAGTTC
>NZ_JBQFXU010000012.1:0-111642 GCF_056541095.1 Ruegeria sp. AK11
TATTTTCCGTACGTTTGCCAGTGGATGCGCTGGAGCGTTTGGAGGCGGCTGTGACCGCGCTCGGAGCCAAGAGCCGCAACCAGATTATCCGGCGATTGATCTATCGGCTGATCGGGTATCTCGATCCGGACCCAGCCCTCGTGGATCTCTGGCAGCAGCATTTGCGCCAGGTTCAGGGGGGTTACACGAATCTCAATCAGCTCGCAAAATCGGCCAAGCGCGGCAGCGTCATCTGGACGGATGATGATCGGCGTGATGTCGAAAACCTCCATCGTGCGATCATCCAGCAGCGGCAAGATCTGAAGGCATTGATCACTGCTGCCCGCCGGAACCGAGAGCCGGAAGCCACCATTCGGCGGATCCTGCGCGAGGAAGGGGAGGGCGTCGAAACATGACAATGGCAGCCCTTGATCTCACTGCCGCTGATCTGTTCGAACTTGCCTTCCGGGAAGCTCAGAAAGGGATCGACCAATCTCGGCGGGTCGATGTTCAGCTGCAAACTGCTAAGCGCATGAAGTTCCTGATCTCACGCGCGTCGTCGATCAAAGCCCGGCTCGGGGCCGTGTTTGGCAAGCCGGAGGCGGTTGTCAAAATCGTGCGCAAGGGTGGGGTGAAAAACGCGCAGGAACTGCGTCGTCAGATCAATTACCTGACCGTCCGGGCGGAGGGTGTTCTGGACATCCGGGACAACGGCGTGACGCCACTCGATGGTGATCAGGTTGGTGATCTCATCGAGAGCTGGGCGGATGGGTTCTCGGGCAAAACCAACTACGGATATACCCGTCATATGATCGTGTCTTTCCCGGAAGGCACCTATGCGGACGCGGCTCATGAGGCGGGTCTCGAGTTTGCAGAGCGTGTTTTTGGCAGCGGCGAATTTGGCGATACCTGGGATTACCTGACGGTGTTCCACAACGACACCGAGAACCCTCATGTTCATCTGGTGGTGAATTGTCGCGGTGTGGATCATGGGCACTGGCTCAAGACCGGCATGACCAGTGAGATGAATATCGACCGGTTGCGATCAATCCAGGTCGAGGTGGCAGAGCAGTTCGGGATTGAGCTGGCCGCCACCACCCGCCTGGAACGTGGCTTGCGTCACGAAGTGGAGACCGACACCTGGAAAGTTCAAGCCGGGATGTCGATGATTGAGACCACATCTGACACCGAGATTAAGGCCCGCGAAGCGGCGGGTGATGTGATGGCGCTGTCCATCGCCCGTATGTCTGATCTCTTTGATGCGCGCGCCAACGCCGTCAAAGAAAAGATCGAAGAGTTTGCCATCCAACTCATAGAAGGAGACGCCCCTGTGGTCTCAAGACTGGAATATTTACTGAACCAGGCCAATCATTTTGACGATTATGGAGAGCCGGGAGGTCCAAGTTACGTATCCCGGCCAATCATGGATGCCTTGGAGCAGCACCAACGTTCGGGGGCCGATATAGAGATGCTAGATCCCGACCTGAAAACTCAGGTCATCGCCCATATCACCGATGTACGAAGTGATGAGCAAAGCCATCCGCATTTGTCCGCGCTCGCGGATATGGTGGGGGACAGCGATTTCCGGACATCCGATGACTACGTCTCTGCCTCCAGTCGCTATGTTCGCTACATGCAGGATCATCTGGGCAAAGATGCCTTTGTCACGTTGCAGGAGCAGACGGCAGAAATCCTCAAATCCATCGACAATATGGAAAGCCTAGCGCGGGAGGTTGAAGACCTTGGGCTGCGTGCTGCGATGGATGTTCAGATCGGCGAGCTGAAAGGGGAGGTTGCAGATCTGCGCCCCTACGATCCGGACCTGCAGGCCTTCACCATCGAGGACAGCAGATACACGACATCGCTGAGCGCGGCGGCGCTGGATGCACTGGATCCGACCGAGGCCGAGAAATGGTTGGCAGTGAGGGAGGAGATTGTCGGCTCAGCAAATCGCATTGGTCTGGATGGCAATGCGTTCCTGGCCCGGTACAACGATCATGAGACCGTGACGCTGGGCACCACGATGGCGTGGCGTGGCGCGGATATCTCAACTGCTGCGGTGCATTTTCGCGATCGAGGGGTGCCGGATAGCTATCAACGGGCTGAGACCGTTGTTGGTGAGTTGCATCAGGTTGCGTCGCGTAGGATCACTGAGGTCGTGCAGGAGATTGTTCATACGCGTGAGCAGGTGGTGCACAGCCGTGAGGATGATGGGTATGGTTTGTAGCGGCGTGGGTTTCGCGATGGTTTGGGACCGAGAGCGGCCTTTTAAGCGCAGCACGTGTTAAGTCAGCAAAGCGGGACTCTACCGACATTGCCGCTTCCAGTGTATGCTGACGCGGCATTTGCTCGCGAGCGCAGTAGGTTTATCGCTACGATGCAGCCCACGTCGCCAGAGCGGTCGTTGACGATCGCAGAGCAGTGCCGAGCGGAACTGTTGTTTGCAGCGGAAAAGCTCCTGTTACTTTGGGTCGGTCAAGAACTCCAAAAATCTTTTGGCGTTGTGGGGCAATGTCGTGCCCTTCTGGTAGCATAGGTGATACGACTTCTTGGTTTTCAAACTCATGGTGCCGACTCGTGCCAATGCACCCTCGTCAAGTTCCTGTTGCATCATTGGCAGATGCAGGAGTGCCACGCCTTGCCCTTTCCGCGCCATGGCGACAGACTCGATATAACTGTCGCATTGAAGGACCGGCCAGTTTTTGATCTCGGAGTTCCAGAGATGCTTCAAACAAAGCTGCCAGTTTATCCAGTCGGGGTTCATATTCACGTATTCAAGCAGTGGTGGTCCGTCCGACCGCGGCTCGCCACCCGAAAACATGCCTCCATGATCAGCCATTTCAGCGATTGCTGGATTGGCAGCCGCGATCAATTCGCAGTCGAAGATCTTCACGCATTCCAGATCGGGTACGTCACCATCGCAGAACAGGACAACCAGATCGTGTGAGCCCGATGTGAGTTCGGTGGTGCTGTCTGTGGTCGTCACGCAGACGTTGCACGCACTTTCGCTGCGAGAAAATGCCTTAAGGCGGTCGTAGAGCCAATACATGGATATTGTTGTGCTGGACGCTATGCGGACCGCCGGTTCCTCCGGGGCCTTGATCTTGCGCACCGCATGATCAAGGAAGTCGAGCGCAACCTCGACGTCCGACGCAAATTCCTTACCAGCACTGCTGATCTTCAGATTTCGTCCGTCTCTGGAGAAGAGCTTGACGCCGAGCCAATTCTCGAGCCGGTGGATGCGCTTGCTGATTGCGGCTTGGGACACAAACATCTCTTCGGCGGCAACGGTGAGGCTCTTGTTGCGCGCAGCGGCCAGGAAAAAGACAAGGTTGTCGAGTGGCGGCAGTGATTTTCGGTAGTTTTTCATTCCCATTGGTTATGGGTATTGTGGACAAATTTCAACGTTCTCCGTCTTGGACACTCGGAATACGCTTAGCCAACAGATGTCAGCGCACGGCATGCATGGGGAAAGAGACGTGACCGAAAATCACGCAATATTCTCAAAAGTAATATAATAGTTTGGCCGCCAAGGGAGGAGAACATGGCAATGACGAAAGGAAAGGGAAAGCACCCAGTACTGCAGCAAGCAATTCAGGATATCCAGGCTGACAAGATCGACCGCCGGGAGTTCCTGGCGATAGCAAGTACCTTTGGCGCGAGTGCAGCGTTCGCATACGGTGTGCTTGGGCAGCCGCTGCCGGCAATGGCGCAAGAGACACCCAAGCAGGGCGGTGTTCTCAAGATTGGGATGCTGATCTTTGATCTGAAGGATCCGCGAACATTCGACCAGGCGGAAATGGGCAACGTCGCTCGCCAGTTCCTTGAACCCCTTGTGCGTTGGGACATGGATTTCACCTTCAAACCGATGCTGCTGGAGAGCTGGGATGTCTCTGAAGATGCCAAGACCTACACGCTGAACGTTCGCAAGGGCGTGAAATGGAACAATGGCGATGATTTCACCGCAGATGACGTGGTATTCAATATCACCCGTTGGTGTGACGGGAATGCCGAAGGCAACTCTATGGCCGGACGCATGGCGGCATTGATCGATCCGGACACAAAGCAGGCAAGCGCGGGTGCCATTGAGAAAATCGATGCGCACACCGTCAGGCTGAACCTGAACCGCCCGGACATCACCATCATTCCCGGCATGTCGGACTACCCGGCCCTGATCGTTCATCGAGACTATGATCCAGCAATTGGCCTGAAGAATGCGCCGGTCGGAACCGGCCCGTTCGAGCTTGTGAGCCATGAGGTCAGCGGATCCGCTGTGGTCAAACGCCGAGAGAATGGTCGTTGGTGGGGCGGCGACATCTATCTGGATGGGGTTGAATTCCTCGACTTCGGCACCGATCCGGCGGCGACAGTGGCCGCCTTCGAAGCAGAGGAAATACATGTCAACGACTGGACAAACGCCGAGTTTGTCGAGGTCATGGATGGGTTGGGCCTTGTTCGGAAAGACAAGGCAACTGCCAACACGATCGTGGCGCGCATGCGTCCGGAGAACGCGCCCTATGACGACCAGAGGGTCCGCAATGCCGTTCAACTCGCGGTGGACAATGCTGTGATCCTCGAACTGGGATATGCGGGACACGGAGCAGTTGGCGAAAACCATCATGTCGGCCCCATGCATCCGGAATACGCAGAACTACCCAAACTCGCGCAGGATGTGGAAAAGGCGAGGTCTCTGCTGGAGGAAGCAGGGCACAGCGGGACGGAATTCGAACTGATTTCCGTAAGTGGCGACTGGCGCTCGACCACATCCGACGCAATTGCGGCACAGATGCGCGATGCCGGGTTCCAGGTCAAGCGTACGGTCCTGCCTAGCGAGTCGTTCTGGAACAACTGGACGGGGTATGACTTCTCAACAACAAATTGGGGCGCGCGGCCACTTGGTGTGCAAGTTCTTGGCCTGGCATACCGCTCGGGCGAGGCGTGGAATGAATCCGGGCATGCCAATCCTGAGTTCGATGCCAAACTGGACGAAGCCGTCGGAACTTTCGATGCCGACAAGCGGCGGGGAATGATGTCGGAATTGCAAGCCATGTTGCAATCCAGCGGTGCGATAGTTCAACCATTCTGGATGAACGAGTTCCTGCACCACGTTCCTGCCGTCAAGAATTATGAACGGCACCAGTTCCGCGAAATCCATCTTGAGAAAGTCTGGATCGACGCGTGAGCGTGTTTCGAGCGGCTGACTGCTTGAGACCATAAGCAACAGAGACTGGCAGGTCCTGGAGCGGCAGGCTCGAGAAGAACTGCTCTGGCCTGCCGGTTTGCGCAAAATCGATCAATGCCCGGCGCTGCCTCAAGACACCGGCACGCATTTCTATTGGAGTTTCAGTTGGCACAAAATGTCGTCCTCACGTCTGACGAAGCTCGTGATCTTATCCGGAACGCGCTGATCGGTAGTGGCACCTCACCCGAGAATGCAGCTTACTTCACCGAAGCAATACTGGATACGGAACTTTCCGGCCTCGAAGGGCACGGGTTCTACTGGCTGCAATACTATTGTGCCCATCTGCGCAGCGGGAAGGTGGATGGCAAGGCTGTCCCGCAGGTCGAGAAGCTATCCGGCACAAGTTTTCGTGCGAACGCGCGGCATGGTTTTGCCCATCCGGCGATTGAGGCCGGTTTCAAGCATCTGATCCCGGCGGCTAAGGCGCATGGGGTTGCGGCGATGGGTGTCTACAATTCCTACAACGCCGCCACGCTGGGTTTTCACACAGGCTACCTGGCGCGCGCCGGTCTTCTGGCGATTGGCGCGACAAATGCCGTCCCCAATCTGGCTCCGGTGGGTGGTCAGACGCCGATCATCGGGACAAACCCGATCTCATATGCCGTTCCGGCACCGGGCGGCGAAATCGCCTTTTTGGTCGACCAATCCGCTACGCAGGTGGCCTGGACGGCCGTGAAACGTGCCGCCGAAGCCGGTGAGTCGATCCCGCTTGGCTGGGCGCTTGATGCCGATGGCAACCCAACGACAGATGCAGAGGCCGGGTTGGCCGGGTCGATGGCGCCTGCGGGAGGCGTCAAAGGGTTCAGCATCGGGCTTCTGGTCGAGGTTCTGTGCGCCGCCCTTGCAGGGGGCAAGCTGGGACCGGATCAGGGGTCTTTCACTGACGATGACGGCAAACCAATCGACAACGGGCAGTTCTTTATCGCCCTTGATCCGCAGAAGTTCTCCGGCGGGACGTTCGATCAAACGATCACCACGCTGGTGGCATCAATTACCGAACAGGACGGTGCACGGCTGCCCAATGCACGGCGTGAGGCAAACAAACTGCGCTTGGCCGAAGAAGGCTTGAAGCTGGAACACAATCTTTACAAGAAATTGGAGGCTTTCACATGAGCGTCACCATCACAGACGTCAAGGTTACCCCATTGGCGTTTCCTTTGAAGCAACCCTACATCTGGTCACAATCGATGCTGGAGCATTTCATGGTGAACCTGATCGAGGTCACAGCCTCGGACGGGACAACCGGCTACGGCGAGTGCGCGGTTGGGCCCGACCAAATCGGAACCATGCACATCCTCAACCGGCTAAAACAGGGTTTTATCGACGAGAACCCTTACGATTGGGTTGCCCTCAAAGACCGAATCTTTGCCGATGCCTATATCGGCCAGGCAATCTGGACCATGCGCGCCTATAACCAGATGATGACCGGGTTTGATTTTGCGATTCTTGACCTGATCGGCAAGCTCGACAAACGCCCTGTCCATCAGGTGTTGGGCGGTGCCCACCGTGAAAAAGTAGGATATTTCTTCTTTCTGCAAGGAAGCACCGCAGAAGCAATGGCACGCCATGCCGCTGAGGGTGTCGAGGCAGGCGAGCGTATCTTCTACATGAAGGTCGGACGCGGAGAAGCTTTGGATATCGACATGGTGCGCGCCGTCCGGGCCGAAATCGGCGATGCGCGCCTGCGCCTTGATGCGAATGAAGCCTGGGATCCTCAGGAAGCCATCCGAATGTGCCGGAAGCTGGAACCTTTCGACATCGACTTCATCGAACAACCGACCCCTTGCTGGTCGATTGATGCACTTGCGCATGTACGAAACTCCGTCGGCATCCCGATTGTTGCGGATCAGGCCGCCTTCACGATCTATGACGTGTACGAGATTTGTCAGAAGCGCGCGGCTGATATGATTTGTATCGGCCCCGTCGAAACCGGTGGGATTCAGCCGATGCTGAAAGCGGCGGCGATTGCCGAGGCGGCAGGACTTAAAATCTGCATTCACAGTTCCTTTTCCACGGGCATCACCACAAGCGCCGAGTATCAGATCGGTAAATTGGTCCCCAATCTGGACGACGGAAACCAGATCATGTGCCAGCTTCTGAAACAAGACATAGTGGCGTCTCCAGCATTCGCACCAAAACAAGGCTGGATGCATCTGCCTGCCTCTCCGGGTTTAGGCATCACGCTGGATGAAGGCGCGCTGCAAACTGCGCGAGACACATTCCTCGATATCGCGTCGTCTTGAAGCCTTTGTTCAGCCGAGCCTGGGAAACAAACCGATATGACTGAAGCACCTGCAAGATCCAAACGTCGCTCTTCAAATAAGCGTGGCAAGATCATTCCACAGTTGCCCTGGGGGCAGCCAAGATATCACTTCCCGCTTGTGGAACCGCTGATGCATGAAGACGTGCTGAAAACGCATGACAATGCGTTGCGAGTCCTGGAAGAGATCGGCATCCGGTTCCAGGCAGAGGACGCAGTAGCCATCTTCGCCAACGCCGGGTGCCTCATTGGCGACGACGGAATGACTGTCCGTATTGGTCGTGACGTCGTTGAACAGGCCCTGAAGACCGTAAAATCAGAAGTTGTCCTGACGCCCAGAAACCGGGAACGCGCTGTTACCATCGGTGGAAATCACGTGGCCTTCGCTTCGGTTCTCGGCCCCCCCTACTGCTCGGATATCGAGAAAGGGCGGCGCCAAGGAACATTGGAGGATTATTCTAACTTTGTGCGGTTGGGGCAGTATTTCAACGTCATCCACATGATTTCGGGTGCGCCGGTCGAAGCCATGGACATCCCCCTAGAGACGCGGCACCTGTATGGCACACTCAAGACTCTCGAGCTTTCGGATAAAGTTCCTTTTGTGTTTTGCCAGGGCCGTCAGCGGATTCATGACGCCTTGGACATGATTGCAATGGCCAAGGGCATGGATCGGAACGGCTTGATGGACGAGTCATCGACATTCACGATCATCAACTCCAATTCGCCTCTTCAATACGACAAACCGATGGCGGGCGGCCTGATCGAAATGGCGAAGCATAACCAGTTGTCGATGATCACCCCGTTTTCGCTCGCCGGTGCCTCCCATCCGATCTCTCTGGGCGCTGCGAATTCACTCGCCGTGGCCGAGATGCTGGCGGCTCTTACGTTGACACAGCTGGTCAGGCCGGGCGCGCCTGTGGCGTCTGCGGCCTATACGATGAATGTGAACATGCAGACCGGCTCGCCGGGGTTTGGGTCGCCGGAGACAAACAAATCCCTACAGATTGGTTCACAGATGGCCCGGTTTTACGGCCTTCCCATAAGGTCATCGACATTCACTTCGTCACCTGCCCCCGATGCACAGGCGATCTATGAATCCATGGGGATGCTGTGGGCTTCCATAACGTCCGGAAGCAATCTCATAATGCACGCTGCCGGCTGGCTCGAAGGCGGGCTTCGGTCATCGTTTGAAAAGTTCGTACTGGACGTCGAAATGCTTCAGATGATGGTCAAGTATCTGGAGCCCGTTGCCGTGAACGATACGACGCTGGCATTCGAGGAGATCAAAGCGGTCGGTCACGGCGGCCACTTCTTCGACACAGAGACCACGATAGAGAATTACAGTACCGCGTTTTATGAGCCCATCGTCGCCACCGCCAAGAATTTTGGCCAGTGGGAAGAAGATGGCAGCCTCGACGCGACACAACGCGCCCATCTCGTATACAAGAAAGCCCTGGACGCCTATGTGCAACCTCAACTGGATCCTTCGACCAGTGAAGCACTTCAGGCCTTCGTCAAAATGCGAGAGGAACAGGGCGGCGCTCCAATAGATCTATAGTTCAGAGACCGGGCAGTGCTTCACGTCTGCGCTAAAGCAATGATCCCATGCGTTTTTGTGGATCGCACTTACTTTTCCCGAGGCGTACAATTTGTATTAGATCACACCGCGCGTTGGCTAACCTCTAGCCGGTCGGTCGCACTTGGATCTTTCGCCCATAAAGAATTGCATCGCTTTCGATGAACGGCGGCTTGTCCCGCCGGGCTGCAGCGACGTCCTTCGAGCCGTCGCAGCAATGATATCTCTGCGAGCGCAAGCAACGCGAAAATCGAATTCACGGGTTGGGCTCATCGGTTTGCTTCGCCGCGCGGGACACGAACGACTGCTTGTTGAAACAGCTTGGGCGTTGCGCGCGCACTCGCAATAAGATTGTATGCTCGATTGTTCGAGATTCCGGGACTTTGCAATACAGCACCCCCGTCAAGCGGAGGCGCTACTTTCAGGCCGTTTGGTTCTCATTTTCTCCATCGCAATGTCTTTCGCTGACCGGCTTTTCCGCTTTGCGACCGTGCGCTGTGCATCAAACGCCGCCTGAAGTTCCAGATCTTTTTCCGAAACCTCTTTCACCGGGGCAGGGGCCGGTTTCGCTTCAGCCAATGCCTTTGCTGTGTCCCTGGCTTGCTCTGCAGCAAGATCGAGGTGTGTGCCTTTGATCTTCGGACTATCGCCGCCCAAAAACTGCATGAAATAAGGATCTTCGAAGTAACGGATCTTGTTTGCAATTACCGGCATCTTGCCTTCGCGGATCAGCACAACCTCATTTTCCGGCAATCGGCCAACGTGTTCCGGCCGGAGCAGGCGAATGCCTTCCTCGCGTTCCGATATGCTGCCCATTTCCATTTTGCCGAGCGCCCGAGACTTCGATTTGCTCATTACTGTTTTGTCACCGATGGACCTAGACACGTGTTCGCGTACCTCTGAATCCTCAGAGGCCGCGAACATCTGCGTCCCGGCGTTTGCCAGCATCGCCCGCACACCTTCATGCCCATAGATGTCCTGCAGGCGCGACAGCGTTTGCGAAATCACGATGATCCGACCCCCGAACGATCGCATAGTGTCATACGCTTCAACGACGCGCTCAAGGTGGCCGAGACGCTGAAACTCATCGAGCAGCATCAAAACCTTGAACGGCTCATCTGGGCCCGGTTCGTGGGTTTCGATTGTGTTCACCAGATCGAGGAAGAACAGGCGAATGAGTGTCCGGAACTCTTTGACCTTTTTCCCTGGCACAGAAAAGTAGATCGAGGTGGGGCGCCGACGCAGATCCTCAAAGTTGATGTCATTGCCCTGCGTGGCTCTTGCCACAGATGGGTTGCGCCAGAGCTGAAGGCCCGAGTTCAGCATAACCGAAATCGTTGACCGCAAGATTTTGGATTCTTCGGCTGCAAGATTCAGGAACTCATCTGCTGCACGCGCATATCCAACTTCTTCAGCCATTTTCTCATAGTCCTTTTGCTTGGTCGTTTTGACCAGGCGCAGGACTTCGGAAATGTATGGCCGCTTTCTTTTGATCGCCAACATCGCCATTGCGCAGAACATGCCTTCGACACCACCCATAAAGCCCTGTGCGGACGAGCTGGGCGTGTCGAACATCTGGGTTGCAACCTGGATCACTTCTTCCCATCGCCGGTCCAGATTGTTGGCGCGTGCGGCACGGCGCAGTGGGTTGTAGCTGTGGCTTTTGTCCGGGTTTTCCGGGTCGAACACAAAAACCTCGTCGCCCATGGCCGCGCGCCGTGCGCCGGTTGTCTGGAAGATTTCCCCCTTGATGTCCAGAACGACGCAAGACCCATTGAAACGCAGAACATTTGGGATCACAAAACCGCTGGTTTTACCCGAACCAGACGGGGCAATGAACATCGCGTGTGGCTTTTGAACGCCGGGACCGGGCTTATAGTAGATTGCGTTTTTGTCCTTTGGCTCACCAAATTTGGCAAACACGATTTCACTATCCAATTGGTCTTTGAGCTTCAGCACCGAAGCATAGCCCTCCTGGACGAGCTGAGGGGCCTTTGCAAAACTCGCATCACCGTATTTCGTTGAGGGACCACGCAGCGCAGCCGCCACGAATGCAAAGGTCAAAACACCCACCGCGACCACCGCCACCAGACCCATGATCTGCTGCGTTTCTGCGGGCTGTGCCATGAACTTCTCTGGGATCGCCCAGATGTCCAGCCCGCGAAAGCCCCTAGTATTGATGTATTCGAGAGCCAGACCGACCACCAACACCGCGCAAGCCGAAGTGGCGGTAAAGCCCATTGTACCGGCTATCGCTACCTTCTTGCTTTTTGGTAGATCCTGAAACTCAGCCATCGGTCAGCTCGCGTTTGAAGAAGCACACGATGCCAAACTCGGCACGTGCGACACCAACCATTTCCCAACCTTCTTTGCCCAGTTTTGCGAATTTCTCGCTGGCGTCGTCGCGTTCCGAAAAAGGCCCGCCTCGATACTCAAATTTTTTCATTCTATTTCTCCTTCAGATAAGTTGATCAGCGGTCATCAGGGGTGGGAAGATCACTCCGTTGACCTTCCGTTCGTCACCGATTTTCTTCATGTGAACGATCATGTGAATGGTGGCCCGGATGTCATCGACCACCTCTGACTTTTGAACGGTCGGAGATCCGCGACGCACCATCTTGCTCATACGTCCAATGGCATCAACGGGCGAGTTGGCGTGCATGGTACAGACAGATCCATCGTGGCCGGTGTTCACCAATTCCAAAAACATATTCGCGTCGTTGCCCCGAATTTCACCGCATACGAGCCTGTCGGGCCGCAAACGCAGCGCCGATTCAAGCAGCTTTGTTGGTGATCGAGGGCCATCTTTTTCGGAACGGTCGGCAAGCAGATCGACAGAATTAGGTTGCTCGATGTCCAACTCGGCCACTTCTTCAATCGTCACGATCCGTTCGCCCGGATCGACGCGCTTCAGCATGGCATTGAGAACGGTGGTTTTGCCAGACGACGTGCCCCCCGCAATGATCACGTTCCATTTGCTAAGCATCGCAAGATCGGCCAGCTCGTCAAAGCTCATCGTGCCTGCTGCAAGGGCAGCGCGGGCAGTTTCGAGCGCACTGTGATCGTTGCTTTCCGCCAATGCGGCCTCTTTGCTGGCGAAGCTGAACGCGCCAAGATCGACGGTTTTCACGCGGAGCAGGCGGATCGCCACGGACCCGACGCCGGTTGTTGCTGGCGGAATAACGACCTGCACCCGCGCTTTGCCCTGATGTGTCGGCACGTTGGCCGTCGCAATGGGTTTCTTTTCTCCGAATGTCACGTCGCTGAAACCGGCCACGCAGCGCCCGATGTTTTCTACATCGTCTCTGTTCAGAGTGATGTCTGTCCTGGTCATGTGGGTTGTGCCCATTTCTTCGACCCAGACCGATCCGTCAGGATTCACAGAAATTTCGCTCAGGCTTTCATCGTGCAGCAGATGCTCGATCTTGCCTGTATAGTATTCCAGAAGGCTATTACCGTTCCGCCCGCTCATGTTCTTTTCCTTGGTAGAGCACTTTTTGGAACAGTGTAGGCTGCCTTCGCTGTCTCCCGGCTTCGCCTCGAACGCGATCGCACCCACATATGATTCACTGATTCCCAAAAAGTGCTGAATTGGCGTTAAAAAAGGCCGCTACCGCACTCGATCATGCTGGCAACGGCCGGAAAGACCGCTGAGGCGGTCGGCTCATTGGCTCGCTCTCAGAAGCTATCGAACACAACGTCACGCTGCAGGATCGCGTTGATGCGACTGCCCTGATCGACAAAGATTGTCGGAGTAATGCGCAGGTATTCATCAAGTGCCGCCGCCGTGGCGTTCTGCAGGTTGGACCCAACTTGGGTTGCAAGATCCGTGCGAACCGAGTTGTTGCTATCGTTGTCAGACACCAGCGCCACAGGCGCAATGCCGATGATGGACAACAATGCAGCAGTGCCGAAGCGTTTGCCAAAATGCGTGTTGACCCTGCCGGTCGCACCGGTGCGGCCTTGTCCGTCCGTGCCCGCCGATCCGATCTGAGCAGACAGGCCATCAGGCGTAATGACACGGCTCCAAACAATCATGATGCGCGTTTGCGCCAACGTCGTATCCGCTCGATACTCGCCATAAAGCTTCGATCCTCGCGGCAGGAGCAAACGAGTGCCGTCCATCGCGTAGACGCCACGTGTAATCGTCGCCACCACACTACCGGGCAATTCCGAGCTGACAGCGCCACCGAACACCGCCGACAAAACCGTGCCTTGCGTCAAGGTGCGCGACGGATCGTCAATGATCGAGGCCCCGACGATGGGAGGATATTCTTCGACCAAATTATTTTGCCACGTCGTATTCGGGTTTTCCTGATAGCCGCGCTGTTCTTCAGGTAAGCGGGTGTCGTCTGGCTGGACTTGAACCGGCTGCGGCGCAGCAGGGAAGGGTTGGAAAATGACCGGCTGCGATCCACCATTGATCGGCTGGTAGTTTTGACCGGGTGCTTCCTGTGCCATCGCGCTTGACGCCAAAGCGACCAGGGCGAGGGTG
The DNA here is from genome assembly GCF_056541095.1 of Ruegeria sp. AK11. Taxonomy (NCBI): domain Bacteria; kingdom Pseudomonadati; phylum Pseudomonadota; class Alphaproteobacteria; order Rhodobacterales; family Roseobacteraceae; genus Ruegeria; species Ruegeria sp. AK11. Next base: position 13,553 of record NZ_JBQFXU010000012.1, read on the forward strand.
AGTGCTGTTCTGTTCATCGTCAGCTCCATTAGTTTCTGCCGTATGGGTTTTCATCGAACACGATGCCGTCTGACTGGTTCTGGCGCTCGCGCATCCGCTTGAGTTCTTCAAGCCTGCGCCGCTCGTCATCGGTCAGACCTTGCGCCTGAAGGTGGCTTACGCTGGCAAGCGCCCGAGCCTCAGCATCTGCGATGGCCTGGGCAAGTTCCGTCTGGAACTTCTTCTCTCGCTCATCATATCTGACCTGAAGGCGTTCATTGGTCAGGTTCAGCGTTGCGATTTCACCGTCTTTTTCTGACAGCGAAACTTTCGCATCCGTCAGCTCGTCTTGCAGATCGGAAATCCGGCCATTCTGTTGCTCGATTGTTTTCAGGGCTTGTTTCAGCCCTTCGGAATCGACCTGCGGCACTGATGCCGGTGTTGCTACCGCTATTGTCTCAGGCAAGGCTTCGGGTTCCGGTTCATCGACCTCTGGCCCTCGTGCCGTCAAAAGCCCATAACGCTCACCACCACTCTGTTGCAGAGCGTCAACGCGAACGCCTGTGTTTGAGCCTTTGTTTTCATCGCCCAATACGAACCAAGCGAAACCCACGAAAAACGCCCCACCTACGGCAACGACAAAGAGCTTCTTAGGGTCGAACTTCTTCCGGACACGTTGCGACGGCTGTTCAGCCGCCGCCCGTGCCGCAATTGTCTGATCGCGGTTCATTATTTGCTGCCCCCCGGTTTAACTGTCTGTGAAGTGACGGGCCGACCGCTCACGCTTGCCTGCTGAAACGCGTCGCCATCGTTGCGCACACAGATCGAAGTGTCCTCGATGCGCAGTGTCCAAAGATCTGAAAGGCCCTGCACCTGGATAATGCCGCGCCTTTTGACTGTGGTGTTCACCATCAGCTCACGTCCATCAGGCAGGACACGGAAGATGCCCGGCAGCTCTGCATCCTGTGGGATCTGCATATAGGTGTGTACGCCATCATCCCAAACGGCGGTGGGCGCGAAGTCCGCTTTGCCCGACCGCGAGTAGTTTTGGTTCACAAACCGGCCAGTTGGTTTCGGCTCGCTGCGTGCCACCGTGCCACGGCGCGTTGTGGTCCCGCCGCTGTTGTTCTTGTTATAGAACGTGACCCGAAACGGTACTCGTTTACGTTCGGTGGCGCTCTCGGCCGGAACCAGATAGAAGTTGTATGTCCCGCGATTGGTCAGCACGGTCAGGTTTGAATCCGAGTTCAGGATTTCCGGCTTGAACGCAATAACGCGACCTTCCTGCAGGCGAGTGATCTGAAAACTTTCAGTGTCGCCCGCACCAATGCTGCGGACGGTTTCGCCCTGCGGAAAGTGAACATAGGTAATCAGGCGTTCACCCACAGGGATGCGGTAAACTTGGTTCTCGACGTAATGGAAATGCGTGATGCGGTGATCTGCGTTCTTCCCGTCTGGCGTCGGTGTGATTTCAGCGAGCAGAGGCGCAGAGAATGCCAAAACTGCTGCTGCGGCGGCGGTGAGTGTTTTGAAAGAACGCTGCATCAGATGTCTCCCATTGCGTCTACGCGGTAGTTGGTGACGACGAAGCCGAATGGGTTTTCCAGAAGCTCATCCATCGACGTCACGATTTTCTCCTCAAACCCGTAGGTCACTGTGACTACGTAGCGAGCTGAGGCTATTGCCTGGTTTGGCACGATCAGGGACTTGCGGATCTCGACCTGCACCGTCTCATCGTTGACGGGCGACACACCCAGAATTTCGGTCTGCACCTTTGTCTTGGGCGTATAGATTTCGTCCGGATGGTTGTCGTTCGACCCATCCCACAGTTCGCGGTAGGACGTTTCGGCCAGCTCATCAGAACGACGCAGCACCGATTTCAGGCGCTCGTTGTTGTCCTGGACATCATAGGTTTCCCGGTCGCGCACATAATTGGCGACTTCACGGAAGGCCATCGCCTCAGATGGCTCCAGTTCTTCGACTTTCTCTGTCAGCAGGACCGGCAGTTTCGTGTCCGGATCAATGGAGAAGGGCACCGCGCGAATTTCCTTCAGCGGAAGGAGCAACGCCCATCCGATCATGGAAGCCGTGCCGATAGCCATGCCGGCCATACCGAAAACCTGCCATTTGAACGCATCGCGCCGGGCGCCCAGAAAGAGTTCTTTTTCGTGATCTGTCACGTGCGACATTTGCTCTGTTCCTCGGATTAAGATGATTTTTGTTGCGGTTTTTCGCGGACAGCTCGAATGCTCTGCCGGTAACGGTCAGCGGCGTAGCTCTGGCGAGATGCCCCATCCTGGTTTCGGGCTCTGTGTGCAATGTCCCGACGCGCTTGCATCGCGCGCGAGGCGCTGTCTCGAACCCCTGTCCCGTCTCGGGCTGCGGAGGCCATGGCGGCGGCAGTTTTTCCACCGGCCACTGCGCCACGCCCGCCATCAACTGCCGTGCCCAGTGCGCTTCTGGCTGCTGCTGCAGCACCGGTCGCAACCGCTAGGCCCGATGATGCGGATACAATTGCACCTGACATCCCCCCAGCGAGGGAAGGAATCTGCGTAAGCATTACAATTGAGATAATGCACACGGCTAGAAAACGGCCACTCGCCGTCATGTTGTTCACATCTTCAACGGTGTCCAGCTCAGCGGCAAACAGTGTTTGAATGAGCGAAACGATCCCTGTCAGCACGACGATGACCATGACGAGGCCCACAGTCGTTTTTGCCCAAGCCGCGAAGATATTGGCCGTTGCTGAGCTGAGCAGTGTGGCAATGAATACCGGCGCTAAGCCGAGTAGCACCGCCACTCCGCCTTTGGCGATCAACGCGATCCCTGTCCCGAATGCGACAATAATTGCTCCGACCACCCAGAGAACAGCCCCGGTGATGCTTAGGCCCCATGTGGCGTTCTCAATGGCGGTTTGCCCCATAGTAAAGCACTGGTCCGCAATATCATCGAGCGCCTGCCATACGTTTGTTGTGCCGGTAAGAGCCCCGGCAATGCTGTCTGGTAGTGTTTGGATGCCTTGATAGATCGGCTGAAAAAAGCTCCAGCTTGAGGCCATGCCGATGATGATCGTCGCCCGAATGATCCAGCCGACATAACCACCGAACCCAATCTCTCGAATCTGCAAAACACCGTTGATCAACATTGCCACGAAGATCAGAGCGGCGATGGCCCAGAGACCAGCTGCGAGATCCGCAGCCAGGCTATTGAAGGCGTTCTGTGAGAAGTTGTTGATTGCTGTTTCAATCGAGCTGACAAAATCTTGAATCACGGCCCACATGCCTCCGCTAACACTGGGCCAAGATTATTCAGCCGAGCTTTTTGCTCTTTCTTGAGTTCAGCATGTTGCGATGAAGGTTGGTTCCAAAATTCAGGTTTGTCCGCACCAACAGCTTTCACCGCAGCACTACGGCTCATGTTTCCGAGTGGACAATCCGTATCGAACTCTTCACCGGCCTTTCGCAATTCGCACTGTTTTGCTGTATACTCATGAGCAGAAATGATCTGTTCATTAAGGATTACGACTGACCAATTGTTCACCAGGTATTGCTTGTCCACTGGTTGACCAGCATCGGCCATACGCGCCTGATCTTCTTCAACAAACTGTTTGGCGACGTTGTTGACGCCCGTATTTCCAAAACACACCCGATACTCGCCAAAAGGCCATTCGACATTTGGAGTTGGTCGCAGCTTCACCTGTGCCGATGCAGCCCCCGCGAAAACGGCGGCGCCTGCAATGGTCAGGATGAGAGTTGAGCGCAGTTTCATTGTGAGGTTCCTCGTACATAGTTGCTGAGTGTCGAAAGATCGGCAGCGGTTGCAGCCAGATCCGTGCCCGACGCCAGAGCATTAGCTGAAGTTGTTCGCAAGATTTCAATTTCAACTTGAAGGAGTTTCAGGAGAACCGCTGTGTTATAGTCGATTGCATCCTTCAGATCTTCTTGCTGACCGATTTCACCGCGCAGCTTTTCGGCGTCTTCGGAGAGTTTGCCCGCCATGTCATAGCCCTGTTCGCCCAGAGCGGACGCCATCAAGCCAGCGCCACCTCGCTCAGAGAGAATGCGCCGGGCTGGCACGTCTGACGTACTGAACTCCTTCAGGATGCCATTATTCAGACCCAAACTGATTGATCGGCGTTCCATCGCGAGCCCGGCCACACCTGGAAGATCGCCGATCGTGTCTTCGGTCGCGTCCAGAGCGTATCCAAGCGTGTCAGCTGCTGTCGCCAGTTTCAGGAAGCTGCGGCTGTTGAACTCGTCCAAATCTGTTAGACCAGAAATGGCCTTGAAGGAGTTCTCCAGCATCGCGCGCTGCTGCTCGAGCTTCTCATATTGTTGTATCAGCTGTTCGTATTGGCGGACCATTTCTGCGACTTCGCGGGCCGAATTGGCGGCGTCCTGTGCAATGGCTGTGGCGTCGACGGTCGGAACACCTTGGGCCGACGCCATAGAGGGCTGGGCGGCGAGAACCGAAACGGCAATCGTTGTCCGCAAACTCTTTGAAATATTCATCAGACTAGCTCCAAGTTCTCTGGAGAGCTCATGCGCTCAAAGTCGCAGGCGCATTTGCTGCGATAGCCCGAATAGGTGCTGGTGCAGGCCGAGACGGCGGCCAGAACAACAAGGGCGATTACAAGGCGAGTTTTCATGTGATTTCCTTCCAGAAGTTGGGGTTTTGTCGCCAATCAGGATCAGGGAACGATTTTCCGTCTGATCCGCTCAGAACACGGAGAAGCGGGCCGAGAGCGCCGACATCGACATCGAGCCAAACACTCTCGTCACCTTTCTTCATGAGCATTACGCGGTCGCCAAAGTGTGCCCTCAGCGCGCCCAGCTCTGAATCGTTCAAGCCGATTGCCCGGTAGTCTGCTTCATTGCCGGATCGAGAGGGGAACAAGAGTTGCGTGCTGGTGTTTTCCAGGATCGACTTACTTGCCGCCGACGACAGGAGGTGATCGGGGATCTGCGTCATCATCATCATCATGACGTTCAGCTTCCGATACGTGGTGTAGGCATTTATGAGAATGCCAGCGCCATAAGGGTTGCCAGCAATTACCCATGCTTCATCAATCACAAAGACAGTGGGTATCTTGGTGGCGCAGCGGCGTTCGATCTGGCGCATGACGTAGCTGATCCAGGCAAGCCGCACCAATTCGTCATCCAGAACCTCGGAAATGTCGAAAACAAGATGACGGTCGCCAGCAGCAAACGGATCTGAGCCACCCTCGCCAAACATCCAGGACAAGCGGCCTTCGCCCGCCCATTCACTTGCACGCTTAAAGAGGTCTTTGCCATCATCAAAGGCTCTGAACCGCTCGACCAGTGAATCGAAGTTCTGCAGTTGTGGCGGCAACGTCGCGTTTGCCTGACACGCCTGTTTAATCTCGTCTTTCTGTTCGGCTGCCAGTTTATCGTCGTAACTCATCAGAGCTGTGGCCCAATTCGCCAACCAGCTTTGACCGGCCTCATCCGTTTCCGTTTGAAACGGGTTCATGCCAGTGGGTTCGCCCACCCGGACGCGGGTGTACCGCGCACCGAGCGCCCGCATTGGAGCCTCCATTGCCCGGTCTTTGTCAAAAGCGATGATCCGCGCGCCCTGTGCAACCGCCATTGTTGCCAGCAGCATCGCGATCACAGTTTTACCCGAGCCGTTCGGTCCAAGAACGATCGTATGCCCGGAGGGCAGGTTTTCAGGGTCGTTACTGGTCTTGGGAAGGTGCAGCGAAACATCGTAGCTGTCCCCGTGCGTTGTCGGGAACGTCGCCAATGGCCCCGGCCAGGGTAGCTTTTCCGCATCCAACCCTTTGGGGCGCATGTGGAACGCAACCATATCCGCAAAGTTCTGGTCCGTGATCAGTTCTTCACGGGCGCGGAACGCGAAATTGCCGGGATGCTGCGCGAAGTACACCGCACGGGCCGACATCGCTTCGCGCTTCACTGTGCCGCCTGAAATCTGGATTTCACCGATGATGTGTTTTTCGGCGGTTTTCAGATCTTCCTCTGTCCCGAACACGCAGATCGACAGATGGTGCTTGCCGAGTGACATGGTGCCGGAGGCAATGCCGTCCGCCAGAATAGACAAATCCTCTTCGAGAGACTTTGCCTTGTCGCCTGCCGAGCGCATTTGTCCCGACTTGCGGCGTTCCATTTCCTGCGCCTGGGCGCGGCTGATCGGCAGGAAGGATTGCGAAATGACGACATCAACCGGCAGGTCCAGCCCGTCGAAAATGCCGGGGAACGACGCCATCGGGTAATTCTTCAGGGAATAGACCCGTATGGAGCGTTCCTGATCGTCGCCCGTAACCAGTTTGCCAGTCTTGCCCTGAAACAGCACATCCTCTTGCGGCATATTGAAGGCGATGGGTTCTGCAATGTTCGTGTGAATGATCGGCTGATACCGACCGTTCAACAGCATTCCATAATAGCCGAGCCAACGCCCCTCGCTGAGCTTCAGCCGGCGCACCCGGCTTTCGCCCAGCGTGCCCGCCAGTGTTGTGAAAACACCGTCGAGCTGTTCGATCATTTCGCGGCGTTCCTCGTCTATGGTTCCAGACGACATGCCGAACATCTGTATTGCCCGCTCATCCTGCCGCTTTTGCAGAATGGCGCTGATGATGATCTTGCGTTCTTTCAGCTCTGCATCGACGGACGCTGAGCGCATGGCCTGCGCCACTGCACCGGCAAAGCCGGTTGGATCTGTGATGACATGACCAGTCTCAGCCGGGACGGTCAGTCGATGGATATAAAAAGCCACCTCATTAGGTGTTGTGCGCAACACACGCTCAAACCGTTCGGCCAGGAACTCGAACTCGTTTTCGTCTAGCGTGTTTGCGTTGATTCCGGTGATTTCTGCAGCGGCGATGAGGCCACCGTTGCGTGTGGAAATGACCTCATCGTCCACGACATAGCCATACGGCAACATCTGAAAGAGGCTCATTTCATCCTTGCGCCAGCTCGGCTCGATCAACGAGCGGGCAAGGGTCCACAAATCCTGTGCAGCAGGCTTAGGCACTATAGTAATCTCCCCCATGATGCTGGCGGTTTTTGGTGCGCGGAGTTTTGGAAAGGGTTACGGAAAGGACGCGGAAGAAAGCCGGTTCCCATTCGTAAAAAAGGCGAAGCCCGGTGTAGAAAACAAAACCCGCAATGATTGCTGGCGCTATCCCGAACATGAAGAACGAAAGCATGGTCATCCCGAGGATCACCAGCAGATAGATCGCGGGTAAGCCGCCCCATTCTGCGGGGCGGCTCAGGCCGCGAAAGACCGTATTGCGGCGCGGCATCAATCAGCCTCCGATGAATGTATCAGCGAGGCCGATAACAGCGCCGACGACGATAGCGATTACCGGGCCTTTCAGCGAACCCCAGCCGAACACATAGGCGAGACAGCCCCAGATGAAGCCGACAGCGGCAAGGCTGACGCCAACAACCTTCGAGTCGGCCAGCGTTTCGTTGATGAAATCGCCAATGGCATCTTGCAGCCAGCCAGCGGAGGCGGGCGCTGCTGTGATGATGAACGCAGTGATCGCGAAAAACGCCATCTGCTGGTAGAAGTGGGTTCTTTTCATAGGTCTTTACTCACTTTGCTTAGGATGATCCGCACGTAGTTGCGGGTTTCGGTGAAGGGGGGGACGCCGCCATATTCGACGACGCGGTGAGGCCCGGCGTTGTAGGCGGCAAGCGCCAGCTTCCAGGTTCCGAACTCGCGGTACTGCGCCGCCAAATAGCGGGCACCACCGTCGAGATTTTCTGCAGGGTTCTTTGGGTTCACGCCCAGGTTTTTCGCCGTTCCCGGCATGAGCTGTGCAAAGCCATAGGCACCTTTGGGTGACAGGGCGTCAGCCCGATACCGGCTTTCCTGCCAGACCAGCGCCATGAACAACTCGGCCGGAATGTCATGGCGTTCCGCCGCTGCGTGGATTTCTTTGACGATCCGATCCTGCGACCAGCCGCCCGAGGATCTGCGAGGCCGCGGTGCCTTGCCCGCAATCTCGATCTTTTCCTGTGGCTTGGCCTTCGGCGCTTCCGGTTTTTCGTCAAGCGTGTACTCACGCATCCGGATTGGCCGAACGACGCCATTGACGATTTCTGCCCGCGCACCGTTCAGAAACACGCTGCCATCCGGCTCGTATTCGATGACCTGGGCGCTTGCGCCGGTCGCCACAAATGCCGTGGAGACGAGCAGAAGGGGCCGCATTGCTGCGATCATTCGGATTTCTCCTTTGCTTGTGTTGGCGAGGAATTGGAGGGGTTCTGATCGTCGCCGGTCGCGGCCACGTACTCATCAGTCCAGGACGGCGGAATGCTGACAGCATCCACCAACCAGCCTGCGAGACTTGCGTATTCTTCGCCACCCAGGGCCGAAGTCTTGCGAGCGATAGAACGCGACAGAAACGAAGCCGCTACGCCGTGCTGCAGCAACAGCGAAATCAGAACGCACAGGTCATGCAGATGATATTCGAGGTCACTTCCAGACCGAAAACCACCGCTGTAGAAATCTTCACGGGGTTTGATTGGCGACGCCGGATCATACCCGATGGTGACAAAGGCAGTGTGTCCTTGCGGGGTTTCTACGCGGCGTGTTTCAGCCAGCCGACGATCAGGAAGAACTTTGCGCGTGGGCCTGTTCATGACAAAACCCCTTGCGCATCAAGTTCCGCCTGTCGGATCTGGGTTGCGAAATCGACGTCAAGCCGCAGCTCATCGACCACCTCAAGCGGCATAACGATGTCCAGCCAGATACCTTCGCGGATCAGGTGAACGTGATAGGTGGCATTTGGGTAAACGAACCAAAGGGCTTCATGCCGGTTCAGAACGTCGCGTGCGGTGTCCGTGTCGATTTTGCCTGACAGGTCGCAACCGAATTTCAGGGTCGCGTAGGTGCTGGCATAATCTTCTCGGCTGCTGCTTTGAATTAGTGCAGCGGCTTTTTCAGGTGAAGCAAAGCGGAACAGTTCTTTCGGACTCAGAGCCTTGTTGACGTCAGCGTGCAACTTCAAGGCTTTAAAGAGCCGATTTGCACGGTCATGCCCAAGGTCATCGAGTACGTGGAACACTTCGAGCGCGATCCCGAACGCAGTAGCGCGGGCATCGCTTTCCAGCCAGTATTCGCGCATCGCACGTTTGATGTTTGGCCGCTCTCCGGCTAGGTGACGGATAACGGTGAGAATGTCCTTGCGGGCTTGCTCGAAGCTCTGGGCGGCAGGCACCCAGCGCCGATCAATCTTGCTTTCGATAGTGTCGAACGCCACTGTGATCACCTTTCCGCCTTTCAAAAAATAGGTCAGTAGTTTTTACATAATTACTATTATGAGGTTGAGGTTCCGATCATCTGAGCAGCAGGAAATTGGATGCCGGGACACAGCACTGAGCCCTTCGCGGGCTTCGTAGAAAGCCAGCATTCAGCTTGGATCAATCAGCCGGAAGGTCTGACCAAAGTGTCGGGGATGTCCTGTTCGGCGCTGTCGCTGGTCAGTGCTGCGCCGTCGCAAGCGCAGACACGTTGTTCAGGGTCGCACCCATTGACTCTGGCGCGGTGCTGTCCGATCTAAGATCGGCATCTAGGGTTACTGTTTTTACCATAGTACAGTTCTCTCTTGATGTTTGAGGAATGCCCGGATGGATTTGGGGCGTTTCTTGTCCTGTCGGTTGTTGGCGCAATCGACAGGACCGCTCACTGCTCGGTGGTTTTGTTCTGTTGTCACTAAATCGTTGTTTGATCCTTTCCTTCAGCCGCACCAGGACCGGCGTTTGCCGCCATAGTATGGGCGCGCGAGACCCTCGGAAATCAGAATGGCCCCGACCTCCTGCCCAGCGACACGCCCAACCGCTAGGAAGCGGTCATGCACGTCCAGATCTGGTTGGATGACCAGCTCTATCTGGTCCGCCGACTGGATGAGCTCTGTCAGCCTTGCTTTCGCTTTCAATCCCAGAGTTTTTTCCGCACGGCATTGCGGCCGATAGGTCTCCGGCGCATCAAACCCAACAAGCCGATATCGGTGTTCGCCATGATCGAGCGTATCGCCGTCAACGGCAGTCACTTCGGACGCGCTAAGGGTCTTTGTTTGTTTTGATGGTTCAATCCAGACCGCAACAAAGAACAAAGACGCGAGTGTAGCGCTGAGAAACAAGAGCCGTTTCATGTGCCCTGCCCCAGTAATTTGATGAGCCAGGTTCTCGAACGTGCCAGATCAGGTTTTGGATTTCGCGTCCAGAGCCTGCGCCGCTTCCAGACCCTCTGGAGTGATCGACTCGATTGTGTAGTCCGATTTGACGCAAAGAATGCGCCCGTCGCCAAATTCCTGGTGATGCTTAAAAAGCCCCGGCCAAAGATCGAACTCTCTGGGCTCAGCGCCCGCGCGAGAGATCTTCGACTTGCACAAGGCCCCGACATAGTTCGGAGAGCTATAAATGCAGTGGTACTTTGGTCGTCCAAGGGAAGCGAGTCCGATAAATTCGTAGCGGCATGTAAAGGGAACCTGATCTTCTTTCAGGCCCCGGACCATCTCGATGGTTACCACAGTGTATTGTCTCTTGTTGTCCGCCATGACGACCCCCTATGGGCCGTCTTCTACATCCAAAAGTTGTGGACTAAAACACAATCTACGTCAATATAAGAAAGTCAGCCGATTTACGATATTGGATTGTCAGAAATATATTGGCCGGATATTGCTTAAGCGATTCGCAAGCAGGAGAGACCATCTTGAAACACTCAAAATCCAGGAATAGAACTCGCGCGAAGGTCCTTGCAGTTGCACTCGCTGCACTGCCAGCCACGCAGGCCAGTGCCTATCCAATTGACTGTGCCATATTCCTTTGCCTCGCCGGAGGTTGGCCAAGTTCGGCTGATTGCGTCGCAGCCAAGGCGGAGTTCATTCGGCGCATCACGCCCTACCCGGTCGAACCTCCGCTTCAACTCTGGCGCTGTCCGATGAATACGTCACACAGCCCCTCGGACTTGGGTCCTATGGAACGGTTGGAAGCCATCAAGCGCACCAGTGCTAGCCCAGTTCCAGAACTTCCATCGGATGACACCGCTAAGCCATTACTGGTAGACGCATCGATCTCGATAGAAGAGATCCAGTCACATCACGGCCAATACGGTGACGGTTTCCAAGCCACCCCGATCAGCGTCGATCTTTCCTCTTCCGATTTCGACGTTGTGAGGTCCATCAGGGTTTGGGATGTGCGCCACTACAGCTATCGCCGTCGGTCGCGAGAGGACGACTGCGAGCGTTCGCTTGATCTGGTCGTTGGCAGCTATGACGACAACGTAAGCTTTCAATGGTCCGATCACGCCCCCGCGCCAATCCCAGCCTGGCTGCCCCTTGGCAATCGTTGTGAACCTCCCAGCTTCTTCCGCGGCGTTGGTGTTGAGTGGACCGACATTTTCGGGTTCAGCGATTACGAGCTCATCCGATACTGACATTGTTTGTCTAGTGGGTGAATGCGTTGCCCCTGCTGATGCCAATAAGCTTGCCAGCCGGATTGGCACCGAGGTCGTCTGGGCCAGAGGAACACCCTAGTCCCAAAAACAAAAAACCCCCGCAAGGCGGGGCCTCAGCGGGGATCTTCCTAAGTCACGTTTGATCACCTGATTTATAGGAAACTCCCAATTTACTGACAAGGATAAACGCATCTGTGCGAACGGTTTTTCTGTGTCTTTTCGCTGAGGTTCAACCCGCTTTGCTTCCCCGATGAGAAGTAGAACATGAGACCGTTGAACCATTCCGAATTCCATGCCCCGCAAAGACGCGATGCCAATACTGACCTTTTCCAAGGGAAGCCAAAACAATGAGCTTTCGGCAGATCGCATCCACACATCACCACGAAAACATACCTTTTCACAACGGCCTTCCCGAGGGTTGGAACCGAGACAGGTTTCGACAGCTCTGTGTGTGCTATGCGCAAATCAGGGGCGCTTCGGCCCAGTGTATTCGCACCTTTGAGATCATCATCGACATGATCTCGCCATGCGTGTTTCGAGACCCGTCTCAGGAACCCTTTTGCTACGCGCGCCAGGAAACACTGATTGCCGGGCGTGGCGTGACAGATCGGACAATCCACAATCACGAACGAGAACTGGAATTGATTGGCCTGCTCCAACGCAGGCTTGGTGCAAATGGGGCGCGCTGTAAGCGCAAGGGGCTCGGCCTCTTTCTGACCCCTGCTCTGAACCTCATTTCAGAGATGCGCGACGCAGACGAGCAAAGCAAAGCCGAGAAGAAAGAACATGACGAGCTGCGCGGGGATCGATCACGGCTGTATCGATATGTGAAACACAGCCTGGCCGTGCTTGCCTCACTCCCCTGCCCTCCTGAAGGTTTCGACGCGAAGATGGACGCGTTTCGGTCCTGGCCGCGCGCAGACAAGCTGAAATACATGTCGCTGGAGGCGCTCAAGCTACACGTTCAAGCGGCTCATGACCTTTGGAAATGGATCGAAGATCATGTCGCAAAACCCGGTGAAATTTCGGGTGAACCCGAAGCCCGTTTCGGGTCCCATATACAAGACCAAATTGAAGAAACAATTCTGTCCTGTAACGCCGATGGCGAGAGTTCAATGTCCTCGGCAAAAGCCTCGGAACCAGATTGTTCCGGCTTCGGGCCTGACGGCCCTCCGAATTGCTTAGAAAGCAATCATCCGACAGATACGGCATCACGCAAGGCCCAAAAACTACCGCGGGTGAACAATCGCATCCTTTATGAACTGGCCTCACCCGAGTTGCGCATGCATATCGATATCGCCGGTGGTGGAGATCAGAATTCCAAGCCAAGCCTCTTTGCGATTGAGACCGGTGTTTGGTCCCGACTTTCGGAGATTGGCACCAATGTCTCCGCCTGGCACGCGGCGATTGATCGGTTGACCATCATGGGAGCGATCCTGGCTGGAGTAATCACGGATGCGAGGCTGAGTGATCCGCGGTTGCCGCCCGTGGTTAATTCGGGTGGATACCTTCGCGGCATGGTGCAAGCTGAAGAACGGGGTAAATTGAACCTGATTTCCAGTTTCATGGGGCTTTTGGCGCGTAGAGCCCGAGAGGAGGAAGACGGGCTTCCGCAAGACCACTAGAGCGGGTTTTAGCTGTGTCGGATTATGCCCGCCAGCTGCTCAAATTGACGTGTCTCATCGGCAGGATATCGCTCTGTTTCCGCCTCCAGAACAGAACCGTATTCAAATCTGTGATTGGCTACGGGAATTCCCGAGTAGTTTGTTCAGCTTTAGGTTGCTAATCGGCCCCAACGGCAACGCGGAACAGAAAGACAGCTTATGAAAATCGCGGATATTGGCAATTCTGAACTGGATTTCAGGCAAACAGGCGAAGCGCGCCTCCAGGAGATTTGCTCCAGGTTTGGACTGGAAAATGCGTCCTACGCCCATATCGACAAGTATCACAACGTTGTCCACGGCTGCACCACGTTCCCGGCCGAATGGGTCAGGCATTACGTCGACAACGATCTGGTTCTGGCCGATCCCCTCATTCGCTTTGGCGCTGCAATGATTGCACCAATTGATTGGGCTGTGTTTGATGACCAGCGTGAACATGCACCGCTATTCGAGGCTGCAAGGGAATTTGGTGTGGGTCAGAACGGCCTTTCCATTCCGGCTATCAATCCGTTTGGTGAGCGTGGTGTTTTTACGGTTACGTCCAATCTGCCGCGGTCTGAGTGGGACGCCTTGGTCGCTACAATGCTCCCTGCCCTTCGCCATGAGGCACAGGTCCTGCATCTGCTTGCGCTAGATGTCATTGAAACCGTATTCAACTTTCCCTCGGATTCCCTGTCTGGCGATGAACTGGATGTGTTGAAGATGCTCGCGTCGGGTTTGATACCGTCTGTCATTGCCAGGCAGACGGGGCATTCTTCGCGAATGGTAGAGGCACTGACTGCTTCGATCACCACCAAGCTCAAAAGCCGGACGATTGAACAGGCAGTGGCGCGGGCAGTCAGTACTGGATTTCTTAAGTGGAGCGATTTCTTTGCCGACCCTGTGGCCGAACTGGTCAATATGGAAAGTCAGCGACTATGCGGTGGGATCGTCCGTTGGGGTGGCAGGTCTCACGAGTTTATCGCTTTTGAAGACGGCAGACTGGTTCGGAACGCTGATAGCTTTCAGCCGGTCCAGATCACGGATCTCGTGAGAGAGTTTAACTTGAGTGCAAACGAGGTGGTCGAGGAACTTGCGCGTAACATTGATCAAAGATTGCGGATTAGGTATCTCTGAATTCGGCTAAAACGCACTGCTTTGTCTTTGAAAAGACCGCAGGCGCAAGTTTCACGTAATTTCGCTTACGCCGCTGTGCCACCGTAGTAGAGCCCACTCTAACTCTGGTTTCTAAATCTCCTATTCTGCTGAAAACGCGTCACGTTCAAAGCTTGGCTACAGAGCCCTTAGACGCGAGGGCAGCAGATGCTGTCACCTTCGTTCGAACAGCCAAAAATTGGAGATTGAGGCCTTATCTCTGCAATGCCCTGGTATACTGGAGGATCTTGCCCAGCGTGGTTTCACAGGAGGTGCTGACCCGTTCGCCGAAACAGCGAGTCTGGCGTTGGCCGTGAAAGCTCCAGTAATAGCTTCTGACGCCGTCAACGTAGCGCTAAGGCAAATCCGCAATCGTTGTCTATTTGGAACCTGTCCCTCTATGAATAGATTTCAATTGGCGTTCCGTCTTTGACCATAGCGTAGATCTCTTCAATCTCCTGATCTGTGACAGCGACGCACCCTGCGGTCCAGTCACGCTTGTTCGTGGGATCAATTCCAGGGCGAGGGCCGCCATGGATAAAAATATCACCGCCCGGAGAACGACCCCGAGCTCGGGCAAACGCAGAATCCGCCTCGTTCGGATAAGAGATTCCGATTGAAAGATGGAAAAGGCTTTCGGGATTGCGACGGTCAATTACATAGGAGCCTTCAGGTGTTCGCCCGTCTCCTTCGAATTGCTTGTGACCTTCGGGGGCAAATCCGAGTCCAATCGGAAAAGTCCGCAAGACACGCTCACTACCATCGAGGATAAGTAGGCGCTGCCCTTTGTATAGCCGAAGCCGAGTCACAACCGGCCCATTGTAAGTACGGAACTTGTTTGCACAGCCAGACAAAAAGGCGGCTATGAAGCCAGAGAGAAACAAACGTCTTTTCATAGGAACTGCCCGGCTCATTTTGATTTTTTCAAAAGAATATCACTAAAGGCCAGTTGAACAAAGGTGTATTGGATCTCACTAGGACAGGAACCGAAAACCAAGTGATCAGTTGTGGCCACCTCGTCAGCAGTGCAATGAGTGACACTTTGATTTCGACATTTGTTATTCTTACGCAACCTTTCAGTTTTCGCCTATTCAGTATCGAGATCGCTGCTGTAGTCAGGTTTTTTGCCGCTGGAAATCTTGACGCCGATTATTAAGCGAGCCAGATCGTCTACCGAATTGGATTCTTGTTCTAAGGGTTCGTTCACTACGCTGCACCTGTATCGATTTTCAGGTACCACGTAGTTTCGCGCCGGGCCACCCACCCTCAGATAGCGTCACTGTCTAGCTGCAACTTAGGACAATCTCTGTCTATCTGAAATTAGATCTACCAAATTTCGCAAACATATTTGAGGCTCTATTTGTTTCTACTTTGCTTCATCGGCCCGCCCAACGAACCGTTCAAACACTGCAAGAGTTTCGTCACTTACATGATGCTCAATACCTTCAGCGTCATGCTCTGCCACTTCCGGTGAAACGCCCAAGGCGATCAGGAACTCCACGACAATCCGGTGACGCCTTCTACAAGCTTCCGCCAATTGACGCCCGGCATCGGTCAACTGAAGTGAGCGGTAAGGTATTTGCTCAATGAAACCCTCTCGTTTCAAACGAGTCAAATTTTTGGAAACCGTAGGTTGGGTCACGCCCAATCGCTCGGCTATTTCGACCGGGCGCGCTGCACCATTCTGATGGATCAGCTCCGCGATAAGTTCAACGTAGTCTTCAACCATTTCGCTTTGGTGAGCCTGTCGCACAGCCTCAAACCCGCTCGCCTGGGTATCAATACTACGATCTGAATTTACCGGTTTTGTTTCGGTCATCGGCTCATGATTACGTCGCTGGTCTAGTCTCCAGTGTATGCACCTGAAAGCCGAGCTTGACAATGAGCATGCCTTCATCCTTAAATTAGACAAGGCTAACTTAAATAGACAGTGCTATGAAACATCTGATAGCGTCCACACTTCTTTGCGCACTGCCAGTGATCGCGGATGCCACGGCGATTGAAGAATCTCCTTGGGCCCCGCGCGCTGCCGCGTATCGACTGACCTTGTTCATGGGAAATCTAACCCCGGTTCCCTGGGATGAAATTGAGAGGAGTTGGACTTCGCCCGCACCTGGCAGTGACATTCAGGTCGCTCCCCTATCACGCGTCTCCGACAACGAAGCGCTTGCGATCAACCAAGCTATGCAAGCCGAAGATCGGCAGGCGCTGTTCGAAGCAAGCACAACTGCCATTGCGGAGGGAATCCTGCGCCATCTGGATGTCGCAAAGACCGCGCTGGGTCAGCCTGAGGCGGCCCGCGAGGTCGCGCAAGCGGCTGCTCTGTTCCGCGCATTCGAAGATGGTATCAAGGCTGCGGACACGTCGGCGGCTCGCGACCTGGGCCGGGCATGGCTGGTTCTGAACTCCACCCTTGGCAGCGCAGGAGTACTGGGCAACGGCGCCCAAACGGTGGATGCCGACCAATTTGCAGAAGCTCAGGCCATTGTCGCTGCCTATATTCGTGCCAACTATCTGCCATCCGAGTATGCCCAACGCGACAAGTTAACACCGCTGCCTGAAACAGTTGTGCTTTCCGGCGAACAAATCACAATGCCCGCCACGCTGCCGCCAGGGTCAAACATCGGAGATCAGGCGCAGCTGCCGCGGCTGGTTCTTCAGTTTGAGGAGGCGGGTGAGGATGAAGCTAATCTACCGCTGGTGGCCTACGGTGACATGCTGTTCGACAGCCCCGAAATCTTCGGCGGCCCGGCGCGTGAGTTGGGCATCGCCTGCTCGACCTGCCACAACCGCTCCGACGTGAACCGGGATTTCTTCATTCCGGGCCTTTCATCCCATCCGGGTGGGATGGATGTGGACGGATCGTTTTTCAATCCAATGTTCAATGACCGGACCGATGATCACTTGGACACGCCTTCTATGCGTGGCATCCGCTTTACCGCACCTTATGGCCGCGACGGGCGCGAACCCAGCCTGCGCCGGTTCATCCGAAATGTGATTGTGACCGAATTCGCGGGAAAGGAACCAACGCCGTTCCAACTGGACGCGCTGGAAGCCTATGTCAAACAGTTCGACTTTCTTCCCAACCCAAAGATCGACCGGTCCGGCAAGCTGACCGATCTGGCGTCAGATGCCGCCAAGCGCGGGGAGTTGCTGTTCAACACCAAATTTGCCGGACTTGGTGACAAATCCTGCGCTTCGTGTCACACGCCTGACCGTCAGTTCCGCGATGGTCTGACCTACGACATCGGCAGCGCTGAACCACCATTCCCCGGCGGCACGGCTTCTGCGTTCGAAACCCCGACGCTGCGCAACGTCAATTTCACTGCACCTTACATGCATGACGGATCGCTGCCGACGCTGGCCAGCGTTGTTGACTGGTTCAATGATACCAAAAATTTGGGTTTGGACGAAGCACAGCGCGCAGATCTGACGGCCTACGTCGAAGCTGTTGGAGACGGTGAAGACCCCTATCAAGTATTCGAAGGTCGCAACAGCGTATTCCGCTTGTCCTGGGAAGAGCTGACGACATTCGCCAGTACGCTCGATACCCTGCTGCCGATGCAGGATGCCGAAAACATAGCGGTTCTGATCGACACGGTAGCTCCTGATCTGGCCGCGGATGCCAGTGTCATGGTCAATCAGAACGCCAAGCCCGAAATCTACGAATTCGCCGCGATCCTGCGAGCGGTTGGCGATGCCAGCGCCGAAGGAAACTGGACCGAAGCCATCCGCCAGTGGGAACTGTTCAAGTCCATGCAGGCCGAAATTGACGAGAGGATGTTCTGATGTTGTCGCGCCGCAATTTTCTGGTCGCTGCAGCCGCATCTGCAGCCATGCCCGTAATGGCTGCAACTGACCAGGGGCTGAAGCTGGCCTTCATCCCGCAGGAGAACCCCGAAAAGCTGTTGGGTGACATCAACGTCATCACCGGCTGGCTTTCAGAGCAGATGGGCGTCCCGGTCACGGGGTTTGTCACGTTCGACCACGCTGCTGCCGTTGAGGCGCTGCGCAACGGTGATGCCGATATCTCGTTCATGGGAGCGTTGCCCTTTGTGTTGGCCGAAGACCAGATCGGCGCCGTACCGCTATTGTCCGAGGTTTATCGCGGGCAACCCAGCTATTCGGGCCGGGTCTTCGTGCGGCGTGACAGCGGAATCGAAGCGCTGGCCGATCTCCGGGGACGTGACATCGCCTTTTCCGATCCGGTCTCGGAATCCGGTTACATCTATCCGCTTGATCTGTTTGTGCGCGCCGGGCTGTTCGCGGGCACGGGCGATGCCGACAGCTTTTTCGGGCAGAAATTCTTTGCTGGCGGATATCAGCAAGCGATGCAGGCCATGGCCAACGGACTGGTCGATGCGGCAGGCGCAAGCCAGTATGCCGATCTCTATCTGACCCCGGATCAGCAGGCCGAGGTCAAGGTGCTGGCGGAATCAGAACAAATTCCCAGCCACGCAATCATTGCCCGCCCTGATCTGGACGCCGGGCTGCAGGCAAAGTTCATTGAAACCATGCTGCGCCTCAACGAGAGTGAGAACCGTCATCTGTTGGCCTACCTCTATGGCCCGGATGGCTATCTTCCTGCTGATCCATCGGTTTACGAGGGCGTGCGCGAGACTGCGCGGCGGTATGGGTTTCTGAAATGAATCCTGTAGTTTCACTCAACGCGATATCGCAACACTTTGCCAGTGCAGCGGCGCTTACAGAAGTTTCACTATCAGTGCAGCCCGGTGAAAGCGTCGCGCTACTCGGTCCTTCGGGTGCGGGCAAATCAACGATGCTGGCTTTGTTGGACGGTCGTTTGCGTGGTTGGCACGGCGAAGCCCAGGTGCTTGGCAAGCCACTTTTGGCAACTGGGGTTCCATCCCGCGAGGACCGTGCCAATACCGGCTTTATCTTTCAGGAATTCGCACTGGTTGATCGGCAGAGTGTTTATCAGAATGTAATGAACGGTCGGATGGGCCGGATGAATATCTGGTCTTCGCTTTGGGGGCGGTTCCGGGAAGAGGACCACATGTGCGTGACACGGGCGCTTCAGGATACGGGGCTGTCAGACCTGGCAAGCCGCCGTGCCGATCAGTTGTCGGGTGGGCAACGGCAGCGCGTTGCGATTGCCAGATGTCTGGCACAAGAACCCGAGTTGATCCTTGCGGATGAGCCCGTCAGCAATTTGGACCCTGCTCACGCCGAACGAATTCTGAGCCTGATCACAAGCTCTGCACGTAGCCGTGGTATCGGCGTCATTTTCAGCTCGCATCAGCCGGATCTGTCGCGCCGCTTTGCCGAGCGCATCATAGGCCTGCGAGATGGCGTGGTATTGTTCGACAAACCGTCGGCTCAATTTACCAGCGGGGACATCGACGAGCTGTATCACGGCGCCAGTGTCACATCGGGGCTGCGTGTAGTCAGTTGATGGGCCGATCTGTCATTTGGGTCATGCTGGCTCTGGCGATCCTGTGGTCGCTGACCAGCGGGGATATGGGATTGGGCAAGCTGCCAGGCGCAGGGCCCCGTCTGGCAGAGTTTATGGGGCGCATGATCCCACCTGACCTGTCCGTTTGGCGCGAGGTTCTGACAGGGCTGGCGGAGACACTGAGGATCGCCATTCTGGGAACATTGTTCGCTGTAATCCTGTCCTCGGGACTGGCCCTTCTGGCCTCTGAAACTATGGTGTCACCAACAATTTGGCGCCCCGTCCGCGCCTTGCTGGCGGTTATCCGGTCGATCCCGCTGATCCTGGTCGCCATGCTAATGGTGGGCGCTGTTGGGTTGGGACCACTTCCCGGTATTCTGGCAATCACATTTCACGCGACTGGCATGTTGGCAAAGTTCTATGCGGAAGCCATCGACAACGTTGCTACCGCTCCTGTGGCGGCGCTTGAAAGCGCGGGAGCCAACAGAATTCAACAGTTGCGTTGGGCGATCTGGCCGCAGATGGCGCCTGTGATCATGCGCGATACCGTATTTCGGTTTGAACTAAATCTGCGCGAAAGCCTGATACTGGGCATTGTCGGTGCCGGTGGCATCGGGCTGTATGTGCAAACCTATGTACGGTCGTTTCAGTATGAAAAGGCTGCGACCGTGACGTTGGCAATCATTGTTCTGGTTTTATTGTCAGAGGCGCTGAATACGGCCTTGCAAAAACGGTTCAACTAAGCCGGAATCTCCCAATTCTCCAAGGAAAAGGCTCGTGTCTTTCCTTTCTTCCATCGCGGTTGAAGGTTGGATGCTTCGCTTGAAACCGGGCCGGTGTAGTCTGCTACACACCCCCTCACGCTGGTTTGTTAAGGCCTCAAGCTTGCTAGATTGAAAGTCGCCTGCGTTGAGGAAAATTCTTGGTGCCAATCTAGCGTTCAAACGGATTCACCGCTGTTTCCATGGGAATGTGTTGCCGAAACATTTGCTACCAGCCTGCCAGTGCGTAGTGCTCTGACACGTGCGTTCATCCAATGCCTCACGACGACTCGGTACATCAGTTCACGGAAAAAGCCAAAGTTCTGCCTGTGACGGACATAGAAGGAGTCAGGGGAGTCAAAGACCCCAAAATCCTGCACGATGCCGTTTCTTTGAATGTATGTGTCACGGCCTTCCCATTCGACCTGGGGATCGCTCAGGCAATCCGTCCCCACACCATACCCACACAGGCTTTCTGTTTTGGGAAATGTCTGCTGCAACACGCGTAAGAAAAGCTCATCCAGAATAAAGCCTTCCAGCTTTAGCCACGTACCCTCTGCTTCGACTTCGACCCATGAATGCACAATCTCCATCGGCGCCATCGGATAGAAAAGCTCGGGAACCACACCCCTCTGCAATTCTTTGTGGATCGTAAAGCCATGCAAACGGCATCGGATACCGCTGCCGCGAAACAGTGCCATCAGAAGAGTGCCCTTGGTATTGCATTGCCCATAGCCATTGGCGAGTACCTCTGACGCCGGGATATCGTCTGCACGGTTGTAACCAAAGGCAATCTCGTTACGCACGAAATCATAAATAGCGCCAATTCGATCCAATACAGGCAGATCGGGCCAGCTCCGTTCCGTTATGAGCCCCAAAATTGCGGGTGTTTCAAAATCAAGCAGAGGTGTGGCGGTTAGCAACGGGTCTCGGTTCAGCATTTGGTCTCTCGTCGAATCAACTCAGAAAGACTTTTAACTGCTATAGTGACTATAGCTTCAAGAGGCTAATTCCAGTTCGCAATAACGCTGCCCGGGGTTACGCGCCGATTTCTTCGTGATCAGTAAGACATTCGGAATGATCGCGCAGAACTTCGAGAACACGACAGTCCGAGGTGTTGCCGCCACTGCATTCATGCACCATGCGCTCCAGCTCGGTCCGCAACGCTTCCAGCCGCGCCATTCTTTGCTCAATCTGTTTGAGTTGCCGGCGCGCGATACTGTCGGCTTCATGACATGGGCGATCCGGATCGTCGGACAAATCAAGCAGTTCGCGTATCGCCTCAAGCGAAAACCCCAATTGGCGGGAATGACGGATGAATGCAAGGCGATCCAGTTCGGCATGGCCGTAACGCCTCTGGCCACCTTCGGTGCGCCCCGGTTCCGGCATAAGTCCGATCTGCTCGTAGTAGCGGATCGTCTGAACCTTGGTTCCGGTCTTTTTTCCGAGCGTTCCGATCGTCAGCATCTGGGTCTCCTTGCAAAGTTACAGCTTATGTAGGTTCGCGTCGACACCGCACAATAGTACCTTCCAGCCGGTGGACCTGTGACACCCAGCCGCAGGCTCAAAAACCCCTTTGAACCTCTAGCAGGTAGAGGGTGTACATGCCGTTCTGAACCAAGAATCACAGGCGGACGGCTAACTTTGAAACTGACCGTGTTTCAGAAAATCTTATGGGTAATGGCTGGTGTCGCAACGGCGGCATTTGCCTATCTGATGCTGTGGTCAGAATATAGACCTGCGCGGATTGAGGAGGGGTCTGTCCCGTTCGAAGCCAGGTTCGAACTGACAGATCACTCTGGTGTTGTCCGTACTCAGAACGACTTTGCGGGCAAATGGATGTTGGTGTTTTTTGGGTTCACCAACTGCCCGGACGTATGCCCTACAACACTGTCTGAGGTAGCAGCAGTGCAGGAAGGGCTGGGCGACCAATCAAACCAAGTGCAACCTATCTTCATTTCAATTGACCCCGAACGCGACACTCCGGCCGTCCTGGCCGAGTATGTGCCACTTTTCGATGCGGGGATCATTGGGCTTACAGGCACGCCAGAACAGATTGCGCAAACGTCCAAGACCTTTCCGATATTCTACGAACGGATCGAACAAACCCCTGCGCCGGATGGATATACGATGGGGCATACCTCTCATCTGTTTCTGTTCAACAAGGACGCTGGATTCGTCCAGTCCTGGTCCTATGGCACGCCTGCCGAAGAAATTCTTGCGGATCTGAAACAGAGACTCTGAGCACCATGTCCCGGTTTTCTAAAGATACACTTCTCGGCCTGGCCTGGGCGATTGCCTTGGTTGCTTCTCTTTCTGTTCTGTTCATTGGAGAGATCCTGGGGCAGACGCCCTGTGTGCTGTGCTGGTTCCAGCGCGCGTTCATGTTCCCATTGGCGATCGTACTGGGGCTTGGCCTGTGGTGGCAGGACCAGAACGTGGGCCGATACGGGATAGCACTGGCATTGGGGGGCGCCGTTGTCGCCTTGTGGCACATGGGCCTGTATGCTGGTCTGATCCCGGAAAAAATCCAACCATGCTCGGCAAGTGGTCCGTCCTGCACCGACGCAAATCAATCTGTTTTGGGCATCCCGATTCCGCTGATGGCGCTCGTTTCATTCGCGCTGATCGGCGTTCTGTGCGCCCTTTCACTCAAGGAGAAACAAGTATGAACAGACGTGGCATGATCTTGTCCGTTCTCGCGCTCGGTGGGGCCGGATTCGGGGCCGCCGCCTGGTACGTGAACCGAACGACTGCTTCAGGCAACACCGAGCCTGTCGCACCCGAAATCGCCGAAACACTTATCCGTTCCTACTCGCCTGTTCTCGGCCCTAAAGACGCACCGGTTACAATTGTCGAATTTTTCGATCCGGCTTGTGAAGCCTGCCGTGCCTTTCATCCGGTCGTGAAGGACATAATGGCTCAGCATGGAGACGCCGTGCGTGTTGTGATCCGGTACACCCCTTTCCATGGCGA
The DNA here is from genome assembly GCF_056541095.1 of Ruegeria sp. AK11. Lineage (NCBI taxonomy): Bacteria > Pseudomonadati > Pseudomonadota > Alphaproteobacteria > Rhodobacterales > Roseobacteraceae > Ruegeria > Ruegeria sp. AK11. The sequence continues at coordinate 36,925 of NZ_JBQFXU010000012.1, forward strand.
AGGCTCAGAGGAGGCGATCCGCGTGCTTGAAGCGGCACGCATGCAGGGGGTCTTTGAACCGGTCCTGGAAGCCGTGCTGCGAGAGCAGCCCAAATGGGCCGCGCATGGTGCGCCTGAGCCTGGTCTTATTATTCGAATTGCAGCAGCGGCGGGACTGGATGCCGAGGCAGCGCAGGCACAAATGCTTGCGCCCCAGACAGTTGGTGTTCTCAATCAGGATCGCGCTGATGTCGAAGCGGCCGGTATAAGGCAAACTCCGACATTCTTCGTCAATGGCAAATCTCTGGATCCGTTTGGTGAGGCTGAATTGAGGCGCCTGGTCGCTGCAGAAGTTGCAGCACTGCAAAGCTGAGCAGTAGCGAGAGGTACTATGAGACTCACTGCAAAAAATACTCTTCTGGCAGGTGTACTGAGTGCATTCGGTCTGACGGCCATTCTCTCGGCACCGGTTCTGGCAGGGGGCAACGATGTTGTCGTTGAAGATGCCTGGTCGCGCGCTTCTATTGGCTCCAACCGACCTGGGGTCGCTTACATGACGATCCGCAACACCGGCAATGAGGCCGTCACGCTGACGTCTATCCGCACCGATCTTGCGAGGATGCCCGAGATCCATCAGACATCGACCAATGCAGAGGGCGTCAGTTCCATGGCACCCGCTGGCGAGCTGGAAATTGCGCCGGGTGGTTTCGTAGCGCTTGAGCCGGGCGGGCTCCACGCAATGCTCATGCGGCTGCAACGCCCTATGATCGAAGGCGAGCGCTTTACGCTGACTCTTATCTTTGCTGATGGCGCAGAAAAGACCGTCAACGTGCCGATATTTGGCATCGCGGCGCGAGGCCCCGAGAGCTGATGCAGCGGCGACGCGTTCTCACATTCGGGTCTGCTGGACTTGGAGCAATCGGCCTGACGCTCTTTGCCGGATGGTGGCAAGTGGATGGGCCGGGAGCGGCTCAATCCGATCGCCTTCGCCCCCTTGCGTTGTCGGACATGAACTTTCGCATGGTTGATCACGAAGGGATCACCGTCACCCCGCAATCGCTGGTCGGACGTGCAACAATGGTGTTCTTCGGCTTTACCTACTGCCCGGATGTTTGCCCGACGACTCTTTCGGATATTTCCCTCTGGCTGGATGATCTGGGCAATGACGCGGACGAGTTGAACGTCGTGTTTATAACCGTAGACTCTGAAAGGGACACGGTCGATGCCATGGCCGATTATGTCAGCTACTTTCATCCGGCTATTCGCGGTTGGGTCGGCGTTTCGGACCAAATCGCGCAAGCCGCAGACGACTTTCGCGCCAATTATGAAAAAGTTCCACTGGAAGATGGCGACTACACAATGAACCACACCGCAAGTGTTTTTCTGTTTAACCCCACAGGCGAATTTGTCAGCACCATCGACTATCATGAGCAGAGAGAGTTCGCTGTACCCAAGATCCGCCGCGCTTTGAAAAGTGGAGCGGATACAACATCATGAACGCACGGTTTCTAGCAACCTCGGCGATCGCGATCAGCAGCGTCTCGATTGCTTCGATCATGTTCATTGCCTCGAACAGGTCTGAAATGACGGCGCCTGCGCCCACGGTCTTTCAGCTGCCCAAACTTCCTGCGGAACCGCAGATCACATCGGCTCCGTTGCTGAATGTACCATCGGCAGAACTCGCTCCAAGCCCCGTTTCGTTTCGACCTGCTCAGCCGGAACCCATTCAGGCAGAGGAACCTTTGCCACCTGTTGAACCACCTTCACGAACATGGACGCGCGAGCTTGCAGTGGGTGACACACTCGACAGTATGCTGTCTGACGCGGGGATCGACGCAACCGATCGCGCCGAAATCGCACTTGCACTTGGCGCTGAATACGACTTGCGGCGCTTGCGGCCGGGTCACTCGATAACAGTCGTTGCAACGGCAGCGGATCAACTGTGGAGTGTGGAGCTCGCCGTGGAAGATGGCGTGAGAATTGAAGTGACACTTAGCGAGACGTTGTCCACGCGCGTGGTCTCACCGGAACCCGACACTGTCATTCTGGCCCGCAAAACAGAGATCGAAACTTCGATTTCAAATGCGCTGAGTAGCGCAAAGATCCCGGTTCGTTTTGCGGTGGATCTCGCTCAGATGCTGAGCGGGACAGTGGATTTTCGGAGGGACCTGACAGGTGGTGAAGCTCTCCGTCTTCTCTGGCGCGAAAAGAGCATCGATGGCGAGAGGGTGGGCCAGTCCGAGCTCATTTTTGCGGCGCTGGAAGTTGATGATCGGCTTTACGAAATAGCATGGCCAGACGACGACAACGGTCGCGCCACGATCTATGTTGATGGTGAACTTCTTCGTGTCTTTGCCCAACCCGTCGAAGGCGCGCGCCTGAGTTCAGTCTTTGGTCGGCGAAAACACCCGGTCTACGGCAATGTGCGGATGCATACAGGTGTCGATTTTGCTGCTGCACGCGGCACGCCGGTACATGCGACAGCTCCGGGCCGGGTATCCTATGTTGGTTGGCGCGGGGGGTATGGGCGTGTGGTGGAAATCGCTCATGGATCGGATACGGTCACGCGATATACGCATCTTAGCGCAACCGCCGATGGTCTGGCCAAAGGTCAGCGCGTGGAGGCTGGCGAGATGGTTGGCCGTGTCGGGTCGAGCGGCACCGCGACCGGCCCCAATCTTCATTATGAAGTATTGGTTGACGGGCGCCCAACGGACCCGCTTTCTGACGACCGACTTGCTGCCGCTGCGAACAACGAGGTTGAAAGCGAAGCAGCGCGAAAACGCTTAAGAAATGCTCGGGCACAGCTTGAGGAACAGCTGGGCAATACCGTCGCCAAAAAAAGCGAATCTAGTTCGTGAGAGTTTCTTAAAACGGCTTCAGGTGCGCGGCTATCAGTTAGCGGGTATGCGCACCTGAAGCGAACTGCACTGCAGAAGAACCAAATCAGAGGATGTAAGATGATGGCAATCGCGGGGGCCTTGGTTGGCGCCGTTTGGGGTGGGGTCCTGGCAAAGCGCCGGAATGGCAACAGCCTTGATATTCTTCAATACGCTACAGGATATGCCATCGCTTTTGGCCTGGTGGCGTTCTTTCTTTCGATCGCAGTTGTGCGCCTGATGTAACGCGCCAGTAAGCGAGGCGAAAGCCGGACACCTTGAAGTCCGGCTTCCACTCTTATGTGGTCGCAGCGCCTGTTCCGTGCGAGCCAAGGGTATTTGCCGCAGTCTGGGCGGTGTGATCTTCCGGAGCTTTCAGAAGCCGTAAGGCATTGGCCACGACCAGCAAGGACACTCCGACATCCGCGGCGATTGCACCCCACATGGATGCCAGCCCAAAACCCGTCAGAGTCACAAACAATGCTTTGGTCGCAAGTGAGAAGCCGATGTTCTGACGGATGATCGACATGGTTCGACGTGAATGGTCGATCAGCCAGGGTACTTTACCGATGTCGTCGGTCATTAGAGCAATATCTGCGGTCTCAATAGCAGCGTCGGACCCAACTGCACCCATCGCGACCGCATAATGTGCCCGAGCCATCGCAGGTGCATCGTTGACGCCATCGCCGATCATCGCAACCATCTCGTGTTGCTCTGCCAGTTCTTCGATCGCAGCGACCTTGTCTTCCGGCAGAAGCTGGGCCCGGACTTCGTCGATGCCGACTTCGGCTGCTACCGCTCTCGCGGTTTGTTCGTTGTCACCTGTCAGCATGATGATTGACTTCACGCCCTGCGCGTGAAGCCGGGCAACGATGTTCTTGGCTTCGGGGCGAATGCGGTCCCGCAGCTCAAGCAAACCGGTGACTCCGTTCTCATCCCCGACAACCACAAGTGTGCTTCCCGCGCTCTCGATCTGGTTGCTCAATTCGGCAGGAATGGACGCGCCAAAGCCCTTCTCTACAGCGAAGCGGTCAGAGCCAAGCCAGATATTTCCGCGCTCGGTGCGGCCCTCAAGACCCCGACCGGGAACGGTTCGGATATCTTCAGCCGCAGATATCGAAATGTCGGTCTGTTCTGCCCTGGTGAGAATGGCGCGGGCCAACGGGTGTGAAGATCGAACCTCAAGGCTGGCAGCGCTTGCCAACAGTTCCCGCTCGGATGCGCCGCCCAGCGGATAGACATTGGCCACTTCAGGCTCGCCCATGGTGATCGTGCCGGTCTTGTCCATGGCCAGTGCGGTAGTGCGCCCGGGGGCTTCGATATATGCACCGCCCTTAATCAGAACCCCGGCCCGGGCCGAAGCGGTCAAAGCCGCAACGATTGAAACCGGCGTGGAAATGACGAGTGCACAGGGGCAGGCGATAACCAGAAGAACAAGTGCATTGTAAAACCAAAAGCCCCACGATGCGCCAAATGCAAGCGGTGGGATCAGGGCGATGGCCACTGCAACGACCATAACGATGGGCGTATAGATCCGCGCAAATTTTGTTACCCACTGCTCAACCGGCGCACGGCGCGCATGAGCATCACCGACCATCCGGATGATCTTGGCAAGCACGGTATCGGACGCTGTTTTCGTCGCACGTATTTTGAGGGTGCCTTCACCATTGATTGTGCCGGCGTAGACCTCATCACCCAGCTCTTTGGGGATCAGTGCGCTTTCACCTGTGATTGGAGCCTGGTCAACGGCACCGGCCCCTTCGATGACTTCCCCGTCAAGTGGAATGCGATCCCCACCCCGAACGATGAAGCTGTCGCCGACAAAGACATCCGCCGCCGGGACCGTTGCCTCTGAGCCGTCAGCACGAACCAGCCGAACCGTCGGGGGGGCCAGATCAAGCAGCGCGGATACTGCGTTGCGAGCCCGTCCGACACTCCAGCTTTCCAGATAAAGAGAGAGCGAAAAGAAAAATGCTACAGTTGCCGCTTCAAAAAACTCACCCAGACCGATGGCACCAGCGACGGCAACAACCATCAAAAGGTTCATATCCGGCGAAAGGCGCTGCGCCGAAGACCAGGCCTTGGGGGCCACCAGCCAGACGCCAAACAAGATCGCGACCGCGAACAAAGTGGCCTCGGGCAAAGGCATCGGAACCTCACCATGTCCCGAAAACAGTCCAAGCGCTCCGCCCATGCCTGTTTCGAAGATGTGCCAGCCAAAGCCTGCCGCCCAAAAACCTCCGCTGAGTGTGGTGAACCGTCGCTGACGCGCAATATGCGCCGCCTGATCCAGGGCGGCATTTCCGTCATCCCAAGGTTTGGCGTTCATACCGGTGCAGGCAACCAGCAGCATGACGTCTTCGTCAGAAAGCTTGGCAGCACTTTCAAGAAGCGTCATTCGACTGTTGATGACATCAAAAGCGAGATGCTCTTCACCACCAACTTTCGGGCCGATAACCCGGTTCAGGATCACAACCTCTTCGGCGCAATCGAGGCCAGAGACCTGAAAGCTTCTACCGCCGTCAGGAATTGGACCGGCGGGGGCGATGGCGCCACACCCGCCACTACTGCATGCGTGGTGACCATGTTTGTTTTCGTGGCCATGGTCGTGGCTATGGGTATCGGATGACATGATCGGACCTCAAGAATCTCTATGGTCCTTTGTAAGTAGTTCCTACAGTAACTAGAGCTTCAATACCTTTCTGAATTTTTTAGCATCCGGGTTCCTTGCGCGTGATACCGACACTCCATTCCTTCTTGCGGGCTGGTCGCGTGGATGCAATCTAGTCGCAGAGGACGCAAAAAATTCTGGAACAGGTCAATGCAGAAACGGATCGCAATTACCATCACGTTAGTCTCGATTACTGCCGGTTGCTCAGCCCAGTTCACTGGGGCCAAAAGCAAAGCACTTGAACCAGGCAACGTGCCAGATTCAGTCGTTGCGCTGGCAGGGCCGGGGCAGGATCTGGCCACGGCACGCCTTTTGCCAGAAGACAATTGCTTCTGGTATGAGCACAGCGGACCTGTCGAGACGACATTGGTACCATTGCGCGCGACGAATGGCGCTCCGATCTGCGCCGCGCGAGACGCCTGATAAAAAAGAGGGCGACGACGTCCACCTACGCTGCCCAAAATTTATGAGCGGGCTGTGACGCTATCTTCGGCCGAGTATAAATATGCGGTCGAGCCGATTCTTACATGTGGGTAGAGATCATTGATATGGGCCATGATCATTCTAACACATCCAGAACTTGCGCGACCACCGATGCTTCTAGGCTGAGGCGTGCCGTGAATTCTGAGATATGTATCTCGATTTCCAACGTATAGATAAAGGGCTCGAGAGCCGAGAGCATTACTTGGCCCGGGTTCCATACCATCCCGAAATTCCGCGTATTCGGGGTTGCGCTCGATCATTGAAGCCGTTGGCGTCCAATGTGGCCACTCGACCTTGCGCCGGATAGCATAGGTTCCGGGCTCGTAAAGGTTCCCTCGCGCGATCGCAACGCCATAGCGCATTGCGGTCCCGCCTTCCTCGATATGGTAAAGATAGCGCGCGACCGCATCGACATGGATGTCACCAGGAACCAAACCATCATTTGCTACGACACGTCGTGGTAAAAAACGGTCATGAACGCCCCATGGATTTGAGGTCGCTGGATCGTAATCAAATGGCGTGACCTGGCTGTCCCAATAGGTCTTTTGCGACGAGGTTGGCCATGTTTTGGCGATCAATGGACTGGCCGCAGACGCGGAAAACAGCGCAGTGGTTGATTGAATGAAATAGCGCCTTGTCAGCATAGATCTCAGCCTGGTTCACAAGTTCAATGTATTTGCATCGCATTTTCACGATCAAATTCGAGTCTTAAAGCCTCTAGCAGCTAGAGCTTCAAGAGGTTTCAGGTAACGCTTAGTTTATCCAGTCGATCAGGTGCGCGGTGGCGTGAACTCTGATTTGATCGAGTTTGCTTTGGACTGGGTCAAAAAAGCAATGGAAAGAACCGAAATGCCCATTGTAGTTGCTTCATGTTTTCGGTTTCCGACGATGCAAGCCAAAGGAACAAGACGGGAATTCGGCGCGGCTTTGCAACAGCTTATCTGTCCTTGGATACAGAGCGGCAAAAACCCGCGCGCACGCTGTACTTGCCGCTTAGACCCGCTGAATCCGCGTAGTTGTCTTCTCAGCCAGGAATGTCAATCAGGAGTCATCGCCGTCAGGCTGCACGGTCACTTTGGCCTCCACGGGCACACCCTCAACCATCAGAGGGCTGTGGCTGTTGCCATTGAGAGAAACTTTTACTTCAACATCGCCATCGGGGAGCGACGGAAGGTGTAACCAATTGGCATAAAGGCGGCCCAGCTTTTCGCCGTTGATATAAACATGCGCGTGACCTTCGCCTGGAACGTCAGCCGTGGAGGCATTTTCCGGAGCAAAGCGAAAGTTCTGCGGTGTCACACGCAGATTCCAGCCCGCCATAGGATCCTTAATCATCTGGATCGCCACACTGGGGGCGTCGCTGTCGGCAGGCAGATTAGTGGCAGCGGAGTGGTCGTGCGCTGCCATCTCCATGTTGCCGCCGTGTTGGGCCGGGTCAGTATGGTCATGGCTCTCAAAGGTGCTACCGCTGCTGGCGGCAATCACAAAGCCAGCACCGCCGCCAAAGACAAGTCCGATGGCAAAGAGAGCAAGAGAACGGGACATCTTGTCATCCTCAATAAAAAAAACCCGCCGGTGTAACCAGCGGGGTAGCAATGGAGGAGCGCGATCAGACTGCAGCGCCTGCGCGCTTGCCTTCTGTCTGCCAGAAGTGGCCGGTGAAACTGCCTAAGAGTGCCCAGGCGGCCATGCCGATGCCGAAGGCCCGGGCAGCAAAAAGCGCCCCGATCTCGGTCGGAACCGGCCCAGAGAAACTCTCAGGCTCAGGGGCCCCGATAATATGCGGTACCATTAGCAGCACGGCCGCAATCAGGTAGCTTACCAGGTTACCTCCAAAGGCAATCAGCCACATGGCTACGCCGGCTGCGGCAACGGTGACCGTCCACCAGATCTGACGCACTCCCACATCTGCTGCCGCTACGCCGGGAACTTCTGGAGCCAGTGACAAGCCAGGAGCAAAGTGGAAGGCGACAAAGCCCGCAAGACCCCAAAGCAGGCCGGTGCGGCCGTTGATCTCATGCCCCTGACGTTCGGCTACTGACATCAGCGCCGCCAGGACTAGCGCATAGCCGGTGTAGGTAAGCATGGTGAAGATAATGCTGAGACCATCGCGCATCGGCTCGGCGAACATGCCGGGCAGGTCGGGATGCGCAGTTACGGGATCAGCGCCAAAATGCACCAGGTCGCCGCCCTCATAGAGCTCGGCGTGAAGTAGCACTGGCTGCACGAAATACAACTGCAGAAGGGCGGCAATCAGCCCCGCTGCTGCACCAGCGAACAAGCCGCTGGTCAGAATACGACTGAACATTGTTTTAGTGGCAGGGGAAGCCAGTTGCGTGGCGCACATCATGAGCCGCGTCATGCAGGCCAGAAGCCTGAACATGGCCAGTCACGGTAATGATCCCTAGACCCAGAACCACGGCGAATACTGCAGGCAGAAAGGATGCGCCAGCGGCGGATGCCTTGATCGTTTTTGTCGTCATTTTAATCCTCCTCGCCGTCACACCCGACGGCATATGTTGTGTCCATCCTACGGCCGGTCTCCTGACTCGCAGGTCACAGCAGACTTCCCCCTTCCCAGCGCCATTACGCCAGTGGTATTGGAAGGCCGCTCGCCGCTCACAGTCGCGGGGGCGGTCAAGGCTTCAGTGCGGTAGTTTGGTGCACCGTCCTCATTCCCGTTTCAGTCCCAGTGCGTAGGCACCTTTGGACACCGTAGAAGCCTTTATTGTTCCATAGTGCTTTGTTCCGTCAAGTACGAAAGCGACATCATAGTATTCTGCAGCGGTCAATCTTAGGTAATGGCAGGCTTGGTTTAGATTTTAGCCGTTCAGTGCAGAAGGCTAAGTCGAAAAACACAAACTGTAAGCTGAAAACTCGACACCGGAGCTTTGGTCGGCAAGTTGCATGTTGGCTATCTTTTTTGTGCCGGTATACGTGCAATCGCCTTGAAACGTAGCTTACCTAGCTTCCTGGCGTCAGCGAAGTCGCCGTCAGTACTGTCCTCATACATCCGCATGAAGATCATTATGTCCGGAAGATCGACAACCGTAACCTCACCGAAAAGATAGGCGGTCTTGCCGCTTTGTCGCACCGCCAACGTCTGTGGTCGGTGACAACCGGACATGCAATCCACTTGCTGCAACTCGGCTTGCACCCCCGATGCCTCCAGCGTTGCGGCTAATTGATCATAAAGGGTGGAATCCGCGTCGCGGCAGGTTCTGCAAAGCGTGAGGTTAGGTAGGCACATGCGTCAGGCTGATCCTTGATCGAGAACTTCCATCTGAGATTTCATATTTGCTGGTCGGTTGTTAGCTCAGTTTCAATACGTGTTTTGACTCTAAGTCTGGAAAAGAGTCCATACTCAGGCAGGAAGGACACATGAGCCCTAGCCCTCGAAAACTTTGCAAATACACCGAGTGCGAGACGGGGATTTGGCAGGGCGAAGAAGCAACCATCAGACGAAAAAATTTTTAAGTTTCTACGTGAGACTGAGCTGAAGCAGGTGGTAGGCGATGAAGTGGAAACAGCTCACGCGAAACATCTTTGTTCTTCAATAATCTGAAACAGCATTGCCTCCGGGATCGGCTCGCCATGACACGCCTATTTTCAGGTCCGCGCGCACCGCGCCTCCCAAGGCGAATTCCGAGACGCGACAGGTTCTTGTTGCGCGTAACTAGGTTCGTTCTATCGTCAATTACAGTCTAGATCCGGGACATATAGCGGGGTTCGTGCTTGATGGTTACCTTTCGGTTACCACGACCGATCATGGGACTGAATGCGTAGCGACAACCGACGACATTCAAAAGGAAGTACGCTGATGCGAAACGCCTCGGCATTAACAACTTTTCTGTCTGCGTCACTACAACCGAGGATCGCCCATGCCGCCATCGGTTCTCGCCGCAACCCGGTGTGATGGGTGTTGTGATAACGGCATATCTCCGGGTGCAGCCAGTCTTCGAACTCCTCCAATGTCATCGACGCAGTGCCGGAGCCGTCGCATTTCCCCTTATCCTTGGGGGATAATTGCGTTCTTCCCTAAAGTAGATGAACGGCCTCCATGGTCGTCCTAATCAGGCGTTCGATATCTTCGCCGTAACGCGCTCGACCCGGTGGCCTTTACTTGACGGAGATACTCCAATCTGAGCGGGTCAAATGGAAGGTTTCGCTGCGGAAACGCGCCCATTGTCTACGTGTATGGCTTGCGGAATCCCAACAGTAGGCCAATACGACACCTCCGAGATATCTGGCGCGCGGATCGAATTCGTTCACACGCAATGGTGCAAACACAAGCAGATGGACGAGTCGGACTGAGCATCGAAACTCAACTATGCGCCCAGAACAATGCAGGTCGTGACATCAATTGCGAGAGGCAACCAATGTCTACCCAATGGTTTAGCCGCTAGAAACCTGTACCCAACGATCAGGGTGAATCGGGTCCTGTATTCGTAGGAAAAGATACCTTGTTTCCTTCCACGTTTTGATCCTGTTGGTAACATTGTCCAGAACCAAATCGCCTTCACTCGAGCGATAGACTAGAACAGCATGGCCATTGCGATTGGTGTCCAAGACGGTCGCGATTAGTAGCTTCGTAGGATCCACACCGTTCTGCACAAGTTCAAACTTCTTTTGCAAAGCGAAGTCTTCGCAATCTCCTGACCCTTGCGTCGGCAGTGTCCAGTATTCCTTTGTCCCGTATTGGCTTTGATCCGAAACGGCACGGATTCTCCGATTGACGCGCGTGTTGATCGTTTTAACGATCTGATTTTCTTGTGCCACGGACAGACCAGAACTACGAGCGCTCGCGCACGCCCAAGAGTAATCTTTGCATAGTGTTTTGGCACCGGATGGCGCTTCAATCTTTCTGTCAAGACCGATCGAGGGAAGCTCAGAGGCTTGTAATGTAGCGGCAGACACAAAAAAGCTGCATATAAAACAGATCATTGGGAGATAACCCAGCAGGTTTTTCGATAACATTCTCTGAACTAACGTGGGATTTGTCATATCTGCCTTCTCCATGCTCGTTCCTCGAAGGTATCCAAACTTCCGGGGCCAATGTATTTTATTCCAAGCCTTCATGTGCCTTGAGGCATTGCAACTGCTTCTTAGCCTCTAGGGGTAAAGCGGCAAAAATTTGCAGATTCTTTGGTATTTCTTCCTTAGTTGACAGCATCAGAGCATCCACGCCATCACCAGTCCGGCATAGCTAACAGCGCGAACTAGAGGGTAAGCTGATCGCAATTCTCTCATTCAACAAAAATACAACACAGATCGGCCGTCATCGCTTAAGGTTACGAAATACTGGGACAATGAAGCCGCTCCTCCCCAAACTGAGACAGGCAGTTTCGGTTTTTCCGGGCGCTGCAATTAGTGACCGCTAATGACATCTTTGACGACAGGCTCGTTGAGCAACGCCGTTAGCAGGGGGCATGCTGCTCCTTCAGTACAGGTCTGCACAAGTTCTACCAATGCTTGCTCCAGCCGTTGGAGAGCGGCGATCTTTGACCTGACCTTGTCGAGATGTTTTGTTGCGACGTCTTCGGCGTCACGACAGGCTTGCTCCGGCGCTTTGGACAATTCGCGAAGTGCGCATGCATCCTGAATAGTGAAGCCAAGATCGCGGCAGCGTTTGATGAATCTGAGCTCGGATATTTCCCGTTCCGTGTAAGCGCGGCGCCCCGAGGCGGTTCGACCGGTTTTCTCGACTATGCCTTCCCGTTCGTAGTAGCGGATCGTCTCGACCGACAGGCCGGTCAATCTCGCCACTTCGCCAATCGCAATCATGTGATGACCTTTCCCTTGAACCTGTAGCCACTACAGGATGCATATTGTCGGTCATGATGTCGAATTTCGCAAACCGCACGAAGCAAAAATCGAGGAAGCCGAACCGGCTTCCGCTCAAGATCGTCAAAGTCGGAGAAAGCAGACTATGAGCAAGTTTGTAGGGGCGAGTTTTCTTGGATCGTTTACCGCATTTGGCGTTGCGACCTGCTGCATCTTGCCGATGGCCTTGATTTTACTTGGCTTGGGAGGGGGCTGGCTGGCCGTATTTGGCAAGATTGCCGCCGCGAGTTATTACGTGCTCGGCGGTTCGACGGCCCTGCTGTTTCTCTCTGGCATCGTCGCGTACCGCCATGGTTCACTCGACCGCCTCAAATGGTGGCTGACAGGCAGTTTTGCGTTAACGACCATCGCTTGGGTTATCGTACTCAACGAAATCCGAATAAATGATTTCCTGATAACCTTAATGTGACGCCATGAGTGAAGAACGCCCGAACCTTGTCAGCACGATCATCTGCCCGGAATGTGGACATTCAAGACCTGAAACGATGCCAACAGATGCGTGCCAGTGGTTCTACGAATGCACATCTTGCGGAAAAGTCCTGAAGCCACTTCCCGGCGATTGCTGCGTCTACTGTTCCTACGGATCGGCCCCATGCCCGCCAATTCAGGCGGGCGACAAATGCTGCGGTTGATACGGCGACCGGGATGTCGGTTTTGTCCGCAAAGCCGGTCATCAGGCTTGGCGGACGCAGGTATTTTTTCACCGTAGGCTGGAACTTGCCCGGTAGGACAAGGCAGGCGTGAAGTCACGGATCAACTGGTTTGCCGTGAAGAATGTCACGTAAACCGGGCAGAACAAGCGAGCGCCGTGTTTTTCAGGATCTTGCCAGCGCCGTCGGGACTTCATACGGCCGGGTAGCTGGCAAACACCTCTGTGGTTCCATCCTTGCGGATCAGGAAGACGTCAAAGGCTTCGCGTTCGCTTTCCGGCCCCATGCCTGGCGAGCCGAACGGCATTCCGGGAACCGACAGTCCGACAGCATCCGGGTGTTCGCCCAGCAGGCGCCGGATGTCAGCGGGCGGGACGTGTCCTTCGATCATGTAGCCCTCCGCGCGGCCCGTGTGGCATGACATCATGCCCTCTGGAATACCGTTGGCGGTTTTGTAAGCGTTCAAGGCCTCCCAGGCACTGTTTTCCACGCTTAATTCAAAGCCTTCCGCCCGCATGATTTTGATCCACGAGCCGCAGCATCCGCAATTCGGATCCTTCAGGACATGGATGAAACGGTCGGTTTTCGCGAAGGCGGGAAGCGCCGCGCTTCCCGCAAGGGCCGCGGCTCCTTGCATCACGCGGCGGCGGCTCAGGTTATTCGTCGTCATGTTCCCTCCGGGGAAAACTTGTCTTGAACCGATGTGAAAGCGCACCGGCAGGGTTGAATGCGGATCGCAGATACGAGACTGCCATATTCGTTACCCTCGGATACTCATCAGATATGGCTTTCTGGGCGACGGAGGGATTTCTCACAATGATCTGGCGCAAACTCTGCTCGGAGACGGAACCCTCGCTCTCCTTTTTTCGCTGCACCAGCCACTCTGGGTCTTGCTTGGCAATAACCCGGTTCGCAAGCAACTCCGCTACCCTCCGATCAAGGCCGGAATTGCGCCTATTTCTCACTGCTGCGTTCTATGGCACCCACGATCGAACAGTTCTGAATTCCACCACGCCCCGGACACGCCGCTATCAGCTCGTCCAGATTGTTCCTCAACCGTACAAGCCCGTCGATCCGTTCCTGAATTTCGTCCCGCTTTTTGCGCGCTCTGGCCTGCATCGCGACGCACTCGGTATTTGGTACCGTGCGCAACTCCAGAATTTCCGCGATTTCTGCCAGCGAAAATCCGAGCTTCTTAGCGCCGGATATGAATTTCAGCCGCCAAAGCGTGTCACCACCATAGTCCCGCGCGCCGCCGTCAATTGGGCGCGGCGGCTGAGTGACAAGGCCCTTCCTTTCATAAAATCGGATCGTCTCGACGCCTATCCCGGTCTCGCGCGCGGCCTGGCCGATCTTAAGTGGTTGCATCGCGGTCTCCCTCCTTCACCGGCATCTTGACACCGTATCATGATACGGAGGTTAAAACATTGGGGTCTTGGTGCTTGCGAGGATGTCATATGCGGATCTTCCTGAAACGGTGGCTGCTGCCGATATTCGGCTCCGCCCTGGCGCTCTATCTGGTGTTTGCGCTCTACGGCAGCCTCGATTTTGCGCTGTTTCTGCAGGGCCTGCGCGGAGCCAACATGTTCTGGATCGCGATTCTTGCCGCCACCATCCTGCTGGAGCAGCTGATGAGCGGCTGGAAGTGGCGGCAGATCCTGTTCGACGTGAAACCGGTCGGCACCCTGCGGCTGACGGGGGCGCTACTGGCAGGTTATGGCGCAAATGTCCTTGTCCCGCTCGGCATCAGCCCGCTGGTCCGGGCCTGGCTGGTTGCCCGGCTCGACCGCTTGAAGATGGCGACCGTGCTTGCAACCGCGATCATCGCCCGGTTCCTCGACGGCGTCGTTTTCGCCCTTTTTGCCGGAGCGGTGGCCGCCGCCGGCCAGATTCCACAGATCGAGGGTGACCTGCGGCTGGGATTGAGCGTTGCGGGCCTGTTGAACCTGATGCTTTTCGGCAGCCTGCTTTGGGTTCTGTTCCGGTTCCGCGCGTCACTTCTGAGCGAAGACCCTCTGGTCTGCCGACTCTTCGACTGGGCTGCCGCCCGCATCGGGGCCGATGGCGCGTATCTGCGCACCGCGCTCGGTGAAGGGATTGTCTGGCCACAGGCACGGGCCCGCCGCATCGCCGCCATTGCCGCAGCCATTGCGGGTAAGCTGGTGGCGACAACCCATTTCCTGTGGGCCGGGCTGGCGGTTGGCGTGGTGCTGAGCGCGTGGGATTACCTGTTCCTGATGGTGTTTGCCGGGTTCGCCATGGTTCTGGGTCGTTTCGTGCGCATCCCGGCGAGCTTTGTCTTTGGGGCGGGGTTCGCGCTCAAGGTGCTTGGCGTTCCGGACGAAACCGCCCTTCTGATGATCCTGTTCAACTATGTGCTGACGATCCTTCTGGTGGTCGGGATCGGCCTGACGGTGTTGTGGCAGAGCGGCATCGACATCCGCCGCGCCCGGGCGGAGGCAGAGGCGGCGAATGGCAAGGCGTAATCCCGAAGACACGAGATTTTGGCGGATCGCCGGTGCTGGTGCGGTGTTTCAGGGCGGGTCGGCGGCGGTGGACAGCGCGACGGTAGTGGCCAGTCTGGTGCATATGCTGACCGGTAGCGCGCTGGCCGTGGGCTATGCCAGCACGGTCCTGCGTCTTGGCTGGCTGCTGCCCCAGTTCGCGGTGGGCTACCTCGCCGAGCGCACCGATCGGCGGATGCCGTTCTACGCCCTTGGTGCCTATGGGCGGGCGATCACGGTCGCGATGATTGGTATTCTTCTGTGGTGGGGGGCCGACTGGCCTCAGGTCGATTGGCCTCCGGTTCCGCTGGCGCTCGGGATGCTGGGATTGTGGACGGTCTATGCCTTTGCCAGCGGCGTGGTCGCGGTGCCCTACAACGACATCGTCGGCCGGGCGATCCCGTCCGAGCGCCGCAGCCGGATGTTGGCCTGGCGCTTTTTCGGCGGCGGTGTTCTGGCGGTTCTGGTGGCGGGCGTTCTGCGACTCGCGCTCGACGTGATGCCGCCGCTCAGGGCCTATGCGCTGATATTCTGGCTCGGCGCGGTGCTGATGATCGTCTCTGCGACGCTTTTTGTCTCCGCGGGTGAGGCCGCTACCGCTGCAAGGGCGCCACGGGACCGTCCTGCCAATCTGCCTGGATTTCTGCGCGAAGGTTTCTCGACGCTGCGGCAGGACCACCGGTTCCGGCTGTTCCTGATCTTCCAATGGCTTGGTGCAGCGACGCTGATGGCGTTGCCGTTCTATGTCGTTGCCGCCAGCCGCAGCGGCCTCGGGGCGGCGGATGTCGGAACGCTGTTGGCGGCGCAGACTGTCGGCGCGCTGGCCTCGAATCCGCTCTGGGGCCACATCGGAGACCAGGCGGGCAAATTGCGCCTGCTGGGGATAGTGGCACTGGTGCGTCTCGGACCTCCGGTGCTGGTTTTGCTGCTTGTGGTCACGGGTTCGGGGCTGACCGGTTTCGCGGTGCTGTTCTTCCTGATCGGCGCGATGATGAACGGGGTGACCATCGGCTATCTCGGCTATTTGCTGGAGATCTCGCCCGACGACCGCCGCCCGGCCTATTCCGCGTGGTTCAACAGCTTTGCGGCCCCGGCGGCGCTGGCGCCGCTTGTGGGCGGTGTGGTGGTCAGCATGATCGCCATCGAAGCCGTGTTCATCGCTGCGATCCTGGCCGCGCTGGGACAGGTCGCGATCGCCGCGCGGCTGACACGGGGTTGAAATAGCACCTTGTTCAGGACCAAAGCGTTTCCTCTCAACCCGCAATTCAGATGCGATCCTGTCAAAAGGCAAGATGGCATGTCTAAACATGGGCGAAGCAGAAAACGTTGAGCGCAGCGATTAGAATTGTTCCGTTCAGAACATGACGGCGAGGTCTCTTCTCGAAAACTCCAGAAAGCGGGGTACATGTCGAATTCCGCCACATAGCATCGCGGCGCTGATCGAGGGATATTCGAGGACTGACAAACGAACTTGGTGAGGCACGCGCCTCTGAACAAAGTTCACCGCGCCGTCACCCAATTTTGACCCGTGTGTCGGTGACGAACTCGTAAGGGGGCAGATCGAGGTTGCGGGGCGCGGGGCCTTTCCGAATTCTGCCAGACGTGTCGTAATGTGAACCGTGACACGGACAGAACCAACCGTCCCAGTCTCCGGTGGGTTCGCTGCCGCCCTGCCCGAGTGGTATGCATCCCAGATGGGTGCAAACGCCAATAACTACCAGCCATTCCGGTCGCTGTACGCGCTCGGCGTCAGGTTGCGGGTCGATCATTGGTGCATCGTCTTCTGCTATCGCCAGCGCGATCCGCTCTTTAGTCCGGTGGTCGATAAAGATCGGCTTGCCTTTCCATTTAACAGTGATCCTCGTTCCTGGTCCGACACCTTCAAGATCTATGTCGACAACGGCTTGGGCGGAGATGTCTGCACTGGGGTTCATGCTGTTAACAAGTGGCCAGACCGCCGCGCCCGTGGCCACGATGGCGGCACCGCCGGTGACGAAGTATAAGAAATCGCGCCGAGTTTCAGGCTCTGAAGGTGCCTGTCTTTCAGAAAATTCAGACATATTGTTCCTCCTGTGCGTCAGGACGGGTTCATCGAATGATAGGACTCGGACGAGGTGGATCAGTCGCCTTGGTCCTCTTCTTCACCGCGATGCCCCATTCCCTATTCATCAGAGTGATCTTCGTCGGTGTCACCGTGCAATGCCTTTACAGTTAGTGCACCGGCCGTCAGGTGCAGTTCAGTTGCTGCTCTCCGAATTGGATTTGCTAACATGGCAATTTCCCTTCCTTATTGGGTTACAAATTTGTTCTGATCAGTTGGCCGTTGCTGCTCCTTGTTGCGCAGTGTTCTTGCCGCAAAGCCGCCAGCCATACAGGGCGCCGTTCTCAGTGTTTGCCGTGGCCGCGATGCATTAAGAAATGCATGCCCACGCAGACCAGCAAGAACAGCAACGGAGAACTGAGCAAAGGATAGAGTGTCTCGCGGTATTCCCAGCCCAGAACAGCGGCGCCCAACGCGATCGCAATGACAACCGGGAGCCAATTACGCTTGGCACCGTTGGCCGTCTGATCTTCGGTTTTGGGCGCTTCGGCCGTTACGTCAGAGCTGACCCTTTCGGTCGTCTCCTGTGTGGCGCGGGTTTCGTCGAAATTTGATTGGGTCATAGCTGATTTGTCTCCTTTTCGATGATCCATTGTTTGAGAAAGATGCGCTCATAGACGAAGACCAAGCCGATGCCAGCAACGGCATATACTACGATCATCGGGTCGGAGCGCAGCTTGAGTATTGTGAACGCGGTCAGGACTACGCAGTCCAGCGCCAGGGCGGTCAGCAAGACCCATCCACGGGCTTTGATCTGACCGCGCAAGCGTCGCCAGACACCCCAATGCACCGCCATGTCCATCACCAGGTAAAAGAACGCCCCCAACGAGGCGATGCGAGACAGGTCGAACAACACCGCAAGCAGGCCCGCAATCACGACCGTGTAGATCAGCGTGTGAGACTGGATGCTGCCCGTCATGCCGAAATGGCTGTGCGGGATCATCTTCATGTCGGTCAGCATCGCCAGCATCCGGGACACAGCGAAAACGCTGGCGATCAGCCCCGAGGCCGTCGCCACCATCGCCAGCGCCACGGTCAGGTAGAACCCGCCCTGCCCCAGCACCGGCCTGGCAGCCTCGGCCAGGGCATAGTCCTGCGCCGCGCGGATTTGCTCGGGCGGCAGGCTGACACCGACGGCAAGGGCGACCAGCAGGTAGACCACCGCGCAGATCGCGATCGAGATCATGATGGTGCGCCCGACATTGCGGTGCGGGTCGACGATCTCGGCCCCGCTGTTGGTGATGGTGGTAAAGCCCTTGAAGGCGAGGATCGACAGGGCTACCGAGGCGACGAACCCCAGCGGCGCGGCCGGTTCCGAGCCCTGAACCTGCCAGGTTCCGCCCGCAGCCCAAAGTGCGGCGATGCCGAATATTGCGATCCCGCCTATCTTGAGCGCCGACATGATGATCGACCACAACCCCACCGACCGGTTGCCCGACCGGTTCACCGCATAGGCAAAGACGATCAGCGCAACAGCGACCAAAGACACCAGCGGTCCGCTCTCGATGTTGAACGGGCGGAGCGCATAGGTCGCGAAAGTACGCGCGACGAGGCTTTCGTTGATCACCATCGACAGTGCCATCAGCAGCGAGGCCGCCGCCGCAACCGCCCCGGGCCCATATGCCTTGGTCAGGATCATGGCGATGCCGCCTGATGAGGGCCAGGCGTTGGACATGGCGATATAGGTATAGGCGCTGAAAACCGTCACCACGGCCCCGACCACGAAGGACAGCGGAAACCATGGCCCCGCCAGCCCGGCGATCTGTCCGGTAAGTGCAAAGATCCCAGCGCCAATCATCACGCCGGTCCCCATGGCGACGGCTCCGGTCAGCGAGATTGATCCGGGCTTCAGCGCGCCACTGGCGCCGTGGGTACTATGCTCGTGCGTGCTCAAATCTTCGCCCCCCGCAATCGCAGCGCATTCAACACCACTGAAATCGATGAAGCACTCATAGCGAAGGCCGCAAACATCGGGCTGATCAGGATGCCGAAAAGCGGGAACAGAAGACCCGCCGCCACCGGAACGCCCGAGGCGTTGTAGATCAGGGCAAAGAATAGGTTTTGCCGGATATTGCGCATGGTAGCGCGGGCCAGCCTACGGGCGCGCACGATGCCATCAAGGCTTCCGTTGACCAGCGTGAAGCCTGCACTTTCGATCGCCACGTCGGCACCGGTCCCCATGGCGATGCCCACATCGGACTGCGCTAACGCGGGTGCGTCGTTCACTCCGTCACCCGCCATGGCGACCTTTGCGCCTTTCTCCTGCAGTTCGCGAATTATGCGGGCCTTGTCCTCGGGCAGTACGTCGGCTCGAATCTCATCGATACCCAGACGTTCGGCCACCGCCTTTGCAGTGCGTTCGTTGTCGCCAGTCGCCATGATGATCCGGAAACCCAGTTCGTGCAGCGCCTTGAGTGCGGCTGGTGTTGTTTCCTTGACCGGGTCGGCGACGCAGACCAACCCCGCCACTGAACCATCAAGCATCACGAACATCACCGTTTCGCCGTCATCCCGACGCGCATTGGCCTTGGCCGTCAGTTCGGCCGCCTCGAGTCCGAGATCGGTGACCAGTTTCAGATTGCCGAGCGCGACGGGGCGGCCATCCACCGTGCCTTTCACGCCTTTACCAGTCACCGCCTCGAAGTCACTGGCGTCGGACAGGGCTACGCCACGTTCCTCGGCTCCTGTGACGATTGCCTCAGCTAACGGGTGCTCCGAGCCCTTCTCCAGCGTTGCGGCCAGCCGCAGCACCTCGACCTCGTCATGGCCAGGTTCGGGTAATACAGCCACAAGCTTTGGCTTGCCCATGGTCAGCGTGCCAGTTTTGTCGACGATCAAAGTATCGATCTTCTCGAACCGCTCCAGCGCTTCGGCATTTTTGATCAGCACTCCGGCCTGCGCCCCGCGCCCCGTGGCCGTCATGATCGACATCGGAGTGGCCAGGCCAAGCGCGCACGGGCAAGCTATGATCAGTACCGACACCGCTGCGATCAAGGCGTAGGAGAGCGCCGGAGCCGGTCCCCAAATTGCCCATGCAATAAAGGCCAGCGCAGCTATACTTATGACCGCCGGTACAAACCAGCCCGCCACTTTGTCAGCGTATTTCTGAATTGGTGCGCGCGAGCGTTGCGCGTTGGCCACCATTTCGACAATCTGGGACAGCATTGTGTCAGAGCCCACTCGGGTTGCTTCGATCACAAGGCTACCGGTGCCGTTGATTGTGGCCCCTGTGACCGGCTCGCCTTGTACCTTTTCGACCGGAACCGGTTCGCCAGAGATCATGCTTTCGTCAACAGATGAGCGCCCTTCGAGTACAATGCCGTCTACTGGCACCTTGTCGCCGGGGCGTACGCGAAGGCGGTCACCTACCTGTACTTCTTCAAGCGGAATTTCCTCTTCACTGCTGTCAGGGCGGATAATGCGGGCGGTCTTTGCGGCCATGTCCAGCAAAGCGCGGATTGCCTTTCCTGTGCCTTCGCGTGCCCGCAGTTCCATCACCTGCCCGAGCAGAACAAGTGTAACGATAACTGCGGCCGCTTCGAAATAGACCCCAACATGGCCTTCTGAATCTCGAAAACCGTCCGGAAATATGTGGGGCATCAATACGGCGACAACGCTGAACAGCCACGCGGCCGAAACCCCCATGGCAATCAACGAGAACATGTTCAGGTTCATGGTGCGAAACGAATTCCACCCTCGTTCCAGAAATGGCCAACCGCACCAAAGAACAACCGGAGTGCCAAGTATCAGTTCAATCCATAGGGTTGTTCGCTCACCAAAAATCTCTCGCACACCAGACAGCCCAACGTAGGGGCCCATCGTGAAAACCAAAAGTGGAAGCGTCAGAATCGCACCTACCCATAGGCGCCGGGTGAAATCCACCAGTTCCGGGTTCGGCCCCTCGTCCACCATCGCCGCGCTTTCCAGCTCCAACCCCATGCCGCAGAGTGGACAGGACCCGGGATGGGTTTGCCGCACCTGCGGATGCATCGGGCAGGTATATACGGGTCCGTCATAGCCTGTCGGAACGATGTCATATTCACCGTTCTCGTCCGTCGCGCCATGATGCGCGGAATGGTGGTGATGCGCATGCGCATCCACCTCGCCCTCGGGCACAAGGTGCATCCCGCATTTGGGACAGTCGCCGGGCCCAGATTGACGCACGTCAGAATGCATGGGGCAGACGTAAGCGACCTCGGTCGGGCCGTTCGCGTGGATTCTGATGTCGTGGTCTTCTGTCATGTTCTGCTCCCTGGTTTAAGCTTTGGTCGTAGAGCCGTTTAATTACGCAATGCCGGGCACAGTCCTTCAGGGCAGAACAACCATCTGGTGGCCCTCACCCAGTATCGGCATTTCGGTAATAGCCGTCAGGCTGACTTGATCGACGATCCAGACCTTCGGTTCGGTTCGGCTTGATACCATCACTTTGCCTGAGTTCGGTATGGTCGTCAGGTGATAAGGTGCCGGTGACAGGTTGGTCGAGCGCTGTTTGCCCGTAGCAAGATCAATCGACAACAACCGGTCGGTGCCTTTGGCGGCCACGAACAGTACGCCCTCGCGGTCGGACAGGCCGATCCCGTGCAACTCGCCTCCAATGTCATAGGTTTCGGTGACAGAACCGCTGGCAAGATCTACGCGGAAGGCCTTGCCACCATCACTGTCGGCTACGAAGGCGGCGCTGCCGGTGGCGTTAAGTACAAGATGCTCAGGGCCTTCGCCGACGGGCATGTTGCGTACGACGAAGCCTTTGACGACATCCACTTCGCTAAGTGTACCATTGCCGGTATTGGTGACATAGACCCTGTCGCCGTCAGGCGCGAATACCGCATAGTTGGGCATTGGCCCGGTTGCTACGAAACCAAGGAAGCTGAGCTTATCGAGATCGACGATCGAAATACCGTCACCGCCCGGATGGGTCGCCACCGCGAACCGCCCGTCGGGCGACACCGCAGTGTGATGCACCGCACCTGGAACCTCGATCTGGCGGACGACCTCGCGTGTTTCCGCATCAAGGATCGTCAGCAGGCTCCGCCCCTTGTCTTTGGGCAACGCAGTGACATCGCGCTTGGCGTGGTGCGCAGCGTGTTCATCCTTGGACATACCTTCGGGTTTTGGTGGCGTTGTGGCCTCGGTTTCTGCGTAGCTGCCCGCGACCAGGTACTTAAAGCCGGGCGCGCCGGCCAGCCCATGGACCGCCACGAGCCTCGGCAGCCGCTCGACGGTCTTGCCGGTTTCGGAGTCGATCACCAGAACCGAGTCCGCGCTGCCTTCGGGAATGAACACGGTTGCCGCCAGCGTGAGCGAAGGCGCAGTCAAAGCTGCGACGGACAGGCCTGCGGCCAGATTGAACAGGGTCATTTAGGTTTCCTTTCGTCAACTGAAACGCGCGCATTGGCGGGCACGTGCAGAAAAATCCGGTAGATGACGGCCATCAGGAAGGGCGTCAAAAGCAGGGTCAGAGCGATGGCCTTCATGGCTTTGTCCTTTCAATCAGTTGAGTTTTGTGCGAGCCGCAAAGACATTGAACAGTCCGCCGAACAGCAACGCGGCGTACCAGCCGTAGAGAAACGCCCATAACAGTCCCAACAGGAATGAGGGCAGGCTGAGCCAAGTCATTCCGGGCATCAGGCCGATCCAAGCCCGGTACATGGCAAAACTTGGAAAGATCAGGTCAAAGGCCACGCACAGCAGGTAGGTTGCGGCCAGAAACAGGCTGAGCGCCCAGCCAAGGGTTGTCACCGGAACACCGGGATGATGTTCTTGTGTCCCCATCACACAGGGGCCACAGGTCAGGCGCAACAGTGCGAATAGCACCACGCCCGTGACGAAAAAGTACAGAATGGTAAGCATGGTAAGTGTCCTGAACTGAGTTGGGCCGCAATCAACGGCTTGGGCAAGACCCCGGAGCGATTCCGGAGCCATTGCCGGTCACGTTCAGGACAGGTTTGGCGGATGTGGTAGTGGTGCGACCGGCAGGCTTGCGCGTGGCCGGAACCGTTCTGGCGCCACGGGCGTAGCAATACGCATCGAGAGCAATTCAGGTGCCGCCATAACTGCCATCGCATAGCAGCCCGGGTGCACTGAGCAGTCTAATTCTTCTGATGGATGAGACGCGGGATACCCACCGCTGTCATCGATCACAAGCTCGGCCTGGGTGGCGGCCTTCGCGATGTCATGCCCGGCATGGGACGGCACAACAGAGATCAGCATCGAAACCACCAACGCACAGATCAACAGGACCTGCAGCCGGCCCATGGCTCGGGCCGTCCGTGTCGCAGTTGATATCCATTGTGCGCGGATCACTTAGGGTTTCCTCCATTCTCCAACAGTTTAGGGCCGCTTGGACCGGTCGCATTGATCTGGCTCAATTCGTGGTCTGAAGAGCCAACAGGCATCTTGCGTTTCCAAGCCAACCAGATAAGTGGCGCCCCCGTCAACAGCCCAAGCCCGATAACCGCAAGGCTGGTGCCGCCTGTCGCGGTTTCGGTAATCTGGCTGCCCAGATGGGCCAGAACGAAACTGGCCGGCAGGAGTCCAGCCAAGGTGGCCAGTGCGAACCGCCAAAATTGAAGTCGGGTCAGACCGGCGGCATAGCTGACCATGTCGAAAGAAACGAAAGGCATCAGGCGGCTGGTGAACACGGTCAACATCAGGGCATTCTGCGATCCAAGCAACCCCAAGTCCAGCTTGTCGCCGAACCACTGGCGCAGCGCGTCGCGCCCCAACCAACGGGCTATCAGGAACGCCAGCAGCGCCCCCAACTCCGCTCCGATAGCAACCAATGCGGTTCCCAGCCCATGCCCATATGCCACCCCGGCAGCGACAGCGATCGGAGCGCTGGGGATTGGGCTGGCAACCACTGCGGCTGTCATGAAGCCGATGATGACAACGGGTCCGAACGGGCCGGCCCAATCCACCCACGCAGTAATGACTTCGCGCGATAGTCCTGCGTCCAACGCGCCAGACAGCCACAACCAGATGGTGGCGATCAGCAACGCGATCAAAACCGCGATGAAAACCAAACGGCTATTGCTGTGCAGGCCCTCCAGCTTTCGTTCCTCCTATGACATAGCCCTCCACCCCTAAACGGGAGTGACGGATTCCGAGGTCACTTAGCGATGTATTTGATCAGCGCTACGATCGCCAGAACGATCAACACTGCGATCAGCAACATCCAGATCATTCCAAACCCCATTCCAGCGCCATAGCCCATCATCGCTTTGTTCCTCAGTGGTTTGTGCCGAGTGCGATGACCCGGCTACACGGTTGCGTTTCAGTTGTTGGTTTCAGAAGCCTTTGTCACAGGTTTCGAGGCCTTCATGCCGTGTTTCGGCGACATCGTCTTTGCGCCTTTCTCGATTTCCCCTGTGGTCACAACGCCATCGCCATTGGCATCAAGATGCTGAAATCGGTCCACCATGGTTTCGCGGATCATCCCGGAATGCAGCGCTTCGAACTCATCAATCGACAGGTTGCCATCTCCATTGACGTCATGCGCCTGCATCCGGGCCTTCAGACCTTCGGCGATCTCAGATTCGCTCGGGCGACCGTCCTCGTCCATGTCCAGAACCGCCAGCCAGTTGCCGCCCATCATCTGGCCATGCATTTTCACCATCATTTGCATCATGCCTGCGTGATCGCCCATCATGCCGCCGGGCGCACCCTGCATCATGCCGCCCTCATGGCCCTGCATCTGCGCGCTGCTGCCATGCTGACCGGCGGCAAGCGCGGGCAGCGCCATCAAAGTCGCGGCAATGGCTCCAGCGGCCAGCGTGAAGGTACGTTTCATGACTTTCACCTCTCGGGTTTTTGTTTCTACACAAAGCATATGGCCGCCCTCGGTCGCGCCACCACCCCCCTGCTCAACCCGGTTTGTATCGTTGTGTCGCAGCCCGCCCAACTGATACAAAGGGATACAAAAAAGCCGGGATTTGTACCGCGCCGGGGCTTATGATTGCGCCATGACTGAAGCACCACATATCTTGATTGTCGACGACCACCGCGAAATCCGTGATGCTGTCAGCCGCTATCTGGAAAAGAATGGGTTGCGCGCCAGTACCGCGCGCGACGCAACCGAGATGGACGCACGACTGGCGGCCGGTCGGATTGATCTTATCGTACTCGACATCATGATGCCGGGCGAAAACGGATTGTCGGTCTGTCGCCGCCTGTCCGCGGCCGGTGGCCCGCCGATCCTGATGCTGACAGCCCTCAGCGATGACACCGACCGTATCGTGGGTTTAGAGATCGGCGCCGATGACTACCTGCCCAAACCATTCAACCCACGTGAATTGCTGGCCCGGATCAAGGCGATCCTGCGGCGTTCCGAAACCACCGTCCCCCCGGCTGGCGATCTGAGCGGCAAACGGATCGCCTTTGGAAGCTGGGTTCTGGATGCCGACAGTCGCACCTTGATATCCGCCGAAGGGGCCGAAGAAAGTCTGACCACCGCCGATGTCCGGCTGCTGGCCGTATTCCTGCAGCGGCCCCGCAAACTCCTGTCGCGAGACGAACTGCTGGATTTGACCGCCGGCCGCAGCCCGCACTTGTTCGACCGTACGATCGACAACCAGGTCAGCCGCTTGCGTCGCAAGATCGAAGCTGACCCAACGCGGCCGAAGCTCATCACCACGATAAGAGGTGGCGGTTATTGCCTGTCGACCGACGTGAGCGAGCTTACGGGATGAAAGCCTTTGCCCAAAGTCTGCGCGGTCAGCTTATCCTTTTGATCATCGCCGCGCTGGCTGCCGCGCAACTGGTCAGCCTGTGGCTGTTCGTCGACGAACGCTCAATGGCAGTGCACATGGCCCTTGGCCTGGAAACCGCCGGACGCGCCGCAAACATCGCGCGGCTGATTGAAGAAGCTCCACCCGAGATGCACGACGCGATCCTGCGGGCGGCAAGTTCTCCACTGGTGCGTTTCAGCCTTACAGATACGCCCGCAGTCGATCACACCGGACATAGCGCTGGTGGGACGGTCGAAAACACAATCCGCAGAATTCTGCCAGGCTATGAAAACCGTCCCATCCGGGTAGAGTTGCATGAGTTCTCTCCCGATATGCTGCCGGTTGAAGGTGTTCCGTCTACAATGGCTGAAATGCACATGGCAATGATGCGTGATCACGTTTCCGCAATTGAAATGCAGCTGTCGATCGCTCTGACGACCGATCAATGGCTCAACGTGGATACCCGGTTCCATAACCCTCCTCTGCAATGGCCTTTGCAGTCCTTCGTCAGCTTCGGTTTCACTGCAACTTTAATTCTTGGAGCAGCCATTTGGTTTCTACTGACACGGCTGACCGGCCCGTTGCGCCGCCTGTCACTGGCTGCAGACCAGTTTGGTCGCGGTGAAGACGTCCAGGAACTGACGGTTTCTGGTCCGACCGAGGTGCGAGATTTGACGCAGGCGTTCAACCATATGCGTGATAGGCTGACTCGCTATGTTGCCGATCGGACCAGACTATTGGGGGCGCTGGGTCACGATTTGCGGTCGCCACTGACGGGATTGCGGGTTCGCGCCGAACTGGTGGAGGAAGAGGAGACCCGTGACCATCTGATCGAGACCATCGAGGAAATGCAGGAGATGGTGGACTCCACCCTGTCATTTGCCAAGGGCGTGGCCACGCGCGAACCTTCCAGTACCGTCCCAATTGGTGAATTCGTAACCAAAACGACCGAAGACATTGTGCAAGCCGGTGACACGGTTGAAGTATCGGTCGCAGACAATCCGGCCGTCACGCTTCGGCCGATGCTGATGAAGCGAGCTCTGCGCAATATCATTGAAAACGCCTGCCGGTATGGTGCCCGGGCCAACGTCTCAGTCATGCAAGAGGGGAATGAGGCAAAAATATTGATCCAGGATCAGGGGCCCGGCATCCCCGAGCATATGCTCGATGCGGTATTCGACCCATTCGTGCGGCTTGAAACATCCCGCTCGCGAGAGACTGGCGGAACCGGCTTGGGGCTGTCGATCGCACGTACGATCATCCAGTCGCACGGTGGCACGATAGAATTGCTAAACGGGGAAACTGGCGGCTTGTGCGCTAAGGTGGTTCTGCCAGTTTTTGAGGGCCAAACGTAACTTGTGAACACAATCGGCATGCCCCGAAAGCTTATTGGAAGCGTACCGCTTTGGGCCAGTTTCAGGTGTGGGCTCAAACGCAGCGGCGGAGAACACTGAACTGGAAAGACTGACTTTCCCCCCAAGAGGTTTGGTGCAGGTGATGGCGATGCGCGACGAGTTCAAAGTGTTCCTCAAAAAGCACGGCGATATCGCTCGGACTATAGCGGGCGACAGGGAGACCACTGCAAGTCTCCGGCCCATCAAGTGCAAACGTAGCAATGATCACATGGCCGCCAATTTTTACCCCTTTCTTCACGCTTTCCAGATAGGCCGCGCGTTGCGATGTATCCACGAGAAAGTGAAAAACCGCCCTATCATGCCAGACGTCATATCTGCGATCGGGGACCCAAGAAGTTATATCTGCAGAAATCCAAGTGACTGTTTCAGCGGCGCGCCCCAACCTTTCCCGGGCCGTGTCCAACGCGACCTGCGATAGATCGAGAACTGTCACGTCATGGAGCCCCTTCGCAAGCAACGCTCCAGCAAGACGAGATGTACCTCCACCAATGTCGATGACGGATGAAGGCTTAGACACTCTGATCAACTCGATGAGTTCAAGCGATATCTCTGGATCATCCTCGTGCCAACTCAATTGGGTGTCAAACTTCTCGCCATAGACATCGTCCCAGTGCTCTCTTGTGTTAGCTGTCATGTCGTATCGTTTTCCCAAGTCGTCGCCCTGGAGATATCCTCATTTTGACCGCTCCGCGCTGCGTTTTCGACTGAAGCAAAAACCAACAAGGCAACGCCCCAGACAATTCGACGCTGGTCCGTTGAATGGCCGCGTGAAGTCATCTCGGCGACAATGTAGTACACACATTCCAATTGTGAAATGTTTTAGGTGGGATTTGCTTGTCGGTCAGATTTCCACTGGGCTGCGCAAGTAGCTCCAGAATTTTGCGCAGTTTAACTGCAGTGGCGCGGGCCGGAGATACCGAAGCGTTGGCAGTTTGTGTACTGCTTGCCTGGATTGCTCTGTTCAATCAGTATAGCCGGAAGATTTTCTGAGCTTTGGAGCTTCAATCAGTCAACGAATTGCTTAAAGCGCCTTTAACCGACAATGGACTGATAACTTATGAGCAGAGCCACAGATCGTTGAAATACGATTTGGTTCTTGAGTGGCTCCTACTCCATTTCTCTTAGTTCATAGAATTTCCTACAGTCGTTGAAACGGCGAACAATCACATCATTGGTGAATAGCTGCCGCATCAACAGACTCAGTTTTTCATGATCGCGCCGATCGCATACATACCATCATCGCTTTTGACCAACATCAGTGTGACTTCGTCACCTGCGCTGATCTCACCCATCATCTGGGCATTCTCAAGAAGCTGCAAATCCATCGTCATCGCGGGCCACCCGATCTCGGGGATCGGATCATGGCTGACGTTAGCGGTTTCGTCGCCAATTGAGTTCACCAAAGCCTTTGCGTGGACCGCACCTTCCATCTGTTCGGAAGACATGGGCATGTTGGAATGGTCCATGCCGTGGTTCG
Organism: Ruegeria sp. AK11; assembly: GCF_056541095.1. NCBI lineage: Bacteria > Pseudomonadati > Pseudomonadota > Alphaproteobacteria > Rhodobacterales > Roseobacteraceae > Ruegeria > Ruegeria sp. AK11. The sequence continues at coordinate 65,654 of NZ_JBQFXU010000012.1, forward strand.
TTTGCGCGATGCCGGATGTTGTAGACACGGCCAATAGGGCCAAAATTGCAGTCAAAGTTTTCATCAGATGCTCCTGTTTCAAGGTTGTGGGTATTATTCTGCCGGAAGCGCAGGGGGCACTTCCTGGATCGTGTGGGAGATCTCTCGGTTCACGCGATTGAGCGCGAGCCGTTTCCAAATCACGAATATTGCGGGAATGACAAAAAGCGTAAGAAGGGTCGCTGTCACCATGCCCCCAATCATCGGCGCAGCGATCCGCTGCATGATTTCAGAGCCTGTACCGGTGCCGTACATGATGGGTATCAGTGCTGCAAAGATCGTGGCTACAGTCATTACCTTCGGCCGAACCCGAAGAACGGCTCCTTCGAACACCGCGTCTTCGATATCGTCACGTGTCAGCTTTCGCTGTTCCGATTGCGCCAGCCCTCGACGTTTCTCCCAAGCAAGATTGAGGTACAACAACATGACAATCGCTGTTTCCACGGCAACTCCCGCCAGCGCGATGAAGCCCACGAGCACAGCAATTGAGATATCGAAGTTAAGATACCATAAGAACCAAACCCCACCTGCCAATGCGACCGGGAGCGCCGCAAGAATTATCCCGACCTCAATCACCCGATTGAACGCCAAGAAAAGCATGAGCGTGATAATTAGCAGGGTTGCAGGAGCAACGATCGTCAACCTGTCCTGCATTCTCTCTATGTACTCATACTGCCCTGACCAAGTCAGCGAGTAACCTGGAGGCAGGTCGACCTTTTCTGTAACCACCTCTTGTGCTTCGGCCACATAGCCGCCCAGGTCGCGCCCCGCGATGTCGATGAACACGAACCCAGTTCGTCGAGCGTTCTCTGATCGTATCATTCCCGGCCCGTCAACTATTCGAATATCGGCGAGAGCGGACAGTGGCACATGAGCACCCGACGGCGTGACGACAGGAAGATTTTCGAGCCGTTCCGGGCTGTCTCGCCATGCCTGAGGGTACCGAAGGTTTATAGGAAACCTCTCCAGCCCCTCCACAGATTCCGACACTTGCATACCGCCAATTGCGGTCTGCACTACGTCCTGAACTTCTCGAACACTCATCATGTATCGGGAGGCGGCATCTCGTTTGACGTCGATTTCGATGAAACGCCCGCCAACAGGTCGCTCTGCGTAGGCGGAAGCCGTTCCATCAATATCAGCGACCGCACGCTCTACTTCGATCCCTATATCTGTAATGACCTCCAAGTCGGTGCCGGATATTTTGACACCGACAGGAGTACGGATACCTGTCGCAAGCATATCGATGCGGTTCTTGATAGGTTGGATCCAAACATTTGTAACGCCCGGAACCTGAACGATACGATCGAGCTCATTCCGGATTTTCTCCATTGTCATGCCGGGGCGCCATTCTTCTTCCGGCTTGAGTTGGATTGTGGTCTCCACCATCGTTAGAGGTGCTGGATCGGTTGCAGTCTCCGCACGCCCAACTTTACCGTGAACAGTTTCGACTTCAGGCACGGTCGCGATCAGGCGATTGGTCTGCTGCAGTACCTCACGGGCTTTTCCCGTCGAGATCCCGGGGTAGAAGCTCGGCATGTAGAGAAAATCACCTTCGTTCAACTCGGGCATGAATTCAGAGCCAATTCTCTGGTACGGGTACCACATGGACGTCACCAGAACGCCGGCCAACAGTGTTGTTGCCCATGGCCAGGCAATTGCCGCGTCCAGAAATGGGCGGTACACGAACACAACCAAGCGATTTAGCGGATTTTTTCGCTCCGGTAGAATACGCCCCCTTACAAAGTAACCCATCAAGACCGGAACCAGCGTTATCGAAAGGATGGCGGCTGCAGCCATGGCGTAGGTTTTGGTATAAGCGAGTGGCGAGAAGAGCCTACCTTCCTGATTTTCCAGAACGAAAACAGGCAAAAAACTAACCGTGATAATCGCCAGAGAATAAAAAAGGGCTGGTCCCACCTCAGAAGCGCACTCTTGCACAATCCGCCATCGGTTCTCTGCTGTGAGCTTTTCTTTTTCCAACCGCCTGTGCATCGCCTCGATCATCACAATCGATGCGTCGACCATCGCACCAATAGCGATGGCTATGCCGCCGAGCGACATGATGTTTGCGTTTACTCCTTGCGCCTTCATCAGAATAAATGCGGCAAAGATTCCCAGAGGGAGCGACAGAAGAATTACGAGGGATGACCGCAGATGAAGTAGAAAAGCCGCGCACACAAGAACAACGACAATGAATTCCTGCGTCAGTTTCTTCTGGAGGTTATCGATAGCACGCTCGATCACACCAGATCGGTCGTAGGTCGTTATGATTTCGACCCCCTCCGGCAGGTTTGAGCGCAACTCTTCGATGCGCGCCTCCACCGCTTTGATCGTTGCCAACGCATTCCCACCCCATCGCAGAATGACTACTCCACCAACCGCGTCTCCTTGCCCGTCGAGTTCTCCGACACCGCGCCGCATTTCAGGCCCCAGGCGGATTTCAGCGACGTCTCCAAGCGTCAGAGCGGCGCCGCGCTCGTTGACCATCAATGGCGCGCTTGCAAGGTCTGACAATTCATCGATGTAGCCCGATGACCTGACCATGAATTCGGCTTCACCCATCTCAATGACGCTGCCGCCCGTCTCGCGGTTGGCCGCCTGAATAGCCGTCCTCAATTGTGCAAGTGTTATGTCATAGGCACGTAGTTTGTTTGGGTCGACGACGACCTGGTACTGTTTGACCATTCCGCCGATGGTGGCGACTTCTGAGACGCCTTCCACGGCTTGTAATTCGTATTTCAGAAACCAATCCTGCAGAGTCCTGAGCTGAGCCAGATCATGATTTCCGGTTCTGTCAACCAGCGCATACTGATAAATCCACCCGACCCCAGTCGCATCTGGGCCAAGTTGTGGTGACACGCCTTCAGGCAAGCTGCCGGTAATCTGGCCCAAATATTCGAGCACACGCGACCGAGCCCAGTAGAGGTCCGTCCCGTCCTCAAAGACGACATATACAAAGCTGTCTCCAAAGAACGAGAACCCGCGAACGTCTTTTGCACCGGGTACGGCCAATAGGGCTGTCGCAAGTGGATATGTGATTTGGTTTTCGACAACTTGAGGTGCTTGCCCGGGATATGGCGTGCGAACAATTACCTGGACATCCGAAAGATCCGGGATTGCATCAACCGGCGTCTCACGAATGGCCCAAATACCCGCAACTCCTATCATGAATGCGAGGGCCAAGATGACGAACCTGTTGGCAAGAGAAGAACGAATGATGGCCGTGATCACTGCGTAACACTCCCATCAAGCGCGACCTCTAACAGCGTCATCGAAAAGTCGGGATTGCGGCGAAGGATCAAAGAAACATCAATCCCTACAGGCAAGTTAGAAACCTCAATCCCCTCCGCAACCGGGAAATCCATGGTCATGCCCGGCATGCCGATCTCAGTCATCGGACCGTGTGTTACATTCGCGGTCCGCGCGTTTGCGTCGATACTGTTAATCCGGCCAGAAACCTGAAGCGGCGGCGCAATAGGCGTTGCCTCGGCCAATACCATTGTCATGCCATCTGCACGCGCGAAAGTCAGAGTCATTTCAGAACCGACTTCGAGCATGTTAGGGTCCAATGACGGCTCTAATGGGAAATCCATGGTCATCCCCGGCATACCAATCTCAGTCATCGGCCCGTGAGTGATGCTTGCAGTTCCCGCCTCAGCATTAACGAGGTTGATCGTGCCGGTGACCACAATCGGTGGAGCAGAAGGCGTCTTGGTTTCTTCAGGTTCAACAGAATCCGTTGGCGTGGAGCCCTCTTCGCGAATTGCCACAATCGAGAACATCCCCCCTTCTCCCTCAGCCAGATCAAACTCAATTGGCATGCCGATAGGCACGGTAGTGAGATCTACTCCGACAACCGACAAATCCATTGTCATGGCCGGCCAACCGAGCTCGGGGATTGGTCCGTGCTCAAGCGTCAATTTGCCATCGGAAGTGACGGCGCGCGCAACACCAGCTCCAGTTCCGGCAATACCGTCGTCCGGCGCAAGCTCCATCAGGCTCAGAAGCCCATCCGCACCCCGCGCGATCACGAAAGCAACCGCGTCGCCAGCATTCAAACGGTCGAGCGAAACACCAGACCTAACCGGAAACTGCGAAGTCATTGCGGGCCAATCGAGGCTTTCGAGAACATCGTGACGAACAGTTGCCATACGATTTTCGGCATCGAGTGAAACCAGGGTGCCTGCCCCGCGTGCTGGTTCGGTATCCGTTGGTGCCATTCGGGTGAAACCGGCGCTCAAAGCACTTTCACTGTCGATTAGAAACTGTGCGGATGCGACAACTTCCTCACCGGGTTCAAGCCCTTGCAGAACTTCTGTTCGACCCCCCTCGCCGAAACTGTCTCGAAGACCTGTGGTCACCAGTCTCGGGCGAAAAGTACCATCGCCTGTTTTCAAGATGACGCGTTCCGCCGAACCAGTACGAATTAGCGCCTCTGATGGAACAGTGAGAACATTCCGGCTTTCATCCGGTATAAGGCTAACGCTGCCAAACATGCCCGGCCGAAGAACGCCGTCGGTGTTATCGAAACTCAGTCTGACGGGAAGAGTTCGGGTTTGCGGATCAAGCTCAGGGTAAACATAGTCGATTTCGCCTTCGAAGGTGCGACCGGGTAGGTGCTCGAACCTTGCTATTGCGCGCATGTCCTCCGACAAACGTGCAATATCTCGTTCGAAAACATCGACGATCAACCATACTTCAGAAAGATCGGTGACCGAAAACGCAAGCGTGCCTGGCTGCAGGTACATTCCATCAGCGGCATTCAGCGCTATGACAACACCGTTTTGAGGCGCCTCAATTTGCACATTTCGAACCAACTCACCGCCCGCCTCGATCTCTGCAACCTGACGTGCGGACATACCGTGGCTGATCAACTTATTGCGCGCCGCGTCCAAAATCCGCGGGTCACCGGCTTCAACTGCGCGTACAAGATCGCCGGTCGCAGCTGCGATCAATGGTGAAAAGAGTTCAAATAAAACTTGCCCCTTCTCAACCCGATCACCGACCGCGCGAACTTTCAGTTGCTCAATCCAACCTTCAACACGCGTATGAACGTGATTGGTCAGGTGTTCGTCAAAGCCGACGAAACCCACCGTCTCGATGCGAGGTTCGATATCAGTCATGCGTGCAACCGCAGTCCGCACACCAATTGCGTTGATTTCCGCAGCGCTTAGGGTGACTTCTTCAGGGTCGCCGGTAGGTTCCTGCCCAGAATAAACCGGGATCAAATCCATACCCATCGGCGATTTTCCAGGTCCAGGCTGCCGAAAATTCGGATCCATCGGTGCTACCCAATAAAGGACCTCTGGTTCGTTCGACTGGCCCTGATCAATTGGATTCAGGTACAGTCTTTCAAGAATGACACCTCCACCCAGGCCAAACGCCAAGGCAAGTACTGATAGTGCCGCATATCTTCCACGCATAATAATCTCCCGACGGTCGCATTGAATGCTGGAACCGAAACAACATGAATGCCCGCGCTTGCGGGCCTGAGGATGTCAGGAGATTTGAGGAGGACGATCGGGAGTCAGAGGTCCCTGAGACAGATGGGTTTCCGAATCCATGTTTCGGTTTTGCTGCCCGAAAGCTGTAGCCAACACAGCAACACTCACTTGGGTAGGATATTCACCAACGCAGCAGATGCCGGAATGACATTCTCCGCTGTGATTTACGTGGCTATCAGTGTGGATTTGGCCAGTCGTCGGATGCAAACCGCTATGGTCGTGTTTGAAGTCTGATGACTTTGCAGCCATTGAAACGCCGTGAGGCTCAGAGGTGCTACTGTTTTTGACGTCACTGCTCGCGACCACAACAGTGCCGACGAAGGTCATCGCCAAGCAGACGCATGTCAGAAACGTCATTCGCAACACTGAGAAGAACTTCCACTCCATCCCGTGCAGTTAGGACGAACGTAACGTGTGTTCAAGCCAGTCGGAGAAAAAAACAGGTGAGTTGGTGCGCTGCATCGAAATGAAGCTGATTCCCGCGAATACACGTAACAAACTGCCAAAATCGGAGGCAGTTCATACGATGAGCGCATCTAAGTTTGGCCGAGGTTCTTCAGGATCGGGCAGTCAGGGCGGTGGTCGCCAGCACATTCGTCGATCAGATGAGACAGTGTAGCATGCATGGCCTTCAGGTCCGCGATCTTGGCATCTATCTCTTTTAGGTTCTGTTTGGCGATATCCTTCACGTCCGCGCTTGCGCGTTCTTTGTCCTCGTACAACGCCAGTAGTGAACGGCAATCCTCAATGGTAAAGCCCAAGGAACGGGCCCGCCCGATGAAGGCCAGTTTGTGCAGTTCCTTTTCGTCGAAATGTCGATACCCGTTCAGACTGCGCCTGGGTTTGATGAATCCGATATCCTCGTAATAGCGGATGGTTTTGGCAGGCAGACCCGAACGTTCTGCTACATCTCCGATATTCACAGCGGTTCTCCTTTTCTATTCAGCAGGCGCTGATCGCAGCGCCTGCTCTTCATTCTGCGAGATCTGTTCTCGCCCAACTTTGATCGGCTTAACCCAGCGCAACCGCAGCGCGTTGGTCAGGACAAATACACTGGACAGCGCCATGGCACCTGCAGCCAGAACCGGCGACAGCAACGGGCCGCCAAACGGATAGAGCACCCCCGCTGCAACCGGTATGAGCAGCGTGTTGTAGCTGAAAGCCCAGAACAGGTTTTGTCGGATGTTACGCATGGTGCGCTGACTAATATCGAAGGCGTTGACCACGCCTGTCAGGTCGCCTGACATCAGAACGACGTCGGCCGCCTCGATGGCGATGTCAGTGCCTGTCCCGATCGCAATTCCTACGTCAGCCGCCGCCAGAGCGGGGGCATCATTGATGCCATCACCCACAAAGGCCAGTTTTCCGCCATTTGAGCGCAGATCTTGCAACGCGGATACTTTACCTTCGGGCAGAACCTCGGCCACGACATGATCGATGCCAAGCTGCGCCGCGATGGATTTGGCTGTAGCGGTATTGTCGCCGGTAATCATCGCTACTTTCAGCCCCAGTCCGTGCAAAGCTTCAATTGCGTCTGGCGTTGTGGTCTTGATTGGGTCCGCCACGGCGATGACGGCTGCGATAACTCCGTCTACGGAGGCATAAAGTGGAGTCTTTCCGTTGATTGCGAGTTCAGCGCCCCGATCAGACAACGCGCCCATTTCAACCCCTTCGCGACTCATCAGGCGGTCGGCCCCGATCAAGATTGTATGGCCTTCGACCGAGGCGCTTACCCCGTAACCGGTGATCGACGTGAAGTCTTCTGGCTTCGAAAGCTCCAGACCACGGGTTTCAGCCGCGCGCACGATGGCCGTGGCGATCGGATGTTCGGATGTGACCTCAACGGCAGCAACAAGGCGCAGAACCTCATCCTCGGCCAATCCTTCGGCCACAATAAGGTCGGTCAGCTCCGGGCGCCCTTCGGTCAAGGTCCCTGTCTTGTCTACCGCAACAACAGTGGTTTCCTGCAGCATTTGCAAGGCGTCGCCCTTTCGGAAAAGGACACCCATCTCGGCCGCACGGCCGGTGCCGACCATGATTGAGGTGGGTGTGGCCAACCCCATGGCGCAGGGGCAAGCAATGATCAGTACCGCAACCCCGGCTACCAACGCCAGGCTGAGCGCGGGATCGGGTCCGAACAACATCCAAACCAGCACAGTCACAACGGCCACAGCGATCACTACCGGCACGAACCACAGCGTGATGCGATCGACCAGGCCTTGAATCGGAAGCTTGGCCCCCTGGGCTTGTTCGACCATTTGAATGATCTGGGCCAACATAGTGTCTGCGCCGACCTTTTCAGCCCGGTACGTCAATGCGCCCGCGCCATTGACTGTTCCGCCGACCACAGTTGCGCCCTCGGTCTTTTCGGCAGGAACCGGCTCGCCGGTGATCATGCTTTCATCGACATATGACGCGCCGGTCACTACGGCACCATCCACCGCGATTTTTTCGCCCGGTCGAACGTGCACAATATCCCCTACAACGATCTGCTCGATCGGTAGCTCGACAACCGATCCGTCGCGCTCAACTCGCGCTGTTTTTGCCTGCAGACCGACCAATTTTCGGATCGCTTCACCAGTTCGCCCCTTGGCGCGCGCCTCGAGGAACCGCCCCAGCAATATGAGAACCACGATCACCGCTGCGGCCTCGTAGTAGACGTTTGCGGTGCCGGCGGGAAGAACACCCGGCGCAAAGGTGGAAACAAGCGAGAACCCATAGGCCGCCGAAGTGCCCAGGGACACCAGAGAGTTCATGTCCGGCGCGCCTTTGAACAAGGAAGGGAAGCCCTTGGTGTAGAACTGCAAACCTGGCCCAAAAAGAACGATCGTGGTCAGAAGGAATTGCAGGTAATAGCTGTTCTGGATGCCGATCGTGCTCGCTATCAGGTGGTGCATGCCCGGAATAACATGCGAGCCCATTTCAAGGATAAAGACCGGCAAAGCGAGCAAGGCGGCAAAGCTTGTTCGCCGGGCCAATTGGCGAATCTCTTTGGCTTTGCGGTCTTGTGGTTCGGTCTGCGTCGCGGATCGCAGGCTCGCCGGATAGCCAGCAGATGCCGCAAGCGCCGCGATGGCTTCGGGTGTTGTGACTCCCTCAGCATAACGTACAGTTGCACTTTCGGTGGCCAGATTGACCGACGCGGACAAGACGCCATCATCTGCTTGCAATGCCCGCTCAACGCGCCCCACGCACGATGCGCAGGACATGTTCTGAATATCCAGCGTTACCTCTTCCGTCCGTGCCGGATATCCGGCGCTGTTTAACGCATCAGCAATGGCCGCTTTATCGGCTGGATCGCGGAAATCGACCTGAACGCTTTCGCTGGCGAGATTAACCGAAGCGGCATCTACCCCTGGCACATCTTTCAACGCGCGCTCGACGCGCCCTACGCAAGAAGCGCAGCTCATACCCTGAACTTGAAACCGTGCATGTGAAATTTCAGTCATATTGTCACCACAAATGTTCTGCTGACGGGCAACATAAGGGTTCCAGCAAGTGGAAGGTCAAGTGATGGGGTTGACTTTCTTTTCCACTAATTTTGGCGATCCAATTTTCACGACTTGACCTTCCTGTGCTGGAATACTTTAGCCGGGACAACGGAAAACAGGAGCAAACATCCATGACGACCCTAAATATCCCGGATATGAGCTGCGGGCACTGCAAGTCAGCAATCGAAAAAGCCGTTGCCACGGTGGATTCCTCCGCACAGTTGGACTTTGACATGGAAAACCGCAGGGTACGTGTCTTAAGCGCCAATCCACTTGATCAAATCCTTGCTGCTCTGAAGTCCGAGGGATACGAAGCCACGGTCGCATGAGACACTTAGGGGCGCATTCTGTCGCCGCCTTGGTTTTATCTTGCGTCTCTGACTGCCTCGATTAGCCGGGTCATTTCATCTTCGGCGATCAGCCCCGGGGCAAGAGCATCTCCAATCACAAACGAGGGGGTGCCACTGAAGCCAAGCTGTCGGGCCAATTCCATGGACACCTGAATATGTGCGTCGACTTCCGGCGCCTCCATATCTGCGCGCAATTGATCCTCGTCCAGGCCGAGTTCACGGACAACTTTCAGTACACTGGCCTCAGTGGCACGACCGTTCAGAGCCATAAGCGCCCAATGAAATTCTTCATATTTTCCCTGATTACGTGAGGCAAGCGCGGCGCGTGCCGCGAAGTCGGAACCTTCTCCGAGTATGGGCCATTCTCGATAGACAACTCGTACATCGGAATCGCCTGCGATTACGTTTTTCACGACCGGGGCAGCGCGTTTGCAATATGGGCAGTTGTAGTCAAAAAACTCGACCACGGTTACATCGCCTTCCGGGTTTCCGATGACAGGCGCATTCGGATCCTGTTCCAGCAATTCACGCTGATTTTCCAAGACGCTTCCAATTGCTTCGGCTTTTGCCTGATCCTCGCGCTGTTGAAGCAGTTGAATCGCCTGCATGATGATCTCAGGGTTTTCCAAAATGGCTTCGAGAGCCAGCCGTTTTACATCGGAGTCAGACAGCTCGTCGGCGCGTGCCATAGGAATGCCAATCGACATGGCGATAGCGACTAAGCCTGCAAGTATTCGTTTCACATCAGTTTCCTTCCGTTTGTTCTGCTTCGGTGCGTTGCTCTTGCAGCTTGCGTTCCCGATCCGGCCAACTCTCCTTGATGAAGGCGAGGATGTCCCAGATATCCTGATCCGACAGAGTGTCCCCGAAGCCTGGCATGCCGCTTTTGACGTCAGCGACACCCATCTGTTTCAAAGTTTGGTCCCCGCCAAACTTTGTATAGTCGAACAACAGCTTGTCGCCGTGATGCCAGGTGTGCCCGGTTCGGTCATGCGGGGGCGCCCGCAAGACGCCATCCGGATCAGGTGTTTGCCAATCCGGCTGACCCTCCAAATCTGCCCCGTGGCATGACGCGCAGTTTTCGGCGTACAAAACTGCACCACGTGCCGAATCCGCCGATGAACTGTTCTGCGCACGCCCACCCAGGCCCCAGCCAGCGACCGCGACAATGATCACCACAGCAGCCAGTGACACCCATTTCGCCGCGCTCTTGTTCATCACGCCACGCTCAGCCAGGTCTTCATACCAGCGGCCTGATGCGACAGCATGTGGCAATGAAACAGCCAGTCCCCCGGGTTATCCGCAACGAACGCAATCTCCCGCGTTTCTATCCGGTCAACCAGGATTGTGTCCCGCAGCGGCCCCAGGCTGCCGTTCGGCAGAACTTCCTGAAAGTGCGTCCCGTGCAAGTGCATAGCGTGCGGAAAGACGGTGTCGTTCTGCATCTGAATCCGGACTATGTCGCCACGCGAAACGGCAGCAAGTGGGTTTTCAGGTAACCCGGCGACACCGTTGAATGTCCAGATCTGCCCTTCCTGGACCAATTCATTGGTGCTCATGACCCGGCCGTTAAAAGTGCCTTGACGCAGTCCGCCCATCGCCCCGCCTTCCATCACCAATGGAACTGTCAAAGCGTCAGAAACATCTTCGAGAAAAGAAGCAGGGTTGGGTGGCAGGGCTGCGATCACACCGCGGTTAGCAGATGTGCCGCTTCCCGAAACCGGAATCTCAGCGATGACAAACGATTCATCGCGTTCGTGAAGAGTTATTTGAACGGATTCGTTCGATTCCGCTGTGACATCAACAATTAAGTCTGCTCGCTGTGCAGGCCCGAAAACAAGGGTTTCAAAATCCTCTGGCTGCCTTACAGGCATGCCATCATAAGCGACCAGTTTCCCGTTTGCGCCACCTACTGAGACATACATGATCCGATCAGTTGCCACGTTGACCATTCGAATTCGCAAACGCTGGTTCGTCAAAACTTCGGTCATGGGCGATATACGTGCGTGAACGTAGTTACCCATGCGACCTGCATGGGTCCAATCATGCATTGCACCAAAATCATCTACTATTTGAGCGTCCTTACCCAACCGCCAATCATCCAGAAGGATCGTGATGTCATGGTCCGTGTCCGGCGGGTCCGTTTCGTCGACGATGAACGCGCCGTAAAGGCCCCTGGCCACTTGTTCCGTTGACTGGTTGTGAGAGTGATACCAGAAGGTCCCCGCGTCCTTCAGAGGCAAGTCATACTGAAATTCGCCGCCGGTTGGTACAGCCTCCTGCGTAAGGCCCGGCACCCCGTCCATATTGTTCGGAACCCGCAATCCGTGCCAATGGATTGCCGTAGGCTGAGGCAGTGAGTTCAGGAGTGTCCGGCGAACCGTTTCGCCCTGCCTGGCACGAATTTCGGGGCCCGGAACACCGCCATCATATCCCCATATCTCGGTTTCAGGATAGCTGTCGGGGGCAACACGTGCCAATCCTGAACGCGCCTCGATTATTCGGGGGGCGGTAGCCGCCCTCCCGATAGTCGGCACTGCGATTAGTGCCGACGTGCCTGCAACGAATTGCCTGCGATTGAGCTTCATGAGGACTTCCCTCCAAAGAAAATTTGATCTCTCACTCGATTATCCCCCGTCGTGCACATCCAGCAGATAGGTCGCCATTGCCTTCCGGTCTTCGTCTGTCAGAAAGCTGGTGCCATAGTTTACGACCTCTCCCATGGCGCCGCCGAAGACATCGCCATCAGGCATGACGCCGGTGCGCAACGCGTAGGCCAAATCATCTACCGTCCAACCACGCTTTTGCAGGGTCTCAAAGTCGATGGCCGGTGCCTTGTCACCGCCCGGCAGGGAGTCACTTCCTTTGAAGTGTTCCGTGTCCGAATTTCTTGCGCCAGCCAGGTTCCTCCCGGTGTGGCAGGCCGCACAATGCGTAGCACCTTCGACCAGTAGCCGACCCCGGTTCCACACTTCGTCATTGCCCGGCACGGGATCAGTACGGGGTGGTTCCAGAAAAGCCGCGCGCCACAGCTTCAGGCCCCATCTCTGATTGAAGGGGAACGCCATTTCCTGCTCTTTTGACGGTTCCGCTACCGGTGCAACCGTTTGCCAGGCGGCCCAGAGATCGGCGATATCCTGATCCGTGAAATTGGCATAGAACGGATAAGGAAAGGCCGGGTAGTAGGGTTGTCCGCCGGGTGACACGCCTTGACGCACAGCGCGAGCAAACTCCTCGATTGTCCAGTCACCGATCCCGTGATCGGGATCTGTGGTCAGGTTCGGTGAAAAGAGCGTGCCGAACGGGGTATCCAACTCCACCCCACCGGCCAAGGGCGCGCCCCCTTTGGCAAAATCTGTGTGGCAAGCGATACAGCCACTTGCCCTTGCCAGATAAGCCCCGCGGTTAACGTCACCCTGAATGTCGAGAGCTTGTAAGGGCTGGCCAATTGGCCAAGCCATCACGGCAACAAGTCCCGCTGACGCCGTTACGGCGGCAGCAAGGCCCAATCGGAATATCGGTCTCATGACGCATTCCTATTCCGACCGAAACTGCGTGTGACATGCCGAGCATGTCTGGCTCAGCATCATGAACACACCATCTGCCGGCATTTCAGAAAGTTGTGCCTGGTTTGGACTGCCGCCCATCATTCCGGCACCCATCATAGAACCGCCACCCATCATGGATGCGCCGCCCATCATGCCCGAACCATGGCCCGACCCGGACATCATCAACCCGTTGTCCGCCGCAAGCACAAGGCCTTCAGAGTAGGATTCCAACTGCCTGGCTAACTCTGCAAATGAACCCCAATCCTGCCAGATCTCCGATTTGGCCTCCGAGGGTTTGCCATCAGATCCCTCTGGAAACAGCTTTGTCATGCTCTCGCCAGCGTGACGCCCGATTTTCTTGGCCTCGCTTCGTACCGTTTGCGCATTGTAGGGCGTTTTCCCCTGCATCATCGGCGTAAGGATCTTCATGCTGTCCTTCATCGCGGACATACCATCCATGCGTTCTTTGACGATGCCGGTTGCGCCACCATGCGCCAGGGCGGCGGCTGCAAACAGAGAAACCAGGGCAACGCCTGTGGTCATTTTCAGAATGTTCATTGTTTTGTCCTTGTCGTCTGCTTCGACGCGCCCAGGTTGAGCGCAATTCGACTGGTCAGATCAGGACACGCGGCGGTGGTGGGTCAAACGCCGCGATACCGAGAACCCGGTATTGGGCTCGAGGGATCGAGTATCTTTGTTCAGTATCTTGGGGGCCAGGCGGTGGTGGACCCATCGAAAATAGACCAACAGCGTTGCAAATCGTTCCGCCATGACAATGTCCGGGATGACCCTGCTTGACATGCTCAACGTCCGCGGAGTCCGTTTGGTCAATCACGTGCTGAGAACCACTGCCATGTGCATGAGCAGAATCGGCCGTCACAAGCAGCCCGCCAATGGTCAGCACCATTGACAGTATGATGTAACGAATTGCACTGCCCATTCGGCTCGTCACCTTCAGAAAATCCCGTTTTCCTGCTGCAGCTCTCTGATATACGCCACGATGCCCTTCACATCCGCACGGGTCAAGCCATCGACCGGCGGCATATTGCCGAACTTCCAATGGTGTGCCCGAACTCCATTCTGGACTGCCACATAAAATGACTCGTCCGAATGGTGGCTTGGTTCATAGATTTTATGCACCAAAGGTGGTGCAAGGCCTTCCAGACCTGTTGCATTCGCGCCATGGCACGCCGAGCATTTGGCGTCGAATGCCACTTTGCCGACGGCCGCAAATTCGCTTAGCTGGTCCGGCAGAGTGACGTTTTCGATTGGGTCTCCTTGCTCCAGTGCTGACGTATCGGGCGGCGTCATCGAGTGACCTGTTGGTTGCTGATTTAAGTTGTAGACGAACGCGGCGGCGCCTGCGATCACTACTCCGCCGATCAAGAGTGTAAGTTTATCCATCTCTGTTCTTCACATGATTGTCAGTTCTTAGGTTCAACGCGCGCAAAAAAAATCGGCCTGACCAAGGTCAGATCAGTTTTACCTGAGTGCCCACAGTGGCCAGTTCGAACAATTCCGCAATCTGCTCGTTGTACAAGCCAATGCAGCCGTTGGAGGATCTTCTCCCGATCTTGCGCGTGTCGTTGGTGCCGTGGATCCGGTAGTATTGCCAGCTCAAATAAAGTGCATGTGTCCCCAGAGGATTCTCCGGACCCGGGCCCACATAATCGGGCCAAGCGGGGTTGCGCTTTTTCATTGCTGGTGTCGGTCGCCAAGACGGCCCTTCGACCTTGCGAGTAACTGTGGTGTAGCCCAGCCTTGTAAGGTCTTCCGTCAGCGGTACGCTGGTTGGATACATTCGGTAGACGCTTTCGTCTTCCGACCAATATTGCAGGACCTTGGACTGTGTATCGGACAGGATCACACCATTCTTAAGCGTATCAAAGTGGTCCTGCCATTTAGCAACGCGGAATGAGGAAACATTGCGGCGCGTCCCCTCAGTTGCCGTTGATTGGGCCCAAACGGCCGGTGCTGGAAAAAGCGTCGTCGCAGCAAACGCGGCAATCACTCCACGTCGCGTAACAACCTTTCCTTCTTTGCTCCGTTTCATGCCTGCCATCCCAAAGTTTATTCTTTTTTTCCGACTCAAATAACTCGTATGCCCGGTTCCTGCGCTGGAAGGTCAACACGCAAATGACATTTCATATGGGATGTCTCGTCTGAATTGTCGTTGCCGTTGGCGCAGGGATATTTCCTTAGAAGGCGGACCCAAATCATCAAGTCATTGTGGAAAAGCAATTTTTCTTGGACGTAACTCCAGGCTGCTTTAAGCAAAACCTGACTTTCTTGAATCAACCGAACACAAAAAAGCAACGCTAACAATTGCTTAGTTCTTGGTGAATTGATGTGATCACCCGTCGATGCGAGGGTAGCAGGCACTACAAATGACAATCACAGTGGACTAAACACCATGTCCTTCAGGAAAGCTTTCCAAGCACTGGCCGCACTTTTGTTCATCGGCGCTTGTACCGAAACAACGTCAATATCTGCAGATAGCGAGCCCGGAACGCTTTCCCAAGTTCCTGACGCCGTAGCCCAGATTGCTGCTCCGGGCCAGGACCTGAACGCAGTGAAAATCATGCCTGAGGACGGTTGCTATTGGTATCGCTATGTTGGGCCAGTTGAAACAACCTACCTACCACTTAGGACTATTGAAGGGCGCCCAATCTGTACGCGCGCCTGACAAGCGCCTGTCAGCTGGTCGCGGTCAGAAGCCGCTCGGGAGGGTAGAGATGAGCCGTGGACCCTGGCCTGACACGATCATAAAGCCCGATGATATGTGGCATCGCCATCCTTACGCAGCCAGAACTTGCGCGACCTCCGATAGATCTTGGATAAGGCGTTCCGTGAATTCGCAGGTATGTGTCGCGACCACCTTCGAACAGATAAAACGCCCTTGATCCCAATGGGTTTGTCGGCCCACCGGGCACACCATCTGCGAATTGCGCATATTCATCAGGGTCGCGCTCAATCATTTCGGCTGTAGGAGTCCAACGCGGCCATTTGGCCTTTCGCTTGATCGTGTAGACTCCGGGCTCGTAAAGATTGCCTCGGGCAATGGCTACGCCGTAACGCATTGCTGTGCCACCGTCTTCGATGAAATACAGATATCGTGCCACCGCGTCGACATGAATGTCACCCGGAGTAAGTGGTCGATTGGTTTGCACACGCTGAGGCAGGAAACGTGGGTGTAAACCCCAGGGATTGGATGTTGCGGGATCAAAATTGGCTGGAGTTACTTGCGCATCCCACTCCGACCATTGCGAGGCCGCCGCCGACGTCACTCCAAAAACCGGCTGAGAGAAAATGGCGAGCGAGGCTGCAACAAAATGTCGTCTGGTCAGCATTGATAGCGCTCCTATTGGCTGGTTGGTGTCTGGAGTTAGTACCCAGGGGATTAGACAATCCGCGACGGGGGAAGATTTGTCCATTCAATTATTCGTTCGATATCGCTTCGACCCACCCGCGAGTTTTCAAGGCTTAAAGTGACCTAGGCAGCTTCGTGTTTAACCTGAAACTTCACCAGGCGTCGGGACGACAATGCCTGCTGTTCATACCCCTAAAAACTTCCCTGTTCCGGCCGTGTCTATGCACCAAGTAAGGCCCAAGCAAATGCTGGACTGGTTTGACAGCGTCAAATTCGCTTCGCGCCAAAACAGCTTGACCTTCCATCGTGGGAAGGCGTTAGCAGAGGTCTCCAATCCAAATTTTGGAGTTGAATGTGAAAGAAAAACAGACTGCAAACGCGCCGCAGGCGTCAGTACCGGTTAGCGGCGGCAAGATAATGAAATGGGGCATGATGGTATGTTGCATTGCCATGATAACGCCGATCGCTCTCTACTTGATCGCCGGCGGGACGGTTGGTGGGCTTTCTGACTCCTTGGGTCTTTTCGCACCGTTGATCCTGTGCCTCGGAGCCCATTTCTTTATGCACAAGGCGATGGAAAAATCCTGTCATTCGAACAAATCTGAATCGGAAAGACCAAAGGCAACAGACGCCGCGGTCGGACCGAACCCAGTACACCGGCAATAATCTTCAATCATGAAGCTTTGGTGCTCAAGGTTGGCCGCCATGTCGCTGGCCGCTCTTTCGCTGGCGGCTTGCGCACCACGCCCTAAACTATGCCCGCTGCAACCGCCGCAGCCTGAATACGCCCTGCCCCAAGGTTGCCGGGTTCAATGGGAGGGCGCGGATGGCGGGGCCTATTTCATCTGCGAAGACGGGCGCGAAGGTTTCGTGAGTTGATCGTGGGGATGTGACATTCCGGCTCGTTGACCCTCCAGCGCTGGAATCTGGCAGAGACGGGTGCAAAACAACCGATGGCAACGCGCAATGGCAAGAACACTCCTAAATTTATGTATTATGATCTTGGGGTTAATCTTTGGCCAGACTTCCGCCGGGACAAGCCTTGCAGCTACATCCCAAGCGTATGAATCAGAGCCCCTGGTCGCACACATAATTACCGCGCAGGACGGGATCGCGCCTGACGTCAAGACGATCACTGCAGGACTGCATCTGAAACTGGGCGAAGATTGGAAAACCTACTGGAAGTCGCCTGGTGAGGTGGGAATTCCGCCCAAGATCACTTGGAACGGCTCGCAAAACGTCAGCGACGTACAGTTTCACTGGCCCGCGCCGATCCGTTTTCGCGCCTTCGGGATCGAGAATTTCGGGTACAAGGACGAAGTGGTCTTTCCGCTGACCGTCACACTCGAGAACCCCGGAGCGCCAGTTGACTTGAAGGCCGCTGTGACAACGCTGATCTGTTCCGATATCTGTGTGCCGGTCGAGTTTTCGCTGGACTTGTCGCTGACTCAGGGAACGGGTCGGGATCAGGACTCGGCCCGGCTTATAAATGCCTTTCTGTCGCGGGTGCCAAGCACGGGAAACACAAGCGGAATGAAGTCCGACGCCGCGACCCTGGATACCGAGTCCGAGATGCTGACGCTGAATTTCACCAGCGACCTGCCCTTTGATGCGCCTGATGTCTTTCCCGACATGGGACGTGACACCGCGTTTGGTGCACCCGACATCCGGCTCGCTGGCGACAGGCGTCAGCTATGGGTGCAGTTCCCGGTCCTCGCTCTGGCACAGGACCCCCCCGCCTTGTCCGTCACGGTTACCGACACCAACCGCGTGGCCGAGTTTTCGCCCCGTACCGACGCTCCCCCTACCCCGCCACCATATGAGATCGCGGCCGCCGAAACTTCAGCCAGCGCGCTGGTCTGGATCATTTTGCTGGCGGTGGGCGGCGGGTTGATTCTGAATGTCATGCCCTGCGTACTGCCAGTGCTTTCGATCAAGCTTTCCTCGGCGGTAAAGGCTCGCGACCGCTCTGCGGCTCAGATTCGCGCCGGGTTCCTGGCTTCGGCAGCCGGAATCCTGACATTCATGTGGCTGTTGGCGGCTATCACCATTGCGGCGCGGTCGCTGGGCTATTCCGTCGGCTGGGGCATCCAGTTCCAGAATCCGCTTTTCCTTGCGGTGATGATCGTGGTGCTGGCGGTTTTTGCAACCAGCCTCGCGGGCTTGTTCGAGATCACGCTGCCGCAGTCGCTGAACACCCGGCTTGCCCATGTCGAAAAGGGCCGCGTGTCGCTGGTCGGGGATTTCCTGACCGGAGCCTTCTCAGCAGTTCTGGCGACGCCCTGCTCGGCCCCCTTCCTCGGCACGGCGGTGGCCTTTGCCCTGACCGGCCGACCGGTGGATATCGTGGCGATCTTCACCGCAATGGGGGTCGGGCTGGCCATTCCTTACCTGCTGGTTGCAGTGCACCCGAA
Source organism: Ruegeria sp. AK11 (assembly GCF_056541095.1). NCBI lineage: Bacteria > Pseudomonadati > Pseudomonadota > Alphaproteobacteria > Rhodobacterales > Roseobacteraceae > Ruegeria > Ruegeria sp. AK11. The sequence goes on from NZ_JBQFXU010000012.1 coordinate 84,373, forward strand.
ACTTACCGCCGCTCTGCCTAAACCGGGGCGTTGGATGGTGGGATTAAAATGGGCCCTGTCGGCGGCACTGCTGACCACGATCGGCTGGTTGGTCTGGGTGATGGTCGGGGTGGCCGGAGACACTGCTGCAACTGCTACCGTGCTGGCTGCAACTGTTCTGGTCCTGTTGATCTGGAAAAGTACGATGATGCCACCCGTTTTGCGCTGGACAGCCCTGTTGCTGACGCTGACCGCAGCGTTTGCCGCACCGGTTGCGATTGCCGGCAAAGACCGGTCCAGGCTGCTTGAACCAGCCGGAGAGATCCCTTGGATTACCTTCAGCCGCCCCGAAATCGCCCGCCTTGTGTCGCGCGGCGAGGTGGTTTTCGTCGATGTCACAGCCGACTGGTGTCTGACCTGCAAGGCCAACAAAGCGCTGGTGCTGGAACGCGGCGAGGTTCTGGCAACACTGCAATCGGACAAAGCAATTCCGATGCAGGCCGACTGGACCCGCCCCGACGATGTGATCGCCCGTTTCCTTGAGGACAATGGACGGTTCGGGATCCCCTTCAACATCGTCTACGGCCCGTCGGCCCCCGAAGGCATCGCCCTGCCAGAGATCTTGACCACGAACGCCATTCTCGACGCGATGGAACAGGCCGCGCCGATTGCGGGCGGAGCCGTGGAAAGCGGATCCTGACCCCGGAGTTCACATATCCCGGACGCGGTTGCTCTGCTGCGCTAAACGCATGGTCTCGTGCTCTTTCATATCCAGTATCGCCTGAAAGAGTTCGCGTGCCTCGGGTATCTCGGCACGCCCGTGCAAATACCGATATAAGTCGATCACCTGATTGTGAAGATCGAAGACCGCTTCGCAGATCTCATCGACGCTCATCTGTGCGAACGGCCTGTCGCAGGCGCGATGTGGGTCGATCGGCTCATTGCCCAAATAGTCATATACCCAGGTGTTGAGCGCTTTGGGATCGGCTCGTTTCACGAAACCATCGACGATTTTCTCCAGAGCAGCCTCATGATCGGCGAGGTAGGTAAGCAACATCCTGGCCAGCTCCTGCTCTGACTGTGTCGAACAGTAGGCCAAACATTCGGCGAGCCAATGATGCATTTCCCGCGTCCAGACAATTAGATCAGAAAACGTTTCAACTTTCATGGTCTCAACCTCCTAAAGATCGGCATGCGATAGCCTAAACCGGAATTTTCCAGATGGCTCACTGGGCATCAGCGCGAAGTCGGCGCCGGCCCGATCCACGCCGGGCTGCGGGAATCAACCCCCCAGTTCCAGCAATGCCCGGTCGATTGCCACCTTGCGCGGATCCCCCTGCGGCAGGTCATCCGCCAGATCCCTTGCCCTGCCATAGGCGTTCCGGGCGCCGTCGGTCTCGCCCAGCACCGAATAGGCGTTGCCCAGCCGCATCCAGCCGTCCAGATCGCCTGGGTTTTCCTGCATCCGGCTCGCAAGCCGTTCGACCATCGAGCGGATGAAGGCCTGCCGGTCTTCGTCTGACATCTCCTCGGCCGCCGCCACCTGATCGGCAGTTGGGCCGGGCATGGAAGGGGCAAAAGCCGCCAGATTCACCGGAGCCCGTCCGATCGACGGGGCGATGCGGTTAAGCTGGGCCACAAAACTCTCCATCCATGGCCGGAACTCCTCTTCGGCGTCCATCCGCGTCTTCAGTAGGTCATAGGCCTTATCAGGCGATCCAGCCTGCTCCAGACCAATGGCTTTGTAGAATGTCGCTGCTGGGTTCGATGGGTCCAGTTCCAAGGCTCGTTCAAACGCCCGATCGGCCTTGGGCGTAACGACACCGTCATCGGCATAGACCAACGCCTCGCCATATTGCGACACCAGCGCTGAATTCGCATTGGGTCGGTCCAGCAACCCCTCGAACGCGTCTGCGGCATCTCCAAAGCGTCCCATACGCATATAGGTCTGAGCCAACAACACCCATCCCTCGGTTGGCCCGCCGGTTTCATCCGCCTCAAGCCGCGACTTCAGGCGCACGGCAAGGTCGGCGATTTCACGGGCTTCGGCCTGCTCCCCCTCGCGTTGGGCAAATGGCTGGCTGGGGATGTAGGGACTACCCAGTTGCCAATAAAGACCGGCTCCGAGCGCTGGAACTACCAGCGCGGCAAGTAAAATCAGCGCACGCCCGGAATGGCCCATTATCGCTTTGTCGTCCGATTGCCGGTCAATCGCCTTCAGGCGACGTTCTATCTCGGCTCTGGCGGCCTTGGCCTCTTCGGCTGAGATAATTCCTCGTTCCAGGTCCTTCTCCACTTCGCCGATCTGGTCGGAAAAGATGGCAGAGGCGCTTTCGCGTCTCGACAAGTCCGAGGTCTTGCGCCCCAGGCCGGAGAGGGCGAGCGTCAGAAACACCGCCACGGCCATGAATGAAAAGATAATCCAGATCATGCGTGCGGCTCCGTGAGTGAATGGTTTTCGGGATTCCGTTCTTCGCTCGCGCCGCGTTCCGTCTCTTGTTTTCGCGACTTCCGATATCGGCGCGCATTTTGGGTCAATACCGCTGCAGTCGCGATACCACCCAGCCCCAGGATGACGATAGGCGCAACCCACAGAATGTAAGTTGATGGCTTCCATGGCGGGTTGAACAGAACATAGTCGCCATAACGCGCAACCAGAAAGTCCATAACCTGCTGGTCCGTGTCGCCTGCCACCAGCCGTTCGCGCACAAGCAGACGAAGGTCGCGCGCCACGCCAGCGTTAGAACTGTCGATGTCTTGGTTCTGGCACACCACGCATCGCACCTGTTTCGAAATCGCCCGGGCCCGCTCTTCCAATACCGGATCTGCAAGTATCTCGTCGGGCTCAACCGCGAATGCCGGCTGCGACACCAGCATCGCCAGAGTGACCGCGGTAATTACAATGCGACGTATCATGACGCCTCTCCTCCGGCCGCCCGCGCCTGATCCAGCGCGGTGCGCATCTTTGAAATTGCCTCGTCGCCCAGCACCGGGCCGACAAAACGGAATACGACCTTGCCCGCGCCATCAATCACAAAGGTCTCCGGCACGCCGGAAATCCCCCATTCGATCCCGGCTCGGCCGTCCAGGTCGGAACCGATGCGCTCATAAGGGTTGCCCAGATCGTCGAGCCATTTCCGCGCGTCCTGCGGCTTGTCTTTGTAGTTAATGCCCATCAGGCGAATGCCCTCATCGCGTACCATACGCGTCAGCACCGCATGTTCGGCCCGGCAGGGCACGCACCAGGACGCAAACACGTTGACCACGATCGGAGCTGACCCGTCATTTTCCACCAGATCGGTACTGGACAGCCCGTGGGTATCCAGCCCTTCGACCGGCGGCAAGTCGAACTCAGGCACCGGCTGCGAGATCAAAACAGACGGGATTTCGTTTGGATCGCGATCGGGATTCAGTCCCCATAGCAGGAAGGCACCCAGGATGCCGGCAATCGTAATTGGGAACAGTGCAAATAGACGTTTCATTGCCCTACTCCGCCGCCACCGCAACGGAGCTCTGCCCAGTCCGTTTTCGTGGTGCACCGACGCGTAGACGCCGATCGGAGAGTGACAAGACACCACCAAATGCTAACAATCCTGAACCTATCCAGATCCAGACCACCAATGGCTCATACAAGATACGCAGGGTCCATTTGCTCTGTTCTGATTCCGCCGCCGGTTCCGATATTGAGGCGTAAAGGTCCCCTGCCAACGTCGTTCGAATTGCTGACTCGGTCGTACTGGTACCCGCCACGAGATAGGCCCTGCGCTCGGGTTGAAGCGTGGTGACATAAGCGCCATCGCGAAATACCGTCAGTGTGGCCGCGCGAGACAGATAGTTCGGACCGCGAAGCTGTTCCACACCGTCAAAACGCACGTCGAACCCTGCTATCTCAATCTGTGTTCCGGGCTCGGCAAAAGTCACGACCTCGGATTTCCAAGCGCTGGACCCGATAAAGCCGATCATACAGACAGCCAACCCCGCATGGGCCACGACCATGCCGTAATGAGAACGCGGTAGGCTGCGGGCCCGACGCAGGGACTCGGCCAACGGTGCCTCACCCAGCTTAATTCGGCTGGCCCACTCTGTCAGCACAGCGCCCAGCAACCAAACCGCAAGGCCGATCGACACTACCGCCAAGGCTGGGCCGCCGGTATCCAGATACCACACAAGCAACGCTACGAGCAGGCTAACCCCGGCCACCCATTTGAGCCGGGACAGAACACCGCGCAAATCCGCCCGCTTCCATGACAACAGCGGCCCAATCCCCATTACAACGACTAGAACCAGCATGATCGGCACGAAACTGGCGTTGTAATAAGGTGGTCCAACCGAAATCTTTTCACCTGTCACAGCCTCAAGCAAAAGCGGATAAAGCGTACCGAATAGAACCGTCGCCGTTGCGGTGGCCAGCAGCAGGTTGTTAATAAGCAAACCGGCCTCGCGGCTGATCGGGGCAAAAAGACCGCCGCCCTCCATCTCCGGTGCGCGTATGGCAAACAGCGTCAATGAACCACCGATCGCGACAGCCAACAGCGCCAAGATGTAAATGCCGCGTTCGGGATCGACCGAAAACGCATGGACCGATGTAAGCAAGCCTGAGCGGACAATGAATGTCCCCAACAAGGACAACGAGAAGGTCAAAACGGCCAGTAGGATCGTCCAACTTTTGAAGCTGCCGCGCTTTTCGGTCACAATGGCCGAATGGAACAGCGCTGTGCCAGCAAGCCAGGGCATAAACGAGACATTCTCGACCGGATCCCAGAACCACCAGCCGCCCCAACCCAGTTCGTAATAGGCCCACCAGCTGCCCAGAACGATACCAAGTGTCAGAAACACCCAGGCCGCCAATGTCCAGGGTCGGACCCACCGCGCCCATGCCGGATCGACCCGCCCCTCAATCAGGGCAGCCACGGCGAAAGAAAATACGATAGAGAAGCCGACGTAACCCAGGTATAGGAACGGCGGGTGCATAGCCAGGCCGACATCCTGCAACAGCGGATTTAAATCCTGACCATCCAGCGGTGCCGGAAACACCCGGTCAAACGGGTTCGAGGTGAACAGCATGAATGACAGGAACCCCGCGCTGATCCAGGCCTGCACTGCCAGAGTGCGCGCCTTGAGTTTCAGTGGGATGTTCCGAGCCAACAGAGACACACCCAGCCCGAAAATCACCAATATCAGAATCCACAACAGCAGCGACCCTTCGTGGCTACCCCAGGTCGCAGCCACCTTGAAAAGCATCGGTTTCAGCGAATGAGAATTGCTGGCCACATTTAGCACAGTGAAATCGCTGACCACGAAGGACCACATCAGAGCGGCGAAGGCGATAGCAACCAGCGCTGTCAGTAGGACCGAGGTCGCAGATGCCGATCGCATCCACATGACATTGTTCCGTGCTGCTCCAATCAAGGGAAATACGCTTTGCACCAAGGACACGGCCAGGGCAAGCGCCAGGGCGAACTGCCCGATTTCCGGTATCATTCCAATCCCTCCGGATTTCCGGTTTTGCGGCCTTGTCCGACAATCCAGCGCTGGAGGGTCAAGCGCATTATTGCCGCACCCCCTTCGGCTGATGCATGCTTGACGAGCGCAAATCTGGCCGGCGGCCTTGACCTTCCAGCGCTGGAGACCCCCACCATTTCGACTTCACCGATGGACGTACCGAACACTTTGTTTTCAGGGCAGGGACTCAGGAAACAAACGAACACGAGGGCATCATGACACGGAGCAACAGCAAGATTACGTGCGTCTGGCAACGCCTCCAGGCTGTAATACTGGCTGGGGGGCTGAGCCTTGGGTCAACTGCCATGGCCCAACCGGAAACCCGTCCGGCTGACAACGTGGCGATGAACCCGCAAGCCTCCAGCAACATGTCAGGTATGGGAAGCATGTCCAGGATGATGCGCCCCGACGCGGTGCCGCCAACGGGTGTCGTTGGCGGTATGCATCCACCCGAGGGTGTTTTGATGCCTGTGTTCTCTTACATGAACATGGAGATGGACGGAAATCGTACCGGAACGCAGTCGCTGTCTACCTCGAACGTTCTGTCGCAGTATCCGATCGCGCCGCTCAGCATGAGCATGAACATGGCGATGGTCGGCCTGATGTACGGTGTGACCGACGAGATCTCGGTGATGGCGATGCTGCCCTATACCCGCAAGACGATGAAGCACCAGACCCGCATGGGCCAGACCTTTAAGACCAGGGCACAGGGGTTTGGCGATCTGAAGATCATCGGCGGATATGATATCTACAAATCCGACGGGCAGGTGCTGGAACTATCTCTTGGCCTCAGTCTGCCGACTGGCTCGATAGACGAGACCGACACCACGCCAGCTGGGCCGGACCAGCTGCTGCCCTACCCCATGCAACTGGGTTCAGGCACCTACGACCTGCTGCCGGGCGTCACCTATACGGGCCAGAACGCGGATTGGTCTTGGGGCGCCCAGCTGGCCGCCGTGATCCGGATGGGTGAGAATGATGCCGGTTACACCTTGGGTGACGTCTATTCAGCAACAGTTTGGGGTGCACGGCGCTGGAATGACCAGTTCAGCTCCTCGTTGCGGGTGGTCGGCGACATCGTGGAAAACATTGACGGGTCGGATGCGCGCCTGAACCCAGGCATGGTGCCCACCGCTGATCCGACCCTGCGCGGCGGCCAGTTTCTGAGTATCGGAATCGGAGTGAATTACCTTGTGCCGGGGTCGGGCGTTTTGGCGGGCACGCGCCTGGGTATCGAGGGCGTGATCCCTGTGTATCAAGATCTGGATGGGCCCCAGCTTGAACGCGATTACGCAGTCTCCTTCGCGATACGCAGGGCGTTCTGACCCTTCAGCCCCAAACCGACTGTAAACGGACAATCAGCGCCGCCGCGGTGGTCAGAACGACCACTGACACCGCCATCAGTAGCAGGGCCAATGTCACAGGTCCGCCGCGCCCAGGTACGCGACGTGCCAGTTGGGCTGCAAATCCAGTACCGTGGGCGATCTGGCTCTGAACGACGGATAGGTATAGCGGCAGCGCTCCGACCAGCGTGGCGTACAGGTAAACGCCTGAGATGTTCTCGAAGTAGGCGGAGCGTACCAGCGTCGGACCGACTACCCGCAACGCCACTACGGGATCACCGCCGAAAGACCCGAACCAGTCTGCCGAAAGCGCGTAGATCAGCGCGTGCAGCGCGATGAACAGGACGGCCCGTAGCAGCAGGTCAATTAGCAGATACCGGGCCGGGATGGCCCCCCTGCCCCGCGCCCTTACCCCAACGGCGAAAAGAAAAAAGCTGAGATAATTTAAAAGGAAAACGACCGGCAACCCATTCGTCACCACCTGACGCAAAAACCGAACAAACGCGGGACCACTGTTCAGGAGGTGCGTCGCAAAGCCCGGCGTGCGCAAAACGAAGATGGCCAACAGCGGAAACAACGCAAGGCAACTGACGATCAGCGTGTTTCTGGCAAACTTCCAGAAAGGCAATTCAGTGGCAAAATATCTGTTCATTTCATTTAGTTTGCCAACGGTTCCAGCGCAATGTCGATGCCAATTGGTTTACAGACCTGCGACAGAACCTCCGATTTTATTATTCCGCAAGCCCTCTACCTACTTTACGCGCAAAATCTGTTACTTTTGCTCGTTACTTTTGTTGCGCTATCAGTTTCAAGTTACACTCGATAAGTATCGCTTATCGGCAATGATTGATTTCGCCTAGAATTGGGCGCAGAATTGGCCCATGATGTCGGTTTTCCTCAACCACTGGACTCGCGACGGCATTGGTCCATAACCCGTAGACCCCTGCCCCGATCCGGCAGCAAACCTAAGTAGATGCAGCACAGTAACCTGCAATTTTGTAAACAAGTACCGGCACAAATCTGGTCCGCATCTACACTTAAAGGAACAACTCAGCGTAAGGCCAACCATGAAACATGGTGAAAACAAGCAAGAGCAGTCTACAGGTTTGGGAAAATCGACATGAAGCCCCCTGCTCCGTATCTCCCTCCTGCCTCCCCTGCCCTCTCCGCTGCGGACCAGGAGGCGCTGACAGATCTTTATATCCGTGGCACCCCCGCCAATACGCTCAGGGCGTATGAGCGCGATCTGCTCTACATCACCGCCTGGAAGGCTGCGCGGTTCGGCACGGCGCTGGACTGGCCAGAAAGTGAGGCGACGGCACTGGCCTTCATTCTTGACCACGCGCGCGACCTGGCGGGCGCGCCGGAGGATGATCGCGCCCGCCGGACAGCGGAAGCATTGATTGCGCAAGGGCTGCGCAAATCCCTCGCCTGCCCTGCCCCTTCGACGCTGGACCGGCGCATCGCCTCCTGGCTTGCCTTTCATCGAATGAAGAACCTGACCAGCCCTTTCGGTGCGCCGCAGGTGAAGCAGGCCCGTGCCAAGGCGCGGCGCGCTGCGGCCCGCCCCCCTGCCCCGAAGTCGCAGCACCCGATTACCCGCGATGTGCTGGAGCAGTTGCTGTCCACTTGTCGAGGGTCCCGACGGGATTGCCGCGACCGCGCCATCTTGATGCTGGGTTGGGCTTCTGGTGGCAGACGGCGCTCGGAGATCACCGGGTTGATGTTTGAAGACGTCTCGCTAAAGGAGTTCGACGAGAAAAGCCTGGTTTGGATTTCCTTGCTGGAGACCAAGACGACGACCAAAGGTGAAACGCCGCGGCTGGTGCTGAAGGGCCGCGCAGCTCAGGCGCTGGTCCATTGGATCGAGGTTGGACAGATTAAGAATGGGCCACTGTTCAGACCAGTCTCAAAAGCGGATCGTGTGCTGAAACGTCGGCTTTCGCCGGACGCTATCTATCAGATCGTCAAACATCGCCTCCAGTTGGCAGGGTTGCCGGAGGACTTCGCCTCGCCGCATGGTCTGCGTTCTGGGTTCCTGACCCAAGCCGCACTGGATGGCGCCCCAATCCAGGCTGCCATGCGCCTCTCGCTGCACCGCTCCCTGGCCCAGGCGCAGAAGTACTATGACGACGTCGATATCGCAGAAAACCCGGCGACGGACCTGTTGGGGTAACCGTTTGCCAAAAAACCAACTCGCACCATAAGGCCGCCCTACTCCCTGCAAACAGCTCCGAACCCGAATATTCGCTGGCAAGAATTCGATTGCGCATTAGTTGGATTCGTTTCTGAAGCGTGATCGCTCATCTGGATTCCATTCAAGTTACGCAGATCAAATTCCAATCTTCAGCTATTGGGTTTGTCCCGGATGAAAGCCTATTCAATGGCTGAGGCAAATGTTTCGGTTGCGCCGGCAGATATGCAGCCAGTTCGAGTGGTTAAAACGACCTCTGAGTGAGGGGATTACCAAAATTGCCAATTGGCAATTTTTTCCGAAAGACCGACATTGTAGGGAAATTGCCAATTGGCAATTTCCAGTTTCGCTTCAGTAGATCAGTCTCGATCTGTGTCAAAATGCCTATCCAAGAAGATCGAAAATACCTCTTGCAGTTCATCTTTGCGTACGTCGGTCGGAAACTCTAACACGATCTTTTTGCCTTTGCGCTTGTATGTCATCGCAGGCTTTTCGGGTGACGATTGAAGAGTCACTGGATATGCTTTTGTCGAAGCAGGAGGTTTCAACGCTGCCTTGAAGACATTCATGACTTGCACGCCGTCACGGCTGACCCCATCCGTTGCCATCTGCCTCGCAGTTTCTAACAGTTTCTCACGATCCTCGGGCCGACCCAGAAACGGTTTTAGCGTACGGGCGTGCAGTTCTTTGATCTCTCGGATCGAAGGGAATGCCTCAACGATCTCGTTCGGCAACTTGGCCAGTTGCAGATAACGTGAAAGCCAAGCCTCACTGACCTCTAGCCGTACGGCCATCGCCTTTTGCTTACCACCGTAGTAACGAGTCACAGCGTCTGCATAGTCACGAGCACGCTCATAGTCGGAGATATCTTCTCTGTCGCGGTTCTCGATATCGCCCAATCGAAAAGCTTCTTCATCGGTCAACTCTCGAACATCCACCAAGTAGCGAAACTGTGGATAGTTATTTGCGCGTAGCCAGTTGATTGCAAAATGCCGCCGTGCACCGCAAATCACTTCATACGGCTGATTTGGATCGCTTGTCTTGCGCACGATAGCTGGAAACTCTTGCCGACCCTGACTGCGGATTCCGTCAATCAAATCTCGACAGTTGTCCTCCGATAGTAGGTCATACGCCCGATTATGTCGTTCCCACATACGGCATTCTCCCGGATCAACCCACCTCAGGGACTTCTCCTCGATATCCCCCGACATCCGTTCCGCAACCCTGTTAGAGCGGTTTAGAAAGCGAGCGCCAGCGCGTTCGGCTTTGGGGGCAGGGCCGCTATCGAGACCGCTTAGTACGTCATCGAAAATTGCGTCATGTTTCTTACTCATAACACTCCCTCCTTGCGCAATGCAGCATGGTGACTGGGCCAGGTTTTGCGCATCAAAACTTCAACCTCGCGTCCCACCGCGTCCAGATATGCCCGACAGCGTTTGTGGGTTTCTGTACGAGCTGCTGGTCCCGTAATCTCGTACACCGTGCCCAAGTTCGCTGTGGCGTTATCAATCTCGGCGCTGTCTTTTAGAACACTGGCCAACATGTCTTGGGGAAAAACCGCGTCCATCATTCGTTTGATGGCTGCATGCGCAGATTTGTTGTCGTTCATCTTGGTGGCCAGAATCTTGACAAATGAATAATCACGAGCCCCGCCATGTTGAGCTAGTTCATTCAACGTTGCGCCCATCATCTTCAAGAAATGGGCAGTAGATCCAAAGTCGATATTGTTCGGCGGGGCAGGGATCACCATCGCGTTTGCTGCTCGAAGCACTGAAAGAGAAATCATTCCCAGCGCAGGCGGCGGGTCCAGAAGGATTACGTCGAATTGATCGGCTATGGTGCTGATCCCATCTCGCAAACGGTCCAACACAAAAACTTGATCCCTGGCCATCCGAGCTGCGAATTCATACTCAGCGTCATAGAGACCGAGGTTTGCAGGGATGAGCGCAATGCCAGGCCAATACGTAGCGCGTAAAGCATAATGAAGCGTCTGCGGCCCACCATGCTGAAAGAATGGGTAAAGCGTATCTTCAGTTTCATCCACGTCAACGTCAGGATTAAGGCCAAAGATCGATGTCGTTGAAGCTTGGCTGTCGCAATCGATAACGCAAACTCTATAGCCCTTAAGCGCGAGGAATTGGGCAAGATGGGTCGTTACCGTCGACTTTCCAACGCCACCTTTGAATGACTGAACTGACAAAACCAGTGTCGGATCATCTGTTGCACGATGAGGTAGTGTACCGAACACTTCCCGCATCCGGTTTATGTCAGACAGTGAGTACCCGGTCCTTCTTCCAGTGACTGGGTCTTTTTCCGGCTCAGGCAAGCGGCCGTCCGCTTCAGCATCACGGATTAACTTCTCTGATCGACCTACCATCTCGGCTGCGGAGCGAACATTAAAATTTAGGTTTAGCGTTTTCTCAGTGTCAGGGGAGAATACTCGATCGCGCAATCGCTCCATCACGGTACTGGCACGATCAGATAGTTGCTCAATCTCTTCCAGCCCAACAGGGGGCAAGGGGGAGGTGGTCATAGGTTTTGTCCTGTAGAAATCTGCCTTTCGTGAATCATGCCCGGAATGGTGAATCGGCTCAAGTGTGGTTTTTGAGGCAGATCACGTAAAAAATGGGAAATTCGAAGGCAAATGCCACAGGAGCGGAAATTGGGGGTAACCAGAGGTCATTAGTAACAACATTCTAACTCAGAACATCTAATACGGGTAAAGTTGATATCTGACGATGTTGCCTCGTACCAATCCCCCAAAAAACCAAATATAAAAAACAATCTTGTTCAAGATTCTTGGATTCAATTGTTCATACGAGTGTTATTTCTTTAAAATCAATGCTTTGTGGTATGTTTCCCTTACATATCGGGCGCAAATCCTTACAGATTGGGGTGCTTTGCCTTACGTTTCGGATGGTTAAAGCTTACATTTCGGGACGGGCCTAAATCCTACTTTTGGGGACGGGTGAGGTGATTCGAAAAACCCTTGTTTTATTGGGGTTTGTGAGACTTCCTTCGAATCACGCGAGACTCGATGCTGATTCGAAAAATTACAGATTGGGTGCTGGACCGGGACAACAGTGATGGCTATGCTTACATCACACGCCATACAAAAGTAATAATTAGGTGTTGGGCAGCACATGTCAAAAAAACCATACCGCACTTTGGACGCACGGCCAAATTCAGAAAGCCTGGTCAAGCCTGGTGAGCTTGTAGACGTGATTGAGGTCACACCGCTGACGCTTAATGATCGGCGGATCTACAATCAGCTTTTGGAAAACGCTTGGGATGCGATCGACAAGCCTGTCAGCCATGTTATCCAGAAATCCATGCTGCGTGGGTCGCATAACTCGAACGACAGGGTAGGGGAGTCTATTGAGCGATTGATGTCCGCCATTGTGAAGGTGGAAGTCGTATGGGATGGCGAACCTGCGGTCGAGCGGGTCCAGTTGTTGGGTGGTAACGTGGAAACAGTGCGAAGCGATGGGCTAATTGAATACGAGATCCCGGCGCGGTTGCGCAAAATTATTTCCAATTCGACAGTTTTTGCCCGATTACAGCGCGAGATCATGTTCGCACTGAGTTCGAAATATGCGCTGACGTTGTATGAGATCGTACAGAAGCGCGGCAATCTGCGCTGGCGCTCATCCGAGAAATTTTCCGTCGATGATTTGCGCGGCATTCTAGGTGTACCAAAGGGTAAGCTAACCAACTGGAGCAACCTGAAACTACGCGCGATCGAACCTGCAATTGCTGAAGTCAATGCGCTGTCGGATTACATGGCGGCGATTGACCCAATAAAGACCGGGCGCCGTGTGACTCATGTCGAATTGCGCTGGTGGAAAAAGGACGGAGAAGGGCAGGGGGCTGCGGAACGCGCTCTAAAGTTTTCGTCCGTTGGACGTAAGGCAAAAGCTCAAGAACAGGAAGAAAACGTTCAGGTGCCTGTTGCTCCAAGCATCAAGCCGCGTCCGGCCTGGCTAGAAAAAAGAGGTGACGCCTTAAAGACCGAAACCTACGAAACTGCTCGTCTACGTCATCCGGGGTATGACATCTACTACATTGAGGGCCAATGGCGTGACTGGTCAGCAGGAATGGAACCACCTAAAGACCCCGACCGTGCATTTCTCGCGTACATTCGGAAATTCGCTGAGGCCAATCCGATTTAAGGTTCCCCTCAGCAAACTGCAAAGATCGTCCATCAACTTACGCCAAGAAATTTGACGCAATCAATCTATTATCAGATTTCTTAGTTATGAAAAACTTGCGCTCAGCCCAGATCGTCAAACCTAGGGTTCTAAACAAACTAATAAACCAAAGAACGGGCGTACTTCGTTGAAAAATCTTGCTCGATCGTGAGGTAAATTGCTGAATCAATTCTCCCCGATGATGGGAGGACTGAGCGATGATGGGGCCGAAACAGGAAGCGTGGGCGGCATTGTTCTGGGAATTCTCGCTTAAGGATCATGTTCCCCAAGGGTTCGATGGATCGTGGCAAGATCGGTGTTCTGACACTTTGCCTGACGCCGAATAGCAACACACCGGGCTAGACGGCGACCGAGACTCTGGCTGCCCGGATACTGGAGCGGCTGGATCTGGCATTCCAGCTTTCGGATGTTGTCGAATCCATGTAACTAGAAAGATATTTTCCACCAGAGTTTATCGAGCCCCCAATTCGTTGATAACCTAGTAAAATGAGCCGCATCGACCCCGCCAACTTCCAACTAGACAGCGTTTCTGACAGATACGTCTGCACAAAATGCTTTGGTGAAGAAGATCTCAAGGGCATCATACGGAATGATGGGTACCCCGGCCGGTGCAGCTATTGCCGCGCACGTCGCCAGAAGGTTTTGCCCCTTGAAGAGATCGCGGAGTTCATTGAGGGCCGGATGAGAACATTCTACGGCACTGCGGTCGACCAGCTGCCCTACAATTCCCGTGAAGGTGGTTACTTAGGGTCGCATTGGGATACGCAAGAACTGCTTTTTGATGAGATTGGTCTGGTGATCGAAGCTCGAGATCACAACCGGCTGATGGACGATCTGCTCGGCGAGATTGAGGACGATGTCTGGTGCGACTACGACTACCTTTCCCTCGAATTCGACGACAGCATGGCGTTTAGCTGGCGTGATTTTCGGCGAATTACGATGTCGGAGCGAAGATTCTTCTTTCACTCCGTCGGTGCAAGCGATATGTCGCATCCGGATGAACGCTCTGCCGCCATGTTTCTTGTGGAACTCGCAAAGCTTATCGAAGAACTGGGATTGGTGCGCACGGTACCTGTCGGCCAATCGTTCTATCGGGTGCGGAATCAGACCGTTCCGCCGTTCGATCCCTCGGCTGCCGCCCTTGGCCCGCCGCCCTCCCGCATCTGTCTGCAGTCAAACCGAATGAACCCCCCTGGAATCCCCATGTTCTACGGGGCGGAAGATGGACCCTCCGCAATCGCCGAGGCTCGCGCGGATAAGCCTGTTTTGGCGCGTTTCCAAACCGAGATTCCGATGACCTTGGTCGATCTTGCCGAGCTTCCACGGATTCCGGGGTTCTTTTCGACGGCGCCTCGGCGGGTTCGTCAAGGCCTGTCGTTTCTGCACAAACTGACTCGCGAGATGGCGGAGCCGGTCGCGCAGGATGATCGTGTGAATGTCGACTACATCCCGACCCAGATCATTACGGAGTTCATCAGGGACTGGTTATTCTCCAGAGGGAACCCCCACGGCATTCGCTACGTTTCGGCTTTGGGGTCTACGGCCGCCAATGTGGTGCTGTTTGCCGGCCCTGACAATGTCGTCGATGCTGATGCGTCTAAAGATGGTGCATGGCTGCGGCTTGTCGAAGTTGAGCCTCCGTCGCCTGTGCTTACTGGATCTTAGGAGACAGAGTTTGCTTGGAGGCACTGAGTCCGTGTCGCCGCAACTCGGATGAACGATAGACTGGGGCTACCGCACCCGGCGCAGCAGGTTATCGATGAGCTGATTTGGTAGGAAGACCGCCTTGTCATCCCGCCAGAGCGTCAATGCCGTTTCAAGCAGTTTAGAATCGCAAAGGCTCTCACTCAGTAGTTGGTCGACCACCCATAGAACGCCATGCGCTGCGATCCCGTTGTCCTCCGCCACGCGCCGCAGCAAACGGTCTCCGGTGAGCAAAATAGCTTCCGCGTGCGACTGTGCCGTCACGAGGCAGAAGCAATCGTTCGCCGACAGACGCCCGTGCCGTTTCTTGATGTCGAATGCCTGGCCAACTTGGGCAGGCGGCAGGTCATACGTCGCCATGCCGCTTCCGTCGAGGAGCGCCCATTCCTGAGGTGTAAAATCCAGAATCTCGCTGGCACGCACAGGCAGTGGCACGATGAATTCGTAGGGAAGGGCGCACAGGACGTGCAGCAACCGACCCTTCCGAAGATCGATCAAGCAGCTAGCATCGTTGACGATCACGCGGGCCACGAGACGGATTATCCCCTGATGTTCTCTTCGACGGTGGACAGAGAGAGGTGCAGCATCTGAGCCGCGCGTACCGGCGAGATCAGTTCCTCACCGAGCGCACGCCAGACCAGGCGCTCAAACCGCTGCGGATGCTCGAAAGCACCGAACCCTTCGTCATCCCGTATCTCGTCCGGTTCGCTGGTGCGCCAGCGCCGCGCGTAGGTCCGGAACGCATAGTCGATCATCGACTGGGGCAGGATGCCAACCTGTCCGAGGCGCATCAGCATCGCTGCTGCCGACACGCCATAGAGCCGCTTCAGTCGCATGATCTCCATATAGGTCATGCCTCTGCGCGAGGGACCCGCCTCCTCGATCAGGTGATCGGTGGGTATCAGGAACGCACCGGCGAAACGGTTCATCGCCTTCTCGAGCTTGATTGCCGAGTTTCCGGTCGCTCGAACGACACGGTGCGACAGCTCATGGGCCAGATTGAACCGCCTGCGCTCGACATTGGTGCGGCTTGAAACCACCACGACATCGGTGGAACTTCTGCCTGCACTGCGACGTACCTCGCAGGCCAGCCCATCGAAGCGCTCGGCGAAATCGACTTCGATGACCTTGATGCCCTTGTCCTCGAGCAGCCGCGACATGCTGGGAATTGGATCGTTTCCGAGCTTCCAATGCCTTCGCAGCTCTTGTGCCAACAGGTCCAGCTCTTCGTAGCTCTCGATGACATCCCTAACCAGATCGCCGAACGGGTCATCCGGCGGCGCGATTTCCAGGATGTCTTCGATCGCCAGATAGTCTTCCAACCTCTCTATGACGACGGCTTCCGCATGGGCGCGGTCCCTCGCGGAGGTGCTGGAATGTTTGCGGAATTCGACACCGACCAGCTCTTCGACCTGACCTCCCATCAGGAAATCGAGCGACACGCCCAGAGCCTTGCTCAGACCGACCAACACCGAGGAGGACGGATTCATCTTGTCTGCCTCGTACTTGCTGATGGCTTGTGCGGTGATCCTTGGCGAGGTGCGGTGGGCAAGCCCCTGCATCGACAAGCCCGCCTTCTTGCGGGCCAGTCGCAACCGTTGTCCAAACATGGTCTGCTCCCGTGAAAACGTCGGTTGATATGCGACATTTATTGTAGTATATATCAACACAGGATTGACGAATTGTCAAGGAAAAATGACACTTGGAGAATAAAATGACCAAGAAAAATCAGCATGTTGTTCCTCACAAAGATGGTTGGGCCGTGAAAGGCGCCGGCAATGCAAAGGCAACGGCTATCCACCCGACGCAGCAAGCCGCGATCACCCAGGCGCGGGACATCGCCCGCAATCAGGGCTCGGAAATGCTGATCCACGGAACCAACGGTCGCATCCGTGAGCGCAACACCTACGGCAAAGACCCCTATCCCCCGGAAGGCTAAGTGAACCATGAGACGTATCCTGTGCATCGATGGCGGTGGCATCAAAGGCACCCAACCCGCGGCTTTTCTGGCGGGTTTGGAAGAAGACCTTGATGAACCGATTGGCCGCTACTTCGATCTGATTGCGGGAACGTCAACCGGGGGCATTCTCGCGATCGGCCTTGCCCTCGGAATCCCGGCCAAAACCCTCCTCGAACTCTACGAAAATCGCGGGCCGACGATTTTCGGGCAAGTCGGAGACAAGAGTTGGCTCGGACAAAAAGCTCGAGATGCGCGTGCCGCCCTGCGTCACCTGGTCAAGCCCAAGCACGAAGCATCCACGCTTCGGGACGAGCTCCGCGCCGTCCTCGGTGACAAGCTCATCGGCGAAGCGGAGACCCGGTTGCTGATCCCGGCCTGGGATGCCGATCAGCGCAGCGTCTACATCTACAAGACGTCACATCATCTGCGGCTCACCAAGGATTACCGGAAGCCTGCCCTCGACGCCGCGATGGCGACGTCAGCCGCTCCGACTTATTTCGCACGCCACAAGACGGTGGATGATGTCGGGCTTCTCGATGGCGGCACCTGGTGCAACAATCCGGTGGGCGTCGCGACCGTAGAAGCGATCTCGATGCTTGGCTGGTCTCCGCAGGACCTGCACATCCTGAGCCTCGGCTGTGTCGACGAGGTCTACATGCTGCCTGAATCCCCCGGCAAGGCCGGTCTCGGGTTGAAGGCCCTCAGTCTTCTCATGGACGGGCAATCCCGTGGAGCGCTCGGCATTGCCCGTCATCTGACAGGCGATCCGCACGACCGGACCGCTGTTCACCGGTATTCGCCGAGCGTGCCTGAGGGTTTCTTTTCCCTCGACGACACCACCAAGATCCAGAGACTCAAAGGGCTTGGCGCCTCGAGTGCTCGGCACGCGAGCCCCACCCTGACCCCCATCTTCTTCCAGCAACCTGCCGAGCCGTTCGAGCCCGTGCATCAACTCGAACGGAACGCAGCATGAACCAGATCTTCTCGCACCCTCTCACCGATACCGCCATTCAGCGGCGGGCGCAGGTCTTCACGATCCTTGAAGAAATCTGCCAGGAGCTGGAATGGACCCAGGCCCAGTTCGAGAAGGCCGGCACCAGCTACGAAGCGGTCGCGGACTGGTTGGCCGGATCGAGTGACCCGATGCTTGCCTCCCTTCATGTCTACCTGCACGGCTCTGGCGCACTCGGCACCTCGATCAAACCGATCGGGCGCGACGAGTTCGATGTCGACCTGATCAGCTTCATCCTCGGCCTCGGCCCGGAAATCGCACCGGCGCGCCTGAAGGCTGCAATCGGCAAGCGCTTGCGCGAACATGCCTACTACACGTCGATCCTGGAAGAAAAGAAGCGCTGCTGGCGCCTGAACTACGCCGGTGATTTTCACCTCGACATCTCTCCGACCATTGCAAATCCGAACTGCATGAACGGTGGTGAGCTGGTGCCCGATCGCAAGCTGCGAGACTGGCATGCTACGAATCCTCGGGCCTATCGGGCCCTCTTCGACGAACGGGCGGCCCTGGTTCCGAGGATGACGCAGTCGATCATCGCGGCACAGCGCGACGCGGCGACGACAGAGCCTTTCCCGGTACGTCAGTCCGTCAAGGGTATTCTGCGGCGGACCGTGCAGCTCCTGAAGCGTCACCGGGATCTGGAATTCCTGCATGTTCAGGAAGAAATCGCGCCGATCTCGATCATCATCACGACCCTGGCCATGCGATCCTATGAGATGTGCGTCAGGCGCTACGTTTTCGCAGACGAGCTCCAGGTGCTGATCGACACGATCCGTCTGATGCCGGTCTTCATCGAACGCCCGCTGGTCAATGGTCGTCAGATCTACGCGGTCTGGAACGAGACCACGCAGGGCGAAAATTTTGCCGAGCGTTGGAATGAAGAACCCGCGCGGGTAGAGGCTTTCTACAAATGGCACGGCAAGGCGCTTGCGGATTTCGAATCCCTGCGTGACCTCGTTGGCCTCGACGCGATTGTAGGCTCCATGAAGGACAGCCTGGGCGACAAACTTGTTGCCCGGACCATGAACCGGCGGATGGATGCGCTGAACGAAGGGCGCAAAACGGGCGCTCTCATGCTCGGCGCGGGTGTTGGCCTGACCACCCAAAAATCGGCCGCTTCGACGCCCGTTCTCAAGAACGAGTTTTTCGGGGACTAGGCGCGATGGCGGGATCGACCACGAGAAACCGGCTGTCACTGCCCCAGCAGTATCTGTTTCTGCGGAGGTCCAAGACGATAGCCGGCGCGGGGGTGCTTGGTCCGCGCCGGTTGGAATGGCGTTTTCAGGCGCAACCGACGCCGCTTTCCCGGTCGTATCAGGTCACTCTATTCCTGGAGAGGGACGGGACGCCGGATGTTCGGGTCGTAGAACCTGACTTGAGGTTGCTCGCCGGTGGACGCGAGCTGCCGCATATCTACCACAACCCGGATCGGCTCTGTCTCTATTTACCCGGGACCGGGCAATGGGACGCTAGCAAGCGTCTGGACCTCACCATCATCCCCTGGACCTATCTATGGCTGATCTATTTCGAGGAATGGCTCGTGTCGGGCGACTGGAAAGGCGGGGGAAAACACCCTGGAGAGGATGACCCAGACGAGGGCAACCGCGCGTTGCGCCGCAGCCTGCGCCGTATGCGTTGAGTTTCGCTCCCGCGACGTTCTCGGCTTGGCTCGCAGACGTGTCTGCTAACGGTCGTCAGAGCTGGTAGAGACTGGAGATCAGGCCGAGGCCAGTTTCTCGATCGATGGGGACACCGAACGCGTTCGGGTCGAAGTCCGGCAGTTCGTTCACCCTCTCCACATAGGCCCTGAGATCAGCCTTCAAAGGGTCAGTAACCTCGATTAGCTGATCGGTGGGGAGAAGCTGAAGCAATCGAAACACATCGTTTCGATGCTTCCTGATATCGTTCCCCTTGGCATTCGCGTCGCCTTCGTCCTTTCGCTGAGACAAGTCGACGAACGCTCTGGCCTTGAACGGGATCAGCAGGCGCTCGTCGAGAACAAGAACATCGTCAATAGCGCGACGGCTCCCGAGGAGTGCCTCGTAATAGTCTGTGTCCAACAGGATCGCGGAGAGACTGAGAGTTTCGTCCGAAACCTCTACTACCGTCAGCCCAGCATCCTCCGGGATTTCCAGCGCTTCGGGCTTTCGTGCAAAAAGCTCGAGCATTGCCGGATACGCTGGGTCGGTTGGCTTATGGAATCTGTAGAACTCGCGTCGCCCGTTGCTGCGTTCGCGCGCCTGGTAACCCCCCCCATCGAGGAAGGCTTTCAGGGACTGCGCGAAAGACGGATCCACGATTTCGACGCAAAGCACCATGTCGATGTCGTTGGTCTGACGGAAATCGATGCCGACCTCCTCGAGAATCATCGAACATGCGGTGCCGCCGATAACCGCATAATGGTCGGCATGTTCCGCAAAATGCTCACGAAACTTGTCCAGACCGACTACCATGCGAACTCCTCCAACAATTGTTCCGCAGCGGCTTCCAGCCGCTCGTCGGGGTTGTCGCGGAACTGCAGGTAGAGCGACAGCACATCGACCTCACGCGTACCTGACACGATATCGGGGTCGTACCACCAAACGTCGATCGAGAAGTTCGGCTCCTCGTCCTTTTCGACCTCTTTTCCAAACTCGCCACTTTGAATTCGCTTCCAGTCCTTTGGCCCGGC
Organism: Ruegeria sp. AK11; assembly: GCF_056541095.1. Classification (NCBI taxonomy): domain Bacteria; kingdom Pseudomonadati; phylum Pseudomonadota; class Alphaproteobacteria; order Rhodobacterales; family Roseobacteraceae; genus Ruegeria; species Ruegeria sp. AK11. The sequence goes on from NZ_JBQFXU010000012.1 coordinate 104,949, forward strand.
AGCAAAACACAGGATGCGGGGTTTGGACATCGTCGAACGCTCCGAGAGCGCACTTTCGCCACCAGTTGGCAGATACTCAGGCAATGGGCTGCCGTGGAAGCCCTTCGGCAGGGAGGGTGCATGAAACCAATGCTCGGCCTTGACGGGCGAACGCAGTTTGTGAACCGCCGCTTCGAAAAGTTCGCGAGGAGCTTCGGAAAACTGGATATGCTTGCTACGCCCTCGCGTTTCCACATGCGCTAGCTCGCTGGACTCCAGCTCTTCGAATGCGCGGCCGATCGACATAGCCGAGTATCGCAAGATTTCCGCGAGGTCGCTCGGTCGCGCGTCTTCCACGTCCCTTAGATTCAGGTGCCGCAGAAAGAGCGCCTGCGAAGCGGGAGAAAGTTGGTCCTCCGCGAAGTCACGTCTGCGTCGAAAGTGCTCCCTGAGGTCCATTGCAAGCTGCGGGATGAAGAGCTGATTGCCAGGTACAATGAAAGCCGCGGACTCCTCGATGAGCCGACTGCGCTGATAGGAGGATAGATGGTCCAGGACCAATACGAGGATTCCCTCAAAGTGGCGCTGGATGACTCCAAGTTGCTTGGCAAGACCCGTAGGATTTTTTGTGTCGTCAGATTTCGGTACTGTGAGCAGGATCGAATGCCCTAAGAGCTCTATTTGTCGGTACTCGAATCCGTTCGCAAGGAAAAGCGGCAGCCCTTTCTCATTCTCCCAGGTCTTCAAGCTGGCGGAGACATGTAGAGCCGCGCGCAGGTGGGACTGCGCAGCCTTTAAGAGGTCCTGAGAGGGTTTCGCATCCGTATCTAACATGATCTCGAAACGCTAACACTGATATTGTTAGCTTTCAAGTTTGATGTTAGCATTAAGTGTACCGGCTTTTACGCACCGCTCCCTACGAAGCGTTTAAACAGTGCGGCAGTGTCCGTTGAGCCCGTCGACTTTGCCCAACAAGCCGGTTGGTTCCTGATTGCTTAACTAGCGAGTGGCTCGATCCCGATCCTATTACCTGCATATTGGTCAGCTATAGTAGTAGCGGATGCATTCGATGTCATTTTCCATTCAGGATCAGAATCCTTTCACGGGAATTGATTTCGCAAAGTCATTGGACAGACGGGCTGAGTTCGCCGACAATCGCGTCATGGAGCTGACGGCAACCACACCTGTCCACCTGATCCATGTAGACTCGGACGTCAACGTGGCGCGGTTCTACGGAATAGAGTTGCAGCCGACGCTGTTTGGCGAAGTGTCCGTTCTTCGCACCTGGGGACGTATTGGCACGAACGGGCAAGCCATGATGGTGACGTACGAAGATGAAACCCAGGCTGCTGATGCACTCCAGAAACTCGAAAAGAAAAAGCGCCGTCGAGGGTATGTTCCGGTCGGTGAGTGACTTCGGGTTGCAATCTGTTTCCGTAGCAAATCCCGCGCCTGCTGGCTCGTGACCGGGCTCTAGGTTCCAGCCGACGTATCGGCTTCCACCCAGAACACCCCAGCATGATCTCCCTGTCCCAGTAGCCCCTGAACCGTCTCTTGCGAGCCGGGGCAGGGGCTTTGGGTCATGGTCGCTCCACGCCGTGGTGATCTGCCCATTCGGGTGACGATCCCTTCTGCGCTTCCGCAGGATCGAAGATCCTTTGGCTTCTTTTGGTGGTCGGGCAGGATTTGGACAAGCCAAACGCCCCCCGACGCCAGGGGGAAGGCGCGGCCTCCCCCCTCGGACAAGACAAATAGATAAGACCGTGTCCTCGCGCGTTGCGCTGCGGGCCGCACCACTCTTGTCGATTTGTCCTGTCTCGCCCCTCTCCGCGTTCGCCACGAGGCAGGTTTTAGAGACGACGCCCTTTCAGGGCTCGGCTCAAAACCAGCACCAAAAGGGGACCAGCCCCGGAGGTCGAACCACAAAAGGAGAGACGGTTTTGAACAGTGAAGCGACAAATGACATCGAAAATGACGCGACCCTTCAGGCGGCAGAGATTGCAGCGCAGAATGACCTGTTTCGGAAAGCCCTGATCGATCCGGCAACGGCGATCGAGATGCAGACAAAAGGCATTCAGGGACAGGTGTTTGTCACGCCCGGTGTGTCAGGTGAAGGGATGGAGTTCCAGACCGCAGCTTTGAAGGCAGTGGCATCGGACGACCAGTTCGACGAAAGCAATGACCCCTATGGCGATCACACATTCGGGACGGTGACAGTCAGCGATCAAAAGCTGTTCTGGAAGATCGATCTTTACGACAAGGATTACACATACGGGTCCGACCGCCCGTTTGACACGTCAGTGACGCGCCGCGTCCTGACCATCATGTGCCCCAGCGAATACTGAAACCAGCCCTGTCCCAAAGGGGCAGGGTCTGCATGCGCAACCCGCGCAGGAAAGGTCCCTCTCGGGACATGCAAGCATGCCCTGCCGGGCAATGGGTGAACCTATGCCCGCAAAAACCTGAAAGGGGGTGATCACAATAAGTCAGGAAACTTTGCAGCAACGACGGCACGAAGCCTTTGAGCTGCTCAAGAAGGGAGGCCTGTCAGCCAACATCGCACTCCGCTTCTTGAAACAACACGCAGCCGCATAAGCGGCCCCGCTCTACCCCGAGAGGGGTAGGGCACCCTTAACACGAAGCGAAACTCTCAAACAAGGATTTGCCCAATGAGCAAAGTCGAAACATTCACCGCACCGGAAACCATCGAAACCATCTCGCTCTCCGATCTCTATCTGTCTGACCTGAACCCACGACAAGAGGTTGCTGAGGAAGGCATTGCTCTGCTGGCTGATAGTCTGGTCATGTGCGGCCTTATCCAGAACCTCAGCGGTCTGCGCGATGCCGATGGCAAAGTCGCTGTTGTCGCCGGTGGCCGTCGCCTGCGGGCTCTGAATATCGCCGTGTCCGAGCGCGCTGATCTGGGACAGGTTCCGGTGAAGGTCACGGATAACCCCTTTGTGGCCGAGCAGTGGGCCAACGCGGAAAACACCGCCCGGGAAGAACTGGACCCGGTGGACGAGGTCCGCGCCTATGGCAAGATGGCGGAGAAATCCCTGTCTGTTGCCAAGATCAGCAACGCGTTTGGAGTGACCGAAGCCCATGTGCGCCGTCGCCTCGCATTGGCCGGTCTGCCTGCCGCCGTATTGGACGCGCTCAAGGCGGGTGAGATCAGCATGGGTCTGGCGAAAGCCATGACCGTCAGCACCGAAGAAGAGAAAATTCTGGAGGTGCTGGAACAGGCCAAGGAATGCCGGTGGTTCAGTGAGCATGATGTCAAACAGGCCCTGACATCGGAGGCTGTCCGCAGCACCAACCGCAAGGCCGTGTTTGTGGGTCAGGAGGCCTATGTTGAAGCAGGTGGCACCGTCACCGCTGATCTCTTTGCCGATGAAACCCTGTTCAATGATGGCGCGTTGCTGGACCGTCTGTTTGCTGAGAAACTGGCGGCAGAAGCGGAAAAGCTGCGTGAAGCGGAAGGCTGGGACTGGGTGGAAACCCATGATGAAAGCTACATTCCCTTTGGGTTTTCGGGGAGTGAAGGCATGCACCGTCTGGAGATGGTGAGCCGGGAGTTCACCGAAGAGCAGGCCGAGCGGTATGACGAACTTGTCGAACTCTATGAGGCTGAGGCTCTGGACGCGGAGGGCGAAAAGGAGCTGGCCGCGCTCGAGGACTATGCCGCGCCGTATTATTCCGACGATCAGCGTAAGCTGTCCGGTGTGTTCCTCTATGTCAGCAACAGTGGTGAGATCAAAACATCGTCGGCCTATGTCGCGGCAGAACATGTGCAGGCCGCCATTGAGGCCGGGGTTCTGGCCCAAGTCGAAAAGCCAGAGACCGTAGAGAAGCCAAAACCGGCCTATTCGCAAAAGTTCATCAATGACATGGTGGCGATCCGGCTGGCGGCGGTTCAAACGGCCCTGCTGGACAAGCCTGATTATGTGCTGAGCCTGTTTGCCTTCTATGCGACCCCGGCCTCCGGACTAACCAGCACCCTGTTTGGGTTTGGCTATGGTGGCGCTGAGCGGAACACGCCGGAGATCGACGACCAGTTCATCCTCGACCCGCGTCTTGGCGGGGAACGGGACGCTGCGGCAGAGGCAGCTTATGTCCAATTCCAGGAGATGGCCGCAAAAGGCTGCGTGGAGGCGTTCAAAGCGTTTCGCGATCTGGGCAAGAAGACCCGCAACGGAGAGATCACAACCTTTCTGGCCCGGCGGTTCCTGACCCAGCGCCCGGAGTTCATGGTCGAGATCGAGGCTGAGATTGGTGCCGACATGCGTGCGATCTGGACACCGTCTGCTGAGAACTGCTTCAAACGTCTAAAAGTTTGGCAACTTGATGATCTCTACAAAGAGCTGCTGGACCTGCATGTCGATACCGACATGTTCAAAGCCTTCGCGAAATCCAAGAAAGGTACGAAGAACGAAGCGCTGCACAAGCTCTTCAATGACAAAGAGCATCAGGATGCACTGGGCGTGACCGAGGCACAGAAAGCCCGGATCGATGCCTGGGTGCCGGATTGCTTCTGAACCCGACGGGGCAGGGCGCTTTGCGCCCTGCCTATCAATCTCTGGCTGTGTCAGCCTCAATGATGAAAACTCAAAGTGGCATTGCGCGAGCACCCTGTCGCGCATAGCTATCAGAGGTCGGCCACCCGGCTCATTCTCAAAAGCGATCACTTGGTCAAAACGGATTTGGATAGACCCATGGAAACCCCATCAAACAAGCTCGAGAAAGCGGCCCGCCGCGTTTGGAAGTCCGCGCAGATGTTTGTCGGTTTCCATACGGATCAGACAGGCAAGCCGCGCGAGCAGCCAAAGCTCTGGCCCCCCAAGAACGGAAGTGCGTCGATCCACAATGACCCAAGTGCACAAGAGGCAATTGTTGTTGTCAAAGCCGCTGACCCGGAAGCCGCACAGGACGTGCAGATCAAGCTGCATCCAAACCGAATTGTTGTTCGGCGCGACGCGGATATGTGGTGGCAAGGCGTGGCCGTTGACGAGCATTCCGTGACCGTCCGCATGGCCGACAATACAATCATTGAAATCCGCCATGACGGGTCGGTGAAACGCCGCTCAGCGGAAGATGAAACCCATGTTGAAGCCGATGGCAGTATCTTCAAGTTCACTGAATTTGCCGAGGCGCATATGACGGGTGACGGCGTGGAAATGACCCGGCGCACTGAGGACCGGATTGCTACGATAACAGCCGACGGTGTTGTCGATCGCGCGCGCAAGCGTTAGCCTGTACTCAATACCTCCAGATTTTCCTTCGGTTAAACTTGTGGCCCGCTTCGGTGGGCCTCTTTCTTGGGGCGACATCGCGCCGCCTTTTTCCATGCGCGGGTCCTGCCGCCAGGCGCACGGGTCGTGGTTATGTCACCGCGATATCCACTCCGCTAAATTGAGTCCGCCTGATAACCTGGTCCACTCAAGCGCGGACCAGGGCCGGACCGTCCGGTCTTTGGCCTCCGCCTTCTGAAAAGGGCGACCTGCACCACCAGCGATCTTTCATTCTTTGCCTCGAGGGTCATTCTGACCCATAAAGGCCACACGCACTCCGAATTGAGCAACGCGCCTATGATGGATCGAGGCGATGTTGCCGGTCTCATCGGTATCGCTTTGTTCAGATGACCCGTGCGCAGCGATCCCAGAAAGTCTTGCCTTTTCACTTGGCCTGACAGTTTCAAACCTGTTGCCGGAGATGATCCTCGGCTGCCGTGTTTCCGAAGGGAGGAACATAAGCGGGCAGTCGGGGAAGACGCGCGGTGCCCGGAACGGGCGCTGCGCTTCAACAGGGAATTTCCCCTGCGCCTGCGTCGCATTCCGCGCGGACCAAATTCCCTGCTGACATCCCCTTGATGCCCGCATTTCCCATGTTCATCGAAACACGTCATAGCGAGGATCAAACAATGGCAACTCAAACTCTGAAACTGAACGTCAAGACCGGTGAAAAAGAAGGCAAGACTTTCTGGGATCGCTGCGGGGTTCTCTTCGTCAATACCGATGAGACCGGCAACATCACCTCGATCCAGGTCCGGCACAGCATGTTCCCCGGCGTCGAGATGGTGGCCTTCCCGAAGCGCACCGATGACGAGCCCGTCACCGAATGACACGAGGGCAGGGCGGCGTAAGCCGCCCTTTCTTCTGCTCCGGCCAAAGAACCGGATCACATATGCGCCACGCGTGGCGCAAAGCCTAACGGCCGGGCAGGGGAGGTGGCCCGCCGCAGTGCGGCAGTTTGCACCCCTGCCACTCCCACCGCCAGAGCGTCGGGAAGTTGAGCGCGCCCAGGCGCGCGGAAAATGCAGATTGCATTTAACGTGCCGGAAAGTGACAGGCGCTGTTCGGGCAGCCCACGCTTTGCGTGATTGCCCTGCGCCGGTCCACCGGCACCCACGCCTGTTGGCTGGAAAAGGGACGGGACCCTTTTCCCGGCGTGGAGGTTGCCTCCAAGAGCAAAACTGTTCCGGCGGAGATTTAAGAAAATACAGATTTCTCAAATCGCGTCGGTTTGCTCTTGGAGAGTATGACAGGATAAGGTAGTTGTGTTACAAATTGCAAATGCAACTAGAGATTGATTGCGAATTGAGCGAGAGCAAAACTTCTGACACCACCGTATTTTCCGTACGTTTGCCAGTGGATGCGCTGGAGCGTTTGGAGGCGGCTGTGACCGCGCTCGGAGCCAAGAGCCGCAACCAGATTATCCG
>NZ_JBQFXU010000013.1:0-70413 GCF_056541095.1 Ruegeria sp. AK11
GAAACCTCGACCAACTCATGCAGAAAAACGGACCCTTCAAAAACCTCTTCGACCAACAGTTCAATAAACACAAACACAAAGTCGCTCAGTAATGAGAGGTTACAAGAACTGAGCGCAAAGCTCTTTTCAGGCCAAAAATCTCCTGATTGCCACGTACCGCTGAACAGAGGGCTTCCACGCTTCACGTAAAATGCGCATGTTTGACGCGCATATCGTGTGATGGTAAAATGGCGCAGTTCAGAGGGTAATCAAATGAATGCTCCATCTCGTAAACCGACAAATCTATCACTGGATGGCGATATGCTGTCCGAGGCGCGGGATCTGAAGATCAATCTTTCCCGCGCAGCCGAAGACGGCATTCGGGCCGCAGTCGCCAGTACAAAAGCTGAGCGCTGGAAAGCCGAAAACAAGGCCGCGCTTGAGAGTTCCAACGCGTATGTCGAGCGTAATGGCTTACCGCTGGACACCTACCGACAGTTCTGATGCCAAAATACGACGTATTCCCCAACCCGTCAGGTGACGGGTATCTTCTGGACATCCAGAGCGATCTGCTGAGCGGGTTGAACACACGCGTCGTCGTGCCCCTGCTTCCCGAAGCGACCGCGCCGATCCCAGCCACCCGGCTCAATCCCGTCTTTGATATCCAAGGCAAACCGTTTGTAATGGCAACCCAATTCATGGCTGCTGTTCCGGTGGGCATTCTAAAATCGCCGGTCGACAACCTTGATGATCACTTTGCGCAGATCACCGCCGGCGTCGACATGCTAATGCAGGGATTCTGACAAGCTTCTGGCCCTTGGAGAACCAAGAGCCAGGAACAAGTTTGACAATGAAGATCAGTCGTACAGCACTGCCGCGATCTTCGGATTGTCGATGTTGGATGCGTCGTAATAGTAGAACCCGGTATCAATCAGGGCAGGAACTTCTTCACCCTTCATCGCGGCCACAGCAGCCTTGACGGTTTCATACCCGATGCCCACGGGATTCTGAGTGATTGCACCCGCCATCAGCCCGCTTTTGATCGCATCTTTCTGGGCCTTGCCACTGTCATATCCGATGATGATCAGCCCCTCGGTCCCCAGTTCCTGCACACCATTCACCACACCGATGGCCGAGCCTTCGTTGGTGCCGAAGATGCCATTCAGATCGGGGTTCGCCGTCAGGATCGCTTTGGTCACCTCGGTCGATTTCAGGTGGTCACCCTGACCGTATTGAACCGTGACAACTTCGATGTCCGGGTATTTTTCGGCAATGCGATTGACGAAGCCGTCGCGCCGGTCGATGCCTGTGCGGCTGGTCTGGTCATGTGCAACAACGGCCACTTTGCCTTTGCCGCCGATCATCTCGGCCATCTTGTCCGCAGCTAGCGCAGCCGCGGCCTGATTGTCTGTTGTTGCTGTAGAAACCGGAATGTCGCTGTCAACGCCACTGTCAAAGGCAATGATCGGAATGCCCTTTTCATCAGCCTGCTTCAGCAGTGGAATGGCGGCCTGGCTGTCCAGAGCGGCAAAACCGATGGCCTTGGGGTTATTGGCCAAGGCCGCCGCCAGCATGTCGATCTGACGATCCACCATGGTTTCGTTGTCCGGGCCTTCAAAGGTGATCGTGACACCGTATTCCTCCGCGGCCTGTTCCGCACCGGACTTTACCGCCTGCCAGAACTGGTGCTGAAACCCTTTGGACACCAGCGGAATATATATGTCTTCCGCTGATGACATAGTTGCAGGTATCGAAAGGCTGGCCGCACTCAGGGCCCCCAAAATGAAACGACGTGTTAGCATGTCTTCTCCTCCAGTTGGTCTTCGTTTCTGATTTTTGTGACTGTTCAACCTGTCTTCCTGCGCCGCGCCATATCGGCGTAAACGGCCAGAATGATGATCGCGCCGGTGACAACGGTCTGCCATTCCTGCGCGACGGACAGCACTCGCAAACCATTGGTCAGAACTGCCATGATCAGGGCACCGATCAGGGTTCCAAGGATTGTACCACGCCCACCGGACAGGGACGTGCCCCCGATCACGACGGCAGCGATGGCTTCCAGCTCGTAGCCAAGCCCCAGCGCGGGCTGCGCCGAATTCAGTCGCGACGCGATCAGAATTCCACCGATACCGCAGATCCCACCTGCCAGAGCGTAAATACGCATCTTCCAAAGATCGGTATTCACCCCCGATAGGCGCACCGCCTCTTCGTTTGATCCCAGCGCAAAGGTGTATCTGCCCAGAACCGTGCGCCCCAGAATGTACGAAGCTGCAATGGCAACAAGGAAAAGGATCAGCACGCCATTGGGGATCGGTAATGCGGGAAAAACCTTTCCGATCAGCGACCCGCGCGAAATCTGGTCAAAGCCCGGCGTGTCGTTGAAGTAGATGGGCCGCGTGCCGGAAATCACCAGCGACAACCCTTTTAGGATCAGCATCATACCCAGCGTGGCAATGAAGGGCGGGATTTTCATCTTGGCGACAAAGGTGCCCGAGCACAGCCCGCAGAACGCACCCGCCGCAATCGCTGCCGTAACCCCCAACAACAGTGGCATTCCGAGATAGGTCAGCACGACACCGGCGATAACGGCACAGAATGTCATCAGAGTTCCCACGGACAGGTCGATCCCGCCAGTTATGATGACCAATGTTGCAGCAACCGCCAGCACCCCATTGACCGATGTCGCCTGCAAGATGGCGATCATGTTTGAAGTTTGCATGAAGTTCGGCGACGCGATTGAAAACCCGATCAGCAAGGCAATCAAGCTGGCGAAGGCCAGCAGCTTTTGGTAGGCGCCGCTTTCCGAGAGCCCCGCCAGTGGGCTTTTCTTTTCGATTTCCGTTGCTGAGGTCATTACGCTGTTCCTGTTATCTGCATCGCCGCCGCCCGCTGCGTCGCCAGATGCATGATGTCTTCCTGAGTGGTGGCTTTGCCGCCCGGCAAAATGCCGGTCAGTCGGCCTTCGCACATCACGGCAATGCGATGGCTTAGGCGCATGATCTCGGGCAGTTCCGACGAAATCACGATGATCGTCTTGCCCTGCCCGGCCAGTTCTTCCAGCAGCTTGTAGATTTCAGATTTTGCGCCCACGTCGATACCGCGCGTGGGCTCATCGAAAATCAGGATATCGCAATCCCGCAGCAGCCATTTGGCAATGACAACTTTCTGCTGATTGCCGCCGGACAGCAGGCGTACCTCCTGCGTGTCCGAAGGCGTGCGAATGCCCAGCTGCGTGATGTAACCCTTGGCCGTCGTGCTGATTTCACCATCGTTCAGAACACCGACACGTCCGGTGAACATATCCATCGAAGCCAAGGCAACATTGTCACGAACGCTCATCCCTGTGGCGAGGCCGAAATGCTTGCGATCCTCGGAAAGATAGCCGATGCCCGCCTTGACGGCATCGGATGGTGTCCTGATCGAGACCACCTGCCCATGCACCCGGATTTCTCCGCTATCTTTGGGATCAGCCCCGAAGATTGCCCGCGCAACTTCGGTACGTCCGGCCCCCATCAGCCCGGCAAAGCCCAGGATCTCACCCTTCAGGACCGAAAAGCTGACATCGCGGATTTCGTGACCCCGACACAGCCCGGTCACTTCCAGCGAAACCTCGGCATCGCTCAGATCGGGGGGGGCCAGCGGCTCTTCCTTGACTTCGCGACCTACCATCATCGCGATAATCTGGCTGATCGGCGTTGCTGCCGCGTCAACGGTGCCAACGTATTCTCCGTCGCGCATCACCGTAACCCGGTCAGCAATCTGCTTCAGCTCATCCATTTTGTGGCTGATATAGACAATGCCCACGCCTTCAGCCTTCAGACGGCGGATGATCACGAACAGCTCGGCAATTTCAGCATCGTTCAGGGCCGCGGTCGGTTCATCCATGATCAGAACCCTGGACCGGTAAGAAAGAGCCTTGGCGATCTCGACCATCTGTTGTTTCGCAATGGTCAGACTGCCGACCTGCGCCTTGGGGTCGAGGTTTAGGTTCATGGACGCAAAGATCTCGGCCGTATGTGCATTCAACGCAGCATCGTTCAGTCGGCCAAACCGTTTACGAGGTTCGCGGCCGATAAAAATATTCTGTGCCACTGTCAGATCATTCATCAGGCTCAGTTCCTGATGGATGATGCCGATACCCAAAGCCTGCGCCTCGCGTGGCGTGGTTGGGTTTGCATCACGTCCTTCGATTTGCAATGTGCCACCGTCGCGCTGATAAATCCCCGAGAGGATTTTCATCAGCGTGCTTTTTCCCGCGCCGTTCTCGCCCATCAGCGCATGGACTTCACCGGGCACCAGATCGAACTGCACTGATTTCAGCGCATGGACTCCGGGAAAGTGTTTCTCGATCCCCGACATGTCGACCAGTTTTTTCATTTATCCTCCCAAACACCCCTCTCCCCAAGGGGTGGTGCCGCCTACATCACCGCGCCGATTTGCCAGGGCACAAATTCGACCCCACCAAAGCCAAGTTCTTCGCTTTTTGTTTGTTCACCCGATGCGACGCGGATCAGCATTTCGAACAGCTCTTCGCCTTTTGCCTCAATGCTCACACCGTCTGTGACGATATCCCCACAGTTCAGATCCATGTCTTCCGACATCCGGGCATACATTTCGGAATTGGTAGCCAGCTTGATGCAGGGTGTTGGTTGATATCCCGAAACCGAGCCCCGCCCGGTGGTGAACACGATCAGGTTCGCGCCTGACGCTACCTGCCCCGTGACCGAGCATGGATCAAAACCGGGGCTGTCCATGAAAACAAAGCCGGCCTTGTCGATTTTCTCGCCGAACTTGTAAACACCGCGCAAGGGCGCGGTGCCGCCCTTGGCGACGGCGCCAAGCGATTTCTCAAGAATGGTCGTCAACCCGCCGCGCTTGTTGCCCGGGCTTGGGTTGTTGTTCATCTCGCCGCCGTTGCGCTGTGTATACCCCTCCCACCAGCGAATGCGTTCGATCAGCTTTTCCCCGACCTCAACGGTCTCGGCCCGCCGGGTCAAAAGGTGTTCCGCGCCATAGATTTCCGAGGTTTCGGACAGGATCGTCGTACCGCCATGCCGCACCAACAGATCCGACGCATAACCCAAAGCAGGATTGGCGGTGATCCCGGAATACCCATCCGACCCGCCGCATTGCATTCCGACCGTTATCGCACTGATCGGCGCAGGTTTGCGTTCGGCCTTGTTCGCGAGGTCGGCAATCCCGCGCAGCTCGTTCAATCCACGTTCAATGGTACGGCGTGTGCCGCCCTCACTCTGAATGGTCATGTAACGCAGCACGCCATCAGGACGGATCGGACGACCGCCAACCAGATCGGCCACCTGCATCACCTCGCAGCCCAAACCGATCAACAGGATACCGGCGAAATTCGGGTGCTGGGCATATCCCGCCAGCGTTCGAAACAACGTGGCGTAGCCTTCATCTTTGCCCGACATGCCGCATCCAGTGCCATGAACGATCGGGACGATACCGTCCACATTCGGGTACGCGTCCAATAAGCCCCGTTTCTCGGCGGCTTCGGCGATGAACCGCGCCACGGAGCCAGAGCAATTCACCGTTGTCAAAATGCCGATGTAGTTGCGCGTGCCGACCTTGCCATCGGCGCGGTGGAAGCCCTGGAAGATACGGTCGCCTGAAATCTCGGGCAGCGGCGCGTTCGCGCTTGCATATGCGTAGTCCTGCTGATGCGCCCCCATACCCAGATTATGGACATGAACATGCTCGCCCGCGGCGATATCCGCTTTGGCCTGACCTATGATCTGTCCATAGCGGATCACATTTTCACCCGCCGCAATCGGGGCGGTGGCGATCTTGTGCCCGCGTGCGATGTCCGTGGGAAGCCGTATCGATATCCCATCCGGTTGCGCGTCGGCTTTCAGGTCGCGCAACGCGATGATCACGTTGTCATCCGGGTTCAGCCGGATTGTGTCACGGGCCGGGCCTCCCGGGGTTTTGATCTCTGAAACTGGGCGCATGGATTCCCCGCTTGTTCGCCACAGAGCTACGGGGATAATCCACTCTTGTCAACTAACATGTTAGTATGATAGTTCAGATTCATGAACCACCCATATGACATTGACGCCACCCGCCTGCCCGACATTTCAACATTTGAGGGATCGCTTGCGCAGCGGGTTTACCAATCCATCAAACAGGCGATCCTGGCACTGGATTTCCCTCCCGGTGCCAATCTGAGAAAGGCACCAATCTGCACGCGCCTGGGTGTATCCCGCGCACCTGTCGCGGACGCCATCACCAGGCTTGCCGCCGAAGGACTGGTGGATGTGGTGCCGCAATCGGGTACACGCGTGTCCTATTTCTCGATGGATGAAATACGCGAAGGCGCCTTTCTGCGAGAGGCCCTGGAGCTGGCAACTGTGGCCAAGGTTGCGCGTGACCTGACCGATGATCAGCGCAAAAAGCTGAGCCGCAACGTGCGCCTGCAAGAGCTGTTGATCGAAGATGACGACATTGCCGGGTTCTATCACGCGGATGAAGAATTCCACGCCCTGTTGATGGCGTTCACCGGGATGCTTCGCTTGCCGGATGTGGCGCAGACGGTGTCGCTACAGGTCAGCCGCGCGCGTATGTTGCTGTTGCCGACACCCGGCCGCATCGCGGAAACACTGGCCGAACACCGGGCGATATTCGATGCCATCTGCGCCCATGATGAACGTGCAGCACAAGACGCCATGCGCCATCACCTTGGGCAACTGATGCCTCGGATAGAACAGCTGCAACAGGAAAGACCGCAGCTGTTCAATTTACCCCCCCAAAACACCCGAGAGGCAGGATGACCGTTTCGCAAACCGCCCTTCTGAACAAAAGGACGTCCCGGCCTGTACCGCTGACCCGCATGGGGTTTGGCGGCGCGCCATTGGGCAATCTTTATCGCAAGGTCTCGGATGCTGATGCGCAGGCTGCGTTGCAATCCGCTTTTGACGCAGGCATCCGGTTCTTCGACACCGCGCCGCAATACGGGTTGGGGCGGTCCGAGTATCGCTTTGGCGAAGCGATCAGGCGGTTTGGGCGTGAGAACATTCAGCTATCAACCAAAATCGGTCGTCTGCTGTTGGATTGCGAACCACATGAGGTGACACCCGAAGCGTTTGTGGACGTTCCGCAGAAACGCATTGTGTTCGACTATACCTATGACGGCGTCATGCGGTCATATGAGGCAAGCCGGGACCGGACAGGTGTTGCCAATGCGGACATTCTTCTGGTGCATGACGTCTGCGCTTTCAGTCAGGGCAGTCAGGAAATGTCAGACGCCAAAGTACGCGAGTTGTTCGATGGCGGCGGGTACAAGGCGCTGGTTGAACTGCGCGATGCAGGTGAGATCGCTGCGATTGGCGCCGGCGTGAATGAATGGCAGGTTTGCGAAAAACTGCTGGGTCTTGGCGATTTCGACGGGTTCCTGCTGGCAGGTCGGTATACGCTTTTGGAGCAGGAAGCTTTGGACAGTTTTCTGCCACTTTGCGAGAAACGCGATGTGGGCATCATTCTGGGCGGGCCGTATAACTCAGGTATCCTCGCCACCGGACCGGTGCCTGGGGCCAAGTATAACTATTCCGATGCGCCTGAGGATATTCTTGAACGGGTGCGCAGGATCGAAACTGTCTGTGCGGCCCATGACACACCGCTGATCGCAGCCGCGCTGCAATTTGTTCTGGGACACCCCGCCGTGAAAACGGTTGTTCCGGGCGCCGTCAATGCGGCCGAGGTTCAAGCCAATGTCGCCCTGCTGGAGCGGACTATCCCCGCCCAGCTTTGGTCAGACCTGCGTACCGAAGGCCTGATCCGGCCAGATGCCCCCTTGCCCAAGGAACCTGTCAATGCTGCGTAACCTCGACCCGCTGTTGTCTCCTGAGTTGCTGTACGCCTTGCGCGCCATGGGCCATGGCGATGACATCGTTATTGCGGACGCCAATTTCCCGGGCTCCAACCTTGGGCCTGACTGCATTCGTGCGGATGGTTCAACGGCAAGTGATCTGCTTGGCGCGGTGTTGTCTGTCATGCCGCTGGACACATTCGTACCCGACCCCGCGCTGACCATGCAGGTTGTCGGTGATCCCGAAGCCGTGCCCGAGGCCGTCGCAGATTTCCAAAAGATCATCGACGCGCAGGCTGACAACCCCGCGCAAATTCAGGGTCTGGACCGGTTCGACTTCTACCAACGCGCGGCATCCGCATTTGCCATCATTCAGACCGGCGAGCGCAGGCTGTACGGCAACATCATCCTGAAGAAAGGCGTGATTGCATGAAGATCGACGCCCATCAGCATTTTTGGGCGCTGGCACGTGGTGACTATGGGTGGCTGACACCGGATTTGGGCCAGATTTACCGGGACTTCGGGCCAGGTGATCTTGCGCCATTGTTGCAAGCACAGGGCATCGACGGGACAATTCTGGTTCAGGCAGCGTCGACCGTCGCCGAAACGAAGTACCTGTTGTCACTGGCGGACAAGACACATTTTATCAAAGGTGTGGTTGGCTGGGTCGGTTTCGACGCCCCTGATGCGCGTGCACAAATCATCAGACTAGCCACTCATCCCGCTTTGGTTGGTCTGCGGCCAATGATTCAGGATATCGCTGATCCGAACTGGATGCTCGGCGCAGCCCTGAGACCTGCCTTTGAGGCCATCCAATCTAAAGATCTGACTTTCGATGCCCTCACCCTGCCCCGGCACCTGGGGCCGTTGCGTCGCCTTCTGACACAGCACCCGGACATGCGGGTTGTGATTGACCATGGCTCGAAACCTCTGATCCGGGACGGTGCATTTGACGGGTGGGCCGAAGACATGGCCGCCATCGCGCGGGACACCAACGCGTTCTGCAAACTGTCCGGTCTTGTCACCGAAGCTGCACCTGACTGGACGGTTCGGGACCTGTACCCCTATGTGGATCACCTACTGAACACGTTCGGACCATCGCGGTTGATCTGGGGCAGCGACTGGCCGGTCTGCACATTGGCCAGCAGCTATGAACGATGGGTAGATGCAACCGACGAACTGCTAAGCGCACTTTCCTCCAATGACCGTGCGGCCATCCTCGGAGGGAATGCGGCAAAGGCTTATCACATCAGGATTTGACGGTGCCGCACCGAACCCCAAACACGCACTGCTTTGCGCCCGCTGAACCTGCCCAATCTTTTCCCTGAGGCGCGAACAACAAGGCAGTTATCCCCAACACACCACCCGGCTTCGGGAAAATCATGAGGACCAGAATGACATCGCATCAGCCTTCTGACCGACTAAAAGGCAAAACCGCATTCATCAGCGCCGCTGGGCAGGGCATCGGACGTGCCACGGCCGAACTGTTCGCAGCCGAAGGCGCGCATGTCTTTGCAAGCGACATCAACGAAACCACTTTGGCCGGGCTTTCGGAGATCGACAGGATCTCTCCAATCCATCTCGACGTGACAGACGCGCATGCCGTAAAACGTGCCGTGGCTGAATTGCCACCGTTGGATATCCTGTTCAATTGCGCGGGTTACGTGGCAAACGGCACCATTCTTGAGTGCGAAGAGGACGACTGGGATTTCAGTTTCGATCTTAATGTGAAGGCTATGTATCGCCTGATCCGTCTGACCCTGCCCGCGATGTTGAAAAACGGCGGGGGGTCGATCATCAATATGTCCTCGGTCGCATCGTCGATGAAGGGCGTTCCAAACCGGTTTGTATATTGCGCATCAAAGGCTGCCGTAATTGGCCTGACCAAGTCGATCGCCGCCGATTTCGTCACGCAGGGCATCCGGTGCAATGCTATCTGCCCCGGCACCGTTGACAGCCCCAGCCTGCACGAGCGTTTGCGGGCGACGGGCGACTACGAAAAGGCGATGACGGATTTCATCGCCCGCCAGCCGATGGGGCGCATTGGGACTGCCGACGAGATTGCCGAACTGGCGCTCTACCTTGCGAGTGACAGCAGCGCATTTACCACAGGTCAGCCCTTTGCCATTGATGGCGGATGGGCGATTTAATCTGAAAGGGATCACAATATGAAACTACTGCGGTTTGGCGCCTTGGGTGCAGAAAAGCCTGGGCTACTGCACGACGATGGCACAATTCGCGACCTGTCAGGCGTCATCGACGATATTTCGGGCGACGTTCTCAGCGACGAAGGTTTGGCGCGACTGCGCGCGCTGGATCCACAGGATTTGCCGATGGTTGAAGGCAACACCCGTTTAGGGGCGTGTGTCGGCCAAGTGGGCAAGTTCATTTGCATCGGCCTGAACTATGCCGACCACGCGGCAGAAAGCGGTATGGAGTTGCCGCAGGAACCTGTGATCTTTTTCAAGGCGACATCGGCCATTGTCGGGCCGAACGACACGGTGGAAATCCCGCGCGGGTCCGTCAAGACCGACTGGGAGGTCGAATTGGGCGTGGTGATCGGCAAGGAAGCGAAATACATCTCCGAGGCCGAAGCGATGGATCACGTCGCAGGCTATTGTGTGGTCAATGACCTGTCGGAACGTGATTTTCAGCTTCACCGCTCGGGGCAGTGGGTCAAGGGCAAGTCGGCAGACACATTCGGCCCCATCGGTCCATGGCTGGTGACGCGGGACGAGGTTGCAGACCCTCAGAATCTGCCGATGTATCTTGAGGTCAACGGCCACCGTTATCAGGACGGCTCGACCCGGACGATGCACTTCGGGGTGGCAACTGTGATCTCACACCTGTCGCAATTCATGTCCCTGCAACCGGGCGATGTGATCTCGACCGGAACTCCGCCGGGTGTGGGCATGGGGCAAAACCCGCAAGTCTATCTGAAACCCGGCGACACGATGGAATTGGGCATCGAAGGCCTGGGTGTTCAAAAACAGAATGTGATCGCGGGATAATCGGGCACTATCAGATGTCTGCCCGAACACAATATCAGGCGAGGTTTCCCTCGCCTGACGATTTTTGACTTAGGCTACCAGATCGAACCGGTCGTTGGTCATGACCTTTGTCCAGGCCGCCACGAAGTCCCGCACGAACTTCTGGGCATTATCGTCCTGGGCATAGACCTCGGCGTAGCCACGCAGGATCGAGTTCGAGCCGAAGACCAGATCCGCGCTGGTAGCGGTGAACCTGACCTCGCCCGAGGCGCGATCACGCAGCTCATATGTGCCGCCGTCAACCGGGTGCCAGCTGAGCGACATATCCGTCAGGTTGACGAAGAAGTCGGTGGTCAACTGACCCACGCGATCCGTGAAGACCCCATGCGCCGAGCCGCCATGATTGGCGCCCAGCACACGCAGGCCACCCACCAGAACCGTCATTTCGGCTGCGGTCAGACCCAGCAGTTGCGCGCGGTCCAGCATCATCGCCTCGGGTGATACCGCGTATTCCTTCAGCTGCCAGTTTCTGAACCCGTCCGCCAGCGGCTCCAGCACCGAGAAGCTGTCGGCATCGGTCTGCTCATCCGTTGCGTCGCCGCGACCAGCCGAGAACGGAACCGTCACGTCAAAGCCTGCGGCTTTGATCGACTGTTCCAGACCAACGTTACCCGCCAGAACGATCACGTCGGCGATCGAGGCCCCGGTTTCCGCTGCAATCGGCTCCAGCACGCCCAGCACTTTTGCCAGACGTTCGGGCTCGTTCCCTGCCCAGTCTTTCTGCGGTGCCAGACGGATACGCGCACCATTTGCTCCGCCGCGTTTGTCCGAGCCACGGAAGGTACGGGCACTGTCCCACGCGGTGGTGATCATCTCGACCGCGGTCAGACCACTGTCGGCGATCTTTGCTTTGACGGTATCGACGTCATACCCGGTCGAACCGACAGGGATCGGGTCCTGCCAGATCAGCTCTTCTGACGGGACGTCTGGGCCATAGTAGTTGACACGTGGCCCCATATCGCGGTGGGTCAGCTTGAACCACGCGCGGGCAAAAGTGTCAGCAAAGTAATCCGGGTCAGCCATGAACTTCTGACAGATCGCGTTGTAAATAGGATCGATCTTCATTGCCATGTCCGCATCGGTCATGACCGGCATACGCCGAACCGAAGGGTCGGTCGGGTCGACCGGCTTTTCCTCTTCCGGCATGTCGATGGGCTGCCACTGTTGTGCACCCGCGGGCGATTTACCCAATTCCCACTCATAGCCGAACAGGTAATCGAAAAAGCCCATATCGAATTTGGTCGGGTTTTTCGTCCACGCACCCTCGATACCAGACGTGAACGCGTTGGTTGCCTTGCCGTTTTGATCGGGGTTGTCCCATCCCAGACCCTGAGCGGAAACCGGGCAGGCTTCGGGTTCGGCGCCGATATGATCACCCGCCATCGCGCCATGCGCTTTGCCGACCGTGTGACCACCACAGGTCAACGCGGCGGTCTCTTCGTCATTCATCGCCATGCGGGCAAAGGTTTCACGGATGTGCAGCGCAGTTCTTGCTGGATCCGGGTTGCCGTTCACACCTTCTGGGTTCACATAGATCAGGCCCATATGCACCGCACCCAGCGGGTTTTCCAGCGTTCCGGGAGTTTCCAGATCGCCATAGCGGTTCTCGGACGGGGCCAGCCACTGGTTTTCCGACCCCCAATAGACGTCTTTTTCCGGGCCCCAGATATCTTCGCGGCCAAAGCCAAAGCCAAAGGTCTTCAGACCCATGGATTCGTAGGCAACCGTTCCCGACAAAACAATCAGGTCTGCCCAGGACAGCGCGTTGCCGTATTTCTTTTTCACCGGCCAGAGCAGACGGCGCGCTTTATCAAGGCTGGCATTGTCCGGCCAAGAGTTCAGCGGTGCAAAACGGATGTTGCCCGAACCTGCGCCGCCGCGACCATCCCCCAGGCGGTACGACCCGGCAGAGTGCCACGCCAGTCGGATCATCAGGCCGCCATAGTGGCCCCAATCGGCTGGCCACCAGTCCTGACTGTCGGTCAGCAACGCTTCGACGTCAGCACGAACAGCATTGAAATCCAGCCCTTTGACCGCTTCGCGGTGGTTGTAATCCGCGTCCATCGGGTTGGTGCGGGTGTCGTGCTGGCTCAGAATGTCCAGGTTCAGCGCATCCGGCCACCATTTGGTGACAGAGTTGCCTGTGCCCGTGTTCCCGCCATGCAAGACTGGGCAGCCGCCGGATTGATGATTGTGGGGATTGCCGTCCATTGTAAATCTCCTGAGTATTTACTGAGGGGTTCAGATGTCTTGACTCGTATCCCACAGTTTCGATAATTGGAAATTTGTAATTACTATCATTGTGATTAGTTTTTTCTATGAAGTCACTCACGCTTAAACACCTGCGCTACTTTGAAGCGCTTGCCACCTACCGCCATTTTGGCAAAGCCGCGGCGGCCAGCGCGATTTCGCAACCCGCGCTTTCCATACAAATCAAAGAGCTGGAGGCCATCATGGGTGGCCCCTTGGTCGAACGCGCAGCGCGCGAGACGCGCCTGACCGCGCTTGGCGAAGATGTCCTAAAACATGGCCGCGAAATCCTGACGCGGGTCGAAGATTTGGGGAATCTTGTGCAATCTTCCGCTGGTCCCTTGTCGGGTCGCATCAGAATCGGGGTCATCCCCACGGTCGCGCCTTACTTGCTGCCATCAATCATCAAGGCACTGTCGCAACGATTCCCACAGCTGACGATCGAGCCCAAAGAGACCATCACCCAAACCCTGATCGGCGAAATTTTGGACTCAAGACTGGATTTTGCCGTTGTCGCTTTGCCAGTATCGGAGCCCAGCCTTCGGGAATTTTCGTTGTTTAACGAAGACTTTCTGCTGGTTCGCCCGGCGCGGGACGCCGGGTTGCCAATGCCAAGTTCGTCACAGCTCAGAACGATGCGGCTGTTGTTGCTGGAAGAAGGGCATTGTTTCAGAGATCAGGCGCTTTCCTTCTGTTCGATCCGCAATATCGAACCGCAGCACATTATGGAGGGCAGTTCTCTGTCCACACTGGTACAGATGGTCGGGGCGGGCATCGGTGTGACGCTGATACCGGAAATGGCCGTGGGGCTGGAAACCCGGTCTGCCGACGTGTCCATCGCCCGCTTTCAGGACACCCCACCAACCCGAACCATCGGCCTGATCTGGCGAAAGACCAACCCGCTGGGCGAAAACCTTCTGAAAATCGGTGCAATTATTCGCAAAACCGCAGAAGAAAACGCGGGAGGCATGGGGCAAATGAAACCGGAACCAAACGCCTGATCATAACCCGCATTAATGCTATGCGCGGCAATTACCCGGAAAACACATCATAAGCCTTCAGCGCTTTGGCGCTGTAAGCATAAGACGGCCCGCCGCCCATATAGGTCGCCATCGCCAATGCCTCGCACATCTCGTCTCGGGTTGCACCCAGCCGGACAAGGGAACGCACGTGAAACCCTATGCAGCTGTCGCAGCGGGTCGCAATGGCGATGCCAAGGGCCATGAATTCCTTGGTTTTCTCACTTAGTGCGCCATTGGTCTTGGCGGCCTTGCCCATGATGCCAAAGCCGCGCACGGTTTCGGGCACTTCCTGCGAAAAAGTTCCGATATTGGCCTCGGTCTCGGCCATGAAAGCTTTCCAGTCCATATCAATTCTCCTTATCCGCGCTCGTCCGCGCCCATGCGACGCTCCAGCCAGCGCACACCCGCACTGATGATCAGAACCAGGATCAGGTATTCAAAGATCAACAGGGTATAGATTTCCAACGGGCGGTATTCCGTAACCACCAGCTCATTCGCGCGGCGGGTCAGTTCCTGCATCCCGATGACGCTGGCGAATGCACTCATCTTTACGATGTAGATGAACTGGTTTGCCAAGGGCGGCAGAATGCGCCGGATTGCCTGCGGCAGGATCACATAACGCATGGTCTGCACGTAGTTCAGCCCGATGGTCTGCGCCGCTTCGCTTTGACCTCGCGCAATGGATTGAATGCCTGCGCGGTAAATCTCGGCAGTGAAGGCGCTGTCAGAAATCGCCAGGGTGATGATTGCACCCCAGAACGGGTCAATTGGTACGTTCATGCCCATCGACTTGAACACGATGGGCAAGCCGTAAAAGACCCAAAACAGCATCGGCAGCAAGGGAATGGCCCGAATGAATTCAACGTAGACACGGTTGACCAGCCGCCAGCCACGTTTTTCGGACAATCCCGGCAGGGCCACCAGCAAACCGATGACGATCGACAGCACGGCGGCGATCAGTGAAATCTGAATCGTTGCACCCATCCCCGAGATCAGGAATTTCACATTGATCCACCCCGATGCTGTAGTCGGGTCGATCACATACCAGCCCCAGGTCTGGGATGAAGAACAGCCTGCCAGCAGCAAAGGTACGATTAGTAGAAGTTTTTTCATCTGCCCCTCTCAGTGCTGCAGAATCTGAGACAGGAATTTGCGACAGCGGTCAGACTGAGGGTTGGTAAAGAAATGCTCCGGCTTGCCTTCTTCGACAATCTCACCGGCATCCATGAAGACCATCTTGTCGGCAACTTTGCGGGCAAATCCCATTTCGTGGGTCACAACCACCATGGTCATGCCCTCATTTGCCAGTTCAACCATAACTTCCAACACTTCCGAGATCATCTCGGGGTCCAGAGCCGACGTGGGTTCATCGAACAACAGCGCGCGCGGTTCCATGCACAAGGATCGTGCAATCGCTACGCGTTGTTGCTGGCCACCAGACAACTGCATGGGCTTTTTGTCCGCCTGATCGGGGATATGTACCCGATCCAGATAATGGCGCGCTTTTTCCTCTGCGTCCTTCCGGCTCAGGCCGCGCGCTTTGATCGGACCCAAAGTCAGGTTTTCCAAAACGGTCAAATGCGGAAACAGATTGAATTGCTGGAAGACCATCCCGACATCGGACCGGATGGTTGCCGTTGACTTCGCGTCATCCGCCAGCTCAACCCCATCTATCCGAATGATACCTTTCTGGTGTTTTTCCAACCGGTTGATACATCGAACGACCGTGGATTTGCCTGACCCCGAAGGCCCGCAAATCACCACCTTTTCGCCGCTGCTGACCGTCAGGTTGATGTCCTTGAGAACGTGAAATGTGTCATACCACTTATTCACGCCCACAAGCTCGATTGCGGCGCCTGCCATAAGCTGAACTGCCCCCGTTTTTGCCCCATAGTAATATTTTCTTGAGGTTATCTTTCCCTTTGGACTGAAATCAATGAGGATTGCAATCACAAGGTCGTAACGCCACCAACGGGAGATACCTATGAGCGTTTTTTGGAAAGCCGCGGCGGTTGCCGTGTTGGGGCTTGTATTGTCCGGTTCCGCACTGGCGCAATCTGCGCTGAACGAGGTGCTGGATTCCGGCGTTCTCAAGGTTGGGACCACAGGTGACTGGAACCCGATGACACTGCGCGACCCGGCAACCAACAGCTACAAAGGATACGACATCGACATCATGAATGCATTGGCCGCCGATCTTGGAGTTGAGGTCGAATTTGTCCCCACCGACTGGAAAACACTGGTGAATGGTGTGGTCGCGGGCAAGTACCACCTGACCGGGTCGGCATCGATTTCGCCACCGCGCATGAAAGTTGCGGGTTTTTCGGACAGCTATATTTCGGTCGAACTTTTTCCCTACACCACCAAGGACAAGGCTAACAAATTCGACGGCTATGACTCGATCAACCAGACCGGTGTGAAAGTCGCGACGACTTTGGGCACCACTTTCGAAAAACGGGTCCGCGAATGGTTCCCGAACGCCGAGATCAAGGTGGTCGAGGCCCCGGCCCGCGGGTATCAGGAAGTAATCGCCGGTCGTGCTGATGTATTCATCACGTCGAACATCGAGGGCTCGACCCTAGAGGAGAAGTTTCCTGTTATCCGCGTGAAAAACGCCGGTCCCCGGTCACCTTCGCCGATTGCGATGATCCTGCCACAAGGCGATCAGATCTGGATCAACTATGTGAACAACTGGATCGAAGTGAAAAAAGCGGAAGGCTTTTTTGAAGCAAACCGCGAGAAATGGGGGCTCTGACGCCTTCAAGGACGTGCGGACTTCCTGACGCCCGGTCCTATGGCCCGGGCGTTTTCGCTGGCCATCTGGTTTTTCAGAAAAGAGGATGCAGACACGCGACCTGATGAATTTCATCATCCAGTTCAGGCAATGTTTGCCTGCACTGTTCAGTCGCGAGCCAGCATCGTTGCGCAAAAGCGCACCCTTTCGGGATGTTCATGGGTGACGGCAACTCGCCTTCCAGCTTGATCCGCTCTTTCCGGGCATCCGGGTCGGCACGGGGCGTCGTGGAGAGCAACGCCTTGGAGTACGGATGTCGGGGAGCAGCGAACAGCTGCTCTTTCGGACCTTTTTCGACCGCGCGCCCCAGATACATGACAATCACGTCGTCGGCGAAATGCCGGACAACCGACAAGTCATGTGAAATGAACAGGTAGGCCAGGTTCAGCCGTTCCTGAAGATCGACCAGCAGGTTCAGGATCTGCGATTGAATCGAAACATCCAGCGCCGAGACAGGTTCATCCAGAACCAGCACCTTGGGATCCAGCATAAGCGCCCGCGCAATGGCGATCCGCTGGCGCTGCCCACCCGAGAACATATGCGGATAGCGGTCATAATGTTCCGGGCGCAGGCCCACCATCTCGATCATCTTGCGAGCGTGCTTTTCGCGATCGGCGGCTGTCATCTGTGGCCGGTTGATAATCAGCGGTTCCTGCAGGATCTGCCCGATGCGCTGACGCGGATTCAACGAGCTATAGGGGTCTTGAAAGACGATCTGTACCGTCTCTCTCATCTTGCTCCATTGCGAAGGGGTAATGTCGACCCCGTTGATCGTCAGGCTGCCCGAGGTTGGTTCTTCGATCATTGTAATCAGTCTGGCCAGCGTAGACTTGCCACAGCCTGACTCTCCGACAATGGCCAGTGTTTTTCCTGGCAGCAGGTCGAAATCCACCCCCGACAGTGCCTTTACGGTTGCGGGTTTGGACAGCAACCCACCTTTGACCGTATAATACCGGGCCAGGTCGTTGGCCTGAACGATAGGTGTGGTCATATCAGCTCTCCGGCGGCAATCTTTTCAACATAGTGACAGCGCGCCTTGCCAAATGCCTCGGCATGAGGGGTCGGTGGGGTTTGGGCGCAGGTCGCATCGGCAAAGCGGCACCGTGGGCTGAAAAGGCATCCTTTTGGACGGTCGAATTGCCCCGGGACAACACCTGGAATCGTCGGCAGAATCTTGGACGTCGCCCGCTCCGGCAAAGCACTTAGCAGGGCCGTGGTATAGGGATGGCGGGGGGTTCGGAACAAATCCCTGACAGGCTGTTCTTCAACCTTTTGCCCGGCATATTGCACCTGAACCCGCTCGGCGGTTTCCGCAACGACACCCATGTCATGGGTGATCAGAACAAGGCCCATGTCATGCTCATCACGCAACCGGATCAACAGATCCAGAATCTGCGCCTGAATGGTCACGTCCAGCGCGGTGGTCGGTTCATCCGCGATCAGCAGTTTGGGATTGCAGGCAATGGCCATCGCGATCACAACCCGTTGGTTCATGCCCCCTGACATCTGATGCGGAAAGGAATTCAGGCGGCTTTCAGGCGCAGGAATGCCAACCTGATCGAACAATTCGACCGCACGCTCGTGACGCTCTTTTCGGTTCAGGCCAAGGTGGATGCGCAATGCCTCTTTGATCTGAAACCCGACAGTAAAACAGGGGTTCAGCGAGGACATCGGTTCCTGAAAGATCATCGCCATGTCCTTACCAATGATCTTGCGCCGTTCGCGGGCCGAGATACCGGACAGGTCACGGCCCTCAAAGCTCATCTCATCGGCGGTGATCGTGGCGGTCCAGGGCAGCAAGCCCATCAGTGCCAGCATCGACACGGACTTGCCCGAACCGCTTTCGCCGACGATGGCCAGCAATTCGCCTTTGTCGACCGACAGATCGACACCGTCCACGGCGCGGAAACTACCCGAAGATGTGGCGAACTCAACAGTCAGATTACGGATCTGCAAAAGGCTCATGCGATCAGCTCCGTTTCAGTTTCGGGTCCAGCGCATCCCGCAACCCGTCACCCATCAGATTGATGGCAAGCACGGTGACCAGAATCGCGAGACCGGGGAAGGTTACAACCCACCATGCGCGCAGGATGAACTCGCGCGCTTCAGCCAGCATGGTGCCCCATTCCGGCGTGGGGGGCTGCGCGCCCATGCCCAGAAACCCAAGGGCCGCCGCGTCCAGAATGGCAGTCGAAAAAGACAGGGCCGCCTGCACGATGATTGGCGCCAGACAGTTGGGCAATACCGTGATGAACATCAGCCGCGACTTGCCAGCACCGGCCACACGGGCCGAGGTCACATAGTCTTTCTGCCGTTCCGCCAGAACCGACGCGCGGGTCAGGCGCACGTAATGCGGTTGAAACACGATGGCGATGGCGATCATCGCATTGGTCAGTGATGGGCCCAGAATGGCGACCAGAACAAGGGCAAGCAGCAGAGACGGGAAAGCCAGGACGATGTCCATCACCCGCATAATCAACGTATCAACCCATTTGGGCGCAAAACCCGACAGAAGGCCGACCATTACGCCGCCCGTTACGGCAACACAGACCACAACGATCCCCACAAAGAAGGAATAGCGTGAACCCATGATCAGCCGCGACAGCATATCCCTGCCCAAAGGATCGGTGCCCAACGGGAAGGCCCAGCTTCCGCCTTCCTGCCAGGCAGGGGGTTGCAGGATATGGTCCCGGAACTGTTCGGTCGGATCATAGGGGGCCAACAAAGGGGCAAAGGCCGCACAGAACACAAAGGCGGCAAAAACCCACAACCCGATCACGGCACCGCGGTTTTCGCTGAAATAGTACCAGAACTCTCGCAGTGCGCTGGGACGATTTTCGGCCATTGGCTGGTTCGACGAAAGCTCGGTCATCATCGTCTCCGGATTTTGGGGTTGATGATGCCGTACAAAACATCGACCAGCAGGTTCACCAGCATCACGATCACCGCGATCATCAGCAAACCCCCTTGCACCACCGGGTAATCCCTGCGGAAAATACTATCGACCATCCACTTGCCGATGCCCGGCCAGCTGAAGATGGTTTCAGTAAGAATTGCCCCCGCCAGCAACGTACCAACCGACAACCCGATCACCGTGACAACCGGTATCAGCGCGTTACGTAGCGCATGCAGCCCGTTTACCCGGGTCGGCGACAACC
The DNA here is from genome assembly GCF_056541095.1 of Ruegeria sp. AK11. NCBI lineage: Bacteria > Pseudomonadati > Pseudomonadota > Alphaproteobacteria > Rhodobacterales > Roseobacteraceae > Ruegeria > Ruegeria sp. AK11. The sequence continues at coordinate 20,079 of NZ_JBQFXU010000013.1, forward strand.
CTTTTGCACGTGCAGTGCGGATGTAATCCTCGCCCAGAACCTCCAGCATCGCCGACCGGGTCTGACGCGCGATCACTGCCAGCGGAATAGTACCCAGCACAATCGTCGGAAGGATCAGATGACGAACGGCCGACCCGAATGCGCCTTCCTGCCCGGACAAAAGACTGTCGATCAGCATAAAGCCAGTGACACTTGGGAAGTAATAAAGCAGGTCGATCCGACCGGACACCGGTGTCCAGCCAAGATTGCCCGAAAACACGATGATCAGCAGCAGCGCCCACCAGAAGATGGGCATCGAATACCCGACCAATGCCGAAGACATCAGTGCCCTGTCAAAAAACTTCCCCCGGTTCACCGCCGCAATCACACCGGCAGGCAGACCCAATGCGATGGCGAAGATCATGGCGCAGAGCGAAAGTTCCATTGTCGCGGGGAACAGCGAAAAGAACTCCTCCCAGACCGGTTTTTTTGTGACAAAGCTTTCGCCGAGATCGCCCTGCAAAACTCCGGCAAGGTATTCCCAGTATTGCTGCAACACCGGTTTGTCGAAACCCAGCTTTTCTACCATTTCCTGATAGCGTTCTTCAGTCATGCCACGCTCGCCGGCCATGACGATGATCGGATCACCCGGCAACACCCGGATGAACATGAATGAGATCAACGTCACGCCCAGAAAAGTCGGGACGAACAGGCCAATGCGGGTGAGTAAGTAACCAAACATCAGCGACCTATGACTGTAAGCTCTTTGGGGAAATGGGTCAGCGACCGGCAACCATCCACAGTGACAAGCACGTCATCTTCGATGCGAACGCCAAAACTTTCGAGCGCGTAGAGACCTGGTTCATTCGTCCAGACCATGCCCGGCAGAATTTTCTGGTGGTTTCCGCGCATGATATAAGGTGCCTCGTGCACATCCCGGCCAAGCCCGTGGCCCGTTTTGGTACGTATACGATCCGCAAATGGCGAGGCCTCGAGCACGCTGATGACCGCATCGTCGATGTCATGGGCCGTTGCACCCGGGCGGCAAGCTTCGAACCCGGCTTTGTTGGCGCGCAGAACGGTATCGTAGACTTCCCTACCCTCGTCCGATACGTCTTGAACAAAGAAGGTTCGCGTGATGTCAGCGGCAAAACCATCGTTGCAGGCGCCGAAATCGAACAGTAACGCGTCGCCTGCCCTGATCTGGTAGTCGCTGCGTGCTTTCCCATGCGGCCGTGCAGAGTTGTCGGCAGCCGCAACGATTGGCGAAAACGCCAGAGACTCGGCTCCTTCTGCAAACAGCGCCTGTATCAGGGCCTGCTCGACCTGTTTTTCAGTCTGACCGACGCGCACATCTGCAATCACACGACCCAGAGCACGTTCCGAGATATCGATGGCCGCCTGCATCGCAGCAATGTCTTCATCGGTTTTGATAATGCGCAGGCCCGAGATTTCGCGTTCACCGTCAACGATCCGCAAGTCCGGCATAGCACGTGTGAAAGCCACAGAGACAAAAACCCGCATCACCTGACCTTCCACCGCAAGAGAGCGGATCGGCATATGTGCGGCCAAAGCAGTAAACGCATCATCATAACCGGTCTGATCGCGCCAATCGAAAACAGCGCCCTCGAACCCTACAAGATCCCATGGCGCCAGTTCCAGATTGGGCACAATCGCTGCGGCCTGTCCCTCAGCCGGGACAATAACCACGAAAGGCCGCTCGTGGCTCATGAAAGCTTTTCCCAAAGCGCGGGTGAAGTTCGGGCCAGGCACAAGAGCTACTGCGTCGACTGACAGGTCCCGTGCCAGTTGACGATATTCGGACAGATCCGGCATTCAGGCCGACCTCCTCAATAAGAAAGCCGGAGCCGCCAAACAGGCGGCTCCGGTGAGTGAGTGGTGGCTTACTCGACGCTCACACCATAGAAGATGTGGCCGCCCAGCGGGTGCACTTTGTAGCCTTGCACCTTGTTGCTCATCGGCATGAATACAACCGAGTGAGCAATGGTTGCCCATGGGGCCTGCTCTTTGAACACGACCTGCGCTTCTTCATACAGCTTGGTCCGCTCGGCCTGATCGGTGCTTTGCTTGGCTTTCAGGATCAGATCCTCGAACGGCTGGTGGCACCATTGTGCACGGTTAGATGCTTCGACCCCGTCACAGCCCAGCAGAACGGCCAGGAAGTTGTCCGGATCGCCGTTATCCCCGGTCCAGCCCAGCAAAACAGCACCATCGCGGTTCAGTTCTTTCGAGCGTGACAGGTATTCGCCCCATTCGTATGAGACGATTTCGACGCCCACACCAACCTTGGCAAAATCCGCCTGGATCAGCTCGGCCATGCGGCGGGCATTGGGGTTATAGGGGCGCTGAACAGGCATCGCCCAGATCTTCATCGACAAGTCCGAGACACCTTCGGCATCAAGCATGGCCTTGGCCGCTTCGGGATCATAGGCATCGTCCACAATAGCGTCGTTATAGCCCCACATGGTTGGCGGGATCGGGTTCTTGGCAGCCTGGCCCGAGCCCTGGAAAACCACGTCGATGATCGCCTGTTTGTCGATCGCCATGTTCAACGCTTTGCGAACCTTGGGGTTGTCGAACGGCGCCATCGTGGTGTTGTAAGCCAGATACCCGACGTTCAGCCCTTCCTGCTCCATCATGTTGATGTCTGCATCATCCTTCATCGCCTGAATGTCAGCCGGGTTCGGGTAAGGCATCACATGGCATTCGCCAGCCTTCAGCTTCTGGTAGCGAACAGACGCGTCCGGCGTAATGGCAAAGATCAGGTTTTCGACCTGCGCCGGTTCCTTCCAGTAGTCGCCATTGGCCGCATAGCGGATCACCGCGTCTTTCTGGTAGGCCACGAACGAGAAAGGCCCGGTCCCGATGGGCGCGGTATTCAGTTTTTCAGGCGTTCCGGCAGCCATCATAGCATCGCCATATTCGGCTGACATGATCGAAGCAAAATCCATCGCCATGTTCGCAACAAAGGGTGCCTCTGGCTTGGACAGGGTGAACTTCACCGTGTAGTCATCAATCTTCTCGATAGAAGAGACCAGATCCGGCATCCCCATACCCTGGAAGTATTCCCACGTGCCGCCAGACACTTGGTTATAGGGGTGGTTCTCGTCCTTTTGGCGCATGAACGAAAAGATTACGTCATCAGCGTTGAAGTCTCGGGTCGGGGTGAATTCGTCATTCGAATGGAATTTAACACCCTGGCGCAGCTTGAACGTGTATTCCAGGCCATCATCACTGGCCTCGACACTTTCAGCCAGACCGGGGATCACATTGGTTGTACCGGTTTCGAATTCAAGCAACCGGTTATAAATGGGATGCGACGAGGCATCAAAGGTAGTCCCTGCGGTAAACAGTGCAGGGTCAAACCCCTCGGGTGAACCTTCGGAACAATACACCAGGGTATTTGCCTGTGCCACGGCACCCGACAGGGCTATTGCCGTGGTTGCGGCCAGAAGATTGAGTTTCATGATTTTCTCCCAGAAATGGACTTGGCAAGACAATCGCAGGGCTCTTTGTCGTCAGAGCGTTCAGTGACAATACAGGTCGTTGCGATATCCCTGACAAATGTATCCAAAATACAAAACCTGTTGTCAACCGGCTCTGTCACTGACTTTCGTGAAAGATTCCTGTTGCCAGGGCGTGTCTTGAACCTGAAAGCGCCCTGCCCCAAGGAAATCACGAAGGGCAACACTTACATTCCACTGGGCCCGGCGGTTTGGCCACAGATATCGACTGTCATTGACCCGAAGTCATTCAGGTAAGAAAGGAATCTAACTTTGACCGTTAGCTGATGAAGCATCCTTGCGCATATCGCGAATGCAATCGTAGCCCAGCCAGAATAAGACTGTCAGTGCAACCAGAAATACGTAGGGAAGCAGCGAGATATGCATAACCAACACGCCATAGAACATGGCGGCGTACGCAGCGATTTGGACTATCACCAACAAACCCCACGCAACCATTCCCCAAAGATTGCGCGCTTTCCTCTGACCGGCCGAGTTGCGCAGGCTCTGACACTCTGCCTCGTTCACCACAGGGGACGCGGCACGCGTTGAATTGAGAATGCCGTTGGTGTCGAGCGCGCTGGATCGACATGCATCGAAACAAGGGGCCGCCTCTCGACAGGTGGGCGCAGTGTGTAGCATTGATTGAGTCCTTGGACATCTGGGGTTTGGCAGCGAGCCTTCACTGTGCCCCAAGACACCGACCCCCTGCACCATGCCGCGCGCGAGATCAGGTTCCACCGTTGCCGTCTTGCAATCATATCCAGCGGAGAAATGCCGATCCTCGCTCAGGCGCAGCATAAAACCGCACAAATAGTCGATTGGCCCGCGAAAACCGCGATCAGATGAGGTCTGAAGAAATTTCTCATGACCCTCGGTGGCTCATGACTTTTGGCGCGGTTTCGGAAACGCACTAACCGCCGAACAGGGACTTCGCATGCTTCCAGCGCTCTATTCTACTGCGTCCTTCGATGCTGAGGGCGAATACCCTGTACCCGTACCATGATCTCCTCGTTAGATAACCCATTAACTTCTAATAGGGGTTTCGGTTCAGGTATCGCTTACAAGTTCATTTGTGTACAAATTGGAAAGATTGCGCTCAAGTACGTGTCATATCCAGCCTCCGAGGATGCCATGCCGATTGAACACGCCCCCTTCAGCCAAGCGGAATATGACCGCAGGATCGCCAAGACCCGAAGCGCTATGGAAAAAGCGGGGCTAGAGCTACTGTTTGTCACCGACCCTTCGAACCAGGCTTGGCTGACTGGCTATGATGGTTGGTCCTTTTACGTGCATCAGGGCGTATTGCTCGGCATGGAAGGTGAGCCGATTTGGTGGGGACGCCAGATGGATGCATTGGGTGGGTTGCGCACATGCTGGATGTCCAGGGATAACATTCGCGGCTATGCAGACCACTACGTTCAATCAACCATACGCCATCCCATGCAGGATCTGGCTGGCCACATTCGCGCACTCGGGCTGAGCACCGCCCGCATCGGCGTTGAGATGGAGAACTATTACTATTCCGCAAAGGCACACGAGGTTTTGGGCAAGGAATTGCCCGAAGCGACGCTGGTGGATGCGACGGCACTTGTGAACTGGCAGCGTCTGATCAAGTCGGAAGAAGAAATTGTCTTTATTAGAAAGGCGGCCCGGATTTCCGAAAAAGTAATCCAAACGGCCATTGATCGCGCCGCGGTGGGCGTGCGCAAGAACGACCTTGTCGCAGATATCCTTCATGCCGGGATTACCGGGGTTGAGGATGATTGGGGGGATTACCCGGCCATTGTCCCTTTGACACCCTCAGGGCTGGATGCCACTGCCGCGCACCTGACATGGAATGGCGCGCCGATGAAAGAAGGTGAGGCAACATTTTTCGAACTATCAGGCTGCTATCGGCGGTACCACGCTCCGCTTTGCCGCACGGTATTTCTTGGCACTCCGCCGCCAGAAATGCGGGACGCGGAACGCGCGCAGATCGAAGGGATAGCGGCGGGTTTAGAGGCTGCACGGGCTGGCAATCGGACAAGCGACATTGCAACCGCTTTTCTTAAGGTTCTTGCCCGTCACGGACTCGAACGGGAGGGGCGCATGGGATACCCTATCGGCCTGAGCTATCCGCCAGATTGGGGCGAACGGACAGCGTCGATCCGCGCCGAAGACGAGACCATTCTGCAACCGGGCATGGTTTTCCATTTCATGCCTGCGCTATGGATGGACAGCTGGGGGCTTGAGACCACGGAAACCATTCTTATCACTGAAAACGGCCCCGCCGAAGCCCTGTGCAATATCGAGCGAAAGCTCTTTGTGAAAGACTAAGCCTTGAGCACCCTCGAAGACGCCAAGACCCTGCTGGGCGAACTGATCAGCTTCCCCACGGTTTCGTCAGACAGCAACCTGGACATGATCAAACACCTCGCGGACCGGTTGAGCGATTGCGGTGCAGAGGTTGAAATATGGCATGATGAAACCGGCACCAAAGCCAATCTTTTTGCCACATTGGGCCCAAAGCGCGACGGTGGTATCGTTCTGTCAGGCCATTCCGATGTAGTGCCTGTCGCCGATCAGGACTGGTCCTCGGACCCGCTCGTGATGGAGGAGCGGGACGGCAAGTGGTTTGGGCGCGGAACCTGCGATATGAAAGGGTTTATAGCGGCGGCAGTCGTCATGGCCCCGTATTACGCAAAGCTGGACCTTCAGCGCCCGGTGCATTTTGCCTTTACCTATGATGAAGAAATCGGCTGTTTTGGCGCGCAGGCTTTGGCCAAGACCCTGCGGGAGAAAGCGATCAAACCCGCTGTGGTCATCATCGGCGAGCCCACCTCGATGCGCATCATCGAAGGCCATAAGGGTTGCTATGAATATACAGCGCATTTTACCGGGTTCGAAGGCCATGGCTCGGCCCCCGAGCGCGGCGTTAACGCAGTCGAATACGCGGTGCAATACGTGTCGAAACTGCTGGCGCTGAAGGCTGATTTGCAAGGGCGAGCACCGGCAAACAGCCCGTTCGACCCGCCATGGACAACAATCAATACCGGTACGTTGGTGGGCGGGGTGGCCCATAATGTGATCCCCGGTAAGGCGCGGGTCGATTGGGAGATGCGACCAGTGCAAAAGGCGGATGCGGATTACGTCAAAGACGAACTGCACCGGTTTTGCGCGCAAACCCTGATCCCGGCAATGCAGACTGTTCATCCCGGTGCCGGTATCAAGACCGAAGTAATCGGTGAGGTCGACGGGCTGGAGCCAATGGACGAGAACGAGGCGCGTGACCTTGTGATGGAACTGACAGGGGCAAATGGCGCCGACGTTGTACCTTTCGGCACCGAGGCCGGGATATTCCAGCAGTTGGGGATGAGCGTCGTTGTCTGCGGCCCCGGATCAATCGATCAGGCGCATAAACCTGATGAATACGTCTCGGTCGACCAGATGGCCCAATGCCTTGATATGCTTGGGCGATTATCTTCGAAGCTGGAATAGATGATGACCTCGGCCCGCGCGGTATCGATATTCTGGTTGGGTGCACCGGTTCTGTTCGTGCTGTTCTGGGCGGGTGGCTACAGCTTTGCCAAGCTGGGGCTGCCCTATGTGGAACCTATGACCATGCTTGCGATCCGTTATGGTCTGGCTGTTCTGTGTCTTCTGCCGCTGCTGGCGGTGTTCCGCCCTGCCCTGCCGCGTGATCCGGCGCACTGGGCCGCTATGGCGGCAAGTGGGTTTCTTATTCAGTGTGTTTATTTCGGTCTGGCCTATCAGGCGATGAAACAGGGGTTGGGTGCCGGCACCACTGCCATCGTGATGGCCTTGCAGCCCGCCCTTGTCGCCGCCTTCTCTCCGTTGGTCGGAGAAGCGCGTGGACGGCCCGTGATGAGGGTTGGCCTGGCGCTGGGTTTTGCGGGGGTTGCAATCAGCGTCTTTGACAAGACCAGCGCAGTGCCTCTTTCCGCCGGGCTGCTTGCGGTTAGTGCATTGGTCGGCCTGACCGCCGCCACTTTGCTGGAAAAACGTCACGGGCGGCGCAGCGACCCAGTGTTGGGTGCTGCTGTTCAATATGTGATCGGATTTGCCGTGCTGCTTCCCATCGCAATGGCGACCGAAACGATGGAAGTCACCTGGCATCCAAACCTGATCCTTTCCCTTGCGTATCTGGTCATCGCCAATTCCCTGATCTCGATCAGCCTCTATGTCGCACTTGTTCAGCGCGGCGACGCGACCCGCGTGTCCACATTGCTTTACCTTGTCACACCTTTGGCAATTGCACTGGCCTGGATGATCCTGGGCGAGCCGGTCACCTGGCGCATCGCCCTTGGCTTCGCTCTCTGCCTCGCAGGCGTATATATCGTGCGGAAATCCAAAGATTGACGCCTATGGCAGTTTTCGATCGGACAACCGGAAATTCAAAGCCTGCGACCAGTTCTATAATGGAAACCACCTGAACCGAGATCACATCCGTCAGGAAAGCGCATTCAGATAGCTTTTGATCGTCGTCCGGCTTCCGTGCTGCCAAATCCGTGGCAACCAGCGTATGAAGGCTTCTGCGAACTGGGCTTCACGGCCAGTACTTCCGTATAGGTTTGCTGCCTCAAGCCACTTTTCGGGCTGTTCCCTGGCGGTAAGGGCCGCACTCTGCAAATCGCTCCAGATGGGATCATTGGGCGCAATCTCTGATCCGTCCTCACGCAGACCGGCGCACATCCGGCACCAGAAAGCTTCAACGAGCGCCAGCCCGGTGACAGATGTACCCGAGGCCAGTGCATCGCGAAGGGACGGGAGCAAGAATCCGGGGTGTCGTGCAGACCCATCAAAGGCCACGCGCCGCGTGGTGTCATGAATAGCCGTGTTCGAAAACCTACGTTTGACCAGATCCAGATACTGTTCAGGCGTCATCCCGGGAACCGCACTGGCATGAGGGAGAATTTCTTCGGTCTGGACTTTCAGAAAGAATGCCGAAATCTCCCGGTCGTTCATGCAGTCCGCGATTGTGGGGATGTTCAGAACCTCGCCCACATTCGCCAGAATTTGGTGCCCGCCGTTCAGAATGCGCAGTTTCAGGGTTTCAAATGCGTGCACGTCTTTGGTGATCGTTACGCCGACTTTCTCCAACATCGGCCGCCCGGCGCAGAAATCATCTTCAATCACCCATTGGCGGAAATTCTCGTGTGACACCGGAACGCTGTCTTCAATTCCTTGGGCGCGGGTCTGGGATCGGACATGATCAGTGGTGGCGGGGACAATGCAATCCACCATCGAATTCGGAAACGCCCCGTTCTGATCGATCCAATCCGCAAGATCAGGGTCCGTAAGGCGCGCCAGTTCAACAACGCAATTGCGCAGGATGGTACCGTTGCCCTGAAGGTTGTCACAGCTTAATGCCGTAAAGGGCAGATGTCCGGCAGAACGGCGATTGCCAAGTGCTGCCACTATGGCACCAAAGACCGTGCGAGGCTGTTGCGGGTTTTGCACGTCGTGTCGAATATCATCGTGGTCCACGTCGAAAGCACCCGACTTGGCATCCAGAAAATAGCCGCCTTCAGTAACGGTAAGGGACACGATCCGAATGGCGGGATCGGACATTTTCCTGATCAGAGGTGCATTTCGGGGTTCAATGGGCAGATAGTCGATCAACGGGCCGATGACTTCGGCAGAAACACCGGACGGGTCAAGCTCGATCAAAGTTGTCAGACAGTCTTGCCCAATCAGCTTTTCGCGCATGTCCGCGTCATAGGCCCGAACGCCCGCCCCGATGATCGCCCAGTCGAGGGCCAACCCTTTTTGCATCAGCCTGTGTATGTACCATGCCTGATGCGCACGGTGAAAATTCCCAAGCCCAATATGAACAATTCCAGGGGTCAGGTCTTCACGCCGGTATCCGGGTATTTTGACATCCGCAGGAAGCGATCCGAGGCGTTCGAGGCACAGCTCTACCGGTGTTATGTCCGCCAAAGGGGTCATCAGCTCATCCAGTTTCCGCCATCGACATTGTAAGTCTGGGCCACGATGTATTCCGCTTCATCAGACGCCAAAAACACCGCTATCCCGGTTAAATCCTCGGCCCGTCCCATACGGCCGAACGGTACCGCTGATGCAACTTCACGCTTCTTCTGCCCCGGTTTTTTATTTTCGTACTTCGCAAAGAAGGCGTCGACGCCGTCCCAATGCTCTCCATCAACAACACCGGGCGAGATCGCATTCACATTTATCCCGTGAGCGATCAGATTGAGCCCCGCTGACTGCGTCAAAGATATTACGGCAGCCTTGCTGGCGCAGTAAACGGCGACCAAAGGTTCGCCACGCCGACCAGCCTGTGAGGCCAGATTTATGATCCGGCCTTTGACATTGGCGTCGATCATGTGCCGCGCAACGGTCTGCATTGTAAACAAGGTGCCCGAAACATTGATATCAAAAACGCGCTGGTAATCGGAGCGGTCGATTTCGATGATTGGCGCTGCTGAGAAAACGGCAGCATTGTTGATCAGAATGTCAATCTGGCCGAACTGATCCACTGCGCGCGCAACAGCAATGTCGATGCTGTCCTGATCAACAACATTCATTTCGACCGCCATTGCAGCGTCACCGATTTCCGAGGCTGCGGATTGCGCCCGCGCGAAATCTATGTCGGCAATGGCCACACGCGCACCTTCGGCGACGTAAGCTTTTGCGAAGGCCAGCCCGATTCCACGCGCAGCACCAGTGATAAGCGCGGTTTTTCCGTCCAGTCGCTTCATTCGATCCGCAGCCCTTGCGCGTCAAAACGATGAAGCACGTCGGCACGTGGTGACAGGTAGATGCGGTCGCCATGCCTAAATCCAACCTCTCCGTCTGCTCGCACCGTGATTGTTTCCGCCAGACCGGTTTCATGTATGTGGAAAAACGTATCTGATCCAAGATGCTCGGACACGCCTACAACACCGCTCCAGGTTCCGTCGCTCTCGGACACAGCAATATGTTCGGGGCGGATGCCGATTGTATGTGCGCCGTGTTTTGCAGCTTCTTCGCCTTCGATAAAGTTCATCCTGGGCGAACCGATGAACCCGGCGACAAAAAGGTTTCGTGGCGTACGATACAGGTCCAGCGGGCTTCCGACCTGCTCGATCACACCAGCCTGAAGCACGACGATCTTGTCGGCCATCGTCATTGCTTCAACCTGATCATGGGTCACATAGATCATGGTGGTCGCCAGCCGTTCGTGCAACTCGCTGATCTCCAACCGCATGCCAACGCGCAGCGCAGCGTCCAGGTTGGACAGCGGCTCATCGAACAAGAACGCTGCGGGTTCACGGACAATGGCACGCCCGATAGCAACGCGCTGACGCTGGCCACCGGACAGCTGGCCGGGGCGGCGATCCAGATAGTCGGTCAGGTTCAGAACCTGCGCGGCCCCTTTCACACGTTTGTCGATTTCGGCCTGATCCAGTTTTGCCATGCGCAAGGGAAAGGCGATGTTCTTGCGAACGGACATGTGCGGATACAAGGCATAGGACTGGAACACCATCGCCAGACCGCGTTTTGCGGGTGGTACGTTTGTCGCGTCGGCCCCGTCAATGTCGATGGAACCTGACGTGATGTCCTCCAACCCCGCAATCAGACGCAGCAAAGTGGACTTGCCGCAACCCGATGGCCCGACGAACACCGTGAACTCTCCGTCTTCGATGGTCAGATCCAGTGGCGGGATAACCTGTACGTCGCCAAAGCTTTTGGTCACGGACCTGAGTTGAATACGTCCCATGATAAGTTTTCCTTATTTCACAGCGCCAAAAGTCAGGCCGCGGACAAGTTGTTTCTGGCTAAACCAGCCAAGGATCAGGATCGGTGCAATCGCCATTGTCGAAGCCGCGCTGAGCTTGGCAAAGAACAGGCCCTCGGGGCTGGAATAGCTGGCGATAAATGCGGTCAGCGGGGCCGCGTCAACGGCTGTCAGGTTGAGGGTCCAGAACGCCTCGTTCCAGGCAAGAATGAAGTTCAGCAAAACAGTCGAAGCGATGCCCGGAACAGCCATGGGTGTCAGGATGTGCAGGATTTCCTCTTTCAGTGTCGCCCCGTCCATCCGTGCGGCTTCAAGGATTTCACCGGGAATTTCACGGAAGTAGGTGTAGAGCATCCAGACGATGATCGGCAAGTTGATCAGCATCAACACGACGACCAATCCACCTCGTGTATCAAGCAGCCCCAGACGGATGAACAGCAGGTAGATCGGGTAAAGGACACCGACTGCCGGCAACATCTTGGTAGAGAGCATCCAAAGCAGAATGTCCTTTGTACGTTTCGAAGGAACAAACGCCATTGCCCATGCTGCCGGTACGGCAATGATCACACCCAACAGGGTTGACCCACCTGCAATGATGACCGAGTTCCAAAGGAAACGCATGTAATTCGAGCGTTCCTGCACGATAGCATAGTTCTCGAGCGTCCAGTCGAAGTTCAGGAACAGTGGCGGGCTTGCGATAGCCTGTGCTTCGGTTTTGAAGCTGGTCAGGATGGTCCAGAGGATCGGGAAAAAGATCAGCAGACCGACGGCCCAGGCCAGGGCAGTGTTCAGCGACTTGCGTTGGATTGTAACGGTGCGGGCCATGGTTTTACCTCTTCACGCGTCCAGGTTCTTGCCGACGATGCGCATCAGGAAGACCGCAACGATATTGGCGAGAATGATCGCATAGACACCTCCGGCTGATCCGAGACCGACATTCTGGCTTTCCAAAACGCGCTGGAAGATCAGGTAGGTGAGTGTACGGGTGCCGAACGCGCCACCGGTGGTGACGAAAATCTCGGCAAAGATCGAAAGCAGAAAGATTGTCTGGATCAGGATTACGATTGTGATTGCACGGCTCAGGTGCGGCAGAATGATGTGGTAGAACCGCTTGAGCGGCGGTGCGCCATCCATTTCAGCAGCTTCCAGTTGCTCACTATCCAGCGACTGAATTGCAGTCAAAAGGATCAGTGTCGCAAATGGCAACCATTGCCACGACACGATCATGATAATCGAAGTCATTGAAGCTTCGGACAACCACGAGACCGGTTCAGCCCCGAAAAAACGCCACAGATGGGCCAGCAACCCGTTGACCGGGTCCATGAACATGTTTTTCCAGACCAGAGCTGACACAGTCGGCATAACAAAGAATGGTGCAATAACGAGGATGCGCACCACCCCCTGGCCCCACATCGGTTGATCTAAAAGCATCGCCAGCAGGATGCCCAGTAGGACCGTAATCGCCAACACGCCGATAACAATGACAAGCGTTGCCTGTACCGCAGGCCAAAACGAACTGGACGAAACAAACCGGATATAGTTGTCGAAACCCACCCATCCGAGATCACCGCCCCGCAAGGGAAGGTATTTCTTGAAGGAAAAATACAGGGTCATCGTCAGCGGCACGAGCATCCAGCCAAGCAGCAGCACCACTGCGGGTGCCATCATCAGGCGTGCAACTGATCTGGAATGTTGAGTTGCCATTGTGCAAGACCTCTCTGTTCAGGCGTAAGGCAGCCTGCGAGAAAAACACGAATTGTGGAAGTGGGAGCAGGGGGCAGAAGGTCTGCCCCCCGCTGGGAAGGTTGCCTCAGTACCCTGCGGCTTCCATCTCTTCTGCTGTGAAGGCCTGCGCTTTGGCAAGCGCCTCATCCACCGTTTGCTGTCCGGCATAGACGGCCGAGAACTCCTGGCTGACTTGCGTGGCGATACCTGCAAATTCCGGAATTGCCGCAAACTGAACGCCAACATAAGGCACCGGCTTCACTGTCGGGTTGCTTGGATCGGCAGACAGGATCGAGTTCAACGTCATCTGAGCGAATGGAACTTCCTGATAGTTAGGGTTTTCGTACAGCGATTTGCGCGCACCCGGCGGCACGTTCGCCCAACCTTCGGCTGCGGCAACCAGTTCAATATAGTCCTTGGACGTGGCCCACTCGATGAATTGTTTGGCTGCATCCTGTTTTTGTGTGCCCGCTGGAATGGCCAGCGCCCAGGCCCAGAGCCAGTTGGACCGCTTGCCCAAACCGGTGTCTGGCGCAAGAGCAAAGCCAACGTGATCCGCCACTGTCGAGTCGTTGGGGTTGGTCACGAAAGAGGCTGCAACTGTCGCATCGATCCACATGCCGCACTTGCCCTGCTGGAACAGCGACAGGTTTTCATTGAAGCCGTTGGTGGCATATCCGGCCGGTCCGGATTCCGACATCATTCCAACGTAGAAATTCAGCGTTTCAGCCCATTCGGGCTGGTCGAATTGCGGCTTCCAGTCTTCGTCAAACCAACGTGCACCAAACGAGTTGGACATGGCCGTAATGAACGCACCACCTTCACCCCAACCTGCCTTACCACGCAGGCAGATGCCGTTGATGTCGTTGTCACGATCGGTCATGGCAGCCGCAGCTTCACGGATGAATTGCCATGTAGGTGCTTCGGGCATTTCCAGACCGGCCTTTTCCATCAGGTCGGTGCGGTACATGATCATCGAGCTTTCGCCATAAAACGGCGCAGCGTAAAGCGTGCCATCATGGCTCAACCCGCCTGCCATCGCAGGCAGCAGATCACCAACATCATATTCATCGGACAAACCGTCCAGCGGTACCAGCCAGCCGTTCGCGCCCCAGATCGGAGTTTCGTACATGCCGATGGTCATGATATCGAACTGACCGCCCTTGGTCGTGATGTCGGTGGTCACGCGCTGACGCAGTACGTTTTCTTCAAGCGTCACCCACTCGACATCGATGCCGGTCGCTTTAGAGAAATCGTCTGTGTAGCCCTGCATCCGGATCATGTCGCCATTGTTGACGGTCGCGATCGTGATGGTTTCCGCTTGGGCTGCTGCCGTAGCGACGAAAGTCAACGCAGTCGCCGCACGAAGTGCGTTCTTCAAATACATCCCTGTCCTCCCTGAGCTTGGATGCTGTACAGAGACCCTAGTTTATAAATTGTCGCGGCGTCAATAATAACTTTACGCGCGTTAAGTTTTAATTCACGCGGATTCTCTCAAGACAAGCCGCGCAGGAAACAGAGTCTCCGTCCGGTCGTCAAATTTTCCGCCGCTTTCAATGAGTTCAAACAAGGTATCCACACTGCGCCCAGCCACGTTGTCATAATCATGCGCAGCTGTTGTCAGCGATGGGCAGGTAAATTTTGCAAAGGGGTGGTCGTCATTTGATGCGACACGGAGTGAGCAATCTTCCTTTCGCCCAACCCGAATCCCCTGCTCATAACAGGCTGCCAGAAATCCGATCGCAAGACGGTCATTGCTGCACAAAACCGAGTTCGTCCTGAGAGCACCTTTCTCCAACACTCTCAAAGCACCCTGATGCCCGATCTCTTCAAACGCCCAGCCTTCACCATCGATTTTTATGACATGGGGTTCGAACCCCAGACGTTCCATAACCTCAATATATGCCTTGCGTCGCTTGTTGGCGTTTGGGTTTGCTGGCGTGCGCATTTCAAAGAAAGACGGAGGTTCACCCGTCCGGGTCATGTATTCCACGGTTTGGGAAACAAAACTGAAATTGTCCGACCCTATAAAGGCTGCACCCAAACCTTCGAGGTTGCTGTCAAACAGAACTGTTGGCACCTCGGCACAAAATTTCTCGATGTGAGCTCGGTCCGACCCGCGCCCCAAAGGAGCAAACAGTACTCCGGCCGGCTTGAGCGACCGCAGGCTGTCGAGTATATCGTTCTCGAGTTCCTGCTCACCGTGCGAGCTGAAAAGAGATGGACGATACCCGGCGACAATACAACTCTGCTCAAGGTATCTGGCCATCTCGGCGAAAAATGGATCGGCAAGATAGGGAACAACGATACCGATATTCTTGGTCAGCTTTCGGTTCTGGTTCACCGCATAGATATTTGGACGGTAATCGAACTTTTCCAATGCTTCTTCGATACGCGCCCGCGTAGAGGAACGAACGCTTTCCGGGTCGTGGAAATATTTGGAAACCGTTGGCCGAGAAATCCCGCTCAGGGCCGCGAACTCCTCCATATTTCTTATTTTTACCATACCTACCCGCTTGCGGAACTCTTTTGCTTTGACCTTACATCTTCTTTACGCGCGGCAATAAATCAATAGGCAGCCGTATCCGCGCGAATGGCCAGATGCGTGACACCAACGCCGACAGGCGAAAACCTCCTGATCACGTCGCGACGTTTTGGAATTGAGCCCAATATACCGCCCCTCAGCGCAGCCATCTTGGCAGTCAGGTCTGTTCAGGCTCATTTTGCTTCTTAGCAGTACCTGCTGCGACGTCCTAGTAGTCGCCCTGAACACCATAAGAAGCGAAACCGGATAGCGTTTCGAAAATCTGTTCATCGGTCAGGATCACCGGACCGAGGGTCAGGGAAAGGTAATATTGACGGGCAATGGTTTCCAGCTCGACTGCGCGCCATATGGCCTTGTCCAGGTCCTCTCCCATGGCAATGGACCCATGATTTCCAAGCAGACAGGCGGTTCGACCTTGCAGCGCTTCGATCGCCAGCTCCGACAGCTCGGGCGTTCCAAAGCGCGCATAGGGTGCGCAGCGAACATTGGGACCGCCGAAGGCCGCGACCATGTAATGCGCTGCCGGGATTTCTTTGTGTGCAATCGCCAGCGCCGTGCAATAGGTCGGATGTGCATGGACCACCGCGCCCATATCGGGGCGGGTCTTGAGAATGTCGAAGTGAAACCGCCATTCGGTCGAAGGTTTGAGCGGGCCATCCCAGGTCCCATACTCTCCATCAAATGGCATTGAGACGATCATCTCGGGGGTCAGCTTGTCATATGGCGTCGCCGAAGGTGTGATCAGCATCCGGTTCTCGTATCGGGCCGAGATATTGCCGGATGTGCCCTGGCTAAGACCGCTGGAATTCAGAAAAAGGCATTTCTCGATAATTGCCTCACGGATTCTGCGTTCCTTGTCATCCATCTTGTGCTCCTGTCCTAGCGCCACCCCGGCAGAATGGACCAGCCTTAGTTATCAGAGGTCGCACCATCAGGCGACAAGCCCAACCTCGCAATTGCATTGTCCAAAGCCAACCCGAAAACCTGCGCCTGAGGTGACAGGACCTGGTCAGGCCGACGCATCAGCCCAACGGGCCCGCGTGTGATCGACGTATCAAACGGCAGCGCCACAAGGTGGCCATCGCTGATTTCATTGGCGACCACCCCCGCCGAGATGATCCAGATCGCCTCGGTCTGCCGGGTATACACCCGCCCGAAAGCACCCGAGACAGTTTCCAGACGATCTTCGATTTCACCAATCCCATGCGCGATCATGAGGCGATCCACCAAGGGCCGAATTGCCGATCCTTCAGGCGGGTAAAGCACTTGCCACTCGGTAATCCGCCTGAGATCGGGGGCTTTCAGCAGCGGGTGATCCGCGCGCACGACAAAGACGACTTTCTCCTCGTAAAGCTGGGTAAAGGAAATGCCCTGCATGGTTTCAGGGCGACCCAACCGCCCGATAACAAGTTCCAGGTCGCCCAGACGAAGACGCTCCATCAAATGGCCATGTGGACCGTCGAAAACGCTCAGTCGGGCATTGCCCGCAAGTTCGGAAAACTCAGTGGCAACGGCTGGCATCAAACGGGCCGCAACCGAAGGCAGCACCCCGACCTGGAGACTGGCTCTGCCCCGCGCCTCGATCTGCTCCACACCAGAAAAGCCTTGCTGCAAAGCGGCCAGCGACATTTCGGCGAAATGCAGAAACACTTCACCCTGCCGTGTCAGAGAAACACCGGACCGGTTACGGGACAACAGCACAGTGCCCAGAATATCCTCAAGCTCCTTAAGCGTCTTGGATATCGCCGGTTGCGTGAGAAACAGCTTCTCTGCCGCAACTTTCAGGCTTTTCTCGCGACATATCTCAATAAAACATTGAATATGCCTAACTTTGATGCGGCGATCTATCATTACTTTCCAATTCCGGCAACTAAGTCCAAGCAGAACTCATTTTACATATCGAGAAATGGCGTTCAATTATTAGATACGCGAAATCAGGAGAGCCAACATGCGCGTTCAGGTCGCGATCATCGGCGGTGGACCTTCAGGTCTTTTGCTCAGCCAGTTGTTGCACCGCAAAGGCATAGACACCATCGTGTTAGAGCGCAAAACCAGAGAATACGTTCTGGGCCGCATTCGCGCCGGCATTCTGGAAACCGGTTTTGTGGAACTGATGCGCGAGGCCGGTGTAGGAGAGCGGATGGACAAGGAGTGTTTTGTCCATGACGGCACAGTGATCTCATACGGCGATAACGAATTCGGCATTAACTTTAAAGAGCTGACCGGCAGCCACGTTGTTGTTTACGGACAAACGGAAGTAACCCGTGATCTGTATGATGCCCGCGATGCGATGGGAGGTAAGATCGCTTTCAACGCCGATTATGTTCAGATTCACGGGGCTGACAGCGATACGCCTTATGTGACGTATCAAGCAGATGGGACCAGACACCGGATTGATTGCGATTTTGTCGCCGGGTGCGACGGGTTTCATGGGGTGTCGCGTCAAACCATCCCGCTGACCGTGCGCCGGGAATATGAAAAGGTCTATCCATTTGGCTGGCTAGGCGTTTTGTCCGAAACACCCCCGGTCCATGACGAACTGATATATGCCGGATCGGAACGCGGTTTTGCGCTTTGTTCCATGCGCAATGAGAACCTCAGCCGGTACTACATTCAATGCTCGCTGTCTGACAGTGCCGATGACTGGACTGATCAAGCCTTCTGGCAGGAACTGAAACGCAGGATCCCCGCGCAATATGCTGAGACACTGATCACCGGGCCATCGGTCGAAAAATCAATTGCGGCGCTGCGGTCTTTCGTGACCGAACCAATGCGCTGGGGCCGTTTGTTCCTGTGTGGGGATGCCGCGCATATCGTGCCCCCCACCGGGGCCAAGGGGCTTAACACAGCGGCAAGCGACATCCACTATCTGCACAACGCACTGCTGCAATTCTATGAAGACCACGACAGCGAAGGCATCGACCGCTATTCCGAAAAAGCGCTGGCCCGGATCTGGAAGGCCGAGCGGTTCAGTTGGTCCACGACCAATCTGTTGCACCGTTTTCCGGAACAGAACGGCTTTGACCTGAAAATGCAGAAGGCTGACATTGATTTCCTGCGCGAAAACAAAGAGGCGCAATCGGTGTTTGCACAAAACTACGTCGGGCTGCCCTACTGATGCAGATTGCGGCGCTGGATAACATTCACCTGCATTGGCGTGAGGATGGCGATCCAGATGGCACGCCTGTGGTGTTTGCCAACTCGCTGGGAACTGACCTGCGCCTTTGGGACAAGGTTGTGCCCTTGCTGCCCAAGGGCCTGCGCCTAATCCGGTTCGATCTGCGTGGTCACGGCCTGTCGGAATGCCCTCAGGCGCTTTACAGCATGGCTGAGCTGGCGGATGACGCCGAGGCTTTGCTTGACCATATCGGGGTTCGCGACACGGTGTTTGTCGGCCTGTCTATTGGCGGGATGATCGGTCAGGCGCTGGCTTCGCGCAGACCGGACCAGATCCGCGCCCTTGTTCTGTCCAACACCGCCACGAAAATGGGGACGGCGCAGATGTGGCGTGACCGGATGGGCGCGATCCGGTCGTCCGGCATCGAGCCTGTGGCAGACGCAATTCTGGACCGTTGGTTTGCGGCGGGTTTCAGGGCAACCGATAACGTGCTGCTTTGGCGCAACATGCTGGTGCGTACCCCTGTTTCTGGGTACCTGGGATGTTGCAACGCCATTGCAAATGCTGATCTTGAATCCATGACCCGGACGCTGCGATTGCCGGTTCTGGCCATCGCCGGATCAGATGACCGCGCCTGCCCGCCCGAACTGGTCCGGCAGACCTGTGCTATGATCCCCGGAGCGCACTATGTCGAGATACCCAACACCGGGCACCTGCCATGCGTGGAAGCCCCCGCCACCTATGCTGAACACTTGTCCGCCTTCCTGATGGAGAACCGCAATGAGTGACAAATACGAGTCCGGTATGCGAGTGCGCCGCAGAATTCTGGGCGACGCCCATGTGGATCGCGCCGAAGACGCCAAGTCTGATCTGGACGGTCCATTTCAGACGCTTATCACCGAAGGCGCGTGGGGCACCGTCTGGGCCTCGGACGGGATCAGTGACCGAGAAAGATCCATGCTGACGCTGGCTTTGCTTGCTGCGTTGGGAAATTTCGAAGAAATCCCGATGCATATCCGCGCCACAGTCCGTACCGGCGCCAGCAAGCAGGATGTACTTGAAGCGTTTCAGCACGTCGCAATTTACGCGGGCGTGCCACGCGCCAATCAGGCCCTCAAACTGGCAAAACTGACCTATGATCAAATGGAACAGGACTGAATGGGAAACGCGCAGAAACCCGAGTCAGACAAAAAGGAAGTGTGATCCGACAATGTTGAAACAAGGTGATTTCTACCAGCGTGACCGCGAGTGGCACCCACCTGCGCTGACACCCGACTACAAGACCAGCGTGACCCGTTCACCGCAATATTCGCTGATCTCGCTGCAAAACTCAATCAGTGAGGTCACCGGCCCGGTTTTTGGCGACAACGATGTTGACCCTCTGGATAACGACCTGATCTCGAACTATGCGCAACCCGGAAAAAGCCCGATTGGCGAGCGTATCATTCTACACGGCAGGGTGCTGGATGAAAACGGACGCGCGGTGCCAAACACGTTGGTGGAGATCTGGCAGGCGAATGCAGGTGGGCGCTATCGTCACAAGAAAGATACCTATCTGGCACCGATCGATCCCAATTTCGGTGGTTGCGGCCGCACCCTGACAGATGAAAACGGGTATTATTTCTTCCGCACCGTAAAACCCGGGGCCTACCCCTGGCGCAATTGGGTGAACAGCTGGCGTCCCGCCCATATCCACATGTCGATATTCGGAACAGGTTTTGCGCAACGCCTGATCACACAATGCTATTTCGAAGGCGACCCGCTGATCGACAGGTGTCCGATCGTGAAAACTATTCCTGACGCCGATGCGATCAGCCGCCTGATTTCGCGGCTCGACATGAATTCAACGATCCCACTGGATACCATCGCCTATAAATTCGACGTGGTTTTGCGCGGTCGGCGCTCGACCCTGTTTGAAAACCGTCTGGAGGGGAACTGAAGATGCAACAGCTTAATTATCTGAAGGAAACCCCCTCGCAAACAGCTGGGCCTTACGTCCATATCGGCCTGGCACCCGGGGCCGCCGGATTCGAAATCTACAGGCAGGAATTGGGCTGGGACATAGCCGGACCAAATGCCGAGGGTGAGCGTATCAGGGTCGAAGGGCTGGTCGTGGACGGGGCAGGATCGCCCATCAAGGATGTTTTGCTTGAGGCTTGGCAGGCAAATGCCAGGGGCGTCTATGCCCATCCTGAGGGCGGCGGCGATGTCGAAGACGGCTTTCGCGGCTGGGGACGCGTCATCACCAACTTTGAAACCGGCGAATGGGCGTTCGACACAGTCAAACCCGGTCCGACACCGGGACGAAACGTGGGCCAGCAAGCGCCTCATATCAACCTTTGGGTTGTTGCCCGGGGTATCAATGTCGGCCTGAATACGCGTATCTATTTCGAGGACGAGGCAGAGGCCAATAGCAAGGACCCGGTCCTTAATCTCATCGAATGGGAACGCCGCCGCGCAACGCTGCTGGCCAGACGCACCAATCGGGACGGTCAAGTTGTCTATCGCTTCGATATCAAGATACAAGGCGAAGATGAGACCGTCTTTTTTGATATCTGATTACTTGGTGCTGCCTTGCCAAGGCGGCACTTAATTCAGGAAGTCACCATGACCAAACCCTGCATCATTTGCGTGGCCATCACTGGTTCCCTGCCCACCAAAAAGAACAACCCCGCGGTGCCGATCTCGGTTGCGGAACAGGTCGAAAGCACGCAAGAGGCGTTCGAGGCCGGGGCCAGCATTGTCCACGCCCATGTTCGCAACGATGATCAGACACCCAGCAGCGACCCCGAGAAATTCGCCCTCCTCAAAGAGGGTTTGCAAAAACACTGCCCCGGAATGATTATCCAGTTCTCTACCGGTGGGCGGTCAGGCGCCGGTCAGGCAAGGGGCGGAATGCTGCCCCTGTCACCTGACATGGCTTCGCTGTCTGTTGGGTCGAACAACTTTCCCACCCGGGTTTATGAAAATCCACCCGACCTGGTGGACTGGCTATCAGCCGAGATGCAAAAATACAAAGTTACACCCGAGATCGAGGCGTTTGACCTGTCCCACATCCTGCAAGCGATCAGATTGCACAAGGAAGGCAAGCTTTATGGCAAGCTGTATGTTCAGTTTGTCATGGGTGTCAAAAACGCGATGCCGGTCGACAGGGCCGTATTCGACTTTTACGTGAAGTCCATGCAGGATCGCGCACCGGATGCTGAATGGTGTGCTGCCGGGATCGGTCCAAACCAGATTGTGGTAAATGAATGGGCCATTGCTGCGGGTGGGCACACGCGAACAGGTCTGGAAGACAATGTCCGGCTGGACCGGATTACACTTGCGCCTTCGAATGCTGCGCTGGTCAATCGCGTGACCGAGCTATGTGCAAAGCACGAACGTCCGGTCGCAACATGGCAACAGGCCCGCGAAATTTTGGCTCTTTGAGCGCAAGGAGAATTGGCGCCATGACGATTGATATCCGCCCTCTTCCGTTCAAAGGCCACAAATAGGATGGAACAGCTTTCCACTCATCCCTGGCTCAGCGGGCTGTTTGAGGACCCACAGACCTCAGAGTTGCTGGGTGCAGAGGCTCAGCTGCGACACATGCTGGCCGTCGAGGCCGCATATTCAGAGGCTTTGGCGGCGGTCGGCACCGTACCAGCAGAGGTGGTGGATACCGCGGCAAAACTTATCCGACAACACCGTCCCGACATGCAGGCGCTGCGCGACGGGACGGCATTGGATGGCGTGGTGGTGCCCGCGCTGGTGCGGTCGCTCAAAGCGGCATTGCCTGATCATTGCCACGTGGCGCTGCATAAGGGGATGACGTCGCAGGATGTTGTCGACACCGCTCTGGTCATGTCAATCAAGGACATTCTGGAGGTGTTTTCGGCCCGCCTTTCAAACCTGATAGATGCGCTTGTGGCGCTGGAACAGGCACATGGCGAACGCGTGATGACGGGGCGAACCCGAATGCAGGCGGCATTGCAGATTACAGTTGCCACGCGCCTGCAAAACTGGCGGTTGCCATTGGCCGATCACCAGAAACGCCTGACCGAATTGCAACCCAGATTGCTTGTGCTGCAACTTGGCGGCGCCGTTGGCGACCGCGCCGGGATGCACGGGTCCGGACAGGTAATCGCAGATCATGTGGCCCGTGGGCTTGGCCTGGCCAGCTGCGATGCAAACTGGCATACCCGCCGGGACAATCTTGCAGAGTTTGCCTCATGGCTTTCATTGATAACCGGATCGCTGGGAAAGATCGGTCAGGACGTGTCGCTCATGGCCCAGCAGGGGGTGGACGAGGTTTCGCTGGCAGGTGGCGGCGGATCTTCGGCGATGCCTCACAAGCGCAACCCGGTCCGCGCGGAACTGCTGGTCGCACTTGCTCGTTTCAACGCAACCCAACTTTCGGGCATGCATCAGGCGCTGGTGCACGAGCAGGAACGTTCCGGCGTTGCCTGGACGCTGGAATGGATGATCCTGCCCCAGATGATCCTGGCAACGGGGCAGGCTCTGATCAGCTGTGGTACGTTAGTGCAACAGATCGAACGGATAGGCATGGTGGAGTGACTGCACTGGCCTCTGAGCCCGACGTTATTCAGGCGCGACACTGACTTGGCGTCGCAGGTTGTGTCACTTGTTTCCCATCGTGTTTCCTCCGTTTTCCCAATCCCAACGACGGGCCACTTCAGTAGCGAAGGATCAGTGACGGTGCGAGCAACCTAAAGTCGCCGAAGAACCGAGAACAGGCGGCGTTCCTGATCAAGGTGATGGCCGAGGATCGCCCTGACGATCTGTCGCTGGCCTATTTCACGGCCAAGGAAGTCAGCCTACGCTGGACGGAACATATCGGAATTTCGTTGACGCGGATATCAGGACAGCTGCCATTTTGGAGTGCCGGAGTATGTCAGATGTCGCCGACAATATTGATGCGGCCCACGCGTTATGCAAGCGACGCAATCCCGCCACTCCACACAGCTTTGTGGTAAATAATAGGAAAAAACGTCCGTTCCCAAAGGCCAATCACTCATCAAAAGCTTGAAACTGATCTGCAGCGATTACTGTCTTTGCCTGACCTATGACGCCTTCGAATTTTGGCGCAGGCTTCCGCTCGGTTATCAGGAAGTCACTTGCCGAAAGAGCCGGAAGACGCAAGGCTGGTTTGGGTTCGGATGCCTGGAACTTGGTCGAGTCAACTGCCATGAAACATCGTTCACTGATCGCCTTCATTGCGACCGCAATATCGACTTCGCATTGTTCGAACACCAAAAAACCCTGTTTCGGATCCACACGTGACGCCGACAGGATTGAGTACTCCACCGACATATTTGCAATAACGTCAAAGGCCGCGCGGTCGAACGCTGCCCCGTCATGATTTCGAAGCTGTGTGCCCGCCATAAAGACCCGGTTGCCGTTCCCCATGGCCAAAGTTGTTGCGATGAACGCTGAATTCGTCACCACGGTAAGATCTCTGCGCGCCTTGAGGGCTTGGGCCACAAAACCCGACGTAGATCCCGTATCGATAGCAATGGACGCGTTATCTGGTACAAGGTTCAATATTGACTTGGCAATGGCGACTTTCGCTGCGCGGTTGGTTGTCATACGCGCGATGAAAGGGGGATCCAGAACCTTTTGGGTGCTGATCAACGCGCCGTGAACCTTGTCGATTTGCCCCGCATCCACCAACGGCTTTACAATTCGACGGATTGTCTGATCGGAAACGTTAAGCCTCTGCGCCAGGTCCATGACCGAGATTCGGCCATGCATGTTAACCGCGCTCAGGATGTCCTTTTCGTATTTTGACATTCAGTCACTCGGATGTTGGACTTTAACAGGATAAATTGTAGTTACCCCCTTAAATCAACAGATTTCAACACTATTGTTTAATTTTTGTTGATTTATATTGGCCGATACGGTGATCTGGCACCCAATTTGTCGACAGGGGCGAGGCCATGACAACCCATTCTGCAAAACACCTTATTATTGGCGGCGGCATCATCGGATGCTCAATCGCTTATCATCTGGCCCAGGCAGGTGAGACGGATGTCGTCCTTCTGGAAAAGGCATCTCTGACAGAGGGGGCAACATGGCACGCTGCCGGGCTGGTTGGGCAATTGCGATCTTCCCGCAATACAACCCGGATGCTGAAACGTTCGGTCGCGCTCTATGACCGGCTGGCCGACGAGACTGGTATGGAATTCGACTGGAAGAAAGTCGGCAGCTTGCGGCTGGCGGCAACCAAGGAACGGTTGCTGGAGGCAAAACGCTTGGCAACGATGGCACGCAGTTTTGACCTGGAGATGGAAATCATCTCACCAGCCGAAGCGAAAGCCCTGTTTCCCTATATCGATGCCGACGGGTTAGAGGGGGCCGCCTTTATTCCGTCGGACGGCCACGTTGACCCCGCTGGCCTGTGTCTGGC
This sequence comes from Ruegeria sp. AK11, assembly GCF_056541095.1. NCBI lineage: Bacteria > Pseudomonadati > Pseudomonadota > Alphaproteobacteria > Rhodobacterales > Roseobacteraceae > Ruegeria > Ruegeria sp. AK11. The sequence goes on from NZ_JBQFXU010000013.1 coordinate 45,123, forward strand.
GATTGCAGCCGGTGCGCGTAACCACGGCGCACAGATCAGGCAGGGGGTGAAGGTTGAGGATTTCGAAATCCGCAATGGTCGCATAACCAAAGTGATGACAACCAACGGCGACTATGAGGCGGAAACCGTTGTGCTGGCCTCGGGCATGTGGAGCCGTGAACTGGCGGCAAAACTGGGCGTCGTGGTGCCAGCCTGCGCTGTCGAGCACCAATATGTCGTAACAGAACCGTTGCCAGAGCCGGAGTTGGTCAAGGGCCTGCCCACGCTGCGCGACCCTGAGCGTCTGGTCTATTACAAGCCCGATGCTGGCGGGCGTCTGGTCATCGGAGGTTACGAAGACGACACATTGCCATTTGGAGAACGGGGCATTCCCGGAGAGTTCGTGCGCCAGTTGCTACCGGACAATCTTGACCGTTTCGCGCCGCTGGCTGAACTTGCCGGTGTCGTCACGCCTGTCGTGAACCAGGTCGGCATCCGGCAAATCATCAATGGACCAATCCCCTACTCCGCCGATGGTGATTTTGTCATGGGCTGGGCCCCTGAGGTTAAAAACCTGATGCTCTCGACCGGGTTCCTCTACGGTATTGCGGCTGGCGGGGGCGCGGGGGAAATGATCGCGGAATGGATTCTGAACGGGCGTCCAAGCCTGGATCTTTGGCCATTGGACGTGCGGCGGTTTAGCCCACATCATGCGACCAAGGCCTTTATGTATCCCCGAGCCGTCGAACATTACGCACATCACTACAAGATGCGCTATCCGGGCCAGGAGGCCGAGACCGCACGTAATTTGCGCTTGTCTCCACTATATAACCGATTGAAAGAACACGGGGCGGTTTATGGATCGAAGAACGGGTGGGAACGGCCTTTGTGGTTTGCCCCAGCTGGGGTCGCCCCAGTGGATCAGCTCGATTTCCTCAATCCCGGTTGGCATGTCTTCGCGGCCGAAGAACACCGCGCTGCCCGCGAAAGTGTCGTTCTGATCGACCAGTCGAGCTTTTCCAAGTTCGAGCTGATCGGCTCTGGCGCGTTGGGTGTGTTGCAACACCTAGCGGTCTCAAACATGGACAAGCCGGATGGCAGCGTAATCTATACCCAACTTTGTAACGACAAAGGCGGCGTCGAGGCGGATGTCACCATCACCCGCCTGGGGCGCGACCATTTCTATATCGTGACCGGCGCTGGATTCGGGGTTCACGATTCCGACTGGATCCGACGTCATCTGCCGGAAGACGGATCAGCACATTTAATCGAGGTTACCTCTTCCCGCGCGGTGATCAACATGTGCGGGCCAAAAGCGCGCGACGTCCTGCAGACGGTAACCGAAGAGGATATCTCAAACGCTGCGTTTCCCTTTGCAACAGCGCGCGACATTACAGTCGGAGCAGCAAGAGTGCGTGCAGTGCGCATAGGCTATACCGGCGAGTTGGGCTGGGAACTGCACATCCCAACCGAATTTGCACTTCATGTCTATGATCAGCTTTGGAAGGCCGGGCACGCCCATGGCATCCGCGATATCGGCTACCGGGCCATTGACTCGCTGCGCCTGGAAAAGGGGTATCTTTACTGGAGCACCGACATCACCCCGGACTATACACCTGTAGAAGCGGGCCTGGGCTCTCGCGTCCACCTGAAATCGAAGGAAAGTTTCCTAGGGCGCGATGTGCTGGAGGACCAGAAATCCAATGGCACGGCACAGATACTCTGTACCTTCGTGACCGAAGAAAAACTGCCGATGACCGGGGGAGAAACCATCCTGCACAATGGCGTAACCGTTTCGCGCGCCAGCAGCGGTGGTTATGGGTACCACGTCGGGAAAACGATCATCTACGGCTATCTTCCGGTGGCGATGACGGACCAGACGGAATTCGAACTCGAACTGTTCGGTGACCGCAAACAAATCTGCCGGGTGGACGGGCCTCTGTTCGACCCGGCCAATGAACGGCTAAAAGCCTGAGGGGGAGGGCAGAAAATGACTGACGGAAACACTGACCGTGTCCTGAGTGAACTTCGCAACCTGAAAGGCTTTGAGGACACCTCAGCACAAAACAGCGAAATCAAGCGGCTGGGTGGGTTGACCAACCTGGTCTACAGAGTGGAAACCTGCGGACACACCATGATCGTTCGCATCCCCGGAGACGGCACCGCGGATTATATCGATCGTGGCGTTGAGATTCACAATGCCAAGGTCGCAGCCGAAGCTGGTATCGGTCCCGCTGTGCTTTGGGCGGATGCAGATACCGGTGTGATGATCAGTGACTGCATTGACGATATCGTCACCATGACACCCGAGCTTTTCGCGACGCGCACCGGAGCGGCTGCGCGTGCCGGGCATGCCCTGCGGCAACTACACGAGTCACCCCGCCCTTTCGAGTTCCGGTTCGAACTTTTTTCGATGATCGATGAATATCTGAAAGTCCTGGCAACAAAGGATATTTCCCTGCCCGAAGGCTATACTGAAATCGTCGCCGAAGCGGCGCCGATCAAACAGCTGCTGCAAGACAAGCCGGGCGCGCTGGTTCCCAGCCATTGCGATCCGCTTTGCGAGAACTTTCTCGACAACGGTGACCGTATGTGGATCGTGGATTTCGAATATTCCGGGATGAATGATGCTCTTTGGGACCTCGGCGATTTATCAGTCGAAGCAGGGCTGACCGAGAAGCAGGAAATCGAAATGCTGACCTCCTATTTTGGCGCGGCACCAACAGCGGCTCAATTCGGGCGAATGGTGATCTACAAGGCGATGTGCGATCTTCTGTGGACACTCTGGGGCTTGATCCAACATGCTGATGATAACCCGGCCGAAGATTTCTGGGCCTATGCTACGGGTCGGTTCGACAGGTGCAAGGCACTGATGTTCAATCCTGCTTTCGCAGCCCATGTTCAGGCAGTTGCGAACGAATAGTGCAGATGGATAAGTTGCGATCTCTTGATGAATGACTGGCATGTGGAAATGAAAAATGGTTCGGACAAATGGGATTCGAACAGGTTTCACGGTAGGCTCTTTGAGGGGCCGCAACGTCCCCAAAACGGCAGTTAAAATGCTGTGCTGTTCTACCTGAGGCACAGTTTCCTGTCGTGATCGAACAGATATCATAGCTGAATGCGGTCCGAGAGTTGATCTGGCGACCTCAACATACGGGTTGCGATTTTCCACCGTTGGTCTTTGCACGGGGCACATTTGAAGGAACGCTAAGTGCAGATTTCCTGGCGCTTGGGCCAAACGTATATCAACGCAACAGGTACGCGGGCGTTTCTACGCCCCTTCTTGAATGATGGCGTCAAAATCACTGATTTCCTTCTGTGCGCGCGGTGAAGTAAGTCGACTGCAACAAGGTCCCCTGTCAGATCTGAGTCTGTCATAGCGGCGGGCTGATTTGGCTAGGTTCCTCACACGTGTTCGCCAAGACAACGCCTCTCATTCAGAAACTTGTAGCGACACGAAGGACCGAACCAAATTTGCTTTTCAGGGTCAAAAACGCTTTTAGTAGAAACTTAGCCAATGATAACCGTACCGGTTATGAAGTTCGCCTAGGTAAGCGAATCGCTGTCCCCTTCGGACACTGGTACAGGATTTGCTGAAACAAGGCCTTTGAGAGCTGTCGAGCTCTACCACTAGAGAAGAAATAATGGATCAGAAAAATCACCCGTCTCAACTGGGGAAAGCAATTCGACGCCGCCGGAAAGCGCTTGGCAAAACACTTGTCGAAGTTGCGGTTGAAGCTGATTTGACGACAGGGTTCATATCGCAGGTTGAACGCGGCATCAGTGCCCCGTCCCTGTCTTCGCTTATGGCAATTGCTGCATCTTTGAAGACCAGCATTGAACAGCTAGTCAGCGTTCCCGAGGAGTACACCGAATACGTTCGCAAAGATCGACGTCAAACCTATGCTTTGGGAGTCAACGGGCGGTTCTATGAAAAGTTGGGTCCGGGGTTTTCGGGCGCGCTTTTGTATCCTTGTATTGTTCATCGCCCTGCGGGTCACATGTCCGAGAAAATGTGTCACGAAGGCGAGACCTTTTGTTATCTGATTTCGGGTCAGTTGGAATATCATCTGGGTGACGAAGTCCACATCATGTCGAGCGGTGACACGATACATCACGACGCGTCCAAGCCGCATTATTCGATCGTTCTAGGAGATACCGAAGCGGTTGAATTGTGGGTGGATACGACGCCGATCAAAAATACGTCCAAGTAATCGCACCGGCTGAACAGCTCACCGAAAGTTCTCCGAATTCTATCGCGGGGCCGCACTTGAAAGTGCTGCCCCGAACGTTGTGGCGCGCCCTGAAATTCTCAATCAATGCTCCTGTGAGCGCAATACACAATTTACACATTACTAAAAAAAGTTTTAGCAGCAATGAAATTAATGTATAACACCTTCACGCGATGGAGAATCGCTTTGGGAGGAACTCATCAATGAAACGTAATTTGATGGCAGCGACTGCCGTCGTGGCCACTGCAATGGCCCTACCTTTGTTTGCACAAGAGCGTGGTGGCATTCTGAATTTCGCCAGATATGACGGATCAAACCTGATTGACCCTATTTATGCAGATCGAAACCCTGACATCTGGATGGTTGGCAGCCTTTTCGACACGCTTTTGCGCCCCAGTGAAGATGGGAACTCTGTCATCCCAGGACTGGCCGAAGAATACAGTATCTCCGACGATGGACAGTCTGTATCGCTTACCTTGCGCAGCGGCGTCTCGTTTTCGGATGGAACACCTTTGACCGGAGAAGACGTTGTCTTTTCGCTGGATCGCGCCCGCAATCCCGATCTGAGCCCATGGGCTGGGCTTCTCGGATCCATCGACAATGTAAGCGCGGAAGGAAACGTCATCTCGATCAGCCTGAAAGCGGCTGACCCGACAATCCTCTCTATGCTTGCCACTTTCACAACCGGCATTGTCTCCAAAGCCGTCTTTGAGGCGGCCGAAGGTTCAACAGACCAGGAAAAGTCCGCCGCAATCTTTGCAGCCAAAGGCCCCGGTGTCGGGTCCGGCCCCTTCTATCTGTGTGGATTTGAGCAGGGAACTTCCATGGAGTTCTGTGCCAACAAGAATTATTGGCGCAAAGGATCCGACGGCAAAGCGCTGCCCTACCTGGACGGCGTGCATTTCGAGATCATTCCCGATGACGCAACCCGGATTCTGAAGCTTCAGGCCGGTGAGGTGGATGCCGCCGAGTTCATTCCCTTTTCACGTGTGCCGGAGCTTGAAGCTGACCAAGCGATCAACATGAACCTCTATCCGTCCACACGGATCATATATTCGCCGATCAACACGCGTGAAACCCGTGCTGACGGATCGCCTAACCCGTTGTCAGACGCTCGGGTTCGGCAGGCACTCAACTATGCCACCAACAAAGAGGCACTGATCGGGCTTGTGCTGCAAGGCGCCGGCAAGCCAATGACGTCGCCTTTGATGGCGGCGGCGACCCAACTTTCCGCAAATCTTGATCCGTTGTATGCCTACGACCTTGACAAGGCGAAAGCCCTGATCGCCGAGGCCGGCGTAGCGCCAGGAACCGAAATCACCTTTACGACTTTGGCTGGCTCTGCGGATGACAGCACAATATTTGCGGCTCTTCAGCAAATGTGGGCTCCGTTGGGGATAAACCTGTCAGTCGAACAGGTGGATGGACCGACACGTGGCGCCAAGAACCGCTCGGGTGAGTTTGACATCCACACCTATGGCTGGGTGAACGACGTAAACGACCCCAGCCAGGTCGTGGGCTGGTTGGGTCATACACCTACGGCCAATGCGGTCGGTACTGGTTGGGAAAATGCGGAATTTAACGCTCTGTTTGAAGCTTCGGCAACCGAAATCGACGCCGAAAAAAGAGCGGCCCAGTATGCTGAAATGCAGGAAATATATGCAGATGCTGCTCCCTTGCTTTTCATGTATGAGACGCCTTTTGCGGTGGCCGTTTCGACCAGCGTGGACGGTTACGTTCAGACACCACTGGGAAATAACGTCTTCGATCAGGCGACCGTCAGCCGCTGATCGCTTATATGCCGCCGGCAGTACCTGCCGGCGGTTCTTTTGACGGAGGCCTTGATGGCAACCCTTCAATACACGTTCAAACGCTTGCTGTTGATGATCCCGACATTCATCCTCGTTATGATCATTATCTTTGTTCTGGTTCGTCTCTTGCCGGGGGACCCGGCCATCGCCATCGCAGGAGATCGGGCATCGGATGCGGATCTTGCTGCTATCCGCGAACGGTTGGGACTGAACGAGCCGCTTTTGGTACAGTTCTGGCTGTTTCTGACAAATACGCTGCAAGGCGATTTGGGCCGGTCAATCCTGATGCGCGCACCGGTAACTGAAGTCATCATCAACCGACTTCCGACCACGGCTTTTCTGACGATCTATGCTGTCCTCATGTCTTTGTTGATTGCAGGACCACTGGCGTTTGTTGCAGCTCTGAACCGCGGACGGTGGCCCGACGCAGTGATCCGCACGGTTTTCCAGGTGGGGTTGTCGATGCCTGTGTTTTACATCGGTCTGATTCTGCTAACCTTTCTTGCCGCACAGCTCAGGTGGTTTCCAGTCGGCGGCTACGGCGACACCTTTGGCGACAGGCTATATCATCTGTTCCTGCCTGCCGTAGCGGTGGCGTTATATACGTCGGCGATCATCATGCGAAATCTGCGTGCTGCAATCATCGAGGTTCTGGATGCTGAATACGTTCAGTTTGCCCGAGCCAAGGGTTTGCCTGACAGGCTGATTTTGGGACGCCATGTGCTGCGTAACGCGCTGATTTCGACCGTTACACTTTTGGGTCTGTCCATCGGCAACCTCATGAGCGGAACACTGGTTACCGAAACAGTTTTTGCCGTGCCTGGTGTCGGACGCTTGATGCTTGAGGCGATTTTCGCGCGCGACTACCCGCTTATCCAGGGATTGACGTTGACCTTTGCCGTTCTGGTCTCGGTCGTATTCCTGCTTACGGACCTGTTTCAAAGCTCGTTGGACCCGAGGATGCGATTGACATGACCAACACTGCCACTTCTCCTGTTGGGGCGGGTGAGCCGCCAAGGACGCGCATGCCAGCGGCGCTACGAAAACCGGGTTTCATAATAGGCCTTTGCATCATTGGAATGTCGACTTTGCTTGCGATCATGCCAAATGCTTTCGCCCCCTATGATCCCAATTTCATTGATTATAACGCGGTTCGCCAGCCACCAAGCTGGGCCCATCCCTTCGGCACCGACCTGCTGGGGCGCGACAGTCTGAGCCGCGTTATTTCAGCCTATTCGGTAAACATGCAGATGGCTGTCCTTGCCACAGTCTTTGCCCTGATCATTGGCGTCGTGATTGGCGCGCTTGTCGGCTACTACCGCGGAATTGCCGATATGATCTTCGGGCGTGTTGTAGACGCGATCATCACGTTCCCATTTCTGGTTCTTGTTATCGCGGTCGTCGCCGTGCTTGGGCCGGGTTTGGTCAATATGTACATTGCGATAACGGTTGTTGGTTGGGTCTACTATGCCCGGTTAATGCGGGCCGAGGTCATCGCGCAGATGGGAAACGACTATGCTGCTGCTGGCATCGTCATGGGATACTCTGACAGGCGCATTATCTTTCGCCACCTTCTGCCGAACGCGATCACGCCGGTTATCGTTTACTGGATGACGGACATGGCACTGGCAATTCTGCTGGGTTCGTCGCTGGGTTATCTGGGTCTTGGCGCACAGCCACCGCAGGCGGAATGGGGTGTCCTGATCGCGGAAGGACGCAATTTTATCACAACGGCCTGGTGGTTGAGCCTGATGCCCGGCATCGCGATCGTTATCACAGGTCTTGGATTTTCCCTTGTTGGCGATGGGTTAGCAGACCTGCTCAGGCCACGTGGGTAAGGAGTTGACAATGACAGGCAATCAGCAACCTATCCTCGAAGTCAAAAACCTGAGTACAACCTTCTGGAAGGAAGGGACCCCTCTGCCAGCTGTGCGAGACGTAAGTTTTTCCGTTCGACGTGGCGAAGTGCTGGGATTGGTCGGTGAAAGCGGTTCTGGCAAGAGTGTCACTTTGCGTTCGGTTCTGGGACTGTCGCGGCGCTATGGTGAAGTCACAGGAGTCGTGAATTGGCAGGGGCAAAACCTTGTTTCGCTTTCCGAACGAAAACTGAGGCGCATTCGCGGTGGCGAAATTGCGATGATCTTTCAAGAGCCGATGACATCGCTTAACCCGTTGTTGACGGTTGGCATGCAGCTGACCGAGACGTTGAAAGCGCATACCGACCTCAGTCGCGCAGCGCGCCGTGATCGGGCGGTTGAGATGCTGGATCATGTAGGGATTCCATCTGCTGCGTCACGTTTGGACGAATACCCACATCAGTTTTCTGGTGGTATGCGGCAGCGCGTTATGATCGCGATTGCTCTGGCAGCAAATCCGAAACTGTTGCTTGCCGATGAACCAACCACCGCATTGGACGTAACAATTCAGGCACAGATTCTTGATCTGATCCTGTCCTTGGCCGATGAGCTTCAAATGGGCGTGGTTCTTGTCACGCATGATTTAGGTGTGGTCGCTCAGACCTGTGAATCCTTGGCGGTCATGTATGCCGGGCGGGTGGTTGAACAGGGGGCTGTGCGTCAGGTTTTGAATGCACCACGCCACCCTTATACCGTAGGGCTGATGCGGTCTGTCCCTCAGAATGTGCCGCCGCGTACACCACTCTATTCGGTGCCGGGCACGCCTCCGAGTCTTGAGAAGTTGCCGGTCGGATGCGCCTTTGCCCCAAGGTGTCAGAGCACCATCGACGCGTGCCTGAACGCGCGTCCGCCTTTGTCGGCGATATCCGAAGGCCGTCATGTGGCGTGCTTCAATCATGTGCCCGCAGCTCAGGGAGACGTCGCATGACAGATACGGTCATGGAGATAAATGATGTGGGTCTTCAATTTCATTTGTCACGGTCGGTTCTTGACCTGATCAGCCAGCGACCCGGGCGGGTTGTCAACGCGCTGAACGGTGTTAGCCTCGAGCTCAAGCGAGGAGAAACACTGGGAGTTGTCGGTGAGTCCGGCTGCGGTAAGTCCACACTTGCACGTTGCATAGTTAGGCTCCACCAGCCTCAGACCGGCAGTATCCGTTTCACTGGAAAAGATATCTTTGACCCGAAATATCGTAACGAGCGCGATTATAATCGTCGCGTTCAGATGATGTTTCAGGATCCTTATTCGTCCCTGAACCCCCGCATGACGACTGGTCAGATTCTGTCCGAGGCTCTTAGTGTTCACAAGATGCGCCCCGAGAGTGAAATCCCCTCGCGTGTTATGGAACTGTTGGATCTGGTATGCCTGCCACAGGACGCCGCAAACAAATTACCGCACGAGTTTTCGGGGGGCCAGAGGCAACGAATTGCGATCGCTCGCGCACTGGCAGTCGAGCCGGAAGTTTTGATTGCCGACGAACTGGTTTCCGCGCTGGACGTTTCAGTACAGGCACAAGTGGTCAATCTTCTGCTTGAATTGCAGGACAAACTGAACCTCACAATTCTGTTCGTCGCACACGACTTGCGACTTGTACGTCACGTCTCGAACCGGGTGGCTGTGATTTATCTGGGCCGGATTGTGGAGATCGGCGACAGTGAAACCTTGTTCTCCGATCCCTCACATCCTTACTCCCAAGCTCTGCTCAGCGCCGCGCCTTCGCTTGATCCGGATGACAAGGGGAACGTCATTCGACTGGAAGGTGAATTGCCATCACCTATGAACGTACCGCCCGGATGCCCGTTCCACGTGCGCTGCCGCTTTGCCACAAGCCTGTGTCAGCGCGACGTTCCCGCACTCAGACAATTTGGGGGTTTTGGAGAAGTCGCCTGCCACCACGCGGAAGAGATCAAAGCAAATGCTGGATAGGTTTCACTTATGTCCGAGCGAGAGAATTTCGCTGTTCCGTGACCAACTGATTGTGCAGGACCTGGATGCCTTTGTACTACCGCGATTTGATGCTCATCAAGGTGAATACGTCGCACCGCATGACGAACGTCTGGCGTATCTGACCGGGTTCACCGGATCTGCCGGACTTGCTTTTGTAACACCCGAGATCGTCGCTCTTTTTGTCGATGGTCGATACAGCTTGCAGGCTGCGCAAGAGTGCAAAGGCGCGTTGTTCTCTCATCACCACCTTCATGGCGAGACGCCCGAAAAGTGGCTGAGAAAAGAAATGCGTATTGGTTGGCGGCTCGGATTTGACCCGATGCACATACCCCCGTCGTGGTTTGACCGGTTTGACGCAGCTTGCAAGGAAGTAGGCGCAACGATGGTGCCGCAACAAGTCAATCCAGTCGACGCGGTTTGGACAGATCAACCAGCACCACCCTGCGGTCGTGTGACAGTTTTACCGTCGCAAATTGCCGGGAAAAACTGTGCTGAAAAATGCACTAGTCTGGCAAACTATCTGGTTGAGCGACAGGCCGACTTTGTCGTCGAAACACAACCTGACAATATCGCCTGGTTACTGAACATCCGCGGGGCGGATGTTAACTATAATCCGGTAGTTAATTCCTTTCTTCTCGCACATCGCGATGGGGCGCTGGTTTGGTTTGTCGATCCGAAAAAGCTGGATGATTTCGTAGAGGGGGCACTGCCTTCTAATCTTCAGATAGTTCCTCAGGCTGAGTTTTTACCCACGCTCAAGGCCAGCTTTCAGCCAGGTCAGTTTGTTTTGGCTGATCCGGATTTCTCACCTGTCGCGGTAAGGCAAACCATTGAAGAAGCCGGCGCGAAGCTTGGTTCTGAACGCAGTGTGATTACCCTGACTAAGGCATTGAAAAACACGATAGAACTGGAGGGTCTTCGAACCTGCCATTTCATCGACGGAATTGCGTGGGCAGAATTTGGGGCCTGGCTTGCAAACACCGCTCCCGTTCGCGCCGAAAGTAGTGACCCCCTGACCGAGCGTGAAGCAGAGCAAAAACTGAGGGCGCTGCGTTGCGCACAACAAGGTTTCCTTGATGACAGTTTTCACGCGATCTCAGCAGCAGGCGTGAACGCGGCGATGTGCCACTATAGCGCAACCGCGGATCGGAATGATCCTATCCGACCGGATCAAACCTATCTTATGGACAGCGGCGGACAATACGAGACTGGCACAACCGACACCACCCGGTGCTACGCTTTTGGATCACGACCGGAAGGGTATGATGAGGCATACACGGCAGTCTTCAAGGCCTTCTATGCCTTGGCCACCTTACGGTTCCCACCTGGTACCCAAGGACACCATATCGACGGGATCTGTCGTCGCCCGTTGTGGGACCTCGGGCTGGACTATGACCATGGGACCGGTCACGGCATCGGCCATCGACTGTCAGTGCACGAACACCCGCAGAGAATAGGAAAACCCTATAACCCGATTGATCTGGAACCGGGCATGGTCATGTCGATTGAACCGGGGTTTTACAAAGCCGCCAGCTTCGGCATCCGCATAGAAAATGTCTTTGAGGTCGTCACAGAAGACAACGGTTTCCTCGCCTTCCGCAATATGACTTTTGTGCCAATTCAGACTGACATGCTGATTGTTGAAAACCTGACTCAGGCCGAACGGCACTGGTTAAATCAATATCATCGTCAAATCAGACAGATGCTTTCACCGCGATTGAGTGAGCCTGCAAAGGGGTGGCTGACAAAAGTGACGACTGCAATCTGAAACACGAAACGAACTATTGGCCGGGCTGTATACTGCTGTGCGGCGAAACGAATGGCAACGTTTCCAACTGTCAGAATACCAAACCAATGACGGTTCGCGTGTGGCGTAAGAATAATAAGATCTGCCGAGATCGCCGAAACGGGTGGTTTTGGTCACAATAAGGGTTGGTAAGGATGCCAGATTTATCAGAATATAGCCGGTTGGCCCGTGAAATCTCTGTCGATGCCGTGGCATTGGTGCCGGGTCCGAATTTCGACCGAGCCATGGGCAAGTCTTTCATGACCAACGAACGCCCCATCGTGGTTGTGATCCCCGCATCAGGAGAACCCGCTGCCGTTGTTCCAAATCTGGAACTTGGCTCGTGGGATCAATTAAGGTTCGAAGGAGCGGTATTCGATTGGCGGGATGAGGCGGGTTACAAAGGGGCTTTCACCGCTTTGGCGAACCACCTGAGCATCGCGTCCCTTGCAGTTGAAGGGCAGGTCATGCGTGTTTTTGTCTCTGACGCGCTGACCGAAGCTATGCCTGGGTTACAAATAACTGATGCGGAACACCAAATCTCGAACCTGCGACTGATCAAGTCCAGCAAGGATGTGGCCTCCATGCAAGCTGCGATCACCATCTCGGAACGTGCGCTTGAGCGGGTTATCGGAACGGTACACGCAGGTCAGACCGAGAAACAGATCGAACAGGATTTGATCCAGGCAATGTTTGCCGAAGGCGCCGATTCACTGGCCTTTACACCGATTGTGGTCGCTGCCGACAACTCGGCCCGACCACATGGGAAAGCGCGTATGGATTATCGGATTCAAACCGGCGATGCGCTGCTCTTTGACTTTGGCGCGCGCAAGGATGGATTTGTCGCGGATATCACGCGAACCTTTTTCGTTGGCGAAGTCTCAGATGAGGGCAAGGCTGTCTACGAAACTGTATTGCGAGCAAATCAGATGGGTCTGAACGTGTGTCGCCCCGGTGTGACGGCCCATGATATCGATGATGCTGTCATCGGCGTTCTTGAAGCATCCCCTTTCGCCAATCGCATCCGCACCAAGACAGGCCACGGATTGGGTCGGGATGTGCACGAGGCTCCATATATCATGCGCGGAAACAACCAGGTAATGCGCGCAGGCATGGTCTGGACCAACGAACCGGGTCTGTATGACCTAGGCAATTTCGGTGTCCGTATTGAAGATGACGTCTTGGTCACAGAAGACGGATGCCTATCACTGACCAGTTTCCCGAAAGAGCTTATTGTCCTGGGGGCGGGACGTCGATAACCGGGCTGTCCCAGCCACACGGTTGGGGTCAGTGAATGGCAGCCAACATGATGCGGGTTGGATATGTCGCAAAGCACTGATTGTGAGGCATTGTCTTGGCAATCGCAGGGCACGGGTTCCCCTTCTACCATGTCTTATCAAGTACAGGAAGTTGGGCTATTGTACCTAGCATTGCGCCTACACATGACGCGTCTAAAGCGCTGGCAACCGGTTTCATATGGATGTTGCGAATTACAGGCAAAAAGACGCGTTGACCACAAACCTGAAAGGTGACCCATGTCTTTCTCAAGCCGTTCTTCAATTTCGCGACGCCGCTTCCTTGCCACGACAACCGCTGGTGCGGCGGCAATTACCCTGCACCCGTTTTCGGTGGCGGCGGCCTATAGTCAGGCGCATCTGCGCATCATGGAAACCACCGATATCCATGTCCATGTGTTTCCTTATGATTATTATGCGGACAAACCCCGCGACACGGTGGGCCTGTCCCGCACAGCTTCGATCATCAACGAAGTCCGATCTGAGGCGACAAACTCGATCTTGGTGGACAACGGCGATTTTCTGCAAGGCAATCCGATGGGCGACTACATCGCTTACGAGCGCGGCATGAAGGACGGCGACAGCCATCCCATCATCACGGCCTTCAATACGGTCGGGTATGATGCCGCGACGCTGGGCAATCACGAGTTCAACTACGGTCTGGAGTTCTTGGACAAGGCTTTGGCCGGTGCCGAGTTCCCTGTTGTTCTGGCAAACGTCGCCAAGGAAAAAGGTGCAAACCCGCGTGACGACAAGACCCTTGTTCAGGCCTATGCCATTCTCGACCGTGAAATCGAGATGGGCGACGGCACCAAACATCCGATCAGGATCGGTGTCATCGGTTTTACCCCGCCACAAATCGTGAACTGGGACCGCAGGCACCTGGAGGGCAATGTTCAGGCCCGCGATATCGTCGAGACGGCTCAGGCCTATGTGCCCGAGATGAAGGAACAGGGATGTGACCTGATCATCGCCCTGTCGCATTCGGGGATCGGGGGGGCCGATCATGAGGACGGCATGGAAAACGCATCGGTGGTTCTGGCAGGGGTCGACGGGATCGACGCGCTGGTCACCGGCCACAATCACCTGGTTTTCCCGTCACCGACATTTGCTGACCGCCCCGGGATCGACGTGGAAAAAGGCACGCTGATGGGCAAACCTGCCGTCATGGGCGGTTTCTGGGGGTCGCATCTTGGCCTGCTGGACCTGCTTTTGGAACGGGACGGCAATGAATGGCGCGTCGTTACCACAACTTCCGAGGCGCGACCGATTTCCAAACGTAACGAAGATCGATCAATCACCGCTCTGGTCGAAGATGATCAGAAGGTTCTGGAATCGGTTGCGAAAGCTCATGACGAAACGCTGGCCTATGTTCGGCGCGCGGTCGGCAAGACCTCGGCCCCGCTGCACAGCTATTTTGCGTTGGTCGCGGATGATCCGTCTGTGCAGATCGTCTCAATCGCGCAGAAATGGTATGTCGAAGACATGCTGAAAGGCACCGAGCATGAAGGGCTGCCAATCCTGTCTGCGGCAGCACCGTTCAAGGCTGGTGGCCGAGGGGGTCCGGAGTATTACACCGATGTCCCGGTCGGGGACGTTGCCATCAAGAACGTGGCCGATCTGTACCTCTATCCAAACACGGTCCGCGCTGTTCGCGTGAACGGGGCGCAGGTGCGTGGCTGGCTGGAACGCTCGGCCGGTATGTTCAATCAGGTCGAAGCTGGGTCCAAGGATGCGATCCTTCTGAACCCCGAGTTCCCATCGTACAATTTCGACGTGATGGACGGTGTGACCTATCAGATCGACCTGTCGCAACCGTCGCGCTTTGGACCAAAGGGCGAAGAGGTGAACCCCGACGCAGCACGGATCGTGAACCTTGCCTTCAATGGCGCGCCTGTTACGGATGACATGGAGTTCATCATTGCCACCAACAATTACCGTGCATCCGGTGGTGGCGCGTTCCCGGGCGCAATGGGCGACACGATCGTGTTCGAAGCACCGGACACCAACCGCGACGTCATTGTGCGCTACATTGTCGAACAGGGCACAATCGATCCCAAAGCGGATGCCAATTGGTCGTTTTCGCCGCTGGCGGACACCACGGTGTTGTTCGAGACGGGTCCAAAAGCCCGCGACTATATGGGCGACGTCAAAGGTGTGGCAATCGAGGACGCCGGGGAAGGCGCCGACGGTTTCGCAGCCTTCCGCATTAAGCTCTGATCCAAAAGAAATGTCGCAACGATAACCTGACCCGCCACCTTGGTAACTCGGTGGCGGGTTTGCGCTGAACACCCGTACAGCTCGAAGGCACTGCCCCTGCAGAGTCAGATGCTACATTTTCAATTCGCGTTCCCGACAAGCGTCGTGGCGGCAGGTCATAGAACTTAGCGAACCGTTTGATCGCCAACTGAACTTCTGCGCTCCCAGTTCTGTCAAAGAAGCTGAATGGGTGAAGGCAGGGGCAAGTTGGTGAAATCTGTATTCAAGGATCTCGCGGCAAAGGGAGATTGAATATCCTATGGCAGGTAAAAAGTAGTCGCCTGCTGAACGGCATCTTGTTTCTCAGTTTTTTGCAAAGACCACGGACTGCGATCTGTAGAGCACAGCAACAAAAGGTCTTTCAGCTTCTGAACTACATTCGATACCATGAAAGACTCCGCTCTGTTGATTTTGAGTTCCTGTAATCCCGTCAGTTTGTTCAGTCTCATTTGTACCAGAGGCCGAATTGAAGATTTTGCCTTTCCCGTTACTTTCGTCAGCGTTTTAAGCCTGAGTGCAGTTGGATATTACAACGCCATGGGCCAAATCCAAATTCTATTGTACGCCGTGCGCCATCGGACTCGTTGTCTTACGTCGCACTTTGGGGTCTTCGTCGCTGTCTCGGCCAGCCTCTTTTTACGAACTGGCGAGTTTTGACTGATCCGACGTGTCAACTCTCGGCCTTGATAGCAGCGATCACAATGTCGATTGCGTGGTCCAGATCCGATTGCGAGATGGTCAGCGGCGGCGACAGTGTCAGAACGCATCCCTGACTGATCTTATAGCTCAAACCGGCCTGCAGACAGGCGTAGTAAATCCGTTCGGCACGCGCATTGCCCGGTATCTTTTCAACGCGATCATCAACGATTTCGACCCCGAACATCAAACCCCTTCCCCGGATGTCTCCGACGGTGGGTACGTTCTGAAGTTCGTCCATCAGACGACCAATTGCGTGCTCACCCAGCATGGCCGACCGATGAACCAACCCCTCATCTTCGATGATCTGAAGTGTTGTCAAAGCGGCCCGCGCGGTGACCGGGTTCTTTTCGTGTGTGTAATGACCAATGGCAAAATCCCCGCAAACATCCAATTGTTTGCGAGTAACACATGCGGCAATGGGAAGGATACCACCGCCAAGCGCTTTTCCAAGCGTCACAATGTCGGGAATGATCTCGTCATGTTCAAAGGCGAACATCCTGCCGGTTTTGCCAAGGCCGGTCGGGATTTCATCCATGATCAAAAGCGCGCCGTGACGATTGCACGCCTCGCGCACGGATTTCCAAAACCCCGGCGGTGGCACATAGGGCACCGCACGCATGGGTTCGGCTATGACCGCCGCCACATCTCCTTCACGCTCCAGAACATATTCGACCATTTTCGCGCAGGCCAACCCGCAGGTTTCCGGTCCCGCGTGATTGTATGGGCACCGGTAGCAGGCGAAAGGCGCGACATGTTCAGTCCCCGACAAGAGGGGGCCCGCGATATGACTGCGGAACGTCGCCTCGCCACCGACGCTTGCGGCGCCGAAGCCCGCACCGTGGAAGGCATCCCAGAAGCTGATTGTTTTGAACCGACCGGTCGCGGCACGCGCGATTTTGAGGGCAACCTCGTTGGCGTCAGAGCCGCCAGTGGTAAAGAGCATCTTCCCCAGATCGCCAGGCACGATATCTGCCAGTTTTTCTGCCAAATCCACTGCCGGGTCATTGGTAAAGCGGCGGGGTGCAAAAGGAAGATCATCAAGCTGCGCTTTGATGGCGGCTATCAGACGCGGGTGCCCATAGCCTATGTGGTGCACCGAGTTGCCATGGAAATCCATGTACCGGCGACCCTCCATATCCTCGATCCAGATCCCCTCGGCCTTTGCAATAGTGCTGACGCAGGGTGATGACAGAGATTGATGCAGAAACACATCCGCATCGCGTTTGAGCAGAGGTGCCGACTTCGGTCCCATGGACTTTCGCAACCATGCCTTGCGCGCTTCGGATGTGTTTGATTCCCCTTCCGTGTGGACAATCTGTGGCATGTCCGCTCCTCATTTCTGTCATCAAAAGATGCGGGCCCCAAAAGGCCCGCCAGTATCAGGGAGGATATGAGGCGCCCTTCCCGTCTGTGGGGAAAGGGCGCAAGGTTTAGTTGGGCCAGGGCAGCGAATAGGTTTTGACGTTGGTGAAAAACTTCATCGCCTCGATAACACCCTCCTTCACGCCGTTTCCGCTGTCCTTGATGCCGCCAAAGGGTGACATTTCAATGCGGTAACCCGGCTGTTCCCAGATGTTGCAGGTGCCGACATTCAACCCGTTGATAAAGGCGATGGCCCTGTTCAGGTCATTGGTGCAGACCCCAGAAGACAGGCCGAACTCGGTCGAATTCGAGATCGCCATCACCTCTTCGTCGTTGTCTGGTACGCGCACGATCGGCACGATAGGACCGAAAGTTTCTTCCATCACCAGCTCGCTGTCATGGGGAACCTTGTCGACAACGATAGGCGGCAGCAATGCGCCCTGACGGCCCGGGTGATACAAGATTTCTGCACCCTCTTTCTCAGCCTGCAGAACGCGGTTCTCGAATATCTCCGCGGCTTTGTCGTGGATTACACACCCCAGCTCGGTTTCGGGGTCTTGCGGATCGCCGAATTTGATCTTCTTGGCCTTCTCCAGAACCAGCGGCACAAACTTGTCGGCCACACTTTCCTGCACGAGGATGCGCTTGACTGCCGTACACCGCTGACCGGAGTTTCCGGTCGCACCCGCCACTGCAATTGTTGCGGCTTTGTCCAAATCCGCATCGCTGAGGTCATTCAGAACGATCAGAGGATCGTTACCCCCAAGTTCCAGCGCCTGCCGCTTGTAGACGCCTTTCTCAGCGATCAACTTGCCCACCGGCACACCCCCGGTGAAGGTGATGATGTCGATATGTTCATTGGTGATCATCTCATCGCCAATGTCAGCCGGCCAGCCGGTCACCACTTGGAACATCTCATGCGGCAGGCCTGCTTCATAAAGTATGTCGGCCAATGTCAGCGCAGTCAGCGGCGTCAGTTCCGTGGGCTTGCAAACCATGCAATTATTGGTCGCAATCGACGGCGCGATTTTGTGGCTAACCATATTCAAAGGGTGATTGAACGGGGTGATCGCACTGATTGCTTTCACCGGCTCTCGGGTGGTGAAAATCTTGCGGGCTTTGCCATTGTGGGTCAGATCGCAGGAAAAGATCTCGCCATCGTCCTTTAGCGCCTCAGCCGCCGCAAACTGATAAACATCCTGTGCGCGTTTGGTTTCGTAGATCGCATGCTGGTGGCAGATGCCCAGCTCCAACGTCAGCCATTTCGCAAGGTAATCGCGTTTCTCGCCGATCAGCTCGCCTGCGCGCTGCAAAATCTGGCTGCGCTCGTACCGGGTCAGTTTAGGTTTGTAATTCGCCGCGATTTCGAATGCCCTGCGTGCGTGTTCTGCGGTGCCAGCGGGAACATGGCCCACGACCTCGTTGGTGTACGGGTAAAGAACAGGAATGGTTTCATCGGTAAAGACGATTTCGCCACCGATCCGCATTCCTTCGTTACGTACTTCGATTTTCGACATGGTCTGGTCTTTCATGGCTTACTGTGCCGCCGCTGTAGTTGCGTAGAAAAAGGCATCAAAGTTGCGCAGCACGGGTTGGTTTGGCAGGTCGATGACACGGTTCACGATGAAGGGAACTTCTTGTTCCGTCAAACCACCATGGCTGCGCAGGGGCTCTTTGAGCGCTGCCAGATCGTGGCGATGCTCGGACGTTCCGATGCAAATGTTTTCGCCAGAAACCATCACAATGTCGCCAATCCGATCACCGGGCAATTCGAACCGTTCAATGGCCTGAGCCTTGGTCAGCACATGGGTGATCCCTTCGGTCGCCTTGAGTTTGGCAATGATGTCACTCTGATCCGCGCCATCCGGCAGGTAAGCGGTCGCGAACGAACCCAGTGCACCATGATGCACGACATAGGGGTCAGTGATCGGAAGGATGACCCGCGCCGCATCCTTGCCCAGCCATTCGTCCATCAGGTCCTGCACATAGACGACCGAAGGGGATCCATCTGCCAGGTGCTTAGGCTTCATGCCATGATCAGCCGTCACCACGATGGCGGCCCCCAATGCGTCCAACTCGCCCAGATAGCGGTCGAACATGGCGTAGAAATCAAGTGCGCCCTTTTGATCGGGTGCAAACTTGTGCTGGATATAGTCGGTAGTCGACAAATACATGACGTCGGGCTTGAACTCTTTCAGCAGCTTGACGCCAGCAGCAAAAACGAATTCCGACAGCTCGGCCGAGTATACCTCGGGCACGTCCATACCCAACCATTTGCTGGCATTGTCGATGCCATGTTCCTCAAGCGTCGTTTCGCCCGAACGCTCAGAAGAGAATGCAACCGCCCTGCCCTCGTCAAACTTCAGCCCGGCACCAAGCAGCGCGCGAAGCTTGTCCTTGGCGGTTACCATCGCCACGCGGAAACCTGCATCATAGAACTGTGAGAAGATGGTCGGCGCGCGCAGGAAGCGGACATCGTTCATCATAACCTCTTCACCGGTGTCGGGATCAATAAGGTAGTTGCCGCAGATTCCATGCACGATCGGCGGACGCCCGGTGGCAATCGAAAGATTGTTGGGGTTGGTGAACGACGGAATAACAGAATGCGCCAGACGGTCTGTACCTTCCTCCCGCATCCGTTTGAGGTTGGGCATCAGCCCTTTCGCAATCGCCACGTCGAGGTATTCAGGTTCACATCCATCAAGGCAGATGGCAATTGCGGGCACCTTCGGCGTTGGGTAGACGCGCTCATTTGCTTCGACAGGGGTTTGAATGGTCATCTGTGTTTTCCTTGATTTTTATGCGGCCAACTTGGCGCGTTCTTCCAGTGCCCGGAGAGGAGGCGCAGCGCTTGTCACGCCCATTTCTTCCAGAGATTCTTTTGCAGCGATCACAACTTTACGCATGACATCTTCGTCCATCTGGCCGATGCAACCGACGCGGAAACTGTCGACGACAGTCAGCTTGCCCGGGTAGATAATGAACCCTTTTTCTTTCATCCGGTTATAGAACTGATCAAAAACGAAATTCTCATCAGCCGGGCAGAAGAAGGTAACGATGATCGGGCTCAACCAACGATTATCCAGCAGTGTTTCGAAACCCAGTTCCCGCATGCCCGCGACCATGACGTCCCGGTTGCGGGTATAGCGGGCGCCTCGACCTGCAACACCGCCTTCGGCAGTGTGCGCCCGAAGTGCCTCGATGAAGGCCGCAACCACATGCGTCGGCGGGGTAAACCGCCACTGTCCCGTTTTGTTCATATGCGCCCACTGCGCATACACATCCAGAGACAGCGAATGACTGTTGCCTTTTGCGGCTTCCAGCTCGGTCTTGCGCGCCACGATGAACCCGAAACCCGGAACGCCCTCGATGCATTTGTTCGCCGAAGACACCATGGCCTCGTAACGAATTTCAGTTGGTTTGAGCTCAATCGCTCCAAAGGCGGACATCGAGTCAATCAAGAGCTTGCGCCCGGCGGCATATGTGACCTCCGAAATCTCTTCGACCGGGTTCAGAATGCCCGAGCTGGTTTCGCAGTGAATGGCGACGACATGCGTGATGTCCGGGTCATCCGCGAGAATGCGCGCAACCTCATCACCCCTCGGCGGCAGGTAATCGCCTTTGTCCAACACAACATGATCACGACCCAGGTACTGCAACGTTTGTGCTGAACGCTGCCCGTAGGCACCATTTGCCAATACCAACGCCTTTCCGTCTCGCGGAATAAAGGATGCCAGCATCGCCTCGACGGAAAACGATCCGCTGCCTTGCATCGGTACGCAATCGAACGCGTCGGCACCCTCGCCAAGCAGGTTCAGCAGGCTTGACCGCACCTCCCGCGTCATGGCGCGGAAATCATCGTCCCAGCTACCCCAGTCACGTAACATTGCCTCTTTGACCGCGTAGGACGTTGTCAAAGGACCGGGCGTCAAAAGGTAGGGTTCACCAAGGCGCGGTTGCTCTAATTTTGGTTTGGATGGCGTCATTACCAGGCTCCAGAACAGCGTTTTCAGGAACACAATTGCAGCAACGCTTGCTATATGTGAAATTGCAATTATCAATCTAATCATAAGCGCAGCCTATGAACGCATCTACAGGGAACTGCCATGCGACACAGCCAGTTGAAAGCCTTTCATTACGTGGCCAAACATGGGGGATTCTCCCGTGCGGCAGAGGCTTTGTATCTGACCCAGCCAGCGATTTCCGAGCAGGTCCGAAAACTGGAACAGGATCACGACCTGCTGCTGTTCCAGCGTGAACGAAAACGCGTGAACCTGACGCCCGAAGGCGAACAGCTTTACAGATTCACAAAACAATATTTCGAGATCGAAGATCAGATTGAGGATTACCTCTCTGAAACCAAAGCCGCGATCGATGGTGAATTAAGGATTATTGCCGATTCAGCGCATCACATGACATCTTTTCTAGGTTCGTTCCAAAAGAAATACCCGAAAATCACGATCACTGTGCGATCCGGCAACACCGAAGAAATCCTGGAAGAGCTTCGGTCTTACAATGCGGAAATCGGCGTTGTTGGCAGCCTGTCTCCTGGCAAGGACATGGACGTATTGAATTTGGGGTCCACTGAAATTGTGGCCTTTGCTGCCCGGGGCGTGCTGTTGGCATCCAAACCCACCCTGACCCTGGAGGAGCTTGCCGAGTTGCCCCTGATTTTCAGAGAGCACGGGTCAAAAACACGCGAGAAACTGGAAGAAGCCGCCGAGAAACAAGGTATCAGGTTAAACCCGGCGATTGTTGCTGAAGGCCGAGAGGCCGTTCGCGAACTTGTTGCCTCGGGTGCAGGTATCGGTTTTGTTTCTCAGGCGGAATATGGGCACGATGATCGATTGCGGCAAATCAAATTGAAGGGCGTGAATCTGCAAATGGGTGAGAGCATGATTTCCCTTTCCCAGCGTCGTGACGTCAAGATCATACGTGCGTTTATGGATTTTGCGGAGCGGGTGCATAAGGAGAAGGAAACCCCCGCAGATATGTGATCTGCGGGGGTATTGAGTTTTTTGTGTGGATTACCTGCTGCGCCAGGCCTGTGTGCGGGCCAGGATGCCTTTTGATGCCATCAGATGAAAGATCCGGGCGGCTGCGTTGGTGTAGAAGATCATCATGCCCATTGCGGCTGCGGGTGCGATATCCCCGGCATCATCCATGTTCAGCACCGCGATGGACGCGAGTGTGGTTTTGGGTGAGTAGAGGAACACAACCGCCGACACGGTCGTCATCGCGTTGACGAACAGATAGATCGAGATGTCCAGCACCGCAGGCAGGCAGACCGGCACCGTCACGCGGGCAAACAGCTTCATTGTTGGCTGTTTGAGAGAGGCCGACACCGACTCGAACTCTTTATCCATCTGCTTGAGAGCGGTGACCGCCGTCAGGTGCGATACGGTATAGAAATGCGTCACCGTGCAAACCACCAGGATCGCCATGGTGCCGTAGATCGCATTGAACGGATTGGACGGGTTGTTGAAGAAGAAGATATACGACAGTCCCAGAACCATGCCCGGGATGGCCATCGGCAGCATGGCGAACATCTGAAAGATCGACCGCCCGGTTTTGAAGCCGTTCGATTTTTCCACCAGGTACGCCCCGAAGAAGACAACCGTCGTGCCGATCACCGCCGTCAGGAAAGCCAGTTTGATCGAGTTGAAATACGACCCCCAGCCGCCGCCATCCATCTTGTCGAACTGGTAGTTCTTGAGGCTCAGGCTCAGATCGTAGGGCCAGAACTTGATCAGCGCCGCAAACTGACACACGGCCAGAAGACCAACGATGAACAGGCCGATCAAACTGCAGTAGATCAGGAATATGCGATCAGTCTTTGGGTTTGGTGTTGCCTGATATGGAACCGAACGCGCAGACAGCAGCGCCACCTGCTTGGACTGAACCATCCGGTCGATGGCAAAAGCCAGAATTGCGGGGATGACCAGAACCACCGAGACCACGGCGCCCATCTCAAAGTTCTGCTGGCCGATCACCTGTTTGTAGATATCCACGGCAAGCACGTTGAACTGGCCGCCGATCACCTTTGGCAGGCCAAAATCGGTGATCACCAGATTGAACACGACAAAGGCTGCGGAAATCAGGCCATAGCGCGCGCCGGGTATGGTAACGGTCCAGAATGTCCGCCAGGGGGTTGAGCGCAAGCTGACAGCGGCCTCGTACAACCGCGCATCCGATATCGCGAGCGCGGTCGATATGATCAGGAACGCGTGTGGAAAGGTAAAGAAGACCGATCCGATCACGATGCCTATGGGGCCGTAGATACTGGCGCCGAACAGCAACTCCTTGATCATCCCCTGATTGCCGAACAGGTAGACCAGCGCGATGCCCGGCAGCAGCGAGGGAACCAGAATCGGCGCCATCGCGATCAGGCGAAAGACCCCCTTGAACCGCATGCAGCTTCGGTTCAGCGCATAGGCAAACCAGAACGCCAGCGTCACCGTAACGATTGTGCTGACAACCGAAATCCAAAGGGAGTTCTTGATCGAGTTGAACAGGGCCGGGGTTGAGAAGTAGTTGATGAAGTTGCCCAGACCCCGCGCTTGAACCGGCCGCATCTGCACCCGGCGGAACGTGTTGGAATCAAGCTCGACCCAATCGGTGCCTTCGTTCAAAGTCGACCCGACCAGAAAGCGCCCGGCCTCCGTCGTGTTCCGCATCTGGTACATGACCGGGCTGCGAAAGCTGAAATCCGGAAAGAACCCGGTCACCGGCAAACGCCCGTCCGAGCCGGTTGTCAGATCGGTGTCGGAATACACCCCCAATTGCCTGTTCAGTTCGTCAGCCGTCAGGATCGTTCCGTCGAACACACCCGCTTCATCACTGACCTGAAACTCATACTGGGACAGCTCGACCCGGTAGGTCGAGAAGGACTTGGAAAGCATCGTGTAAAGCGGCAGCGCCAGTGTCACGATCAGATAGAGCGCGATCACCATCATGCTTCCGCGCATCAGGATGTCATCGCGGCTGAGCCTGGGCCTGATATCCGGTCCGACAGGCAATGTGTCGTGATTGGTCGACATCGTGCTCATGCCGCAGCCTCCGGAAGGTCAAACGCCATCAGGCGGTTCTCGGGAAGCTCGATCACCATGCTGCACCCCTCTTCCAGCTCAAGACGACGCACGGCGTTGATCGAAAAATCCGCGATCAGTTCAGAAGATCCGAACCGCTCGTTGTTCAGGCGGCAGCGCCAGAACGAGCCCAGAAACTCCATTTCATCAAGCGTGACCTCGATGCAGTTCCGATTGCCGCCCGTGTCAAGATAACCAGCTTCATGAGGGATGATGTCTTCGGGACGAATGGCTGCGATGACCGGAGTGCCATCATTGAACGTGTGGCTGAGGCAGGCAAAGGTCTTTTCCCCGACGCTCAACCGCCCGCCTTTGGTGACCTGAGATCGGATCTGGTTCATTTCACCGATAAAGTCGGCCACGAACAGGTTGGCCGGTTCGCGGTAGATCTCCGTGGGCGATCCGACTTGTTCAATCACCCCGTGGTTCATCACCACGATGCGGTCGGCCATGGCCAGCGCTTCTTCCTGATCGTGCGTCACCATCACGGTGGTCACACCCAGCTTGCGCTGCAATTCCTTGATCTCATGCCGCAGGTGAACGCGCACCTTGGCGTCCAGCGCCGACAGGGGTTCGTCCAGCAGCAGCAAACCGGGATTGGTTGCAATGGCGCGGGCCAGCGCAATCCTCTGCTGCTGGCCACCGGACAATTGTGCCGGGTATTTCCTGCCCTGATCCGGCAGACCAACAAGGTTCAACAGCTCGCTCACCCGAACTGCGATATCCGACTTGCTGCGGCCCGTGTTTTCAAGGCCAAATGCGATGTTCTTTTCGATCGTCAGGTTCGGGAACAGCGCATAGGACTGAAACACAATCCCGAAATCACGCTCGGACGGAGGCAGGTTGGAGACGTCCTTGCCATCCTGCATAACCGTACCCTTGGTCTGCAGATCCAGCCCGGCAATCGCCCGCAA
>NZ_JBQFXU010000014.1:0-64204 GCF_056541095.1 Ruegeria sp. AK11
CTCATCTCCACTCTCTGATGGTTACGATGAGCCTGAAATCCTCCGCTACGCAATCAACCTAGTCTGTTCCATGGGTGCTGATGGCGGACAGTTTGCGATTGGGCAGAGCCGGATTGAGAGGACCGAGGTAGCCATTCGCATCGGCGGTTTAACCGTATCCGCTGAGCCGACGGCTAAAGATCGCGCGTAAAGGGTGGATTCGACCTTATGCGGACAGCTTTGGCTGGACCAAGAACAGTTTGTTTGCGCTGACAGCAAGAGGCGCTTGCCCGGTTCTTCGCGTGGCTTTGGTTTCGGGTTCGCAAATCCGCGAAATGGCGCTTAACCATCTTGAGGGAGTTTTATTCTCGCCCCCTCACCGTGGCGACATGCTATTCATGTCCCCTTCAATGAGTCCTTTTGAGTTCGTGTTTACCGCAAACGCCCACGATAGTGGGCCTGATTGAGCGGCCCAGTGCCATTGCCAGCGACATCGGCACTAAGCTGATTAATATGATGGGCTTGGATGTTGGCAGCGAACCCTGAGACAGCGGCGCCAAGTAAAGTCTCTAATCAGCCGCTGAAGCGTATGAGTTCAACGGCAACTTGCTGTCCCCAGTTGGCTCTTCCGTCAGTTTTTTTTGGCCGTGGTGGACGTCCGATCTCGGTCGCGCCCGCTTCAGAGATTGGAAGCCCGAGAAACTTTAAGCCTACGCCGTGGAGGAGTGGATCAATCTGTCAACATTATCAATAAGTTGAGCATTCCCAACGTGCACCTTGCGAGCAATTCGCCTCGAAAGCCTGCAAACTGCGGTGAAGCTGACTTGCATATCGGCGATCCAAACGGCGGTTTTGTCCGCAATCTGTGAGTTCGACGAGGCCCGGAGTTCGCGCTTGCGGCGAATGTCCGGAAAGCGGGCTGCAACCGCAGAATTCAGGACTAAGGTCGAACGGCAGGATTGGGCCGTCCACGAGGGCCGAAATATAGTAGGCATTCGATCTGATGTTTAACCACCTCCAACTGCGGTTGTGAGCGGTCTTTGTAGCAGCGCCGTGATATCCCGCCATCGAACCATCTTCCATACGTGAGCGATCATTCAAGACAAAGGGCGACGGTGAAAGCTCGGTCAGGCCTCAGCTATGATGGTTTCATCTGCGAATGCTGCAACTCTCTCAGCAGCCTCCAGCGCGCCTTCAAGAAATCCGCCAAACCCGCGTGCGGTTTCGGTCGAGCAGAAATGCACACCCCGTTCCGCCAAGCTGCCGAGGATTGAAGGCAAGCCGTAGCTTGGGTGGAAGCGCACCGGAACGCGATCCTGCGTGCGGGAGATTTCCGGGATTGTGGCCCAGTCCTGCAGTTCCAGATCGAGGGGCTGCGCCATCTTGGGGCCAAACATCGCCGTAAGTTGCGCCAGGGCATCGTCCATCATGGCGTCCTTGTGTGCCTCGCGCGTGTCGGCGGGATAGCCGACGAAACCGAACAGCGCGTAGGGACCGCCATTCATGGGAGAGGCGTCGTGGATTTCGACCATAGGGCCGCGATGGCTCATGGCGTCACCCGAAAGCCCGGCATTGCGCCAGTGGGGCTCATCGTAAACCGCGAGGATCTTGGCCTGCCCCGCCATCCAGGTCGGGACGTTTTTCAAGGCCTGGATCTGTGCTGCATCCAGCGCCGGCTCGAATTTGACGGTTTCCGCAATCACCCGCGGCGGGATCGCCAGCATGATTTGCCGGGCTTCAACGGAAAGGGCCGTGCCGTCATGGTCGAGAGATGCAGTGATCATGCCCGGAGAATGATTGACCGATTTGAGGCTCGCCTGTGTCAAGACGTGACCGGCATCCAGAGATCCGGCAAGCGCGTCGATCATGGCGCCCATGCCCCCGGCAAGCCGGTAGGAGCCCTGCATCGAGGCATAGCCGCGGGCACGTTGGACGGCGCCGGACTGGTCCTGATACATCTGATCGCCGGTGGCAAACTGTTCGAACACCGGGATTCGGAAACGCCGGGCCAAGGCGGCCATTCGCGGCTGGCCGGGCCAGAACCAGGCCGGGCCAAGGTCGAACTTTCCGCCCGACAGGTCTTTGGTCAGGATGCGCCCGCCCAGGCGGTCCTGCGCTTCGATCAGAAGGAAATCCGTGCCGTTTCGTGTCAGCTGATCGGCAAGGGCAAGGCCGGAGAGACCTCCGCCAACAATCAGAGTATCGGTTTGCATCAGAATGCCTCCCCTTTGGGTCTGAGATCCAATTCGTGGGTCCAGGTGGATTGCGGTTGGTTGGCCAGCGCCAGATAGGTCTGAGCGATGTCCACAGGTTTCATCATCCGCGCCGGATCCATCTTGTGCAGATCTCGGCTGGCCCTGGTGTCGACGATCCCGTCCAGAATCACATGCACCACATGCACGCCTTGCGGCCCGTATTCGCGGGCCAGGGATTGGGTCAATGCCCGCAGACCCGCCTTGGCCGAAGCGAAGGCTGCAAAGTTCCTGCCACCGCGCAGGCTGGCTGTGGCACCAGAGACGATAAAGGTGCCGCCCCCGGTATCAACCATTGCGGGCAAAATTCGGTGTGCCAGGTTGACCGTTGACAGGACCATGGCCCGCCAGGTCGCCTCGAAATCCTCGATGCTTGTTTCCTCGAACGGCGCGATCACGAGTTTCGCGGTGTTCTGAACAACAAGCTTCGGCGCGCCATGGGTGCAGATGATGTTGCGCAGCTTGGCCTTTGTGTGTTTCGGATCCGCCAGGTCGACTTGCAGAATTTGGTCGGCACCCGACGGGATCGTCCGGTTGAGACCAAATGCCGTATAGCCATTCTGACCAAATGCCGAAACCAGCGTCTGCCCAAGCCCCGGACCAGCACCAGCGACAATTGCAAGGGGTTTGCCCATGATCCTATCCTTTGCCCGGGATGACCGGCGGTTCTGCCAGGTGGTCGGTTTTGACCCACAGGCGCGCGCCTTTGGGCCCGGCCGTGGCATCGAGCGCCATACCCGGCGGCAGACGCAGCCATGAATTCTTCTCGAAGATCTCTCCGTGCTCAGAGAAGCTGCCTTCGATCACCAGTGCCTCGAACCCCTTGTGGTCGGTCACGGTCACATTGGCCGATGCATCCCAAAGCTCGATCCGGACCCGTTCACGGGAATCCTCGAAAAGCGGGATTTCGGATATGCCATCTGCAACCGGGCGCGGGTCCTGCGCGTTTGTGTCGATTGTCAGCTGTGTGCGGTCCTCCGGGTCGAACTGCCAAAGCTTGACCAGGATCGTTGCCCCGTCCGCCGCGCTTGGCGTATGCGACGTGGTCGGCGGGTTGCGCACATAGGTGCCGACGGGAAAATCCCCGTGCTCGTCCTGAAAGACGCCGTCAAGCACCAGAAACTCTTCGCCACCGGTATGGGTATGGGCCGAAAAGGCGCTGCCTGGTGCATAGCGGACAATCGTTGTTGCCCGTGCAACCTCGTCGCCGATCCGGTCGAGCATGCGACGGTCGACACCCTTCATTGGCGAGGGGACCCAGGGCTCGTTCTCCGAGTGGACGACAGCGCGTTCATCAAAGTTTGCATTGATTTCCATGGCTCATTCCCTTTCTCAAAGGTTGATCTTCATGCCGACGGCAATCGGCACAACCCGTTCGCCGTATTGGCGTTCCAGCGCGTTTGTCGCACGCCAACCTGTGCAGTGGCCGGGCATGATCAGGTCGATGTCGAACTGCGCAAAGTCGACGACGGTCCGGTCGATGATCTTTTCGTTGCCACCGGCAAGGTGAAAGCCGCCGGTTAGGCCATGGATCGGCACTCCGGGGATATCCCTTTGAGCGGCATGAAGGACATTGACGATACCCGCATGGCTACAGGCCGAAAACACCACCAGCCCTTTGCCCGCGATGTTCACCGCCACATAGCGTTCGTCCATGAGCAACGGGTCGTCTTCCCAACCCGCGCCGTCTTCGGTGCGGCGGACATGACCCGGAAATCCGACCTCGTAATCCGTGACACGGGGAATTTCGCCCGAAATATAGAACATATCGTCCAGCACGCTGACCGGTTGATCCGTAACAACGGGTGTAGCCCCCTGCGCAGCCAGGGCTTCGGGCGTGGCGATTTCGCGAATTTCGATCAGTTCCCCCGATGAAAGCGGAAAGGCGCGTTTGCGGAACATCCCGGGATGCAGATAAACCGGTAACTCGCCGGTCTGGCCATCCTTGCGGATCAGGTCGATTGCCGCTGGAATGCCGCCTGCATGGTCCCAATGCCCATGCGACAGGGCGATCGCCTCGATGGCTGCAAAGGATTTGCCAAGGCGTGATGCGTTGAACTCGACGGCAAAATCCACCGGCCCGGCGTCAAAGAGCAATGTATGTTCCGTCACACCGCGCCGGGCTGTGATGATCAACGCCAAGCCGTGATTGGCACAACACTGACCGGCGCCCGAGATTTGCTTCATCCCGACGTTGTGGAGGTTGATCCACTCATGGGTGAACCCCTCGGGCACGCTGGACAGGCTGTCCGTCCGGTTGTCGATGAGAACGAGAATCTCGACACTGTCGATGGGTTGCAGATCGGCGGACATGGGACTTCTCCATTTCGAATTGCCGGGGCGGACAGGTGCCCGCCCCGACGTAAGGCGTCAGGCAGCCAGGCGCAGCTTGAGCGCTTCCGCGAGTGGTGGTGCCGACGCCGGGCTTTGGCCGGTCATCAGGGCGCCATCTTCGACCACGTTGGCCTCCCAGTTGGCCTTGCTGACGTAGGTGGCGCCACGGCGTTTCAGTTCATCTTCGAGAGAGAACAGAAGGTGATGCAGAAGCTCGATCTCACTGTCTTCGTCGTTCTTGAAACCGGTCAGGCTGAGGCCCTCAACCAGGTAGCTGCCGTCTGACTTCTTGATATCCCGCAGTATGGCCGGCGCGTGGCAGACCATCGCGACAGGCCGTTCGGATTCGTAGAACTCCCGGATCATCTTGATAGCATGGCTGTCCGACGCCAGATCCCAGATCAATCCATAACCGCCGGGTACGAAAAGCGCATCGAAGGTCGAATAGTCGATCTCGCGCAGTTTGCGGGTATTCTGTACCGCGAACATGGCCACCGGATCGTTGAAGAAGCGGTCAGTGTTTTCGGTAGTGAACGGAGCCTTCATCGACAGCAGGTCAATCGGCGCGTTGCCGCCTTTGGGCGAGGCAAAGACAACCTCATAGCCCGCTTCCGTCAGGACGTAATACGGGGTTGCGACCTCTTCGAACCAGGTGCCGGTTTGCTTGCCCGAGATGCCCATTTCGTCAACGGACGACATGACCAGCAAGACGCGTTTTTGTTTGTTTCCAGTAGCCATCAGCGTGATCCTTTCATCAATATCTATCTATCACTAGGTAGATAACAGTTAGAAGTTGATTCCTGGGCTGTCAACGTTTATCTATCAATCGGTAGATTGGAGGTAGTCATGCCACTGACAATGAAAGAAAAAATTCTTATCGCCGCCGAGAAACGCGTGCGCAGCGCGGGCTTTTCGGAGATGAGTTTCCGTGACCTGGCGAACGATGTGGGAATCAAAAGTGCCAGCGTACACTACCATTTCCCCACCAAACCGGATCTCGGGGAGGCTCTCGTCACCCGCTACGCCGAGCAATTCAAGGCAGAACTGGACAAGATTGACCTGAACGATCTGCAAACCGCTCTGGACTGCTTCGTTTCGCTCTACTCCAAAGCGCTTGTGCTGAACGAATCGATATGCCTTTGCGCCGTCATGGGCGCCGAGGCCATTGGACTGCCGGAAAACATCAACCAACGCACAAAAGCCTTCTTCGAGATGAACAAGGCATGGCTCCAAAATCTGCTCGTCAAGCATGGGGTCAAGGATGCCGCTGACAAGGCAAACCTCATCGTCGCCGCCCTTGAAGGGGGCATGATCGTCGCATCAGCGTCAAACGATCGATCGATGTTTGAACAGGTTGCCAAAGCTGCAATTCGCGGCGTTGGTACGATTTAGGAACAGAAGCTAGCAGTGCGTCCCATGCGCAGGGGCGGGGATCTGTTGCAAACCTTTGACTGTTGACGCTCATAAGTGCTTCGAGTGAATGGATATCGGAATATTGAAGTCGAAAATTTGCAACAGATCCCAGCGGGGTCTACACCTTCAGAACCGGGGAATACAGATCGCAAGTTTAAGTCCGAGAGGCTTCAAACGCCGCCCATGCTTTTTCGAAGGCATCGAAATCGAACCCGGTTGCGCGGGCGGGATCCAGAATCAGTTTTTCGGTTTCAAGCAATTTGATGATCGCCCGTTCAAGCTTGCCCACGACTTCGGGCGGGATAACCAGCGCACCATGACGGTCCGCGTGCACAAGATCGCCGTTCTGGATCTTCAGACCAAAGATAGAAACCGAGGTGCCGATTTTGCGCACATGTACGAACCCGTGACTGGGCCCGATTGACCCGGCAACAACCGGGAAGTTACCGGGTAGATCGCCCAGGTCGCGCATTACCCCGTTGGTCAGCGCACCACTGATGCCGAAGCCCTTGTGGATCGTCGTATTGATCTCACCCCAAAAGGCGCCGATGCAATCTGGATAATCCAAATCCTCAACCACGGTGACAGCCGGGCCGCTCCCAGTTGCCATATGCCTGTAATAATCCATCCGACGTTGGCGGATCTCCTCAGGCGGTTCTGACGGCGGGTTCACGGCGGCAATCTTCGCGGTACGGGCATATCCAACCATCGCGCCCGCATCGGGATCAGAACATAACATCGTGCCCCGGGTGAATTCACTGAATCCGCGCTTGCCCTGCGCCACTTCGATTGCGTTACAAACAGTCGGCGTGTCGATCTTTTTCAGCAGGTCCAGCAAGGATTGGTTCATATCAACTCCAGCCAGCGGATCAAAGCCGCCGTTGTTTGTCGCGGTTGTTCCAGTGTCGGCAGGTGGCCGGCGTTTTCTATGATTTCCAACCGGCTCTGTGGCATCAGATCGTGCATCAATTCATGCCTTGAAACAGGGCACAGGGCATCGTCGCGCCCGCAGAGAATGAGTGCTGCGTCGGTGAAGTTGCGCAGAGTGTTGCTCTGGTCAGGGCGATCACGCAGAGCTTTAGATTGATTGACAAAAACGTCCGGGCCAAGATCCATGGCCATATCCATGCACAGGTCCAGAATGGCGGCGCGGCGCGGACCTTCAGTCAGGTAGTTCGGTTTCATCTCTTCGGCCATGACCTTGCGCAGGTTGCCACGTCCGACCGCATCGATCTGAGGGCCGCGCCTGGCTTTGACCTCGTCCAATTCAGCAAGCGGGTTCGTGTCCATCAACGCCAAACCAGCCACACGGTCCGGTGCCTGACGCAGGATTTCCATCCCCACAATGCCACCCATCGAGAGTCCCGCCAGAGCAAAGCGTTCGGGCGCATAGGCTAACACATCGGAGGCCAGCGCCCGCATCGTTTCATGGCCTCCGATTGGTGCGCACAGGATCGGGTACTTGCCTGACAAAGCGTCGATCTGCGGGGTGAACAACCGCGCATCGCACATCATTCCGGGCAGGAGGATAAGCGGCGTCATTTGACCAGGGCAGCCCCTTCGGCAAGTGCGCCCAGCTTGGCGTAGGCGATATCCGGATCTACCGCACCAAAGCCCGCAAAGGTGCCAAAGCCGCAATCTGATCCGGCGATTACACGCTCATTTCCAACTATGTTCGTAAACCGCTCGGTACGCTGAGCAATCAGTTCCGGGTGTTCGACAAAATTCGTCGTGGTGTCCACCACACCGGGCACAAGAACCTTGTCACCCGGAATTTCACCCTTGCGGTCACGGAACACCGTCCATTCATGCGCGTGTCGCGGGTTAGAGGTTTCGAACAGCACATAGCGCGATTTGGTCGACATCAGCGTCGAAAACACCTTGCCCATGCCGATGTCGCAGCAATGCGGCCCCTCGTAGTTGCCCCAGCAGATATGGACACGCACTTTGTCAGATGGGACATTCTGCAATGCGTGGTTCAATGCCTCAACATGCATGTTGGCG
Source organism: Ruegeria sp. AK11 (assembly GCF_056541095.1). NCBI lineage: Bacteria > Pseudomonadati > Pseudomonadota > Alphaproteobacteria > Rhodobacterales > Roseobacteraceae > Ruegeria > Ruegeria sp. AK11. The sequence continues at coordinate 7,983 of NZ_JBQFXU010000014.1, forward strand.
ATTTTCACGAACTCGTCGTCGGACAGATCGGTGAACAGCATATGGCGCGACAGGGCCAGATCGGGGCAGTCCAATTGCAGATCCAGACCCGCACCAACGATGGTCTCATATTCTTCCTTCATCGCATCGGCCAGCGCGGCCAGATAGGCCTCGCGCGTCGGATAGAAATCATTTTGCAGAAACAGGGAAATAACTCCGGGGCTGGCGGCGTTCATAAAACCGCGCTCGACCCCGTGCTCGGCCATCGCGGCTTTGAGATTGTCGATGTCCTTCTGCAGCTCACCCTGCCCTTTTGAGCGCACCTCGCCCACACACATGGGTCGAGCATACTGGGGCGTTCCACCGTCATCGGCCAATCGTTGCAGAAAGCCCGGAAACATCTTGAGGTCAGCCGGCGCATTGCGCGCGCTGTCACCTGCAAAGCCGGTATAGCGGTCCTTGACGTAAGTGGCGTAAGAGATCTTTGAGGTCTCACCGTCCGAGACGATATCAACCCCAGCCTTGACTTGTTTCCGCACGGTCTCGGACACGGCCGCTGTCATGCAGGCGTCAAATGCAGCCTGATCGAACGGTTCCTCTCGCTCGCGTGCAAAGATGAAGTCAACGACCTCCTGATTTCGTGGCAGACTTCCCACATGGGTGGTTGAAACGCGGGTCATGTTAGGATCTCCATTCAAATCTAGGTCCATCGCCGGGCCGGAAAGCCGGCGATGGATGTGCTGCGCGCGCCCCGATTGAAACCGGGACGTGTAATTTCGGCGTTATTCTCCTGTCCAGGTCGCCCCAGCAGGGTCGTCGGTTGCGGTGATCCGGTACAGACCCGCTTGCCCGGTCATAGACGGTTCAGCGCTGTAGCTTTCACCGGGCAGAACCAGAGCGGTATCACCGTTGGACAGGGTAACCTCGACCTCATTGATCTTGATGCGCCAATGGCCACTCGCCGGCATCAGAACCACGGGTTTGTCCGCCTTGACCAGTTCAGCCACAGCCGAACCGCGCGTCAAAAAATCAACCTCGAAACCGGGCTTGTCTTTGATCAGGCCATTTTCACCGATCACAACCGCAGGTTTGTCCGCTGCCAGCGCCATCAGGTCCCAGTAGCGAGCGACGTATTTGCCGATCACCGCATCAACGGGAACCTCAGGGTAGGCTTTCAGCTCTTCCTCGGTCAGTAGCGGCATCGGCTGCACATAGTGTGGCAGTTCCTCACCCTTTTTGCTATCGTAAAGGACGCCGTTATTGCCCAACATCAGGCCATGGGCCTGCGCATCCTGAATGACTTGCGGAGCCCAGGTCACGCCGCCACCGGCATCGTCGCCACCAAGCATCGACATGATCATCCCATAGTCCTGGCCGACATTCTCGAAGCCGCGGAAGATCCCGGTCGGGATGTTGAAGATGTCGCCTTCTTCGGCGATGAACTCGCCAGCCGTGCCATAACGACCCCAGAAGAACCGCCATCGACCTTTAGCAACAAAGAACACCTCGGCGGTGGTGTGGCTGTGCAGCGAGTTGCGGCATTTCGGCGGTTGACCCGCTGCACCGATGTTGAACCCGATCTTGTCGGTGATGTGGACGTGCTGATCCGGGCTTTCGCTGACCCCACCGCCAATGATGGTAAAATTTTCTTTCTGGTTCGAGCCCGGAGTGTGCGCGTCGATGAACGCGGTTTTACATGGCTTCAGTTCGCCATAACGGACGATGCGGCTTTCGATGGTACTCATATCTTTTCTCCTTTTGATTTGGGTTTGATCGGATCAAACCAAACCACCCGGCGGACGATTGTTCAGTCGCCGGGCGCGCAGGCTGGCGCGATGGGCGTGGTACCGCCGCAACGCCTGCCCGGCATCCAGATTTGAGATACGGTGCGACATTCTAGAGATCGCCGGTTTTCAGAAGAATCTGTTTCCAGATCGAGGTTTCGTCAAACAAGGTGTATTCCTTGCGCAGACCCCATGGACCGAACTCGGCCTGGCTGATGCCCAGCACAAAGACCTCGGCCCCTGTGGGCACACCGAACACGCCCCAGCCGTCATGTGTGCCATGCAAAGACCAGCGGATCGCGGCGCGCGGCGGCATCATCGGGTCATCACGGCCGATCTGGTGGTGGATCTTGAATTCGGCACGTGGGAACGCCGCGCGCAGGCCCATCCAGAACCGATCAACCGGCCCCCAACTGTGGCCGGTCTTGCCCCCGGGATATTCTGACAGAACAGCGCGGTCGTATTCAGCCTCGATCACCCTCATATCGGCATTCATGATCCGGGTCAGGATATCCGCGTATTTCTGGCCCCATTCATTGTCATTGCCACGGCCTTTATAGGGGCCGGGCTGATCGTTCGCCGGTGTGAAAGGTTGCACGCAGGCGTCAGCCCCACCCTCGCGCGCGATCAGATCGCGGGCATATTCCTTGGGGTCCCAACCCATCTGCTGCACGATCGCGCTCTGGTCGCGGATGAGCCACTCATCGTTGATCTGGTTGTTGATGGCGTGGCAGTCGGCTAAAATGCGGTAGACCAGTTTCTTGCCGGTCGCCTTGCCATACACACCGTCACCCAGATGGGTCGCTGTGGACAAAAGGCGATGCGACGACAGCATGCCCTCTTCCGGCGTTCCCGACCAGATCACATCCTCACCCAACAGCGTTCGATCAGGGAATTCTGCCAGAGTTGCCATAGTGGCAGCAATGACATTCTGGTTTCCGACAACCACCGACCCAGGTGATCGCACGACGATGTCCGGGGCGTAATAGTCGTGCAGCGTGGCAATGCCACGATCTTCCCAGATTTCTTTGGTAATCCCGATTATGTAGTCGGGGAAATCTTTGAACTTGGGATCAAATCCCTTCATGTCTTCCATCCTTCAGGTATGCGGGCGGAGCCGCGCACAATTAGCGGTCCGTCAATCTCGACCCGACGCGGGCCGGCATCGGGGTCCTCGATCTTGCCGAGCAGAATATCGACAGTTTCGGTGACCATGCGATTGGCGGGCTGTCGAATGGTGGTCAGGTTGTAGGCTGGCCATGAGGCGACAGTGACATCGTCATACCCGATGACCGAAACGTCCCCCGGAACATTCAGCCCCAATTCGAACCGCAGCGTGTCCATCACGGAAACGGCCATGTGATCGTTGGCGACAAACACCGCATCAGGCGGATCGGCTTCGAACATCCGCAGCGTGGCTTGCCGGGCTTCTTCCGTCGAAAAGTTTCCTACTTCGCGGGCGTGCAGCGTAACCCCGGCTTTCTGCAAGGTCGCAACAAACCCTGTTTCGCGGTCACGCTGGGTCGAAGCTCCTTCCCACCCGGCGATATATCCGATCTTTTGGTGCCCAGCTGCCAACAGGAACTCAGCAGCCTTTCGACCACCGGCAACGTTGTCAGATGTAACTGACGACATTGCCGTGTCGTCTTGTGCCCGATTGAACAACACCATCGGTATACCGGCCGTTCGGCAGCGGTCTGACAAATCTGAGGACAAAGCCACCGAAGCGGCGATAATCCCTTCGACCTGAAAGTCGAGTATTTCCTCGACCACATTGTCGATGTTTCCTGATTCATGCGAGGCCATGAATATCAGCACGTGGTATCCACGTTCCTGTAACGTGTTTGTCAGCTTCTCCAGCGCCTCGGGATAGAACTGGTTGTTCAGATAGGCCACGACAAGCCCGATGATCCGGCTTTTCCCGGACACTACAGCGCGGGCCAGAACGTTCGGGCGATAGCCCAGTTCCTTGGCCGCCTTGCGCACCTTTTCAACGGTTTTTTTCGACGCAGACGCGCCGGGGGTGAACACACGGCTGACCGCAGATTGGCTGACCCCGGCGAGACGGGCAACTTCCAGTGATGTAACTTTTTGTGTCGCCATCAGTCTGCCGTCCAACCTCCGTCAACCATCAATGCCGTGCCCGTCACCAGCGCCGACGCATCCGATGCCAGATAAACCACCGCCCCCATGACGTCTTCAACCTCTCCGGGGCGACCCAGTTTTATCTTGTCCAGAATCCAGGCCCGCTTGTCCGGATCGTCAAAAGTCGACTTTGTCAGATCCGTCAGAATGAAGGTGGGGCAAATCGTGTTAACCCGGATCTTTGCCGGTCCGAACTCAAGCGCCATCGCCTTGGTGAAGCCTTCGACCGCGAATTTCGACGCACAATAAACCGCGCGTTCGCGACCACCAACATGGCCCATCTGGCTAGAGATATTGATCAGCGAACCGGGGCGGCCAGCGTCGAGCAGGCCTTTGGCAACAGCCTGGGTCAGGAAATAAGCACCTTTGACATTGACGCCTATCACCGCATCGAAATCTTCCGGCTGTGTTTCCACGGCCTTGCTGTGTCGGGCAAGCCCGGCTGAGTTAAGCAGAATATCGAACGGCCCATTTTGCGCTACGGCTTCAGCGGTTGCCGCCACGTCCGAAACATCCAGTTCCAGAACTCTGGCAGACCATCCCTGCGCCGACATATCTTTTGCAATATCCTGAAGCGCACCAGCACGGCGCGCCGCCAAAGTGACCTCAGCACCATGTTCCGCCAGCGCCACAGCGCAGGCCATGCCTATGCCCGACGAGGCTCCGGCGACCAAAGCTCGCTTGCCGCTCAGGTCGAAACTGGGGGTGCTGGGAAAATGTGGCATATCAGACCTCGCCGACCGGGAATGGGATGGTGCCGGGTACACGTGCCTTATTGAACTCACGCAGTCGGGCAAAAACATCTACGCCCAATTGCCGATACACATCCAGCAGATCGACCAACACCCAATTCTCGCGGATCAGCCCACCTTCCAGACGCCAGAAATCAAGTGACTTCAAAGTGATCCGTTTGCCCGAAGGCGCAATCCCCATCCAGCCGTCATGGGTGACGGTCTGGATCATGTTCGGCCAGCCGGTCACAGCGGCGTAGTCGCCATCACCAAAAAAGTGAAAGGTGATCTCGTCGGCATACTGACCACGATCGGGCATTCCGTTGAGGAAGGGAATCTGGTGCCAGTTGCGGAATCCCGCGATACCGCGCGCTGTCCCGATCCCTGCGGGACCGTACCAGTTCATGCGCGGATGCCAGAACCGCTCCATCTCCATCACTTCGGGCCCACCCTGGCTGGGGTGTTTCTCAAGATGTTTCAGCATGTCGACGATATGATTGCACGAGGCCAGAGATTTCACCTCATCCCACGGTCCGGACACAACGCCATCCAGAGTCGCCGGGCCGGGAATGCAGAACTCCAGCCCCAGAGACGGGGCCATTGGCCAGGCATTCGCCTGCATCATGACTTCGGGAACGTCCCAGAGTGCCTGAATCTCGACAACCTTGCCATTTTCAAAGCGGTAGAATTCGTGGAACCGCATGTGGGTCAGATGCCCGGTCGGCGGGATGTCCAGCCAGGGGGCGACGAAGGTGCCGAAGTAGTGGCCGCCGCAGCCAACCCAGTCGTTGCCCTGTTCTGTCCGACCACCCATGACGATCCAATCGCGACGCTCAAGATCGGGCATGGATTTCAGAAGTGGCGCGTAACAGGTGTCATAGAGTTCCTGCGGGCCGGTCAGATCTCCGAATGGATACAACATGTGGATGGCAGCATCGGGCGCGATCACCGCCTCCAGCGCCGCTCGTACTCCGGCTTCGTCGAATTTATACATTGCCTCGCGCAGGGGCGCGATCAGGACCTTGTGGGTAGAGTGAGTATCCATTGCGAAATCTCGCATTATTTTAACTTCTTATCCAAAAAATTCTGTAGGGCCCCGGTCGAATCCCTGCGCAAGATTCGTCACGCTTACGAAGTCGCATCGGCCGTCTCGCGGTATGGTGCGCCTTCACCATAGGGCACGTTGATGCCCCCATAACGCCGGACACGGATGTTGCATTGTTCGGCATGGCCGACAAAGCCTTCCAGCATACACAGACGTGAGCCGTATTCGCCGATCATCGCTGCGGCCTCATCAGTGACGACCTTCTGATAGCTGTGGGTTTTCATGAATTTGCCGACCCAGAGCCCGCCGGTATAGCGCCCGGCCTTTTTGGTCGGCAGTGTATGGTTGGTACCGATCACCTTGTCGCCGTTGGCCACGTTGGTGCGTGGACCAAGGAACAGCGCACCGTAACAAGTCATGTTTTCCAGGAACCAGTCGTCGCGATCTGTCATGACCTGAACGTGCTCGGACGCGATGTCATCGGCCACTTGAAGCATCTCGTCATAGGTGTCGCAGACGATGACCTCGCCGTATTCCTCCCAACTGACCTTGGCAGTGCCGGCGGTGGGTAGGATCCCGAGGATACGGTCGATCTCGCTCAGTGTCTCTTCGGCCAGTTTGCGCGAGTTGGTGACCAGAACGCAGGGGCTGTTATATCCATGCTCGGCCTGTCCCAGCAAATCGGTCGCACAAAGCTCGGCGTCCGCAGCAGTTTCATCGGCGATGACCATCGTCTCGGTCGGACCCGCGAACAGGTCGATGCCCACCCGGCCAAACAGTTGGCGCTTGGCTTCGGCCACAAAGGCGTTGCCGGGGCCAACCAGCATGTGAACCGGATCAATGGTCTCAGTCCCTATCGCCATGGCACCGACGGCCTGGATCCCGCCCATGACATAGATCTCATGCGCGCCTCCTAGATGCATCGCTGCGATCACGGCCGCATTGGGTTTGCCCTGGAAGGGCGGGGTACACGCTATGATGCGCGGAACACCGGCGACCTTGGCAGTTGCCACTGACATATGCGCCGAAGCCACCATCGGGAATTTGCCACCGGGGACATAGCATCCCACTGACTGAACAGGGATGTTCTTGTGACCAAGGATCACTCCTGGCAGAGTTTCAACCTCGATATCCAGCATCGAGTCGCGTTGTGCCTGCGCAAAGTTCATCACCTGTTTCTGAGCAAACTTGATATCGGCCAATTCGCGCTCGGACAGCGAAGCGATCAACTCGTCGATCTGATCCTGGCTCAAGCGGAAGCTTTCCGGCGAGTAATTGTCGAACTTCTCAGACAGCTCGCGCACTGCGGTATCGCCGCGGGTTTCGATATCCGCCAGCGTTTCTTCGACAACAGCTCGGGTTTTGGCATCGTCTTCCGCCCGGTCAGCTTCAGGTTTGCCGCGTTTCAGGTATTCAATAGCCATTGTCTCTATCCTCAGTTTTCGGGCCGGGGTGGAGTTTTTTCTCCCCGGTCAAATGCTTCCCAGCCTTCGCCGTTGAACAGATCAACGCCAAGCTGCGCGGCGACGTGGGCGAAATCGACGTTCACCCAGTTGTCAACGATCTTGCCATCGACGACTTTCCAGAAATCCATGTATCGGATCTCGACCCGCTTGCCGGTGGGCGCGATGCCCAGAAACTCGCCCGAGTGGGTTGCCTCCTGGCGGCCAAAGGCCGCAGCCCATTCGCCCATATAAAGCCGGGCCTCATCAATGCAGGTCTTGTCCGAGAACGCCGCCTGAAACGGGCGTTGCCAGTTTTCCTGAAACTCCTTGAGCCCAGTTTTGGTGCCGCAGCCCCGGTTGCCGATCCAGCGGAACCCTTCTGCGAAGAATTCGCCGATATCGTCGATGCGGTGATCGTTCAAACCATCGACCATCCCCTCGATCACGGCGCGGGTCTCGTCGGTTTTTCTCATGTCCGTGTCACGTGTCAGCACGGCCTGTTCGGGGCGGGAGCCCTTCATGTGTCTTTTCCTTTTATGGATACCAAGGGGTTTTCTGTCTGGACGGGGACGGTTGGTCGGCCGTCAGAAAATCCCTTGGCATCCGGTTGAGCGCCGGGTGGCGCGCAATGGCGTTATGTCTGGCGGAACAGCTCATCGGGTCTGTTCAGAAATTTGGGCAAAAAGGTCGTAACTCAGTTGCAACAGCAGATGTGGAATATCGAGCATGCACCAGTTCTCGATGATCTTGCCGTCTGCGCAGCGCCACCAGTCGCAGTCACGCATAAAAACGCGCTTTCCCGTTGGCTCCAGGCCCAGGAAGGATTTGACGTGGACGCCGGTGATCTGCGGCCAGCCGCACAGGAATGCATAGTCGCCATCCCCGGCCTTGCAATTCGAGCCGACCCCGGTGACGCCTGCGTCCCTGCCGTCACCCCAGCCTTCGAACGTGTCCTCGAAGGGGGATTGGAAATCGGCGAAGGCATCGACCGTGGCATAGGATCCCAGCCCGCCGGGACCGTACCACACCATTCGGTCATCCCAATAAGGCCGCCAGCTTTGGTCCTCGGTCGTCAGCTGTACTAGCATGTCCTCGACCAGATCTGCTGTGGCGCGTGACTGCGCTGGGTCTGATGGCCCAATGACGATGCCGTCATGAGTTGCCGGACCCGGCACGACACCTTCATAGCCCTGCAGTTCCAGCGGCCAGAGGCCAAGCGCGATGATCAACTCGGCAAAGCCGAGAAAGACATAGGATTCGACGATCTTGCCATCTTCCATTCGGTGGAATTCACCAAACCGCAGAAATGCCAGTTTGCCACTGGGTGGAATACCACAAAGCGGTCGCGTGAAATGACCATGGAAATACCCGGTTGAGGTGACCCACTCGCTTCCCAGGTATTCGCCACCCGTGACCACATAGTTCTGACGGGTGAGCCCCTCGAACGCTTCTGATATCGGAAAGATGACAGAGCTGATGTAGCCGTTGCCATCGGGGGCTGCATTGATCGGATGGCTCGCTTCGGTAGTGGCCGTTGCGGCGAAAATCTCGCTGGCGGCCGTCTCCATGGTCTCGCCGAGGCCCTTATCAAAGCTTTCGAGAAACTGACGATAAAGCTGTTTGTTTTCAAACGTGGTTCCGGTAGCAATACCCATCGCTGGGCGATTTGCGCGCTTGTTCATGGCGCTTTCCTTTTTAGGACGTTTTCCTATTCGCTGTGGCGGTGTGCAGGCACGAGGACCCGCGCGCATCATGGCAAATGGAATTCGTCCCGGCCGTCGGGCCCGGCGCGCAGCCAAGTTCAGGCTGGCTGCGTGCGCATGGGCAGATACGGACTGAGGATGAGTGCGCCCCATTTATGTCAGCCTTTCACAGCCCCGGCGGTCAGGCCGCCGACGATCTGGCGCTGGAAGAACATCACCAGTATGAACAGTGGAACAGTGGCTGAAACCACGGCTGCAACAGCGAACATCACGTTGCCCTCGGTTTGCGTTGTACCGAGGAATGCGGCAATGGCAGGCACCATAGTACGGTTGCTTTCAGACAGCAGCATCGCCCCCACGGCAAAGTCGTTATAGGCCAGAAGGAACGAGAACAGCCCGGTCGTGATGACGCCTGGCCACATCACCGGAATGATCACACGTCGGAAAGCCTGAAACTGGTTGCATCCGTCGACCTTGGCACTTTCATCCAACTCGCTCGGGATGTTCTTGAAGAAGGAATGCAACATCCAAAGAGTGAACGGCTGGTTGATTGCCACCAGCACGATAATGGTGGTCGGAAGAATCCCCCAAACATTCCATTCAAAGAAGGGCAGAAGATATCCTGAGACCAGAGTGATTGGCGGCATTGCACGGAAAATCAACGCCGTGATCAAAAGCCAGAATGTGTAGTTGTAAGTAGACCGCGAAAGGGCATAGCCCCCTAAAGTCCCGATAGTCAGTGAGATGGTAACAACAAAGAAACAGACGATCCCGGTGTTCAGAACATTGCGCCAGAACTCTTCCTGAATCCAAGCACCCTCATATCCGGTGGTGGTGAACGGCGAGCCATAAACCGCTTCGGTTCGGGCACCAGTCAGGGCATTGGTCCAGTCAGCGATCGAGAAGAAATCCAGTTCGACCTTGAACGAGCCCCAAACCGTCCAGAGGAACGGAAAGGCGGCCAGGATAAACCATAGGAGCACAAACAGGGATGAGGCGATCCGAAGGCTTGTAGGCATTCTTTGCGCGCGGCTGGCCATATTATCTTGCTCCTTTGAAATCGCGCCAGGTGCGGACAAGCACGGGCGACAGAAGAATTGCGACCCCGAAAATCGTCATCACAGAGGTAGCAGCAGCGGAAGACAGTTGCCGAGTCTCGCCACCGAGATCGTAGAAGATGAAGGTGCTGAGTGATTGCGCATGCGCTTGTGCACTGAAGCCGATGATAGGTTCAAACACCTTGAAATTGTCCATCAACTGGATCAGTGCAACAAATGTGACCAGGGGCATGAGATGGGGAACAACCACGAATTTGACCTGCTGCCAGCGCGTCGCCCCGTCTATCTGGGCGGCCTCAATCTGGTCTTGGGGCAAGGTTTGCAGGCCAGCATAGAACACGACAAAGGCAAAAGGCGCAGCGTGCCAAACACCATAGACCATCAGCGCTACCCACATCAGCCCTGTTGATGCTTTCAGGCTGAAATCCGGATCTCCAGCAAGATATACGAGAGCGTTGCCGATCACCCCGCGACTGTCAATCATCCAAAACAGGATGAGCGAGCCGATCAGCGGGGTCACGATCATGGGCAGAAGAGAGAAAAAGATCATCAGACCTTTGAGTTGCCTGTGCAGGGAGTTTACTGCCAGCGCAATCACCAGCCCCAAAATAATTGTGAGCGGTGTCACGACAGCAACGAAGGTCAGCGTGAATGCCATCGCCCGGTAAAAGGGCAAATTGCCGAGTTCCGAGAAAAAGCCGCCCCATGTTTCATTCGCGGCCCAGATTTGACCAATTTCCTGTATCGCCAGATGGCCTCGGTTAAAGTAAATGTCCAATCCCACAAACCGGCCCAGAGGTTGCTCGGCGCGAAGCGCCGCGGTGGCCTCTTGATCAACAGTGGTCTCAGTTGTGCATCCGATAAGCGGGGTGCAGTTTTCGACCTCTAACAGAACAGCCGGATGGGGTGCGAAGATCGATTGAGTCACCACCGAGACAATTGGCATTGCAATGAACAGAAGCATCGCGAGTCCTGTGGGCAGGAAGAACCAAAGGAATGTCTTATGGCGCATGTTGCAATCCTCGTGTCAGTGGGATTGCGCGGGCGGTTATCAAAGGCACCCGCGCAATAGGCTTCTTATTGCAGATAGCCTTGCTCGATGGCGGCGGCACGATAGGCGGCTTCTACATCAGCCAACGCTTGTTCCGCGCTTTCCTTGCCCTGCATGAAATCAGCAAGTTCGTTGCCAAGTGCGCTGTGCATGAGCCCCATGTACGGTAGCATCGGATAGGGTGGTGTGCCCATTTTGGCCGCGGCAAACACACCCTCGGCATCTTTTCCCGGCTGGTAGCCTTCAATCAGCCAGACCGCCAACGGCGTGGTTTCATCGTTCAGCATGTCAGGACGGATGCCATGTTTCATTGCAATGAATGTGGCCTCGGCCTCTTCATCTGAGATGTTCTTTCCGACAGTCCAACCGTCCCACCACAGGGTCGTTGCAGGGATATCTCCGCCACCAACTGTCAGCGGCGCGCCAATCGCATGGCCGTCGATTACCTCCTGCAACACACCTTCGGTGGTGGTTTGCTGCGATGCGCGCGAACCCCACATATTCATGATTGCAACGTTGCCAGCACGGTATTCGGCATTGGTGGCGTTGGAGTCATGAGTCAGGAAGTCGGGGTTCATGTATTCCGACAAAGCCTTCATCATATTCAGGGCGTTGACACCGGCCTCAGAATTCACGTTGGGTTCGGCCGTACCGGGTTTAAAATGGCTGCCGCCATAACCAAGGAACATATTGTTGAATTCCTGCGCCAGGTTCCAACCCGATGCATAGGCTCCACCAACCGGGTTTTGCATAATACCCTGCGCACGAATGGCCTCGGCCACCTCGAGCATTTCCTCATAGGTAGTCGGGACTTCCACACCGGCTTGCTCAAGGATATCCTTGCGGTACATCAGATGCTGCGCGTTCGCCATGAAGGCGATAGCCATGATGTTGTCGCCAATCTTGATCAGCTGCCCAGGCTGCAGGTCCTGACCATACTTTTCCACCAGATCATTGAGCGGACGAATAACGTCTTCGTTCATCAGTGCCACAACCGAACTATTGGCGATGATTGCGGTCGTGTATTCCGACGGATTGCCCGACAGGCCAGCCACGTTGATGGTCTGGTGCTCGGATGTCAGGTTGGATTCTACCGACGCCCCGGTGCATTCCTTCGCTCCGGCTGCGACGGCCTGGATGGCCGCAAATTCATTGCCGACTATGTTGACACGTGCGCCGATTTCGCAGGCATATCCCGCGCTTGCGGCAAAGGCGGCTACCGAGCCGGCCAATGCAATTTTCTTCAGAAACATCAATATTCCTCCCTAGATGGATGGTGCATCTTCGAAGTCTGCACCCAGATTACCCCGTCCCAACGGGTGTTGTTTGCGGTTCTCAGCCTTCCAGGCGAGCCCCGGTTTTCGCATCAAACAGATGGCAGTGATCAGTATGGATATGAATCGAGACCTGATCGTCGATTTCGGCCCGATAGGTTTTGTCGGCCTTGACCGAGACCAGCGCACCACCGATCCGAACCGAAACCATGGTGCTGTCGCCCAACAGCTCTTGCGTATAGATCGGCGCGTTGATCTCGCCGCCACTTTCCACAACATTTGCGTCCTCGGCGCGAAACCCCAGCGTGATAGGACCGTCCGGCGCGTTCAACCCGTGCACCTCTGTGCTTTGGGCGCGGAACACGCCACCCTGAACCTCGCCATCGACAAGGTTCATTGCCGGGTTGCCGATGAAGCTGGCCACAAATGTATTTGCAGGTTCATCGTAAATATCGGTTGGGGAGCCAACCTGCTGAACCACACCTTGCTTCATGATCACCACCCGATCAGCCAAGGTCATTGCCTCGATCTGGTCGTGGGTCACATAGATCGTGGTGACCGCCAATTCGTGGCTCAGGTTCTTGATCTGCGCGCGGGTGGAAACGCGCAGTTTTGCGTCAAGGTTGGATAGTGGCTCGTCCATCAGAAACACGTTCGGCTCGCGCACAATGGCACGAGCCAGGGCAACCCTCTGACGCTGACCGCCAGACAGTTCCGCCGGTTTGCGGTGCAGGAAGTCATCCAGCTCGACCATCGCCGAAGCGCGCCGCACTTTTTCGTCATGGGTAGCAGGGTCAATACCGCGAACTTTCAGCGGGAAGCGAATGTTCTCATATACATTCATATTCGGATAGAGCGCGTATGACTGGAACACCATCGCGACATCGCGGTCTTTGGGCTCCATGTCATTTACTCGGGCGCCATCGATCAGGATATCCCCCTCAGACGCGTCCTCGAGACCAGCAATCATGCGCATTGTCGTGGTCTTTCCGCAACCTGACGGCCCAAGAAGTACCAGAAATTCCTTGTCGGCTATTGTCAGGTCAAAATTGTCAACTCCAACAAACGATCCCCAACGCTTTCCAACATTGCGAAGTTGAATTTCGGCCATTCTGTCCTCCCTGCTGCACGCATCGTGCATACGCTTGCAAAACCATAGACAACAAAAGAAACATCTGGCAAGCTTTTTTTGCATGCGTGTGCAACCGTCGACTTCATCTTCTTCGCAATTCGCCCCATGACAGCGACTAAAGAACTGAAAGAAAGTAATAATGTCCTATGAAATCCAAAAATCGATCATCTTGGATTACTACTCGGCGCTCAGCAGCGTAAAAGAATCGGATATCGCCAACGCGTTGTCTGAGTTCTGCGCAGAAGACTACCTGTGGCGCGGTTTCCACCCGTTTGATGAGCTTCGGGGCACCCATGACGTAGCGCAGGCATTCTGGCGTCCCCTGAAGCAAAGCCTAGGGAATATGCAGCGCCGGATGGACGTTTTCATGGCCGGAAAAAACGAGATGGACGGATTCACCTCGGTCTGGGTTGTTTCAATGGGGCACCTGATGGGCCTGTTCGACAATGCGTGGCTGGGCATCGCCCCAACAGGCAAGATGGCGTTTTTGCGCTATTGTGAGTTCAACAAGATCGAGAATGGCAAGATCGCCGAGACGGCGATGTATTTCGACATCCCGCACTTCATGATGCAAGTCGGGTTACAGCCCTTCCCGCCCCAAACCGCAGCCCATCTGGTGCAACCCGGACCGATGACTCATGACGGCTTGATGTTCAACCCGCAGCCTGCCGAAGAAGGCGAAAAAACTCTCGGCACGATCAATGCCATGATTTCCGATCTCGGCCAATGGAAAAGCGGCCTGAGCCTTGAGGAAGAATTGCGCCAGACATGGAGCGAAGACATGATCTGGTGGGGGCCCGCTGGGATCGGCGCGACCTATACGATTGAGCGTTATGCAAAGCAGCACTCAGGCCCGTTCCGCGCATCCTTAACGGACCGCTCGAAGACCAAGCACATTTGCCGCTTGGCTGAGGGTCACTATGGCGGTTTTTTCGGCTGGCCGAATTTTACGGCGCGGCCCACCGGCGGGTTCATGGGTATGCCCGCCACCGACAAGGCCGGTGAATTCCGTGTGATCGACATCTATCGTCGCGCGGGTGACAAGCTGGCCGAGAACTGGGTTTTCATTGACCTGCTGCACTTCTGGAAACAACAGGGTGTCGATATTTTGGGGCGCATGTCGAAAGTACCGCGAACATGACCGGCTGGATCGATGCCCATCACCACCTTTGGGACCTTGAAGCTGTAAACTACCCCTGGCTGATGGCGCGCGGGGTGGAAAGGTTCTTTGGCGACCCGACGCCGATTCAACGGGATTATCTGCTGCGCGAGTTCCGGTCCGAAGCCGCGCCCTGCGGAGTCGGTGCCTCGATCCATATCCAGGTGGGGGCCAAAAACGGTCTGGACGAAGCCCGGTGGGTTCAAGCTGTCGCCGATACCAATCCAGACTGGCCAATGGCGCAGGTTGTGTTCTGTGACCTGACCTCGGCTGACCTACCCGCCCAGCTTGATACGCTTCAGGCCCTTCCAACTGTACGCGGTGTGCGCCAGATCGTCGGGCGCGCACCCGGAGAGGACGCGCAGACGGGCACAAATTCTCTGCTGGATGATCCGCGATTTCTGGACGGACTGAAGGAGGCTGGACAGCGCGATCTCAGCTTTGATCTGCAACTCATTCCCGAATTGATCGGAAAAACTACCCGATTTCTTGCGCAAGCCTCTAATACACGAGTCGCTCTATGCCATGCCGGATCACCACATGACCGTACCCGCGCGGGCCTAAAAAGCTGGGCTAAAAGACTGCACGCGCTGTCCGATCTGCCGCATGTCTCGTGCAAACTCTCAGGCCTGGGCATGTTCGATCACAACTGGACGCCTGACAGTATTCGCCCGATCGTGGAGATTTGCCTTGAACAATTCGGACCTAAAAGGGTCATGTTTGGCTCGAATTTCCCGGTCGACAAACTCTATGGCAATTACACATCGCTGGTAAAGGCTTACCGTGATCTGGTTCCGGCTGAAGCACAATCGGCGGTTTTCAGAGAAACCGCCGCACACTTCTATAATCTCGAGGTGCCCTGAGAGTGATATTCAATGACTCGGCCCCTTGATCCGGGCCGATCGGATGTAGAATCCGTTCCCGTTTCTTTCTCGTGATTAGGTTGCGGTCAAGGCCTGCTGAGCGGAACCGTTGCGCAGCTCAAGCGAAGCAGGCCGGGCGGTACGGTTAAGATTAGCGTAAACGGCTGGTGCCAGTCCGCCGAGAGAAATGTGCGGTCGCTGTGTATCGTAGTCAATCCTCCAGTTTTTGATGATCTTTCGGGCTTCAGCCAGGTTGCCGAAGATATGTTCGTTTGAGCGCTAGCAGAAATGCGCTCGAACTGACAGGTAGGGGCGAAGTTTGCGACAGAACCTGGAACGGTTGTGTTGCAAATTTTTGGAACGATCAAGGTAAGCGTCTTACCAGGCACACATATCCTACGATCTCAGCAAACACCCGAAAGCCAGAGGTGGCTGCGCTGAAGAATTGCTGTTTCCGGATCATGTTGACGACTTTGATGCCATCCAACGTAGCGGACGCGGATGCGAATGATTTGAACCCACACATATGTCGAACACGCCGTTTTATGAACCGATGATCCTGCTCGATCATATTGTTCAAAAATTTGGACCTGATTGTCTGCACCTTGGCTTGGCAACCAAACCGCTTCAGAATCCTGTTCACTTCTCGAATGCCGGCTGCGTTGGCTCCGCTCTTATCGATGACGACTTTGTCTGGGATTCCGTTTGATGACAGCGCTTTGGTAAAGAACCTGGTTGCTGCGGGACCGTTTCTTCGCTCAGACAGCATAAAATCAAGGGTGTTCCCTGCTTTGTCGACGGCCCGATAGAGATACACCCACTTACCGCGCACACGGAGGTAGGTTTCGTCCATTCTCCAAGATTTCTGTGTTGGACGCTTTTTCGATTGCGCCCGCGCAGCGATCATCGGCAAATATTTTACAACCCATCTATTCAACGTGGCGTGATCGACGGAAACGCCCCGTTCAGCCATAATTTCTTCAAGGTCGCGATAGGAAACAGTGTGGCGCAAATAGAAAAACACAGCGTACAAAACCACATCCTTCGGGAAGTGGCAGCCTTTCAAAGAAACCATTCTGAAACCTGCTCGCGATTGATTTGAAAGCAACAAGCACCAGGGCACGCGATTTCGTCAACCTCGGTCAAAATTCGCGACACAACCAAATTTCCTATCGACAACTGCGTTCCGGAAAGACATCCCAAATTTGAGCTCTGCAAGGTCTCTACCCGGCTCTCCAGTTTCAAAAAACCAATCCAAGGGGATTGCTAGGCGCTTTCCAAACATGAGCTAAAAGCTCGGCCCTGGGCACCGAAGTTCCGGCCAAGTATCGGCTCATTTGCGTACGGTTCACACCTGCAACATCAGTCAAGAATTTCACTGACCCAACCTGTTTGGCGAGGTGGTTTAGTCGTGCTGCCAGCGCGTCCCGCATATCTGATTGGCTGGCCGTACCCCTTGTCATTTTCAACCTCTTTTCCAGCGAGAGCAGGGGAAAAGTTTACTCATCAACACGCTGTGTGTCTCCTATAATCTGAAACCAGTTTCAAACGCTTGCCCGGCATCGCAGGCCTAGTGGTTCAGAATCTTGCTCAGAAAATCCTGCGCTCGATCACTTTCCGGGTTGCCAAAAAACTGCTCGGTGGGACGGTCTTCAATTACCAGACCGGCATCCATGAACACCACCCGATCCGCCACCTTGCGTGCAAAGCCCATCTCGTGCGTGACAACCATCATTGTCATACCGTCCTTTGCCAGTTCGACCATCACATCCAGAACCTCATTGATCATTTCCGGATCAAGGGCCGAAGTCGGTTCATCAAACAGCATCGCAATCGGGTCCATAGCCAGCGCCCGGCTGATGGCGACCCTCTGCTGCTGTCCACCTGAAAGCTGCCCGGGAAATTTTTCGATATGTGGCAGGAGCCCAACCCGATTGATCAGAGCTTCAGCTTTGGCGTTGGCCTCGTCACGTGACCGGCCCAGGACTTTCTGCTGACCCAGACAAAGGTTCTCGCGCACGCTCATATGTGGGTAAAGCTCAAAGTGCTGGAACACCATACCAATGCGCGAGCGCAGCTTGGTAAGATTGGTGCCTTTTGCGGTGACATCCACGTCTTCAACCTGAATGCGGCCCTGCTGCACCGGCTCCAACCCGTTAACGCATTTGATAAGGGTGGACTTTCCTGATCCGGACGGACCGCAGACCACTACAACCTCGCCTTTTTTGACGTTGGTGGTGCAATCGGTCAGCACCTGAAAGTTGCCGTACCATTTAGAGATGTTTTCAATGCTGATCATGCTGTTTTGGCCTTCTGAAGGTGCCGGACAACAAGTGAACCGGCGAAGCAAATGCTGAAGTAGACAAGGGCGGCGAAGATATACATCTCAGCAAGCCGGCCCTCGGTTCGGGCGACAATAGATGAGGCGGTCATGAAGTCGCGCAAGCTGACAACAAAGACAAGGCTGGTATCCTGGAACAGAATGATGCCCTGCGTCACAAGGATCGGGATCATGTTCCGGAACGCCTGTGGCAGGACCACATAGCGCTGGATCTGCCAGTAGCTGAGGCCAGTGGCCTGTCCGGCATGCACCTGTCCTTTGCGGACTGACTGAATGCCTGCCCGGATAATTTCTGAATAGTAGGCCGCCTCGAACATGACAAAGGCGATCAGCGCCGAATAGAAGCCGCCAATCGGCCGACCCAAAGCAAGAGGCACCAGGAAGTAGAACCAGAAGATCACCAAGATCAGCGGCACCGAGCGGATCAGGTTCACATAACCTGCGGCGAGGAGAGCCAATGGCGCGATACCAGATAGCCGCATCAAGGCAAGGCCGGTCCCCAAAATGATACCGCCGATCACAGCAAGAAAGGTAAGCCATAGCGAGAGCTGCAAGCCCTGCCACAGAAATGGAAGATTGTTCCAGATGACGGAAAGATCAAAATCACCCATAATTCAGCCTTTTCCGACAAAACCCGGGATGCGGGTGTATTTTTCAAGAGTCTGCGCGATGACTGTCGCACCAAGAGCGATGACGACGTAGATGACCGTCGCTGCGGTAAAGGCCTCAAATCCCTGAAAAGTGTATTCCGCGATCTGCTGGCTTTGCGCCGTCAGTTCAAGAAGGCCGATGGTCAGCGCCAGTGAGGAATTCTTGAAGATAGTCAGGAATTCAGAGGTCATCGGCGGCACGATCAACCGGAAGGAAATCGGCAACAACACGTAGCGATATGTCTGCGCAGTCGAGAAGCCATTGGCATAGGCTGCGCTGGTCAACCCGTGACCGACGGCATTGATCCCGGCACGAACCTGTTCGGCAACGCGGCTTGCGGTGTAAAGTCCTAGACCGATAACAGCCGTAACATACTCGGGATTTGGCATGTCCCGCTTCATCCAACGACCCAGATCGTCCGGAACGATCTCAGGCATGACGAAGTACCACAGGAACAGTTGTACAAGAAGCGGCACATTACGAAAAAGTTCAACGTAGGTGGTGCAAAGTAAGGCAACAGGCCGCGATGGCAGTGTGCGCCCGACGCCAATTAGAACACCGACGGCCAGCGCAAGAACCCAGGCCACAAGCGCGACCGCAAAGGTCCACCCCAGCCCCGATATCAGCCAGCCAAGGTATTCCTCTTCAAAGAGGACACCCCAGTTCCAGTTGTAGTTCATGCTTTCTACCCTGATAAGAATGGTGCCGGGCCTCCCGCGCACGGTGCAGGCCCGACAGTGTTGCTACAGGAGGAGGTTATTCCGGCAGCGCATTAAGCTGGAACGCAGCCTTCAGCAGGTCTGTCTGACCGACACCCAGCGGATCGAACCACTTGGCATAGATGTCGTTGATCTCACCCGAGCGGAACACATCTGCCATAGCCTTCTTGCCGATCAGTTCAAAGGCGCTGTCGTCGCGGCGCACCATCAACGCATAGGGATCGAAAGACAGGAAATCACCGACCACCGCGAAATCTTCGGGGGTCTTGGATTTTGCAATGAGCCCGAACAGAAGGATGTGATCCGTGGCATAGACATCCACACGATCAGTTTCCAAAGACAACATGCCCTCGGCATGATCCCGCACCGGAAGAACCTTCACGTCCAGCCCCAGCTCTTCAATTGCCGCCTTGACGGCACGCTCGTTGGTGGTGCCCTGCGCCAACGCAACGGCCTTGCCGCCCAGATCTGCAACCGAATTGATGCCGGAGTCTTTACGGACCATCAGTTTGGTACCGGTGATGAAGGTCGTGGGCAGATATTCGACCTGCTCCTGACGGGTCAGGTTGTTCGTGGTCGAGCCGCATTCAAGGTCAATCGTGCCATTGGCCATCAGTGCAATCCGGGTCTTGGGGTTCACCGGCACATATTTGATCGTCAGTTCCTTACCCAGCTCGGCGGAAACCGCTTCGACCACCTTCATGCAAAGGTCGATCGAATACCCAACCGGATTTTGGTTCTCGTCCAGATAGGCAAACGGAACAGAGCTTTCCCGGTGTCCAATGACAATTTCGCCCGAGGCGTCAATCTTGGCCAAAGTTCCCGTGCGATCCTCAGCCACAGCTGGAGCAGAAAAGGCCAAGGCAAAAGCCAATACGGCCGCTGGTTTCATATATTTCATGGTTTTCTCCCTTAGTTTCTGTTGCTTTTGTTAGTCCTGATAGCCCGGCAGATCGAAAATGCCGGAATATCCAAATAACGCTGCACTTCCACCGGTGTGCAGAAACACAACATTATCCATTCCTTCGAAGTAGCCTTTGCGAACTTGATCAATCAGGCCATCGAGCCCTTTGCCCGAATAGACCGGGTCAAACAAAAGCCCTTCGAGTTGAGCCAGTTTCAGAAGCGCCGCACGCATGCCGTCGGTCGGCAGGCCGTAGCCTGGGCCAACATAATCACAGTTCGCGCGCACCGAGGTACGTTCAATCACGGCCCCCATTCCAAGGTAATCCATGGTCTTGCAGGCCAGGTCATAGACCATGCCTTCCTGTTTCCCCTGAGGTGCCCGAACACCGATCCCAAGCAAGTGAATGTTGCTGCCAAGGGCAGCAAGTCCCGCCACCAGCCCTGCTTGGGTTCCCGCACTGCCGGTGGCATGGACCAGGGCGTCAATCTTGAGACCGATGTTTCCGGCTTGCTCTTCCAACTCGGCGGCACAATTCACATAACCCAACGCCCCAACGCGATTGGAGCCGCCGCCCGGGATGATGTAGATCTTGCGGCCCTGATCTTGCAGCGTGCTGGCCAAGGCTTCCATTTCAGCGTTCATGTCGGCACCACCTGCTCGTTTGGAAACGGTTGCGCCATGTAGCTGATCCAGCAGAACATTACCGTTGAAGTTATAAGTCTCGTCATTCGACCCGGTGCGATCCTCAAGCAGGATATGGCAGTTCAGCCCCAACCGGGCTGCTGCGGCTGCTGTCTGTCGTGCATGATTGGACTGGGTGGCGCCTTGCGTGATCACTGTGTCAGCACCCAGCTTCATGGCGTCGGCCATCAGAAATTCCAGTTTGCGAGTCTTGTTGCCGCCCGACGAAAGGCCCGTGCAGTCATCGCGCTTGACCCAGATGCGCGGCCCGCCCAGCTCGTCACTCAACCTTTCCAGCGGCTCCAACGGGGTCGGAAAATGACCAAAACGCACACGTGGAAAGTTCTCAAGCGCGCGCCTTACAAGCGCGAGGTTGCCGCCCACTGCCATAGCACTTTCTGCCGCTGCGGTTTGCATTGTGTACATTCCCTTTACGTATTCTAAGTAAGGCTAAACGCAAAAAATCGTGTTGGATAATGCCAATATTGCAGTGTACCCGTACATAAGGTATGGGTAAGCATGGATACACGCCTTCTAGAAGACGCTCTGATCCTGTTGGAAGAGCGCAGCTTGACCGCCGCTGCCGCGCGTAGGAATGTAACACAACCCGCCTTTTCACGGCGCATTAGATCACTGGAACATTGGATCGGAAAAAGCTTGCTGGTCCGTGAGGCCAACCGGGTAGAGCTGTCTCCGACGCTACTACAAAGCGAACCTCAAATCCGGTCGCTGCTCGCGCATTTGCGGCAATTGCATGGGCATCTTAATAACCCGGAAGGCATCGGAGAACCGCTGGTGATGGCGACGCAGCACTCGCTTTCGGTGTCCGTCGTTCCAGAGATTCTTCGCAAACTCCGCGCACGCAGCGGATTGCCGCAAATCCGATTGCGCACGCAGAACCAGGTGACAGCAATGTCCACATTCCTGCGCCATGAATGCGACATTCTGGTGAGCTATGAATTCCGTGAGCTGCCCCAGGTGCCTTTCGATGACACCGTTGATCGTTACATTTGGCGGCGGGACACTTTGCTTCCGGTCGTCGGAGGCGCACTAAAATATGAGCTGCTGGAAGGTCAGATCCTACCACCGGAAGCCCCCTGCATTGATTTCCCCGCAGACAGCTTTTTTGGGCAGATTGTGTTACTGCATCAAGCTAAAGCGGACCGTGCCTGGACGGGAAGATCGGCTGTGGAAAGCGCGTTTTCGGTGGGGATCTCCCAGATGGTTTTGGAAGGAAGCGGCGCTGCCTGGGTTCCTCACTCGCTCATCCAGAATCACATAATTACTGGCGATGCTGTCATCCTCTCTCCGGAATACGGCCGCCTGCCGCTGGATATTGTTCTATACACCCACGTTTCCAACCCGCGCGGTACGAACTTCAGAAAGATGGTCGCCGAAACAGAGTAAGGGCCAGGAAACCCGCCGTAAGCATCACCCTTCTCCATTACAGACTTGCGATGTGCCTTACAGGTTTTGAGCCATCATCCAAAAGCGTTCCAACTCTGCTCGGGACCTCTCGATCGAACGGTAGAGTTTGATGTCGATTGAAAGCTCGAATTCTGGTTGGCTGATCTTCTGCAAACTCCCGTCTTTCAACTCTCGATCCGCCGCGCTTTCGGGAAGGAATGCAACGCCAATTCCCGCAAGACAAGCGGACTTAAGCGCCTCGGCAACGGAGTTTTCATAGATGGGGCTCACAATGTGACTCAGACCTCCGCGATCCAGACAAACCTGGGACACGCGGCCCAGAAAACTGTCAGGAGTGTATGACAGGAACGGAACCGGGTTTTTCCCTTCGAGGCTGTATTTGGCACGCCCATCAGCATTGACAACGCTGACGGCTATGATCCGGTCTTTTGCAATGGTCGAAGACGGGTATCGGTTTTCATCTGAAATAGTGGGCACTGTCGGATGGGAATAGCACAACATAAAGTCTGCGCTTCCGGATAAAATTGCCTCGGCGCAGCCGGAGAAGTTTTCCGCGACCAGCCTGGTTTTGGTGGGACCAAGATGGCTGGACATTCGTGTCAGCCAGTTCGGGAAGAAGGAAATTGCCAAAGAATGAAGCGCGACGAAATCAAGCACCGATGCTTCCTGGCGAGATAAGCCACGGATATCGCTTTTGGATTGTTTTAATGCGGCAACCGTGTCGATTGCGGTTTGCTTGAATGCATGACCTGCTGACGTAAGCTCAACCGGGTGTACGCTCCTGTCAAACAATGGGGTACCGGTCCAGTTTTCCAAGTTTTTGATCCGCCGCGTGAAAGCCGACTGGCTTATGTTTCGCGCATCCGCCGCGCGGGCAAATACCCCAGCAGTTGAAAGTGCCAAGAAGTCTTCCAGCCAATCGATCTCCATCAAAATTCTCCAATTGCAGAAACTTCACACGGTAGAAGCATGTTGCAAAATTCGCAACACCTTTGCGAAAGTTGTCATGGGTGGACGGACTTGATGGCGGTACGGTCAGACCAACACACTCACAGAGTCTCGGCCCCTCGCATTTGATGCAGGCCGCAAGACCACAAAAAGGTCTCAGATCATGAAACAACACAGAACAGAATCCGACAGCCTTGGCCCGGTAAAGATCCCGCTGGCAGCGACCTGGGGCAGCCAGACCCAGCGGGCACTGGAAAATTTCCCGATTACGGGGGTGGCGATCAGCCACTATCCGGAATTGATTGTCGGACTGGCGTCGGTCAAAAAGGCCTGTGCTATGGCCAACAAGGACCTGGGCGTCCTGCCCCACCGGAAAGCGTCGGCCATTACGGATGTCTGTGACAAGATCATTGCCGGGGGCCATCACGATCAGTTTGTTGTTGATGTCATGCAGGGTGGTGCTGGCACATCGACCAACATGAATGCCAATGAAGTCATTGCAAATCTTGGGCTGGAAAAGCTTGGGGCAGATCATGGCGATTACAGCCAGCTTCATCCGAATGATGATGTGAACCGGTCACAATCCACAAATGACGTTTACCCCACAGCAATCCGTCTGGCTGTTCTGTCCAGGATCGCGCCTATGATTGAAGCAATGCATCTTCTAACCAAATCCTTCGACCAAAAGGCATGTGAGTTTCAGCATATTATGAAGGTCGGGCGTACCCAACTTCAGGACGCTGTACCCATGCCACTTGGTGCGGAGTTCCGGGGGTTTGCCACAACAATCAACGAGGATGCCGACCGGTTGAGGGACCTGTCGCGCCTTCTGACAGAAGTGAACCTTGGAGGCACGGCCATTGGCACCGGCATCAATGCCCCCGAAAGGTTTGGCGAAGTCGCTTTGGCGCATTTGCGCGACATTACCGGCGAGCCACTTAAACTGGCCCCGGACCTGATTGAGGCTTCATCTGATCTGGGTGCCTTTGTGATGTTCTCAAGCACGCTCAAGCGGGTTGGCATCAAACTGTCTAAGATCTGTAATGATTTACGCCTAATGTCCTCTGGGCCGCGGGCTGGGCTTGGAGAAATCATTCTGCCCGCGGTTCAGGCAGGATCGTCCATTATGCCCGGCAAGATAAACCCGGTTATTCCCGAAGTTGTAAATCAGGTTTGCTATCAGGCAATCGGAAATGACCTAACCGTCACAATGGCCGCCGAGGCCGGCCAGTTCCAGCTCAACGCGATGGAGCCGGTCATCATCCATAAAGTGTTGGAAACCATGGGGTCTCTGACCAATGCAATGAATGTGCTGCGCACCCGCTGCGTGGACGGTATCGTTGCGGATGAGAAAAGATGCGAGATGTTGCTGAGCAACAGCCTTGTACATGTCACCGCACTGGCCCCGGTGATCGGATATGAGGCTGCCACCAAACTTGCAAAATATGCACAGGCGCATGGCTTGAACCTGCAAGAGGCCGCAAAACCCGCTTTGCCAGGAGAACTTGCCGAGACTGCATTGCAGCACATGCACGGCAGGGCTCCGGAGATTGCCCAATGAACAAAAACCAATCTTTACGCATAGGAATCGTTGGCGGCCTGGGCGCCCTTGCCGGAGCCGACCTGCTGAACAGAATTGTTCAAAGGACACCGGTCAGGTCGGAAGAAGACCACAGGGAATTGATATTTCACCAGAAACCGCTGCGCGAGCCAGCCTCCCCCAAAGAGCTGAGCTACAGCCCAACACACCGAAAACTCTATGTTTTTGACACACTGTCCCGCATGGAACGGGATGGATGTGACGTGGCGCTGCTTCCATGTTTTGTCACCCATAGCTTTCTGCATGAACTGCAGGACGAGCTTGAACTTAAGCTGATCAGCATGACAGAGGCGATCGCCGCCGCCGTTACCAGACTGCGTCCCGAGCCGACAAAGATTGGTGTCATCACGACGTCTTTTGTCAGGAAAACTGGTTTGTTCGAGAACCTGTTTGGCAGGGAAATACAGATCCTCCATCCCCGGGAAGATCTGGAAAGTGCCGTCATGGAGGCCGTATATGGACGCATCGGTTTCAAAGCAGGACACTGCAATGAAGACGTTCTGAGACCCATAAATGCCGCCCTGACCAACCTATTCGAACAAGGCGCGACCGTGTTTGTGCCCGGTCTTTCTGAGCTGCCCTTGTTGCTCAACCAGCTTGACCTGCCAGACAACATGACGGCCATAGACACGGCGGCGGTTTACGCGGATTACGCCCTGCAAGAGACCCAGCCAGACCGCCGTCACCGGTTCAAAGTTGGAGTGGTCGGCGGTGTCGGACCTGCCGCAACCGTAGATTTCCTTGCCAAACTGGTCAAAGGGACCGAGGCGACCCGCGATCAGGATCACATAAAAGTCTTGGTTGAACAGAACCCGCAAATTCCTGACCGCACTGAAAATCTGGTCCGCGCAGGCACCGATCCAACTGTCGCCCTCTATTCTACCTGCAAAAAACTGGAACGCGGTGGTGCTGATATGCTGGTCATCCCTTGCAACACCGCCCACGCGTATGTCGATCGGATTCAGCGCCACCTTGATATTCCGATCATCAGTATCCTTGCCGCGACCACTGAACACATTAAAGAAACCGCCCCAGAGACGCGTGTGGTCGGGGTCCTCGGCACGGATGGAACAATACAAAGTGGCTTGTACCAGACAGCACTTGATGAGGCAGGCCTTGCCCACATCATTCCCGATGACGATCATCAAAACCTGGTCATGGATTCAATTTATGGCCCGTTTGGCGTCAAAGCTGGATATACCGACGGCCTCTGCAAAGAACAGATTAGCCGGGCCTTTTCCCATCTGGTTGCGCGCGGAGCCGAGGCAATCATTCTCGGCTGTACGGAATTGCCGCTCATCGTGACTGAAAGCGCAGACGCATTGGGGGCGCTTCCTGTCGACCCGACCGATGTGCTCGCCCGAAAATGTGTACAGCTCGCAAGATTCTAGGCGCCACCGACACTTTATCCGACAGAAGAAACGGCGTTGCAAATATTGCAATGCCGTTTCTCTATTTGCGCGACCATGACCGGCACGACGGTGTTACCTTGCGGCGACTGCAGGCAGCTCATTCCAGTTGACTGCCATGGAAAGGGAGAACCTATTGATGAATACCAGTCGCAAAACAGGGTTTATGGCACCTTGGAGGAATATGCTTCTTTGGAAGCAAATCGTGATCGCGCTTGTTCTTGGGGTGGTTACGGGCGTGTTGCTGAACGCAACCGGAAACGCAGCAATTGCGGGCATGATCAAGAACATTGGAACCCTGTTCCTGTCGCTTATCAAAATGCTGATTGTCCCGTTGATCTTCGTATCGCTCGTTTGCGGTATGACATCGGTCAGCGACATGGCCCGCATGGGGCGAATTGGCCTGAAGTCGATTGTATTCTATCTGGGCACAACTGCATTCGCGATCACGATTGGACTCGCTTTGGGCCTGCTGTTGCAACCCGGCGCAGGAATTGATCTGAGCACCGCAGCCGCAATGGAACCCAAAGCATCTCCGCCTTTCATCCAGCAACTTATCGGGATCGTTCCCAAGAACCCAATCGCCGCTGCCGCGGATGGCAACGTGCTTCAGATCATTTTCTTTGCGATTATGTTCGGTCTGGCCATCAACCTGGTGGGTGACGCTGGAAAGCCGGTCAGGGATTTCTTTGAAGCCCTAAATTCCGTCATCTTGAAGCTGACTGAGATTGTGATCAGTTTTGCACCATATGGTGTGTTTGCACTAATGGCCTGGGTCGCCGGAACCTATGGTTTGGATCTACTGTTGCCTTTGGGAACCGTGATTGCTGCGCTCTATATTGGTTGCGTTCTGCATGCCGTCATTGTTTATGGCGGGCTTGTTTCGATCTTTGCGCGCTTGAACCCAATCCGCTTCTTCCAAGGCATCATCGAGCCGCAGATCGTGGCCTTCACCAGCACGTCCTCTTCGGGGACACTGCCGGTCACGATGACGGCGGTTCAGCAGAACCTTGGCGTGAACCGGTCGGTTGCAAGCTTTACGCTGCCGCTTGGCGCGACAATCAACATGGACGGAACCGCCATGTACCAAGGCGTTGCGGCTCTTTTCGTGGCACAGGCCTTTGGGATAGAGCTGGGCATGTCGGAATATGTCACAATTATTCTGACGTCGACACTTGCCTCCATCGGCACCGCTGGTGTGCCGGGTGCCGGGCTGGTGATGCTGTCGCTTGTTCTGAGCTCGGTCGGCCTGCCTTTGGAAGGTGTAGCCATCATCGCAGGCATCGACCGCATTCTCGACATGGCACGTACATCGCTCAACGTTACCGGCGACGCTGCCTGCACCGTCATTATTGCGAAATCCGAAGATCAACTGGATCTGGATGCCTACGATACGCCCCATGTGCTAAAATCACCCGACGTTTCGCGGGCGTAAGTGACAAAGCACATCACTGCGGCCGCCCCGAAAAGGGCGGTCGTTTTCTGCTCAGGACGTCGCCTGGTTAATGCCGTCACCCTCCGCCCTTATCCCAACGCGTAAATTCAATTAAGTTGATCCCCGTTAATGACACAGGTTGGCGGGGAAAATTGGCCGGCCACGCTGACCCTGTCCTTGTTCTGCTCGCTTGAGCGTCTGGACAAAACCGGCGAGCAGGTCTGGAACGCGCTATAGTCCCACGGACGGTTCGGGAATATTTGTCAGATCAGACCAGATTTGCACGGTCCCCTCGCCCTGTTGATCAGAGAGGCGGATCAGCATGATGCCCAGATCCTGATGCGGCAGGTCATGTAACCGCCGCAGCCGCCCTTCGGTTAAATGCCGCTTGACCAGGGTCAGCGGCAACCACGCCACCCCAATGCCATCCAGCGCGTATTCACAGGCGGCAAGCGTCAGTGCAGTTTCCGCCTTTGGGGACAGCATCACGCCTTCGGGCAACAGGGGCAGAATGCTTTGGCTGAACAGGCGCCCCAGGAAAACATCTGGGGGATATGAGATGAACGGGATCTCGGGGTCATCAACGTGGAGCGCAAGATCGGGTGACGCCACCGGCACCAATGTATCGCCGCCCAGCCGACGCATTTCAAACGCCTGTGGCACCGCAGGGCCGGGGGCCTCCGGGCGTTCATATGTCATTGCGAAATCGGCCTCGCCGGACAAAAGCAGCATCAGGCAATTGTCCCGATTTCCGGATCGCACCCGCACGGAAATGTCCTGCGATTGGGTCAGTTGCCGCACCACCCACGGCGAGATTGTGGTGGTGATGGCGTGCTGGCACACAAAAGTCACATCCCGCTTTGCGCCCTCTGCGGCCGCTTTCAAGTCGTGTTGCAGGCGACGCAGCCGCGCGCCAAGCTCTCGCAGTTCTGGTTCCGTCGCCTGCACGCCGGGCAGGATGGTGACCGGCTTGCAGGACCGGTCAAACAGGGGTGCACCGATGCGCTCTTCGATCAATCGCACGCGCCGCGTGAACGCCGATTGGGTCAGAAACCGCCGCTCTGCCGCCCGTGTCAGGGACCCCGTGTCGATCACCGCTAGGATGTCATCAATCCAATCCAACTGCATGATGTCACCATAGCGGCACACTGATATTATGCAAGATGTGCATTTTATAGCGCATATTTCGAATTAGAATAGTGGGAATGACCTCCATAAAATGCGAGAAAACCAATTTAGGAGTTTTCCGATGCATCTCTCCCGTTACCCACGCCGCTTCATCGCCCACCTGCCCACCCCGCTTGAGCGCCTGGACCGTCTGACCGCAGAGCTCGGCGGCCCGGAGATCTGGATCAAACGTGACGATTGCACCGGCCTGTCCACCGGCGGCAACAAGACCCGCAAGCTGGAATTCCTGATGGCCGAGGCCGAGTTGCAGGGCGCAGAGATGGTGATGACCCAGGGGGCAACCCAATCAAACCACGCGCGCCAAACGGCTGCTTTTGCGGCGAAACTGGGCATGGAGTGCCACATCCTTTTGGAGGATCGCACCGGCTCCACCAACCACAACTACAATTACAACGGCAATGTTCTGCTGGACCATCTGCATGGCGCCACCACCGAAAAGCGCCCCGGTGGTCTGGACATGAATGCCGAGATGGAAGCGGCTGCCGACAAGCTGCGCGCAGATGGCAAAAAAGTGTACACCATCCCCGGGGGCGGGTCGAACCCGACCGGTGCGCTGGGCTATGTGAACTGCGCGTTTGAGATGCTGGCGCAAGCCAATGATCGCGGGTTGAAGCTCGACCACATCGTTCACGCCACCGGCAGCGCAGGCACGCAGGCCGGTCTGATTGTGGGTTTGAAAGCAATGAACGCACAGATTCCTCTTCTGGGCATCGGCGTACGTGCGCCCAAACCGAAACAGGAAGAAAACGTCTATAACCTCGCCTGTGCCACCGCCGAAAAGCTGGGCTGTGCCGGTGTCGTGCAGCGCGAAGATGTGGTCGCCAACACCGATTACGTCGGCGAAGGTTATGGCATCCCGACCGACAGCGGCATCGAGGCGATCCAGATGTTTGCCGAGCTGGAATCGATCCTTCTCGACCCGGTCTATTCCGCCAAGGGGGCCGCGGGTTTCATTGATCTGATCCGCAAAGGTCACTTCAAGAAAGGCGAATGTGTCGTCTTCCTGCACACTGGCGGGTCGGTCGCGCTCTTTGGTTACGACGCGGCCTTTGATCACAGCAATCGCTGGGTCGGCTGACGCCAGACAGTACCAGGTGTGTGCGGCCTGACACAGGCTGCGCGCGCCAATTTCACATTCCCGCAGTCAGGAGCGAACCATGGTGTCGCTGATCAGGTCCCGCTGGGACACCCACTTTGGTGGCATTCTTCTGGTGTGCGTGATTGCCGCCGCCGCGACCTTTCTGTCCGAACATTACGGCGCGCCTGCGATGCTGTTTGCACTGCTGATCGGCATGGCGTTCCACTTTCTTTATGACGATCAGAAATTCACCCCGGGGCTGGAGTTTTCCGCCAAAACGCTGTTGCGATTCGGGGTCGGCCTGTTGGGCCTGCATCTAAGCATTGGGGATGTGGAAAGTGTCGGGCTGGGCGCGGTGGGCGCGGTTGTCGGCTTTGTCATGGCAACACTGGCCTGCGGGGCAATCCTGACCTTTCTCTTCGGTCGCAAACTGGCCTTTGGCCTGTTGGCGGGCGGGTCTGTGGCGATCTGCGGGGCCTCGGCCGCCCTTGCCATCACCTCGGTTCTGCCCGCGAAAGATGACCGCGAACAGGATACGCTGTTTGTTGTGATCGGCGTCACCGCCCTGTCGACCATCGCAATGATTGCCTATCCGGTCTTGTTTGCGGCCCTGGGGATGAGCGATCTGGAAAGCGGATTTCTGATCGGGGCGACCATTCACGATGTGGCCCAGGTTGTTGGTGCCGGATATTCGATCAGTGACGAGGCGGGGGTGATTGCGACCTTCGTCAAGATGGTGCGCGTGGCCTTGTTGCCGGTGGTGATGATTGTGGTCATGGCGAGCTTTCGCGGCGCACAATCCCAGAAGATCATCCTGCCGTGGTTCCTTGTCATGTTTGTCGCGCTGGCGATTTTGACAAATACCGGGCTGGTGCCGCAGGTGATCACCGATGCAATCGCCACCCTGTCCGGCTGGTGTCTGGTCATCGCGATTTCTGCCCTTGGGGTGAAAACCAGCCTTGCCACCATTCTGCGCGTCAAGCCCAGCTATGGCCTTATTCTTGTCGTCAAAACCCTCTTCCTTCTTGCGATTGCCGTGGCATTTGTCATGGGCTTTGGCTTTTAAGACTGTGTTGCACGAATAGCGGCTGGGCCGCATTTGCCCCTTTCCCCGGTTCGTTATGCGACACGTTCATAGGTCGCACGACCGAGATGGGTCATGCGGTTGAGAGCTTTGACAGCGATCTTGGTTTCGGTTGTCTGACTCTCCATTTTGCGACTGCGCAGCTCCGGTCCGATGACCTGTTTGTAGCGCCCGATCTGGGCCTCGCCGCGTGATCTTTGGCCATAGCCAGTGGCCTTCTTCCAGGCCATACGACCTCCCTTGGCGATCATGTCGATATGGGCGTTGCGTGTTTTGCAATCACCTGGGACGGCATTCTTCGGCGGCGGTACGATCAGTTCGACATCCGATCCCAACGCCTGCCGGATCGTCGCTGTGGTCGGCGCACCATCATAGGCGCCGTCGCCGATGATACGATGAACAGGACCTGCCACATCAGCCAGCAATTCGGGCAGTGCGCCGGCGTCTCCGATGTGCTCGGTTGTCAGGCAGGAGGCCAAAAGCTCCGCGCTCTCGGGAACGAAGCCGATGTGCAGTTTGCACCATGTTTTACGGGCCTTCGGTAACCCGTGTTTCTTCTGCATCCAGTCTCGACCGCTGTGAACGCGAAGCCCTGTGCTGTCTACGATCAGCGTCACTGGGCCGTTCGTGGGCCGGGTGTTCGGTGTGATCCGAAGCAATTGTGCGCGCCGGCAGAGCGTGGAAAAATCCGAAACGGGAACGTCGATCTGCATGAGCCGTAGTAGGCTTCGTACAAACCCTTGCGTTTGCCGAAGCGGCAGGCCGAAGACGGCGCGCAGGGTCAGGCAGGTCTCAATCACCAGGTCAGAATACTGCCGCTGACCACCACGTTTCCCCGACCTTGGGGCGCACCACCCGGATACCGCATCCTCGCTGAACCAGACCGTAACATCACCGCGCTGGCGAAGCGCCTCGTTGTACTCAGGCCAGTTCGTGACCCGGTACTTGGCCTTCTCAAACTTGTCCCGCCGCGTCGCGTTGTGCTTGAAAGGCATCCCGCCATCCCGTCATCAAATCAAGCAACTGGCTACGCCGATGAAACGATCCGTGCAACACGGTCGGATGAACCGCAGGCATCCATGCCTACGACGCAGGGCGGAAGCGTCTCAAAAAAGGCCAGTAGCTTCGCGCGCTTGATCGGCTTGTTGAAAATAACCCGGCCGCTCTCAGAAATGCCGTGCACTTGAAAAACGTCCTTGGCCAAATCGAGGCCGACGGTCTTTACTGTCATTGGGTGGCTCCTTTCCTAGCAGTCGTTGATAACTGCACTTTGGCACATTCGATGCCGGTGGAGCAGGAGCCACCCACCTCATCCGCTTTGGTGGGCGCACTGCAGCATCTGTTAGGAATGGTGACGGTCAGCAATGGGTCGTCCCCGATGTATCATCTCGCCGTGCGACAGCTAATACTGCGTTGCCTCTGATGTCGGCACGGATGAATGAAAAGCCCAAAGGGTGGAGCATTCAGGTCAACGGAACTGACTTCTCACTCTCGCCGCGGCGAACGATTTGCATATCATCCGCCCTGCGGGACGACGACGAAAAGGGCCTTCGCAGCAGTCGCTCCAAAGTCCGCTGCCTGGAAGCACGTCAAAACCACATGTCCTTTACAGTTCGGCTGTCACGAGGAAGTTCTCGAAAGCTGTCGTGCCCCTCGAAGTGACGGATTGGAATCTCACTGATTGGTGAAGGATCAGACATTCGAACATTAACCGCGGACAGTTTGCGGCCGTTTTCGTCCGAGAAATACGCAACGTAGTGCGTCACACACCCGCAATTGGCGCAGAAGTGGAAATGGATATCCCCGCTATCGCGACGCAGATATGTACTTGTTTTCCCGGTAGTTTGAATGTCATAGCCAATGTGCCCGTAGGCCCAAAGGGCACCGTAACGCCGACAGATTGTGCAATTGCAGGCCGTGACCGACTTTGGCACAGCATCGAGAGTCCAGCCAACTTCGCCGCAGTGGCAAGTTCCTTTCAGCATGTATCAATCTCCGCTCTCGGCACTGACGGCATCATGACGACCGACTCAAGTGCTTTGGCCCAGGCGCGGATCGCCGCTTGGGTCAAGCTGCACTTGTGGCCTTCCCTTGAACAGCAGTTAGCCGATTTACATTCACGGCGATACACAGCTGGGTCACAGGACCACTGGGCGGAGATGCGTGACTGGCTGGTTCGGAATGACGTTCCTGCTCCAAAAAATCTGCCGGGGTGGCCAGAAAAGGAATAAGGGCTGGCTGAGGGGGTCGAGGCCAGCCCCTATCTTCGTCACGAGGGGGTAAGTGGTTATTCTGATCCCAATCTATCCAACTCAAGCAAAGCCCGAAATTGGGGGATTCCCGTAACATTGCAAACTTCACCGAAAAAGTTTGTTTCCTAAAGGCGAACAGTGAGTTTCAAAACGAGATGTGGACACAATTTCGCCACAATGCGATCCTCTATCCGTGGATGGCGCGTGTTGATTTTAGAGCGTTCCAGTTTTTCCATCTGGATTTGGGGGGGTTGTTGAGTTCGGCGCGTCGCCCCACGAGTACTTCATCGAACCGCCAGAGTATTGAACTGCACTTTCCGAGTGCCGGAGCGCCAACGCACTTTTCATCTCATGAACGCAATTTGAACACTCTCCGCAAATATCAGTGCGGAGCGGCGCGTCTTGATGGGGATTATGATTTCAATGAGGGGGTACGAGTTCGGCGCGTCGTACCACCACCGCCGGACATACTCGTTGTCCTTTGATTTGTTTAAATACTATCTTTTGATCCGGTTTGCGATTTTTGTGAATGGGTGATTAGTGGAAGAGAATGAAGGCGTCTGGTTTAGCCAGGTCATGTATGACACAACGTTGATGAAGCCCATTACCTCCGAGCAGGCTTTAAGCAACTTGCCGACTGCTGGTGCAGTAGACAACAAAAACAGGGCTGGATCGTTCAATCCCGTGAAGCCTTTCCTAAATTAGTTTTTGGAATGTATCCGAACAAAAAGCTTCAGGCGCTGCCCGAAATTTTCAATGGGCCATATGGTCCAGTCGTATCTCGCGCGGTAGCGAATGTACTTCGCGAAGCAGAACTGGGAAAAACGAAAATCTATCCTTTGAACGTTTGCCAACACGACCGTGTGACACCAGTTGAAGGCGAGTATTTTACACTCGCCCTTGGTGAACAAAAAACGGCGTTTGTTCCGGATCGGTCGAATATGGTCAAACCTATGGGGAATAAACCAGATACTTGGATGAAGCGGGGCATGAAACCCAAAGACTTCGACATTGTTGTTTCAGGTATAGCCTTGGAGGGACCCGATTTGTGGGTTGATCCGCGCTTGTACTGGAGCCTGTTTTTTAGCGCCCGCTTGGTAAAAGCGCTGAAGGCAGCGAAGCTCACACGCCGCTTCGGACTGAGTAAATGTAAGGTTGTTTCCATTCACTAAAGGGGTACGAGTTTGGGGGTGACGCATTATCGATACCGGCCAAGTCATGGGAAAATCTGGCTGGTTGTTAGGGTCCTATTGGAGGCGGTTTGAAATCTATTTCAGTGCAGAGTAGCGGCCCGGATTTTTGGCTCATCGCCGGAATACTTCTGGGCGTCATCCTACTGTATTTGACCTTGCGATTGATGCTCCGCGTATTCGGGGCAAACAAAGAGAAAGTCTCGTGCCGCTGGAAGAGAGAAACCGCGCAGGACAAGGAAACTCTGTGCGCTTGGAATTGTCGGGCATGCGGTGTTACAGCATATTCTGGAAACGGACGGAAACCCACAGGCTGTCGCAAGTCCGCCAAACCACAGAGCTTATAGTCAGGATGGCACGGACATGAATGTAGATGAACCGAAGCTGGTGATGTCAGACAGGTGCAAGGCTGTGCTTTTAGACGGGTATCGGTTTGAAATCGAAATTTACCGCTTGGACAACCAGGACAAATGGACGTTGGAAGTGGTGGACCATGAAGACGCCAGTTATGTCTGGGACGACAAGTTCAATTCGGACCAAGCGGCCCTTGATACAGCAATTGAGGTTTTGAACAACGAAGGCGCGTTGGGCTTCATGGGGAATGAGTAGAAACCTTAGGTAATCTTAGTGTGGCTAGTGCCGAAACCAAACCAGATATCCAGTGGATCTTTACACTTCCTGAGTTCTTTTCCTGACTTTCCTGCGTGCCCTCGCTGACCGTTTTCTACACCCCTCAGAGCAATACCGCGCATCAGTCCTGCGATAGTCGGGCAGGTCATCCCCACACCACCGACAAACCCAAATGCCTTGCTTCACACAGCATAGCATCGCCTTTGCCCGCTTTAAAACCGGAAAGCGGTCCATCTCTGCTACCGCGAACCTGTCAGCGCGAAAAGCTGGAAGCGGATGAGGTGGGTGGCTCCTGCTCCACCGGCATCGAATGTGCCAAAGTGCAGTTATCAACGACTGCTAGGAAAGGAGCCACCCAATGACAGTAAAGACCGTCGGCCTCGATTTGGCCAAGGACGTTTTTCAAGTGCACGGCATTTCTGAGAGCGGCCGGGTTATTTTCAACAAGCCGATCAAGCGCGCGAAGCTACTGGCCTTTTTTGAGACGCTTCCGCCCTGCGTCGTAGGCATGGATGCCTGCGGTTCATCCCATCATTGGGGCCGTCAGCTGCGCACGCTCGGCCATGATGTGAAGCTCATTCCCGCTGGTTACGTCAAACCGTATGTGAAGCGAGGCAAGAACGACGCGGTTGATGCGGAAGCAATATGCGAGGCAGTTCGACGCCCGACCATGCGCTTCGTCGAGATCAAGACGGAGGACCAGCAAGCTATCCTCTCGATCCATCGCACGCGCGACCTGGCCGTCCGGCAGCCGCACCCAGCTGGCCAATATGATCCGCAGCCTGCTGCGCGAGTTCGGCCATATTCTGCCCATTGGGATCGAAGCGGTGACGGCTTTTGCGAAGCGTCACTTGGCTGGGGATCACCCGGACATGCCGGAGATCGCGACCGGCATGCTCGGCATTCAGTGCTATCAGTTCATCGGCCTGAACGAGCGCATCGACGGATACTCCAAGATGATCGAGCAACATGCCCTGTTGAACGCAGATGCGCGCAGGTTGATGCGCATGCCGGGGATCGGGCCGATCACGGCTTCAGCGATTGTCGCCACTATCGGCGATGCGCATCAGTTCCGAACAGGACGAGATCTGGCCGCCTGGCTGGGCCTCACCCCGCTCAACAAGTCGAGCGGCGGCAAAGAGAAACTGGGCAAGATCACCAAGCAAGGGGATCGCTACATTCGAAAGCTGCTGGTTGTGGGTATGACATCGCGCGCGGTCATGGCAAAACGGTCGCCAGAGAAAGTCGATCTCTGGACAGCCAAGATCATTGCCGACAAACCGTTTCGGCTGGCAACAGTCGCGATGGCAAACAAGGCAGCGCGTTCAATCTGGGCAATGCTGACAAAGAAACAGGAATACCGGCAGCCAGCGTTCTGACCGCGCAGGCTGCCCACGAGATGCAAGACGTTGAAGTGATGATGCGGAAGTAAGTCAACCAAGAGCAAGGACACTCCGGGAATGGCAGCGGCCCTCTGAGGTCGATAAGCCGATTGGAACCTCGCTCGCGGAATTCATCAGGGCCAGTGGAGGCAATGCCAAAACACAAACAGGCCGGACAGACGACAGTACTGACGAAACGACCGCGAAAATCGCTAAAAAACTCTTGCAATGCAGGAGCCACCCACAGAGGACGTTCAATCCGACCCAGTTACTGTCTCCGCTTTGCATTACCGCGAGGCGCCTAGTACCCGACGACTTCCCCCAACACTTCTCCTGCGCCGCCGTCGGGTGGGCGCGTATCTGCGACCGCGGCAAGCGTCAGCGCCAGATCGACTGTATGCACTCGACGCGAGACCCGCTGTGGCGCGAGGCTGAAACCGGCAAAAGCTATGGGCACGTGGGTGTCATAACGCCAGGGCGAGCCGTGGGTGACTGTGACCGAGAGACCGTCGAAATCGTTGATGAACCAGCCGGGGCTGGCCACCAGATAGATGTCGCCCGAGCGGTCGGGGTTGTAGTTGTTGGCCACGGCGCGCATCAGCGCATTGTCGGGCAGGGCGCCCGTACGAATGCGGGACGAAGGCACAGCGAAGGCGATACCTTCGAAGGTCGACAGTTCTTCGGCGATGGCGGTTTCCAGCGCGACAAGGTCGAAGTCGTCGCGACTGTGCACCTCTTCCGAGAGGGTGAGGTAGGGGTGGTCATAGCCGGCTATCAGCGGATCGCTAAGGCCAAAGCGCGCGCGGATGCGATCGGCGGCGGGCTGGGTCGCCCAGTGCTCGGGGTTGACGTAGCCGCCCATCTCTCCCAGCTCGGCCAGGTATCCCGGCGCCTCGGGCGTGCCGTGATCGGCGGACAGCGCGATCAGGGTGTTCTCGAGCCCGATCTCGGCGTCGATAAAGGCGAAGAGATCGGTCAGGGTGCGGTCGAGCCGGAGCAGGTTTTCCTCGGCCTCGAGGCTGGAGGGGCCGAAGCCGTGGCCAATGTAATCGGTCGCCGAGAAGCTGACGGAGAGGTAATCGGTGACATCATCCTGCCCCAGGCCCTCGGCTGTGATCAGGGTCTTGGCGAAATCGGCGGTGATCTCGTCCCCGGCAGGGCTGAAGGTGAGCAGCGTGGGGAAATAGGGATCGTTCTTCCACGAAAGCGGATCGACGGTCGAATAGGGGTGCGGGAAGGTGCGCCCGAACCCGGCAAGATCGGTTTCCCAATCCTGATCGTCGCGATCGCCAAAAAGATAGCTATCGATGGGATGGGTCAGCTGCCACGAGGTGCCGAGATAGTTTTGCAGGAAATCCTTAGCGTTCCAATCGGTCACCCAATCCGGGTAGCTGTCGTAATAATAGCTGGAGGTGACGAATTCCCCGGCGGATTTGGAGAACCAGAACGCCTTGCCGGTGTGGCCCGCCATCGAGACGGCACCACGATCCTTGACCGAGACGCCAAAGACCTTGGCGCGGCCCTGGGTGGCGATGGACAGCTCGTCGGAAAAGGTGGTGGTCAGGATGGCGCGGGGCGAACGGCCATCGGAACTGGCGGCAAGCTGGGTGGGGTCGACCTCGGTGTCGGGGTTCACGTCCGCGCCCCGAGTGAGGAGTGGATAGTCGGCGTCCTCGACATTGTAGATAGTGCGCCCCGTGGCGCGGTCGTACCAGAGGTTGCCTACCATGCCATGGGCCGACGGATGCGCGCCGGTGGCCAGCGTGGTATGGCCGACGACGGTTTCAGTATTGGCGTGGGCGTGGTGGGCGTTGTCGTAGTAGACGCCCTGATCCATCAGATAGCGGAATCCGCCCGAGCCAAATTGGTCGTAGTGGCGGAAAGGCAGGTCGCCCCGCAGCTGATCCACAGTGATCTGGAGGATGAGGCGCGGCTTATCCTCGGCTAATGCACCGTTCGCCAAGGAAAACGCCAGGAAGACGGCGCAACTGGCCGTTTGGACAGGTGGCTTTTTCAACATCGAAGGCTCCTTCCTCTCGTCGATCGGCCCACGCGGTGCGCGGGCCGTCGCGTCATCAGTTTAGGGGCAGGACATCCGGGAAGGTCCAGCTGCCATCGAGGATTTCGGCGCGTGGCTGGTATAGCCGGACCGTGTAGTTCCAGCCCGGCGTAAGAGGGATGCAGTTGATCCGGCCATCCTCGCAGCCACCGAAATGGATGGTGAAGGAACCATCCTTATTCGGGGTGGCCGAGGTGTTGTTATAGCTGTTCCGCCCCAAATCGTTTGGCGCGAGGAAGCCGTCAGCGTCGTAGACGGTGATCGACCAGAACGCGTCCACCGGAACGTCTTGCAGCGTCACGGCATGGGGGGTCGCGCCGTCATTCCTATCGACGGCGTCGACAAAGGCGCTGGCCGTCGTGGCCGGCTGCCCCGCCCAGCCCGCCATTCCGATCAGATGGCCCAGCGGGTCCACCTCGTCGCGGCGGCCAAAGGCGATGCTGGCATCAAGGCCGACGGCAGCGGCGAGGTCACTGACCGCCTTCCGCGCAGCGGCAAGGGTGTCAAGATCCCAGTTCGGAGCCTCGAAGGGGCCGGTTCCGCCGCCTTCGAGGCGAATTCCGTCCTGCACCGCATGGGCGCGCGCCGTATCGTCGGGATCGCCCGCGTCGATGAAGGTGCGGAACAGGAGCATCGCGAAGCGGGTCCCGACCTCGTCCTCGGTCAGCTCGTATGCACCGGGTTCGGCATAGGCAAAGTTGTAGTGGTCCTGGCTGATCACCAGCACCGACTGGAACCGTCCGTCGCCCTCCGGCAGCGTCACCGTCACCGGCTGGGACAGATCGATGAGGGCGGACGAATACAAGGTGTCCTGGTTGGGCCGGATGACCGGCTGCGGCTTGTCGGCGGAGGTTACCTCGCGCTCATGGGCGATCTCGCCGACACCTGTTCCGTTGTTCTTCATAGTGAGCCGGAACATCGTATCGCTCTCGGCGCGCATGAGGTTCCGGATCGTGATATCTTCGGCGAGAACTGGTGCGGGTGCGTAGAGGGCAGCGGCAAGGAGAAGGTGTTTCATTTTCTGTCCTTTCTGTCAGTTCGCGGGCTCGACACCCGGGAAGACCCAGCTTCCATCCAGCACTTCCGGCGCTGCACGATAGAGCCGCACGGTGTATTGCCACCCCTCGACAAGCGGCAGGCAATTCACGCGCCCGTCCTCGCAGCCGCCCAGATGCACGGTCATCGAGCCGTCCTCATTGTACGTCCCGCTGACGGAGTTGATGACATAGGCGTCCATCGCGTTCGGCGCGAAATAACGGTTTGCATCATAGAGGCTGACCGACCAGAAATCCTTGACGGGCACGTCGGCCGGCACTTCGATCTTGTATTTCCCGACCGGCAGGTTCGGCGAGATTCCGAGATAAAGTGCCTCATCCTCGGGCAACCCACCCCAGCCACCGGCCGTCCCAATGAAATGCCGCACTGGATCGACATCCTCCTTCTTGCCGAACATGTGGAAACTGTCCGGAAGGTAGGCGCCGACACCGACGGCGGCCCTTACGAGCCCTAAATAGCCCTCTTCATCATAGGGCGGGACGATGAAAGGTTTGGACGAGGCAGCGTCGATCGACATCTGGTCCTGGATTGCGTGCACGGCGGCCAGGTCCGCGGAATCGGTCGCATCCAGCAGGACGCGCAGATAGACGGCGACATATGGCGTGTCAAACGTGTCCATATCGAGTGTATAGGCGCCGCCACCGTGCAAGACCTTGTTCAGGTAGTGGTCCTGGTTGATGACCATCGCCGACATGTAGCGGTCGCCGACATCCGGAAGGGTGACCGTCGCGCCCTTGCTGATATTGATGATCGCGGCGCTATAGAGAGTGTCCCGGTTCGCGCTGATGGTGGTCTGAGCATGGACGGGCATCATTTCGCGGAAGTGGTAGAACTTGTTTACCCCTCCAGCGAGGGCAACATATTTGCCGAACTCGATATCTGTCGCGGCACGGATAAAGTTGTCTACCGTGACTGGGATTTCCCTGCTGTCGGCAAGTTGGTCCACTGTGGTGTCGAAGTTTTGGGCATGAGCGGGACCAGAGACGATCGCGGCCAGGAATGCAAGAAACAAAAATATGCGGTTTGCCAACTGTTTACCTTTCATGAGTCGCCCCTCAAGTCTTCGTTTTCCTGGCGTTTTATCATAGTGCGACCGGTCATTTTGTGACAAAGAGACGCTATGAGACAGAAGTTGGTCAACATCATCGAACTGGCGCACGTCGTGGACATTCTTGACAGCTTCGTCCCGAAACACGTCGTCGAGAGTGCGCTCCGAACGGCTGGTCTCGACCGTAAGATGCTGTCAGAAGGAACCGGGTTTGTTTCCTACGCTGCTGAGGCCGTCATTCTGGAGTCCGTCGCCCGCATGATAAGCGATCGCCATCTGGGTGCCAGGGTTGGCTGGGCCTTCGACTACTTGGCTTACGGAGCTTATGCGAACTACGTGCTGGGCGCACCGGATCTGCGATCTGCGCTTGACCGCGGGCGACGCGCGCTGTCGCTGACGCATCCTGGCTCTGAAATCGTGATCCGACAGACTGACACGCACGTTGTCGTCGGACGAGACTCGAAAGGCTTCTCGGTCGTCGGCCACCGACACCTCGACGAAGGGGCGCTGTTCGTTATTTCCAAGGTGGTCAGGCATTTCCTCGGCACGGACTGGCAGCCCGATTGGTTTGAACTTCCCGATGGCAATGGTGACGACAAGTCAAAGCTTGCAGATCTGTTCGGCGCACCTGTTAGGACGGGAGCCCAGTCACCGTCCGTCGCGCTTCGGCTTTGCGACCTTGACACGCGAAACCCGCACCCCTTGCAGTCTCGGAAGACTATTACATTGGGGGACCTGGGTGCGCTCATGGGGGTTGAGCCGGTTCAGTCCATTGAAGGCGCGGTTTTGCAAATCATGCGCGCTCATCTTCCGACAAGTGTGCTTTCCGAGAGCAAAGTTGCGGCCCATCTTGCGATCGGCCCCAGGTCACTTCAGAGGGCCCTTAGGGCGGAAGGGACGGCATACAGGACAATCCGCTCCATGCTCATCGAGGAGCAGGCGCGCGAAATGCTTCAGAAATCGGACATTCCGGTCGAACGGATCGCCGAAATGCTGGGATACAAAGAGCCGAGAAGCTTTCGCCGTGCGTTCAGGGAGTGGACCGGCTCCTCACCAAAGAGCTTCCGGGGAAACCGAAACACAAACACTTGAGTCGTTGCCGCTGATCACATTCGCATATACACGATGGATTTTCTGGAAACCCAAGGCGTCCTGAAGTCTGCCAAAAAATTTTGAATTTCCCAGACCTGCGCTTCGTCCGCTCTGCCGGCATTTGCCGTTCTTGAGAATGTGCGGCCGCAGCGAATGGCAGGTCCGACGACGCCGCACTGCGGAGACTGCAAGCGGGGAGAAGGGCCGCAAAGGGCCGGATTTCCCACCGTGGGAGGCGAATGCAAAATGAAACGTCGCTGATGGCTGAGAACCATTCTAACTGCAAAGCGACCGGTCACTCGGCAGGCCATGTATCCACTACAGTGCGGTGTGCAGTCTGCTACCGAAATAGCGTTAAAACCGCCTTGGACGATCAAGCATTAGCTGGAGCACAAGCTGTTCCCTTCCTGTTCTATTGTTTATGTGCAACTTTTGGAGGGGTCGACTTGCTTCAACCGGCAAGCTTCCTCAGCAATCGGTACTGCCTTGATGCACGTAAGCTTTTGGACCCGCGGCCAGACCCTAGAATGTGGCAAACGGAGAACAACATGAGCGCTAACGCGGACAGCGATCTGAAGGGCAACCAAGACGTTGCAGATATTGAAGGTGACTATTCGGTCTATCCGCACATGGATGGAATCAAATGCTCGATGTCCTGGAAACTCGGAAGCTATGGGGAACGCGGCGCGCTTTCCGAGGACATGATCGAGAGCTAGAGCGAACAGTTTGACCTCCCGACAACGCTCGTGCGCGACCTATCCGTAATGCTCGGTGACTGCCTCAACAACGATGACGACATCGCGATCAATCTGACCGAGGTCAGTCGTTCACAGGCGATTGAACGAGGTCAAAAATACCTCAAAAAGCTATTGCGGGAAGCCAAGCGGGACGCCATTGGTCCCCAAGAACTCCGGAACGCATTGGGCACGCTTTCGACCTATTTCGCGTCGCTCCCGGAAGACGCAGAACTTTTGCCGCAATTCCTCCAAAAGCTTGAGACCGCAAAAACGCTTTCTCAGGACGTGGTGGATGACATTCGACGCATCATCGAGACACCCGGCGCGGTTGCAGAGATGTCGCCACGAGACAAGCGGTTCTCGCGCGACAAACGCCGTCAGTACATCGTCGAGAGCTGCTGTTACATCTGGAAAGATGCCGGTCGCCCTCTGACCTATACAACATACTCAGACGGGCGCCCCGGAGGACAACGGCAAGGTCCGCTCGTCAACTTTATCCAGGCTGTCGTGAAGATGATCACCGAACCGGGGCAAATCCTGAGCGGTGAGACGATCCGCGTGGATATAGACGATTTTCGCGACAGGCTTGAGCGCGAAGAGAAAGAGCGTTGGGGCCCGCCGGAAACAGGCAATCAATACACTTAGAATGAGCAAGCCTGCGTTGTCATGGTCATGGCATGACACGCGTTCTTGCCATACCCCCTTCAGACAACCACGCGCACCGGCAGGTTGAGACAGCGATTGACCAGTTGGTCCGATTGTTGGCTGCCCAGACAGTAAGGGAACTGGGCCGGAACGCCTCGGACCAGCAGGAGGCGCATCAGGATGCCACAGATCAATGCCAAGAAGAGCCGACCCCGCAAGCTTCTGACGGTGAAAGACGTCGCTGAACTGGACAATTGCTCGGAGAAGACGGTGCGCCGTGCGATTGCGGCAGGCCTGCTTGAGGTTATCCGAGTGGGCCCCGGTGGACGCCTCATTCGAATTGATCCGGCAGCACATGCTGCTTACCGGCAGGCGCACTTCTGGTAGGCAATCGCGATCATTAATGTCCATTATTGTCAGTGCGTTATGTGCATTTCGGGAAGAGGGCATCCCCGTAAGTTGCGAACTTTCTGTGCTACGCTTTTCCCGAATCGGACATCCTGTCCACACCCGTCCACCCGAGACCTGACATGTCCAAAGGAACGTAATCCCGATGACTAGCCAGAGCCCCGTTCCATTGACATTAGCCTTCGTCAAAGCCGACACACCGATGTTCGCCGAGCTTATCGACCAACTGCGCTCCGATAGCTCTCTGTCGGACGGACGCCGCCGCGACATGATCTCCGGTCTGCGCCGCGTGGCCAAAGCCCTTGGATTGCCTCCTGAGGATGTGCCTTGCGATAGCCGCTGGTTGCAGCCCCGTTTGACTAAAGTTGCACCGGCTTCGCTTGGTCTGACTCCAAAGAGCTGGCAAAATGCGGTCAGTGATGCACGGGCTGCGCTCGCGCATTTCGGGCTGGTGGAACGCCGCTTCAACCGGATCGACGATCTGTCTCCCGATTGGCACGCGCTCTGGGCAGCTGTTCTGGCGTCGGGCGACAAAACATTGCAACCCGCGCTCTGCCGCTTCGTGCATTTTCTGAACCGGCAAGGCGTCAAACCTGCCAATGTGTGCAAAGAGCATGCTCAGGCCTATCGAGTAGCGCTTGAGCATAACGAGATCAGCAAATCTCCTGATGTTGCACATCGTGCCGCTGTCAACGGCTGGAACCTGGCGGCCCGACGTATTGCGGAATGGCCCAAGATCAACTTGCCTCTGGAAACGCGCCAGAAAGTCGTCACTTTTCCGGCGACCGCGTTTCCAGCGCCATTCCAAACTGCTCTTTCAAAGCTGATACATCGTCTGTCCAATCCGGACCCCTTGGCAGATGACGGTCAGAACAGAGCACTCCGACCCGCGACCCTGTCCCAATACCAAAGACAGTTGGTTCGGTTTGCCTCCGAACTCGTTCACTCTGGTATCCCGATCGCGGAGATTGGCGGATTGGACGTCCTGATCAATCCGACGATGGCTGAACGGGGTTTGCGCC
Source organism: Ruegeria sp. AK11 (assembly GCF_056541095.1). Lineage (NCBI taxonomy): Bacteria > Pseudomonadati > Pseudomonadota > Alphaproteobacteria > Rhodobacterales > Roseobacteraceae > Ruegeria > Ruegeria sp. AK11. Next base: position 52,342 of record NZ_JBQFXU010000014.1, read on the forward strand.
AGATGTTATCGCGCACCAACAACCAGACCACAAAGATGATCAGCGAGATTGCCGCGCTGCTCCGCAACTTGGCGCGGATACTCAATGCACCCGATGACACCCGGGACGCGCTGTCTGGACTTGCCGCGCGCCTGGCCGTCAAACCTCAGAATGGCATGACCCAAAAAAACCGAAGCCGGCTGCGGGTGTTGCAGGAGGACCGGCATCAGCAGCGCCTGCTGCTTCTGCCTGAACGGATTTTCGCGCGACTACGCGGCAAGTCCAGGCCGTATGGCTGGGCTTTGGCACGCGAAGATGCGCTCGCCATCGCCATCCTTCTGGTCTGCCCGGTTCGCGTGAAGAACCTGGCTGACATCCACCTGGAACGCCACCTGCACCGTCCCGGCGATGGCCGAGCCTACCTGGTTCTGGAAGGCGGCGAGACCAAAAATGAGCGACCTGTCGAGTTCGAGATCCCGCGTGATGTATTGCGCATGATCGACGTTCATCTCAAATCTCGCTGTCCGGAACTCTGCCCCGCTGGAACGCCTTGGCTGTTTCCCCGCAGGGATGGTCAACATTCTGTTGATCCCGGCGTTCTGTCTGGGCGCATCTCCAAACGGATCCGGAAAGAAACGGGGTTGGAGATGAACGCCCACCTGTTTCGGCATTTCGCGGTGATGAACTGGCTCGACGCCAATCCCGGCGGCTACGAGGTTGCACGTCGGTTGCTCGGGCATTCGGAAGTCAGCCACACCATCAACATGTATTCCGGTCTTGAGGCACGTTCGGCAACACGTGCATTCGCGGACCTGATAGACGCGAAGAAAGGGTGCCGCAAGTGAGCCTGGTTCTGCCTATCGCCAATTGGCCCGCGTCCGACCGGGATATGTGGGACAGGCTTCAGAAGGCGGCCGGACCGCTCGACGATTGCGGCGCCCTCGCTCATCTGCGCGCAACCTCATTAAAGACGCTGGAACTTCGCTATGCCCGATGGCTGCAATGGCTGCTCACTAGTGATGTGGACTCAATAGCCCTGCCTCCGGCTCGACGCGGGACCCTCCCGCGCCTTTCCGCTTGGCTTCGGGACCTCTCACACACCCGGCCGATGACCCGGTTGATGTTCATTGATGGCGTGATGCGTATCCTCTCCGTGGCTGACCCGACGCAGGACTGGTCCGCTCAGCGGAAGTTAAAAGCGGGATTGAAGCGCGCCGCGGGTCGAGGTGATCGGGATCGTAAACTTGGGCGTGTGCTGTCCAGCGAGGTTCTATTCCGTGCAGGGCTGTCTCTGGCGACGGGTCATGCAGAAGCTGCGTCAACACCGCTAAGCAGTATGATGTGCCTGCGGGATGGCACCATGATAGCGATGTTGGCCCTGATGCCGATGCGGCGACGCGCCTTCGCGGGCCTTCGGATTGGCACATCCCTGTATGTCGCAGCAGACACGATGACCGTCGCGCTCCCCGGGGATCTCACCAAGTCAGGGCATCCCTGGGAAGCTGATGTTTCCCAGAGCGTTGAGCCGCTCTTACGCCGTTATGTCAACGAAGCCCGTCCTTTTTTTATGGAGCGTGGCCAACAACATCACAATGTCCTGTGGGTTGGCCGGTCTGGCACTCCTTTGAAGGAAGACGCGCTAGGCCCCCGAATTGCTGATCAAACGCTTAAGCTGACGGGGCGCCGCATCCCACCGCATTTCTTCCGGGATGCCGCCGCAACGACATTGGCGCGCTCCTCTCCGGAACACGCGAAGCTGATCCGACCAATATTGGCTCATGCGAGCTTCCGAACGGCTGAGCGCCACTACATCCACGCCCAGACAATTGAAGCGGGCCGCGACTACGCGGCTTTGATCAACCAGAAGAGAAAGGTCCGGCGATGACCCGAGTTGCAATCTATGCCCGTTTCTCCAGCCAAATGCAGAGAGACGCATCCATCGATGACCAAATGCGACTGTGCCGGGAACGTGCTGAGCGGGAAGGTTGGACTGTTGCTGACGCCTATTCTGATCGTGCGGTCTCCGGCGCCTCCATGTTGCGCCCCGGTCTACAAGAGCTGTTCCATGCCACTCAGGAAGGACGGGTTGATCTGATTTTGGCGGAAGCGCTGGACCGGTTGAGCCGGGATCAGGCAGACATCGCCGCGAATTTCAAACGTCTGAACTTTGCAGGTGTTGGCATCGTGACACTGGCCGAAGGTGAGATCAGCGAACTGCGCGTAGGTCTCAAGGGCACCATGAACCAACTGTTCCTAAAAGACCTGGCCGACAAAACGCGGCGTGGCCTGCGCGGAAGGGTCGAGCTTGGGCGCTCCGGCGGCGGAAACAGCTACGGCTATGACGTCGTCCGGCGTCTTGGGTCCGATGGCCAACCCGTCACGGGAGAACGAATGATCAACGCGGCGGAAGCTGAGATTATCCGGCGGGTATTACATGACTTCACCGAAGGACTCTCACCAAAAGCCATTGCGCGCCGCCTGAACGCCGAGGGTGTCCCCGGTCCCCGTGGCAAGTTATGGCGTGACACCGCCATTCGAGGGCACCGAGTGCGTGGGACGGGCCTTCTCAACAATGAGCTTTATATCGGCCGCCTGGTTTGGAACCGGCTGCGCTACATCAAGGACCCAAAGACCGGCAGACGTGTTTCCCGTCTCAACGATCCGTCCAAATGGATCATCGCGAAGGTCCCTGAGTTGCGGATCGTCGGGGATGAACTTTGGGAGGCGGTCAAGCAGCGGCAAGGCGAGATCGAGGCTGATCCCCGTGTCAAAGCCATCAAGGAAACCAAGTTTTGGGAGAAGCGTCGCAAGAAGCACCTTCTGACAGGTCTTGCATTCTGCGGCACCTGCGGAGGGCCACTCGCCACTGTCGGGCGCGACTACCTCGCCTGCTCTGCCGCTCGCAAACTCGGTACTTGTTCCCATAAGCAATCCATTCGCCGCAACGTTCTGGAAGACGCCGTTCTGGATTTGCTTCGTCGTCGCCTGATGCAGCCCGACGCAGTTGCCGCTTTTATCAAATCCTTCAGCGAGGCCGCCAACGCAGAAGCAGGCACAGTAGAGGAAGCCCGGACCCGTCTACAATCCGAGCGGGACAAAACCGTACGCAAATTGAATGGGTTCTATGATGCAATCGCGGAGGGCATTCGTACCCCCGGCCTTCAAACGCGGCTCGAAGAACTCGAAGCGCAGATCGCCAATCTGGATGCCAAGCTCTCCGGACCAAAGCCTTCACCGGTGCGACTGCACCCAAATCTGTCGGAACTTTATCGCTCCAAGGTCGCAGATCTGGCACAGGCGCTATCGGATCCGTCGATCCGCACCGGGGCCTTGGAGATTATCCGGGGCCTGATTGAACGTGTTACGATCAAACATGAACGGGATGGCGTCCAGATCGAACTGGAGGGTGTCCTGGCAGCGATGATTGGGTTGGCCCAGAATGAACAAAGCCGCCCTGAGGCGGCTTGTTCGAGACTCTGTTCGACCGAAGTGGTTGCGGGAGCAGGATTTGAACCTGCGACCTTCAGGTTATGAGATAGCTTACACCCACCTGCACCAACTACGCCCCAAAACGCTGACTCACCCTATCTTATTGGAATTGTTTATTTATTATTGACGACCGCCACCCTCCATTCCTGCCTCTTACGCCATGAACCGCTTCCAGTTGCTTCCACAATGCTTCCACGGGGCGATGACAGAGAAAGGATGAGGGATGCCCAAACTGACCAAACGTGCCGTAGAAGCCCTGCCTGTTGAGGCGAAAGATTACTTTGTCTGGGACAGCCAGATAGCCGGGTTTGGGGTCCGCGTTATGCCCTCCGGGGCCAAGACCTATCAAGCTCAGTATCGCAAAGGCGGACGGACACGGCGCGTTTCTATCGGTCGACATGGCAAGATCACTGTCGACGAGGCGCGGAAACTGGCCAAGGAACTGATGGGCCAAGTCGCCAAGGGCGAGAACCCAGCCGAAGAGATTGCACAGCATCGCCGTGCGCCCACGGTCGCTGCCCTGTGTGAGCGGTTCTTTGACTCTCACGTCAAGGAGCGCTGCAAGCCGTCCACCCAAGGGGAATACCGCAGGGCCATCGACCTATTCATTGTTCCGGCCATTGGCAGCTTTAAAGTGGTCGATGTGGAACGAAAAGACATAGCCGAGTTGCACCACAAGTTTCGGGGCAAACCCTATCAAGCCAATCGGACATTGGGCGTGTTGTCCAAGATGTTCAATCTCGCGGAAATCTGGGGCTTGCGGCCTGACGGATCAAACCCCTGTCGCCATGTCCCGAAGTACCGCGAAGAGAAACGAGAACGGTTTCTGAGCCCAGACGAATTGCAACGACTCGGACAGGCTCTGACGGATTCGGAGCAGGATGGATCGGAGACGCCCTTTGTTGTCGCTGCCTTCCGATTACTGATCCTGACTGGATGCCGCCTTGGTGAAATCCAAACCTTGCAATGGTCCTTCATCACAGACGCCGGAATGGAGCTTCCAGACACCAAAACAGGCGCGCGGCGGATTCCCCTGCCCCAAGCGGCCCGAGCGGTTCTGAGCGCGCTGCCACGGCTTCCTGACAACACTTACGTTATAGCCGGGGCTGTTCCCGGCCATTACGCGACCGACCTGCAAAAACCATGGCGTCGTATACGTAAGCAGGCCGGTTTGAATGATGTTCGTATTCATGACCTACGCCACACCTATGCGTCGAATGCCGTGTCGTCGGGCATGCCAATCCAGATGGTCGGTCGGCTGCTAGGTCACAGTCAGATTCAAACCACGATGCGGTATGCGCATCTGGCTGATGATCCGGTACGGCGAGCGGCGGAAGAAAACGCCGCGCGGCTCAACACATTCGTCGGTGCGCAGGAACCCAGCCATGGGCTGCGCCTAGTTAGGTAAGGCATTTTGCGGGACCGGCCCCATAAACGTATACATAGGCGGGCTACATTACGTAGGGCGTCTACGTATACAATACGTTACATAGGGATTTCCTCCCTACCCGGGGTATACGCGGGGCCGGGTATACCCCGGGTAGGGTAAAGCTACGCCTCAAGCCGATTTCTCGAATGACGGGTCTGAGCCCTCTTTGACCGATGCTGCACCGTGATCGAAGGGCAGCTTTGGGGTCGTCCGATTTGCCGAGTAGGTGTTCCGTTTAGGTCCAAACCCATCTATTAGAGCGTTTTGAGACACCCATGGATGCTTTTGAATCGGATCAGGCATGCGAAATTGACGTTATGCGACGGTGCATCCAAGCGGAGCGTCGGGAAGAACGGGAGCAAACATGATCGTTGTGGTGGAGGGGATAAGCGCGGCGGGCAAGACGACTTGGTGCCGGAGCCACGCTGGCGAGCACTTGATCCCCGAAACCTTCCCATCCGATCGCGGCAACCAACCGGCGCAAGGCCTGGCGACCGCACGCTACTGGACCGACTGGAACGTGAAGCGGTGGGGCGACGCCCTGGCGATGGAAGCTGCTCGGGGACTGGCGGTATGTGACACCGATCCACTCAAGCTTCACTACTCATGGACGCTGTTCCAAGCTGGCGCTGGCCAGCGCGCCCAGTGGGAGTTGCAGGCCCAAACGACACGCGACGCTATCCAAGATAGAAGAATTGGTTTCGCGGACGCGTACTTTGTGAAGACGATCGACCCTGATACGGCTCGCAGGCAAAGTGATGGAGATAAGACAAGAGTTCGGACGCGGTTCGACCTTCACGTCCGCCTCCAAGAACCGCTCGTGCGTTGGTATCGTGCCCTAGATGCAGTTTTATGTGGACGCGTCCAATGGCAACTGCCACATGGAGGTCTGCTGATCGACGAACTACGTTCGAACGAGCTCCGATATAACTTGGAAGCGTTCGACGCGTTCATCGCCTCGCTGGATGATGCGTAACAGTTTCAATCTCCCATCTTTTTAGGTGATGGACTTTCGTGCATGGCGCAGCGAAAGGCAACAAAGTCCGCAGAGCAGACTTTCAAGCTATTGGCCTGTCAGCCTCTAGTTAGCGCAACATTGGGTTACACCGCAGTATGCGCCCGTTCTCAAACTAGTGGCTATACTTTGCGCCTCGTCATACCTACCAGACGCATGCCTTACCCGATAAAAGGCAAACCCAGATAAGAAGAATCGGAACCCGGTTAAGCTCGTCCACGATAGAAGAGGCAGTCCCATACTTATCGTACCCGAAAACCAAGTAGTTCCACCAAGATTCTACAAAGACACATACGATGCCAACGACGTTCAAAACCTTTGTGAAGTTGGGGAGCTCTACCCTGTGAACATCGGGGTTTTCACGGAAAAACTTGAACACAGCGCTGCTATGTACCGCTGGGAAACTGCGAAATTTGAGAATCTTCCTCGAAACAGCGACGTTGCGCGCGAGCTGAAGGACATAGCGAAACAAGCCAATCGGCTGAAATCTTCACTTGAGCAGTTGTCATGGAAAGCACAGTCGGAACTCGACAGGCACGCTGATAGTGACGCGGAGAAAAGTATTACTGGATCATTAGCCGCCCCAAGCGAGCCCTCTCTGGCGGTGTCTTTGAAGCATCTGGAAATTGGTGTCCCTTGCGTGATTTTGGATGTTCCAACGCTGCGTTCAGTGATTGAAGGTTTGGAAATTGCAGCCACCAGCAGAAGCGCCAACCTCCCGAAAGGAAGACCCGGACAAGTCCGCTCATACGGGTTGCGTCTATGGATGCGTAACATCGCTGATCTTTGGAATGGAACGACCAGTCAGGCGTTTACACGGGGCGTTACTTCGTCAGGCGAGCCGATAACAAACGCCGCTCGCTTTTGCACTGAGGCATTTCGGAAAGTCGATCCAAGCATTCCAACGTCGCGCGTCATGAGGGAGTTAAAAGATTGCATCCGTGAGCGCGCTTAGCCTACTGAACGAATTGTTGTTCAGATTCGCGGTTAATTCGTCCAGCGGTTTCGCTCGAAATTCGCACCCAAGCGCTCCTATGTTCGCCCCATAGCATTTTGCACTGAAAGGACGAACAACATGCAACAGCAGGCAATCGCCACCGAGCAGATCATCCCCACATCAGACTATTGGGATGGATTTATCACTGAGACCGAGGCAGCAGACTATCTCTGCCAAAGCGTGCGCACCATGCAGAAATGGCGCGTCACAGGCTTTGGCCCTTCCTTCTACAAACCGGGCCGGTCAGTTCGCTACCGCCGTCGCGATCTGCGCATTTGGGCCGAAGGTCGCCGCCGCCGTAACACCTCGCAAGTCTGAGTTTTGCCCGCACGGGGTTGGCAGCGCCGTGCGGGATTTTGGGGCCGGAATGGCTCTGACGGGGCGCGGGCGAAACGGTCCTGCGCCCCTTTTCACAAACATCAACAGAAAGACACTGAACCATGGCAAACCAGCCAGCACAGAAATTCAAGATTGGCCTGATCACCGCAACCATCTGGGACAATGATGGCTTCTACTCGGTCGATATGTCCCGCTCTTACAAGACCGATACCGGCGAATGGCGGAGTTCGACCAGCTTCCACCATTCGGACCTGCTCAATATCGCCAAATGCGCGGAGCGCGCCGAAATCTGGATTGGCCGTCAAACCAATGCCAGGTAGTGGCAGCACCGGAGCGGCTTCGCTCCGGCCCCAAAACAAATGCTGCTCCGCCGGAGGCACTCAGGGGGCGTAAGCCCCCACAATCTTTTCCCCACATTGCCAATTATCCCAGCGGCAGGGCATGCCGCGATAGAGGGGGGTCTTGTAACACCCCCCTCCACGAATACGAAAGCGAAGGTCAGCGCAAATGGAGGCAACAATCCTGCATTCCGGGTTTGATGGGCTGAAATTCACTATCCAAGCGGATATCCCAGACAACTTTCGCGACGAATTGGCCTCCGCCAAGCAACATGCCAAAGAAACCTATAGCGATTGCGTTCTAGAATTCGGCTCAGTGTCGTTGAATGTGACTAGCAAGGGCGCGCGCGGCTTCACCGCTCACACTGGCGACCATGGGGCTGTGTGGCTGTTCCAAGACCCGCAAGACCGCATTCCAAACAATCCCGGCATCACTGTCGATTTCCGCGCTTTTGGTCTCGCCACAGGCGGCCTTGAGAGGGCGGAGCAACACTTTCGCGACTGCATGGAAGCATTCGGGATCAAATACGTAGAAACTCAATTGCGGGTCGCGCGGGCTGACTTCGCCGTGGACTTGCTGGCCCCTTGGTTTGAACCAGACCGCGAAGCATTGGTTGTTCCGCCCGGCACCAAGGTCACGGAATATACTGGGGTTGATGAAACTGCGATGGTTTCCAGCGGGGCGCGCGTGGTTGGTCTGCGTGCCGGGGCCGTCGCCAACCGGCAGTTGGCGATCTATGACAAACGGGCCGAGGTGATCCAGCAAAACAAGATGGGCTGGCTGACCATTTGGAACGCAGCACTTGAAGCCAAAGGTAAACCGGCACTTGATCTGACCGACCGAACTTCAAGTCAGGTTTGGCGCTTTGAGATGCGGCTTGGCTCCAAGCAACTCCGCAACCGCTTCGAGATGCGGAACTGGCAGGATGTTCATGACATCATCGGAGACGCCTTCACAGACGCTTTGGGGCGCATTCGCTACTGCATACCGACCGCAGACGGAAACCGCGCCCGTTGGCCCACACACGAGCTTTGGCGGCAATTCGAAGCTGTGGTTGGCAACGACTTGCTACAGAACTGCGCGGGCGTTTTGCCCTGCGACGTGATGGAAGCCAACCGAACTGCTAAGATGCGTGAACTGGACGCCCAGCTTGCAGGATTGTTCGTCACGCGCGCAGCAATTTCAGACGTTTGTGCGCACAATTTTAGTGATTTTTTGGAAAGTCACTCCGACGTGTTGGCTCGGCTCGTTGCAGAGCATACCACCCCACTCGAAGAACGGCTTTCCAAGGCGCGCGGAAAGTATCGGTTGTCTTGAGAGGCCACCAAGCGGACCTTCGCTGCGGTCGCAGCCTTGATTACTTCTAATGGCCGTAATTGCGCGAAAAATAGGATTGAAGATGACAAAGCAAGCTCCTTAAATTTATCTTTAACGCCCAATGTTAAACGGTTTATTCCGAGTGAAATTCAAAAAGGGTTGGAGACAGACTTGGCAAAGTAAAGTTTCTTTAGCGAGAAGCTAATATACGACCCCTAACACTCAATTTCTTACTATCTTCTAAAAGTGCAATCACATCGATATTTGGGTTAAGAAATAGGATGGAGTAGGTCGTCTTTTTCGTTGCCAGCGAATAGAACCAACAAACGTGTCAGGGCTTCTTCGTCTTGGAAACACTTAACTCCCTTAGTCATTCGAACACACCATGCCACGAGCCTTATAAAGTCATGCCCTCGCGAAACTAATTGATGCGGCTTGTCTGCCATTACAATTTTCCGTCGTTTAACATTCGTTAGAAGTTCTTCTCGGTCAGTTTTGCTGCAACACCCAGACAGGCTCCTTTCGATCAGGTTGGGAACATTGAGACTGGGCAAGCCATCAACAAACTTTAGACATCGCGTAAAGTCTATTAACCCCGAACCGATCTTGCACGCTTCAATCTCCAACCGTATGCAGTACAATTCGCAGAGCCGCGCCTTCAAGGCTTCAAAAAACCTATCCCAGTTGTCTATCCTGCAGCGTGAGGCGTCGACCAAAACCTGTTTCACAAATGCATCGTGGAAGTACACAGTTTCGACATCGCAGAATTTCGTAGTAACCAAACCATTTACCTTTGGCAAAGTTGGTAGCCAGTCTTCAAAATCTCTATCAACCACAAGCCGTACGCTTGTGTTCTCGGGTAAATTCAACTCACCTGCCAGAGCTATAACCCGCTGCCTATTTCCGCTGGTTAGGCCATACTTAGCAAGCACGGCGGCGTCGACTTCAATATCGTCGATAGCGTAGCACGGTCGAAAGGTATCTGGCGTGTGTTGAAGTGCAGCATCCAAAATCTCTTTGTCGAAAACGCCTTCCAAATAGACATCGTTTAGTTCAGGCTCTAGTTCATAACGGGCTTTGATTTCCGCTATTTTGCGTTTTGGAATACTCATTGAAAATGGACTTCTCTTCAGCCGATTTCAACAACAGAAGACCGGTGCTGCGCAATTAACTCCAACGAATGTGAAGCAAAAATAAACTGAGTTTCTGTGCCGTAAGTTATTTTGGCAAGCGCCCTTAGTAGTTGTCTTTGCCATTTAACGTTAAGCGAAATTTCAGGTTCATCGACCATAAAAACGCTGGGTTGATCCTGAGCTGTCAGGGCATAGCAAAACATGAGTAGAAGCTGTTGTTCACCTGAGGAGAGCTGAGATGCCTCAAGTTCGTCGCCTACTTCATTCACAACGGAAAACCCTCTCGACATTGAGAAAGTCATCTCCTTTCTTGTCAAAAAGGAGTTAATTTGCTTAATAAACTCATCCAGCGTCCGGTAGATGGGATCGATAGCTTCTAGGCGGCTGAGAACGGAGCGTACATAAGGATCAACCAGCTTCGCCGATATACTCCTCCCCTGCTCGGGGCCTGACGTCAATGCTGCTCTGAATTGGGCCATATCAATGGCACCGGTTATTTCGTAGGCAGAGTAACTTTGGCTATCTCTCTCAATGTTATCAAGTTGAGTAAGTAGGTTTTCTACATTGCTAAGCTGGCTGTCACTTGTCTCAACTGCGTAGTCAACTGCTAATTGATTTAATACGCGCTCATAAACCGAATGAACGTTCATCGATCCCTGCGTGGCGCTCCGAAGGGCCTTGTTTTGAACCCATCTCGAGGCTTTCATCAATGCTTGCTTGAGCGCGATCTGCCTAGATCCTTTAACGAGATCACGCATTCGGCGGCCACGTCTGTCATGCAAAATTTCGCGTAGCTCGATTTCTTCAGCAGGGTCGGAGACAGTGTCGCTATCTAGGCGACGTTCTGCGCTGACCAAAAAAATCGTTGGCGAACAACTCTCCAAAGCCTTCAGATATTGTCGCTCTCCCCGTGCGACCCCGTCATTTTCAGCAGTCTTGTGCTTCCTCCGTAACTCCAAGGCCACGGAAGCGGAAATCTTATTCTCGTTGATAAGTTGCTCCAAAACGATGTCACTAATATCTTCATTAAGGACGTAGTCGTGCTCTCGCCCGCCTTTGCTGTACGTCCACTCTGCTTGAAGCGCTTTACCTTTGAGGATTGAGAAAACAACGACTGGTGCATGTGGCCCGTCTGTTCTGTCGGCCCTTAGCACATAGCCGTTCTTCAGTTTAACAACTAATGATTGGAACGCGGTATTCCAAATGGCGGTTCTATGTCCTCGATCTCCTGCACTGGATAAAAGATGGAATACCAGAGTCAGAAGCGTACTTTTCCCGACCCCATTATCCCCATAGAGAATTGCAGGATTTGTTAGTGAGCCGCAGTCAGGTAACAAGTAACTAAACTGACCAAACAGCTCTTTAACCTGAATGCTCTCAATTGTACCGGTTTCCATCAAACATGTTCTCAATATCTGTTTTCACGCCATAGCTTATACTGTCTGGATTCATGTGCACAACGCTAATCGAGCCAAGGGAATCTCACTGTTGAAGACTCGCTGTTTGAGCGAAACCCAGAATGGCTCTGGAGGTCCGGTTCTGGCAGTCGGGTTTCGCTGCATATGCGAAGACCCTGAAGGCGTTGCAGGTCTGGAAAGGGCTCCTCGCGACCAATTGCTTGGATTTGGGTAAGCTTCTTCTGTTGCCCGTTCAACACACGTCTATTACGTTTCGCTTGCTTCCACAGTGCTTCCACGGGCTGTCGCACAAAACAAAAAGCCTCGCGTGATGCGAGGCTAAGTGTTTGATATCTGACTTGAAGTATTGGTTGCGGGAGCAGGATTTGAACCTGCGACCTTCAGGTTATGAGCCTGACGAGCTACCGG
>NZ_JBQFXU010000015.1:0-48373 GCF_056541095.1 Ruegeria sp. AK11
CAGAGCCAATGATCCCAAACGCATGTTCAATACCATGCATCTGCAAAACCTTAACAAAGGCCTCTTCCGTCGTCATCTTCATAGGGGTGTTTCCTTATCTTCGGAACGCCAAAGCGTTGGTAAATTACAGTATTTCGTCACGGAGGTAATAGCCGACGTAGGCTATACGCTGACCCAGGCGGCGGAAGGGTGTCAGGATGCCATGGCTGGGCAGCGGGGACGTGAAGATCGGCAGGGCAAAGGCCTTGTCTTTCTTGCCCGCAATCAGCTGTGCCATACGACGCCCGGCCTGAGCTGAGTACATCACGCCGTTGCCACCATATCCCATCGCGTAGAACACGCGCTGTTCCGGGTCCGGCTGGAAGATACGCGGCATCATATCGTGGCTGACATCGACCCAGCCCCACCACGAATAGTCGAGGTTGATATCCGTCAGCGCCGGGAACTTTCGGGCGAGACCCTTTTTCAGAAGCTCCAGATGTCTTTCGTTCTCGGCGTCCCGCCCCGTTACCGCGCTGCGGCTGCCGATCTGCATCCGGTTGTCGGGCAACAAACGATAGTAATGGCGCAAGGTGCGGGTGTCCGTCAGGGGTGATTTGGTCTGAATGCCACACTCATCCAGTTCGGCCTGGGTTAGCGGCCGTGTCACCATCGAGTTCGACAGGATGGGCATCAGGCGGTGCTTTGTGCGCGTGTTCAGGCCCGGCGGGGTATAGCCCGCGGTTGCCAGGGCCACTGTTTTGGCGCGGACGATGCCGCCCGGTGTTCGCAGGTGATGCACACCGTTCTTCGTCTGCCATCCCATGACCGGGCTACCGGTGTGAATTTTCACCCCCAGACGGCGTGCCATGTTGACATATCCGAACGCCAGTTTACCCGCATGGATACAGGTCCCGTCAGGTTCCCACATGGCACCTGCGGCCTCCATATCGCGCACGTGTTTTTCATGCAGCTCTTCCCGAGAGAGGATGCGCGAGCCATAGCCGAACACATCGTTGAGCAGCTTGCTCTCTTTCTTGAGGGACGGCATGACCTTGTCGCGATGCGCGATGTAGTAGTGGCCACCCGGCTGGGGGTCGCAATCGATATCGTCGGACGCAATCAGATCGTTGAACAGCTGAAACGCTTCTGTGACCTCGGCATGCATGCGCTTGGCCACGTCCGTTCCCCACCGTTCGATCCATTGCGACCGCTTGAGCCGCCCGGATGAGATCTGGGCCTGCCCGCCATTGCGGGTGGAGCAGCCCCAAGAGACGGTATTTGCTTCTAAAACAATGGCTTGAATGCCGTGTTCCTTGGCAAGATGGATGGCAGTGGACAGGCCGGTATACCCCGATCCGATCACCACCACATCTGCATCCATATCGCTGGACACAGGTCCATCATCGGCCGGAGGTGTTCCGGCCGTTCCAATCCAATATGTGGGCGCGTGGTCGCGATTGTGACCCGGACCCGCATCAATGATCGGGTCATATTTAGGGTCATAGCTGGCCTTGGGCCAGTGACGCGGGATGCTGTTATCCACCATTCTTGTTTTTCTCCGAGGCTGCGCGCAGGGCGGCGGATCAGGCTTTGAACATTGGGCGCGTTTTGCGAAGCGCCTGTTTTACAACAATTTTACCGTCACGAACGGTGAACAGATCCGCACCTTCAGCTTCGATCCGCATACCGTTTGCATCGGTTCCCGAGAAGGTCCACTCGGACACCGCACGATCACCGTGGACAAAGTGGCTGTGATGATCCCAATGGGCGTCTTTCATGCCTGCCCAGACGCCCGAAAACGCGGCGGCGATGGCGGCGGCACCTTCAACCTTGTTGCCGTATTTCTCGTCACCGGCCACGGTGTAGAACACGCAGTCGTCGGCGAAGTGGGTCATCACGCCGTCGATGTCGTGGCGGTTAAACGCGTCAAACGTATCCGCCAGGTCCTGCGCGGTCAGGGTTTTGTTCATTTTGTACTTCCTTGTCAGTGGGGTTGTTACATTTCGTCCGGGTTCGGAACGATCAGTGTCGGGATCCTCGAGCGCCGCAAAACGCGTTTTGCGACCGTGCCCAGAAAGGTGTGCGAAAAGCCGTGATCATGCGCGCCCAGCACGATCAGATCACAGCCCAGTTCGACCGAGCGGCGCAGGATCACTTCGGCCGGATGGCCATCAGTCACCTCGACCGAGGTAACCTGATCGCGAATTTTTCCGTCGTCGCCGTCGAACTGCGCCCAGAACTTGGCTTGGCGTTCGGCCAGAACCTTGCGCACCATCTCGTGACGACGCTCAATCGCGGTCTTGCGGGTCTCTTCGTTCATGATGAATATTTCCATCGTGATCTTGGCATCCTCCGACAGGGGTTCATTCACATGCAGCACGTGAATCTCCGCCCCGGTGGCCTGCGCGATGCTGGCGGCATGGCGCATGGCGTGACCCGAGTTTTCGGACAGGTCGGTGGCAAACAGGATGTTGGTGACCATCTGTTTCATGTCGTCATCCTTTCAGATCAGTAGCCAAACAGCCGTGGGAGCCACAGCGACAGTTCAGGGAAGAAGGCGATGATGAAGATCGCCACCGTGTTGGCCGCCGCAAAAGGCAGCGCGCGCAGCGAGATCTGTTCGATCGAGATGTTCGAGATACCGGATGCGATGAACAGGTTCTCACCCAGCGGCGGGGTCTGGAACCCGATGCCCAGCGTACAGACCATCACCACGCCAAAATGGATCGGGTCAATACCCACCGAATAGGCCACCGGCAGCATCACCGGAACAAGGATCAGGATGGTGGCCAGTGTTTCCATGAACATGCCGACGAAGAGCAGGAAGAAGATGATCAGCGCCCAGATCACATAGAGGTTGTCGGTAAAGCTGAGCATCCCTTCTGCGATGATTGCCGGGATCTGGTTTTCCACCAGCAGACGACCAAACACCGTTGCTGTGAACAGGATCAGCAGAACGCGGCCGGTTAGCCATGTGGTGGCTTCAAGCGACTGGAACAGCGACTGCCAGGTCAGTTCGCGATAGATGACAACACCCACGAACAGGGTGTAGAAGATCGCGACGATTGCAGCCTCGGTCGGGGTGAAGAAGCCGGTATAGATACCGCCCAGGATCACCAGCGGAGCCATCAGCGACCAGAACCCGCGATACATCTCGCACCCGACATTGCGGATCGACCAGCCCTCGGCGACACCTTTGTAGCCACGCTTTTTCGACATGAAATAGTTCAGGATCAGCAGGCTTGTGGCGATCAGGAAGGCGGGTACGAACCCGGCAATGAACAGTTTCGAAATCGAAACCGACTGGAAGGTGCCGAATTTCTCGACCGCTTCGGGCGGCGGGGCCATACCGAGCGCGGCAATGCCGAAGATCACCATCGGGATGGAGGGAGGAATGATAATCCCGAGGCCGCCAGAGGACGCAGTGATCGCCGAGGCATAGCCGCGCTCATAGCCGCGGTCGATCATTGCCGGGATCATCAGCATCCCAACAGCCGCGGTTGTTGCCGGGCCCGAGCCCGAAATTGCACCAAAGAACAGGCAGGCCATGACCGTTGCCGCCGAAATACCACCGGTGAAGGGACCGGCCAGACTTTCGGCAACGTTGATCAGGCGTTTTGAGATACCGGCGGCCTCCATCAGGGCCCCGGCAAGGATAAAGGCTGGCAGCGCCATCAGCGGGAACGAGCCCACGGATGTAAAGGCGATCTGCACGAATTTGATCGGGTTGTCGCCCAGATAGAGAAACGAGATCAGCGACGCGACACCCAGCGCCACCGTGATCGGCGCGCCAATGAGCAGCAAGAACAGAAATGATCCAAACAGGACCGTGACGATTTCGGATTCCATGGTTACCCCTCCCGGTCTCAGTGGTCTTTGGCCGCTTCGGCAGCGGCCTTGATCTCGTCCAGATCGATCTGGTCGGGATCGTGAATGTCCTCGCCTTTGACAAGGCGGAGGTAATTCACCTGAATGATGCGGAAGGTCATCAGCGCAAATGCGATGGGCAGCACCATGTAGATATACTTCATCTCGATGCCCAGTGTCTGGGATTTCCAGAACTTGTTCATCTTGTTGAAAACAAAGTCTGTCGCCAGATAGAGGAAGTAGACATTGAAGAAGAGCCAGAAGAGGTCGGCAAAGGCTTCGACATATTTGATCGACCCGTCAGGCAGGAATTTGAACTGGAACGTCACGCGGTTATGCGCCCCTTTCAGGGCGGCGTAACTTGCACCGAAATAGACGAACCATACGAACATGTAGACCGAGAGTTCTTCGATCCAGCTGACCGAAAAGCCGAAGACCTCGCGCGCGATGATCTGCACGAACAAAAGGCAGACAAAGCCGGATAAGAGTATCCGGCAGATGACACTTTCTATGTTGTCCAGAAATTTCCAGAACATGTGGTTTCACTCCTCCCTGAGATGAGAAGAGCGCCGTGGCGCTCTTCCCGGTATCGCTCTGCGGCGATTATTGCTGCACCGGCTCGCGGCCGATGGCTTCAAGCACGGTGTTCAATTTTTCGACGCCACCGATGGAGTCGTAGAACTGGGGCCATACGGCACCGGTCGCCAGTTCGATGAACTCGGCTTCGTCGTTTTCGGGATCGATGATCTCCATGCCTTTGGCGGTCAGCTCTTCCTTGATGGCGGCCTCGGAATCCCGCAGGAATTGTGCGGATGCCAGGGTGGCTTCCTGTCCTGCTTCAAGGAGGATTGCCTGATCTTCTGCGGACAGGTCCTGGAAGACCGCTTCTGAAACGATCAGCGGTTCAATCGAGAAGATGTAGCGCAGGTTGGTGACATGGTCCTGAACCTCGTAGAACTTCATCGCGTTGATGGTCAGGTAAGGGTTGTCCTGCCCGTCGACCACCTTGGTTTGCAGACCGGTGAAGGTTTCCGACCATGCCATCGGCGTCGGGTTGATGCCCCATGCCTTGTAGGTTTCGATCATGATCTCGTTCTTAGGAACGCGGATGACCAGATCCTGAAGGTCAGCAACCGATTTGACCGGTTTTTTCGAGTTGGTCAGGCGGCGGAAACCGGTATAGGTCCAGCCGATGATGCGCACGCCGGCATCACGGATGGTGTTTTCGACCAGTTCCTGACCGATTGGGCCCTGGGTCAGCTTTTCGGCATCTTCCAGGCTGAGGATCACGTAAGGCAGCGTGAAAACACCGACCGAAGGCGAGAACGGCGTGATGTTGTTGATCGCCAGCAGAGACATATCCAGCGTTCCGATCGCCGCCTCGTTCACGGTGTCCTGTTCGGACCCCAGCTGACCGTTCAGGAACAGCGTTGCGGTATGTGCACCGCCCGATTTCTCTTCCAGCGCCTTGACGAAGGCGATGCCCAGAGCTTCCTGTGCGCTTCCTGCGCTATCGCCCACCGCGATCTTGAAGTTCTTCGCATCAGCCGTGCCCGCAACCATCAGTGCAGCAACGGAAACGGCGGCGCTGATGGTGCCAAGCTTTTTGATAAATGACATGGATGTCCTCCCATTTGTCGTGTTTCGAGGTGCGCGATGGCCTGGGGAGAAGGTGGCCAGTCCGATTCTGCCTCGGCCACAAGAGGCTATCTTGCCAACATGGTTTCGTCGTTGTTAATATTTGCGTGAAAGGTTTCACAAATGTCGAACTTTTAATATGAGACAGAACCCACTGGCCACCCGCATCGGGGACACGGACATCCGCCTTCTTCGGGTTTTCAAAACCGTTGCGGAAAGCGGAGGGTTTTCAGCGGCGGAAAATGAGCTCAACATCGGGAAATCAACAATCTCGAAACACATATCGGATCTGGAGCTTCGGCTGGATTTGAAGCTTTGCAACCGTGGCCCGGCGGGTTTTTCCCTGACTGAAGACGGCGAAAAAGTGCTGGCCGCGACAGAAGACCTGCTGATTTCGGTTTCTCAGTTCAGAACCGAAGTCAACGAGATCAAGCAGCAACTGGCAGGAAGTATCCGCGTGGCGCTGTTCGATCAGTGTACCACGAACCCAGAAGCGCGCCTTGCCCGCGCCATTCACAGGTTCAACGAAGCCGCCCCTGCCATCCAGATCGAGTTGTCGATCGAACCGCCCAACGTCATTGAGACCATGGTTATCAGCGGGCAGCTGGATGTCGGGATCATCGCCCTGCACCGCCCCTCGGCAAGCCTGCATTATGCGCCACTTTATGGGGAAAACATGTTTCTGTATTGCGGGCAGGACAATCCGTTGTTCAGCCAGTCCGCTGACACGCTGAGTTTGCGGGACATTCAGGCGTACAACTATGCGGGTCTGAACGTGAACTCGCCCAACCTGATATATGGCCAGCAACTGGGGTTTCGGCGCGCTGCCAAAGTGCAGAACGAACAGGCCCTTGCAATTCTTATTCTGTCAGGCAGCTATCTGGGCTTTCTTCCGGACCATCTGGCGCAGGAATTTGTCGAACAGGGGCTTATGAGGCAGGTGATGCCGCAGGAAATCAAATACAGAACGCGCTTTGCGGCGGTGACACGGAAACATCCGGATCCGACACGTGCGGCCAAGCTGTTTCTGGAAACCCTGCTGAGCGTTCATTCCGAGACGCCTTGAACCCGGCCTCGCCGCCTGTTTGCGCGTGGCACCCCGCAAGAGGATTTGTTCACCGAAGGCATGCGCCAACCGGGTGCGCGCGGCCACGCTTGTCCTGTCCACTCGGGCGTAAGGCATGAGGAAAATGGGTCCAAAACGTCTGATTGAAAACAAGTTTGACTTGGCAATTCCAGTTTGATTTCAATCAGCAAAGACCCACACCTCTTGCCCCCAGACAACCGGAGAGCCGCATGTCATCCGACCCTGTTGCCGCCTTGCGCACTCAAACCGATCACGAGGCGCTATCATGAGCCGCGATGCCTTGCTGCAACCTTATCAGCTAAAGCACCTGACGCTGAAGAACCGGATCATGACGACCAGTCACGAACCCGCCTATCCCGAAGATGGGATGCCGACGGAACGTTATCGTGCCTATCACGAGGTGCGGGCCAAAGCGGGGGTTGCGATGACCATGACGGCGGGGTCGGCCGTTGTCAGCCGCGACAGCCCGCCTGCGTTCAACAATATCCTAGCTTACAAGGACGAGGTGGTCCGCTGGATGGCGGAGCTGACGGATGCCTGCCATGCCCATGGCTGTGCGGTGATGATCCAGCTGACCCATCTGGGGCGGCGCACGGGCTGGAACAAGGGTGACTGGCTGCCATCCCTGTCGCCGTCGCACGACCGGGAACCGGCGCACCGGGCCTTTGCCAAGAAGATGGAAGATTTCGACATCGCGCGGATTGTGACCGATTACGCCGATGCTGCCGAACGGATGCAGGCCGCCGGGCTGGATGGAATTGAATTGCAGGCCTATGGCCATCTGATCGATCAGTTCTGGTCGCCGATGACCAATCGGATGGACGCGCCTTTTGGGGGCAATCTGGACAACCGGTTGCGCTTTGGCTTCATGGTTCTGGATGCAATCCGCGACCGCGTCGGGCGCGATTTCATCATAGGGGTCCGTTACACCGCCGACGAGGTGGAAAAGGGCGGCATCACCGAAGCGGAAGGGCTGGAGATTGCCCGAAGGCTGCGTGACAGTGGTCAGGTCGATTTCCTGAACATTATTCGCGGGCGTATTCATACCGACCCGGCCATGACGGACGTGATCCCGGTTCAGGGCATGAAAAGCGCACCCCATCTGGATTTCGCCGGGCGCGTGAGGGCCGAGGTTGGGATGCCGACCTTTCACGCCGCGCGCATTCCCGATGTGGCAACGGCACGGCATGCGGTGGCCTCGGGCCTGCTGGACATGGTCGGCATGACCCGCGCACATATGGCCGATCCGATGATCGTTGCCAAAATCCGGGCCGGACGGGAAGAGGACATCCGGCCTTGCGTTGGCGCCACCTATTGTCTTGACCGCATTTATCAGGCGGGTGAGGCGCTGTGCATCCACAACCCGGCCACCGGGCGCGAATTGTCGATGCCGCATGTGATCCCCGCCGCTGAAACGCGCCGCCGCGCGGTGATTGTGGGCGCAGGCCCCGGCGGGCTTGAGGCCGCGCGGGTTGCGGCCGAGCGCGGGCATGACGTCACCGTTCTTGAGGCCGCGCCCGAACCCGGCGGTCAGGTGCGGCTGACCGCGCAATCCCGACGCCGGGCCGAGATGATCGGGATCATCGACTGGCGCATGGCCCAATGCGCGGCGCGCGACGTGACATTTCGGTTCAACACCTTTGCGGACGCCGATGCTGTAACCGCGCTTGCGCCGGACATGGTGGTGATCGCAACCGGCGGGTTGCCCGAGGTGACGGTTCTGGAGGCGGGTAACGATCTGGCGGTTACTGCCTGGGATATCCTGACCGGTGATGTGCGCCCCGGCGACAATGTCCTTATCTATGACGATGCGGGGGATCACCCGGCCCTGATGGCGGCTGAGGCTATCGCAAAAGCGGGCGGGCGGGTAGAAATCATGACCCGCGACCGAAGTTTTGCCCCCGAAATCATGGGAATGAACCTGGTGCCCTACATGCGGGCCCTGCAAAAGACCGGAGCCGTGTTCACAGTCGCCCGGACGCTGAAATCACTGGTGCGATCAGGCAATCAGCTGGAGGCAGCCATTGGAACGGATTACTCGGACCTGACAGAAAAGCGCCTGTATGATCAGGTGGTTGTCAATCAGGGTGTTTTGCCGCTGGATGATCTGTACTTCGACCTGAAACCGCTGTCGCGCAACCTGGGCGCCGTGGATTATGAAGCGCTGGTTAGCGGGTCCGGCCCCGTGTTTCCGCAATCTGTCCCAGAGGCCGGGTTTGATCTGTACCGGATCGGAGATGCCGTTTCATCACGTAACACGCATGCCGCCATTTACGATGCGCTGCGCTTGGGGCTTCGGTGGTGAGATCAATGAAGCACACCACAAGCAGCCTTTCACCTGACAGTCAGTCAAAGGAACGGACATGAGCAACACAGAGGTCATCGAAACCGTTTGGATTCCCATGCCGGACGGCGCAAAACTTGCGGCCCGGCTTTGGCTGCCCGGATCGGCGCGAACAACGCCTGTTCCCTGTGTTATGGAATACATCCCCTATCGCCGCCGGGATCGCACCCGGATGCGAGATGAAAGCATGCATCCGCATTTCGCCGCGGCGGGCTATGCGTCGATCCGGGTAGATATCCGCGGTTATGGCGACAGCGACGGGATTCCCGAAGACGAGTATTCGCATCAGGAGATTCAGGATGGGCACGACATCATCCAGTGGATTGCCGATCAGGACTGGTGCGACGGAAATGTCGGAATGTTCGGCAAAAGCTGGGGGGCGTATAACGCCTTTCAGGTGGCCGCGACCCGCCCGCCTGCGCTGAAGGCGATTGCGCCGGTGATGGGAACGGATGACCGCTGGCGCGAGGATATTCACTTTTACGGCGGCTGTCTGGCCAATGACAATTTCTGGTGGGGCTCGATCATGCAGCTGTACAATGCCATGCCGCCCGACCCCGAGATTGTGGGCGCGGATCGCTGGATCGACATGTGGCGCGCACGGTTGGAGGGGGTCGAATTCTGGCCCGCCATGTGGCTGGAACATCAGACCCATGATGACATGTGGCGGCGCGGCTCGATCTGCGAAAACTATGCGGATGTCGATGTGCCGGTGTATTTCTTTGGCGGATGGATGGACCTGTATCGCGACACGCCGTTCCGCATCGCGGAACACCTGAGCGGGCCGGTCAAGATCCTGATGGGCCCCTGGGCGCATCTGTATCCGCAAGAAGGGGTGCCGGGGCCCCGGGTCGATTTCGTCGGCGAGGTAATCCGGTTCTGGGACCATTGGCTGAAGGGGATCGACACCGGCCTGATGGACGAGCCGCCGCTGCGGTTTTTCCTGCAAGACAGTGCCGCCCCGTCCGGAACTCATGTACACCGCGAGGGGCGGTGGATCGAAGAGCCGAGCTGGCCATCGCCAAATGTCAAGGACCAGCCCTTGTGGCTGAATGACGGAACGCTGGACGCCTCCACCGGGTCGGGCGGGGAGATGTCGGTCTGTTCGCCACAGAATTTCGGGGCCGCAGCGGGCGACATGTGTTCCTTTGCAATACCCGGAGATATGGCAGCAGATTGCCGGATCGAGGCCGCAGGGGCGCTGCAATTCAAAGCAAAGCCCTTGGAAAAGCCCATAGATATTCTGGGCCAGCCCTCGGTAGACCTGACAGTTTCTGCCGATCGGGCGCAGGGCTTTGTTGCGGCCCTGCTGGTGGATGAGGCCCCGGACGGCGCACAGACGCTGATTGCACGCGGGTTCTGCAACCTGACGCACCGGATCAGCGACACTGACCCGACGCCGATTACACCCGGCGAAGATTTGCACGTGACTGTCCCGCTTTATGGAACCGGTTATCGGGTATTGGCGGGTCATCGCATCGTTCTGCAAATCGCGTCTGCCTATTGGCCGGTTCTGTGGCCAGCGCCGGAGCCGGTTACGCTGACGATCCGACCCGGCACGTCGCGGCTGATCCTGCCCACGCGCAGCCAGCGAGATGACGCGCCAGCCCCACGCCCGCTGCCGGAACCTCAGGGTTCCGACGTCGCCCCGCGGAAGACGAACGTTCGCTCCGGCTCGATGGAGCGTTCGGTTCACACCGATCTGACCAATGGCGCGGTGACACACAGGTATTTCCTTGACGGGGGTGTCTTTGGGCCGGTGGGCGATATTCGCCTTGACGATATCGGCACGGTGCTGAGCGATATGTCGGATCGACGCTACACCATCCAGCCGGGTGATCCATTGTCGGCAGTGGCCACAATGGAGCAAACCGCCGGTTTCGACCGCGAAGGGTGGTCAGCCAAGATCTGGACCCATTCCGAACAAAGGGCGACAGCGACCGAATTTCACCTGACCGCTCGCCTAAAGGCGTGGTCGGGTGACGACCTGATCTTTGAGGACGAACAGTCTTATGTCATCCCCCGCAACGGGATGTAGGCGCAGAATGGTTTACAGACCTGCCGTCTTGTGATGCGTGGGCTGGTGTTCCCCTCGCGGGATCGAAACTGTTCAGGGCGCTCATCCGGGGACAACGTGCATCAATCGGAACCGATCTTTGAGCGGGATTGCAAAACCCTGTAGCAAGGGCGCAAGAAAGCAGGATGAAGGAGTGTTGCCATGACGAGTTTTTCCGAAAACCTGCGCGCCCTGCGGCATGAGTTTCACCGTAACCCCGAGCTTGGCTTTCAGGAGGACTGGACCAAGGCCCGGATCGCCGATCACTTGAGAAGCCTTGGCATCGAGGTGCATGAAGGTGTCGGCGTTGTTGGTGTTCTGCGCGCGGGCCATGGCAACCGGTCCATCGGTCTGCGCGCGGATTTCGACGCGCTGCCCATTACCGAAGCCAACAGCTTTGCCTACAAGTCTCGGAACCCGGGCGTGATGCATGCCTGCGGCCATGACGGCCATACGACGATGCTGCTGGGCGCGGCCGAGCTTTTGGCCAGGGATCAGGGCTTTGACGGCACCGTTGTCTTCCTGTTCCAGCCCAACGAGGAGCACGGGCTGGGCGCGCGGGCGATGATTGAGGAAGGCGCCCTGCGGGATTTTCCGATTGACGAAATCTATGGCGCGCACAATCTGCCGGGCGAACCCGTCGGGCGGGTTTCAACCCGCGCCGGTGTCATTTGTTGCAGCGAAAGCCTATTCGAGATCACCATCACCGGTCAGGGCGGCCATGCCTCGATGCCCCATGTCGGGCGCGAGACAATCACGCCCGCAGCAGAGCTTGTTCTGGCCTTGCAAACCATCGTTTCGCGAAAGCTTGCCCCATTGTCTGGCGCGGTCGTTTCCGTGACCGAGTTCATCACCGATGGGCAGCGCAACGTCCTGCCGGGTCGAACAGTGTTGAAAGGGGACGCACGGGCGATGTCCCCCGATGACCGCGCGCGGATTGAACACCATATGCGGCAGATCGCGGCGGGCGTGGCGGAAAGCCACGGTGTCGCGGTGACGGTGGAATTCCGGACCGAATTCATCGAGGCAATCAACGATACCGACGCCGCAACCCATGTGGTTTCAGCAGCAAAAACGCTGGGTCTGGAGGTTGACGGCGACCGGACCGCCATGTCGTTTTCCGAGGATTTCGCGGAATTTGCGGCTGCGGTTCCGGGGTGTTTTCTGCTGATCGGCAATGGAACCGAGGGGTCGAATGGCCGCCCCCTGCACGCGGACGATTATGATTTCAACGACGCGCTGCTGCCATTGGGGGCAAACCTGTGGGCCGAACTGGTGCGGCAACGTCTGCCAGTGACCACCTGACTGCGCAGGACGATCCGTGGATGTTTCGGATCGCTTCCTCTGGTCGCCTCAAACATTCGCCCACGGATGCCGGACTTTTCCAGAATGATCAGCGTGCCGCTTCGGTGGACACGCGTGCCGAACCCGACCATTCAGCACCGGATGCGCCGGTCAGGAACCCATCGCTTAGCCTTATACCGGGATCGTCCGTGCGCAGGGCATGTTCCAGATCGCCCCGGTCAAGTTGACCATCCAGCCGCTGTCGGTAGAGCGCGCAGAGCCTTGGGAACCCCTGAGATTGCGGCGACAGGCGCAGGGCCGAGACGCCCGCGCTTTGCAGCAACTCGATCTGGTGATCCGTGCAGGCATAGCTGTCTGACAGGGTCTGCACGCCGTTCATGGCCATGAACGGCTGTCCATCGCCGGTCAGCACATCCAGCCCGTTGGGATCGTTTTCGCAGGCAAACTGGCAATTATCCTTGCTGCGCCCATGCAGGCGCGCATGGTAACACCGGCCGGAGATGGCCAGCGGCAGGCGACCGTGGCCCCAAACCTCGACCGCGACACCCAAACTGGCGGCGGCCTGTGCCAGAACCCTGACCGAGGCGATTGGCAGTTCCGGCGGCAGGCATATGCGACGCGCCCCGCGTGACGCCAGCCATGCAAATGTGCCTTCGTTATAGACATTGATCAGCGGTCCGACATCGAAATCGGTGTTTTCGGGCAGATGCGCCAGCGCGGTCAGGTCGTTGATCTCGACCGTGACCCCCAGATCCGCCAGATCGGCGGTCAGCTTGCGTTCACGCTTGAGCGTCACCAGTGCAAGACTGGTCAGCACAACCTGTTTGCCAGCCTCAACCAGCCGGGCAATCGCGTCGGGGATCCGGTCCTGATAGAACGGCAGGCGCTTGGAACAAACCAGCTCACCCAGCACGATGCGGTCGACGGGGGTTTGGGCCAAATCCTCGTAAAAGGATGTCCAGCTATCGGCGGGCCAGAAAAACTGGTTGGGGCCAACGGTCAGTTCCATCGCGCTATCTCCAGGTTTTTTTGTATGCGCCGGTTGTCATGGCCTGCCCTTCGGACAAACGGGCCAGCATCCCCTCGGGCAGAGGGCGCCCGGCCTCAAGCGCGTCGACAGCGGCACGGAAGTTCCGAACCACCTGCGCAACGTAGGATTTCGAGCGCTGGCGCCCTTCGATTTTCAGCGCGGTGACACCGGCCTTCTGCAATTGCGGGATCAGCCGTTCCGCATTCAGGCTGACGGGGTCTTCGAACAAATGGCCCGTCTTTTCACCTGCGGAAAAGCACCCTTTGCACAATGTCGGATAGGGTGCAGGCTGATTTCGTTCGACCCGGTGGATCAGGTAACCGCCCAGGCGCGTGTTCAACGCGCCCTGATCGTTCTGGTATTCGACATGGCTGGCGGGCGAACAGACGCCGTTCATGTTCGGAGACAGCCCGGTGGCGTAAGAGGACAGTGAACAGCGACCTTCGGCCATCACGCAGAGCCCGCCGAACACAAATACCTCAGTCTCGACTTCTGTTTCGGCGTTGATGGCGGCGATTTCGGGAACCGACAGCACGCGCGGCAGGACCACACGTTTGACGCCGAAGGTTTCGGCATAGAAGTTGATCACATCGGCATTCGCCGCCGCGGCCTGCACGGACAGGTGCCTGCGCAGCCCCGGATGGTTGCGCGCGGCATAATCCAGCAGCCCGATATCGGCGAGGATCACGGCATCCGCGCCGCAGGTTTCCGCGTCGGCCACCGCGCGATGCCAGATTGCTTCGTTGCCGGCGCGGGGAAACGTGTTGATCGCAACCAGCACCCTGGCCCCGTGGTCATGGGCAAAGGCAACGCCCGCGCGCATTTCGGCCCGGTCAAAGTTCAGACCGGGAAAGTTGCGCGCATTGGTTTCATCATTGAAGCCGCAATAGACCGTATGCGCCCCGGCCTTGACGGCTGCGCGCAAAGCGGCGGGCGTTCCTGCCGGGCAGACGATTTCCATTACCATAGTACAGCGTCTTCCGGTCGGGTCAGGTACAGGCCGGTTCGACGTTCCACCAACGCGATGAGCTGCTTGAGCGGGCGCGCAAGCGGGCCGGAGAGGGCTTCGGCCTCGTGCGCGAGGTCCAGTTCCGCGTCGTCGATTGCATTGCGCAGGGCCAGCGCTGCGGCCGTATCGCCCTCGATCACCAGATCACGTGAGAAGAACAGCGCATCGCCGTCAAACGCGCCGTGAACCAGCCCAAGAAGGGCCGCCAGAGGGCCGGAAATACGCGCAACCCCTGTCCCGCTGCGCCGGGTCAGTGTCACCTTTGGGGCACCGCCATTCGGATCAAGCAGCAGGGCAACAGGCAAATCCGTCGGATCAAGAACGAAAACTGATCTTCCGTATAGGCCAAGCCGTTGAAACATTTCCGGATTTTTCTTTGCGATCCGGCGCGTGAAGACCGTCAGCGACAGTGATAAGGGGGCAAGCGGCGCTATCCGAAGCGTGGCCGCCAAAGCCGCCGGGCAGCGCGGTATCGTGTTCTCAGGAACGGGCAATAAGACCTCCTGCTGTCTCAACATTGTGACCTTGGATGCCTTCCTAGGACGATCGCGGCAGGGGTGACTTGACGGTTGTCAATTCGACCCCTCACTTTCGTTGCTAGAGGGTGGACACCACCGTCGGAGCAGCCCCATTCGCACCCTGCCGCAATATCCCAGCCTACGGCATTTTCTGAAATGGTGCGAGGACACCGGACAGTTCAGGCGCATCCCTGATCCGGTTTCCGTGCGCCACCAGATGACCGCTGTTCACCGCTCCGTGCTTGAGGCGGGCGGACCGGTTCTGCAATTTGACCACCCGACAGACGTGTCCACTGATCGGCTCGATACCCCGGTCGTCGTCAACCTGTTCGGAACGGCGGAACGGGTTGCCGCCGGGCTGGGTGTCACACCCGACGGGCTGGACGATCTGGGGGCCTTTCTGGCCGCGCTGCGAGCCCCGACGCCGCCGGACGGGGTGCGGGACGCGCTGGCCAGATGGCCGATGCTGAAGGCGGCCCTGTCGACCCGACCGAAACTGGTCAGAACGGCCCCGGTTCAAAGCCACTGCCACAGCGGGGTGGATGTGGACCTGACCGCACTGCCGGTCCAGACCCACTGGCCCGGTGATGTGGGGCCGCTGATCACATGGCCCGTGGTCCTTACCCGGCCCTACGGCAGCGATGCAAACGCGGCGCAAGGCTATAACGCGGGGGTTTACCGTGTTCAGGTGCTGGACCGGAACCGTGTCATCATGCGCTGGCTGCCTCATCGCGGCGGCGCGGCGCATCACAGAAGCTGGGCGAGGTGCGCCGAAAAGATGCCCGTCGCCATTGTACTGGGCGCAAACCCCGCGACTTTGTTATCGGCGGCCTTGCCCTTGCCAGAAACGGTATCCGAGCTGACATTTGCCGGTGCCCTGAACCAGAAGCGCCCACCTCTGATCCCGGCCAGAACCATCCCCTTGTTGGTCCCTGCCGACGCCGAGATTGTGCTGGAAGGTTGGGTTTCACCAAGCGAGACCGCCCCCGAGGGGCCTTTTGGGGATCACACCGGCTATTACAATCCGGCTGAACCCTTTCCGGTGATGCAGGTCAGCGCTGTCACCCATCGGGACGCGCCGCTGTATCTTTCGACCTATACCGGGCGGCCACCGGACGAACCGTCAATCATTGGGGAGGTGTTCAACCGCCTGGCCCTGCCGACCATCCGTGCGCAGATCCCCGAAATCCACGATCTTTGGCTGCCGCCCGCCGCCTGTTCCTATCGTATGGCAATCGTTGCCATCGACAAACGATATCCGGGGCAGGCCCGGCGCGTGATGATGGCCCTGTGGGGAATGCTGCCGCAATTCAGCTATACGAAAATGATCATCGCAGTCGATGCCGATATCGATCCGCGAAACTGGGAGGATATAGCCTGGGCGCTTGCCACACGCATGGACCCGGGCCGGGATGTGATGGTGCTGGACAGGACACCTATGGATTATCTGGATTTTGCATCGCCCGAACCCGGTCTGGCCGGAAAAATCGGCATCGACGCCACGACGAAACTGGGCAGTGAAACGCTGCGGGAATGGGGGACGGTGATGCGCACTGCGGATGCCGATCACACCTTTGCGGAAGACCTTGTAAACCGATTGATGCCGGAGCTGAGAGCATGACAAACGCCCGTGTTGTTTTGGGGGTATCCGGTGCGTCGGGCGCGGCGTTGGGCCTTGCCGTGGCCCGGTGTCTGGCGTCATCGGATATCGAGACCGATCTTGTGGTCAGCGCAGCCGGGATGCGGACCCTTGCGCAGGAATGCGGCCCGGACGCTTTGCCAAACCTGCGGCAACTGGTGACGCGGCATCACCCGAGCGCCGATATCGGTGCCAGCATTGCGTCCGGGTCGGTTCCGGTATCCGGCATGATCGTTGCGCCCTGTTCCATGCGAACGCTTGCCGCAATTGCGCATGGGCTGGACGATAACCTGCTGACGCGCGCCGCCAGTGTTCAGCTCAAGGAACGCAGGCCGTTGGTTTTACTGACACGCGAAGCACCGTTGACGCTGGCCCATTTGCGCAACATGACGGCGGCGGCAGAAATGGGGGCCGTCATCCTGCCCCCGGTTCCTGCGTTTTATCTGAAGCCCGACACCCTGATGGATATCGTGTCCCAGATCGCTGCACGCGCGGTGGACTGCCTGCGCATTTGTGACCCGGTGGCGCAAGAGTGGCGCCCGCAATGCGCTGGTGGGTGAGTTCGGACGCCTCCGGCGGGAGTATTTGGAAAAAGATGAAGTCGCCTGAAGGGCCGAGACGAGACATCTTTAGGAGCGTCTTATTGGCCTTGCCTGCCTGTAGACGGGTTTTGAGCGTTAACACCGCAGTCTGGCGCCTGTCGGGTCAAACGGTGCCTCGGCCAGTACGCGCGCCTTGTGCGGTTTACCGATGACCTGAATGACCACCTCATCGCCCGGCTGTGCCCTGTTTGGATTGCGGAACCCCAGCGCCAGCGATTTCCCGACCGAATAGCCGAACGCCCCCGACGTGACACGACCCACGGGCGCGCCGTCGGGGGTAAAGATCGGCTCACCCCCGGTTGCGTCGGCATCTTCGGTCACATCCAGTTCGAAGACGGACAGCACCTCGCGCGCGGGGTTGTCCTTGACGGACAGATAGGCGTCTTTGTGCAGGAAATCCTTGTCCAGCTTGATCAGGCCGGCCAGCCCGACCTCTTGCGGCCAGTATTCCTGAGAATACTCGCGCCCCCACGAGCCATAGCCCTTTTCGATCCGCAGCGCCCCCAGCGTGCGCCCGCCCACCGGACCGCCACCACAGTCTTTGGCAGCCTCAAGCAGGGCGGTGTAGAGCGCCACCTGATCCCCCTCGGCGCAGTGCAGTTCCCAGCCCAGATCGCCGGTAAAGCTGACCCGGATGGCCACGCATTCGACACCAGCAACCGTGATTTTCTGCGACCGCATGAAGCGGAACGCCTCGTTCGACAGATCGGTATTGGTCAGGCGTGCCAGCGCTTCGCGTGACCTGGGGCCTGCTATGTTGAACCCTGCGATGCGGTCGGTGGCGACTTCAAGAGTTGTGCCCTGAGGCATTTCCACCATCTGAAAGAAGCGCTGATGATAGCGTTCGGCCATGCCGGATCCAATCATCATGTATTCATCCTTGGCCAGCTTGGTGATGGTGAAATCACCCGCCACGCCACCGCGAACCGAGATCATCGGCGTCAGGCAGCTGCGCCCCACTTCGGTGGGCACCCGGTTGGCCACCAGACGGTCCAGCCAGTCATGGGCACCGGGGCCCTTGATCACGTAATTGGCGAAGTTCGAGATATCGATCACGCCCACGCTGTCGCGCAGCATCTGCACCTCTCGGCCCACGGGCTCCCACCAGTTCTGGCGGGTAAAACCGGTGGTCTCTTCCACCTCGGGCTCATCGGCGAACCAGAGCGGATGTTCCCAGCCGCAATTGAGGCCAAAGACGCAGCCCATCTGCTTCTGCATCTCATAGGCGGGGCGCACACGGGCCGGACGGCCTGCGCTGCGTTCCTCGTTGGGGAAATGGATCTTGAAGCGGTGGGTGTAGGCATCCTGAACACGGGCCTTAGTGAATGCCTTGTCGGCCCAGTCGCCAAACCGGGCCAGATCCCAGGCGAACATGTCATATTGCGGCTCGCCCTCGATCATCCATTGCGCCGCCAGCAGACCCAACCCCCCGGATTGCGAGAAACCGGGGATCAGGCCGCCGCAGAGGAAATAGTTCTTCAGCTCGGGCACCGGCCCCCACAGCATGTTGGCGTCGGGCGACCAGATCATCGGCCCGTTGATCACGCGTTTCACCCCGGCCGTGGCCGCGACCGGCACGCGTTCGGTGGCGCGGATCACGTTTTCCATGATCCGGTCCAGATCGTCGGGGAACAGATCATGGGCAAAATCCAGCGGCGTGCCGTCTTCGGCCCAGAATTTCATATCTTTCTCATAAGCTCCAATCAGAAGGCCGTTGCCCTCTTGCCGGAAGTAATATTCGCCGTCGCGGTCGGCGATCGAGGGCAGACGGCGCCCCAGGCTGGCGACCTCGTCGATGCTTTCGGTCACGAAATACTGATGCTCGGTCGGTTGCAGCGGCAGGGTCAGACCCGCCAGCGCCGCCACCTCGCGGCCCCAGAGACCGGCGGCGTTGACAACCCACTGGGTGTGAATGTCGCCTTTGGGCGTGCGCACGATCCAGCTGCCGTCGGGTTGTTGTTCGGTGCCTGTCACCGGGCAGAACCGTTCGATGGTGGCCCCCATGGCGCGGGCCCCGGCGGCATAGGCGTGCGGCACGCCCGACGGGTCGACATTGCCGCCTTCGGGTTCATACATGATGCAGCGGATGTCATCAAACTGCGCCAGCGGGTGCAGTTCCTTGGCTTCTTCACGGCTGACTTCGTAGAAGTTCAGACCATAAAACCGGGCTTTCGCCTCTTGCAGGCGCAGCTGGTGCTCACGCTCTTCGGTCTGGGCCAGATAGAGCGAGCCGGGCTGGAATACGCCGCAGCTTTGGCCGGTTTCCTGTTCCAGCTGTTTATACAGATTCATCGTATAGTGCTGGATGCGGGTGATGTTGTTGTTGTCGTGCAGCCCGTGGATATTCGCCGCTGCGTGCCAGGTCGAGCCGGAGGTCAACTCGTTCCGTTCCAGTAGGACAACGTCGGTCCAGCCAAGCTTGGCCAGATGGTACAGGATCGAACAGCCGGCAAGGCCCCCTCCGATCACGACAGCTTGTGCATGGGTTTTCATGAGTGCTTGTCCCTTGGTCCGCCGCAGCTCAGGCGGCGATTTCTTTCATGACAGCCAGAAATCTGGCGACTTCTCCGATCGAGTTGTAGTGGCACATCGAGACCCGGACGCAGGCGTCATAACCCAGCGGCGTCAATATGTTGCCAGAGTAGTGGTCGGCCTTGCGCAAATGGGTGCGAATACCCTCATCGTTCAGCCGTTTGACGACATCCGCCGAGGCCACGCCCTGCACGCGCAGCGACACCAGCCCTTCGCGAGCGGGGTTGTCGGCACCGCCCAGAATGGTGACCTTCTCCATCTCGGCCAGACCGCTCAGGTTGCCGGTGCCGTGGATCATCGCGTCGGTCAGTGCCTTTTCCTGCGCGTGGATGGCTTCGCCCGCTGCCAGAAATCTGGCACGCCGGTCGGTGGCGTCGCTGACCTGACTGCCAAGCCATTCGAAGTAAGACACAACGTCGGACATGGTCGCATAGGCCCCTGTATCGCGCGTGCCCATTTCCCAGTTATCTGCCGGACCGTCCAACAGGGCATTGTGTTCAAGCCGCGTCAGCCGGTCGGAAATCCACGCAACGCCGTAGCCATGGCGCGAAAACACCTTGTAGGGCGAGATCACGTAGCCGTCGACGTCATACGCGCTCAGGTCAATCTGGCCATGGGCGGCGTGCTGGATGCCATCGACAATGATGAAACAGTCTGGCGCCACGGCGCGAATAGCCTGCGAAACAGCGGCCACATCGACGCCCATGCCCGTCACGGGTGAGGTGTGCAGGATTGTCGCCACTTTGGTGTTGGGGGTAACAGCTGCGGCATAGGCCCCGGCTGTTACGGTGCCGGTGTCGTCATCATGGGGCACCAGCACATGGGCCTGCCCGGCAATACGGGCCCAACGATCACAGGCTGACCGTGTGGCGGGGTGTTCCAGTGTCGACCCCAGCACAATCCCCGGACCGGTTCCCAGACAGGCGTTCATGATTAGCCGGAACAGAAGTTCGGTGCCGCTTTCGCCGACAAAGAACTGACCACCGGGTGCATTCATGAAATCCCGCATATCGGCCTTGGCCGCGTTGATCGTGGCAACCAGCGCATGAGACCCCGGATTGTCGCGCCCCTGATTGTCGGGGATTGCGGCATGACGCGCCGAGCTGTCCAGCACGGATTTCAGTGTCAAAGCCCCACCGGCGTTTTCGAAAAATATCCGCTCGCCCTGTTCGGGGCAGTGATCGATCTGGGCAAAACGGTTGCGGATCCGGTTCAGCAGGCTTTCCGAAATTTGGCTCATGAAAAGCGGCACCTTTGTATTTTGTGAACGTTTGATGTTTCAGACAAGCCCAAGATGGTTTCCCCGCGGGGCAGGCCAAATCTCCCGTGACTGTGCGGCTGGTTCAACATGTGCTTCAATCCCGAGCGGCCCTTATTCCGACTATGGCGTAGAGGGCGCGGTATCTTGTTCCTTTGCGACGTAAATATAGTCACATCTGCGACACGGCGCGTTGGGTGGGCTGGAATACCCGCCCCATATGCCGGTGCGCACCCGCCTTTGATGCGGGCAGCCGACCGGGGCGGGTTCCATGCTTTTGCCTGACCCAAGGCTATAGCAGATCAAACAACCGCCCCGGAACAGTCCCGTGCCTTGGCAGGTCAAGCGCCCGCATCAGGGCAAACATCATGGCCTGATTGGACGTGACGACAGGTTTATCAAGGGCCGTTTCGATCCGGTCTATGGCCTCGACCGCGCGCATGTCGGTGCAGCTGAGTATGATGGCCTCGGCCTTTGGGTGGTCGGCCTGCATGGCAAGGTCGAAAACCTCGTCCGGGGTCAGTTCGCCCTGCCCGTAATTGCCCAGCTCGCGGCCGATATCGGCGCATTTCACCGTTGCGATCCGGTTCTGCGTCAGAAAATCCATGGCCTGCGTGTTGATCTCGCCCAGATAGGGTGAGGAAAAACCGACCCTGGACACGCCAAGCGCATGGACCGCGCCAACCAGCGCCCCTGCCGCGGTAATACACACGGCGCCCGACGCGGCCCTGATGTCCTGCGCCAGCTGGTGGTCAAAGGACGGGCCATGGGTCAGCGTGGCCGAGGTACAGCCATAGAGCACCACATCGGGCCGAACGCCCGAGATCATCTTGAGGTCGTGGCTGATATCCGAGGCCCCCAGACCCGCCATCTGATCCGATCCGGGGATCTCATCCACGTCATAGCCACCCATTCGCTGAAAATGCACCGTCGTGTCCGGGCAGCGCATCAGCATCATGTCAGCTTCGAGATTGGTGTTGGTAAAGGGCACAAGCACCCCGATTTTGGCCCGTGTCCGGGTTTCAAAGGTCATGACGTAACCTCTTTCAGAACAGTCAGGCAGCGCTCCATCACTGCCGTGTCGCAGATCGTGGCGCGCAGGCAATCCGCGAGGCCATAGCCGCCCATTCCGCGAATGAGCAAACCCGCTTTGCGCAACGCGGCATCCGCTTCTTGCGCCGTCGCGGCATCGGCAAAGCGGATCAGGACAAAATTGGTGTGGCTGCGCGGAACAGATAATCCCAGCGCCCGGCACCCATCGGCAAAGCCATCCCGGATGGCGGCGGTTCTGGCAACCGTGTCGCGCATGTGGGGCTGATCCTGCATCGCTGCCGTTGCCATGGCCTGAGAGAGGGTCGATACGTTGTTGGGGTTGAGCAGCTTTCGCAGCTCAATCGCGACCTCTGACGGGAAAAGACCCCATCCCACGCGTGCGCCCGCCAGACCGTAAGCCTTTGAGAAGGTGCGTATGACCACGGTATCCCCACGTGCAACGAGGGCAAAGATTTCAGCCGGGTCGTGATCGCGATCGGTGAATTCGGCATAGGCCTGATCGACCACCAGCAGCACGTTCCCGGGCAGGGTGTCGCGCAGGCGGATGACCTCGGCATTCGGGATCAGGGTGCCGGTCGGGTTGCCGGGGTTGCAGACAAAGACGATCCGGGTATCAGGCGTGACAGCGGCCAGAATGTCATCGACCGAGACGGTCAGATCGACCTCGCGCGCTTTCACATAGTCTGCCCGCACCTGCGCCGTGGCTGAGGCCACATAGGCATAGCCGTAATCCGTGCCCAATACATGGTCGCCCGGCCCTGAATAGGCGCGGATCAGGCAGCCGATCAACTCCATCGACCCGGCACCGCACAGGATGTTGTCGGCTGGTACCCCGTGCCCCTGAGCGATGGCGGCGCGCAGGTCCGACCAGTCGGGATCGGGATAAAGCGGCATCCGGTGCAATGCCGCCTGCCCCGCCGCAATTGCGGCAGGGCTGACCGGGAAGGCGCTTTCATTCTGGGCCAGAGATACAGTGTCCGACGCGCCCAGATCGGCCAGCGCATAGGCCGCCATGGCACGAATGTGATCAACTGCGCGGATCATGAGGCACCCCCATAGGCTTTAGCCCCTTCTTCCGTGACCAGCCCGCGCCTGAGGTCCAGCGCCAGCGCCTCTGGGTCGCGCGCGGCCGGATCGCCAAAGCCGCCGCCGCCGGGTGTGTCGAAGATCAGGTAGTCGCCACTTTCCACACGTAGCTCACCCTTACCCGGAATGTCTGCGCCGCCATCGCGGAACCGGATACGCCCCGGCGCGCCGGGCAGGCCACCCATGCGGCCCAGAGCCGGAAATTTCAGACGTTCGACCGACAGGAAGACGATGAAGGGGGCATCGTTGGCAGACGTCATCTCGATCCGCTGACCCAATCCTCCCCTGTACTGGCCCGCGCCGCCCGAGTCGGGCAACAATTCTCGTCGCCACATGATCACCGGGGCGACACTTTCGGTTATTTCGACCTGCGAGCCGAACACCCCCGAAGGGTAGGCCGTCGCAGACAGGCCATCCGCGTGGGGCCGCGCCCCGGTGCCGCCATTGTGAACGGGTTCGATGGCAAATTCGCGCCCGCCATTCGACGCCACTTCGGGAGCGTGGCGCATTGGCAGGTCGAACATGCACGAGGCCCCTTCGGCAGGCACCTGTTCGGGCAGCGCCTGATGCAGGCAGCCCAGAACCAGATCCGGTGTGACCTGTCCCAGCGTATGCCGCATGGCCACTGGCACCGGATGCTGGGCGTTCAGGATGCAACCCTTGGGGCCTTCCACCGTGAAAGGTTCCAACGAGCCTGCGTTGTTCGGGATATCCGGCCCGACGATGCAACGCAGGGCAAAGACCGTATAGGCGGTGGCATAGTTCAAAGGCACGTTGATGCCCTTTTTCGAACACCCGGACGTGCCCGTGAAATCAACATGCATCCCGTCTTTGGTGACGGTGAGCGTCGCGTGCAGCTCCAGCTCGGCCTCATAGCCGTCCATGTGCAGCACGTTTTTGTAAACGCCTTCGGGCACCTCGGCGATGGCCTGTAACGCGCCTTTGCGCGAGGTGTCGATGATATAGGTGCCAAGCCTGTCCAGATCTTCGATCCCGAACTCCTCCATCATCGCAACAAGGCGGTTCACCCCGGCCTCGCAACAGGCGATCAGGGCGTAGATGTCGCCCTCATTGGCCACAGGCTCGCGCGAGTTGGCGCGGATGATATCCATCAGCAGCGCATTGGGCGTTCCGGCCTCGACCAGTTTGCAAGGCGGGATCAGCAGGCCTTCGTCATAGATGTCCGAGCCTTCAGGTCCCATACCCAGACCGCCCAGATCCACCAGATGCGAGGTGCAGGAGGTAAAGCCCACCACCTTGCCGTCCTTGAACGCGGGCATCATCAACAGGAAGTCGTTCAGATGCCCCGAGGCCAGCCACGGGTCGTTTGTCATGTAGATGTCGCCGGGGCGCATGTCCTGCACCGCGAAACGGGCGCGCAGGTGCAGCACGGCCTCGGCCATGGTATTGATATGGCCCGGAGTACCGGTCACGGCCTGCGCCAGCATCCGGCCATTCACGTCGAATATCCCGGCGGAAATGTCGCCGCATTCGCGCACGATGGGCGAGAAAGCCGCGCGGATCAGGGTCTGGCCCTGTTCTTCGACCACTGCCAGCAGGCGGTTCCACATCACTTGCAGGCGGGCGGGGGACAGATCAGCGGTCATTATGCGCCTCCTTTCTGATCCTGTATCAGGACAAGGTTGCCGATTGCGTCCATCTGGGCCGAGAAATCGGCGGATACGAGTGTGGTTGTTTGTGGTTCATGGATCAGCGCGGGGCCTGCCACATAGTCTCCGGGGCGCATATCGGCGCGGGCGACAAAGGCGGCCTGTTTTACCGTGCCATCCAGATCACAGGTGATGGGGCGTGTCTGCGTGACCTGAAATGCGGTTTGGCCGGGTGTTTCCGACACCGCGGGCACCGCCTTGTCCGGGGTGGCAACGCGAACCGCCCAGTTGAGAACCTCGATCTTCATCCCCGGCACGGGGCGTGAGAATTGTTTGCGGTATTCCCTTTCGAATGCAGCCGTCAGCGGGGCGATATCCCGGTGCGTCAGGGCGCGGTCCGGCAAGGTAATCTCGATCTCATGCCCTTGCCCGCTATAGCGCATGAAGGCGGTGCGCAGGGTTTCGGTGGGTGCATCCCCTGCCCCTTGGGCGACGACCTCTTTTGCTTCGGCAATCATCGTATCGAACAGGGCGTTCACCCCGTCCATGTCCATGCTGTCGAGCAGGGAATAGCGCGAGCGGACGATTTCGAAGGATACCGGGGCAAACAGGAACCCAACCGCCGAACCGACACCGGGATTGGGCGGGATCACGATACGCGACACCCCGGCGGACCGGGCGACGCGGGTGGCATGCAGCGGCCCGTTGCCACCAAAGGCAATCATGGTGCGCGGGCCGAGGTCCTTGCCGCTTTCAACCGCATGCATCCGCCCGGCGCTGGCCATGCTTTCGACAACGATGCGGCTGACCCCATCTGCCGCACCTGTCGCATCCAGCCCCAGTTCGTCCCCGATCACACGTCTCAGGGCGGCCTTGGCGCCAGCAGGGTCCAGCTGGATATGCCCCTCGGCAAAGGTGTCGGGCACGATATAGCCCAGAGTGATGTCACTGTCGGTCACGGTCGGATCGATGCCGCCGCGCATGAAAGCGACCGGCCCGGGCTCCGAGCCTGCCGATTTTGGCCCGACCGTCAGACGCCCGAGACGGTCAACACCCGCGATCGAACCACCACCAGCACCAATTT
The DNA here is from genome assembly GCF_056541095.1 of Ruegeria sp. AK11. Lineage (NCBI taxonomy): Bacteria > Pseudomonadati > Pseudomonadota > Alphaproteobacteria > Rhodobacterales > Roseobacteraceae > Ruegeria > Ruegeria sp. AK11. The sequence goes on from NZ_JBQFXU010000015.1 coordinate 25,701, forward strand.
CAATCATCTCGATCACCGGAATGCGCACCGGCATTCCCGACCCCTTGATAAACCGTGCCGCGCGGGCGATTTCGAATGAGCGCGAGGTCTGGGGGCGCGCCTTGTCGATCAGGCAGAGCTTGGCCGTGGTGCCACCGACGTCAAATGACAGGACCTGATCCAACCCGGCACGCGCCGCGATGCGGGCGGCCAGAATGGCCCCTCCGGCGGGGCCGGATTCCACCAGACGAATGGGGAAACGCGTTGCGGTGCCGATCGTGCACATACCTCCGCCTGCCGTCATCATCAGGATCGGACAGGTTACGCCCTCGGCCGTGAACTGATCCACAAACCGGGTCAGATAGTTTTCCATCAACGGCTGAATATAGGCGTTGGCCACAGTGGTGCAGAGCCGATCAAACTCTCGCGCTTCGGGGCTGACATCGGACGAGATCGAGACGGTCAAACCGGGGCGGTGTCGCGCCAGAAGATCGCGCAAGCGCCGTTCGTGGGTCGGGTTGGCGTAAGAGTGCATCAGGCAGATGGCCACCGCCTCGGCCCCGCTGGCGTCAATCTCGGCCAGCAACCGGTCTACTTTCCCTTCATCCAGTTCAATCAGCACCTTGCCTTCTGCCGACATGCGTTCGCCTATGGTCAACGAGCATTCGCGCGGCACCAGCATGTCCGGCTTTTCAAGGTTGATGTCGTATTGGGAATACCGACGCTCGTACCCGATATCGAGAATATCGCGGAACCCTTCGGTGCAGACCGTGGTCACGACCGCTCCGCGCCGTTCAATCAGCGCGTTGGTTGCCAGAGTTGTTCCGTGAATGAATCCGGTGACATCCTTCAGCGACCGGCCAGTCTGCGCCATGACGCGCCGCGCGCCTTCCAGTGCGCCTTCTGCCGGGTTCTGGTGGGTGGTCAGGGTTTTGGTGGAGGCCAGTATCGTCTCATCACCCGAGACGAGGACCGTGTCGGTAAAAGTGCCGCCAATATCGATGGCGAGGCGCAGAGCGGTTGTCATGAGGTATTCCGTTGTCGTCTGAAAGCAGGCAGGCAGAACGGCCCCGCAGGGCGGTTACCGGCGCGTTGTGACCAGATCACAGCCGGTCGCACGGCGATCAAGGCGGGTGGGAATACACTGACAGGTCATACAGTTTTGTCCCCTACTGCGCCCCGCTTCACTAGCTGATTTACGACAGATTGGCCCGCAAGCGACACATTTGTCGCCGCAGACCTGTCTACACTGAACTTGCCCGGGGTCAGTCTAAGGGTGCTTTAGGTGAACCGTTTCGCCGGTTTGCAGGGCCTGCTGCGCTGCCAATCCCATTCGCACCGCCCACAAACCGTCATGCACTGTCACATCCGGTTCGGCCTTGTGCCCGCGCACCAGATCCAGAAACCCCTTGTGCTGATAATAGGTCGAGCCGTTGTGATCTCCGGCAGCCAGCAAACGGGGATCGACAGGGATATCCTGCGACATTGGCCCCTTGGGGTCCCGCGGGCTGACGATGACCTGCGGCACTGGCGGCGTTCCCAGATGGTCGGGCCAGAACCGCCCCGGCCCCGGCACCAGAGCCTCGACCTTGGCGTTGGGTCCGATGGCCGAAATCTCTTCCTGATAACGGGCGCCTTCGGCGAACATGCACAGCTCGAGCATCGCGCGCGCGCCATTGGCGAAATCGACCAGAACATAGCCATGATCCAGTATATCGGGTGTTTCACCCCCGTAGGTTTCGTCCAGATGGTTCACTGCCTGCCCGCCGCTTGCGGTGATTCGCACCGGGTCGGATTGCAGGATCAGCCGCATCAGATCGAAGAAGTGGCAACATTTTTCAACAAAAGTGCCGCCGGTGTTGCGGTTGAACCGGTTCCAGTCGCCGACTTTGCGCAGAAACGGAAAGCGATGTTCCCGGATCGACAGCATCCGGACCCCGCCAGTGTCCCCGATCTTGTCGATCAGGGTCGCGATGGGCGGCATATAGCGGTATTCCATTGCGACCCAGATCGGGTGTGGATAGTCGCGCTGAACCTTCTCTAGCCTTGCGGCGTCCTGGGGGTTGGTGAACAGGGGCTTTTCCACCAATAGCGGCAAGGGGCGCGTTTGCGCGATTTCACAGATCTGGTCGACATGCATGTGGTTTGGGCTGGCGATGACCAAGCAGTCCAGGTCTTCGATATCCAACACCTCTTGCACCGAGCGTGCCATAACCGCACCCGGCGCAATCGCCTGCGCGGCTTTTGCCATCCCGGGATCGGGTTCGAATATCGCTGCGACACGCGTGCCGTCCAGCAGGGCGATGTTGTGCAGGTGTTCCTGCCCCATCATGCCACATCCGATCAGCCCGTAATTGATGGTCCGGGTCATGCGCGTTTCCTTTTACTTCAGACGTTGGACATAGGTGGCCCGGTCCGGGTCGAACCAGGTCTTGGAAAATTCGACAGGTTCGGCCTTGTCCGACCAGCTGAACCGTTCGATATAGCCCACCGTTTCACCGGCGGCTTTGGTGAACACCGCGGGCGTCCAATCGGGCAACTGGCCAATCGATACGCGATCTTCGGCCCGTGATATCCAGAAACCCAGCTGGTGCTGATAATAGCGGTAGAGCGAGTCCGACAGCAGGCTTCGCTTGATCAGGCCGGCTGATTCGTCCAGCCAGATTTCCTCGACCGCGATGATTGTGTCATTCAGATAGCGCATCCGACGTACGCGCGATCCGGTGTCTGAAGTGCCAAAATCCGGCAGATCGGAAGGTTTCTTCAGATGATCGACGGACAGGATATCCGCACGCGGCAACCCGCCCCCTTGGGGCAATTCCAGCCGGAACATCGCGTAGACGCTGTTCTGAGTTCCGGTCTCGCGGATGTAATTTCCTGACCCCTGAATACGCTCCAACATGCCTTTTTTCTCAAGCTCTGCGAGAGATTTTCGCAGCGTGCCGACCGACACGTTCAGCTCGGCCGCCATATCGCGTTCCGGGGGCAGACGCTCACCATCGATCAAGCGGCCCGCAGCGACATCGCGGATCAGCAGCTCGGCAATCTGAACGTAGATAGGCAGGGCATTGGGGTTTCGGGTGTTGGGGGGCATTTCAGGCGCTTCATTCGGTCGCAGGAAAAATTGATACACTATTGATCTACATCAATGTGATTGCTACGCAAGAGGAAAGTAAAAGATGCACGGAGCGTGAATCAAATGACCATCGTCCCCATCACATCCCCTGATCTGGATGCGGCCGAGGTTTCGTGGTTCGCCGCCTTATGTTCGGACGATTATCAGTTCCTGGGTGTGCCTGATGGTGATCTGCGGTCCAGCTGGGAGCATTGCTCGGCCATCGTGAAGGAGGCCGAGGCGCAGGGGTTCCGCAACATCCTGTGCCCGTCATCGTATCAGGTTGGGCAGGACACGCTGAGCTTTGTCGCCGGTTGCGCGCCGATCACGCAGAAGATCAACCTGTTGGCCGCTGTGCGCTGCGGCGAGATGCAGCCGATCATGCTGGCCCGCACGATCGCGACTTTGGATCACATGTTGAAGGGGCGGCTGACCGTCAACATCATTTCATCCGATTTTCCCGGCGAAAAGGCCGACAGTGCCTATCGTTATCAACGGTCGCGCGAAGTGGTCGAGATCCTGAAACAGGCCTGGACGCAGGAGGAAATCAACCATGCGGGCGAGGTCTACAACTTTACAGGTCTGACAACCGACCCGGCGCGACCCTATCAGACTGGCGGGCCGCTGCTGTATTTCGGCGGTTATTCGCCCTCGGCGCTGGAGCTGTGCGGCGAGCATTGCGATGTGTACCTGATGTGGCCGGAAACCAAGGATCAACTGGCCGAGCGGATGAAAGCTGTTCATGCAGTGGCCGAAAATTATGACCGTACGCTCGACTATGGCTTGCGGGTTCACATGATCGTTCGCGATACCGAAGCCGAGGCGCAGGAATACGCGGATTACATCGTTTCAAAACTGGATGACGACTATGGCCGCGCGATCCGCGAACGGGCGTTGGATGCAACGTCGCTTGGCGTAGCGCATCAGGCCAGGAATCGTGATCTGGCGGATAAGTACGGGTATGTGGAACCCGGTCTGTGGACCGGCGTCGGCCGCGCCCGCTCGGGCTGTGGTGCGGCACTGGTTGGATCAACCGATCAGGTCATGTCAAAGATCGAAGATTACCGGAAGATGGGCATTCGCGCGTTCATCTTCTCAGGCTATCCGCACATGGATGAGGCCATGCATTTCGGTGCTCGTGTGATGCCGCATCTGAAAACCTGCTCGCTTCCCGAAGCCTACGGGCGTGTGCCCAAGACACCCCCGGCCACACCGCTGGGCAACGGAGTGCGCCGCTGATGCAACGCGTGAAACTATCCCCGACGCTGGAAATGAGCCGCCTTGTCTATGGCATGTGGCGGCTGGGTGACGATAGCGACACCTCGGCAGGGCATGTCGAGGCCAAGATTCAGGCCTGTCTTGATCAGGGCATCACCACCTTCGATCAGGCCGATATTTATGGCGGTTACGCGGCCGAAGCCGTTCTGGGCAACGCCTTGCGCGCCAATCCCGGCCTGCGCCAGAAGATGGAGATCGTCACCAAATGTGACATCGTCGCACCTGTGGGGCGGCATTCCGATGCGAAGGTCAAATACTATGACACCTCACGCGCGCATATCCTGAAATCCATCGACATGTCCCTGTCGGAAATGGCCATCGACCACATCGATCTGCTGCTGATCCACCGTCCTGATCCGTTCATGGACCACCACGAAACCGGGGCTGCGCTGGATGAGGCTGTCGCCAGTGGCAAGGTGGGCGCGGTTGGTGTTTCGAACTTCCGCCCGTGGGACTGGACCCTGCTGCAATCGGCGATGAAAACCCGGCTGGTCACCAACCAGATCGAGATCTCACTGGGCGCGATCGCCCCTTTCACCAATGGCGATCTGGCGTTTCACCAGCAGCATGGGCACCACCTTATGGCGTGGTCGCCGCTGGGGGGTGGGCTGCTGATGGCCGGAAACCCGCCCGTCGGGGTTGTTGCTGATGAAATCGCGGAGGAGTTCGGTGTAGACCGGGCCGCTGTGGCCGTCGCCTTCCTGCTGGCTCATCCGGCGGGCATTCTGCCGGTTCTGGGCACCAACAACCTGAACCGTATCAAACGCATCTCGGACGCGCTGAAAGTCACAATTGATCGCGAAACCTGGTTCCGCCTGTACGAGGCGGCGCTGGGGCATGAGGTAGCATGATGAACGCAATCTCAAGAAACATGACCCACACCTTTGTGCCACATAAGGACGACACCCGGACCCTGCGGGATGCTTTTGGTCGGTTTGCAACCGGCGTTACCATCGTGACATGCGACAGCGGTGATGGCCCGATCTGCATCACAGCCAACAGCTTTTCGTCGCTGTCGCTGGACCCGCCACTGATCATGTGGGCCGGCGACCGCAACTCGCGCCGGTTCCCCTATTTTCGCGCGGCACCGCATTTCACGGTGCATGTGTTATCGTCTGCGCAGGCTGAGCTGTGTTTTGGCTGCTCGAAAGATGCCCATGCCCTGCGCGACATCCGGCACGAGCGCTGTGCAAACGGCACCCCGCTGCTGTCGGATTGTCTGGCACGGTTTGAATGCGAACAACATGCCTATCACGACGCGGGCGATCACGTGATCGTGGTGGGCAAAGTCCTGAAGGCCAGCATGAGCGACGGCGACGCGCTGACGTTCTATGCCGGGAAAATGGGCCAATTCGCGCAGCACTAAGCGCGATCTGACGACCGCGGGACACACCTGCGGCTGAACAAGGGAGGATCCGCATGGGCGGACTGGCATCGGTGCTTGCGCCGATTGCATTTGTAAACGAAACCGTGCTGCGTCTGGGCCGCGCGGTTGGCGTTGTTGCGATTGCATTCATGGTCATCGCAATCCTGATTCAGGTGTTCTTCCGATACGTTCTGGGCAACGCCCTGCCTTGGCCGGATGAGGCCGCGCGGTTCTGCATGTTGTGGATGACCGGGTTGATGGCACCGACGGCCTTTCGGCGCGGCGGTTTTGTAGCTATCGACATGCTGCAACGGTTTCTGCCGCGTATGCTCGGCCTGTCGCTCAATCTGTTCCTCCTGCTGATCTCGCTGGCCGTGCTTTTGGTTGCGGTCAATATCGGCTGGTCCGAGGTCACGGGCTTTGGCGGCAGGTTCGCCACCGCCGCCCTGTACCTGCCGACATCGCTTGGGTTTGACGAGTGGTATCGCATTCCGCGCAGCTGGATGATGGCTTCGCTGCTGGTGGGCATCATTCTGCTGATCTCGGTCAATATCGAGCTTATCCTGCGTTCCGTGGTCACCTTGCTTGGCGGCGCGCATCTTTTGCCGGACATTCCCGACGCAGCGATGGGGGCCGAATAGATGCTGATCTGGTTCCTGCCTACGTTCCTGATTTTCCTGCTGATTGGCCTGCCGGTCTTTTTCGCGCTTCTGGCGGCGCCCGGCATCCTGCTGTGGCTGAACGGACAGACGAATGACATCACCCTGCTTTATCGCAATGTCTACAACGGCATGGACAGCTTTCCGCTGATGGCCATCCCGTTCTTCATGCTGGCCGGGGAAATGATGAACCGTGGCGGCATAACCATCCGCCTTGTCGAATTCAGCCAGGCCCTGATGGGCCATCTGCGCGGCGGGCTGGCGCATGTAAATGTGCTGAGCTCGATCCTGTTCGCGGGCCTTTCGGGATCTGCGGTGGCTGACACGTCCGCCCTGGGGTCGATGCTGATCCCGGCGATGGAAAAACAGGGCTACACCCGAAAATTCGCCGCCGCCATCACAGCCGCAAGTTCGGTGATCGGGCCGATCATCCCGCCCTCGGGCATTATGATCATCTATGCCTATGTCATGGGTGAAAGCGTGGCCGCCTTGTTCCTTGCGGGGATCGTGCCCGGAATCATGGTGGGTGTCGGCCTGATGGTGATGATCAAGTTCATGGCCGACAAGTACGATTTTCCCGTCGCCAGCCGGAAATACACATGGGATGAGCGGCGCAAAGCCAGCCTCAAGGCGTTCTTCCCGCTGATGACGCCTGTGATCATTCTGGGCGGCATTCTGGGGGGCATCTTTACTCCGACCGAGGCCGCCGCTGTTGCTGTGGGCTACGCCTTTATCATCGGATTTTTCGTTCTGCGTACACTGACCCTGAGGGAAATTCCGGATGTTCTGAGCAATGCAGGTATGACGTCGGCTGTGGTGCTGCTGCTGGTTGGCGCAGCAATGGCGTTCAAGACCGTCGTCAGCCTGAGCCACGCCCCGGAACAATTGGCCTCGTTGATCCTCAGCCTGTCGGAAAATCCACTGATCCTGTTGTTCCTGATTAACCTGTTGTTGTTCATCGTTGGCATGTTTCTGGATGCAGGCCCTGCGATCATCATCCTTGGGCCCATCCTTGGCCCGATTTTCACCAGTCTCGGTGTAGACCCGATCCATTTCGCCATCATCATGAGCGTCAATCTGACCGTCGGCCTTGCCACGCCCCCCATGGGGCTGGTGCTGTTCGTGGCCGCCGCCGTGTCGCGGGAGCGGGTCGAAACAATCGCCAAGGCGATCCTGCCATTCCTGGCTGTCGAAATCATCGTGATCTTTCTGATCACCTACATCCCCGCACTATCCATGACGATCCCGAGGATAACGGGATTTGCAAACTGACTGAGTATCACAGGGAGGAAACGCATGCTCGGAAACTTCATAAAAACAGCGGCGATTGCCACATCGCTTGTGGCCGCGTCTGTGGTCGCGGCGACGGCCGCTGACTATACGCTGCGCGCCACAGCCAATTCGAACGAAAATGACGAGGATTACGACGGTCTGATCGTTTTCAAGAACTATGTCGAGGCGGCGTCGAACGGCGCCATCGAGGTTGAGCTGTTCATCGGCACCCAGCTGTGTTCGAACGGTGCAGAATGCCTGCAAGGCGTGGCGGATGGCACCATCGATATCTATATCTCTACCTCGGGCGGGGCCTCGGGCATCTTCCCCTATGTGCAGGTTCTGGACCTGCCCTATCTGATGGCCGATGACCGGATCGCCGAGCATGTTCTGTCGGGCGATTTCACCCGCACCATGCGCGACATGGCGCTTGAGGATTCCGGTGGCGCGATCCGCCTGATGACCATCGGCAACACCGGTGGCTGGCGCAACTTCGCCAACACAAAACACCGCGTCGCCGAGCCTGCCGACATGGAAGGTCTGAAAATCCGCACCGTCGTTGCCGACCTGCCGCAGGAACTGGTCAAGGCCCTGGGCGCGTCACCTACACCGATCCCGTGGCCGGAACTCTTCACCAGCTTCCAGACCGGCGTTGTCGAGGGGTCAAAGAACGGCATCACCGACATCATGGGCATGAAGTTCCCGGATGCCGGCCTGCAGTATGTCACCCTGGACGGGCACGCCTATATGGGTGCGCTGTGGTGGATGAACAACGCCAAGTTCCAGGCGATGCCGGAAGATATGCGTCGGGTCGTTGTCGATGGGTTCTACGCCCTGCAACAGGCCACCTTTGCCTCGCCCAAGCGCAAGTCGATCCAGGCATATGAGGACTTCGTCGCAGGTGGCGGCGACCTTTATGTCCCGACGCCCGAGCAGAAGGCAGCGTTCAAAGCTGCGGCTTCGCCTGTCTATGACTGGTTCCAGACCAATGTTGCCCGTGGTGATGAAATCTTTGCCGCGCTGACCGAAGCGGTCGCGGCGGCTGAGGCGGACGTGAACGCCTCGCGCAATGCGGACCTGAACTAAATGGAAGGGTCGGGCCTTGTGGCCCGGCCCTTATCGAAACGGGTACATCCACCCTTTGTAGTCGTTGACCAGAACATGCGCCTTCTCGATCTGCTCCGGCGACATTTTCTTGATCACTTCCTCAAGGCTGATCGCTGCATCGGGATCGCCGCCAATGGCGCTGAGCGTGTACCACATATAGGCCCGCACCAGATCGGGCGCGGGCATTCCCAGACCCAGTTCATAGTACCAGCCGACCCCCGACTGCGCCCCCGGATGCCCCTTCATCGAGGCACGCAGATACCATTCAAACGCCCTTTCATGGTCCTGCTCGACCCCAAGACCCAGCCCGTACATCACACCGATCAGTTCCTCGGCCTCGGCATTGCCCGACCGGGCGGCGGGCAGCAGTTCCGCGCGCGCGGCTTCAAACTCTCCGGCCTCCATCATATCACGTGCCTGTTCCAGCTCAGCCAGAGCCGGGGTCGCAAGAAAACAAAGGGTAAAGAGAAACTGGCGCATTGGGCGATTGTCCTCGTTTGGGCGGGGGCCGCGGTGGCGCAGGACCTGCCGCGCCCGCTGACAGATGATGACTTTATCCCATTTGATATGGAACAGGCCGCTATCGGTCATCAACTGTTTTACGATCCGATCCTGTCAGGCAATCAGAACATTTCATGCGCCCATTGCCATCACCCCGATTTCGGCACCTCTGACGGGTTGTCCCTGGGGATCGGCGAAGGCGGACAGGGTTTGGGGCCGGACCGCACACCGGGCAACGGCGCGGACAGGATCCGCAAACGCATTCCCCGAAACGCGCCGGGGTTGTGGAACCTCGGGGCAAAGGACATTCATACCGTTTTCCACGATGGCCGCCTGAGCATCTCGAACATCTATGGCAACGGGTTCAATTCGCCTGCACAGGAATGGCTGCCCGGGGGATTGAACTCGCTTTTGGCAGCGCAGGCTTTGTTCCCGCTGACCGCTCAGTTCGAGATGGCCGGTAATGTCGCCGAAAACCAGGTGACCGGCGCGGTTCACGACAGGATCGACAAGGGTTGGCCGATCCTTGCCAAACGCGTGCGGACCGATCCGCGCTATGGCCCTGCCATAGTCGCGGCTTTTGACGACATCGAGACCACCGAAGACATCACTATCACCCAGATCGCCAACGCGCTGGCGGCCTTCATGGCCATTGAATGGCGCAGCACCGACAGCCCATTCGACCAGTACTTGGCCGGGGACAGGGATACGCTGTCAGACGTCCAGAAAGACGGGATGAACCTGTTTTATGGCAAAGCGCGATGCGCGACCTGCCATGCGGGATCGTTGATGTCGGACCAAGAGTTTCACGCGCTGGGTTTGCCCCCTTTCGGGCCAGGTCGGACCCGGCAATGGGACCCATATGCGCGGGACGTTGGCCGGATGGCGGAAAGCAACCGCCTGGAAGACGCCTATCGCTTTCGCACTCCGATGCTGCGCAATGTCGCCCTGACTGCGCCCTACGGGCATAACGGTGCTTTTACGGACCTCGAAAGCATGATCCGTCACCATCTTGACCCACAGACCAGCCTTGCCAAATGGAAACCCGAAATGGCTGCGTTGCCCAAGGTTCCCTGGCTGCAAGAGGTGGATTTCGTGGTGTGGGACGACCGGTTCGAGATGGAACGCCAGCGCAGCAGGATCGACATTGTGCCAGTGACGCTGTCGGATGTGGAAATCGCCGCCCTGGTCGCATTTCTGCATTCCTTGACGGGCACCGGCGTTGGCTCTCCTCCTTTCGGGGTGCCGGCCGATTTCAACCCCTGATGGCGGTCACGCCATAATGACAATTATTCCGGCATAATGTCGGATAAGTCGATCACTTCGTCAAATTGCGGCCTATGAAATGTCTGGCCAGCCTTGCACCATAATATCAGGAACAGAAATTTACGGAGACGTTGATGTCCTGGAATATTTGCGTAATCGGGGCTGGCAAGATCGGTCAGATGATCGCGACGCTGCTGAGGGCCTCGCCAAACTATACAGTGACTGTGGCCGACCATGACCTGAAAGCATTGGGTGAAATCACAAGGCTTGGGATTGGAACAAAGCAGATTGATGCCCGGGATGCGGACAATCTGGCAAAGGAACTGACCGGGTTTAACGCCGTGGTTTCAGCGGCACCGTTCTTTCTTACCCCAAACATTGCCAAGGCCGCCAAAGAGGCGGGCGCGCATTATTTTGACCTAACCGAAGACGTCGCGGCCACCGAGGCCGTACGCCAGCTGGCCGAAGGCAGTGAGACGGCTTTCATGCCGCAATGTGGTCTGGCACCTGGTTTTGTGGGTATCTCCGGAGCCGCGCTTGCAGCGGAGTTTGATGAGCTGGACAGCCTGCATATGCGGGTGGGCGCGCTGCCGCTTTATCCGACCAATGCGCTGAAGTACAATCTGACCTGGTCGACCGATGGGTTGATCAACGAGTACTGCAATCCCTGCGACGCCATTGTGAACGGCAAACTGGTCAAGACCGCGCCGCTGGAAGATTTCGAGATTCTGGGTCATGATGGCGTGGAATACGAATGCTTCAACACCTCGGGCGGGTTGGGCACGCTCCCGGAAACACTGGAAGGCAAGGCGCGGGCCGTGTCTTATCGCACGATCCGGTATCCCGGCCATTGTGAAATCCTGAAACTGTTGCTGCACGATCTGGGACTGGAACGCCGCCGCGATCTGCTGAAAGAGATCTTCGAGACCGCCCTGCCCCGCACCGATCAGGACGTTGTGCTGGTCTATTGCACGGCCAAGGGCATGATCAACGGCGTTCTGCGCGAGAAATCTCTGATCAACAAGAGCTTTTCCCGCACCATCAACGGACAGGTCTGGAGTGCCATTCAGGTCACCACAGCTGCGGGTATTCTGGGCGTTGTTGACCTGATGCGCACCGGCACGCTGCCTTCGAAAGGGTTCGTCCGGCAGGAACAGGTTAAACTGAACGACTTCCTGAATACGGAATTTGGCCAGCTGTTTCGTGCTGGTGACGTGACCCGGCAGAACAAGGCGGCCTGAGATATGAAAGACATCGTAATGACAGCCCAAACCACGCTTGCAAATCTGGATCTGACGGATGCTGCATTGAAGGGCGGCACTCTGAAGGTGACGTCGCCGATTGACGGCTGCCTGCTGGCCGAAGTGCACGAAACTCGGGCCACCGAAATGGACGCGATCATTGCCCGCGCCAAAAACGCGTTCAAGGCGTGGCGCGTTGTGCCGGCCCCGCGTCGGGGCGAATTGATCCGCCTGCTGGGCGAAGAGCTGCGCGCGGCCAAGGACGAACTGGGCGCGCTTGTCAGCTGGGAGGCCGGCAAGATCACCTCCGAAGGTCTGGGCGAAGTGCAGGAGATGATCGACATCTGCGACTTTGCCGTTGGTCTGTCGCGTCAGCTTTATGGTCTGACCATCGCGTCGGAACGCCCAGGTCACCGGATGATGGAAACCTGGCATCCGGCGGGTCCGGTCGGGGTGATCTCGGCCTTCAATTTCCCAGTTGCGGTCTGGTCGTGGAATGCCGCTTTGGCACTGGTCTGTGGCGATCCGGTGATCTGGAAACCGTCCGAGAAGACCCCGCTGACAGCGATGGCCTGCCAGAAGATCTTTGAACGCGCGCTGGTGCGGTTTGGCGATGCCCCCGAAGGGTTGCTTCAGGTCCTGATCGGTGGCGCGGAATTGGGCGAGGCGCTGGTGGCCAGCGAAGATGTTCCGATCATCTCGGCCACAGGGTCCACACGAATGGGCCGTGCGGTTGCGCCCATTGTTGCGGCACGCTTTGGCAAGTGCATTCTGGAACTGGGCGGAAACAACGCGATGATCGTCGGCCCTTCGGCGGATCTGGAAATGGCCGTGCGCGCCATTGTCTTCTCGGCCGTTGGGACCGCCGGTCAGCGTTGCACCACGCTGCGCCGTCTGATCGTGCACAACTCGATCCGTGAGGAACTGGTGGGCCGCCTGAAAAAGGCTTATGCCGGTCTGGCCATCGGCAATCCGCTGTCTGAGGGCACGTTGATCGGGCCACTGGTGGATGAGGCATCGGGTGCCGCCATGACATCCGCACTGGAGGCCGCAAGGGCCGAAGGCGGCACCGTGTTTGGCGGCGAACGTGTAACCGAAGGGCTTCCTGCGGGTGTCTATATGCAGCCCGCAATTGTCGAAATGCCCGGCCAAAGCGCGGTCGTGAAAACCGAAACTTTCGCGCCAATCCTTTATGTTATGGGCTACGACGACTTTGACGATGCGATCCAGCTTCAAAACGATGTGCCGCAAGGGCTGTCATCCTGTGTGTTCACGCTGAACATGCGCGAGGCCGAGCAGTTTCTGACTGCGGCGGGGTCGGATTGCGGTATTGCCAACGTCAACATAGGCCCCTCGGGCGCCGAGATCGGTGGCGCATTCGGTGGCGAAAAGGAAACCGGTGGCGGACGCGAAAGCGGCTCGGACGCGTGGAAAGCCTATATGCGCCGCCAGACCAACACCGTGAACTACTCGGCAGAGCTCCCGCTGGCGCAGGGTGTCAAATTCGACATCTGAACCAGCGCGCAAACTGACGGGCAATCTGATCCCCCCGGAGCTTTGATGTTTCGGGGGGATCGCTTTTGTCGTGCAGGGTTTGGCACTGGCAGGCTGAAGCAGGCACAAAACCGGTGGTTCTTGACGAAATCCCTGCCGTGCGGCATGTGATGTCGCTGGGGGGGGGAACGGCATGTCCGATAGGGTCAGATGGCCCGACACGGCATGTATGAACAGGTTAAGCGTCCGAGTGGCCCCGATGGCTGGCTGCTTTTATACCGGAAGGTAAGTAAGATATGTGCCCTGCACCCGTTGATGCAGAGACCCCGCGCGGGTTCATCATCCCGATCGGCGGCGGCGAAGACCGCGTTAAGGAAATGCAGATTCACCGCAAGTTCGTAGAGCTTTCAGGGGGTGAGAACGCCGATATTGTCGTGATCCCGACAGCCTCGATGCTGGAAGAAACCGGACCGGACTACAATCGCATCTTTTCCGAACTGGGTGCAGGCAAAGTCGAATTTCTGCCCATCTCGCGGCGTGCCGATTGCGACAATCCCGATTATGCCGAGATGCTGGACCGCGCCACAGGGATATTCATGACCGGTGGCAACCAGCTGCGGCTGTCGGCGATTCTGGGTGGCACGCTTGTGGCGCAGAAAACACGCCGCCGGAATGCGGCCGGTGTGCCGGTTGCCGGCACTTCAGCCGGGGCGTCGATCATGTCCGAACATATGGTGGCCGGGGGCAGCAGCAACTCGGCCCCGGCTGAGGGCAATATCACGCTGGCTCCGGGCATGGGTTTGACCAACGCCGTCATCATCGACCAGCACTTCACACAACGCAATCGGCTGGGACGTTTGCTAACCGCTTCATCTTTCAACCCTTTTTTGATCGGACTGGGTATCGACGAAGACACGGCAGCCTTCATCGGACCCGATAATGTCCTTGAAGTCGTGGGCAGCGGATCGGTTACCGTCGTGGACGCCAGTCATCTGACCCATTCATCGATGTGGGACGCGCGCCGCGGCGAAGCGCTGAGCCTGCTTGGACTTCGGCTTGACGTTCTGGGCGAAGGGTGCCGTTATGATCTGACGGCTCGCCAGGCTTTTCCGCCGGATGAGCATTTGGCGTTCTGCACATTGCCGGACATGTCCGGTCAAGAGGCCGCCAGCGGGGGGAAAACAAAAAGCTAACCAACGGGGAGCCTCATGAAAATAATCTCGACCAATGTCTTTGTCGGCCCGAATGTCTGGGCAAGTTTTCCGGTCATTCGCCACGTCATCGATCTGGGTGTTCTGGAAGAGTGGCCCTCGGCAAAAATTGGTTCCGAGTTTATTGACGCCTTGATCAAGGCGCTTCCCGGTCTGGCGGAACATGGCTGCTCCTATCGCGAACCCGGCGGCTTTATCCGCCGCCTGCGCGAGGATGAAGGCACCTGGCTGGGACATGTGCTGGAACATTGCGCCATCGAAGTTCAGAACGTGGCCGGGTCCGACGTGACCTTTGGACGTACGCGCGGCACAGGTGAGCCGGGCCAGTACAATATGGTCTATGAATACCGCCAGCGCGACGTCGGTCTGGATGCGGGCAATCTGGCGATGCGGTTACTGATGCACCTGCTGCCGCAATCCCTGAAAGATCAGGTGGATTACGAATTCGACCCGGACTTCAACTGGGATGAAGAACTGCGCAGCTTTGTGCTGCGGGCGCAACGCAAGGAATTTGGCCCATCGACCGGATCGCTGGTCAAGGCGGCGCAGGAACGCGACATTCCGTGGATCAGGCTGAATTCCGGCTCGCTTGTGCAATTTGGACACGGCAAGTTTCAGAAACGCATTCAGGCGACAATTACGTCCGAGACCAAGCATATCTCGGTCGAGATTTCCTGTGACAAGGAAGACACCCATAATCTGCTGAACGATCTTGGCCTGCCGGTACCGCAGCAACGCATGGTCTATTCAGCCCGCGAGGCCGTGCGTGCGGCAGCGCGGATCGGGTTTCCGGTGGTGGTCAAACCGTTGGACGCCAACCATGGGCGCGGCGTGTCGATCAATCTGAATTCCGATGCCGAGGTCGAGGCGGGCTTTGCCGAGGCCAAGGAGCATTCACGCAGCCGCGCCATTCTGGTTGAAAGCTTCATCACCGGCTTTGATCACCGGATGCTGGTCGTGAACGACAAACTGGTTGCGGTGGCCAAACGCGTCCCCGGCCATGTAATAGGCGACGGCACCCATACGATTGCCGAATTGGTCGACATCGTGAACCAAGACCCGCGTCGGGGCATCGGGCACGAAAAAGTACTGACCAGGCTCGAGCTGGACAATCAGGCTAATCGCTTGATGGAGAATGCAGGCGTGACGGAAGACACTGTCTTGCCCGAGGGCGAGGTTTTCTATCTGCGCTCGACCGCGAACCTGTCAACGGGTGGCACCGCCATCGACCTGACCGACGTGGTGCATCCCGACAACCGAGACATGGCCGAACGCGCCATCATGGCCGTCGGGCTGGATGTGGGCGGTGTCGATTTCCTGATCGACGATATTACCAAATCCTACAAGGATATCGGTGGCGCGATTGTCGAAGTAAACGCCGCCCCCGGTTTCCGGATGCATGTGGCCCCGTCCGAAGGTCAGCCGCGCGATGTGGCGGGCAAGGTCATCGACATGCTGTTCCCCCCCAATGAACAGACCCGCATCCCGATTGCGGCCATAACCGGCACCAACGGCAAGACGACCACGTCGCGGATGCTGGGTCATATCATGAAAACCAGCGGCAAAATCGTTGGCATGACCTCGACCGACGGCGTCTATGTGGATGGCAAGCTGAGCGTCAAGGGGGACATGACCGGCCCGAAATCGGCACAGATCGTCCTGCGTGATCCGATGGTCGATTTTGCGGTGATGGAAACCGCACGGGGCGGGCTGGTGCGCTCGGGTCTGGGCTATCAACGCTCGAACGTGGCGGCCTGTCTGAACGTCTCGGCAGATCATCTGGGTCTGGGCGGGATCAACACGGTAGAGGAGCTGGCCGTCGTCAAACGGGTGGTGGTGGAAAGCGCGACCGATACGGCCGTGCTGAACGCCGACGACATCAATTGTCTGAAAATGGCCGATTATGCCGGGGCGGATCAGATCTTCTATGTCACGACCAACCCCGGTCACAGTCTGGTCAAGGAACATATCAAGACAGGGGGCAAAGCCATCGTGCTGGAAAAAGGCATGAATGGCGACATGCTGACCATCTATGACAAAGGGCTTCACATCCCGGTTCTGTGGTCGCATCTGATCCCCGCCACCCTTGAGGGCAAGGCGATCTTCAACGTGCAAAACGCCATGGTCGCAGCGGCGATGGCCTATAGCTTTGGGGTCGATCTGGACAATATCCGGCATGGACTGCGCACTTTCGACACCAGTTATTTCCAGGCACCTGGGCGGATGAATGTCTATGATGAACATCCCTTCAAGGTGATCCTTGATTACGGCCACAACCCGGCCGCGCTGAAGGCGATGGCCGCTTTGGCCGATCAGTTGGAGGTCAAGGGCCGCAGGCTGTGCGTTGTTGCGATGCCCGGTGATCGGCGCGATGAAGACATTGTTGATGGGGCCGCAGCGCTGGCCGGGCATTTTGACCACTTCATCTGCAAGGCCGATGACCGCCGCCGGGGTCGCGGGCATGACGAGGTGCCGCAAATGATGCGGCAGGCCCTGATCGATTGCGGGACGCCGGATGAGGCAATCTCGATCATCCCGGATGAGGTTGAGGCCGTGACCACAGCGCTGGAGATGGCGGCACCGGGCGATCTGCTGGTGATCTTCGGAGATGACACCACACGCTGCTGGAAACAGATCATCTACTTCAACTCCGATGGAGAAACCTCTGAAACCGAGGCAGCACCCAGGACCAGCCCTGCCGACACCACGTTCGAGGACATGTTCGACAGCGATCAGAACCTGATCCGGGACGAACGCGGTGTAAGACTGGCGCGTGAAATCAGCGAAGACGCGGATTGAGCGGAGGTACCGGAATGGACCGGATCGAAGAGCTTGAAACCGCGCTGACCATCGAAAGCGCGACCGCTGATCATATTCAGGTGGATGACGCGCGGCGACTGACCGGCCCCGGCCTGTTATGGGATCACCCCGGCGCGGTGATGGATGTGTTTTTCACTGTTATCGACCCCGCGCAGGTCATTGAACTTTGGGAAAAACATGCCCGGCGCGTTCTGGATGCGCTTGGCTGGCAGGATCAGGCGCTGACCCACCGTACCTTTACCGGAGGCGTCAATCTGGCAATCTCGGCACCGATGGATCAGCTTTATTCCGCGATCTTTGCGGCTCAGACCGCCTGGCATTTCTGTGCGGCAGAGTTGCTGGAGGCCACACCGGGCGATTTTGATCAGATGATCCGGGATGTCAAAGGCGTCATGGCGAAGGAGGCCAATCCTGCGCTGATCGCCCTGATCGCGGCAGCCAACGCGCATGGTGTGGATATCCTGTGCGACGATGATGAGATTTCCATCGGGCATGGAACCGGCAGCCAAACCTGGCCTGTCGACGCGTTGCCCGCCCCGGATGACGTGGACTGGCCCGCCTTTCACAACATCCCCGTCGCCTTCATCACCGGAACCAATGGCAAGACCACCACGACCCGGTTGCTGGAGGCGATCGCCCGCGCCTCGGGCAAGGTCGCAGGGCTGACCTCGACCGAGTTTGTGCGGGTGGGCGACGATATTCTGGATCGCGGCGACTATTCCGGCCCCGGCGGAGGGCGGATGTTGCTGCGCGACAAGCGGCTTGAAATCGGATGCCTTGAAGTGGCCCGTGGGGGTATCCTGCGCCGCGGCCTGCCGACGCGTGCCGCCATGGCCGCCACTGTCACTAACGTGGCGAACGATCATCTGGGGCAATACGGCGTCAACACGGTGCCCGAGCTGGCTCAGGCGAAATTCGCCGTGCACCGGACACTGACCAAGGGCGGCGTTCTGGCCCTGAATGCCGATGATCCTTTTGTCCGTGCCGAAGCCGAAAACACGGCGGCGAATATCTGGTGGTTTTCACTGGATGCCGGGAATGATCTGATCCGTCGGGCGCGCGACGCGGGAACATGCTGCGCTTATGTCTCGCAGGGCAACATCGTCTTCTTTGACGGCCGGTCCGAGCATACGGTCATTGCCGTGTCCGACGTGCCCCTGACCATGGGCGGGGTCGCGAAATACAACATCCTGAACGCTCTGGCGGCTATGTGCCTTGCGCTGGCTTTGAAACTGCCGCTTGAAGCGGTGCGGCATGGGTTGGCCGGGTTCAAACCGGATGCCAAGGACAATCCGGGTCGCTGCAACGAATTCCAGCACAACGGCGCTCAGGTTTTCGTGGATTTCGCGCATAATCCGCATTCGATTTCTGCCGTGTGCGATGCGCTGTCGGCCTTGCCGGCAAAACGGCGGTTCATCATGCTCAGCCATGCCGGAGACCGCTCGGACCAGGACATTCGCGACGTCACCGCAACCGCCTTGAATTTCCAACCCGACGTGGTCGTTGCTGCTGAACTGGAAGGGTACCTACGGGGTCGCGCTTTGGGAGAGATACCGGACCTGATTGAAAAGTCGGCCCTGAAACAAGGGTATGACAAGACCCAGATCCAAAGGGCCGCATCCCCGTCCGAGGCTGCCGCGATGATCCTGAAACAGGTGGAACCGGGCGATCTAGCACTGCTGCTGGTTCTGTCGGAACGCGACGCCGTGCTTGAGATGCTGGACCAGCAGGTGACGTAGTGGGGTGAGGGAGCAGGAAGGCAGCGAGCCGCCATCTCCGGCTGCGGTCATCTAAGCAGCAAATTGCGCAACACCCTTGCATTGAAACCCAGCCTGACAATACTCGCCCAACACAGGCAACAGGTTGTTGAGGTTAGGTGTTATGGAGATTGAGCAGACGGGGTTGTCGGGTGTGTTGGTTATTCGCCCGCAGCGGCATGGGGATTTGCGCGGGTTTTTTTCCGAAAGCTGGAACAAGGCGCGGCTGGAGGAGGCTGGGGTTGTGTTGCCGGAATTTGTGCAGGACAACCATTCGCTGTCGTCCGCGGTGGGGACATTGCGCGGCCTGCATTTTCAGGCGCCTCCGCATGCGCAGGGCAAATTGGTGCGCGCGGGCCGGGGCGCGCTTTATGATGTCGCCGTCGATATCCGCAAGGGATCGCCAACTTATGGGCAATCTTTCGGCATCGAGCTCAGCTTTGAGAACGGGCGGCAGCTTTGGGTGCCGGCGGGATTTGCCCATGGTTTTGTGACGTTAGAGCCCGACACCGAAATCTGCTACAAATGCACCAGCTCTTACAATGCGGATGCCGATGGGGGTGTGCGCTGGGACAGCTGTGGTATTGATTGGCCCTTGCAGGGGAACCCGGTGCTGAGCGACAAGGACAGGATTGCGCCTGCGCTGGCCGATTTTGACAGCCCGTTTGTTTACGAAGGATAGAATATGAAATTGTTGGTGACAGGTGGTGCGGGTTTCATCGGGTCCGCGGTCGTGCGGCGTGCCATTGCGGACGGACATCAGGTCGTGAACCTTGATGCGCTGACCTATGCGGCCTGCCTCGACAATGTTGCCGAGGTTGCAGAGAACCCGAACTATGCCTTTGTTCACGCAGATATCCGCGACCCTGCAGCCCTGAAGGCGGTGTTTGCCGAGCATGCGCCTGATGCGGTGATGCACCTGGCGGCGGAATCCCATGTTGACCGGTCCATCGACGGGCCGGGGGCTTTCATCGAAACCAATGTCCTGGGCACATACAACATGCTGGAGGCGGCGCGCAGCTATTGGGCCGGACAAGGAAAACCGGACACTTTCAGGTTCCACCATATCTCGACCGATGAAGTCTTTGGCAGCCTGGGACCCACCGGACAGTTCACCGAGGATACCCCCTATGATCCGCGGTCACCCTATTCCGCGTCGAAAGCCTCCAGCGATCATCTGGTCCGGGCCTGGCACGAGACCTATGGCCTGCCGGTGGTGCTGACCAACTGTTCGAACAATTACGGGCCCTATCATTTCCCTGAAAAGCTGATCCCTGTTGTGATCCTGAACGCAATCGCGGGCAAGGCGCTGCCGATCTATGGCGACGGCTCGAATGTCCGCGACTGGCTGTATGTCGAGGATCACGCCGACGCACTTTTGCTGGTGGTGCAAAAGGGGACTGTCGGCCGGTCCTATAACATCGGTGGCGAGAACGAGCGCAGCAACCTGGAACTGGTGCAGACGCTGTGCGCGATCCTGGACGACCTGCGCCCGAAACCGCAGGGGGTCTATGCGGACCAGATCACCTTTGTCACAGACCGCCCCGGGCATGATGCGCGTTACGCCATCGATCCCTCGCGGATGCGCAGCGAAATGAACTGGCGCCCGTCCGTGACGGTAGAGGAAGGTCTGCGCAGAACGGTTGAATGGTACCTGAACAATGAAGACTGGTGGCGGTCTTTACAGAACCGGTCCGGTGTTGGCGAACGGCTGGGGGTCAGCGCGTGAAACTTCTGGTCTTCGGGGCGACCGGTCAGCTGGGCCGGGAACTGACCCGGTGTGGCGGGGATATCTCGGTTGAAGCGCTTGGGCGCGACAAGGCGGATTTTGCCGATCCTGAAGGGTGCGCGGCCCTGGTTCGCAACACCGACGCGGATGCGGTGATCAACGCCGCCGCATATACCGCCGTCGACAAGGCCGAAGCGGAGGAAGACCTTGCCCTGCTGATCAACGGAACCACGCCCACGGCGCTGGCCAAAGCTGCGGCCGGGCGCGGATTGCCGTTTGTTCAGGTCTCGACAGATTATGTGTTTGACGGGGCGGGCACGGCCCCGTTCTTACCCAACCACGCGACCGGCCCGCTGGGCGCCTATGGACGCACCAAGCTGGCGGGTGAGGCCGGTGTGATTGCGGCGGGCGGACCCCATGCCATCATACGAACCTCTTGGGTGGTGTCGTCACATGGACATAACTTCGTCAAAACCATGCTGCGCCTCGGCAAAGAGCGTGACCACCTGACGATCGTCGCAGACCAGATTGGCGGTCCAACCCCGGCATCGGCACTGGCCGGGGCCTGTATCGGCGCGGCCCGTGCCCTTTTGACAAACCCGGATGAAAAGACCGGAATTTACCATTGCAGCGGTGGCCCTGATGTCAGCTGGGCCGATTTTGCGCGCGAGATCTTCGATCAGGCCGGTATTGACTGCAATGTCGAAGACATCCCGTCCAGCGCATACCCGACCCCCGCGAAACGCCCCCTGAACAGCCGCCTGGACTGCACGACACTGACAACGGAACTGGGCGTGCCCCGTCCGGATTGGAAGGCGGGCCTGCACAGCATACTTGAAGACCTTGGAGAACTCGGCACATGACGACCCGGAACGGCAAGAAACGCAAAGGTATCATTCTGGCAGGCGGGTCAGGCACCCGACTTTATCCGATCACGATGGGCGTCTCGAAACAGCTTTTGCCCATCTATGACAAGCCGATGATCTATTACCCCCTTTCGGTGCTGATGCTGGCCGGGATCCGCGACATCGCGATGATCACGACGCCGCAGGACCAGGAGCAGTTTCAGCGCCTGTTGGGTGACGGAAGCCAATGGGGCCTGTCCCTGACCTGGATTGTTCAACCTTCTCCTGACGGGTTAGCGCAAGCCTATATTCTGGCAGAAGACTTTCTGGATGGTGCCCCCTCGGCCATGGTGCTGGGCGACAACATCTTCTTTGGGCACGGCCTGCCCGAGATCCTGCAATCGGCAGACGCCAAAGAGACGGGTGGCACTGTCTTCGGCTATCGGGTCGCTGATCCCGAACGCTATGGGGTCGTGGCCTATGACGAGGCTGGCGCCGTCACCCAGATTGTCGAGAAACCCCAAGTGCCGCCATCGAACTACGCCGTGACCGGGCTGTATTTTCTGGACGGCTCTGCCCCTGAACGGGCCCGCGCCGTAAAACCGTCTGCACGCGGCGAGCTTGAGATTGTCACCTTGCTTGAAATGTACCTTGAGGCCGGGTTGCTCAGCGTCAACCGCATGGGGCGCGGTTATGCCTGGCTGGATACCGGAACCCACGCAAGCCTGCTGGACGCCGGAAACTTTGTGCGTACGCTTCAGGACAGGCAAGGCCTGCAAACCGGATCACCTGACGAAATCGCCCATACGCTGGGCTGGATCAGCGACCAGGACCTCGAAGCCCGCGCCCAAAGATTCGGCAAAAACGACTACGGCGAATACCTCAAGAACCTGCTGAACCATTAGCCGTTCAATAGCGGTATTGGCTTGGTTGAGTTTTTTGGTTTTGGTTGTGGGTTTGGTGGTGAGGTCTTATTTAGCGTGTTTGGATGTTGGGATGGGTTGGTCTGCCGCAGGGTAGCATCAGCCCTTTA
>NZ_JBQFXU010000016.1:0-34805 GCF_056541095.1 Ruegeria sp. AK11
GAAACCTCGACCAACTCATGCAGAAAAACGGACCCTTCAAAAACCTCTTCGACCAACAGTTCAATAAACACAAACACAAAGTCGCTCAGTAGTGAGAGGGTGCTGAAAATCGGGTGACCGGAGATGGGTACATCTGAATCGCGTTTCAGTTTTTGTTTGCGAGGCACATCTCCGCGCGTTGGTGTTGTGGCGCGGCAGACGGATCCGGGGTCAGCATTCGCCGCAATTTGGCGGCAAAACCTTAGGGTTGCGGAGACACCACTGTCCCACCAATAGCCAGCGTCAACCGGCGCGCGGCTTCCATCACCGGGCGGCTCAGCCG
Organism: Ruegeria sp. AK11; assembly: GCF_056541095.1. Classification (NCBI taxonomy): domain Bacteria; kingdom Pseudomonadati; phylum Pseudomonadota; class Alphaproteobacteria; order Rhodobacterales; family Roseobacteraceae; genus Ruegeria; species Ruegeria sp. AK11. The sequence continues at coordinate 323 of NZ_JBQFXU010000016.1, forward strand.
TTCGATTTCGGTTGCTCCGACGCGGCTGGTTGGCCCGGACACGGAAAGCCCTGCGACCGCCTCTCTGTTCATATCGAAAACGGGTGCTGCAATGCATCGCATACCTGTAGTCTTTTCTTCGTTGTCCACGGAAAAACCCCGCAATCTGATAGCTGCAAGATCTTTCTTCAACGCCTCGGGGCTGGTAATCGACTGATCCGTAAAAGCCTGTAAATTCGCGGCGGCCAACCTTCGGTTCAATCTGTCTTCGTCCATATGGGCCAACAACGCTTTTCCGATGCCCGACGCGTGCATGGGTGACAATGTGCCGGGGGGAAAAAACGCCCGGATGCTTTCATGTGTTTCAACCTGGCTCAGGAACAGCACCAGACCTTCTTTCTCAATGCCCAAATTGGCGGTCTCGCTCGTGGTTTCCATCAGCTTGCGCATGATCGGCCTTGCCCGTTCCACAAGACTGGTACGGCGCAGAAACCGCGAGCCGATCACAAACGCCTGCGGGCCAATGTGCCAAACCTGTTCTTCATGGTCGAACTCGACCAGGCCCCTGCCCTGCAACGTCACGAGGATGCGATAAACAGTGGCCGGTGCCTGGCGCATTTCATCTGAAAGTTCAGTAAGCGCTTTGCCTTGGGCCTGGCTCAGATACTCGAAAACCTCCATCGCCCGATCCAGTGATTTGATCGTATTCTGCGCGGTTTTGTCATCCCACCCCCGCGGCCTTCCCCGGGCTTTGCGACGGAGCTTCGGGTCATTGTCTTGCGATTCCATAAAAACCCTCTGATCATTTATGAAAGACTATTTCAGAATATGAAAAATATAACTCACTGACAACTATAAGTTAAATCTCATTAAACAAATTCTGAAATGCGTTTTCAAAAAAATTTCCAATCAGGCGGATGGAACCTATTGTGCAGGCAAGGACGCAAGGAGACCATCCATGAGCTTTCAAAACCCCGTTTTCATCCCAGGCCCGACGAACATCCCGGAAAGCCTGCGCAAAGCCTGCGATATGCCCACGATCGACCATCGTTCGCCATTGTTCGGGCAAATCCTGCATCCTGCGCGTGCGGGCGTGCGGGAGATTCTGAAAAGCGACAGTGCCGAAGTCTTCATTTTCCCGTCGACCGGAACCGGGGGTTGGGAAACCGCCCTGACCAATACGCTGTCCGCTGGTGACAAGGTCCTGGCGGCCCGCAACGGCATGTTCAGCCATCGCTGGATCGATATGTGCCAGCGCCATGGGCTGAATGTCGACATCGTCGAAACCCCGTGGGGCGATGGGCTGCCGGCTGACCGGTACGAAGAAATCCTTACCGCCGACAAAAACCATGAGATCAAGGCGGTTCTAGCCACGCATAATGAGACGGCAACTGGCGTGAAGTCGGATATCGCTGCTGTGCGCAGGGCGCTGACCGCCGCGCAACACCCCGCCCTGCTGTTTGTTGATGGCGTTTCATCAATCGCGTCGATGGATTTCCGGTTTGATGAATGGGGCGTGGATGTTGCCGTTACCGGGTCGCAGAAGGGTTTCATGTTGCCCGCTGGCCTTGCCATCGTCGGTTTCAGCCAGAAAGCGATGGAAGCAACCAAAACCGGCACCCTGCCCCGCACATTTTTTGACGTCCGGGACATGACCAAGGGATACGCCAACAATGCTTACCCCTATACACCCGCTGTCGGGTTGATGAATGGCCTCAATCAAGCCTGCTCGATGCTGTTGAGTGAAGGTCTGGAGAACGTTTTCGCCCGACACCACCGGATTGCCGAAGGGGTCCGTGCCGCTGTGGGGGCGTGGGGGCTGGAGCTTTGTGCCAGCAGCCCGGCGGTCTATTCCGATACCGTAAGCGCAATCCGCACGCCGAACGGCTTCAACGCGACGGATATTGTCACGCACGCAGCTGAAAAATACGGCGTTGCCTTTGGCGTGGGCCTTGGTGAGGTCGCGGGCAAGGTGTTCCGGATCGGGCATCTGGGCAGCCTGACGGATGTCATGGCTCTGTCCGGGATCGCCACTGCGGAGATGTGCATGGTTGACCTGGGCCTGAACATCGACCTGGGGTCCGGAGTTGCTGCCGCACAGGAATACTATCGTGGCCATCCCGGTTCCGTTCAGAAGAACGCGGCATGATGAAGGATTGCACAATGTATATCCCAACCTATGAAGACATGCTTGCGGCACATGACCGGATCAAACCCCATATCCGCCGCACCCCGGTGCGAACCTCGGACTTTCTCAACGAACTGTCAGGCGCGCAGCTGTTCTTCAAATGCGAGAACTTTCAGGAACCGGGTGCTTTCAAAGTACGAGGTGCCACCAATGCGGTTTTTGGGCTGGATGAGAAACAGGCCGAAAAAGGTGTCGCCACCCATTCTTCGGGCAATCACGCCTCGTGCCTGTCTTATGCGGCGATGAAACGGGGCATTCCCTGCAACGTGGTCATGCCGCGGACAGCGCCGCAAGCAAAGAAGGACACGGTCCGCCGTTATGGAGGGAAGATTACAGAATGCGAACCTTCCACCTCGTCGCGCGAAGCGACATTTGCCGAGGTTCAGGCGGCTACGGGCGGTGACTTTGTTCACCCCTACAACGATCCTCGGGTCATCGCCGGGCAAGGCACCTGTTCGCGCGAGTTTATCGAGCAGACCGACGGTCTGGATGCAGTCGTCGCGCCAATCGGCGGCGGTGGCATGGTATCCGGAACCTGTTTGACCCTGTCGACGCTCGCCCCGGAAACCGCGATCATCGCGGCGGAACCGGAACAGGCCGACGATGCCTATCGTAGCTTCAAGGCCGGTCATATCATCGCGGATGATGCGCCAAAGACGATTGCTGACGGGTTGCTGGTGCCGCTGAAGGATCTCACCTGGCATTTCGTATCGAACCACGTCTCAGAGATTTACACAGCCTCCGAGCAAGAGATCATCGATGCGATGAAACTGACGTGGAAGCACCTGCGGATTGTAATGGAGCCATCTTCGGCCGTTCCGCTGGCCACGGTTCTCAAAAACCCGGACGCCTTCAAGGGCAAGCGTGTCGGACTGATTGTTACAGGTGGCAATGTCGATCTGGACCGGCTGCCCTGGATGAATGTCTGAATACACCCCAACAAAAAACTATCCCGGTATAGGATTACGGAGATGAAAGATATGAGCACTCTCGACCAGTTCGAAGTAGGTTACGACATTCCGGCCAAGCCCGGCATGGACGAAGCAGACATCCAGACACCCAGCCTGATTTTGGATCTCGACGCGCTTGAACGCAATATCAGGAAGATGGGCGATTATGCCAAGGCGCACGGGATGCGTCACCGCGTGCATGGTAAAATGCATAAGTCGGTTGACGTGGCCAAGCTGCAAGAAAAAATCGGTGGTGCCGTCGGTGTCTGCTGCCAGAAAGTTTCCGAGGCCGAAGTTTTCGTTCGTGGTGGGATCAAGGACGTTCTGGTTTCGAACCAGGTGCGTGACCCGGCCAAAATTGACCGCCTCGCACGCCTGCCAAAGCTGGGCAGCCGCATTATCGTGTGTGTCGACGATCTGGAAAATGTCGCCGACCTTTCGGCGGCGGCAGTCCGGCATGGAACACAGCTGGAAGTCTTCGTGGAAATCGATTGCGGCGCAGGGCGGTGCGGGGTCACAACGACACCCGAAGTGATTGAAATCGCCAAGGCGGTTGAGGCTGCAGACAACCTGAAATTCAGCGGAATTCAGGCCTATCAGGGTGCCATGCAACACCTCGACAGCTATGAGGCACGCAAGGAAAAACTGGATACCGCCATCGCGATGGTCAAAGACGCGGTAGACGGTCTTAAAGCCGAGGGTATCGAGTGTGATCTGGTCTCGGGCGGCGGTACGGGGTCTTACTACTTTGAATCCAACTCGGGCGTGTATAATGAGCTGCAATGCGGGTCTTATGCGTTCATGGATGCTGATTACGGTCGCATCCTGGATGAGAACGGCAAGCGGATCGACCAGGGCGAGTGGGAAAACGCCTTCTTCATCCTGACCAGCGTCATGAGCCATGCCAAGGCGGACAAAGCAATCGTCGATGCAGGTCTGAAGGCGCAGTCGGTGGATAGCGGCCTGCCTGTTGTTTTCGGGCGTGACGATGTCGAATACATCAAATGCTCGGATGAACATGGCGTCGTGATGGATCCGAGCGGGGCGCTGAAGGTCAATGACAAACTGAAGCTGGTGCCGGGGCACTGTGACCCAACCGCAAACGTGCACGATTGGTATGTGGGCGTCCGGAATGGCAAGGTCGAATGCGTATGGCCGGTGTCAGCCCGCGGCCGTGCGTACTGAGCTTGAATGCTCAAAGAATAAGCATTCGGCCAAACATGGCCGGACAGTCGCCCGTGCGCGCCCGCTTTTGTCGGTGAATCGCACGGGCGCACGAATTCCAAGTGGAGAATGACATGCTGATCGTACCCGAGCGCGAAATCGCCAACCTCATGACCCGCGACGCGGCCTTTGAAGCCGTCGAACAGGTCTTTGCCTCCATGGCAGCAGGGGACGCCTATAACTTTCCTGTCGTGCGCGAAGCCATCGGGCATGAGGACGCCCTGTACGGCTTTAAAGGCGGGTTTGACCGCGCCGGGCTGACACTGGGCCTGAAGGCCGGGGGGTATTGGCCGAACAACCTGGAAAAGCGCGGATTGATCAATCACCAATCCACTGTTTTTCTTTTTGACCCTGACACCGGAAAACCGTCAGCGATGGTTGGCGGCAACCTTTTGACGGCCTTGCGCACTGCGGCGGCCTCTTCTGTATCTATCAAGCACCTTGCCCGTGCGGACGCGCGGGTGATCGGTATGATCGGGGCCGGGCATCAGGCAACCTTTCAGCTACGCTCGGCGCTAGAGACCCACACTTTTGAAAAGGTCCTTGGCTGGAACTACCATCCCGAGATGTTGCCGAACATTGAAAAGGTCGCCAATGAAGCCGGTGTTCCGTTTGAAGCGGTCGAACTTGACGGCATGACCGAGGCGGACGTCATAATCTCGATCACCTCGGCTTTTGCACCATCGCTGATGGCAAACCATGTGAGCCCCGGAACGCATATCGCGTGCATGGGAACGGACACCAAGGGCAAGCAGGAAGTCGAGGCGGCGTTGTTGGCCAAAGCATCCGTATTCACAGATGAAATCGCACAGTCAATTTCGATTGGCGAGGCGCAACACGCTGTGGCACAGGGCCTGATCAGAGAAAGTGACCTGATCCAGTTGGGTGCGGTCATCAACGGAACAAACTCGGGCCGAACATCAGACGATCAGATCACGTTGTTCGATGGCACAGGCGTCGGTCTTCAGGATCTGGCGGTTGCTGCATCTGTTGTCGAGCTGGCCGTACAGAAAGGCATCGCGATTGAGGTCGATTTCTAACGACATTCCCGTTTGGTCGCCTAAGCGTCGTGTCGAACGACGCGTTGCTTATGTGAGCCACGGGCCAAGCCTGCCACACCTGAAATCAAAAACGGCGCGCTTAGTGCGCCGCTTTTCCACTTACAATTCCGGGCTGAACCGGTCAGACGTGATCGTCCTGTTCGATAGAGCCCAGCCCGTGGCCTGCCATTCCACCGGACACCTCTTCCGTCGCTTCATCAGAAAGCTCTTCGGGCAGAACCAGATTCAGGACAATAGCGATGATAGCGGCAGGCAAGATTCCGGATGTCGCCAGAACTTTGAAAGTTCCGGGCAGATGCTGTAAAGCGCCGGGCTCTAACTGCAAGCCCAGACCAAGGCTGAGTGAAATCGCAAAGATCACCATGTTGCGGCGATTCCACGTCACGTCCGACAGCATCGAGACACCGGCTGCAACCACCATACCGAACATCACGATCACACCGCCGCCCAGAACCTCGATCGGAACGGACGAGATCACCGCGCCGATCTTGGGGATAAGCCCGCATATGATCAGGAACAGGGCACCTATGGTTACGACCATGCGGCTCATGACACCGGTCATGGCAATCAGGCCGACGTTCTGACTGAATGACGTGTTAGGCAGGGCGCCAAAGACACCTGATACCGCAGTTCCAAGACCATCGGCAAAAGTCGCGCCCTGAATTTCCTTGTCGGTTGCCTCGCGTCCCGCGCCCCCCTTGGTAATACCGGACACATCCCCGACCGTTTCAACAGCCGATACAAAGGACATCGCACAGAACCCGATGATCGCCGCAAATGAAAACTCGATACCGAAGTGAAACGGGTTCGGCATGGCAAACGGAGCCGCGCGCCCGACATTGCCCAAGTTCACCTGACCCAGTGCGAATGCCACCACGTATCCGACCAACAGGCCAATCAGAACCGCCGACACCGACAACATACCGCGGGCAAAAAACTTCAGGCCCAGCGTAACAACAATCACAGTTCCGGCCATGAGCCAGTTCAGACCAGAGCCGTATTCTTCGGTACCGATGGCGGGTACACCGCCAGCTGCGTACTGGACGCCGACCTTGACAAGCGCAAGCCCGATCATGGTCACGACAAGACCTGTAACCAAAGGCGGAAGCGCAAAGCGAATACGGCCAATGAACAACCCAAGGCTGGCATGAAACAGGCCGCCAACGACTATGCCACCCATCAATACGGCAATCGCATCAACGCCCTTTCCTACCACCAACGGGATCATGATCGGAATAAAGGCAAATGACGTCCCCTGCACGATTGGCAGGCGGGCGCCAACAGGCCCCAGCCCAATGGTCTGGAACAGTGTCGCAACGCCCGCAAAGAACATCGACATCTGGATCATGTAGATCATCTGCGGGAAATCGGGGCTGTTTGAACCAAACCCGAAACCCGCCGCACCACAGACGATGATGGCTGGTGTGACGTTGGAAACAAACATCGCCAGAACGTGCTGAATTCCCAAAGGTACCGCCTTCAGGATTGGCGGGGTGTAGTTCGGGTCGCGGAGCTGCTCCGGCGTCCCTAAAGTTGCATCTGACATCGCGCTTTTCCTCCCAAAAAAACTGCGTGGGCCGGCCCCTCTTCCGGCAATATCCCTTATTCAGTGATCGTGTAGGCGTTCTGGAACCAGTATTCCTCAAGGTTGGGCCCGTTTCCTATTCGGTCGACCACGGCGAACAACCCGGGGGGATGAAGCGGTGTCAGCACCCCGTGCCAGGTGTTCCGGTGATAATTCACGCCCTGTCCGGGCGCGGTAATGAATGCAACAGGTTCACCAGGCACACCCGCGTTGTCGGGCGCGACGACAACGACAAAGGGTTTATCTGAAAGCGGCAGAAAGGCTTGACTGCCGTCGGGATGACGCTCGACCATTTCAAGTTTGATGGGCAAGTCGAAGGCCTGGGATTGGAATATGCTGATCCCTACGCGCCCCTCATGGAAATCCAACTGGGCGCGATCATGGTAGCGCGCGCATTTTCCCTGATTGATGTATTTGTCCACCGCGCCAGACACTTCGATAACATCGCCGAACGGCGCAAAGGCCTCGGCGGTCAGTGGCCGGAGTTTCAGCGTGGATGTCATTGAGCGAATTTCTCGATCAGCCGCAACTCGGCAATCCGTTCGACCTGACGGCAGGCCTCGGTGAATTCGGTGTCTCGGTCACTGTCTATCCGACGGTGAAAAGCCTCAAGAATGCTTGCTTTGGTATTGTCCATGACCGCAATGATGAAAGGAAAACCGAACTTGGTCGTGTAAGCGTCGTTCAAGGCCGTGAAGGTCGCACGCTCATCATCCGTCAGCATGTCCAGACCTGCCCCGGCCTGTTCTGCCGTGCTTTCCTTGGTCAGACGACCCGCAGCAGCAAGTTTGCCTGCCAAATCCGGGTGGGCTGTCAGGACGCCAAGCCGCTGGTCGGCTGTGGCAGAACGGAATACGCGCGCCAGTGCATTGTGAACCCCTGCGGCATTGTCATGTGTGGGGCCCAGCTCCAGATCAAAGGCCGCTTGGGCAATCCACGGGCTGTGTTCGAACACGCCGCCAAACTCGGCGACAAAGGTTGGCTCGTCCATTTCCGACGGTGTCAGCCGTTGACTTGGCGGATGCATTTGCGCCCAGTGATCAGCGATTTGTTCACGCGTGGCAAACCAGACCCCGTCATGTTTCTTGAAGTGGTCGAGTGCGCGTTTCAGGGCCATGGCGCGACCAGGGCGACCGATGAGGCGGCAGTGCAGTCCGATCGAAAGCATCTTCGGCTCGCCCGCTTGGCCTTCGGCATAAAGCATGTCGAAGCTGTCCTTGAGATAGCTTTCAAACTGTTCGCCATTGGTATAGCCCGCCTGAATAGCAAACCGCATATCGTTGCAATCCATCGTGTAGGGCACGATCAACTGGTCCTTGCCACCGGCCTTGACCCAATAGGGCAAGTCGTCGGCATAGCTGTCGGCAATATAGGCCAGCTCGCCTTCGGCGGCGGCCAGATCGACCGTGTTCATCGAACAGCGACCCGTGTACCAGCCACGCGGGGGCTTGCCGACAACCTCGGTATGAAGCCGGATCGCTTCACGGATCTGGGCGCGTTCTTCTTCCGCGTCCATGTCCTTGTGCTCAACCCATTTCAGGCCATGGCTGGCAATCTCCCAGCCTGCGGCCTTCATCGCCGCAACCTGCTCCGGTGCACGGGCTAATGCTGTGGCAACGCCATAAACCGTGACAGGAAGGTCCTGCAAAAGCCGATGCACCCGCCAGAACCCTGTGCGGCTGCCGTATTCGTAAATGGATTCCATGTTCCAGTGCCTTTGCCCCGGCCAAGGGGCCGCACCGGTGATTTCGGAAAGAAACGCCTCGGATGCGGCATCCCCGTGCAAAACGTTGTTCTCGCCGCCTTCCTCATAGTTCAGGACAATCTGAACTGCGATTTTGGCCCCGTTTGGCCAGTTTGCGTTTGGCACTTGCCGGCCATAGCCGGTCATGTCTCGTGGATACCGCGTCACATCAATTTCCCTCTTGCTGAAAAGACGAATAACCCAAACAATCACCTATGTTTTTCAAAAAATACTGTAAGCAGTCTTTTGACAGACTGCCTTTGCCTGCCGCGAAGGTATTGCAATAGTAACAGCAATGCTTAGCGAGAGGTGCAAATGGCCGGTTACCTTACAACACATGTCCTGGATACGGCGCGGGGCTGCCCTGCCAGTGGGATGAAGATCGAGTTGTTCCGGATCAACGGAACAGACCGCACGTTGCTGAAAACTCTGCTCACCAACGAGGACGGCCGCACCAATGAACAAATTCTTCCCGAGGCCGAGTTCTCGACGGGCGAATACGAGTTGATGTTTCATGCGGGCGAATACCTCGACACCACTGGCGTGCCACCTGAAAGCCCGCGTTTTCTGGACTTGATCCCGATCCGGTTCGGGATGTCCGAACACGCCCACTATCATGTTCCGCTGCTACTTTCGCCTTTCAGCTACGCGACCTATCGCGGCAGCTGAGCGTTGCACCGCGTGATCCTGTAGACTGACATTGTATTGTTATTTTTGATACTGCTTGATCTTTCGTAGCAATACCCGATGAAACCTCTGTCGCCTAGAGTGCCAAAGAACTTGGATATGTAGGAGCAACGCCATGTATGACCTGGCTGTTTTGTGGGAGTGGATGGCCTTTTCCGTCCGCTGGCTGCATGTGATCACGGCGATGGCGTGGATCGGCGCGTCATTCTATTTTATCGCGCTCGACCTGATGCTTAAGCCGAACCCTGCCTTGCCAGAAGGGGCCTATGGCGAAGAGTGGGAGGTGCACGGGGGCGGGTTCTATCACACCGTCAAATATCTTGTCGCACCCGCGCGTATGCCCGAGCACCTGACCTGGCACAAATGGCAGAGCTATACGACGTGGCTTTCGGGTGCGGCCTTGCTCATGATCATATATTGGGTCGGGGGCGAGTTGTTCCTGCTTGATCCGACCAAAGCGGATCTGGCGTTGTGGCAGGGGATATTGATTTCAGGCGGGTCACTGACCATCGGCTGGCTGCTTTACGACCAGATGTGCAAGTCGCGCCTGAGTGAGCAACCCACCGCGCTGATGCTGTTGTTGTTCTTGATTCTGGTGGCCATGTCCTGGGGTTACAATCAGATTTTTACCGGTCGTGCCGCGCTTTTGCACCTGGGTGCGTTCACCGCAACCATCATGACGGCCAACGTGTTCTTCCAGATCATGCCCAACCAGCGGATCGTGGTGGAAGACCTCAAGGCCGGTCGGACGCCGGATGCCAAATATGGGAAAATCGCCAAGGTGCGTTCGACGCACAACAACTACCTGACCTTGCCTGTCGTGTTCCTGATGCTGTCGAACCATTATCCTCTGGCCTTTGGCACCCAGTATTCATGGATCATCGCCAGCCTGATCTTTCTGACCGGCGTGACCATCCGTCACTACTTCAACACGATGCACGCAACCGGGAAAGGGCCGCACTGGACCTGGGGTGTTACTGTCATCCTCATGATCGTGATCGCATGGCTGTCTTCTGTCAGAACCGGCGAGACATGGGAGGACGCCGAAGCAAGGGCATTGACACCTTACGAAGAAAAATTTGCGTCGGCTGCTGGGTTTGAAGAAGCCTATGACACCGTGCTGGGCAATTGTTCGATGTGCCATGCCCGCGAGCCGGTTTATGGCACCATGAAATGGGCCCCCAAGAAGGTTTATTTGGAAACGCCGGGCGATGTAGCCCGGCACGCCGACCAGATTTACCTGCAGGCCGGGATCAGCCATGCCATGCCACCGCCTTCAGCAGTTCAAATGGACGTGGAAGCGCGCCAAACCATCATCGCATGGGTGCGCGAGGTCAGAGGGCAGTAGGATTTTCGCAGGACGTCCTGTCCTTCGCTTCCTACCCCCTGCCGCGGGACAAATACCCAGTTTATGCCGCTCAAACAAAGCAGGGCGCGCAAGACCTGATGCCGCCCCCGGCCTAGCGCGATGGCGGGGTCAACCATTGGGCCGACATGCCAAAATTCGAGTTCTTCAACTCTTGCTTGGCAATCGCCTGCAAATGCACCTCGTCCGGCCCATCCGCGTATCGCAACGCGCGTGCCCAGGTATAGCTGTCGGCCAGCGGTGTATCCGGGGTCATGCCCATCGCCCCAAAGACCTGCATCGCGCGATCCGTGACAGCAGCATGCACATTGGGTGCCACCACCTTGATCAATGAAATTTCACGGAACGCTTCTTTGGCGCCCACCTGATCAATCTTCCAGGCTGCTTTCAGGGTCAGCAACCGCGCCTGTTCGATCTCTAACCGGGATTTGGCGATCCACTCGCGGATCACGCCCTGTTCTGCAAGCTGCTTGCCAAACGCTTTCCGTTCCTGCGCGCGTTCGACCATCAGGTTAAGCGCCATTTCCGCCGCACCGATCGAACGCATGCAATGGTGGATGCGACCGGGACCAAGCCGGGCCTGCGCCAGAGCGAACCCGCTGCCTTCCTCGCCCAAAAGATTGCTGACCGGAACGCGCACATCCTTGAAGACCAGCTCGGCATGGCCTTCGGGGTCGTGCATGTTCAGAATGGTGGGGTTGCGAACAATCTCAAAACCGGGCGTGTCCTTCGGGACAATGACCATGCTTTGTTGTTTGTGCCGATCCGCATTGGGATCCGTTTTGCCCATCACGATAAACAATCTGGTGTTTGGGTGGCAGGCGTTTGTTATGAACCACTTGCGGCCATTGATGACGTATTCATCCCCCTCACGCCGTATCGAAGTGGTAATATTGGTCGCGTCCGAACTGGCCACATCCGGTTCAGTCATCGCAAAAGAGGATCGGATTTCACCGTTCAACAGCGGCACCAGCCACGTCTCGCGCTGTTCCGGAGTGGCGAACATGTGCAACAGTTCCATGTTGCCGGTATCGGGCGCGCTGCAATTGAACACTTCCGAAGACCAGGCCACCTGCCCCATAAGTTCGGCCAGCGGCGCGTATTCCAGATTGCTCAGCCGGGTGCCGGGTTCATCGTCGCGCAGGCTGGGCAGGAACAAGTTCCACAACCCTTCGGCCCGGGCCAACGCCTTGAGATCTTCCATAAACGAAACCGGGAAACTGCCTGCCGCCATTTCTTCTTTGTGATCGCGTATGCGCGGGTAGATATGCGCCTCCATAAACGCTTTCAGGCGGTCATACATTTCCGTGGCGCGCGGCGATGGGGCAAAATCCATGGCGGTTCCTTCCGGTGCGTTGTGGCGGTGATGTCCTCAAACTCTGCTCGCGCCAGAACGGCCGCCAAGGCACTGTCTTCTGGTGAGTTTAATCCGGCGCTTGATTACGCTCAGTTTGCGCAATCATTCCGATATGAAAAGAGGAAAATACCAATACCGCAACCTGCCGGCGTGAAACGTCAGGTCATTGCTCTCAGAACCGGGTGGACTAACAATACCTAAGGGGATGATCGGGCCGCATCGGAGATTTGCACCGCCGGGCGAGCTTCTCATCGCCCGCGCCCGGAATTGCCTCTCAACCCGCCTTTGGTGTTCACACTGAACTAGACCGGTGGTTTGAGGCCCAGCTGTTTCACGGCGGCACCTGCCGTCTGAACCCAACGCTCTTTCAGTGCGTTGTTGCCATTGTGGCGCAAGCCCAGCGATTTCAGAAGCTCAAACCGTTTCAGATCATCGCCACCAAAGGACACAGCGACACGGGGCCACCAATAGTTAACCGCGTCCTGCATCTGCTCTGTCTCTCCGTTCCTGGAAAGCTTTACAGCACCTTCCAACGCCAACGCGCCATGATGGGCTTCGACCGGGGCGATGCTGCGGAAAGCTTCAGCCAACGGTTGATAGGAAACCATTGAAAACTCGGCCAGTTGTTCCATGACCGCACGGCTCATCAGCATGTTCATGATGACCGCGTCGGTCCAGCCCGAGATCGGATAATTGAATACGGCAAGACGCATGTCATGTGCGCTGCGGGTCGCGCCGATATCTGCGTCACGATTCAAGCGAGCCGTCCACGGATGATGTGTGGCATATCTCTCGGTATCGGCCCCAAACTCACCCATTATCCTGAGAACCTGATCGGCGTGATCCGTTTTCTCAAGAACAATCCTGGCGGCTGCGATCCGTTCCTTGATGCCCGGCCCCTGATTGATGATGTCGGCGAATCCGGCAGCACCGGCAAGTTCGCTGTCCACGAACGTGGCCATCAGCTTCATGAGTTCGGCGCGGTAGCGTGGCGGAACATTGGTTGGGTTGGTCAGCACACCGCCTGCGGCCAGATAGCTGTCGAGTGTCATGGTGTCAGTCATCGGTCTTCTCCCTTTACTGGTCGTAGTCCACGACCACGCGGTCGGTGACCGGATAGGCCTGACAGCTCAGCACATAGCCTTTTTCAACCTCGTAATCCTCTAGTGCGTGATTGGCGAGCATCTCGACCTCGCCTTCCAAAACGCGGCAGCGGCAGGTTGAACAGACACCGGCCTTACAGGCGTATGGGGCGTCCATGGCATTTTCCAAGGCTGCGTCCAGAATGGATTGGTCCTTGGGCAGAGTTATCGTCTGAGTGGACCCATCAAGAGTGATCGATGCGCTGGTTTGGTTCGCCTGCGTGCCCGCATCTGCCGAACCTTCCTTGCGTTTGGCCCGGCCCGGCTGAGCGCTGGCAAAGAGTTCAAACTTGATCTGCCTGTCGTCAAGACCATGCGCGCGCAACGCGGCCGCTATCCCCAGCATCATCGGCTCGGGGCCGCAGATAAAAGCTGTGTCCACGTTCTGAATGTCGACCCAATGTTTGAAAAGGTCGGCGCATTTTTCCTGCGTCACCAGACCGGTGAACAGGTCTATTTCCTGCGCATCCGCCTCAAGAATATGGATTACGTTCAGGCGGCCCATATAGAGGTTTTTCAGGTCTTCCAGCTCCTCGCGGAACATGATCGTGTTGATGCCCTTGTTGGCGTAGATCAGCGTAAAGCGGGATTTGGGTTCGCGGGTCAGTGTTGTCTTCAGGATCGACAGAACCGGCGTGATGCCAGAGCCGCCAGCAAAACCGATATACTGCTTTTCCGCATCAGCTTCGATCGGTGTGTGAAAGCTGCCCATCGGTGGCATCGCCTGCACAACGTCCCCGACGTTAAGCTCGGAATTGGCCCAACTGGAGAATGCGCCGCCCTCGACACGTTTGATCCCGACTTGCAGTACCCCGTCATCCTTGCCCGCACAAATGGAGTAGGACCGGCGCAGCTCTTCTCCGTCAAAGTCGCGGCGAAACGTCAGGTATTGGCCTGCGGTGAAATCGAACTGATCCGCCGCGCCGTTGACAGGCTCAAGCGTCACGACAACCGCATCGCGGATGGTTTTGTGGATGTCGGTGACTTTCAGGTCATGAAAACGTGCCATCCGGTGCTCCTCCTCAGATGCACTTGAAATAGTCAAAGGGTTCCAGACAGTCGGTGCAGCGCCAATGGGCCTTGCACGGGGTCGAACCGAACTGGCTGACCTTTTCAACTGCTTTACTGCCGCAATGCGGGCAGCGCTCTGGCCCGCCCGCCGGTTGTGGCGGGGCGATCCCAAACTCTTCCAGCTTGGCGCGGCCTTTTTCGCTCAGCCAATCGGTTGTCCAGGCTGGTGAGATGCAGGTTTCGATCCGCACATCTTCGATACCGTGATCGTGCAAAGCGGTTTCGATATCCATGCTGATGACGGATGTTGCCGGACAGCCCGAATAGGTTGGTGTGACCGTCACGAGTAGCGTTTCGGCATCCCAACGCACATCGCGCACGATCCCGAGATCGACAACCGAGATTACCGGAATCTCGGGATCCGGTACGGCATCCAGCCAATCCCAGATCTGGTCGGTCGAGTGGCGTTGCATCACATGTTACCAGCTTGCACCGGGGTATGCGCGCTGCAACCACTGCATCTGGGTCAAAAGGTGCCCCAGGTGTTCTGTATGCATGCGCCCGTCCCGCCCGCCTTTGTGGGCAAATCGGCTTTCCGGAAGGGTCAATGTCGCCTTGGCCAGAACCCGTTTGACCAGCGCATCATATTCTTCGCGCAGATCGGCCGGGTTTGGCGCAATCCCGGCCGCAGCCATCTGAGCGTCGATGTCATCGCTGACAAACATCTCGCCCACATAGGGCCAGAGGTAATCCAGCGCTGCCTGCATCCGGGTGTGGCTTTCTTCGGTTCCATCACCCAGACCTACAACCGTTTCTGCCGAACGCTCCAGATGATAGGCGACTTCCTTGCTGGCTTTGGCAGCAATCGCGGCGACACGATCGTCAGAGGATGTCAGAAGACGGCCGAGCATGATCGAATGCCAGGCATCGAACAGGAACTGGCGCATAAGGGTGCGGCCGAAATCACCATTCGGAACCTCGACCAGCAACACATTGCGGAAATCCCACGCGTCGCGCAGAAATGCCAGATCATCGGCGGTTTTGCCGCCACCTATCTCGCCGGCAAGGCCAAGCCACATCTGGGTCTGCCCAATCAGGTCCAGCGCTGTGTTGGCCAGTGCTATATCCTCCTCCAACACTGGCGCGTGGCCGCACCATTCACTGACGCGATGGCCCAGGATCAGGGTATTGTCCCCGATCCGCAGCAGGAACTGCTGAAACGCTTCGTCGCGGGTCATCACATCGCCCCCACTTCTTCGGGGATGTCGAAAAAGGTCGGGTGGCGGTACACTTTGCTTTCGCTGGGTTCATACAACGGGCCTTTGTCGCTGGGCGACGAGGCCGAGATGTTGTTGGCTTCTACCACCCAAATCGACACGCCTTCGTTGCGGCGGGTGTAAACATCGCGTGCATTCTTGATCGCCATTTCCGCGTCCGGGGCATGCAGCGAGCCGACATGTCGGTGGCTCATCCCATGTTGACCGCGGATGAAGATTTCCCACAGGGGCCATTCGGTATTCATCGGGTTTCCTCCTCAGGGTAAGCTTATTCGGCGGCCAGATTGCCGGCCTGTTTCTTGCGCGCATGGGCCAACAGCCCGTCGCGCACCCATTTGCCGTCATCCCAGGCCTTGTTGCGCGCCGCCAGTCGGTCGACGTTGCAGGGGCCGTTGCCCTTGATCACATCGAAGAATTCCGACCAATCCGGCTCTGAGAAATCGTAGTGCCCGCGCTCTTCGTTCCACTTCAGGTTCGGGTCGGGGATTGTCAGTCCCAGATATTCGGCCTGTGGGACGGTCTGGTCGACGAATTTCTGGCGCAGCTCATCATTGGTGTTGATCTTGATCTTCCAAGCCATCGACTGCGCGGAGTGGACGGAATCCTTATCGGACGGTCCAAACATCATCAACGACGGGTACCAGAAGCGATTCATCGCATCCTGCGCCATCTTGCGCTGTTCGGGCGTGCCTTCGGCCATCTTGCGGATCGCATCGTAGCCCTGACGTTGGTGAAAACTCTCTTCCTTGCAGATGCGGATCATGGCGCGTGAGTACGGCCCGTAGGATGTCCGCTGCAGCGGAACCTGATTCATGATCGCCGCCCCGTCAACCAGCCAACCAACCGCGCCGATATCGGCCCAGTTCAGGGTCGGATAGTTGAAGATCGACGAGTATTTCATGCGACCATCCAGCAGCATCTCGGTGATCTCATCGCGGCTGACACCCAGTGTTTCGGCCGCACAATACAGGTAGAGCCCATGGCCGGCTTCATCCTGCACCTTGGCCAGAAGGATCGCCTTGCGTTGCAGCGTCGGCGCACGTGTGATCCAGTTCCCTTCGGGCAATTGCCCGACGATCTCGGAATGCGCGTGCTGTCCGATCTGGCGGATCAGCGTCTTGCGATACCCCTGAGGCATCCAGTCCTTGGGTTCGATCTTGATATCCGCGTCGATCCGCGCCTGAAATTCAGCAAGCTTTTCAGGATCATCGTTTGACGCCTCGGATTCCACCATCTGGGCATACATGTCCCGTCTCCTCCGTTACACGCGTTCAAGAATAAGTGCAGCGCCTTGCCCGACGCCGACGCACATTGTGCAAAGCGCATAGCGCCCTTTGGTGCGTTTCAGTTGGTACGCTGCGGTCAACACAAGTCGGGCGCCGCTCATCCCCAATGGATGACCAAGGGCGATTGCACCGCCATTCGGGTTCACATGAGCTGCGTCATCGGGCAGGCCAAGCTCTCGCAGCGTTGCCAGACCTTGCGACGCAAACGCCTCGTTCAATTCGATCACATCCATCTGGTCGATGCTCAGCCCCGCGCGCGCCAAAACCTTTCGGCTGGCAGGAACCGGACCAATACCCATGACCCGAGGCTCGACGCCCGCGACAGACATACCAACCACACGGGCAATCGGGGTCAAACCATTCTTTGCCACTGCCACTTCATTCGCCATCAGGATCGCGGCGGCACCGTCATTCACGCCCGAGGCATTCCCAGCGGTCACTGTTTTCTCCGGCCCGTTCACACCCTTGAGGCCCGAGAGTTTTTCCGCTGTGGTTCCCGGGCGAGGATGTTCATCCGTATCGACAACAATCGGATCGCCCTTGCGCTGCGGAATTGAAACCGGTGTGATTTCCTCTTGGAACACGCCTGCCGCGTGCGCCGCAGCCCATCGTGCCTGACTGCGCGCGGCAAAGGCGTCCTGGTCTTCACGGCTGATCCCATAATCTTCAGCGACATTGTCAGCCGTTTGCGGCATGGAATCGACGCCATACTGCTGCTTTAGCCTTGGGTTCACAAAGCGCCAGCCAATCGTGGTGTCGTAAACCGCATTGCTGCGCGTAAACGCCGACGTCGCTTTGGGCATTACAAACGGTGCGCGCGACATGCTTTCCACGCCACCCGCAACAGCAAGATCATAATCGCCTGCCTTGATACCACGCGCCGCCATTCCGACAGCATCCATACCACTGGCGCACAAGCGGTTTATCGTTGTTCCCGGCACGTCCGTCGGCAATCCAGCAAGCAGTGCCGCCATCCGGGCAACGTTGCGATTGCTCTCTCCTGCCTGGTTGGCATCGCCATAAATGACGTCATCCACACTGGTCCAGTCGACTTGCGGGTTGCGCGCCATCAGGGCCGCCAGCGGGATAGCCGCCAGATCATCCGTGCGAACCGATGAAAGCGCACCACCATACCGCCCAATCGGGGTGCGGGTTGCGTCGCAGATGAAGGCGTCCATCAATTGGGTCTCCTGTTGGAACACAAGTCATTAACCGTCTGGTCGGTTAATAAATGCTCAATCGATTCGGCGCAAGCATTATGTTACCACGTAATCGCTTCTGTCAGCTTTCTGTAACATTAAATGGCACTTCTTTCACATCCGTCTTCCAACCCCCAAGAGCGCCATCCCGAGCTCGGCAAAAAACGAGTCAACCACCCGCCGCAGATTCCAGCGTTGCAAGATCCGGTTTGGACAATTGTCCCAGCAGTCGGGACACCGCCGCGCGACACTCCGCGCCCTTCCAATCGGCGGGCAAAAAGGCCGGAGGCAGGGACGGATGGCGCAGGACCAAACGACGCCACCCATGCACAATCAATACGCGCAGCACCGCTATTTTAAGCGGATCGCCGACGCCATCGACAGGCAGCATTTGCTCGGTGATTTGAATGGAATGCAAAAACTGATCATAGGCAGACTTCAGCACTTCAGGGCCACAAAGGTCGCGCAGCCAGCCGGGGATCGAAGTAGCGCTGCTTTCAACACCCAGCAGTTCTTCAAGGTTCTCCGGGACGGGTCCTGCCGACATGGCTGTTGTGTGGTTAACTGAAATATAGTCTCCAGTAAGCATCAGATCTGCCAGCTCTTTTCGCGAACTTTCTGAACTGCTGGCAACAAGCACATGCCAGGTTTCTGGCGTATTCGTCTCGCTGGAATAGATGCGCGGGGCAGCGGCGGCGCTTTGACTGCGGCCATATTCGGTCAGTCTGTGCACGCTGTTTCGCCCGACCCGCGTGCTTTCGATCCAGCCTTCCTTGCGCAGCCTGTGCAGCGCAACACGCGTGGCTTCGGCCTTGATCCCCGCAAGGTTGGTCAGTGCTGTGATCAACGCGCCGCTAACCTGGTCAGACCCGCTCTGGGCCAGATCACCGAATATCGTGACCAGAACTGACCACACACGTTGCGTGCCAGTTGTGGTCAACTGGCTGACGCAGGTTTCGAACCATTCTGGAGCCGTATCTTTCATAAGCACAGTATAATCGGGCCGGAGGGAAATGCCATCCAGCCCCTGCGCACCTGCACTTGTGCCTAGTAGGCAACCATGGTCAGCAACTCGTATTCTGCGACCAGCTCATCATCCTGCTGTGTCAGGGTAACGTGCCAGCGAACCTCGCCGTAGTCATCATTGCGCTTGGTCTTGTGCTTGACCGTCAAACGCACCTTGATGGTGTCACCTGCCTCGACCGGTTTCATGAAACGCAGCCCGTCAAGACCGGTATTTGCCAAAACCGGCCCCTCGTTCGGTTCGACGAACAATCCGGCTGCGAAAGACAACAGCAAGTATCCATGTGCAACGCGACCCGGGAAGAACGGGTTACGTTCCGCCGCCGCCTGATCCATATGCGCATAGAAGGTATCACCGGTGAAGTTGGCGAAGTGTTCAATGTCCTCCATGGTGATGGTTCTTGGCGCCGTGTAAAGGGTCTCACCAATCGACAGATCGTGAAACCGGCGGGTAAAGGGATGAGCAGGAACTTCGATTTCGGTCGCGCCAGGCACCCATTTCCGGCCAATCGCTGTCAGCAGATCGGGCGAACCCTGAATGGCGGTGCGCTGCATATAGTGTTTCACACCCCGTACCCCGCCCATTTCTTCGCCGCCACCGGCGCGTCCCGGACCGCCATGAACCATGTGCGGCAGAGGTGAGCCATGACCGGTGGATTCCTTCATCGAGTCGCGGTTGTTGAAATACAGACGCCCGTGATAAGCCCCTGATCCCATGGCAACCTGTCGCGCAACCTCGGGATCATGGGTGATCACCGACGCCACCAGAGAGCCCTGCCCCCGGTTCGCCAGTTCGATGGCATGGTCAAGATCGCGATACCCCATCACTGTGCTGACCGGACCAAAGGCTTCAGTGTCGTGCACACGCTGCGCCGCGTCAGGATTAGCGCAATGGAAGAGCATGGGCGGCAGGAACGCACCCTTTTCGGCATCAGCGCCCTCAACCGCGAAATCATCGGGGTTGCCGAAGACACGCTCGGCCTCTTGGCCGAGAATGGCGGCCTTTTCCAGAACATCACGCTTCTGACCGTTCGAAACCAACGCACCCATGCGGGTGGTTTCCAGCTTTGGGTCGCCAATGGTCGTTTTCGCCAGACGTGCCGACAACGCGTCAATTACCACCTGTACCTGCGGTTCGGGCGCGATGATCCGACGGATTGCGGTGCATTTCTGCCCTGCCTTCGTGGTCATCTCGCGCTGGACTTCCTTCACGAAGAGGTCAAATTCCGGCGTGCCCGGCGCGGCATCGGGGCCAAGGATCGAACAGTTCAGGCTGTCCTGTTCCGCAACAAAACGCACCGAGTTCTCAAGGATCACCGGGTTGGAGCGCAGTTTCAGGGCTGTATCAGCGGATCCGGTAAAGCTGACCACGTCCTGCATGGTCAGACGGTCCAGCATGCCACCCAAACCACCCGAGACCAACTGCAATGCACCCGCTGGCAAGATGCCGGACTCAAGCATCAACCTGACACACAGCTCGGTCACATAACACGAGCTTGTGGCGGGTTTTACAATCGCCGGAACGCCCGCCAGAAGGGTTGGGGCAAGCTTTTCCAGCATCCCCCAAACCGGAAAATTGAACGCGTTGATATGAACTGCCACACCTTGCAGCGGGGTGCAGATGTGCTGCCCCAGAAAGGTGCCGTTGCGCGACAACTGCTCGACATCGCCATCCAGATAGACATGTCCGTCCGGCATTTCACGACGGCCTTTTGCGGCAAAGACAAACATCGTTCCGATGCCGCCGTCGATATCAATCATATGATCCGATTGCGTGGCACCGGTGTTGAAAGACAAGTCATACATCGCCTGCTTGTGCTGACCCAAATGGACGGACAGCGCCTTGAGCATTTTGGCCCGTTCATGGAACGTCATTTTGCGCAGTGCCGCCCCCCCGACATTGCGCGCATAGTCCAACATCCCCTGGACATCCAAAGCATTGTTACCCGCTGTGGCGATAACCTCGCCGGTCACAGCGCTAGCTATCGCGCGGGCACCCTCGCCGGGCGAAACCCACTCACCGGCTGCAAAGCTGGAAATCTGTTGGATAGTCATGAGCGTCTCCTCATCTTTGTCGCGATCCCCGCGCTGCCACAAGCCGGTCTCGCGAAATCATATTTTAAACCGTACGGTCGGTCAATCAATTACCGAGTAAATTTCCCTCGTCGGATTTCTCAGACCCGCGCGGGTAATCGTGCAAACCCCCGAAACCGGATACGCCCGCCCCGTTCGGCGCCGTCGGTGATGCGATAGTCTGGAAAACGGGCCAGAAACCGGCCCACGGCCACCCGGCCCTCCAGACGCGCGAGAGTCAGACCAACGCAGGTATGAGGCCCTCCGGCAAAGGCGTGATGCTTGTTGGGGCGTCTGTCCAAGATCATCTCGTCGGGCTGGTCAAACTGCCGTGGATCACGGTTGGCCGCACCGATACACAGATGAACATCAGTACCAGCCGGAATGGACTGACCGTGGAACGTTACATCAACGGTGGTCAGGCGATTGCCGAACTGGTTCGGGCTTTCCAGCCGCAGAAACTCGTCCACGGCCGAACCGATCAGATCCGGGTCGGCCAGCAACTCCGCCCGCTTGTCGCGGTGCCGGTTCAACAGCTCCAATGCGTTGCCGATCAGGTTCGTTGTGGTCTCATGCCCAGCATTCAGGATGAAAATGCAGTTCTGATACAGCTCGACCTCGGTCAGGCCACCATCCGTGTCGTCCTGGATCAGCCGGGTCAGGACATCCGTTGCCGGATCTCCGGGGTTGGCGCGACGATCCTCGATGATATGCCGCAGGAAGTCCTTGAAGTCCGAGACCGAGCGATTACCCCACTCTTCCTGCTCCGGCGTCAATTGCGGCTCCAACGCACCAAGAATGGCCAGAGACCAATCGCGCAATGGCCCGCGTTCGGATCGTGGTATACCCAGCAGATTGCCGATGATCTCGATCGGGATTGCCCCGGCAAAATCCTCGATCAGTTCGACGTTGCCCTTGACCTGCATCTCGTCCAGCAGCCCATCGACAAGCTGGATCAGACCCGGTTCCATTTGCGCCAACGCGCGCGGATTCATCGCGCCGACCATTACCTTGCGAACACGGGTATGCAGCGGCGGGTCATTAAACACCAAACTGGTGGTGTGGTGTTCATACAAGGGGCTGTCGACCCCGTATTTGGGACCAAATACCGCTTTCTTGTCCGATATGAATCGCGAGGTGTCCCGGTAAACAAGGTCCAGATCCTCGTATCGGGACAGGATAACCGATCCGTCACGTTGCCAGCAGACGGGCGTATCTTCGCGCATAACGGCGTAGGCAGGATAGGGGTCTGTGTGAAACCCGTCCGGAAGCGCGGTCAGAGAGAACATCAGTGCCCCATCGCCCCCATTTGTTCAGGCAGAACCAACACTAACCATGGCACCAGAACGATCAGGGCCAGCCGGAAGATATCCGCTACCCAGAACGGAGTAACACCCTTGAAGATTGTTCCTGTTGACACATCTCCGACCACGCCTTTCAGAATGAAAACGTTCAATCCGACGGGTGGAGTGATCAGGCTGATTTCGGTCACGACAACCACAACAATGCCGAACCAGATCGGGTCATACCCCAACGACGTGACCAGCGGGAAAAAGATCGGCACTGTCAGCAGCAGCATCGACAGGGATTCAAAGACGCAACCCAAAATGATGTAGATCCCAAGGATCATCAGGATCACCACAAAAGGTTCAACGTCATAGGCCGTAACCAACGCGATGAGCGCTTCGGGCAGACCGGCAAGGTTGATGAAATTCGAAAAGATCTGTGCGCCGATCAGAACCGAAAACAATGCTGCGGCGGTATAGGCGGTTTCCTTCAGCACCTCAAAAGTCGACCCCAAAGTAAGCCCACCTCGTGACAGAGCGATCAGGAAAGCGCCCATTGCACCCATGCCTGCCGCCTCGGTCGGGCTGAAGGTCAGGTTCAACGGATGAAAATCAAAAGCACCGTACAATCCACCAATCACCAGAAAGAACAGCAGCAAGACGGCCCAGACCGAGCGAACTGCGGACAGACGCTCGGCCCAGCCGTGGCGTTCGCCCGCCGGTCCTGACTCGGGCTTGCGCGCGACGGTCCAGCGCACGGCGAGCAGGTAGAACAGAATGCCAAGCAGGCCGGGAATGATACCCGCAACGAAAAGTTTCCCAATCGAGGTTTCGGTCAGCAGCCCGTAGATGACCAGGATCACCGACGGCGGAATAAGAATTCCAAGTGTGCCGCCCGCTGCAATCGATGCTGTCGACAGCTCGTCGGAATAGCCATAGCGGCGCATCTCCGGCATTGCGACCTTGGACATGGTGGCCGCCGTTGCCAGAGACGAGCCGCAAATGGCTGAAAAGCCTCCGCATGCCGCAACCGTCGCCATGGCGATACCACCCCGAAAATGGCCCAGAAAAGCGTTTGAAACTGCGTAAAGCTCACGCGCAAGCCCACCCTTGTTCACGAATAGGCCCATAAGGATGAACAGCGGGACCACCGACAGGCCGTAATCCTGCGCGGTGTCGGTGATCTGACGACCCACCATCGACATCGCGGCCTTTAACCCGCGCTCGGACAGAATGCTGCCGCCGCGTTCATAGGCAAAGCCAAGCGTTCCGACCAATCCCATTGCAAACACGATAGGCAAGCGCACCAGCACAAGAACAAGAACAAGAACAAAACCGATCAGCGCAGCGGTCATTGGGGGTGCTCCGACAAGGTATGGGGGGCAAAGAAGTGCAAGAAGCCGGTGATGATCATTGCAACAGCGGTGATCGCTATGAACCCCGAGATGAACCAGCCTACATAGAAGACTGGGATCGAAAGATATTCCGTGACGTCCCCGTAATCCCGCGCACGTTCAGCCAATACCCAGACACGCTGAATTGGCCAAAAAAGCATAATGCCAGAGAACAGATACACAATTGCATCACGTACCCGACTTAACCGCAGGCGTGAAAACAGCCCATCCGTCAAATCCACAGCGATTTGACCCTTCCCTGCCGAGATCATCGGCAAGACCGAGAACACGAGGACGGCCATCAGGATCCGGGTCAGTTCCGTGGCCGCCTCGATCGGGGCATTGAAAACAGAACGTAGGATGACATCAAAGAAGGTCATCACCATCAGGATGAACAGCGCGGCACAGGCCAGCAGCGTAGGCACGATACTGACGCGACGCGCAAAGGTCACGAGAGATTGCATAACGGGTCCCCAGCGGGTGAAATCGGCTGGCGGATCGCATCCGCCAGCTCGACTGCGTTATTGCGCAGCCATTTCATTTACGATCATGTCATAGGCTGCCTGGGCGTCGATGCCTGTGCCATTGACTTCGTCGATAACCTTGGCGCGTACATCCGCAGCAATCGCATTGAACTTTTCCAGATCTTCAGCGGATGCGGCATGGATCGCGTTGCCTTCGGTGCCTTCGGTTTCTTCCCGGCCGATCGCATCGATCTCATCCCAGATTTTGCCAATTTCACGGCTCAGTGGTTCACCGAAAACGTTTTCTTCCAGCGCTGCCTGCAGATCGGCGGGCAGGTCAGCAAAAGTGTCCTCGTTCATGATAAAGGCAAACGAACCGCGATACAGGCCGCCAGGGACCTCATAAACGTTCTGGGCCACTTCCGTCAGCTTGAATCCTTTGCGGGATTCAAAGGGCATGACGACGCCATCTGCGGCCTTGGAGGCCAGGGTTTCATACACTTTCGGTGCAGGAACCTGGATACCGGTTGCACCCAACGCCGTGCCCACGTCACCGCCAACACCGCCGGGGATGCGAACCTTGAGGCCCGAGACTTCGTCCAGCGACGTCACCGGACTGCTGGAATGCAGCTGAGCCGGACCATGTGTGTGCAAAGCGATCACTTTTACACCACGGTGTTCATCTGCCGCCTTCAAATGTGTGTCATATGCGCGCCAATATGCGACCGACGCAGCCTCGGCCGAGCCTTCATATCCGGGCAGTTCGATCATCTTGGTGGTGACAAACCGGCCCGGCTGATAGCCGTGGAAAATGATCGAGGCATCAGCGGCGCCATCCATGATCAGGTCCATCTGCGCAGGGGGCGGGGCAAGGCCCAGCTTCAGTTCGGCGGTGACCTGACCATCGGTGGCCTCTTCGATCATCTCGACGAATTTCGGCCACATCTTGGCATTGATGCCATGGGTCGGCGGGGCCCAGCTGGAAATGGTCAGCGTATAGTCTGCCGCAAGCGCCACTGTACCTGAAACGGCCAGTGCAGCTGAGGCAAGAAGTGTGCTCAACCTTGTGAATTTCATAGTTCTGTCTCCTCCCTGTGAAACATGAGTCAAGAATGCGTTAATGGTCACTTTTGTAACCATCAACTTGTTAATTGTCCCCAAGACAACCCGCGACGCGCCATGAACCGGGGCTTTCCTTGGCTACGGTTTCCATCATTGCGTGCGACGTGTTGGCTCCGATTTCCTTGCAATAGTTCATCGGCCCGCCGCGCCAGCGCGGAAAGCCGTAGCCGTGAATTTGAACCATATCGACGGCTTCCGCGGACTCGGCGATCCCCTGCTGAATGATCAACGCGCCCTCGTTGGCCAGCACCGCCAGGATGCGCGACACGATTTCGTCCTGCGCATATGCCCGCCGCGTTATGCCCTGATCCGCCGAGTGGGACTCGATCAACGCCTCCACTTCGGGATCGCGGATCGGTTCGCGATGACCCTCTTCATAGCGATACCATCCTTTGCCCGTACGTTGGCCAAGACGACCCATCTCGCACAGCTGGTCAGCAATCGTCACATAACGTTCGTTCGGGTCGCGGGTTGCGGCATTGCGTTTTCGGTTGGCCCAGGCAATTTGGAGGCCGGTCAAATCTTGCAGCTCGTAGGGCCCCATGGGCATCCCGAAAGCTCGCATTGCCTGATCCACCTGATAAGGCAACGCTCCATCTGCCAGCAAATAATCGGCCTCGCGCCGATACGCAGCCAACATCCGGTTGCCGATAAAACCATCGCAGATGCCCGACAGGACAGAAACCTTGCGAAGCCTTTTTCCGAGCGCAAACCCTGTGGCGACAACTTCGGGCGAAGTTTGCGGCGTATGCACGACTTCCAACAGCTTCATGACATGGGCAGGGCTGAAGAAGTGCAGGCCAATGCACCGGGATTGATTTTCGATACCCGCGAAAATCTCGACCGGGCTCAGGTAAGACGTGTTCGTGGCCAGAATCGCGTCACGCTGCATATGGCGGGCCAATTCTGCAAAAACCTGTTGCTTGACTGACAAGTCTTCAAACACAGCCTCGATAGCCAACTGAACGTCGGCAGCTTCGGAGTAGCTGTCAACGGCGCGAAATGCAGAAAGGCGTTCCTGTAGCTGCGCTTCGGACATCTTGCCCCGCTTGACTGCCCCCTTTAGCAGCCCCTTAACCCGATCATGGGCCGCGGCCGCTGCTTCCGTATCCCTCTCGATCAGAGTGACCGACAACCCGCCATTCAGGGCTGCGGTTGCGATCCCTGCCCCCATCAACCCGCCACCGACAACTGCGATCCGGCTGATATCGCGCGGGGTAACACCTGCGATCATGGTAGGTCTGGCAACCTTGCGCTCGGCAAAAAAGGCGTATCGCAGGGCGCGGCTTTCTGGGCTTTGACGCAGCGCCAGATGGCGCGCCCGCTCTTTCGGCTGTGCGGCAGCAAAGGGTTCTGACGACCAGCTGAGCGCGGTAAGGTTTTCCAGCGGTGATTGCTGACCCCTGGCGGTTCTTTTCAAAGCCTGACGGCTCGTCTCCAGAAGGTCAGACGCGAATTCGCCGACGGGCCGTTGACTGACAGGTGCCGGGCGCTTTGGCAGGTTGGCGACAATGTCCAGAACAGCCGCCTTTGGGTTATCGGCAATCAGATCAATTCCCCCGAGATTGGCCATTTCCTCGGCTTTCAGGATTTTTCCTGAACAGGCGATGTCGATCGCCGCTTCCATTCCAACAAGGCGCGGCAATCGTTGCGTGCCCCCCGCCCCTGGGATCAGGCCTACATTGACTTCCGGCAGCCCAAAGCTGGTGCCCGGCGCTGCGATCCGCCACGCGCAGGCCATGGCAATTTCAAACCCGCCACCCAACACGTTGCCGTGCATACAGGCGATAAACGGCACATTACTGTCTTCGATCTTCTGAACAACATCAGGCAAATGCGGCTCAGCCGGAGCCGCGTCAAACTCGGACATATCACCGCCTGCGATGAATGTCCGACCGGCGCAGCACAGGACGGCAACCCGAGCTTTCTGAACTGCATCGATCGCGTCGGCCAGACCCTGCCGAACCCCCGTCGAGGTTGCGTTCACCGGCGGGTTGTCGACCGTGACCCAGGCCACGTCGCCCTTAAAGTCAACACTCACCAGCGACGGCTGCGACATTGGCAATCCCTTTGATCAGTCCAGATTCGGTTCGGGTTTATATATTGACCAACCGTTCGGTTAATGCAATGATTAAGTTGTCACGGGAACAGATGAGACAGCCATGAGCGATACGATCCTTGTACATGATCACGGAAACTGGGTTGAAATAACCCTGAACCGCCCCGACAAGCTGAACTCGTTCAATGAGGAGATGCATCTTGCCCTTCACGACGCGCTGAAGAATGCGCGCAAAAAAGGCGCCCGCGCGATTTTGCTGACCGGCGCAGGGCGCGGTTTTTGTGCGGGTCAGGACCTTGGAGACCGCGATCCCTCAAAAATGGATGGCCCGCCCGACCTGGGCAAAACTGTACGCACTTTCTATGCCCCTCTGGTTCGACTGATCCGGTCTTTGAATTTCCCGGTCGTTTGTGCCGTCAACGGCGTGGCCGCGGGCGCGGGCGCGAACCTTGCACTGGCCTGCGACATGGTTCTGGCCGGGGAAAGCGCGAAGTTCATCCAAAGTTTTTCCAAGGTCGGGTTGATCCCGGACACAGGCGGCAGCTGGCACTTGCCCCGATTGTTGGGCGAGGCGCGCGCTAAGGGGCTGGCCCTGACAGCAATGCCCCTAACCGCCAAACAGGCGGAAGACTGGGGGTTGATCTGGAAGGCGTTTCCCGATGATCAGCTGATGACCGAAGCACGCGCTCTTGCCACGCGACTCGCCAACGGCCCCACCCTTGGCTTGGGTCTGACCAAGCAGTGCATTCAAACAGCAGCCACCACATCCTTGTCCGATCAGCTTGAAATTGAAGCGGACGCAATGAAAACCTGCGGGGAAAGTGCTGATTACGCCGAAGGCGTGTCCAGTTTCCTCGAAAAACGCGCACCGCATTTTCAGGGAAGATAATGATGACCCCAAAAGAACGCGCCCAAAAATCCGCGGCAGCGATGTGGGCCAATGACGAAGCCAGTAAATGGTTCGGGATGGAGCTTGTCGAGGTCGATGAAGGGCGCGCTGTCCTGTCGCTGACTGTTGCGCCGCATCACTGTAACGGACACGGTATTTGCCATGGCGGCGTCACGCACGCTCTTGCTGACAGTGCTTTTGCCTTTGCCTGCAACAGCCGGAATGTTGCGACTGTAGGGCAGCATACAATGGTCAGCTATCTTGCACCGGGACGGAAAGGTGACCGCCTGACTGCCACCGCGACAGAAGTGAACCTGTCCGGTCGCAGCGGCATCTACGACGTCCGCGTCATCAATCAAGACAACACTCTGATCGCTGAGTTTCGCGGCATGTCCCGCGCTATTGGCGGCCAGAATTTTCAAGAATAGTTTCGTGACTGGAGGAGTTACGCGATGAAAGACCTTTCCCCCAACAAAGCGGACCTGGACCCGATCGAAATCGCCTCGATCGACGAAATTCGCGCCACACAGCTTGAGCGGCTGAAGTGGTCCGTGCGCCACGCCTATGAAAACGTTCCGATGTACAAACAGCGCTTTGACGAGGCTGGCGTGCATCCTGACGATCTTCAACAGCTTTCGGATCTGTCAAAGTTTCCGTTCACGTATAAAAACGACCTGCGCGACAACTATCCGTTTGGTCTTTTTGCGGTTCCGCGCAGCGAGATAATTCGCCTGCACGCGTCCTCCGGCACAACAGGCAAACCGACAGTGGTCGGCTACACAAAGAATGACATAGACAACTGGGCTGACCTTGGCGCGCGGTCTCTTCGCGCGTCTGGGCTGCGCAAGGGCGACATGGTTCACAACGCCTACGGCTATGGGCTGTTCACCGGTGGGCTAGGTGCCCATTACGGGATCGAACGCCTTGGCGCGACTGTCGTCCCGATGTCGGGCGGGCAGACCGAAAAACAGGTGAACCTGATCAACGATTTCCGTCCTGACGGGATCATGGTTACACCCTCCTACATGCTCAATATCCTTGAACAGTTCCACAAGGCGGGTCTCGACCCACGTGAGAGCTCGCTGAAGGTTGGCGTTTTTGGTGCCGAACCCTGGACTGACGCGATGCGGGCCGAGGTCGAGGCGGCCTTCGACATGCACGCCGTCGATATCTATGGCCTGTCCGAGATCATGGGCCCCGGTGTCGCCAATGAATGCGTTGAAACCAAAGACGGGCCTGTAATCTGGGAGGATCACTTCCTGCCGGAAATCATCGACCCGGCAACCGGAGAAGTCCTGCCCGATGGCGAAACCGGAGAATTGGTGTTCACGACACTAACCAAAGAAGGGTTGCCGATGATCCGCTATCGCACACGCGATCTGACATGCCTGCTGCCGGGGACGGCGCGGTCCATGCGCCGGATGGCAAAAATTACAGGTCGCAGTGACGACATGATGATCCTGCGCGGCGTCAACGTCTTCCCCAGCCAGATCGAGGAACAGGTCATGGCAACGGGCGGTCTTGCCCCCTATTACCAGATCGAGCTCTACAAATCCGGTCGCATGGATGCCATGCGGGTCTTTGTTGAATCCTCCCCCGATTCCACCGACGAGCTGTCAAAAACGGCCGCTGCACGGATGCTGACCAAACGCATCAAGGACGTCGTTGGCGTTTCAACCGAAATTGTAGTAGGTGACCCCGGCGACGTCGAACGCTCTCAGGGCAAGGCGAAGCGCGTTGTAGACAATCGCGATAAGGACTGAGCCGTGGCCCGGACAATTGCCAAAGACCACGACCAAAAGCGGGAACAGATCCTGAAGATGGCGGCAAAAGTGTTTGCCGACCAGGGGTTTGACCGTGCTTCGATGACCCTTTTGGCCAAAGAATGCGGCATCTCGAAAGCAAACATATACCACTACTATGACAGCAAGGATGCCATCCTGTATGACATCCTTGAAACGTACCTGCGTGAGTTGCGGGACCGGATTTGCAATGTTGATCTGGACGGCCTTAACCCCGAACAGAAACTGCGCAAAGCAGTACGCGAGATCCTTTTTGCCTATCAGGGTGCAGATGACGAGCACCGGGTTCAGATCAGTGGCATGAGCGCATTGACCGAAGAACAGCAAAAAAGGCTGCGGGGCTATCAGCTTGATCTGGTGAAGTTTGTCCGCGACATACTTCTGGAAATGTCCCCCGGTTCTTTTGACGGCGCCAAGGACAAGCTTCGCGGCGCGACGATGTCAGTCTTTGGAATGTTGAACTGGTATTACATGTGGAACACCGGCGCAGGCCCCAAAGCCCGCGAAGATTATGCCGATCTTGTGAGCACCCTGACCATGCATGGTGTGCAAAAGCTTTAGGCATGCCCGCTTGGAGAAATCACGCACGGGTGTGGTCTCGTGTGTTGTTCTGAAATCGCAGATCAGATTGGTCGGCTATCCTGAGGCGCGCCAATAAGGACCGTGGCTGCAGCGAGCGCGTGGCCTTCTTTCTTACTTTTTGCGCATCTTCAAATCGTCTAAGAAATTGCGTTTCGCTGCCATGACCTCTTCGTCCGTCATGTTTGATCTGTTCAATTCCAGAAAATACTCTGCGGCTCCAACCGGTTGGACATTCAAGTTACTGACAGGCGTAAGATCATCGGACCTTACGTTCAGCATCGATAGCACCTTTGTGGCGGGAAATAGACGGTCACTCATGTTTGAGGTGTCTAGGGAAACGACGTCGGCTCGGGAGGATACGGCATCCTTAACTCGGGCAACCACACCAGCAAGATCTGCGCCTTGCTGAAGTAGGTCCGCGTATTCCGAAAGGCCTTCCTGAATTCGGTTCGAACGTATGTTTTGCCAATAAACACTCTTAATCCAATCAGAGGCGTTCCTGGTGGTAAAAAAGAAGGTTGCACGCGCGTTACCATCAGCGAACTTCTCGATCTCATCCAATAGCACTTCAGACAAAACCGTTACCATGGAATAAGAATACACATTTTTACGCCCTGGAATCAGGCCCGCAAACTCCTCGTTACTAATCAAAAGCGGTTTGTCTGTTTCGTTTTCAAAGCGCGCCAGAGCTTGTCTTAATTGTTTACGAAACTTATTTAGCACTCGTTCTTCTTGCACTACAGAAAAGCGCCGTGCTGAGAAGCCCGCCTCTTGCAGATCACTCGGAACCAGAATATTCACTCTGCCCTTTAATCGGGAACGATTTCTGAGCAACATTGTTTGCAGTGTTCGAGTGCCTGTTTTATGAAACCCCTGATGTATAACGACTTTCAACATTTTCTTATCTCTCGCTAAACTCTCGTCGAAGTTGCCGGAAAAGCGCTTTCCTCAATACCCTTTCATCCTTCAAAGACCCACAATTGACCTTTGACCTACCCACCGATGGTCCCTCACTCATAACGAGAGTGAGCGTGTTAGATATTCATAGTCTTCGGTTTCGGCTTGGGCAAACTCACCTGCGGCAATGACTTCATACAGGCTGGAAAACTCAGGAAAATCACCGTTCAGGGCGATCGCACCATCATCGGTAATCAACCAAAAGAAGGTATCCCTTGCAGCACTGAACGTTGCGAATTTTATGGCAGGCTCTCCCAGACATCGCGGATGACATCCGCCGCCATCAGCACGTCATCGCGGGTTGTGTCGAATTGCCCGACCTGAAAACGGATGATCTTGCGGCCATTAAACATGCCTTGCGTCAAGTAAATTCGGCCATCGTCATTCAGCGCGTCCACCAGTCGCTGCTGAGCGGCGTCATCCCCTGGACAGCGAAAGGAAAACAGGCTCAGGATCGGGCCGGTGGTGATCTCAAACCCCTCTATCGCGCCGATCTTTTCTGCAAGTTCATTGGCCCAGAGCACATGGTTGCGAATTCGGCTCCGCAACCCGTCGAGACCGTATGACCGCATCAAGAACCAGATCTTCAATGCCCGGAACCGTCGACCCAGAGGGATTGTCCATTCCGAATAATTCGTTACCTCTGCCCCTGTGGTCTTGAGGTATTCCGGTTCGATCTTAAGCGTGTTGAGCTGTGGCGTGGCGTCCCGCAGAAACTGGATCGCGCAATCGAACTGCGCCCCCATCCATTTATGTGGGTTGAAGACAATGCTGTCGTAACGATCCGCCCCGGGCCAAAGGGCCTCACGAAGCTCGGGGCAGATCATCGCCGACCCCGCCCAGGCCGCGTCGAGATGCGTATAGAGGTCGTATTTTTGCGCGATGTCAGCCACCGCCACCAGATCATCGCAGGCCCCAACCCCGGTGCCGCCCGTAATTGCAATGATACCAGCAGGTACATACCCGGCCGCGATGTCACCCTGAATTGCGACATCAAGAGCCTCTGCATCAATCGTATAGGTCGGACCACATGTCGGCAGTTTCACCAGATTGTCCTGACCGATCCCTGCAACCCAGCAGGCCCGATCAATCGACGAATGAACCTGATCCGAGCAGTAGATGCGCAGTGCGCCCTTGGCGTTCAGGCCTTCGCGGTTGCCGGTAAACCCTGTGGCCCGTTCCCGCATGGTCAGCACAGCCGACAACGTGGCGGATGATGCGCTGTCCTGAATAACTCCGGTCGTTCCTTCCGGCAATCCAAGCGCCTGCCGCAGCCAATCGACCATGACACCTTCGACCTCGGTCGCAGCTGGTGAGGTCTGCCATAGCATGCATTGCGCCGCGATTGTGGTCACCAGCATTTCAGCCAGCATCGACGGCGGCGCTGCGTTGGCCGGGAAATAGGCAAAGAACCGGGGATGTTGCCAATGTGTGATACCCGGCATCACGATTCGTTCGAAATCGGCCATGATGGCTTCCATGGGCTCGCCACTATCGGGGGGCGATGCCTTTAGCTGGGCCGTGATTTCTCCTGGTGTGGTCTTGGCCCGAACAGGACGTTCAGCAAGTGTCTTGTGGTAATCGGCCGCCCATTTCGAAATGTGCTGACCCCAATGCGAAAACGCGTCCCAATCCATGCGCAAGCCTTCTCTTGTAACTGAACACCAATTTGTCCAGTCCCCGACCTTACCCGTTCGGCTCGCGGATTAAAGCCGAACAGGTGTGCTTTCTTCAAATGAAAAGGTCCCGAGTTCTGCCTTCAGACCGAAAAGCTGACATTCGCCTGACCTGTGCCAGAGCTGCCGAAGTAGGGGGTGTAGATGTCGATCTCACCCTTGTAGCTGCCCCAGCCCAGAGCTCCGAACAGCAAAGCCGTGTCATTCATGGCGCATTCGCCTGCGCATTTCTTCGCATAGTCCGGCAGCATTTCAAGGAACTCTTCGAACCGTCCCTGTTCCCACATCTCCAGCACGTGCATATCCATCTGGCGGTTGAACTCGCCGTTTACCGCATTCAATCCGTCGACCGAGCGCTCATTCGGCGTGAAATCATGGCTGAGTGAGCCAGAGGCCAGTATGGATACGTTCCGGTCGGAACGCCGGATACCTTCGGCAATGGCCTCACCCCAGACGCGGTTTTCCTGGATCGACGAGAACTGGTTGACTGCAACGGGCAAAACGCGCGCATTCACCCCTTCGTTGATGAAATGCATAGGCAGAAGGGTGCCATATTCCATTCCCATATCGGGGTGCGAATGGCCAAGCGCTCGCTCGCCACGCTCACGCAGAACATCAAGGATGGTTTCCCCCAACGCGTTATCTCCGCGATAATCAAACTCCATGTCTGCCAGCATGTGCGGCAGTTCATGACTGATGAAGCGGCCTTTGTGGTGCTCTTTGGTATTCAGGTGAAACCCCTGATTGGTGATCCAATGGGTGTCGAACACAAGAAACGTCTCGACCTCGCGGTCTATCGCGTCCTGGCGCAGGCGCGCATAACCATCAATGGCAGACTGCCGGATGCCTTTGTATTTTGGCATCGTGTGGGACATCCAGATACTTGGCACATGCGTGATCTTCGCGGCTTGTACGATCTTTCCCATGGCAGTTCCTCCTCGTGTTTACCGATGTCTGTGTACCAGAGCCCTTGCCCGGTTACAGTTTCCCCAGCTGCATGATGTTGTGATTTCCGGTTGCGAAGCCGACGTGTTTTTGTTCCATGTAGAACTCGAAGCTCCAGTTGCCGCCGTCGCGGCCGATACCGGATGCTTTGACGC
>NZ_JBQFXU010000017.1:0-33069 GCF_056541095.1 Ruegeria sp. AK11
GCTCGATCTCGTCGCGCTGACGACCCAGCTCAGACCGGATCGAGCCAAAAAGCTCAGGATCGCGGTCCGACAAGGACTGGGTGAAAAATCCATCTGTTCGATGCGGGGCGTTCACAGTTTTGGTCTCCTGAAAATGGTTAGCCGGTCCAGCCAAGACCAGCGGAAATGGCGTTCATGGATTGCAGCAGGGGCACGGGAACTGACCCTGCCTGCGGTTCGTTGCGGGCGTGTTGCAGCAGTTCGACCTGAAGGGCATGAATGCGGGCCAATTCGGCCTGTTTGCGGTCAAACCTCTCGCAAAGGCGGGGAAAGCGATGGCCGATGACCTGGCCACCGGTCAGAAACCGGATCGCTTTGCAGGCACGATCGTATTCCGCCTTGATCACCTGCGATACACGTTGGCGGATCTCGATATCAGAGACCAATTCACCATACTGCGCTGCGATTTCCATATCCGTCTGATAGAGCGATTTTTCCATCTCATCGACGGCAAGGCGGAACAGGCGGGAGTGTCGAAACATGTCGTGCAACACGTCATCACCGCGCGCGCCGCGAAACTTGCGAAAACTGGCCATGGCGGTGCCGAACCCGTACCAGCCGGTGATCAGGTGGCGGTTCTGCGACCACGCAAAGACCCACGGAATGGCCCGCAGGTCATCCAGACTGGCCGCGCCAAACCGGCGGGTCGGGCGGGACCCCATTTTCAGGCGGGCAAGTTCTTGGACGGGGCTCGCCTGCTGGAAATAGTCCAGAAAACCCGGCATCTGCAAAAGCGAGACATAGGCTGTCTGTGACAACTCTGACAAAGCATCCAATGCGTCATCAAATTCAGGCCGTGAAGGCGCCTCGTCAGGGGTCGCCGTATGGCGCATCGTGCTTGACAGCAACAACTCCAGATGCGCCGCAGCCGTGCCCCGGTTGGCATATTTGGCCGAAACCACCTCGCCCTGTTCGGTCACGCGCAGCCGCCCGGCAACTGTTCCGCTGGGCTGCGCGGCAATGGCACGCCCGGTCGGTGCACCACCCCGGCTGACCGAGCCGCCGCGACCATGGAAAAACGTGGCATTGAAACCTTGCGAGGCCAGCGCCGAGACGATCCGGCGTTGGGCGCGCTCCAACTCCCATGTTGAGCAGAAATAGCCCCCGTCCTTGCCGCTGTCCGAATATCCCAGCATCACCTCGATTACCCGACCGTCGGTTTTGAGGCTGCGACGGGCAAGCGGGACAGCCAGAACGTCCAGCAGGATCGATGGGGCATTTCGCAAATCGGCAATTGTCTCGAACAATGGGACTACCGAAAGATCCAGAGTTTCGGAGCCAAACCCGGCATAGCGGGCCAATAGGTAGATGCCGAGAATGTCGTCGGCCGAACGGGTCATGGACAGGATGAAGGGCCCTATTGCCTTGGGGTCCGGTCCCGATCGCACACCATGGACCAGAGCCAGAAGAGCAAGCAGTTCCCGCGCCTGATCGCTTAACGCATCGCGGTCTTGATAAGGCAGGTTCTGATCGGCCAGTTCGGTTCGCAAGCGGGCAGACCATTCGGCTGTGCCGTAAACCGGCACCTTTCCGCTATGCGACCAGATTTCGGCCAGAACGTCGGTTGTGACGGTCGAATTCTGGCGGATGTCCAGCGTTGTGGTCCGGAACCCGAAAACCGAAGCGGCCCGGCGCAGCGGACGGATGTGCTGCCGCGCCAGAATATCCGCGTTGACCGCACATAAAGCGGTATCAAGCGTGTCGAGATCGCCCACGAATTGCGAGATGTGATCATAGCCGCTGTTTGTCAGCCGATAGCGAATGGCATTGAGTGCTTGCCGGAACGGTTCATTCCGATTGCGTCCGGCGACCGGAGCCCGGTCGACTATCGCTTGTACTTGCGTCCTGACAGGTTCAGGTAAAGGCAATATCAGCGCGCTGATGCTCAACCTGCCCGCAGCACGTTCGAGTGCCTGGCGATAAAGCTCCAGAACTGTTTCGTGTCCGCGTTTCAGCGCCAATGCGGTCATCTCGGTCATGACATTTGGGTTGCCATCCCGGTCGCCGCCGATCCAGCTGTGAAAGCGGATATCGGGTGTATCGCTCAGCGTACGGCCCAGCACTTGCAGGCAGGCCTGATCGAAGCGGCCCATAACCTGCGGGACGGCGTCAAAGATTGCATCGCGGAAGAACTGCAACCCCCATTCGATCTCGTCGTGCAGGCTTGGGCGCGACAGGCGGAGTTCGCCGGTCAGCCATAGGAGATCAATCTCTCCTTCCAGACCATTCAGCAATTCGGCGTGTTCTGTCGGGGTCCAGCGTTGCGTTTCAAGACTGACGAGGTTGCGGTAGATACGCCGGTGAATTTCCAGAACCGTAACCCGCTTGGCTTCGGTCGGATGCGCGGTCAGCGTGGGACCGGTACACAGGTTAGCGGTCAGCTTTTCAACCTGGTTATAGGTCAGGGACAAGTCCGTCAGGGCTTCGGCAAAACCGCCTTCTACCGCTTCTGCGCCGTTTTGGGTTTCGGTCAATCGACGGTCCCGAACCTCGGCGTTTTCATCGATGATGCACAACAGTTGGAACCAGATCGAAAGGGCCTGCAAATACGGCGTTGCTTCGGGTCCCGTGGGAATGGCTTGCAGCGGCGTGGCCTCGGCCCATGCCGCCACATGTGGCGCCCGTTTCAGCAATATGTTCCGCCACAACGCCCGCAATTCCGAGCGCAACCCTTCGGCATAGCTCGAGGGGTTGGGGGTGGACTGAATATTCGGGGCCAGCGCTTGCATCAGATCACGCGGTCCCGGGGTTCGCGGCCTTCAAAGAAATCATTCAGGTTATCGAGAACCCGAAACCCCATCGCCTCGCGCGCTTCGCGGGTGGCGCTGCCCAGATGTGGCAGCATCACGAGGTTGTCGCATTGCAGCAGGTCCGGGCTGATACGGGGTTCACCATCGAACACGTCCAGCGCGGCCCCGCCGATCATCTCGAACATCAGGGCCTGGATCAGCGCCCATTCGTCGATCACCTCACCGCGCGCGGTGTTGATCAGAAAGGCGTCGGGCTTCATCAGGCCCAGTCTGCGCGCGTTGATCAGATGGCGGTTTTCAGCCCCGCCGGGGCAATGCAGCGAGACGAAGTCGCATTGCGGCAGCAAGTCGTCAATCGAGGCCACCTGCGTTGCATTGCACCTGGCCAGCACGTCCGGCGCTATCTGACTGCGGTTGTAGACGAGGATGTCCATGCCAAAGCCATGATGCGCACGCCGGGCCATCTCTTGCCCGATGCGGCCATAGCCGATGATGCCCAGCGTTTTGCCGCTGACCTTGGTTCCAACCAGATGCGTGGGCCGCCATCCGGTCCAGTTGCCGGACCGAAGCTCGCGCTCACCCTCGCCCGCGCGCCGGGCCACCATCAGCAGCAGGGTCATGGCGATATCAGCGGTGCATTCGGACAAAACATCGGGCGTGTTGGTCACGGTCATGCCCAGCTCACGCGCCGAAGGTTCGCAGATGTGGCTGTATCCGACACCGTAATTGGCCAGGATCTTGGTCTGCGCACCAGGGACGTCCATTGCCTCGGCGCTCAGTGTGTCCGTTACAGTTGGCAGCACCGCGTCATAAGTTTTCAAGGCTTGCCGGATTTCGGCCGGGGACATGGGTTTGTCCCCGGTGTTCAGAACGGCATTATAGGTCTCGGCCAGCTGCGCCTCGACGGCGGCAGGCCAGCGACGGGTCACAAGAACCGAGGGTTTGACCATCACGCGGCCTCCATCACACGGGCAATTGTTTCACCAATCACCGCGGGGTTTTCGGCAACGGTCACCCCGGCGGCAGACAGGATCTCGACCTTTTCGCTGGCGCTTTCGCCAAAGGCCGAGATGATCGCACCCGCGTGGCCCATGGTGCGGCCCTTCGGAGCGGTCAGACCCGCGACATAGGCAATCACCGGCTTGGTGATGTGGTCGCGGATGTATTCGGCAGCCTCAGCTTCCTGTGGGCCGCCGATCTCGCCGATCATGGCGATGACATGGGTGTCCTCGTCTTCTTCGAACCGCTGCAGGATGTCCTTGAAGGATGACCCGTTGATCGGGTCGCCACCAATCCCGACACTGGTCGAGACACCGATGCCGCGTTCTTTCAGCTGCGCCGCGGCCTCGTAGCCCAGCGTGCCCGAGCGGCCGATGATGCCGACATGGCCGGGCAGATAGATGTGGCCCGGCATGATGCCCAGCAGCGCCTTGCCTGGGGAAATCGTACCGGCACAGTTCGGCCCGGTCAGCACCATGCGCTTATCTTTCGGATAGCGGTACATGTACCGCTTCACCCGGATCATGTCCTGCGCCGGAATCCCGTCGGTGATGCAGACACAATAGCGGATACCGGCATCTGCGGCTTCCATGATTGAATCAGCCGCAAATGGCGGGGGCACGAAAACAAGGCTGGCATCCGCGCCGGTCGCCTCGACAGCCTGTTTAACGGTGTCAAAGACCGGAACACCCTCGACGGTTTCCCCACCTTTGCCGGGTACGACGCCGCCCACGACATTGGTGCCATAGTTCAACATGTCCTTGGTATGAAACCGAGCCATGCGGCCGGTAATGCCCTGCACGATGACGCGCGAGTCACGGTCGAGAAGAATGCTCATTTCACAGCCCTCATCTTGGTGCCTTGAGTAAGGTCGTTTTTCCATGCGCCAACAGCGCGTTCTGCCGCCTCCATCAGCGTTGAGGCGCGAATGATCGGCAGGCCGGATTTGGCCAGAATCTTCTGGCCCTCTTCGACATTTGTCCCAGCCAGCCGCACGACGACGGGCAGGTCGAGGTCAAGTTCCCGCAGGGCCTGAACGACGCCTTCGGCCACCCAGTCGCAGCGGTTGATACCGGCGAAGATGTTGACCAGAATGGCCTGAACATTGTCGTCCGACAGGACCAGACGAAATGCCTTGGCCACACGTTCGGGCGAGGCCCCGCCGCCGATGTCGAGGAAGTTTGCAGGCTCGCCACCGGCCAGCTTGATCGTGTCCATCGTGGCCATCGCCAGACCAGCACCATTGACGATGCAGCCGATATTTCCGTCCAACCCGACATAAGACAGGCCGCGGTCGGCTGCGCGGCTTTCGCGCGGGTCTTCCTGGCTTTTGTCACGCAGTTCAGAGATTTGCGGATGGCGGAACAGGGCGTTGTCGTCAAAGCTCATCTTGGCGTCAAGCGCCAGAACCCGGTCGTCACCCGTGATGACCAACGGGTTGATCTCGACCATTGTCGCGTCAAGCTCGCTAAAAGCGGCATAGCAGCCCTGTAGCGTACGAACCATTTGCTGGATCAGCCTGGGTTCAAGCCCGAGATTGAATGCGATCTCGCGCGCCTGAAATTCCTGAAGCCCAACCGCCGGTTCCACGATGGAGCGGACGATGCTTTCCGGGCGGTCAGCCGAGATATCCTCGATCTCCATCCCGCCCTCGGACGAGGCCACGATCATCACCCTTTGGCTGGACCGGTCGAGGACAAAACCAAGATAGATCTCGCGATCAATCGGCACGGCGGCTTCGACATAGACGCGATAGATGCCTTTGCCTTCGGGGCCGGTCTGGTGCGTGACCAGCTTGCGGCCAAACAGATCATCGCAGGCCTGATAGATTTCGTTTTCGGTGTTGCACAGCTTGACCCCTCCGGCCTTGCCGCGACCGCCTGCATGGACCTGCGCCTTGACGATCCATTTGTCACCGCCCAGCTCACGCGCCCGATAGGCCGCTTGTTCCGGACTGTAGGCCAGTGCGCCGGACGGTATGGCGACACCGAAATTCGAAAGAATTTCCTTTGCCTGGTATTCGTGAATATCCATCTGATCCGCTCCTGTTTATGCAGCGATTGAGGTGCCGTAACGGCTTTCCAGCAGGTCTTCGATTGCGTCTTGGTCGACCGTTCCGCCCAGCTCTCGGATGGCTTCGGCGAACAGGCGCACAATCCGGCTGACGGCGTCGCGGTTCAATTGGTTGAGGATGCCGATGCGCACCTGCACAGGTGCGCTGAGCGTCGGCCAGATGCCAAACCCGCGCGCGCGGCAGTTCTGGACCAGCTCCATCTCGCGTCCAGCCAGTTCCGGGGGCAGGTTCAGCACGATCAGGCTGGGCATGTCGGAGGTGACCTCGCAGCCCATTTCGGTGACGGCGTCCCGCAGAACCTTTTCGTGCGTCTTGTACGACGCGGACCGCTTGGCCAGACCTTCCTGAAGGGTCAGGCGCAGGGATTCATGGAAGGCCGCAACGGCGTAGCCCGAATGGGTGCGGTGATAGGTGCCCTTTTCAACATCCTGCCCATCGACAATGCCCCAATGGCGGGCCTCAAAGATGGGATTGTGCACATAGGTATAGGCACCGGTGGTTTTCAGTGAGGTGATATAGGCGTCGGTAAAGCTGACAGGGGCATAGGTCAGCGGCAAGCAACACAGACCTTTCTGCGGGCAGGACGCCCATCCGGCGATACCCGGAAAATCGTCTATCGAGAAGTCATCGACGCCCAGAGACGACACCGCATCAATCAGACCCATCACGTCATGACGTTCGCACGCGTCGGAAAATCCGCGCAGGTCATTGATGCGACCCGATCCGGTTTCCCAATGCGCCATGAAAGCCCATTTCGGTTTGTGCTGCGCGAGAGTCGCCTCGACCAGATCACCGGTGACCGGCTGGCCGTGCGGAACCTCGATCACGGTGACGCTGGCGGCCTGAGGCGCCATCGGGTTGGCTGCATGTTCTTCGGGCGTCGCCGCTTTGAACCGCAGGGTCAGCGCGTCGATCCCCGAGAATGTGCCGTTGGCAAAAGCTACGACCTTGTCGCCAGGCATGACAGCCGAAAACATGGTGTCCAGGGCGCTCCAACCGGTGCCGGCAACAGCAAAGGTATAGGCGTTTTGGGTGCCCCAGATTTTCCGCAGCATGTGCTTGCATTCGACCATCCCCCTAAGGACGTCCCCCTGCATGTGATCGGCAACGCCTGCATTGGCAAAGGCCTTGAGGACGCGGGCATCCGTGTTACCCGGCCCCGGCCCCGCAGCGAGGGTTTGGGGGATTTCGAGCGGAGGGAAAATCTGAAAAGTCATGGTCTGGCATCCTCGGCTGTTGGCCGGGCATTGCGGCCCGTCGTGTCAAGTTACCGAGCAGGAAACGCGAGCTTGCCTTATGACGCAACGTAACTTACTACTGCTTTTGGATGGCCAATAGGATGGGGCAATACCTACCCGTTTTGGTAAAAATACGAAGGTATACAAAGAATCTTCCTATTCTTATGGGTAGGTTTTTCCGAATTCGGGGCAA
Source organism: Ruegeria sp. AK11 (assembly GCF_056541095.1). Taxonomy (NCBI): domain Bacteria; kingdom Pseudomonadati; phylum Pseudomonadota; class Alphaproteobacteria; order Rhodobacterales; family Roseobacteraceae; genus Ruegeria; species Ruegeria sp. AK11. Next base: position 7,294 of record NZ_JBQFXU010000017.1, read on the forward strand.
AATCATATGGTTGAGACACCGGGCAAACCCATCGACATCATGCTGGCGGACGGCAACCCGCTGGTTCTGTCGGCCATGTCCGAGATATTCGAGCGGGACCCCCGATTCTCGCTGATGGCCACGTCAGCAACGGCCGAAGGGTTTCTGGGAACGGTGATGCGGGTTCCCGTTCAGGTTGGTGTCGTCGACTGGACACTTCCGGTTTTGGGGGCCGCCAAACTGATTGAGGTTCTGCGCGATCAGCCCAACGCCCCGCGCTTTGTCGTTTATGGCGACACTGGCGGCGATGTCCCGCGATTGGCGATGCAGGCGGGTGCGGCTGGATTTGCCGCCCGCACGGGCGAGGTTGAGGGTCTGCTGGAAACCTGCGCCAAAGTTGCAGCGGGTAAGATGGTATTCCCGTTCATCGATATCCGGAAGATGCAACAGGACCCAATCCAGAGTCTGTCGCGTAAGGAACGCGCAATTCTGGAGGCGCTGGCCCAAGGAATGTCGAACCGGGACCTGTCGAAGGAACTTCAGATTTCGACAAACACGGTCAAGTTTCACCTGTCCAACATCTACGAAAAGCTGAGTGTCAAAAACCGCACGCAGGCCATTGCGTATTTCTATTCGTCTCAGCAGTCACGAAACTAGACCAAAGGCGATTTGGATGCCGGTGTTTCCGGGCAGGTTATTCGTCCAACTCTGACCAATTCTGGATACCGTCAGCAGCAAGAGACACGGTGCTTGTCCTGAGCGCTTTGCCGCGCGTGGCGGTAGGCACAACCCTGCGTTGCTTCCGCGAATCCCCCAAACATGTTACCTTGGGTCACCTTTAATGATTTGACTTCTTTTTCTGACATCTCGTTTTTTTCAGCTCTTTCTCGAGAGGTGACGTTCATGTCCGACTCCAGCAGTGAGCCCCCGCGCATAACGCTGTCCATACCAAATCTTCGGCCAAACCCATCGATATCAGCGGAAATTTCCGGCACTGTCGCGGCTGGTGCGCACAGCGTTGAGGATCAGAAGCGGGTTGAGGCGGAAAAGCTCAAGGCATTGCGCCGCGGCGTCGGAATTGAGCTGTCCACGGAAGTGATCAACGATCTGGTCGACCGGCGTGTTCAGTCGACAGGCGCGGTTTTTCGCCAGCTTGCAACCATTCGCGAAGATCTGGCCGGAGGCTTTCTGGGGGCGGTCGTTCCCGCCCTTGCCCCGAAACTGCGGGGGGAACTGATCAACCCGGACGGGACCCCTGCCGAACGCGTGATCGTCGAGGTCCTGCGCCCCACCTTTACCGCCAATGAAGGGATCGACAATGCGGATTTCTCGTGGGCTGTCAAAGCCGCCGTCACGGACGCGCGCGGTCTCTTCTCGGTTGATCTGCCCAATCTCCGCCTGCCGCAGAACGGCCTGCGGTTGCGGATCAGGGGTCAAAACACCACCCTGACAGAAGCCGTGCCGCGCGTTGACGCGCTGGACGGCGAAATGGGTCTTGTGGTGCTGGATCGCACGCTCCTCCCTTTGCAGCGTTCGATCGTCGGTGAGCTGGCCGATATCTTGCCTGTGGATCCCGAGGATGCTGAAGAAAACATATCCGATTTCACCGGTTCACAGGCCCCTATCGTGCTGGGCGAGGGCGATTGCGCGTCGGAGTACCGAACCGAAGGCGGCACGGTTTCACGGCGGCGCTATTCGGTTCTGTACCGACTGATTGATCCGCTCGTCGGGCCCAAGAATATCGTTCGAACGCGCCCCGTAGGCGGTGGCCGCTTTGTGACGACTATTCCGGGTACAACCTTCGCTCAGGCCAATCTGTCCGCCGAAACGCTGCTGGCCGCGTTCAACAATGACGGGGGTGATTGGGATTTTCGGGACCGGATTCCGATTGATGAACCCATTGATATTGAAGACTTCTTTGAAGATCTTGAAGAGCGGCCTCAGGATGTGCCCAAAGCGTCGAGCCTTGCGCTTGGGTATATTGCCAAGATGCGGTCGACGGCTGTCCACGCTGGCATGTCTTTGGGTCGGCTGGTCTATTCCCTACCGCTTGCCCCGGGAGAAGAGCAGCGGATTGTCGTGTCGGAACAGCGCGAAACACTGAGCGTACGTGAACGAGAGAGCCTGACATTTGAAGAGCAACAAGAGTTCGAGGAAGCCCGCGACACGTCCTTTGACAGTACGTTTGAAAGCGCGCTGGATGAGGTAATTCAGGGCACGTCTTCGTTTTCGACCCGCGCTTTTTCAAAGAGCTTCGGAGGCGCAGGTGGCGTTGGTGGCGGCCTGTTCGGAGGCATCGGGGCCATCGTCGGCGGCGTGGGCTTCAGCGGCGCACGGTCCAGTTCGAATTCTTCCGGCAATTCGTCCAACACGCAGAACACATCGCGCGATTTTCTGTCCGACACCCATGAGACATTCTCTGCCGCGCTTGAACGGGCGGCTTCGGTCAAGCGTAACTCGGCACGGACCAGTGTGCGCACTGCAACTGCGACGGATCGGCGGACGGCCACAACGAAATTCGTGGCCAACCGCAATCATTGCCACGCAATGACCATGCAATGGTTCGAAGTCCTGCGCGACTTTTCTCTGGAAACGCGTATCGAGGGGGTGCAGCTGGTGGTCTTTGTGCCCATGCAACTCATCCGCTTCCGCCGTCTGGGGCAAGGCGATCAGTTGCCGGGCAATGTCACCCGGTCCGGATTGCTGAGCCGGTACAAGGTCATCCTGCGCCATGCCGAAGTGTTCCGGCGCGTGTTCCGAAACCGCCGCAGATTCCGCAGCGCACTGAAGCTGCTGGAAGAGTTTTATGCAGACAAGGATGCAACACCGCAGAACGCGCCCGGCGTCGCACAGGACATCGTCAGTTTCGAGGCGCAGGGCACGTTCATGCCCAATGATGACATTTCTGTCGTGATCTTCACGCAGGATGGCGACCGGGTCGGACCTGTGCCGCTGACCGGATCGCCGATCGACATCGACAACCTGCATGACCTGCCAGCGGAAACACGCGAGAACCTGCTTGTCCGGCTGGCTGATGCCCGGCGTGATCCGACCAAGCGCCGGACCTATACCGGCTCTGTGGTTTTGCCCCGTTCGGTCGAGCGGTCGGATATCGCACGTGTTGAGCTGCGCAGGCGGACGGGTTCGTTTGCCTACTCGTTCTACACCGGTCCTGATCCCATCAACATTTTCAACATCTGGGAGCATCTGGCCAATCTGGAAGATGCCGACGATCTGGATCGGGCCACCCGCAATATCAACCGCAGCCTTCGCACCACGATCTCGGGCTCGGACTTTGACGATCTGGTAGGACCGCCCATGGTCAGCGAGTTTGAGGCGCGTATGAACGAAAACGCCCAGACCGTTGTTGATGACAATACGTTCCAGGCGCTGCCTGCCACCCTGCCCTATTCGGTGCAGGAAGTGCCGGACGTTCTGTCACGCCGGGATCTGCGCCGCATCGAAGAAATGTACCAGCATGTTGTAGCCAACACCGTTCGCTATTCCCGCGTGATCTGGGCCAGCATGACGGACGAAGAACGTGCGATCCTGCTGGAGCGTTTCACCATCGGGGTACCGGAAGGCGGGCTGGACGATGCCTCAAGCGAGATATCGCTGCTCAGCACCGTTCAGAATAAGGTGCTTGGGTTCTATGGCAATGCCATGATCATGCCCTTCTCGATCCCGCCCGATCTGGCCGACCGGATGGAGATGCGGACCGGTGATATTCAGGACAGTCTTCTGGCCTTCCACCGCGAGGATTTCCGGCCACCGCGCCGCACGATCTCGCTGCCGACCAGGGGCCTGTTGGGCGAGGCTGTACTGGGCCGCTGCAATTCCTGCGAGATGATCGACCATCGCCGCTTCTGGAACTGGCAGGACAGCCCGACACCGCCGCCGGTTGGCGACGCGCCGGTCCTGCCTGCTGACAGTGACGCCATCTTTGGTACCCGTGCGCCGTCAGACCTGCCGAACAACCAGCCTTCGAACACGCTGACCATTGCAGGGGGCGACATTGGCACCGGCCAGGCTGTGCCCACGTCGCAACTGGCCGAAATCCTCAAGGCTGCGCCCGATCTTGCGCGGGCGGGAACTGATCTGACAGGCCTGAAGGAGTTGCAGGCGCAACTGGCGCTTGAAACGCAATCGGTCGCCGCCGGTCGGGACAAGGCCATCGACACGGCGACGGATCTGACCAAGGAGCTGGTTGGAAAGGCCACGGAACTTGCGGGTAAAGGTCAGGAAATCGCTGCCGCCCGCAAAGAGGAAGAAGCCAAGAAGGCCGCCGCTGACAAGAAGGCATTTGACGCCAGCAATGCCGCCAAGATCAAGGGGTTTGAGGATATTGCCAAGAACGCCTCGGGTGTTTCCGCGCTGATCGGCGGGCAACCGGATGGCAACCAGGCCGGTTTCGTTCAAAACCTGTTCAAGGATTTCCCCGGCGGGGCTGCGGCTTTGGCCAACCCGTCCAACACGCTGCTTCTGGCCAAGCTTTTCGGGGCCTTCACCAAGGCAAATGCGGATGCTGATGACGGCAGCGCGACCAAGGCCGGCAGCCAGTCGGTGCTGGATTTCCTCAATGGCCTGAACGCTCCTGCGGAGGATGACAATGAGTGACACGAGCACAAATGTGACGGACAAACCGGGAATTGATGAAAGCCTTGCCGAGGCGATCATCAACATTCTTGAAACGACCAACTCTCCGGCGATCCAGCGCGCCCGTGAGGTGATTGCCCATAGGCTGGCCATTGCGGGCGATATTGCCCCTTCGCGCATCCCTGCGCCGCGCAACATCACCGAGATCGGCGGCTATATCAATCTGCTGAGCGAGTATGGTGAGTCCGAACAGCGCGCACGCATGATCGCGGCTGCTTTGGGTATTGCAGGACCGCAGATTTCGCTGCCGCAGCCGGGTGCCGTTCCGCCGTTGTCTTTCATCACTCGCGACGGTGCAAGGCCCGTTGGTCCGCAGCAGGCCAGTTTCCCGCTGAGCTTCACGATCCGCAGTGATTTCGTTCCGGCCTTCGACAATGCGTTGCAGGAGATCGCGATACGTGGCGGTGCGGTGCCGATCCTGACACCTGTCAGGGTCCTTCCGGCCGCCGGATCAGGCCCCGTGACCGACGGCATCGCACAGCTGGCTTTGATCGGTCGAACCCTCAACCTGGCACCGACTGCGGCGCTGCATGCCGTGGCCACCGACCCCCTGTCGCTCAGCCGTCCGACTGCGGGTGGCGGGTTCGAGGTTCTGGCACGGGTCATCGACGCCGCCGCCCCGATTGCCGGGACCATCGCGGCGGCAGACTGGACAAGCTGGGAATGCGATGCTGCTGCCTGTTCCGAGGTTGACAGCAACGATGCGCGCTTTGCCCTTTCACCGATCCTGAATGCGGCCGGTTGGCACCAGGCGGCTGATCCCGGCAATCCCAACAGCCTGTCCGATCCCGGCAGCTGGGCCGCGTGGCAGAACATCACCGGGCTTGTACCCGGCGTCACACGGTTCGCGGATGAGCTGCAATTGCTGTACCCTGCCGAGATGCTCATCACCTCGCCGGTTTTTAACCAACTGGACAATGTCTGGACGGGAAGCGCATTCGCCGCGCCATAGGACCCCCTCTGCGACCGCAACAATGTGATTTGGCGGCACTTGGCTTTTGGGGTTACGCTTGAACAGGAGGGCCGCCATGCAAAACCCGGAACGTTTCGAAAAATTCTTCTTTGCCAAAGTTGGCATGGGCGAAGCCTGCGGTTGCGCCGAGCGCATCATCGACGTTTTCGAATTCAACCGAAAAGGTGGTGCGCAGTCGAAACACCCGGTGAAACAGGACCGGCGCGGACGCCTGTCGTTTCGGGCATGGGCGGTCAGATATGGGCTTATAAGCCGAAAGCGGCACAGCTGAACACGGATTGGTCCTGTCAGACAGCCACCAGTTTTCCGTCTCGCAAATCGAGCGCATCCGGTGCCAGTTCGGCGCGGAAGGCCGGGGAATGGCTGACAAGAAGGATCGCTTGCGGCAATGCCCGGAGGATTTCCAGCAGCCGGGCCTCGTTCCGTGGGTCCAGCGCGTTGGTAGGCTCATCAAGCAGCAGAACCTCGGGCTCCATCGCCAGAACGGTCGCCAGCGTAACCAGCCGTTTTTCACCCCCTGACAACTTGTGGGTGATGCGGTTCTTCAGATGCATCAGGTCCAGATCACCCAACACGTTTTCTACGATGGCTAGCGCTTCGTCGCGCGTTCTGCCAAGGTTGAGCGGGCCAAAGGCGATATCCTCGGCGACGGTCGGGCAGAACAGTTGATCATCCGCATCCTGAAACACAAGGCCCACCCGGCGGCGTACGTCGTGAAAATCGGCCTCTTGCACTCTTTGCTGACCAAAGATCGTGACCGTGCCGGACCGTGGGCGCTGCAAGCCAAGCGTGATGCGCAGCAAGGTTGATTTTCCCGCCCCGTTCGGACCCGTCAGCGACAGGCGTTGACCGGCGGACAGGCTGAGGCTGGCACCGTCCAGAACGGGTGGCTGACCGGGGTAGGCAAAGCAGATATCTTCAAGCGCAATCAGTGCCATGCAAAATCCAGTATGATCAGACCCGCGCAAAGAGCACCAAGGCCTGCGGCAAAAACAATGTCCCTTCGGGTCAGGGCAAAGTCCTGAAGCAGCAGCATACGGCCTGAAAACCCCCGGCATTTCATGGCATCAAGAATGCGTTCGGATCTTTCGATCGCGCGCACCAGCATCATTCCCACGAGATAGCCAAAGCTGCGATAGGTGTGCCAGTTTGTTGCCGGGCGAAAGCCGCGCACTTTCATAGCCGCGCGCAGGCGCAGGTATTCTTCCCGCAGAACCTCGATATAGCGGATGGTGAACATCAGAAGATGAACCAGCTTTTCGGGGCAGCGTAGGCGGTGCAAGGCGTGGCCAAGCATGACCGGCTCCATCGTGCCGACCAGCACCATAAGGGACAGGATGACCGCGTTGGCCGTCAAGGCGATCTCGACCGCTTTCCAGAAACCCTGCCAGCTTGCAGGAAACCCCCAGAGCGTAAACATCGGGTCGCCGGGCATGGAGAATGGCAACAGCACCAGCATGAACAGGATGAACCCATCCATCATGGCCATGCGTTTCAACGTTTTCCGCCAGGGCAGACGCGACGCGGCAAGAAGTGAAAGGGACACCGCCAAAGCCGCGCACAGCGCCGTCAGCGAGGACACCGCGACAGTCACCACCGCGAAGACAACCGCCATGACGATCCGCATCCTTGGATCAAGCGGGTTGATCGCGCCGCGCCGCTGCGCGCCCGCTTTGATCAGCGTGCTTTCCTGTTGCCCCAGAACGTGCGCCATCAGGCCGCCAGCTTGCGGCGTGCCGCAAAATAAAAGCCCAGACCAAACAGACCGACGATATATCCGATCCCACCCAGAACAGTTTGCAGGTCATTTTGTTCGCGGTAGGCGGCGATTTCCCGACGCAGCGGGCGCAGCTCATCCCGCACGGCCCTGGCAATGACCTGTTGTTGTTCATCGCTGAGCACCGCCGCTGTCTGGGCAGGTGCGTTTGTCGGCGCGGTGTCGGGTTCCGCTTCAACGCCCATGATCCGGGCGACATCCACAGCGGGCATGGTGACCTCGGCCACATGCCCGGCACCAAGGTTTGCAAAGAAAGTATGGGCCACCGGCGCGTTCGGCGTGTAGATAAAGAACCCGTCTGCATCTGTTACGATGCGGCCCAGCTCGGCTCCGTCCGGGCCGTTGACGATGACCTCGGTATCGCTTGCCATGTCGCCGTTGGAAAAGCCGATTTCGCCTTCGATGGCGTCACCGGATTTAAACACTCCGGCTATGACCTTATGCGCCAAGGCAGGTAGGGGTGCGCAGCACAGCGCCAGAATGATTGCCAGATACCTCATGCGACCACTCGTTTGACAAACAGCTCGGGCTTGACCTTGCGCGCCAGCAAAACCGCGAACCCGGTCAGGATCGCCTCAATCGCCATGACAGGAATATGTGCAAAGAAAACAATCTTAGCCGCAGGCAGGAAGGCATCCCCGGACAAGGCCAGTGAAAACGCAACCATGCCGGTTGTGGCGGCAATGGCAAAGGCACCGCCGACCCCGCCCCATATCGCACCTTGCAGCGGTGAGCCGTGGGCGATCAGGCGGCTAAAGATCAGTCCGGCCAGAACCGCGGGCAACGCGATGTTCAGGGTGTTGATCCCCAATACCGTCAACCCGCCAAAGCCAAAGAAGACGGCTTGCAGCAAAAGCCCGACGAACAGGGCCGGGAATGCGGCCCACCCCAGCAAAAGCCCGGCCATACCGTTGAGGATCAGGTGCACCGACGACGGACCAATAGGAACATGGATCAGCGATGCCACGAAAAAGCTGGCTGACAGCACCCCCGCAGTGGGGATGCGATCAAGATTCAGCGACCTGAGGCCCATGGCAATTCCACCCGCCGCAGCGACGGCTCCGCCGATCACGACCGGGTTGGACAAGGCTCCGTCAACGATGTGCATCTACGGTTACTCCAAATCCCAGGCGCGGATCCAGATGACCGCGTCCTGACTGAGTTCTTTGCCGTTGTGTTCGGTCACGGGACCGGCGCCGAGTGCGGCAAATCCCCAATATCCGGCTTTTGGAACGCCAAACGTGAAATACCCGTTATCATCCGAAGTTGCGACCAATGCACCACCCGGCATCGGCGAGACCGACGGGGCGGAAGCGGCCGCGCTTTCCATGTTCGGTTCTGCGGCCATGTACTCGATCTCGATCTCGGCACCCGCAACCGGTTGGCCTTCTGCCATAACCCGACCCGTAAAGGTCGAACCCGCGATGATGTTGGTCGGTTTGTTGAGCGGGATGATCTCAACCGGCAAGCCCACCGGGTTCATCCAGTCGGTCGGCAATTCGTTGCGGTTCAGGAATGCCTTGGCGATCTGCTGGATATAGATATCCTCAGACCCCTCGTAATAGGGCTGGGGAACTGTCACCAGCACATAGTCGCCCGACCGTTTGACTGGAACATAACCCTTGAATGCCGCGCCTTCGTTTTCCCCACCGGTGAAACGCACGGGTTCCAGAGTGTCCAGCAGGTCGGTTTTCTGACCGTTGTGGATCACGTAGAATTCCTGCGGCTTGTCCAGATCCATGACATGCCCGTTCGAGAACGGATGCCAGAAGATCAGCTTGACCGGAACATTCCCCGGTGCGTCGATCATGGTGTCAGAGGTGTATTCCAGCAGGAAATGCGCATTTGCCATCGCTGGAAGCGCCATCGCCACAGCGGCTGCAGAAAGCAGCTTGGTCATCAATAGTCGTCCTTGTCCCTTCGTACCAACCCCGGTACGAGATGCGTTTTGACTGCGGGGACGTCCAAGCCGAGCTGCTTTTTCAAGCATCCTGCTCCGACGCACATCCCGTCGCCGATTAGGAGTGCCCTTGTCAAAGGCACATGTCCGGCAGGTATCCTGACTTGCGGGTCAAAGCGTTGGGCTGGCCTTCCCGGATTAACTCCAGTGGCACTTCAGCCCTGCTCGCCGCTTACAGTTGCGGGTGCAGTTGCGGAATTGGGCCAAAGCCCGCACCGCATTCCCTATTGATTCCAGAGCACGCCCCGGAACCGGACATGCCGAGCGGCTTGCCAGACTTCTTCAGCATCCGTCAACGATCAATTGCGCTGGCTGTCAAAAAGTTCAGCGGGCAATGCCCTTTTTCCGGTTGATCCGCTTTGGATACAGGTCGGGGTTTTTCGGGGATGAACCTACCCTTCGAGCAGGTATCTTTCCGACAATGGCAAACTGGCCGCCCCCAATGACCGGGCATCCGGGCCCGCCGCCCCTGCCAGCACCAAGGGCCGTTCAAGCCCGGTCAGGTTCATATGGGATAGTTTGAGCTCAACCCTTTCCACCAGCCGCGCCTTGATATCAGCAGGCATCCAGCCATCAATCTTGATACATTCGAAATCGATCAGGCTGCAAGAAGAGACGATGGCATGGGCGATTCCGTGCGCCGCCTGGTTCAGCCAATTCTCAAGGAGGGTTTCCGGTACGTCCCAATGCCGTGTCGTTTCCCAGATTGAACCGGCTGTTGCGGCATTTCCACCAACCGCACGCTCCAGCACATAAAGACTGGCGACATCTATCAACGGTTTCACTCCGCCCACTTCGTCCGGCACAGGCAATGGGCCAAGCGCACCGGCATTTCCCCGCCCCGGAAAGATGGAGCCGTTCAGAACCACCCCGCCCCCGATGAAGAAGCCGACATAGAAATACAGGAAATCTCGTGGGCCTTCCGCCGGGCCAAACACCAGCTCGGCACCGCAGGCGGCCGTTGCGTCGTTTTGCAGGAAAACCGGCACGTCATAGCTAGCGGCCAACGCGCCTTTCAGGTCCGCGTCACGCCACGGATCCATTTTTTCCTGAGGAACCTGCAATGTTTGTGCCCAGTCCCAAAGGTAGAACGGCATGGCAATCCCAAGGCCCGCGATTCTGCTGCGCGCCTCGTGCGACATTGACGCCATCACTTTGTCGAGGCTTTCTGTGGAAAAGCTCAATGTCGCCTCGGGCGTCGGAAAATCATAGGTCCGCCGTTCGCGGTGCCTGACGTTGCCAAGGAAATCCGTCAGCACCAGTTCGGTACTGCGCCGCCCGACTTTGAGCCCAAAGAAATACGCGCCGTCCGGGTTCAGGCGCATGGGAACCGATGGCTGTCCGACTTTTCCCCGGATCGGTTCGCCCCGCAACAGCAACCCATCGTTCTCCAACTGGCGCATGATGACCGAGACCGTCTGCGCCGACAGGCCGGTCATGCGCGCGATCTCAGATTTTGCGAGGGCCTGATGGCGCCGGACCAGTGACAGGACAAGCCGTTCATTTCGGGCCCGCATTCCACTTTGGTTGGTGCCGCGCATGTCTGGCTCGCGTACGCCAGTGGTATTGCCCTGAGAGTTCATTGCAGACACGGCCATCCCCTTCATGACGACAATGTTGGAACCCTTCCTTTCTGTCAATAATAAATAAGAGTGATTTATTTATTGACTCGAAATTCGAATCTTGTGATGGTTTTTATGTGAGATCGGGCCGGTTTTCGCCCGATCAAACGTATGCCCGGAAGGGCATTGGGAAAACTGGGAGGACTACCGATGAAACTTGCGAAACTTGCAGGCGCCACGGCGCTGGCGGTTACGGCCATGGCAAGCAGTGCAATGGCCGAAGGTGAAACCGTTTGCCTGATCACCAAGACGGATACCAACCCTTTCTTTGTTAAAATGAGAGAGGGTGCCACAGCTAAAGCCGAAGAGCTTGGCATGACGCTGAAAGCCTTTGCCGGCAAAGTCGACGGAGACCACGAAACTCAGGTTCAGGCCATTGAAACCTGCATTCTGGATGGCGCAAAGGGTATCCTGCTGACCGCGTCGGATACGTCGTCCATCGTTCCGGCGGTGCAGCAGGCCCGCGATGCCGGGCTGCTGGTGATTGCGCTGGACACCCCACTTGAGCCTATCGACTCGGCCGACGCGACCTTTGCCACCGACAATTTCCTTGCGGGGCTTCTGATCGGACAATGGGCAAAAGCCACTCTGGGAGATGCGGCAAACGACGCCAAAATCGCCACGTTGGACCTTGCGGTCAGCCAGCCCACTGTGGATGTGCTTCGCAATCAGGGGTTCCTGCAGGGGTTCGGTGTTGATCTGGCCGATCCGAACGTGATTGGCGATGAAGACGACCCGCGTCTTGTTGGCAGCGATGTCACCGCTGGCAACGAAGAAGGCGGCCGCCGCGCGATGGAGAACCTGCTGGCCAAAGACCCGATGATCAACGTGGTGCATACCATCAACGAACCGGCGGCAGCGGGTGCTTACGAGGCGCTCAAGGCTATCGGGCGCGAAAATGACGTGCTGATCGTTTCCGTCGATGGCGGCTGCCCCGGCGTGCAGAACGTGGCGGACGGGGTCATCGGCGCAACATCCCAGCAATACCCGCTGCTGATGGCATCGCTGGGCGTTGAGGCTGTCAAGAAATGGGCGGACGAAGGGACGAAACCCGAGAACACACCCGGTAAGGACTTTTTTGACACTGGCGTGGCGCTTGTGACGGATAAGGCCGCCGACGGCGTCGAGTCCATCTCGGTTCAGGAAGGCATGGACCTCTGCTGGGGTTAAGCTGAACGTGTGGAAGGCCGCTGCGCGGCCTTCCACTTATCAAAACCACCCACACGCCCGAAACCTTGCTAAAGTCGTCATAAACCTGACGCTTTGGGGGAAGTTCCATGTCCGATTCTTCACGACAAGCCGACGATTTCGAAACCGCCGCAAAGGGCAGCCCAGAGCAAGTTGCCGAATTTGACGATCACCAACGCGGATTTGTCGGAACGGTTCAGCATTTTCTGCATGTGAACCCGTCGCTGGTCCCGCTGATCGTCCTTGTCGCTGCAATCGTCATCTTTGGTGTCTTGCTGGGCCCCAAGTTCTTTTCGCCCTTTGCGCTGACATTGATCCTGCAACAGGTTCAGATCGTCGGGATCGTGGCCGCGGCGCAGAGCCTTGTGATCCTGACCGCAGGCATCGACCTGAGTGTTGGGGCCATCATGGTGATGTCGTCGGTTGTGATGGGGCAATTCACTTTCCGCTATGGAATGCCGCCTTCGGTTGCGATTGTGTGCGGCCTTGCTGTTGGCTCGGCAATCGGGGCCTTGAACGGGTTTCTGGTCAGTCGCATCAAGCTGCCGCCTTTCATCGTCACCCTTGGCATGTGGCAGATCGTTCTTGCGGCGAATTTTCTTTATTCACAAAACGAAACGATCCGGTCGCAGGAGATCGAGGAACACGCCGCCATCCTGCAACTGTTTGGTGCCAAGTTTAACCTGGGCGGGGCGGTGTTTACCGTTGGTGTTGTCTTCATGCTGGCGCTGATCCTCGTCCTTGCATACGCGTTGCGGCACACGGCCTGGGGCAGGCATGTCTATGCCGTCGGGGATGACCCCGAAGCGGCAGAACTGTCTGGTGTCAACGTGCACCGCACGCTGATATCCGTGTACATGCTGTCCGGGCTGATCTGCGCCTTTGCGGGCTGGGCCCTGATTGGCCGGATCGGGTCGGTTTCGCCAACCTCGGGCCAGCTGGCCAATATCGAAAGCATCACGGCGGTCGTGATCGGAGGGATATCGCTGTTTGGCGGTCGCGGGTCTATTCTGGGGTCCCTGTTCGGTGCCCTGATCGTGGGTGTCTTTACGCTTGGGCTGCGGTTGCTGGGCGCAGATGCACAATGGACGTTCCTGCTGATCGGCATCCTTATCATCGCAGCGGTCGCGGTCGACCAGTGGATCAGAAAGGTAGCAGCCTGATGGAACCCATTCTCAAAGGACGGAACCTTGTGAAACGCTACGGCAAGGTGACTGCGCTGGATCACTGCGATTTTGACCTGATGCCGGGTGAGATTCTGGCGGTGATCGGCGACAATGGCGCGGGTAAGTCGACGCTGATCAAGGCAGTGTCCGGCGCAGTGACGCCAGACGAAGGCGATGTTTGGCTGGAAGGTCAAAAGGTGAATTTCCATTCCCCGATCGACGCGCGTGAAGCCGGTATTGAAACCGTCTACCAGACGCTTGCCATGTCCCCTGCCCTGTCGATTGCGGACAATATGTTCATGGGGCGGGAAATTCGGCGAAAGGGGCCATTGGGATCATGGCTTCGAATGCTAGACCGTCCGGCAATGGAAAAGTTCGCCCGCGAAAAGCTGAGCGAACTGGGTCTGATGACCATCCAGAATATCAATCAGGCCGTCGAAACCCTGTCGGGTGGACAGCGCCAGGGCGTTGCCGTGGCACGCGCGGCGGCATTCGGATCCAAGGTCATCATTCTGGACGAACCGACAGCAGCACTGGGCGTAAAGGAAAGCCGCAGAGTCCTTGAACTGATCCAGGATGTGAAATCACGCGGCATTCCGATCATCCTGATCAGCCACAACATGCCTCATGTTTTCGAAGTCGCAGACCGGATTCACGTGCACAGGCTGGGAAAACGCCTGTGTGTGATTGACCCCAAGGACTATTCGATGTCCGACGCCGTAGCATTCATGACCGGGGCCAAGGACGCACCGCCCGAGGATCAGGCTGCATGACCGGTGGCAGCACCGCCCCTGACGTTCTGGCCGACAGCATCGTCGACGCCGTTGAGGCGCTGCCGCCGGCCCGACACCGGCAACTTGTCGCGATTGCCGGCCCGCCCGGATCCGGGAAAAGCACCGTTGCCAGCCTTGCCACAGCCAAGCTGAACCGGCGCGGTGTGTCAGCAGGGCTTGTGCCAATGGACGGTTTTCACTTTGACAACGCGATCCTGAAAGAACGTGGGCTTTTCCCGCGCAAGGGCGCGCCGGAAACCTTCGATCTTGCCGGGTTTCGTGCCTTGCTTGTGCGTTTGCGCACCGAAGATGAAGTTGCAATTCCGGGCTTCGACCGAAAGCTTGATCTGGCAATCGCTGCCCGATCAATGATCTCGCCTGATCAGCGGGTCATTCTGGTTGAAGGCAATTACCTTTTGCTGGATGAACCGGGCTGGTCGGGCCTTCACTCCCTATGGGCGCTCAAGGTGTTTCTGGGCGTCGATCTTGCAACACTGGAAACCCGGCTCACCGACCGGTGGGTTGGGTTTGGGCTGGACAAACAGGCCGCAAGAGAGCGGGCGCTTTCAAACGACATTCCGAATGCCGAGCGGGTGATCCGGAACTCGGTACAAGGCGACCTGAACCTGTGACATCTTAGGGCAGGTCAGTCAGAGCGCCCGTGTCACCTGTCTAGTAGGTGGGCGGAACAAGACCGGCCTGAAACCACTTCACGAAAGACACGATAGAAAACACGGGCAGCCCTGTGGCGCGCTGAATATCGGGCGCGTAGGGGCACATATTCGTGCATTCCAGCACGATCGCGCCAAGATCGGTGTGTTCCGATGTCAGGGCCATTGCGGCTTCGACATTGTCTTTGCGGGCCTTTTCCACATCAAGACCAAGCTCATTTCCAAGGATTGCGCGGGTGAACTCCGCCCCGCCTTCGGTTGTGCCGATAGGCGTGTCCAATGGAACATTGGCGGCCAGCAAGTGATCTTGGGTCAGAGTGGAGGCTGATATGGTCAGAACCCCGGCGCGTTTTCCCGCCGGCAGGATGCGGTTGACCATTTCAACCTGCATCAGGGACGATGTGGCCACCGGAACCGGGACCGCCTGGGCCAGCTCTTTTTGGAACAGCGACAGAAACCCGCAATTGGTGGTAATCCCGTCCACACCATCTTTGACAAGCTCCTGCGCCGCGTCGATGAACACGTCGAGCATGCCTTCGGCTTTGTGCCGTACCACCCGATCCGGCGAGGCATCACGCACAATGCGGTAGTGAACCGGAAAGGGCCAGGTCTGCGCGTTGCCCATATCGCCGGGAATGCGGGGAAAGCGGGCATCCAGCATCAGAATGCCGACAGACGCACCGTAGATGGATTTTCCGCCCTGCGCGATCATCCCTCAACCTCCTCGATGATACGGGTCGAAATATCGTCCGACCCTTCCATGTAGATGTTCGAAATCCCGTGACGCACGGCATCCTGCACCTGATCCATACGCTTGGAGATATGTGCAGCCAGAACCCGTGCCGCCTCATCCGCGTTCCGGTCCATCAAAGCCTGCATGACGCGTTTGTGTTCGTCCTTTGAGCGTTGCACGCGGTCCAGGCTCATGGAAATCCAACGGATATAGCGGATACGGTCGTTGATCCGCGTCAGGGTTTGCAACAGTTCCATATTCCCCGACAGCTTCGCGATACCCAAATGAAACGCCTCATCCCGGTTGACGGCTTCTTCGACAGTCAGACCGGTGATGTCGATGCCCGTTGCGTAAAGCTCGTCCCGCAACAGCTGCAGGTCTTCGTCCGATGCCTTGGCACAGGCCGCACGCGCCGCCGCTGTTTCGATGATCTGGCGCAGTTCGAACAGGTCGAACACGCTTTGCGCGTCCAGCGGGCGGCAGAAAAAGCCTTGTCCGGGGCGGAAGTCGAAAAGCCGTTCGGCAACCAGACGGTTCAACGCCTCGCGCAGCGGGGTGCGGCTGACGCCCAGATCCCTGGACAACGCCACTTCGTTCAGGCGGTCGCCGGGGCGCAGGCGAAACGAAACCGCCATCGCCTTGACCTGATCATAGATATCATCGACGCGCGGACCAGCCATTACCCCTGCCCTTCTTCGTTTGAATCACAGGTGCCACACGTTGAGCTTGAAATCAATATACAAAACTGTATACAGTCCTGAGCACAGGTTTGACACAAGGGACTCGCAACCATGACAGGGACAAATTTTCTGACCGGAGCCGAAGCTATGGTGCGTATGCTTGAAGCGCATGGTGTGACGCATATGTTTGGCCTGTGCGGCGATACCACTTTACCCTTTTATGATGCCCTTGCCCGGATGGATCACGGCATTCAGCACATCCTGACACGGGACGAGAGGCACGCGGCCTATATGGCGGATGGCTATGCCCGCGTCACCGGCAAGCCCGGCGTGTGCGAGGGCCCGTCCGGCGGTGGTGCGACCTATATCTTGCCCGGAGTGGTCGAGGCCAACGAAAGCTCGGTTCCGATATTGGCAATCACGTCGGATGTGGCGACGACCAGCCGCGGTAAATACCCGTTGACCGAACTGGATCAGCCTGCGCTGTTCCGGCCTCTGGCCAAATGGAACACATCCCTCGACGACGCAGCGCGGCTTCCGGCCATGGTTCGGGCCGCCTTCAGGGCGATGACGACCGGCACGCCCGGTGCGACGCATCTGGCGCTGCCGTTTGACACGCAGAAGGGGCAGGTAGACGAGGCTGAAATCTGGGCGGATGACAGGCACCGCAGCTATCCCGCTGAACGGGCCGCACCTGACCCGGACGCCATCGAAGCAGCGGCTGCCATTCTTGCAGGGGCCAAATCCGCGGTTGCGGTCTGTGGTGGCGGGCCGGTTTTGTCCCGGGCGACCGATGCGCTGCGCCGGGTTGCAGGCCTGCTGGACATGCCCGTGGCCACGACCGTGTCGGGTCAGGGGTCCATTGCCGAGACCGACCCGCTTGCCCTGGGCGTTGTCGGGTCGAACGGGGGCATCCCGGCAACCCGCGCAGTCGTGGATCAGGCCGATGTCGTTTTGTTCATTGGCTGCCGCGCCGGTTCGGTCACAACGGAACGGTGGCGAAGCCCCGGGCGCAGCACCACGATCATCCATATCGACAGCGATCCGATGGTGATCGGCGCCAATTACCAGACCGAAGTGGCTATCTGCGCTGATGCCCGTCTGGCGCTGGAGGCTTTGGCGCTGGCACTGGAAAACCGGCAGGACCTGACCAGCCAAGGCGGAGCAGCCAAAGCCCGCGCCGCTTGGGAGGCCAAGAGGACCGCGTTCGCCCCGCTGGCCGCAAGTCGCGAGACGCCGATCCGGCCCGAGGCTGTCATGGCGTCCTTGATGGACATTCTGGATGACGACTCGATTGTGGTCGCTGACCCCGGCACCCCCTGCCCCTATTTCAGCGCATATTACCGCTGGCGGAAACCGGGGCGCCATTTCATCACCAACCGGGCACATGGGGCGCTGGGGTATTCGCTGGGCGCGGCCATGGGGGCACATGTCGGGCGGCCATCGGTTAAAACCCTGTCGGTCATGGGCGATGGCTCGTTCGGGTTCACCTGCGGCGAGTTTGAAACGATGGTCCGGCACAATATGCCAATCACTTCGATCGTCTTCTCGAACTCAGTCTTCGGATGGATCAAGGCTGGCCAGAAAGCGGGATTTGGTCAGCGCTATTACAATGTTGATTTCAACCGGACAGACCACGCCGCTGTTGCGGCGGCCTTTGGCGTCAAATCCTGGACCGTCAAAGACCCCGAGGATCTGACGCGCGTGCTGAAACAGGCGATTGAGCATGACGGCCCAACACTTGTCGACATTCACTCACAGCCGCTTCACGAAGCGGCCGCACCGGTCTCGGAATGGGTCGCGTAAGCGGCAATTGACGGGGTCAACTGGGCCAGAAATTCCTGCGCAATCGTGGACAGAGGGCGTCCCTTTGCCGTGATGATCGCAAGATCCAGCATGACTGGCGGCGCAAATGGGCGGGTCAGATACCCGCTCTCGTCGTCAAAGGTCACGGTAAAGGGGTCGATCATCGCGACCCCCATACCCTGTTTTACAAAGCTCAGCAGGTTTTCGGAAAGATGGGTGTGTATCTGGGTGCGCCATGTGTGACCGGATGTCTGAAAGATGTCGCGGGTCCGGCGATGGGTCTGATGTTCCGGCCCCATTACGATGAAGGGTTCGTTTTCCAATATCTCTGGCGTCAGAACGTCGTGCTCGGCCAAGGGACTGCCCTCAGGAAAAGTCGCGAGCGTTTCAAACTGAAACTCCTGATAGTTCAGTGTGTCATGCAGAATGGGCATCTCGACAATACCGATTTCAAACAGGCCCGAGATGACCCATTCCTGAATCTTGGATGAATATTGCGACTGAAAGCTGACAGACAGGTTGGGGCGCGTTTTGGCAAACCGCGCGATCTCGCGGGGCATGAAACCAAAGGACAACAGGTGCGGCGCGGCAACCTGCAACTGTCCGGGATGTTTGTTTTGCAAATCGGTCACGGCCTGCGCCACGTGGTCCAGCCCGCGCACGACCGTGTCGACCTCGCGAAATAGCATCTCGGCCTCAGGGGTTGGCAGCAATCGGCCTTTTGTCCGTTCAAACAGAGGCAGACGCGCTTCGCGTTCAAGCTGTGCCAGAAGGTTGCTGATGCCGGGTTGCGATATCCCAAGAACCGAGGCCGCGCCGGTCACAGTTCCGGTTTCCATTATGGCATGAAAAGCCTGAAGTTGGCGAAAGCGCAGGGACAACGATGATCACATCACTTTTTCTGATGAACTTACGAAAATATAGTATTTGAAATGATAGTCCGGTCAAGGCAGGCTTTCCCCATCGACAGGGGGCGAAATGAGCAATCTGGCACAGAAAATCATCGGTTATGACCTGTGGCATCTTGAACTTCCGGTCACATCCCGCCGGGATCACGGCATCGGATCGGTTGAAGGCGTTTGCGAAGTCGTCATCCTGCGCCTGACATCCGAGGATGGCACCCAAGGGTATGGCGAGGCGTCGCCCTGGTCGGTATTCACCGGAACACCCGAAGCGAGTTTTGCCGCGCTGGACCGTTATCTGCGCCCTCACGTTCTTGGGGCATGCGTTGGGGATCGGGCCGCCATCATGGCACGTGCGGCTTACGCCGTGGCACATTGCACCGAAGCCAAGGCCGCGCTGGAAACCGCGCTGTTGGATTTGGCAGGCCGGATCAGCGGTGTTCCGGTCTGGTCCTTGTTGGGTGGTCGCTTCCGCGACAGCATTCCGCTGAGTTGTTCCATCGCAAATCCCGACTTTGCCCAGGACATCGAACTATTGGCACGCCTGCGTGAGGATGGTGTTCGGATTGTCAAACTCAAGACCGGGTTCAAGGATCACGCCTTCGACATCATGCGGCTGGAGTACCTTGCCCAGAACTACCCGGAGCTCTCGGTCCGCGTGGACTATAATCAAGGGCTCAGCATTGATGATGCGCCATCGCAGGTGCGGGACGTCGCTCAGTTCAAACCGGATTTCATTGAACAACCTGTCCGCGCCCATCAGTTTGGCATGATGGCAAAGCTGCGGCAGATGACGGATGTTCCCCTTCTGGCCGACGAAAGCGTCTTTGGCCCCGAAGACATGGAGCGCGCGGCACGCGAAGGGATCTGCGACGGGGTTTCGGTGAAGATCATGAAGTCAGGCGGCCCGACCCGCGGGCAGACGGTTGCGCGCATCGCTGCGGCCCATGGCCTGACGGCCTATGGAGGTGACATGTTCGAGGCTGGCCTGGCCCATTTGGCGGGCACGCACATGATTGCCGCGACACCGGAAATCTCTCTGGGCTGTGAGTTTTATCAGGCGTCCTATTTCCTGAAAGAGGACATTCTGGAGCAGCCATTTCAGGTCAAGGACGGTCAGGTTTGCGTGCCTCAAGGCCCCGGACTTGGCGGAAGACCCGATCTGACCAAACTGAATCATTATGCGGTTGCCAAGGCGGTGACAGAATGACGGAAAAGAAAACCATAGCCATCATAGGGGCCGGAATTGTCGGCGTTTCGACTGCGGTTTGGCTGCAGCGGGATGGTCACAATGTGATCCTGATCGACAAGGCAGGCCCTGCCGAAGGTACCTCGCACGGGAATGGCGGGGTATTGGCCTCATGTTCGATCGTACCGGTAACAGTCCCCGGATTGTTGGGAAAAGCACCGAAGATGCTGATGAGCCCCTCGCAACCGTTGTTCCTGAAATGGGGGTATTTACCAAAGCTTCTTCCGTGGCTTTGGAAATACCTCAGACATGCAAACGCCGCCGACGTCGAGAGGATCGCCGCAGCACTGACATCCATCGTTGGCGACAGTCTGAATGATCACAAGGCGCTGGCGGCCGGAACGGGGGCGGAAAAGTGGCTGGTTCCTTCAGATTACCTGTTTCTTTACAGGGATCGCGCACATTTTGAGGAAGATGCCTTTGGTTGGGATATCCGGCGCAGGAACGGGTTTCAGTGGGACGAATTGGAAGGTCACGCCTTCCATGAATATGACCCGGTTTACAGTCAGGGCATCGGATTTGCCGCCCGGCTTTCGGATCATGGCCACATCACCGACCCCGGCCGGTACGTGAAAGACCTTGCCGCGCATGTTGAGGCGAACGGCGGTCGCTTCATACGCGCAAATGTCGAAGATGTGGTTCGGGAAAACGGACATGTCACCGGTGTTCGGGCCGGTGGCGAGACAATTGCTTGTGACGCAGCCGTCGTGACGGCCGGGATCTGGTCGGGCCCATTGGCAAAGCGCTTGGGAGTTTTTGTTCCTCTTGAAAGCGAACGTGGTTATCATCTTGAATTGGTAGAGCCTTCCGCGATGCCGCGCAGCCCGGTTATGGTTGTCTCGGGCAAGTTCGTTGCGACACCGATGGATGGGCGCATTCGCCTGGCGGGCATTGTCGAGTTCGGAGGGCTGGATGCGCCGCCCTCGCGCGCACCATTCGAGTTGATGCGCAAAAATGCCCGGGTGGCGTTCCCGGGCGTGACATGGAAGGAGGAAGTGGAATGGATGGGGCACAGGCCCGCCCCGGCTGACTCGATCCCGGTCATTGGCGATGTGCCCGGTATCAAAGGGGCCTATATGGGCTTTGGGCATCACCATATCGGCCTGACAGGCGGGCCAAAAACCGGGCGCCTTCTGGCGCAGATGATTGCGGGCAGAACGCCAAATGTCGACATGAGCGTCTACGCGCCGTCACGATACGCAAAATAACAAACAAACCGGTGAAAAACGCCGGTGTTTCCAAATTCAACAGGGAGAAGAATGATGAAGAAACTGACGAACCTTCTGGCGGCAACTGCGCTGACTGCCACCGCTGCTGCACCCGCCATGGCCGAAAAAT
This sequence comes from Ruegeria sp. AK11, assembly GCF_056541095.1. Taxonomy (NCBI): domain Bacteria; kingdom Pseudomonadati; phylum Pseudomonadota; class Alphaproteobacteria; order Rhodobacterales; family Roseobacteraceae; genus Ruegeria; species Ruegeria sp. AK11. The sequence goes on from NZ_JBQFXU010000017.1 coordinate 28,767, forward strand.
GGGACATGCCGATGGCCTATTCGGCATCAAACTTCCACTCGGCCACGGGTGCAGAATTTGCCAAATGCGTCACCACCGGCACCGGTGGTGAGATCGAAATCGTCACGCACCCGTCCGGATCGCTGTTCAAGGGCGCCGACATCAAACGCGCGATCCAGACCGGACAAGCCCCGATCGGTGAGCGGTTGCTGTCCGGACATCAGAACGAAAACGCATTGTTCGGGTTTGATTCCATCCCGTTTCTTGCAACTTCATTCGACGACAGCGCCAAGCTTTGGGAAGCGGCCAAACCTTCGATCGAAGGCCTGCTGGCTGAACAAAACCTGACACTGCTTTATGCAGTGCCGTGGCCGCCGCAGGGTCTTTATTTCAAAAACGAGGTGAACTCGGTCGCCGAGATGAAGGGTATCAAGTTCCGCTCGTACAACAACGCCACTTCGCGGCTGGCCGAGTTGACCGGGATGCTGCCGGTCACCATCGAAGCGGCTGAAATCAGCCAGGCTTTTGCAACCGGGGTCGCGGATTCAATGATATCGTCGGGTTCGACCGGATATGACCGCAAGGTTTGGGAAAGCCTGAACTATTTCTACGAGGTCGACGCCTGGCTGCCGCGCAACTACGTGATGGTCAATTCCGACGTCTGGTCTGGTGTGTCCGATGCCAACAAGAACGTCATCAAAGGCTGTGCGGAACTGGCGGAATATGCCGGGAACTGGCGCGCCAAGGAATACACCGGCTTTACGTTGCAAGGCCTGCGGGATGGCGGCATGACCGTCGGCCCGGCATCGGATCAGATGGTGCAGGAATTGAAAGAGATTGGCGTGACCATGACCAATGAGTGGCTGGAGGCCGCTGGGGACGAAGGCAAGGCCATCGTCGACGCCTTCAATTCGTCGCAGTAATCCTCTCGGAGCGGGCGGTGGCATATCCTGCCGCCCGTTTCACATCCAATCAGAACACAGCGGGGACGGCATGGCGGTTTTGCGAGGGCTTCGGTCCGTATTGGATTTCATTTATCTGGCGGCAGGGGTTCTGGCGGCGCTCAGCCTGATTGCCATATTGCTGCTGATCGTGGTGCAGATGCTGGCCCGCTGGACCGGCGAAGTGTTTCCCGGCGCACCGGACTATGCCGGTTATGCGATGGCTGCCGCCTCTTTTCTGGCTTTTGCCAACGCGCTGAACCGGGGCAGTCACATCCGTGTATCGATCCTGCTGAACGCAGTGCCGGACGGGGTGCGGCGCGTTCTTGAGGTTTGGTGTTTTGCCATTGGCACGGCTGTTATGTGGTATTTCTGTTGGTATGCCTATCGCTTTGTCTACTGGAGCTGGAAATTCAACGATGTCAGCCAGGGGCAGGATAGAACCGCCCTTTGGATCCCTCAATCGGCGATGCTGATCGGTGCCGTGATCCTTGCCATCGCCCTGACGGATCATCTGATCCATGTCCTGTTCCGCGGTGAACATCGCATCATCCGCGATCTGGCCGATCAGAGTCACGGAGAGTAAGCGCATGGAAAACCTGGCCGTTATCATCCTCTTCCTCTTTGTGCTTTTTACCCTGTTGGGCACCGGTGTGTGGGTCGGACTGGCCCTGATGGGGGTTGCCTGGGTCGGGATGGAGCTGTTCACGACACGCCCCGTGGGTGACGTCATGATCACGACCATCTGGTCGGCATCGTCCTCGTGGACCCTGACCGCCCTGCCGATGTTCATCTGGATGGGCGAGATCCTGTACCGAACGCGATTGTCCGAGGACATGTTCAAGGGACTGTCGCCCTGGATGGCCCCCCTGCCCGGTGGTCTGGTGCATACGAATATCGTTGGATGTACTGTCTTTGCCGCTGTCTCGGGGTCATCGGCGGCAACCCTGACGACCGTCGGAAAGATGTCGATCCCCGAGTTGCGCAAACGCAATTACCCCGAACGGATGATCATCGGCACGTTGACCGGTGCCGCGACGTTGGGGCTGATGATCCCGCCCTCGCTGACCCTGATTGTGTACGGGGTGACGATCAATGAATCGATCACCAAGCTGTTCTTTGCCGGTATCCTCCCCGGTCTTGTTCTTGCGGCGATGTTCATGGGCTATGTCGCGCTGTATTCCAAGCTGGGAAAGGACTGGAACCCAAACGACGAAAGCAAGCTGAGCTTTTCCGAGAAAGTCAAAAACTCACGCTTTCTGCTGCCTGTGATCCTGCTGATCACAGTTGTCATCGGCTCGATGTATCTGGGCTATGCCACCGCGACCGAAGCCGCGGCTTTCGGCGTGATCGGGGGGCTTTTGCTGGCCGCCGGTCAAGGGTCGCTGACTTGGAAGACCTTTACCGAAAGCCTGATGGGGGCCACGCGCACCAGCGCGATGATCGCCCTGATCCTTGCGGGGGCGGCCTTTTTGTCGCTGTCGATGGGGTTCACCGGCCTGCCGCGCGGACTGGCCGACCTGATCGCAGGATGGGACCTGACTCGGTTCGAGCTGCTGATGGTGTTGCTGGTTTTCTACATCATTCTGGGATGCTTTCTGGACGGGATATCCTCGGTCGTGCTCACCATGGCCGTGGTTGAACCGATGATCCGTGACGCCGGGATCGACCTGATCTGGTTCGGCATCTTCATCGTGGTTGTTGTCGAGATGGCGCAAATCACACCGCCAATCGGGTTCAACCTGTTCGTGATGCAGGGCATGACAAACCACGAGATGAGCTATATCGCACGCGCCGCGATCCCGATGTTCCTGATCATGGTATTGATGGTTTTCATCCTCATCTGGTTCCCGGATCTGGCGACATGGCTGCCGGAAAATCTGCGCCAAAGCCCGGGCGGGTAGAACGGCCTTGAACCCGCTTCATCTGGCGGCGCGCCATGGCCCTCATGTTCTGATCGCCGGGCTGGCGGCTGGCCTTCTGCTCCCGTCTCTGGCCGAGCCGATGCGAAACCTGCTGCCGCCACTGGTCGTGTTGTTGCTGTTCGTCACAGTCCTCAGGATGAACCCTGAAACCATTCTCGGGTCGCTGAGTGATCTGCAGAAGGTTGCATTCACGGTCATCGGGTTTCAATTCGTGATGCCGCTGATCGTGCTGGCCATCGGGTTCGCGGGCGGATGGGCTGGAACGCCTGTCCTTTTGTCCCTGCTGATCATGGCGGCGGCCCCGTCCATTTCAGGCAGTCCAAATATGTGCCTGATGATGGGTCATCCGCCTGAACACGCGATGCGGCTGATGGTTGTGGGTACGGCCCTGTTGCCGCTGACCGCGTTGCCGGTATTTCTGCTCATGCCTGAACTGGGGGATATTCAATCTGTCTTGCGGGCCGGGTTGCACTTGCTGCTGACCATCGTAACTGCAACCGGTGCCGCCATCGTCATACGGCGCACAGTTCTGCGCGCACCTTCACCCGCGACGCTGCTGAACCTCGAAGGGTTGGGAACGCTCACCCTGGCCGTCTTCGTCATCGGGCTGATGCCATCGGTCAGCGCCACGGCCCTGAACAACCCAGCCATTGCAGCCTTCTGGATCGCGCTCGCCTGTCTGGCCAATTTCGGGGCGCAAGCCGTTGCATTTTACCTGAGCCGAAACCGGCTGCCCGCAGACAAATCGACCGCGATATCGATCATCGCGGGAAACCGGAACATCGCCATTTTCTTTGTCGCTCTGCCACCTGATGTCACCACCCCGATCATGGCATTCATCGGCGCTTATCAGATCCCGATGTACCTGACGCCCATGATCATGCGACGCCTTTACAGCAAGAACCACCTTCCCGCGTAACGGCTTCTGCGCTTCAGATCACCTAGTGGGTCTTAGGTGCAATCCCGGATCACAAAGTGCTTCGTCGTTTCCTCGATGACTTCCCAATAGCCGCGAAACCCATTCGGGATCAGAAAACTCGCCCCGTCGCGAAAATCCTGACGGGTGCCGTCTTCGTGGATCAAAGCGCAATGGCCTTTGACAATATAGCAATATTCGTCCTTGTCCGTGAACGCATGCCATTTTCCGGGCGTCGAGGTCCATGTGCCCGCCGACAACGTGCCATCCGGACTGGTAAAATGCACCCCGATCTGGTGATGCGGATCGCCTTCGACAACGCGGTCCGGAAGATCGGCCAGGCGCCGTTCGCTGCGTGTTGCGGGCGCACCGAAGAGATTGAGGACCTGGGGTGTCATGACATCATACCTTCCTGCTGAGCGTGTATTTCAAAACAGCACGACCCTCCTGATGCGCGTTGATGGCCCCTTTTGTGATGCGGGGGTCGTTGCCTTCGCTGAGGGCGATTATGGGACGGGTGGCCGGAGCGTTTTGCCGCAACA
>NZ_JBQFXU010000018.1:0-31607 GCF_056541095.1 Ruegeria sp. AK11
GTTTGATCGTAACACGTTCAATCAGGCCCCGGATAATCTCCAAGGCCCCGGTGCGGATCGACGGATCCGATAGCGCCTGTGCCAGATCTGCTGAGCAGCCTCATCTGACTGGTCCAAGTTGATTGTTAGTGCATCATCGGCCTGTGATTCATCGGGATGATGGTTTCAGGTGCCGGCGGGTGATAGCCCAGTGCACTGTGGGGGCGTTTTGTATTGTAGTGTCTCCTCCATTGTTCGATCAGGATTTGTGCTTCGCGCAGGCTGTAGAAGATTTCGCCGTTGAGTAGTTCGTCCCTGAACCGGCCATTGAAACTTTCACAGTATCCGTTCTCCCACGGGCTGCCAGGTTCGATGTAAGCCGTCTTGGCGCCGACGGCGGCGATCCAGTCTCGGACGGCCTGGGCGACAAATTCCGGCCCGTTATCCGAACGTATGAAACCGGGTGCGCCACGAAGGATGAACAGATCCGTCAGGGCGTCGATCACGTCGACCGAGTTCAGCTTGCGCTTCACTCTAATCGCCAGGCACTCCCGGCTGTGCTCATCAAGGATGTTCAGCGTCCGAAAAGCTTTGCCATCGTCGGTTCGACAATGGACGAAATCATAGCTCCATACATGATTGCGATACTCCGGCCTCAGCCGAACACACGACCCATCCACTGCCCGGCAGTCGATACGCAGTATCGATGAGAGGGGTTCAGCCAAAGCCGTCCTTTCTTCGGTTGTTTCACTGGCACTTTCAGCCCCTCTCGTCGCCAAAGCCGTTCAATTCGCCCATCGCTGACAGACCATCCAGCCTCTCTCAGCAATGCAGCGATCCTGCGATAGCCATATCGGCCGTATTGACGGGTCAGCTCGATCATGTCGGCCACCAATCGGTCTTCGTCTGCGCGACCTTGTGGGACACGCCGTTGCGTGGATCTGTGTTGTCCAAGCACGCGGCAGGCGCGTCTCTCGGAAACGTTCAATTGGTTGCGAACATGGTCAATACAAGCACGACGACGAGCGGGGCTCAGTAGTTTCCCTTCGCGGCTTCCGTCAGGATCAGCTTGTCCAACGTCAGATCGGATACCGCACGTCGCAGTCGCTCATTCTCTTTCTGAAGCCGTTTCAGTTCTTTCAACTGATCTACGCCCATTCCGCCGTACTTCTTGCGCCAGCGGTAATAGGTTTGTTCAACAACGCCGATCTGCCTGATCGCATCAAGACGGGACATGCCTTGCCCCATCAGAACTTCAACCTGCCGTAACTTCGAGACAATCTCTTCGGGCTTCGGTCGCTTGTTTGCCATTCGTGGTCCTCCGTTTCCTAAACATAGCGGTGGACCAGTTCAGTTGGGGAGGCTCACTCATTCTAGCTGGATGTGGAGGGATGGTAGCTGGAGCAACACCTATCGCGCATTTGGTGCCGATGAAGAGTTGTCTGAGTTAAACGCCAATCTCACAAAGTTGGCGGATGAAATAACTCAGCAGGTATTGTTGATTGACCAGTTGGAGGAAAGGGTAAGAACGCAAACTGGAACTGAAAATGCAATGCAAACCCTCCTCGAAGAGTTTGAATGCTCCCTCGAATAGGATGCTAGATTTACTGCTTTGGCGTTAGTGCTCATTCTCCGGCCAAGTCCGATCCCTGGCAACAGCGCCAGTCGCTGCGTTATAGTAACCCGAAAGCAGATATCCGTCGGGTCAGCAAACCGGATTGTTCGTCAAGTTCAGACGCGCGCACAGCCTACCACTAGGCGTATCATTCTTTCCGCCAGCGACTTATCACATCCCCAAAAGTAAATTCGCGCCAAGGTTCCTGCCATTCTTTGTGGAAGCGAACGCCTTGGGATTGTGGCTCGGGATTCTGCATCGGCATCTGCACAATCGCTGGCAGCAACACAGCATCTCCGACAACGACACATTCACCAGGGGCAAGATTGGGTAAGATGTCCGTAATGCCGCTGGAGTTGTCCGGAAAGAGCCGCTTCACATAGTTTTGGTCGGTATTGTTGGTCAGCCGAAGCGCCAAAAAATTGTTGCATTGCGCGAAGATAGTCTCCGAAACCTCTGACGGTCGCTTGCTCACAACCATCAAACTGAGCCCGTACTTTCTTCCTTCTTTTGCAATGCGCTCCAACGATTTTCTAGAAGAACGATATGCAGCGTCGTCTCTCTGAGGGATGTAGTTATGAGCTTCCTCGCAGACAAGCATGACTGGTACATCATTCAGTACTTCTTGTCTTTGTCGCAGCTTCGAGTAGTGAAAACAGAAATCGAAGATCAGTCGAGAAACTAGGCTCACCGTAATACTCAACACCTCAAATGGTATGCCACTTAGGTCGACAATGGTGACATTGGATCGATTGAGGTAACCGATGAATTGCTTCATGATTTGTTCAAAGTCATCAGTCTGGAAACACTTCCCATCATCTTTCTTGGCTTGTAGCAAGAAGCGTAGGCGCTTGTCGGAGAGTTTGGTTTCAAGACGTGAGAGGAAGCGATTGAATTCTCCATAAAACGGACCGCTGGTTGCCTTATCCGCTTTGGCCGTGGATGTCGGGACGAAAGTACATGAGTTTTCGAAGTAATGAAGTTTTCGATCTTCTATTAGTGTTCCATCAGAAAGCTTGGGTTTGTTCTCGCCGTCCAGTCGACCGATGACCTCACGGTTCATGTTGTCGATGTACCGGTGTACCTCCGTGATCGAAAAGTAGACCGGTGTGTCGTAGGGTCAGGATTCATAACCAATAGATGACGGTTGCGTTGCTTTCGACCTGGGATGCAGGCGCTTATTCCTTTGTCTTTCAACGCGTCTCGGAACCGGTCTGCATCATAGCCGCGATCCCCGAGCAGCCAGTCGACTTCTGGTATGCTGCTCAGTAGCGCTCGCGCACCGATGTAGTCACTGACTTGGCCAGCGGTGACAAAAAGGCTGATCGGTCGCCCTTGGCTGTCACAGATAGCATGCAGTTTAGTATTCATGCCGCCCTTGGTTTGGCCAATCAGGCGGCCACGCCCCCCTATTTCGCGGCCATGCTGGTCGCGGTGCGATGTGCTTTCAGATAGGTCGCGTCCACTGCCCGGCAGGGCATTGCGGAGCAATGTCCCGAGAGGGGATCATCACGGTCTTTTCCTCGCCGTGTTCGGCGGCCAGGCCGGTCATCATCCGCGCGAAGATGCCTTTCTCACTCCAACGCTTCCACCGGCTATATAGCGTCTTGTGCGGTCCGTATTCTTTGGGAGCGTCTCGCCACCGCAACCCATTGCGATTGATGAAGATAATCCCGCTCAGCACCCTCTTGTCATCGACCCGTGGCTTGCCGTGCGACCGCGGGAAGAAAGGGGAAAATTTGGCCATCTGCTCGTCGGTCAGCCAGAAAAGGTCGCTCATATCACCACTCCATTTTTCGAGCCGTGAATCATGCAGCGCCTTGAGAATCAATGCATCCTGACCCTAATCGGGAAGAAAACGACAGCTGTCAAATCAAGACCCGCCAACCGCTGAAGCCGAGTTCCGCAAAACATGGAAAGCAACGCGGCAACACCTCATTGCCCAAGGCCTAAATTGGATCACCAGATCCATTTGAGCGATGGATATTTGAAACTCTCAATCCTCGGACCCGGACAATCGGCCGGAAAATCATCAGACCTAAGCCCGATGTAGCGAAGCCGGGCCCGGGATATTCTGCCTCCAATACAGGATAACGCCTCGAACAGGATTGGAGACGAAAATGAATACCCGGAAAAGAACTGGTCAGCTTCTCAGCACGGTTGCGCTGGCGTCGCTGATTGTGATGACACCCTATGTGCCGGTTTTTGACGCAGACGGTCTTCTGCGGTTGGAACCTGCTTACGCATTTGCAAAGAGCGGGAAAGGGAGTGACGGCAACGGCGGGGATGATGACCATGACAGCAATTCCGGGTCGGGCAGCGGCGGTGATCGTGACGACAATTCCGGATCGGGTAAAGGTGGTCACGATGATGATGACGACGACGATGATGATGATGACGATGGTTCGTCACGCTCGGGCCGGGGCGATAAGAAGGACCGGTCTCAGTCTGGGGGGCAGTCATCGGGGTCGGCTGGAATAACAAAGGTCGAGACAAGCGCGAGCGGCATAGAAGTACGCTATGCTGACGGCACCAAGGAAGAGATTGAAAACGGCCGGTACGAAAGAAAGAACGCGCAGAACCGAACCGTCGAGGAACGACCGGCCACCGGTGCCGACGTTTCGCGCCTTCGGTCACTGGCAAACGGTATCTCAATCGATAGTGTGCGCTCGCCAGGGCAGAGCGGTGGTGCTGGAAGTAACCCGGCAAAAATCGAAATTCAGGGCAACAATATCGAAGTCAGTTACGCAAACGGCTGGAAAGAAGAGATCGAGGGCGGGCGTTACGAGTTGAAAGACCCGTTCAACCGGACCGTTGTAGAAAGAACCGCAACGGCGGCGGATCGCAGCAGACTTCAGGCGATTGCCAACTGAGTGACGAACTTTGGCGATTGTGCGGGGCGGTTTCTTTTCTTGAGAGACCGCCCCGGTCTTTGAGCGCCTGACCCCTAGTCTTTCTTGTTCCAGGCCTCATGCGCGATAAGAGCGGCCTCCACCCGGTTTCGCGCATGGAGCTTGGACAGGATCGCCGTCATGTAATGCTTGACGGTTTTCTCCTGTATTCCCAACTCATCGGCTATTTCCCGATTGCTCAGCCCTTTGGCGACGCGCCGAAGAATCTCCTCTTCGCGATGGGTAAGATCATCTATGGCGTCAGCTTCTTGCTGCGACCCGTTTCCGCGATTGATCTGAAGCAGCATACGCGAAGCAAGACCCGGCGAGACGAACCCTTCGCCCGAGGCGATACTGCGCAGCGAAGCTGTCAATTCGCGTGCTGTCACGCCCTTGACGATATAGCCAATGGCACCCGCCTCCAAAGCGTCTGCAACGTCACTGCTGTTTTCAGAGACCGTCAATATCGCAATGAAAGGCGGGTTTGCCATTTCAGCAATTCGACGGGTCGCGCTAATGCCGCCACCGGGCATCGACAGGTCGAGGATGGCGATGTCAGGCTGATGGGTTCGGACAAGGGAAACGGCCTCATCCGCATTTGATCCGGCGGCGAGAACCTTGAAGCCGTCGGCTTCCTCTAAAGTGCGGTGCAAACCGTCCCTGAAAATCGGGTGATCATCTGCGATAACGACGGATGTTGTCATGATGCACTCATCTTTCTGGGAAACAATGTCATAGCAACGGTGGTGCCCTCGCCCGGGGTTGATGTCACCTCGAACCGGCCACCGATGCTTTCGACCCGGTCACGCAAGCCGACAAGGCCCTGGCCCCCGTCCTCACGCAGAACCGTCTCGCCGGAGGGGGCGAACCCGGGGCCGTCGTCGCTGACCTGAACGGTGATGCGATCACCTTGTACGTTGCAGGTGACAGTGCACTGGGACGCGGGCGCATATCTTGCGGCATTGGAAAGCGTTTCCTGCAGGAACCGGAAAACGCACAACTTGCCCGAGATCGACAAGTCGGGCGACGGATTGCCCTGAAAGGAAATACCGGGGCGAAAAGGGCTGTGTTCAGAATGGTCCTCGACAGCTCTTTTTACCACATCAACGAGCGCCAGATTTTCGATGTCTGGCGCGAACAACCCCCGTGACAAGGCGCGAATTTCTGCCAAAGACTTCTGCAAAGATTGCTGAATTTCTTCGGCCTCGGTGGGCATCTCCGGCTTGTCGCCGAATGCAGCCTCCAGTCGAAGGGCGGCGAGGGACAGGTATTGGGCAGGGCCGTCATGCAGTTCCGCGCCGAGTTTCCTGAGGAACCTGTCCGTTTGCGCAGCATATCTTTCCGATGCATCAATGACGCGCGACCGCAGCATGGCATTCTGTGCGGCCATCTTTTCACTTTCGGCAAGACGATCATTCAGAAGGCGCCCTTGCCGTCGAATGGTGTTGTCGCCGATTGCGACAATGGAAAACAGAACAATCGTGCTTGCCGCAAAGGCCGAGCCAACGATCAACCAGCTTGTTCTTCTGGCTCTGGCCATGTCCAGTTCCAGCTGATCGGCCTTTTCATAAAACTCGGCGACCGCGATGATTTTCCCCGACCAGATTTCGCGAATGGGGCTGTAGACTTCCAGCAATGGAATGCCAAGCGCAGCCTCTGCCGCGCTTTCTTCGTCGTCCAGCTCTTCAAATGAGCCCGAGATTTCTCCAGCCCATGCGCGTTTCAGGTCATCTGTCGGCTCGAAGCGGCGACCGATGATGGCGGAATCCGATGCGTATGCAATCTCGCCATCCTGTTTCCAGAACTTGTACGAGGCAATGCGTTCGCGCATCGGCTGGGTCATGAAAATCTCGTCCAGCGCCCGGCTGGCCTGTTCGGAAAGGCGGTCTCCATGCGCCAGCTCCTGGCTGAGTGGGGACAAAATGCTTTCCATGTACAATGCCGCAGAGTTGGCGGAATTTTGTACAACCGCATTTTCGATCCGGTTCGATACCCAGTGACCAACAAACACCGTTGCAGTCCCCATGACCACAACACTTGCCGCGAGAAATACGCGCGACAAAGACCAGTTGCCAATTGTCAGGTCGGTAATTTTGGGTCTCATTTCGCAATCGACTATGAACGACAATTGTTTGACGCGCTACAGACCATGGTCTGATGCGCTTCTCCAATGTTCCAAACCTGATGCGCAGATCGGGACTTGGCCCTTTTGGGTGCACCCCGGCAGGTTTCCGCGTCCCGATCCCAGTCCCGGTTCAACGGGTTTTCAAACACTCCGACAGGGTTTGCGCCATGTTACGAATGACTTGCGGGTACAGAGACGGCCCGGGTTCCAGAGCCGAGCCCAGTGGATCGATCACACCGGATTGTGCCGATGTTCCATCCAACACGGTTTCGACGATGCCCGGATTGAACTGTGGTTCAGACAATACGCAGTTGATGCCTTCGGCGTGAATGCGACCTTGAATGGCGGCAACTCGCGCGGGGCTTGGGTCGGACGCGTCGCTCAGGGAAATCGCGCCCGATGCAGGGAAACCAAACGCAACCTCAAAATACTGGTAGGCATCATGAAACACGATGAAGCTGCCGCCGCGAACCGGTTCAAGCAACTCTTCCACTTCTGCGGAAAGCACGTTCATTTCTTCGCGCGCCGCTTCGGCATTTGCTAAATACGCAGCGGCGTTGTCGGGATCCGCTGACGACAGTTGATCCGCGATCAGGGTCAGCCAGGCTTTGGCATTCGTTGGCGAAAGCCAGGCATGTGGGTCATGAGAGTCATGATCATCATGGCCTTCGTGATCGCCATGGTCGTCATGGTCTTCGTGACCCGCATCGTCCGCGTGATCATGCGCCTCAAACAATGCGTCTTCCCGGAACTCAAGAAGCCCCGTACCCTTTGCGTCCAATAGGGCTGTGGCGGTCGCACCTTGGGCAAGAGTTTCTATCGCACTTTCCAGCCAGGGTGTCAGGTCTTCTCCTACCCAGAACACCAGATCGGCGTTTTGCAACGCGGCTGCCTCGGACGGGCGCAGATTGTATTCATGCGGCGAGGCACCCGGTGCGACGATCAGGGCAGGTGTTCCCACACCCGCCATGACACGGGCCACCAGCGAATGAACCGGGGCAATGTCCGCGGCAACGTTTGGCGCATCTGCGCGGGCCGGTCCACCCAGCAGTGCAACTGTGATAGATAATGGAAGAAGAAGCGTTCTGGACATCGGGCCCTCTGTGTGATTTTATAACATTTCAAGCGGCAATACATGATATGTAATAACATGACAAGTGATGTGCACCCAGTTATTGGCAAAGACGCGGCTCCGGTCGGGTTTCAGGAACATGACCACCAGAGCTGCGTCGCAACGGCTCTGACATCCGCCGAAGTCCGGTGCAAAGCGGAAGGGCTGCGGCTGACGCCGGTTCGGCGCAAGGTTCTTGAGATGTTATTGCACGAACATCGCGCCCAAGGTGCCTATGCAATCCTTGACCGGTTGCGCGACGAAGGGTTCGGGTCCCAGCCTCCGGTCGCTTATCGGGCGCTGGAGTTTCTTGTACAAAACGGATTTGTCCACAAGATCGAGCGGCTGAACGCGTTTGTCGCCTGCTCTCATCCCGGTGCGGCGCATTCACCTGCTTTCATGATCTGCCGAAAATGCGACGCCGTAGCCGAGGCGCAATCTGCCCCGTCCAAAGGTGTTCTTGGCGCTGCCGCGCGCGCGGCGGGTTTCGAGATCGAGCGAACGGTTGTAGAGGCTGAAGGTCTCTGCCCCGACTGCACCGAAAAGGCATAAAGATGGCGCTGATCACTGTCGAGAAACTCAGCGTCCGCTATGGCGCGCATACCGTACTGCATCATGTGGACATGGTCATTGAGCCGGGTGAAATCGTAACCATCGTTGGCCCGAACGGATCAGGAAAGACCAGCCTGCTGCGCGCCATTATCGGTGCGACACGGCCTTGTGCCGGTCAAGTGTCACTGAAGCCCGGATTGAAAATCGGCTATGTGCCGCAGAAACTGCATGTCGATCCGACACTACCGATTTCTGTCGAACGGTTCATGCGTCTGACCGATCCTGTGTCGCGCAGGCAATGTGTCGAGGCGCTTGAATCGGCGGGTGTGCCGGATCTGTTGAAACGCCAGATGTCGCAACTGTCCGGTGGACAGTTCCAGCGGGTGCTGCTGGCTCGGGCTTTGATCAACCGCCCGGATATTCTGTTGCTGGACGAAGCGACACAGGGGTTGGACCAACGGGGGTCGGCCAGCTTTTACCAGCAGATCGAGGCTGTCCGGCGCGAGACCGGATGCGCCATTCTGATGATCAGCCACGAACTGCACGTGGTCATGAGTGCGTCGGACCGGGTGATATGCCTCAATGGGCATGTCTGTTGCGAAGGATCGCCGGCTGTGGTCGCCTCGGCGCCCGAATATCGGGCCTTGTTCGGAACCGGAACAGGCGGTGCGCTTGCCCTTTATCGTCATGAACATGATCACCATCATGATCATGACCATGATGCGAGTACACAGGAAGCGGCGGAATAATGCTGGATGATTTCATGATGCGGGCAACGCTCGCCGGTATTGGCGTGGCGTTTGCCGCGGCCCCCCTTGGGTGTTTTGTCGTATGGCGTCGCATGGCGTATTTCGGCGATGCAACCGCACATGCCGCAATTTTGGGCGTGGCCCTGTCCCTGACGTTTCAGATGTCGATCTTCACGGGCGCGTTGGCTGTCGCTTTGGTCATGGCGCTGACCGTTTCGCTTTTGGCCGGTCGCGGATATGCGATGGACACGCTGCTGGGCGTTCTGGCACATTCTGCGTTGGCCTTCGGGCTGGTTGCAGTTTCATTCCTGTCCGGTCTCCGGATTGACCTTATGGCGTATCTGTTTGGGGATATTCTGGCGGTCTCCCGTTCTGATCTGATCGTGATCTGGGGCGGTGCGGCGCTTGTCGTGGCGCTGATTGTCTGGCGTTGGGCGCAACTTCTGACCGCGACATTGAACGAAGAACTGGCTTACGCCAGCGGATTCGATCCAAGACGAGAGCAACTGATCCTGACCCTGTCTCTTGCCGTGACCGTGGCGGTGGCGATCAAGGTTGTGGGTGTTTTGCTGATTGCCGCAATGCTGATCATTCCGGCGGCAGCGGCGCGTAACCTTGCGCGGTCACCAGAAACGATGGCCTTGATCGCGGCGGGAATAGGCGCGCTTTCAGCCATCACGGGGTTAAGGGCTGCGTATGTTTTCGACACTCCGGCAGGGCCTTCGATCGTCTGCGTTGCCGCGATCGTGTTCGCGTGCCTTAGCCTGATTGGATGGCGAACACAGGACAGGGCTTAATGGTTCCATAGGTCTTCGCGGCCGTAGCATCCCGGTCATCCGGTAATGTGACCAAAGCGAAAACGCCACGAAAAAAGGCCCGCAAACCTGCGGGCCTTGATGCATTTCTACCCGCGTCGTTTACTGCGGGATATCGCCTTCCAGCCCTTCAACATAGAAGTTCATGCCAGCCAGCGTACCGTCGTCGGCCACTTCGCCCTCGGCCAGCCAGTCGCTGCCGTCCTGCTTCTTCAGCGGTCCGGTAAAGGCATGATAGCTGCCATCGGCCAGCGCCGCTTTCAGCGCCAGTGCCTCTTCCTTGATGTCCGCAGGAACTGCATCCGAAATCTCACCGATTTCTACCATGCCCGGCCCGATACCGTCCCAGGTGTTGGACGAGGTCCAGGTGCCGTCCATCACAGCTCGCGTGCGCGCAATGTAATAGGGTCCCCAGTTGTCGATGATCGAGGAAACACGCGGTTTGGGGGCGTATTCGCTCATATCCGAAGCCTGACCGAAGGTGATCACGTTACCCGCCTCTTGTGCGGCGGCCTGCGGAGCGGTCGAGTCAGTGTGCTGCAGGATCACGTCGGCGCCCTGTTCGATCAGAACCGAGGCGGCGTCAGCCTCTTTTGCCGGGTCGAACCAGGTATAGGCCCAGACGATCTTGAACTGGACATCCGGGTTTGCCTTCTTGGCGTGGATATAGGCCGAGTTGATACCGCGGATCACCTCGGGGATCGGATAAGACCCGATATAGCCGATGATGTTCGATTCGGTCATTCTACCCGCGATATGCCCCTGAACCGCACGACCTTCGTAGAAACGCGCCGAATAGACCGAGACGTTGTCGGCCATCTTGTAGCCGGTCGCGTGCTCGAACTTCACGTTCGGGAATTTCTTGGCCACATTGATGGTTGGATCCATATAGCCAAATGAGGTGGTAAAGATCAGATCTGCGCCTTCCAGCGCCATCTGTGTCATCACGCGTTCGGCGTCCGGGCCTTCCGGCACCGATTCAACGAATACAGTCTCGACCTTGTCGCCGAACTCTTCTTCGATCGCCAAACGGCCTTTGTTGTGTTCATAGGTCCAGCCACCGTCGCCGACAGGGCCGACATAGACAAAACCGACCTTGGTCTTGTCTTGCGCCACTGCACCGGTCGCAAGACCAAGCGCTATCGCGGCAGTTGTCAGAAGTGATTTGAATTTCATGTAGTTACTCCCCAAGTTGGTTCAGTTGGCCCCTAGTGTGAGGCGTGGAAGGTCCGGCCCAGTGAGGCAGGTGCGCTGCTCTTGTCGGCCGAAAGGATCACAAGCACAAGGATCGTGATGAGATAGGGTGACATTGCCAGATACTCGACGGGAATGGCAACGCCCGCTGCCTGCAAATTAAGCTGCAAGACGGTAATGCCGCCGAACAAATATGCACCCAGCAGGACCCGCCATGGTTTCCAGCTGGCAAACACCACCAGCGCCAGCGCGATCCAGCCCACACCCGCGGTCATGCCCTCGGTCCACTGCGGCACACGGATCAGGCTGATGTAAGCCCCACCCAGGCCCGCGCAGGCCCCGCCGAACAGGATCGCCATGATACGGATTTTGATGACCTTGTAGCCAAGCGCATGGGCGGCATCGTGGTTTTCACCAACCGCCCGCAGGATCAACCCGACGCGGGTGTACTTCAGGACGGCCCAGACCACAGCGGTCAGCGCAATGCCCAGATACAGGATGGGGTCGTGCCGAAACAGGATCGGGCCGATGACCGGAATATCGCTAATCAAAGGGATGTGGATATCGCCCATGCTGGGGGGTTTGACGCCCACATAGCTTTGCCCCATCAAGGCGCTGAACCCCAGTCCAAACAGGGTCAGCGCAAGGCCGCTTGCAACCTGGTTGGCCAATGCAAACTGTGTCAGCAGGACGAACAGCAGCGACAGCACGGCCCCGCCAATGGCGGCAGCAACAAAGCCCAGCCAGGGCGAGCCGGTTTCGACCGAGATCGCAAAACCGCTGATCGCGCCAACGATCATCATGCCCTCGACACCAAGGTTCAGAACGCCTGCCTTTTCCACGACAAGCTCTCCGATCGCGGCCAGCAGAAGGGGGGTTGCGGCCACCATAAGCGAGGCAACCAGAAGAACGGGATTGATTTGACCAAGGTCCATGATCACGCCACCTCGCTACGCGCCGCACGGATGCGGAAGTTTGTCAGAAGATCGAAGGCCAGCAGGAAAAACAGCAGCATTCCCTGAAACACCTGAATGGCAGCGGCAGGCAGACCCAGCTGCGATTGTGCAATTTCGCCGCCAATATAGGTCAGCGCCATCAGGCCCCCGGCCAACAGGATACCCACCGGATGCAGGCGGCCCAGAAACGCGACGATGATCGCGGTAAAGCCATAGCCCACGTTGAAATCGATGCTGATCTGACCGGACGGGCCGGACACCTCGAACATACCGGCCAGCCCGGCCAAAGCGCCCGAAATCCCAAGGCAGAACAGGATCAGGCGCGCCGGATTCACACCTGCAAACTTTGCCGCGCGGGGGGCCTCACCCGTCAGACGGATATGGAAGCCCAGCATGTGACGGTTCAGCAATACATAGGCAAAGATCACCGCGATGAAGGCCGCGACAACACCCCAATGCATCCCGGAACCGGCAATCAGCTCGGCATTATGCGCGCTTTCATAGGATTGCAGGTTGCGCGATCCGGGAAAGCCGAACCCTTCGGGGTTCTTGAGAAGACCTAGCGAGACCGAGGCCAGCATCTGCTCGGCCACGTAGACCAGCATCAGCGACACAAGGATTTCGTTGGTGCCGAAACGCACCTTCAGCAAAGCCGGGATCGTTGCCCACAGCCAACCGCCAAATGCGCCTGCGACCACCATGATCGGGAAGATGTACCAGGCATCAAGCGGATAGAAGGCCAGACCTGCGCCCGCGCCGAATATGGCGCCCATGATGTATTGTCCTTCGGCCCCGATATTCCAGATACCGGCCCGAAAACCCAGCGACAATCCGATTGCGATCAGCACTAGGGGCGCGCCTTTGACCAGCAATTGAGGGCGGTAATAGAATGCGAACTCTCCAAACAGCGGCTCCCAGAAGATGGTACCGATGGCTTCGACCGGATTTTTCCCCAAAATGGCAAACAGCAACCCGCCAAACACCATTGTTGCCAGCACCGCCACAAGGGGGGTCGCGTAAGACCAGGCCCTGGACGGCTGTGGCCGTTTCTCCAACACAATCATCTGCTCATCCCCCCAGATGTTTCATCTTTTCGCAAATACTCTAGCCGAAGGCGGCCCAGCAGATCACACATGTGCCACCTCCATGCCATGGGCGCCGCCCATCATCAGGCCAATCTCATCCACCGTCAGGCCGGTGGTCGGGCGCGGTGCGCTCAGCCGACCTTCGTTCAAGGCCGCAAAACTGTCCGAGATCTCCATCAGCTCATCCAGATCCTGCGAGATGCAGATCACCGCTGTGCCTTTCGCCGCAAGATCGAGTATGGCTTGCCGGATCGACGCGGCCGCCGCGGCATCCACCCCCCAGGTTGGCTGGTTTACCACCAACACATCAGGGTTTTGCAGCACTTCGCGTCCAATCACGAATTTCTGCAGGTTACCGCCGGACAAGGACCGCGCTGCGTTTTCGGGCCCAGGCGTGCGAACGTCGAAGGCTTCGATGATCTTTTCGGCAAAACTCCGGGTTTCGGACCATTTCAAGAAGCCATCTTTCTCAAGCCCTTCCCGCACAGATCCGGTCAGCAAAGCGTTTTCGGTCAGGCTCATGTCGGGTGCCGCTGCGTGGCCTAACCGTTCCTCGGGCGCGGTCAGAACGCCCAGCTTACGGCGCGCTGTCGGGCCGAGCTTGCCGATCGCCTGACCGTTGAACTTGATTGCATCCGCCGATGTCAGGATTTCCCCGGACAACACGCCCAGCAACTCATCCTGCCCGTTTCCGGCAACGCCGCCGATGCCCAGAACCTCGCCCTTGCGGACCGTCATGTGCACATTGCGCAATGCGGTGCCGAATTCCGAAGGCGAGGGGACTGACAGCCCGCTGACATCCAGCGCGACCTCGCCCAGTTCCCGGCCCGAGCGTTCGGGCGTCTGCAAGGTTGACCCGACCATCATCTCGGCCATGTCACGCGCCGAGGTTTCAGCGGGGACACATTCGCCCACGTTCTTGCCCAGACGCAGGATCGTAGCATGGTCGCATAGCGTTCGGATTTCCTCCAGTTTATGCGAGATATACAGGATCGAGGTTCCCTCGGAGCGTAGCTTGTTCAGCGTCTCAAACAGAATATCGACCTCTTGCGGGGTCAGAACCGAGGTCGGTTCGTCCATGATCAGCAGCTTGGGGTCCTGCAACAGGCAGCGGATGATCTCGACCCGCTGGCGTTCGCCTGCGGACAGGTCGCCAACCGTGCGAAACGGGTCCAGCGGAAGGCCATAAGTTTCCGAAACTTCGCGAATGCGCGATGCCAGATCCCCCATCGGGGGCGGGTTCTCCATCCCCAGCGCGATATTCTCGGCCACGTTCAGCGCGTCAAACAGCGAAAAATGCTGGAACACCATCGCGATCCCATCCGCACGGGCCGCGCGGGGTTCGGGCGGCGCAAACGGATTGCCGCGCAGTTTCATGGTGCCGCTGTCCGGCTTCACAAGCCCATAGATCATTTTTACCAGCGTGGATTTCCCCGCGCCGTTTTCACCCAGCAGCGCGTGCACTTCGCCTTCACCGATGTCAAAGGACACCTGATCATTGGCCACAACACCGGGGTAGGCTTTGGTCAGCCCTTGCAAGCTCAAAAGTGGAATGGTCACGCGCTCAGGTCCTTCTTCAACTTGTTTTGCAGGGCCGGGCGCAGCAATTGTGCAGCGACGCCCACGGCGATCATATGCGGATGCTT
The DNA here is from genome assembly GCF_056541095.1 of Ruegeria sp. AK11. NCBI lineage: Bacteria > Pseudomonadati > Pseudomonadota > Alphaproteobacteria > Rhodobacterales > Roseobacteraceae > Ruegeria > Ruegeria sp. AK11. The sequence goes on from NZ_JBQFXU010000018.1 coordinate 14,719, forward strand.
CCCCATCGACGGGTCACCGATCGGGCAGGTGATCCGGCTAATCCGTTCAGGCGGATGCCCAAGGGCGGCCAGCCGCGACCGGAATCGCGCCCATTTCGTAGCCGAGCCAATCAGCCCCGCAAAGCCAAAATCGTGCAAAAGCAGTCTGTTGCACAGTTCAAAGTCAAGATTATGCGAGTATGTAAGCACAAGATGTTCGGCGTCAAATGGGGCATGGCGGACCAGCTCGGCCGGTTTTGCCGCCGGAACAATTGTCACGCCCACTGGCACAGCTGCCGGAAAGCGCTGACGGCTGGTGTCCACCCAGGTGATCGCAAGATCAGGAAGCGGGGACAGCACATCCACCAGCGCCCGGCCGACATGGCCCGCGCCCCAGATCCACAGATTGCGCGTGGGCTTGTGAACGGGTTCAACCATCCAGCCGTCAATCAGCTGCGGTTCAGGCGCAATCCCCTGTCCGCGCGCCGTCGCCAGCATTCGCTTGACCGACAGGGGCATCGCGCCATCCTTGGTCGGGCGCGCGATGACGGCATCGTCCAGATCATTGACGGTTTTTGCGTCGTAAACCTCGCTCAGCAGCGACACGGCACCGCCGCAGCATTGCCCCAACTCGGGTCCAAGCGCATGATGCGTCAGGCGGGTTGGCGTGGTTTGCAACCGCGCGGCATGTGCCGCCTGGTATTCCAGTGTTCCGCCGCCGATTGTGCCGCTTTGCCCGCCGTCCCAGACCAGCATGGCGGCACCAACTTCACGTGGAGACGACCCTTTGATCCCGGCGATGACCACCCGGACCACTTTGCCGTGGGTTTTGACCGCCTCCCTCAAAGCCTCAAGGTCAAATCCCATCAGATGCCTCCCTTCATCCTCTGGACGCCGCGCCAGACTTCTTCGGCGGTGGCGGGCGCATTGAGTGCCGGATAAGTATCCCCGCAGGCCGCCACCGCATTCGAAAGCGCCAGCCAGGCTGATATTCCCAGCATGAACGGGGGTTCCCCCACGGCTTTCGAGCGATAGATGGTGTCCTCTCGGTTCTCGCCATCCCAAAGTGCGACGTTGAATATGTCGGGCCGGTCGGAACAGGCCGGGATCTTGTAGGTTGAGGGCGCATGCGTGCGCAGGTTGCCGTTTCCGTCCCAGACCAGTTCCTCGGTCGTCAGCCAGCCCGCACCTTGCACGTAACCGCCTTCGACCTGTCCGACATCCAGCGCCGGGTTCAGCGAAGCGCCCGCGTCATGCAGGATATCTGTGCGCAGAATGCGGTTCTCGCCCGTCAATGTGTCCACAGCCACCTCGGTGACCGAAGCACCATAGGCGAAATAGTAAAACGGGCGACCGCGCCCCGCGATCCGGTCCCATTCGATCTTGGGCGTTTTATAAAAGCCGGTGGCCGACAGGCTTATGCGACCCTGATAGGCCAGTGCGGCAGCTTCGGCGAACGTGTACCGTTCTTCACCAACCGAAACGTGGCCATCCGTGAAAGTGACCGCAGAGGGGTCGGCCTGATGCCGTTCAGCCAGATAATCGGCCATCCGGTCGCGGATCGTATCGCAGGCCGCTTTCACCGCCATACCGTTCAGATCGCTGCCTGAAGACGCCGCCGTGGCCGAGGTATTGGGCACTTTTGCCGTATCCGTGGCGGTGATCTTGACCATCTCAAGCGGGATGCCGAAACGCGCCGCGGCCACTTGCGCGACCTTCTGGAACAGACCCTGACCCATCTCGGTGCCACCATGATTCAGGTGGACCGAACCATCCTGATACACATGCACCAGCGCACCGGCCTGATTCAGATGGGTCAGTGTGAAGGAAATACCGAACTTGACCGGAGAAAAGGCGATGCCCTTCTTGATCACGCTGTTTTCGGCATTCCATTTCTCGATGGCCGCTTTGCGCGCGGCATAGTTGCTGGACTTCATCAGCGCTTCGGTCATGCCATGCAGTTCGAAATCGCTGACCTCCATGCCGTAGGGCGTCGTGTTGCCACCAGCGGGCAGGGGGCGGACCGGGGCCGTCCCTGTTTCCACCGCGCCACGGCTGGTCAGGTCTTCGTGCGGGTCGGGATGACCCAGCGGTTTTTCGTGAGGTTGGACTTCGGCAACCTTATGCGCGGGCTCGTAATAGTTGCGACGGCGCAATTCCACCGGGTCCAGCCCAAGTTCATGCGCGGCGTGGTCCATCACACGTTCGATGGCAACCATCCCCTGCGGGCCACCAAACCCGCGATAGGCGGTGGCTGACTGCGTGTTGGTCTTCAACCGATGGCTTTCAATCCGGGCATTGGGCAACAGGTATGCATTGTCAGAATGCAGCATCGCACGGTCGGCGACGGGCAGGGACAGGTCCTGCGCCCAGCCGCAGATTGCGTATTGCAGAAAGGACACGCCCTGAATGTGACCCTGTTCGTCAAATCCCGCGCGATAGGAAATCCGGAAGGCGTGGCGTTTGCCGGTGATGATCATGTCATCATCGCGGTCATAGCGCATCTTGCAGGCTTTGCCGGTTGCCCGTGCAGCCACCGCGCAGGCGACGGCCAGCGCATTCCCCTGGCTTTCCTTGCCGCCGAATCCGCCACCCATGCGCCGGGTTTCGACGCGGATCGCATGCATGGGCAGGCCCAGAGCGTCCGCCACCTTGTGCTGTATCTCGGTCGGGTGCTGGGTCGAGCTGTGGACCAGCATGTCGCCGCCTTCATTCGGCACGGCAAGCGCAGCCTGACCTTCCAGATAGAAATGCTCCTGACCGCCGATCTCGAACGTCCCGTCGATGACGTGGGCGGCGCTTTCAATCGCGGCGTCCGCATCGCCCTTGGCATAGATGCGGGGCCCGTCTTCAAATCGGCTGTCTGCGGCCAGAGCTTCTTCAACCGTCAGGATCGGTGTTTCCTCGGCATAGTCGATCTTGCCCAACCGAACCGCCTTGCGGGCGGCCAGATGGCTGGTGGCAACCACAAGGAAAACAGGCTGGCCGATATAGTGAACCGTCCCGTCGGACAGCAAAGGCTCGTCATGGATCGAGGGCGAAACATCGTTGGCAAAGGGCAGGTCCTGTGCCGTCATGACCCTGACGACCCCGGGTGCCGCTTTCACGGCAGACAGGTCCATCGCGGTAATCGTGCCCTTGGCGATCGGGCTCAGGCCAAAGGCCAGATGCAATGTGCCCTTTGGCGTCGGGATGTCGTCCACATACCGGGCGGAACCGGATACGTGTAGCGGTGCCGCGTCATGGGGAAGGGGTTTGGATACGCTCATGCCGATACCTCCAGCACGTTGGTCACTTGGCCCTGATCCTCAAGGAAGTACCGTTCCAGCATCGCTTTGGCGGTCTCAAGCCTGTACGTGGCCGAGGCGCGCATATCCGTAAGCGGTGAATAATCGTCGGCAAAAGCGGGCAGAGCGGCGTCAATCGCCTCGCGCGCCCACGGTTTGCCGATCAGCGCGGCCTCGACATGGGTTGCCCGTTTCGGAATGCCAGCCATACCGCCAAACGCGATGCGCGCATCTGTCACCTGTCCGTCCGAAATGGTAACGTTGAAACATCCGCACACCGCCGAGATATCCTGATCGAACCGTTTGCTCAGCTTGTAGCATTTCAGCCGGTCCGCCTGACGCAGGAAGCTGACGGCTTCGACAAATTCACCCGGTGCGCGGTCCTGTTTCCCGTAATCGATGAAGAAGTCTTCCAGCAGGACTGACCGGCGCTCATCACCTTTGCGCAGGTGCAGCGTCGCACCCAATGCGATCAGCGCGGGCGGGTTGTCTCCGATTGGCGAGCCATTGGCGATGTTGCCGCCCACAGTGGCCGCGTGACGGACCTGAACACTGGCATAGCGCCGGATCATTTCTGCATAGGATGGGTGAATGTCCGCCAAGGCTTCGCCCATACGGTTCATATCGACCATGGCACCGAAACGAATTTCTTCGTCGGTGATCGTGATCTCTTTGAGATCGTCACAGCGGTTCAGGAAGATCACCGGATCAAGATCGCGTAGTTGCTTGGTCACCCAAAGCCCAACGTCTGTTGCGCCCGCAACCAAAGTGGCATTCGGGTTCTCGGCATATACGGCAGCCAGCGCGTCGGACGAGCCCGGCAGCATGGGTGAGGTGGCGGGCGTTGCGACAGGCTTGTCTTTAACCCAGACAGGCACGGGCTGTTTCTCGGCCGCTTCGGCTGCGCGAATAATGGGAGCGTAACCCGTGCAACGGCACAGATTACCGGCAAGCTGTGTATCGTGATCCGTCGCGCCATTGGTGTGACCGGCCACCATCGACATGACAAAACCGGGCGTGCAAAAGCCGCATTGCGAACCGTGCAGGTCAACCATGGCCTGCTGAACCGGATGGACCTCGCCATCGGGGCTGCTGGCGCCTTCGACGGTTCGAACCGCCTTGCCATGCAGTTGCGGCAAGAAAAGGATGCACGAGTTCAGGGCCTTTGCACCACCCGCATCCGTCACCATGACAGTGCAGGCACCGCAATCGCCTTCGTTGCAGCCTTCCTTGGTGCCGGTCAGGCCACGATCTTCACGCAGCCAATCCAGCAGAGTGGCTGTCGGATCGATGTCCGTCAGCTCCACTGTCTCTCCGTTCAGAAGAAACGTGATGTCCATTCGAGAAACCCGTCGCCTTACCCGGTTGCGCCCTGGTGGTGCCCTCCTTCGATGCGACGTAGAAAGAGTGGCGGGCGGATAGCTTGCCAATGGATGTTAGAAACAGCATGCGTGATCTGGCAAGAAAAACTGCCTGTATGATGCATCATTACAGCCAATCGGCGTGGAATTGCGCACCCTGTGTAAATATCAGTTGTTTGAAACTAAAGCGTTTTTTTGTCAGTGAAGATGTCGCTTTCCGAAGCACCTTCTGGAAAATCCGAATAATCGAAAATGATTATTTTGCCAAACAACGGCGCAGGTTCCGGCTTTTGCATGCCTCGCGGCTAGGGTAGCCTGCCGTTCATGAGCAGTACCCCCCGATTCATTCACCTACGTGTTCACACCGAATATTCCCTTCTGGAAGGCGCTGTGCGGCTGAAAAAACTGCCCGCCCTGTGCGAGAAGATGGAGATGCCTGCCGTTGCAGTGACTGACACGAATTCCATGTTTTCGGCGCTGGAATTTTCGGTGACAGCCAGTCAGGCTGGTGTCCAGCCGATCATGGGATGTCAGGTTGATCTGACTTATGTGCAGTCGCAACCGGGGGAAAAACAAAAATCGCCCGCGCCGCTTGTTCTGCTGGCACAGTCCGAGGCGGGGTACGAGAACCTGATGAAGCTGAGCACGTGCCTTTACGTGGACAAGGGCGGGCAGTTGCCGCAGGTCACGCTGGACGAGCTTGCGGACCGCGCCGACGGGCTGATCTGCCTGTCCGGAGGGCCTGACGGGCCGGTGGGCCGCCTGTTGCAACAGGGGCAACGTCCGGCGGCCGAGGCGCTGGTGGATCGGTTGGCCGCGATTTTCCCGGATCGTCTGTATATCGAACTCCAGCGTCACCCAGGTGAAGACGGCCAACCCGAGGCCGAACGCCAGACCGAGCGCGGCCATATCGAGATGGCCTATGCCAAGAACCTGCCGCTGGTTGCCACCAATGACGTCTATTTCCCGACCTCGGATATGTACGAGGCCCATGATGCGCTGATCTGTATCGCCGAAGGGGCTTATGTCGACCAGCAGGAAGGTCGCCGCCGCCTGACCGCGCAGCATTATTTCAAGTCGCAGCAGGAAATGGTGACGCTGTTCGCTGATCTGCCCGAGGCCATTAAGAACACGGTCGAGATCGCGCGGCGTTGCGCCTTTATGGCTTATCGCCGCGATCCCATCCTGCCGAAATTCGCCGATGACGAGGTCGCTGAACTGCGCCGCATCGCGAATGAAGGCTTGCAGAAACGTTTGGCGGTAATCCCCCATGCGGTGACGCCCGAGGAGTATCAGGAGCGGTTGGATTTCGAACTTGGCATCATCGAAGGCATGGGCTTTCCTGGTTACTTCCTGATCGTTGCCGACTTTATCCAATGGGCCAAGGATCACGATATTCCGGTTGGACCGGGGCGGGGATCGGGTGCGGGCTCGCTGGTGGCTTATGCGCTGACAATTACCGACCTCGACCCGCTGCGTTATAGCCTGCTGTTTGAACGGTTCCTGAATCCCGAACGGGTTTCGATGCCCGACTTCGATATCGACTTCTGCATGGATCGCCGAGAAGAGGTGATCCGTTACGTGCAGCAGAAATACGGGCGCGACAAGGTGGGGCAGATCATCACTTTTGGTGCCTTGCTGTCAAAGGCCGCCGTGCGCGACATCGGGCGGGTGCTGCAAATGCCGTACGGGCAGGTGGACCGTCTGTCTAAGATGATCCCCGTGGAAGGTGTCAAACCGGTTTCCATCGAAAAAGCCCTGAAGGACGAGCCGCGCCTGCGGGAAGAAGCGCGCAACGAAGAGGTGGTGGATCGTCTGCTGACATACGGCCAGCAGGTCGAAGGGCTGCTGCGCAACGCCTCGACCCACGCGGCTGGGGTTGTGATTGGCGACCGGCCACTGGACGCGCTGGTGCCGATCTATCAGGACCCGCGATCCGACATGCCTGCGACCCAATTCAACATGAAATGGGTGGAACAGGCCGGGCTGGTAAAGTTCGACTTTCTGGGTCTGAAAACCCTGACCGTGATCCAGAACGCGATGGACCTGATCTTCAAGTCCGGACGGAAGCTGCATATCGCCGCCGATGGCACCGAGCTTTACGAACCTGCCGAGGGGGCCGAGAACCAGATCAACGCCATCCCGCTGGATGACGAGGCGACGTATAAGCTCTATTCAGCGGCCAAGACGGTCGCGGTGTTCCAGGTGGAAAGCTCGGGCATGATGGACGCGCTCAAGCGCATGAAACCCACCTGCATCGAGGATATCGTGGCCCTTGTGGCGCTCTACCGCCCCGGCCCGATGGAAAACATCCCGACCTATTGCGAGGTCAAGAACGGGCTGCGCGAGATTACATCCGTTCATCCGCTGATCGACCACATTCTTGAGGAAACTCAAGGCATTATCGTCTATCAGGAACAGGTGATGCAGATCGCGCAGGTTATGGCCGGGTACAGCCTGGGCGGCGCGGACCTGCTGCGCCGCGCGATGGGTAAAAAGATCAAAGAGGCGATGGATGCCGAACGCCCCAAGTTCGAAAAAGGCGCGGCAGAAAACGGGGTGGATGCCAAGAAAGCCAGCGAAGTCTTCGACCTGCTGGAAAAATTCGCCAATTACGGCTTCAACAAATCCCACGCTGCCGCCTATGCGGTGGTCAGCTATCAAACCGGCTGGTTGAAGGCGAACCATCCGGTCGAATTCATGGCGGGTGTCATGAATTGCGATATTCATCTGACCGACAAGCTGGCGATCTATTTCGAAGAGGTCCGAAAAGGGCTGGAACTGCCGTATATTCCACCTTGTGTGAACCGCTCTCAGGCCACGTTCGATGTTGATAACGGACATCTGGTCTATGCGCTGGGCGCGCTCAAGAATGTGGGTGTCGAGGCGATGAACCTGATCGTTGCGGGTCGCGCGGACAAGCCATTTGTCAACCTATTCGATTTCGCCCGCCGCGTGGATTTGAAAAAAGTGGGCAAACGCCCGCTTGAGATGCTGGCCCGCGCCGGGGCTTTTGATGAGCTGGACCGAAACCGCCGCCGCGTGTTTGAAAGCCTAGATGCGCTGGTGCAGTATTCGGCAGCGATCCATGAACAGAAGAATTCGAACCAGGTGTCGCTGTTTGGCGAGGCCGGAGATGACCTGCCCGAACCACGCCTGTCGCCGACCCCCGACTGGCTGCCGGCTGAACGTCTGAGCGAAGAGTTCAAGGCCATCGGCTTCTACCTCTCTGGTCATCCGCTGGATGACTATATGCCGGCCTTGAAGCGTAAACAGGTTCTGACGCTGGACGAGGTGACCGAGAAAGCCCGTTCTGGCCCGCTGATTGCCAAGATGGCCGGAGTGGTTGCCGGGCGGCAGGAACGGAAATCGGCCAAGGGCAACCGGTTCGCCTTTGCCCAGCTTTCGGACCCGACCGGCGCTTATGAGGTCACGCTGTTTTCCGACACGCTGGAGAAATGCCGCGAGTTTCTGGAAACCGGCGCTCAGGTGGTTCTGACCGTCGAGGCGACGATGGAGTCCGATCAGCTCAAGCTGCTGGGTCGTTCGGTTGGACCAGCGGATTCTGTAGTGGCCGAAGCCGGGGCGACGGGACTGCGCATTTTTGTAGACGAAGCGCGGGCGGTGCCAACGATTGCAACGGTTCTTGAAGAAGCCGCAACCGCCGCCAAGGGTGCGGCCCGCGGCCCGATCCAACTGCTGTTGCTGGACCCCGGCCTGCCCGGCGACGTCGAAATCGACTTGGGGCGTGTGTTCCCGATCAATCCCCAGATCAAGGGCGCGATCAAATCGCTGGAAGGCGTGATGACCGTCGAAGAGATCTGACACCGCTTTGTTGCCAGACAGTTAGCGCACCGCTAGGCTGACCTTGCAAATATGTCTTCTGATCATGCCACGGGAGGGCGTTGATATGACGATTGCAGGTCTCAATTTCAGAACGATTGCATTGGGGGCGGCGGCATCGCTGGCTTTGGTTTCGGCGACAGCCACGCTTGCGGACGACAAGAAGAAAGAGAACACGATCAAAGGTGCTGTGATCGGGGCCGGGGTCGGGGCCTTGATCGGCGACGGCAAAGGCGCTGCCGCTGGGGCAATTGTTGGGGCGCTGATTGGCGCGAACTCGAAATAAGCGGGGGCGGGATGATGCGTTTGAACGCGATAAAAGTGATCACAACCGCCGCGCTGCTTACAGGGCCCGGTTTTGCCCTTGCGGACGAGGAAGCCGAACAGATGGTGCAAGCGGCGCTGCCGCACATGTATCACACCTGCGCGTCGGTCATCGAAGAGGCTGACGGGAATGAAGAATACATTGTCGACGTGGTCGGCAAGATGACGGCGTTGTCACTTTATAACCGTCAGATCGACCTCGAAGCTCATGCCGGTTCGGACGAGGAAAAGGCCGCGCTGCGCGAAACATTTGTGGCGGCTCTGAAAGACGGCTGCGCCGGGGATGAAAACGCCCTGCTGGGTGGCGTCGTCGATAACGCGGTGAAATCAACGCTGGGGCTGTAAGCCGTCAGTAATGTGGCGGACGTTCGTCACCAAGGACAACGCCGCCTGACCCTTCCTGTGCGCGCTCGGCCTCACGGTGCAGCAGCATCTCGACACGGCGGGTCAGCCGGTCAATCTCGGCCTGTTGCCGGGTGACAACCGCGTTCAGATCGTCAACCGTGCGGGTCAGATGGGCAATCTGTTCTTCCAGTTGCTGCATGGGATGCTCCTGTCTTTCAGGCTGCACATAGCGACCCCGTGACGCCTTGGCCAGAGAAAGCGCGCCTTGCCCAGATGCGGGCCATGGGATAGACCGCGCGCGGAACAGGTACACTCCCAAGGACGCCCCACATGGCCAAGCCCAAGAAACAGCCCCGCCCCAAGGCCGAAACGCCGAAAGGGTTCCGTGACTATTTCGGCGAGGAAGTCACGCAGCGCACCGAGATGCTGCGGACGATTGCGGGCGTCTATCATCGGTACGGGTTTGACGCGCTTGAGAGCAGTGCGGTCGAAACCGTCGAGGCGCTGGGCAAGTTCCTGCCCGACGTGGACCGCCCGAACGAAGGCGTCTTTGCGTGGCAGGAGTTTGACGAGGGCGGAAATGGCGACTGGATGGCCCTGCGCTATGACCTGACCGCGCCTCTGGCCCGGGTTTACGCCCAGCACCGCAACGACCTGCCGACGCCTTATCGCCGCTATGCGATGGGTCCGGTCTGGCGCAACGAAAAGCCGGGGCCGGGGCGGTATCGGCAGTTCTATCAATGCGATGCAGATACGGTTGGAACCGCCTCGATGGCTGCTGATGCCGAGATCTGTGCAATGCTGGCCGACACGCTGGAAGAGGTTGGCATCCCGCGCGGTGACTACATCATCCGGGTGAATAACCGGAAGGTTTTGAACGGTGTGCTGGAGGCGATGGGGCTTGGCGATGATCAAGCCGCACGAGACAATGTTCTTCGCACCATCGACAAATTCGACAAGGTGGGTGAGCAGGGTGTGCGCGAGTTGCTGACCAAGGGTCGTCTGGACGCGTCGGGCGCGTTTATCGACGGCGTTGGTCTCAGCGATGATCAGGCAGACCCGGTTATCGCCTTCCTGACTTCCAAGGCCGTCGATACCGCTGGTACATTGGCCAACCTCCGCATTGCCGTGGGTGACAGCAAGATTGGGGCGGATGGGATTGCTGAACTGGAACAGATCGCTGAACTTCTCTCCGCTGGCGGCTACGGCCCCGACCGCATTGTCATTGACCCCTCCGTCGTCCGTGGCCTGGGCTATTACACCGGTCCGGTCTACGAGGCCGAACTGACGTTCGAAATCTTCGACGAGAAAGGCCGCAAGCGGCAATTCGGCTCGGTTGCGGGCGGCGGGCGCTATGACGATCTGGTCAAGCGGTTCACCGGGCAGGAAGTGCCCGCGACCGGGGTGTCCATCGGCGTCGATCGGTTACTGGCGGCGCTGCGCGAAAAGGGCCGGATCAGCGCCCAGGCCAAAGGCCCCGTGGTCGTCACCGTCATGGATCGCGACAGGATGGCCGATTATCAGGCGATGGTGGCCGAGCTGCGCAATGCGGGCATCCGGGCCGAGGTGTATCTGGGCAATCCCAAGAACTTTGGCAATCAGTTGAAATACGCGGACAAGCGCAACTCTCCGGTTGCGGTGATCGAAGGCGGGGACGAAAAGGCAAAAGGCATCGTGCAGATCAAGGACCTGATCCTTGGGGCTAAGATCGCCGAAAGCGCCACGCTGGAGGAATGGAAAGAACGCCCCAGCCAGTTCGAAGTATCGCGCGCTGATCTGGTCGCGAAAGTGCGTGAAATTCTGAACAGTCAGGACTGACCCATGCCCAACCGTTCCCAGATACAGGCCCGTGCCGCGATGATGCGTGTCCGGTTCGAGGCTGCGGGCGCGCAGGTGGTGGATACCCCGCTGCTGCAACCCGCTGAAATGTTGCTGGACCTCTATGGCGAGGATATCCGCGCCCGTGCCTACGTCACCTCGGACGCGCTGCGGGGCGAGCAGATGCTGCGCCCGGATTTCACCCTGCCTGTTGTTCAGATGCACATGCGGGACGGGGCCGAGCCAGCGCGCTATACCTATTCAGGTGAGGTGTTCCGCCGTCAGGAACACGACCCGGACCGTTCGAACGAATATATTCAGGTGGGGTACGAGGTTTTTGACCGCGATGATCCCGCTGGTGCCGATGCCGAAGTGTTTTCGCTGATGGCAATGCAACTGCGCGGGCTGCCTCTGCGCGCAGCGACCGGGGATATCGGTATCCTAACCGCGGCTGTCGAAGGGCTTCGGACCACAGACCGCCGCAAGGCCGCGCTGATGCGGCACCTGTGGCGGCCGCGCCGGTTTCGTGCGCTGCTGGACCGGTTTGCAGGGCGTAAACCGGGGCCCGAAGGCCGTGACGCGCTTTTGGACGCGGACGACCCGATGGCGGTTGATGTTCCGATGATCGGCAAGCGCCGCGGGCCCGAGATTGCCGACCGGATCAAAGCCCTGCGTGAAGATCGCGCTGCGCCGCCGATCTCTGACAATGAACTGGCCGGGTTGGAAACGCTGCTGAATGTGCGTGAAACCATGCCCTTCGCGTTGGAACAGCTGAGGGATGTGGCAGTGGATCTGCCGCAGATCACCCCGGCACTGGACCGATTGGAGGCGCGGATCGCAGCCCTGCAAGCGCGTGGCGTCGACGTCGCCCGGCTGGATTTCGAAGCGTCTTATGGCCGGACATCGATGGAATATTACGACGGGTTTGTCTTTGGGTTCTACGCCGAAGGCCGTCCCGACCTGCCGCCTGTCGCCACCGGTGGGCGCTATGATGCGCTGACGCGCCGTTTGGGGGATGGGGCCGAAATCCCCGCGATCGGCGGAGTGATCCGCCCGGACCTGATGCTTGAAATCGAGGAGGCCGTGCTATGAGTGTGAAACTGGGCGTGCCCTCGAAGGGCCGGTTGATGGAAAAGACCGTTTCATGGTTCGAAAAACATGGCATCGTGCTGTCCCGCAACGGCTCGGACCGGGAATATGCGGGTAGGGTCGACGGGATTGACGGCGTCTCGCTGGTTCTGTTGTCGGCGGGTGAGATTCCGCGCGAACTTGCGTCGGGCCGTATTCATCTGGGCGTCACCGGCATCGATCTGGTGCAAGAAAAACTTCCGCGCTGGGAACAGCAGGTCGAAGAGATTGCGCAGCTGGGCTTTGGCAAAGCCGATCTGATCATTGCCACACCCGCCTGCTGGGTCGATGTGGACACGCTGGACGATCTCGATGCGGCGGCAGCAGCATTTCGCAACACTCACGGCCACCGGCTGCGGATCGCCACCAAATATCACCGACTGGTGCGGGAGTTCCTGACCGACGCGGGCGTGGCCGACTACACTCTGGTCGACAGCCAGGGGGCGACCGAAGGTACGGTCATGAACGAAACAGCCGAGGCAATTGCTGATATCACCTCCTCCGGTGAAACCCTGCGGGCAAACCACCTCAAGATCCTGTCGGACGGTCTGATCCTGCAATCGCAGGCCACATTGTGGCGCAGCCGGGTTGCAAAGGTCGACGCGGCGGATAAGGCGGTTCTGACGGAATTGCTGGATCGGCTGCGGTAATTACAGCACACCGATATCCGCTAGGGCGCGGTTGAGGTCATCGGGCAGGGCGTCGTCCTGCGCGCGCCCTTTCGGCAAGTCGGCTGGTGTATCTTCGGGCTTCAGGTATCGCCACCCCTGAAACGGGCGTTTCAAGGTGTTCTGGGTCCGATGTACGTTAGGGTCGAGAACGATGGCGCAGCGGCGGATACCGTCCTCGCCGGTCACCTCGTCCAGGCGCAGAATACGCTGACGGCACTGTACGACACCCTTGATGACCCAATAGATTGATCCGCCATTCAGAATCTCGGCATCACGTTTGGGCCACATGCGGGTTACGTGGCGCGGATATCTGTCCTCATAAAGCGGCATTCGGCTGTCCTGCCACGCGATCAGAGAGTCCACGCTTTCCGAACCAACCGAAAGTTTGATGAGGTTCACGTACTTATCCACAACTTTCCCACAGAGTCGTCCATTGGCTATCTATCCATTGTAGCTCAGGATTGGCTTTCATCAAGGTGTAGTGGGTGTTAGTCTGGATACCTCTTTCAGCACAGGGAATCACAGAGCGGTATGCAGTATACTGAGTCGATAACTCAAAATGATGATTTCGATAAATTGTAAAGATTGGCTCCCCGACCGGGTCGAGGAGCCAATGCAGGGGATGGCATGGTGCGGGGTGCGGCTTCCTATCCAACGCCCCGAGGGTTCGAGTCCCTCCATCTCCACCGTTTCTTGAGAGCTACGAGAGCCCTCAAGAAATTACCAATCAATTTGCCTATTGTGTGGTCTATGGTCAATTGGAATACAGCAGTTTTTTTGCTGGAATGAAGCCCTGAATATCATATATAGAGGATTTCTTACTAACTCACACTATAGATAGAGTTTCGATATGAGCCGCTTTGCCGCCCCCATCGCCGAGCAGATCTGGGACATGAAATACCGCTTCAAACAGGCGGATGGCACGCCCATCGATCAGACGGTTGAAGACAGCTGGCGACGCATCGCCCGTGACCTCGCGCGGGTCGAGGACGACCCGGATCATTGGGAAGACAGGTTCTACGAGGCACTGGAAGATTTCAAATATCTGCCCGCCGGGCGCATCACTGCTGGCGCAGGCACCGCGCGGCAGGTGACACTGTTCAACTGCTTCGTTATGGGCACCATCCCCGACAGCATGGGCGGTATCTTTGACATGCTGAAAGAGGCCGCGCTGACCATGCAGCAGGGGGGCGGGATCGGCTATGATTTCTCGACCATTCGCCCGCGCGGCGCGGATGTGAAAGGTGTGGCGGCAGATGCCTCTGGCCCGCTCAGCTTCATGGATGTGTGGGACGCAATGTGCCGCACAATCATGTCCGCGGGCTCGCGCCGGGGGGCGATGATGGCCACCATGCGCTGTGATCACCCTGATATCGAACAGTTCATCACCGCCAAATCCGACCCGGCCCGCCTGCGCATGTTCAACATGTCGGTGCTGGTGACCGATCCCTTCATGGAGGCGGTCAAGGCCGACGGCCCGTGGGAGTTGCAGTTTGACGGCAAGATCTATCATACCGTTCAGGCGCGCGATCTGTGGAACAAGATCATGCAGGCCACATATGATTATGCTGAACCGGGCGTGATCTTCATCGACCGCATCAATCAGGCCAACAACCTGAGCTACGTTGAAACCATCGCCGCGACGAACCCCTGTGGCGAGCAACCTCTGCCACCTTACGGGGCGTGCCTGCTGGGCTCGATCAATCTGGCGCGGCTGGTGGCCGAACCGTTTGGGGATGCCGCGCATCTGAATGAACCGGCGTTGCAGGAACTGGTCGCGACAGCCGTGCGCATGATGGATAACGTCGTGGACGCCTCGAAATTCCCGTTGGCCGAGCAAGAGGCGGAAGCGCAGGACAAGCGCCGCATCGGGCTGGGCGTGACGGGTCTTGCGGATGCGCTGCTGATGCTGGGCTTGCGCTATGGGTCCGACGAGGCGGCGCGTCAGACGGAACGCTGGTTGCACGCAATCGCCCGCGCCGCATATCTGGCCTCGGTCGATCTGGCTAAGGAGAAAGGCGCGTTCCCCCTGTTCGACGCCGAGAAATATCTGGCCAGCGGCACGATGCAGCAAATGGATGACGACGTCCGCGATGCGATCCGCGAACATGGTATCCGCAACGCTCTGCTGACCTCGATTGCGCCCACGGGCACGATTTCGCTTTATGCCGGGAACGTGTCGTCGGGGATTGAACCGGTCTTTGCCTATGCCTACACCCGCAAGGTTCTGCAAAAAGACGGCTCGCGCACCGAAGAAGAGGTCGTGGATTACGCCGTTCAGATGTGGCGCGACAAGTTCGGCGACGCAGCGCTGCCGGACTATTTCGTCAATGCCCAGACCCTGACGCCGTCGGATCACGTCAAGATGCAGGCGGCGGCGCAGAAGTGGATCGACAGCTCGATCTCCAAGACCATCAACTGCCCGGAAGATATCAGCTTTGACGCCTTCAAGGATGTCTACATGCAGGCCTGGGATCAGGGCTGCAAAGGGTGCACGACCTATCGCCCCAACGATGTGACCGGCTCGGTTCTGACCGTTTCGGAAAGCGATGACAAGGTGCCGGGGGAAAGCGCGAATGCGCCTCATGAAATTGAAGGCGGCGACGTCATCTACATGTCCGAACCGCTGGATCGCCCGCAATCGCTGGAGGGGTCGACTTACAAGCTGAAATGGCCCGATAGCGAGCACGCGATTTATCTGACCATCAACGACATCATCATCTCGGGCCGCCGCCGCCCGTTCGAAGTGTTCATCAACTCCAAGAATATGGAACATTACGCCTGGACACTGGCGCTGACGCGGATGATCTCGGCCGTGTTCCGTCGGGGTGGGGACGTGTCCTTTGTGGTCGAAGAGCTGAAAGCCGTTTTCGACCCGCGCGGCGGGGCGTGGGTCAAAGGCAAGTATATCCCATCGATCCTGGCCGCGATCGGGGGCGTGATCGAACAGCACATGGTTGCCATCGGCTTTCTGGAAGGCGAGGGGATGGGGCTGAAATCCGACCCCCAGGCGCAAGTGGTGAACTTAGACGCGCCACGCGGCAAAGCCTGCCCGTCCTGCGGTCAGTACGACATGGTCATGATCGAAGGCTGCATGACCTGCCGCAACTGCGGTCATTCCAAATGCGGATAGGTATGAAGCGCTGCACAAATTGTGTGGGTGGGCATAAATAGCCCATAAGGTTGATTTTTGCGCCCATTTGAACGGTCTTTAATGCCCGCAGATTCTTAAGACTTTGAAATAAAATAAAAAAGATTCCTGTAGAGTTCTGAGATTGTTCTGCGTTAGGCGACCGTCGATAACATTCGCGCTATTGACCAAGACCAGAAAATCTCAAGACTGTGGCCATGGAACCAAATCGTCTCATACGCGTCACACGCAAAAGCTGACCAGAATGTTGTACTTGCCCAGCAAAACCGCTCGGGCAGTTCCATGGCTATCGGATACCGAATTGATGAAAAACAAATCGCCTATCGAGGAGTCCCCTCAGTACTCCGAATTGAACGCTCGATTTTCCCGTTTTCTGCTGGACTTCCGAAAGGAAAAACTCGCGCAGCAACTCGCCGGAGACGACAAAAACCGTGACGAGATTACTCGCGGAGACTTTCAATCATTCAAAGCGCGGATGACTGAGGGATTAGAACTAACCGATTACGATCTAGATCGTATTCACCGCCGAGTATTGTCTGTACTTCTCCGCCCCGAAGCGGGCTCTGAGCTACAAGACGAATGAGGCCGGAAGGCGTGAAACTGGCGTGTAGACCAATCTGACGTTCACACAATCAAGTAAACCAGTTCTCGGTTCAGTGTGACGCTCTGTGGCGTGGTCGAAGATTCCGTATGTCGATGCCAAAACAAAACGTTAGAACGGTCGACGCGAAAGGCCAACCAACAGACAGCTTTTACTTGTGGGCAGTGCAGCATGAAAGTATCACTGCGACATTTGCTGCGGAGTTTGAATGTGACTAAAATTAATAGAAGCGACATTTACGACAAAAACCTGAACTTTCTTATCGGCTCAGGTGCCTCACACGGGTTGTTGCTGTCCGCCATCAGCACCCATGGAACAGACTAGGTTGATTGCGTAGCGGAGGATTTCAGGCTCATCGTAACCATCAGAGAGTGGAGATGA
>NZ_JBQFXU010000019.1:0-21375 GCF_056541095.1 Ruegeria sp. AK11
TAACCAATATCGAGACCAGCGGGTCGATAACACTCGCGTCTTCAACCCGCGGTGAGTACCTGATCAACGGTACCATCAACCTGACGTATAACGGCAATGCTATTGGGCCAGACAGCCTGCCGGGCTGGCAGGCGCTTCAGGCCGAAGCCTCGGGCGGTGGCTACAAGGTGCTGTGGCAAAATGCGAACGGGTCATATGCTGAATGGACCACGGATGCTTCGGGGCAATACCAAGGCGGTGTTAGCATCGCCAATGTTGTGGATGTCGAAACCTTCTACAGTCACGATATTGATGGAAATGGGACCATCGGTCCTGCTCAACCAAAACTGAGCGCTTTGTTGGCACCGGAAAACAATACCGTGACGGTGGCCGAGGAGTCCGGTGCCTCCGAATGGGACGAAGATGTCGACTATCTGGAATTCGTGCCAGACTTGCCCACCTTCCAGAATGAGGAAGATATCTATGGATTGGTTGTCTCTTGCGTGAAAAACAACATTTACGGGCCTTCGACAACCATCCTGGAAGCTGTGTGGCAAGAAGCCACAGACAATGTGTCAGAAGAGGATGCCAACCTGACAATTGCATCCTTGCTGGAGGATGACAGCTTCTTTTGGTAATGTTGACCCCGCTCAGTAGGAGATGCTGATCGCGCTGCGATTGCCTCGGATACATTTCTGGTGCGAGAGAAGTGTATCTATGCCGAAGAAACGATTCAGTGATGTGCAAGTTGCCTTTGCGTTGTAACAAGCTCTGAGAGAGACGTGGGTCAACTGGTGTATGAAGATGCATTTTGGCCGACTGGCCTCAGGGAATCGTATTCAAGATCCAATCGGGGTCGGGTTTATGTGGACGGCTCAAGGCTGGCCCTTCGGGGTTGAGATATTTGAATCCATTGGGGCGTATCTCACGTCAACAAACTTTCGTTTCACGTCACGTCAAAGGAGGTATGGCGACAGTTGGCCAACCTTCTGTTGATACAAGAATAAGGGACCTTTCCAAGATCGCAGAGGAAAACCCCAGGCGCAGCGACCGCATTTACATGGCTTGCAATTGGTTCGAAATCCGCCCGGAAATGCGCTGTGCTTTTGACGCAGATCACCGAATAACTCAGAGGGTTTAACCCGATATGTGTGAAATGTGCGCGATCCAGGCATTGGTTTCGTATGCTTGTGACGACAAGGTCGATCTCGGCGTCGTGTCCAACCAAGCGAAGCGCAGCTGTCTTGCCAAGCGTAGCTGTTCCGCCGCCATACATTTCACCGGTATAGCGGCACGTTCCATCACTTAAGGAAAGCACTTCAAACTCTGCCCTGAATGGAACATGTCCGGCCAGGTTCGACTTTGCGCCGATAGCCAAAATGATCCGTGCGCCCTCCCCTGCCGCATGGGCCTGAATGGCACTTTCCGGATCATGGAACAGACCCATCAGAACGTTTTTTACCCCGCCCTCAATCAAAGCGGCCAGCAGCCCCGTTGTATCTGACGTTCCGCCTGCGCCCGGATTGTCCTGAACATCGGCTAGAACGATGGGTTTTTCGCGCCTTTGACGACATGTAGAAACGGCCTCTTCCAAAGACAACATCTTACATTCAAGATTGGCCTCACGGGACAGGAACATGCTGACAATCTCTTTGGCAGCCGCAGCCGCTTTTTCAGCAGTCAAGGCATAAGCAAGGCAGGATGGTCCGGTGTCAGGAAAATCCGCCGCCGTAAAACCAAGAGCGATCTCTGCCAGAATGCCTTGCTGTTCAAACCTGACAGGCAATTGATAGATATCACTGATCGGCGCAGAACCCGTGTGTTGCGCATGCAGGGGGATCAGGTAAGGCACCGGTTGGAACGTTTTGTATAGGGTTTCACCCGCCAGCAGGCGACGCAAGACTGGAACGCATCGTGCACCCGCTTCCGCCATATCCAAATGTGGGTAAGTGCGAAAAATCGACAGGTAATCTGAGTGTTCGACCATTTCGGTGGAAATGTTGGCGTGAAGGTCCAAACTTGCAACCACTGGAACGTCTGGACCCACAGTTTCACGAACGCGACGCAAAAGCTCTCCTTCACCGTCAGCAAGGCTTTCGGAGACCATAGCTCCGTGCAGATCAAGATAGACACCATCAATCTGGCCTGCGCCCCATATTCCGTCCAACAGCATCCCGCAGATCGTTTCGAATGCATGATCGGTGACATGGGCGGACGGTTCGGCAGAGCACCACAAAACGGGAATGACATCAAATCCCGCTGCCTGTGCCGCGGCGGTGAAACCCGCGATCGGAAGGTTCATGCCCTCGGTTTCCAGAACAACCTGTGAACCATGCAGCATTCCCGGCCAGGAATCCGCCATCTCAAACTCAGGCATCCCAGCTTTCGTTACACCGAAACAGTTGGTTTCATGTTGAAACCCCGCGATCACAATACGCTTGGTCGCCATTATGCGTGCTCAAACTCTTGTTCAGTACACACAGCGGAAAAAACCCTTTCGCCATAGCGGATGGTTTCAAGCACGACAGTGTCTGACAAGCGGTCCGGGTCGTGCAGTGGATTGCGCGAAAGAACAACAAAATCTGCAATTTTACCCGTTTCTATGGATCCGCGTTGATCTTCCTTGAACACCTGCCACGCGGCTTCAATGGTTTGGGCCCGCAGGGCTGAAATAACGCTGATCTTCTGATCCTCGCCAAGCACACGGCCAGAAGCGGATTTTCGGTTCACCGCGCAATGGGCAAGATGGATTGGACGCGTCGGTGTGACCGAGGCGTCGTTGTGGATCGTGTATCGCACGCCATACCGTTCGGCTGACGCCGCTGGCGATATCCGTTCGGCTCGCTCGGGTCCCAGGAAAGTATCGTAATGACGATCCCCCCAAAAGAAGACATGGGCGGGAAAGAAGCTGACGGTCAGACCAAGCCGGGCCATACGCTCCAATTGGTCATCCCTCAGAACCTGGCCATGGATAATGGTATGTCGATGATCCTGGCGCGGGTGTGCAACAAGCGCCTTTTCCACCGCATCTATGAACATCTCGGCACCGGCATCGCCATTGCAGTGGCAGTGAATCTGCAAGCCCTGACTGTGGAGCTTTTCTACATCCGCAACCAACTGCTCTTGCGAGGTATAGGTCATTCCACAAGGATTATCAGGGCTGGCAGGTTTGAAATATGGAGCAGACAAATACGCGGTCTGTAACTGAAAGGCCCCGTCCGTAAACAGTTTGCGCGGACCCAGCGAAAAATGCGGGTTGCCCGGCCAGCTCGTTCCAATCCAACGCGAAGATAACTCTGGCTCCAGATCTCCGACGGGCAAAAGCTCGATGTCAATTCCCGGATCCTGATCCGCAGGCAGGCTGGCGAAGTGGTCCAGCATGGGCTGCGATGCCCAGGCATTTTGGGCATAGGTCACACCATGGGCCAGGTATTCGCTGCGGCAGGCGTCAAAACCCCGCCAAAACCGGTCGCGGTCAATCAGGAAATCAGTATCGCCCATTTCACCCATGGCCGACAGCCCTTCCATCAATCCGGTCAGTGCTCCGGTTTCCGGATCGCGGCCATAACGGCCCCCCTCTGGATCAGGAGTTTCACGAGTTATCCCGCGTCTTTCCAGCGCGAGAGAATTTGCCACGCCATTATGACCCGACGCGTGAATGACCCAGATTGGATGGCGTTGTGACACGCCGTCCAGTTCGGCCCGTGTGGGCATTCGACCTTCCAGAATGGACGTATTGTCAAAGGACACCCCCATGACCCATTCACCCTCGGGTGTTGCACTCGCCTTTTCGTGAAGCCTGTCCAACGCCTGTGACATGTCTCTGCAATCCCCTAAAGGCGGCGAAGACAGATCGACACGGAACAGCTTAACAAAGCCGGGATCGGGAAAGTGCCCGTGTGGGTCGATAAAGGCGGGCATCAGGGTACGACCCTTCAGATCATGCTCGTGCGCATCCGAAGGCATGCGGGCGCGCAACTCAGCCTCGGCCCCCACTGCCTGAATTCTGTTGCCGTCAGTCAGCACCGCCTCTGGTGAAGAGTTCTGCGCATCCATAGTCAGGATGGTGCCGTTGAAGTAGAGTGTGCTTGGCATTGGATTTCCTAGTTACGACAGCGGGGCCAGACAACGCAGCCCATGGCCGCCCTTTACTTCCCATTCCGGGGTTTGGGTGCAAATGTCTCTGGCAAAGGGGCAACGCTCGCGAAACTCACAGCCAGATGGCCGCTTCAGCAGGCTGGGAGGCTCCCCTTTGAGGGCGATCCGTTCCAATCGCGCATCCGGGTCCGGCTCGGGGTTGGCGCTCAGAAGGCAGCGGGTGTAGGGATGGCGCGGGTTGTTGAAGATCGTTTCGGTTGTGCCCTCCTCGACCAAACGGCCCAGATACATGATGCCCATTCTGTCGGCCACGTGACGCACGACGCTGAGGTTGTGCGTGATGATGACCATCGCCAGCCCCAGCCTTTCGCGCAGTTCGTTGAGCAGGTTCAGCAACTCACCCTGAACCGAGACATCAAGACCGGCAGTCGGCTCGTCCGCAAGGATCAGCTTGGGTTCCAGCGCCAGGGCGCGCGCGACGCCCACGCGCCGGGCCTGACCTCCTGACAGCTGATAGGGATAGCGATCGGCAAAATGCGCGGGCAGGTTCACCATTTCCAATAGGCGCTTGGCCTCGGCATCCAGATCGCGATCTTTCATACCCTGAATGCGATAGGGTTCGGTGATCAGGCTGCGGATTGTCAGGCGGGGCGACAGGCTACCGACCGGGTCCTGAAACATCATCGCCATGTCTTTACGCAGCGGACGCATGACGCTTTCCGGCGCGCCCCGAATTTCCCGACCTTCGAATGTAACCGAACCGTCCTGTGCAGGCGCAAGACCCGCAATCGCGCGGATTACCGTCGTCTTACCCGATCCGCTTTCACCAACCAGAGCGTAAGTTTCGCCAGGTTCTACGGTAAAGCTGACACCCGCCAGAACATTGACCGGTCCATAACTGGTTTTAAGATCCACGACATTCAGCAAGCTCATGTTGCGACCTCCTCGTGGTTCAGCCAGCATGCGGCGTGGTGGCCTTCTTTCAGTTGATCCAGTGGCGGCACATCGGTCGCGCAGCGCGCCATGGCCTGATCGCAACGGTCCCGAAAGATGCACCCCCCGGGCAGGTTGGCCAGATCAGGCACTTCACCGGGGATGGTGGGCAAAACGCGGGCGCGTTCTTTGATGTGGCCGGGATCACATTCGATCAGACGACGTGTATAGGGGTGTTTAGGGTTGTGGAAAATCTCACGCACATCGCCGCTTTCGACAACGGCTCCTGCATACATTACCACCACCCGGTCGCAGAGTTCCGCGATCACGCCCAGATGGTGCGAAATAAACAGAATGGCACAATGAAACTCGCGCTGTAATTCTTGTAGGCGCTCGATGATCTGTACCTCAAGAGTGGCGTCCAATGCAGTGGTTGGCTCATCCGCGATCAAGAGGTCCGGCTCGGACATCAACGCCATTGCTATGGCGATCCGCTGGCGCATCCCACCTGAGAACTCATGCGGATACTGCTTCAGGCGCGCTTCGGGATCGGGGATGCCGACAGCTCCCAGCATCTTGGCTGCGTGGGTCAATTTATCCGCCTTTGACTGCTTTGAGCGATGCTGAATGTCCAGCATCTGCTGCCCGATGGTCAGAACCGGATTGTGCGTTTGCATCGGATCCTGGAAGACAATGGATATGTCTGCACCGCGCAGGTCGCGCATCTGACGCTCGGAAGCCTTCAACAGGTCCTGCTCTTTGAAACGAACCTCACCTTGACGGAACCGCGTATTGGGGGCGGTCAGGCGCAGGATGGATGAGATCAGGGTGGATTTGCCGCATCCGGATTCCCCGACAATACCAACAATTTCACCCTTGTTGACGTTGAATGTGATGTTCCTCAGGGCCTTAAGGTCGCCACGGCCCGTTTCGTAGTCAACACTCAGGCGGTCGATTTCCAGCAGTGTATCGGTCATCGCTGTTTCCTCAATTTCGGGTCGACCACATCACGTAGGCTTTCGCCCAGGAAAGTGAATCCAAGTGTTGCCAGAATGATCGGCAGGCCCCCGCCCACCACCAGCCACGGTGTTTGGCGGATCAGGGAATAGCCATCCTTGAGCAAGGCTCCCCAACTGGGTGTCGGGGGTTTCACACCCAACCCCAAAAATGACAGCCCGGCCTCCAGCGCGATGACGGTGGGTATATCCATGGCTGCCAAGACAGCCAGAACCCCGATGATATTGGGTAGCATGTGCACACCCAGAATACGCGTCATGCTGGCCCCCATTGATCGCTCTGCCAGAATGAATTCGGAATTGCGAAGCGTCAGGGTCTGGGTTCGCGCCACGCGCCCATATGTCGGGATCGAGGTCGCCATGACCACGAATACAACTGTCTGCAAGCTGGGCCCGACAAGGGCCACAACAGCCAGTGCAAACATCACCGTCGGAAAGGACCGGATGGTATCGAAAAACAGCATCAGCAGGTTGTCGAGCCATTTCGGCCCGTACCCGGCTATCATGCCCAAAGTCAGGCCAATCGCCATCGCGCCGAAAACAGCTGGCAGCGCCACTTTAAGCGCAACCTGCCCCCCAGCAATCACCCGCGAAAACGTATCGCGACCCAGCTGATCCGTGCCCAACAGATGCGCCGCGGACGGCCCTTGCAGGCGGGATTTGATATCCATGGCAATGGGATCGTAAGGCACAATCCAGGCAGCAAATATCGCGCAGAACACGATGGTCCCAACGATTATCAAACCCATTAACCCAAGCGGGTCGCGGGCAACCCCGACTATGATCTGGCCAAGTTCGGAACGAGATTTTACCATCACTCCGCCTCCTTAATGAGCCGTGCGTGCGCGTGGATCGAGTAGCGCGTTGATCAGATCGGCCAAGGCGGTCGACACAACGAACAGTGCCGTTGATACAAGGACCGAACCCATCACAATCGGATAGTTTCGGGTCGTGATGCTGTCGATGACCAGCTTACCCAAGCCTGGTCGGGCAAAAACGATTTCGGCAAAAACGGCTGAGCTGAGCAGAAAGCCCATCCCGACCCCGATCACGGTGACCACGGGTAGAATTGCGATACGCAATGCGTAAACCATGACCACGCGACGTTCCGCGATACCAAAGGCCCGGGCGGTACGCACATGGCTTTCACCCATGACCTCGAGCATCGACGCCCGTACCAGCCGTGCGATATATCCTACCCAGCTGAGCCCTATGGCGAATGCAGGCAAAACCAGATGGTCAAGGCGGTCCCAGAACCCCTCTCCTGCCCCAATGGCGGGAAACCACTGCAAATTAACGGCGAAAACCAACAAAGCCAAAAGCGCAACAACAAAGGCCGGAGCGGCAACAAAACTGACGGAAATTGCGGCGGCGATCCGGTCGATCATCGTGTTTGGATGCGCAGCCGCATAAGCGCCAAGTGCGATACCAAGACTTGCGGACCACAGGATTGATGCAAAAATCAGCTCCAGAGTGAACGGCAATTGCTGAAACACAATCTCAGTCACAGACCGACCCGAGAAGACATCGGTGCCAAGGTCACCCTGCAAAAGGTTCGAGTAAAAGATCAGCAGCTGTTTCCAGATCGGTTGATCAAGACCAAGTGCGGCGGTGAGTTGGGCCTGAAGCTCGGGTGTGGCGCGCGGACCCAGCATGATCTGGACCGGATCGCCTGGTACAGCGCGGATCATCAGGAACATGACGGTGACCGCCACGAAAAGGATGAGCAGCGACAGCCCGAAGCGACGGGTTGCGAAGTTCAGCATGGCCAACTGGCTCCTTGTGGCTGGATGGCGTTGGTTATGGAGCGGCGAGTGTCAGCGCCCGCCGCTCCCTGTCGACCTGGGGAGGTCAGGTCGACTTGCCAAAGTAACGCAGCAGCGACAGCCCATCCGGGCGCAATGCAGGAATGACACCTGCGCTGTGAATGACCGGTGTTGCCTCGTGTGTGATGAAGCGATAGGCACCGCTTTCTTCCATCAAGTCCTGCGCACGCTGGTACATTTCAGCCCGCTTTGCGATATCTGTTTCCCCAGCCGCAGCTTCGTGGATTTCGTTGAACTCTGCGCTGTTAAAGCGTTCCCAATTCCACTTGCCAATTTGCTCGGGCGTAAACCACGACGTCGCATAATACGGGTCCGGCGTCATCGAATAGCGGTTCAGAACAAGTTGCAGGTTTTCGTTGTCGCCAGACGCCCAGAACGCACCGGATTCCAGAACATTCACCTCAACTGTGATACCGATTTGCGCCAGCGTCGCCTGAATGATCTGTGCAGTTGTCGTGAACGTTGTCTTGTTTAGCGTGTCGAGGGTCAGAGTGACGTTGGTTTCACCCGATTCCGCAAGCAGTTGCGCCGCTTTTTCGAAATTTGCCTCAGGTGGCACCAGCGAAGACGGCCGATGCCCAGCCAAACCCGGAGCAATGATCCCGGTTGCCGGTTCGGCTGCACCAAAATAGGCAGCCTCCAGAATGCTGGGGACATCTATGGCATGTTGAATCGCCTGTCGCAGCTTCTGATTTTGCAGCTTTGGATGTTCAACATTCATTCCCATCCAGACATAGTAAAGCGAGGGTTTCTCAACCAGCGATCCTCCATTGGGAACACCAGCGCGATAACGTTCGACTGAACCCAGCGACACGCGAGTTACGTCCAGTTCGCCCGCTTCAAACGCGATCTCGGCGGTGTTTTCGTCGTCGATCGGATAGATCTCGATTGTGTCCCATGTCGGAGCATCGCCCTTCCAGTCGGGGTTGCGCTTAAGAACCGTTTTTTCCTTGGGCGACCAGCTGTCCCGCAGATATGGGCCGGACTCTGCCACCGGATCAGCACCGATCCGGCCACCGGCTGCTTCGACCGCTGCTTTCGAAACAATGTTTCCGGTGATGTAAGGCAGGGCAATTGACCAAATCGGTGCGAAGGGTTTGTTCAACACAATCGTCCCTTCGCGTTCACCGGTCACTTCAACATGGCTGAACGGTCCCAGGTCGGGTTTGTTTGGGCTGTCGGTCGCGTCATCCACGATCCGTTCCATGCTGAACTTGACGTCCTCGGCGGTCATGGCGCCAAAGCCGTTGGTGAAGCCGATATCGTCACGCAATGCAAACTTGATATGGGTGGGGTCAACCTGCTCGATCATCGTTGCCGCGTCGAGCTGCCAGCCCCATTCCTCGCCTGGCTTATACTGGATCAGCTTGTTGTAGATCGAGGCATGTACCTCTTCTTCCACGACACCAACCGAGTGGGCCGGATCCATATTCTGTGCATCGCCGTAGGCCCGTACCCGCAGAACACCGTCGTCTGCTGCAAATACGCGATTTGCCCACCCCATCGGAAGCGCCGTGGTCGCTCCAAGCGCGGTTGCGCCTTTCAGGAACCCGCGACGACCAACATTGGCCTTTGTCCATTCTATCTTCATAGTATCCTCCCTAGGATTAAGTCAGAGAAATCCGCGTGGAATGGTTTCCGACCATTCCTTTGTCAGGACTTCGGTTTCATCGGCACCTTCGGTGGCGCGAAGTTTGCGGTAGAGGTAGAAATTCTGCGTGTCGCAACTCATGCGGCACTCGGTCGAGATGGCGACCTGCCACTCCGCCCGTTCGAATGTGAAATTCCAGGCCGTCTCAAACCGGGCAGTGGCCGGGTCATCCGGGTTAATGCCGTAATGCATGCGCACATCACTGCCGACAATCAGGCCGTGATAGGGATCGCGTGATTTACCATAGTCGTCAAACGTCTCAAGCACGATCCGGCCGTCTTCTGTTTCTTTACGTTCGGAATGCGACGCAGGTGTCCGCAATTGATCGGCTGCAAGAACCGGAAACTTCGGCGCCGGACCGGGTTCGGAAGCTTGGATTTCACGCGATACTTCGCGCACCGGCAAATGCAGGGCGCAGTCCTGCAAATGCAATGTCACCTGTGCCTGGTTTGGCGATGGCCAGATGATTGGCCAGTAGGACGTCGACAGGGCCAGCCGCAACACATGACCCTCACGCAGTCGATGCGCACATTCGTTTAGGGCAACCTCGGCCTCATATTCCTCGCCGGGTTGTAAGAATTCAGGTGTCTCGTGATCGCGGAAATGGCATAAGTTCAACGACCGGTAGCTGATGCGCTGTGAAATACCCTCGGGTGATACATCGCATAGGCGCGCAATAATCTGAGCGACAGGCTTGTCTACTGAAAACCGAAAATTCAGTCTTGCGCGCCCCAACAATTCCAGCGGCGCACGCAATGGCGCGCTGTCAAAGCACAGCGACAATGCATCGTCGCTTGCCTGGTCGTCGGGCAGCTCGTTATCGATCCGCATACCTGCACAAAAATACCCGCTTTGCATGCCCAAATGGCAGGGCGACGAAATGGCTGC
This sequence comes from Ruegeria sp. AK11, assembly GCF_056541095.1. Taxonomy (NCBI): domain Bacteria; kingdom Pseudomonadati; phylum Pseudomonadota; class Alphaproteobacteria; order Rhodobacterales; family Roseobacteraceae; genus Ruegeria; species Ruegeria sp. AK11. The sequence goes on from NZ_JBQFXU010000019.1 coordinate 10,392, forward strand.
GGAACCTTGGGCTGGGGTAGGGGAAAATTCGCCCGGTGCCAGATGCCAGATCTGTTCATGTACGTGCGGCGATGGCCAGCGACCTTCAGCTATCCAGCGACCTTGCCGAGGGCTGTTTTTCGGTGTCGGGTTGAAATGCTCCTGCATGTATGTCCGGTACGCAGGCAAATCTTCTGCGCCGTTTTCCTGTTCTTTCAACCAGCGATCAAACCAGCCGATGACTTCGGAATGGAAATCCGCAGGATCAATTTTCGAGATATGCGCGTATCGATGCTCCCATGGCCCGATGACGGCCTTGGTGGGCGATGTCAGGTTGGCTGTCAAAGCAGGCGGGGCATTTACATACGCATCTGCCCAGCCGGTTATGGCCAAAACCGGGGTTTGGATAGCAGACCAGTCTTCGCAAACCGAGCCGTGCTTCCAGTATGTGTCCCGTGTCTGATGACGCAGCCAATCGGCGGCTGAAAATGGAACGTTTTGCAGCCGCATCAGCCAATCCTCTCGCCAGTCTGCGCGTAAGGCCGGATCTGCGGGCCTGGTCAGATAAGCGAACATCTGACTACCCCAGTTCATGTTGTCGCTCAGCAGGCAACCACCCATGAAATGGATGTCATCTGCATAGCGATCCACGGTCGAGGCGACGCTGACGACGGCCTTCAACGCAGGCGGTTGCCGGAAAGCCAGTTGCAAACCATTAAACCCACCCCAAGATATTCCGATCATCCCAACGTGACCGTCGCACCAATCCTGCGCTGCGATCCATGCGATGACTTCTTCACCATCACTCAGTTCCTGTTCCGAGTATTCATCGTCGAATTGCCCTTCGCTGTCGCCCGTACCCGCTATATCGACCCGAACGCAGGCATAGTCAGCCTCGGCAAATACCTTATGTGTTGTTTCATCCCTGGGCGCTGTGCCGTCGCGTTTGCGGTAAGGCAGGTATTCCAGAATGGCCGGAGCTGGACCGGTTTCGGGTAACCAGAGTCGAGCAGCAAGCCTCCGCCCGTCGGAGAGTGTGATCCATGTGTTTTCGACGGTTTTAACTGGCATCCGAGAGCTTGTTTTTTGCGAGCTGATGCCGAAGAAGAAAACAATTTGCAGAAAAAACAAATTGTGCAATCTTATGCGAAGTGATGCTATTTGCAGCGAAATAGCGTCAAATAGCGAAGGGTTTTTCCATGTCCCAGTATTTTTCTGCCAACCTGAAGTCGCTATGCGCAGAACACGGCAATATTTCAAAGATTTGTCGGGATATTGGCGTCAACCGGCAGCAATTCAATCGGTATCTGAATGGCTCCAGCCTGCCTTCGGCCCACAACATGCGTCGGATCGCGCGCCATTTCGGCCTGACAGAAGCCGAACTGTTCGCTGAAACTGCTTACTTTGAGCAAATGCTAAAGGACGTCTTACCACCATCCGGAAAAACGCCCGCAGACGCGTTTTTGGATCCTTTTCGGGGCCAACACAAAAACCTCAGGCGCTATGTTGGTTTCTATCACTCGTTTTTCTGCACGCCTTCCTGGGAAGGGAAGATATTTTGTTCGTTAATCCGTATTCAGGAAGTTGATGGGCTTTTCACAATCCGGTCCCGCGAAATCGCCACATCACAAGACAAAAGCATGCACCAGATTTCCCGTTACGTTGGTTTGGTGACAATGCGGGGAAACAGGATATTTATAACCGAACATGAGTTGATGCGCGAAGGCAGCGTTGCCAATACCATCTTATATTCAGCGCACCGCCAGCAACTAAAGTATCTGCGGGGAATGACGATGGGTGTTGCTTGGCGGCCTTACCCGCATCCCTATGCCGCCAAAACAATCTGGAAGCGCCTGCACGAGCGGGTAACCGCGCGTGAGGCCATTGCCGCCTGTGGTATCTACTCAACTCATAGTACCAAGATTGATCCAACTGTCAGGAAGCACCTTACCGAGGAGTGAAGTGTCGGAAGGATGTATGTGACGCTCTGTTTTTTTTCAGGATCACACCCGGCATATCAATTTGGCTTTGCTATTCTGCTTACGCGTGTCCTTTTGGTGGTGTGCGGGTGTAAAGGTACTAGGGACGTTACCGTTTTTTGTACCGTAGCCCATAGATAGTGACCCAACAGTTCATAGTGACACGATCAACTCGAGCTTTTCGCTCCGATAGTCACTGTCTGGTCCAATCAAACCGGAGACGTGTCCATCAGAATGATCGCTTTTCTCGTATTACTCGTCCAGATATGCGAAAGCCGATATCCTTGTTCCTTGCCGTCGCGGTCTAAAGCAATTTCTGCACCGAAGATCAGACTGAATCCGCGTGCGTTTCCAATAACGGCATGTTTCTGCGCCAGCGCTTCCATTCATTTGCGAACATGCAATCCCACATTTTTCGCGCTCTCCAGCAATTGCTGTCTTTGATCTCTTCCAATACCGCCATCGCTGCAGCACAGAAAACGGGGTTGCTATCAAACGTTCTGAAATAGCGATATCCCCTAAGAAAAGTAACAAGGAATTCTGCTCGTGTAACAACACCACCCACCGGATGGCCATTCGTCATTGGTTTCCCCAGTGCCGTGATACCTGGCAGGATACTCCTTCACCCCTAACAAAATGGACCGGGTCGCCTTAGAGGGATGATACATTGGGTCCAAGCAGCTTTGTCTTGTCGGCAATAAGCTGATCTTTTTCCTGTTATGGTATGCAACTTTCGCAGGTATCCCTCGAGGCGGCGCCACGGCGTCCGAAGGCAAAATGCATTTGTTGGAATGACGAAGGTCAGCGATTTTTGCTGATCACACCCTGCTCGACCCAGGCATCAAATTGCACGAGGACCGCTTCGCTGAACGCGTTGTCGTTGATATGAGCGTCAAGTTCCGTCATCGGCACACGACCCGGTATAACCTTGCGTGCCTCATCCACCATATCTGCCAGTGCTTCAGGATCATGCGCCGCCTCGCCTTCTTTGTCCCATGCTTCAACCCCCTGAACAGGCAAGAAAAAGTGGACAGGTCCCGTTGCGGCCTCCATTCGGTTGGCCAGTTCACGGATCCAAGCACGGCGTTCATCCCCATTGAAGACGGAACTCTTGATCAATCGGTTATGCACGTGAAACGGACGACCAGAATATTGGTCGGGGATGTCCTGCCAGCCCGCGAAATCCAACAGGTCCAACGCTCCGGGCGCGATCATCTGCGGTGTGCCTACGCGACCTGCACTGGTTGCACGCTCCTCGCCGCTGGACACGACAGAGCCCGCCATAAAATTTCCGAATTCCTGCATGCAGAAATCCATCACGCAGGCAAATGCGCCCTCGCCAGCCAGCTTTTCAAATGCCATGCCACCCATGCCGGTAGAGTGGAAAACCGCCACCTCAAAACCGCGTTCCTCCAACGCCGGTTTCAACGTCTTCATGTAGCGCAGACAAGACGAGCCAAGACTGGTCATTCCTATCAATGGCTTGCTGCGGTCCGGTGCAATAGCGGCCTTGGTCGCGCCAACAACTGCCCCGGCTGCCTGGCTGAGTGAAGACTGGCAAATCGAGTTCATACCATAGAGCCCGCCGGCCCACAGGATCATCTGAATATCCGGCGCCAGACGATGCGGAGGGATCAGAGGAGAAAAGCTGACAGTGGACACAATGTATTTTGGCACACCCATCGGCAGCGCTTGTGCACAGTCCAGCGCCAGATCGGTGCCCATGGTACCGCCGGTGGCCAGCATCCCGTCAAAGCGGCCATCGGCATAGGCCTGGGCAACCACTTTTGCGGCACCCGCGGACATTACCCGAAAAGCTTTATTTTCATCCCCCTGTGCGATGACTTCATCAATGGTCATGCCACCGGCAGAAGCGACGTCGTGCTTTGAGATGTCTGTTGGCGTCTTGGGATCACCCAGCACTGAGACATCCATTGTCAGTACATCAGCGCCCTGTGCGCGAATTGCGTTTTCAATGAAACGCATCTCGGCTTCTTTCGTGTCATAGGTGCCGATCAGCAGGATCGTTTTCATAGTCATAAGCTCCTCCTTCGTTCCGCCGCCATTCAGAGCTTGATCCAAGCCGTTTTCAGGTCGAAGTATTTCTCAAGCGCGTGCAAAGACTTGTCGTGCCCATTGCCGGACTGGCGCACTCCTCCAAGCGGTACGGTCAGATCAGCACCGCCATAGGTGTTCACATGCACGACGCCTGTGCGGATACCAGCCACCATACGGTGGGCGCGGCCAAGGTTAGATGTCCAGACACCGCCAGCCAGGCCATACACGGTGGCGTTCGCCAACCGGATCGCGTCTTCTTCGTTTTTGAAGGGGGTCACCGCCAGAACGGGGCCAAAGACTTCGTTCTGAAACAAGTGGTCCGTCTCTTTTACCCCGGCCATTACGGTCGGAGACATATAATAGCCGCCACTCTCCATCAGGATGCGATTACCACCGGTGCGCCGCTCTGCCCCTTCCGCCTCGGCTTTGGCAACAAAATCCAGATTGGCCTCAAGTTCCGGCAGGCTGTGAACGGCACCAATCTGGCTGTTCAGGTCCAGCGGATCGCCGACGCGAAAGTTTTCAGCATGGCGCGAGACTTCGGCCACGAAATCCTGGTAGATATCTTCCTGAACAAGAAGGCGAGAGCCAGCAACGCAGACTTGACCGGAGTTGCGGAAGATTCCCGCTACGGACACTTTGGCGGCCTCGGCCAGATCCGGGGCGTCGTTGAAGACGATGTTGGCTGACTTACCGCCCAACTCAAGGTAGCAGCGCTTCAGATTGGAACGAGCTGAATACTCCAGCAACCGACGACCCGTCGCACCTGACCCAGTGAACACCATAATGTCTACATCCATCGACAGTGCCAGTGCCTCGCCCACAACCGAGCCGCGCCCTGTCACGACGTTGAACACGCCATCCGGAACCCCGGCTTCAGCAGCCAGTTCAGCAATCTTCAAAAGGCTGAGCGAAGCGCTTTCTGCGGGTTTCAATACTACGGAATTGCCTGCCGCAAGGGCCGGAGCAATTTTCCAGCTGCCGATCATCAGCGGAAAATTCCACGGTACGATTGCACCCACCACGCCGACCGGAGCATGGTGTACCAGGCCAAGAATATCGTGACTGGTTGGCGCGATCTGGCCATAAATCTTGTCGATTGCTTCGGCATAGTACCGAAATGTCGCCGCCGCCGAAAGCGCCTCGGCTTTATAGGCCATGCTGATCTCGGTGCCGTTGTCGCGCACTCCCAGAACAGAGATTTCCAGCGCACGCTCTTCGATCAGATCCGCCAGCTTCAGCAACACTTTCTTGCGCCCTGACGGTGCCATTCCGGACCATCGCCCGTCCTCGAAAGCAACCCGAGCGGCCAGGACGGCAGCTTCAATGTCCGCCACGCTGCCATCGGCGATCCTAGTCAGAGGTTGGCCATCGATGGGGGACAACACTTCAACCTGCACACCCGTTTCACCGTCAGTGAAATTGCCGTTAATGAAGTGGCCGCGCGGGGCGACTTGCTGCATTCGCAGCGCGTCGATTAGGGACTGATCCATGGATATTCTCAACCTTGTTGATTTGGGTGATCTGCATCGACGGGTTCGGCGTTTGGTTCTGGTCGCAGCTTATTTCTGAACTCGAAGTACAGAGCCCGAAAGTGCAGAATGAGGATCAGAACAATCATACCGAACAAGATGGCGGCAATCGGTCTATCAACAAAATCCAGCGGTGAATTAACCCGAGCCATGGCGCTGCGGAGCTTGACCTCCATAATGCCGCCCAAAACCATGCCGAGGATGATCGGAACGATCGGCAAGTCCAGCCGTTTGAGGATCAGACCGAACACTCCAAATGCCGCGGCCAATGCACAGTCGGTGATCGAGTTGCGCAGGCTGTATACGCCGACAAACGCCAGGATCAGGATCATGATGCCCAGAAAACGAGTTGGAATCTGAATGATCTTGAGCAGCAAATTGGTCGAGAACAGCAAAAACACCAGAACGATCACGTTCAGCAGGATCAACGCCATATAGAGGGCCATGACGAAATCCATCTGGTTTTCGAACAGCTGCGGCCCGGGTATCACATTGTGCACGTAAAAGACTGACAACATCATTGCCGTCAGTGCCTCGCCAGGAATACCCAGCGCCAGCAGCGGGATCATCGCCGCTCCGGGAACAGCATTGTTTGCGGATTCAGAAGCCACCAGCCCTTCGGGCGAACCATCGCCAAAGGCTTCTGGATTTTTAGAGGTTTTTTGTGCGTATGTGTATGACAGGAATTGCGAGGTGAACTCGCCGGTGCCCGGCACCATGCCCATGAACACGCCGATGCTGGATGACACGGTTGCAATACGCTTGAGGCCAAGCAGCTCTATTAATCCCGCAAAGATGCTTCCGCCAACATGTGCTTCACCCGGTGCATGGTTTTTTTCCAGCAACAGAAGCAATGCCTGACTGATTGCGAACAGCCCCAGCACAACAACAATCAGGTCTACCCCAGAAGCCAGCCAGCTTTGCTCGAACGTGAAACGACGGGTGTATTTGACCGGCTCCAGCCCGACAGTGTTCAAGAACAGACCAAATGCCGCCAGCATGCCCGCTGCAAAGATCTGGCCGCGATGAGCGAGAATTACCAATATGATGCCAAGCAACGCGGCTAGGAAAATCTCACGGCTGCCAAAATGCGGGGCAACGAGTGCTAGGACGGGAGACAAGAGCATAAGGCAAATTATCGAAAAGATGCCTCCAAAAAATGACGCCGAATAGGCCAGTGACAACGCCCGATGACCCTGGCCGCGCTTCGTCATTGGATAGCCGTCATAGGTGGTCAAGGCATTGACTGCAGTGCCCGGTGTATTGATCAGGACGGCAGGGATTGCACCGCCATACATCGAGGACCCATAGATGCCTAGCAGCAGGGTCAGGCCAACGATGGGTTCAAACGCGAAAGTGGCGGGTAACAGAATGGCAATTGCCACCGGCGCTCCCACCCCTGGCAGAGCGCCAATAATCACGCCTCCGATTGACCCGATCAAAAGCGCAACGATTACCGGCCACTGCGCAAGTATCGAAAAACCTGATAATAGAGCATCCATCAGCGAAACCTCAAAGATACGTCAGCGCAAACGCGCGAACCGTGTCGGGTAAATACTCATAGAGAGCGCCGGCCGGGATTTTCACCTGCAAGAAAGCCCTGAAGATGACCGTGACACAAACGCCGAACAATGCGGCACAACCGATACCCTTAGCATCGCGAAACCCGGTGCGAATTGCCAAAAACACGGCAAATATTACCGTCGCGGGAAGATACCCAAGCAAGGGAACAGCTTTTACGTAAACGAGGAAGTAGAAAACATATTCAAACGACCTCAACCAGAATGCCACTTCGGTCCACCGTCCGTGACGCCGCTGTGACATTGCTGAACTGAGCCAGTGCAGAAATCCGAAAATCACCATGGCCCAGAGGGCTATCATTGGCCAAAGACTGGGTTGCGCAAACCACTTGGTTCGCTTGACGATTTGTGTCTGCTCGTCCAGCTGCATTAACAAAAAGACAGCAAACGCAAGGAACACGAACGCAAAAACTACATCGCCAGGACGGCGATATCGTTTGAACATGTCCTGTAAGGTTTTCGCGATCATCTCTACCTCCCCACCGATTAAAATAGGCCCGGCAGTTTGAATCCTGCCGGGCCAATCTTGAGTTATTCGCCCAGAATCTCTTCGATTTTGGCGAAAGAGGCTTTGTCTTTTTCAATCTGCGCGTTGGAGGCGTCCGGGTCCTGCCAGTAGATCAGTGCACCTGTTTCCTCGGCAAGCTGCTTGGCTTTGTCGGAGCTCAGAGCCTTTTGAGCGGCTGCCGAGATCTTCTCGCGCGCCTCTGCCGGGGTGTCTTTGTGAACGAACAGACCGTTCCATAGTGCCAAAGGCAGGTCAGGATTTAGCTCGACAACAGTCGGAGTGTCAGGGACCAGGGGAATCCGCTCACCGCCGATGCTGGCCAGAACATTCACCTGATCTAAGCAGGGTAGTATAAGTTGAAGTGTCGTGTTGATCACGTCCACGTCGCCTGAAGTCAGGGTGTTGCAGTCCAGAGCATCAAATGCGGCTTCACTGGCGAAATCAAACCCGCTGCTGACAGCAGCTGCGAATGTCACCTGGGTGGGGGGCAGGACAGAGCCGAAATGCCCCAGTGCAACATCGTTATCTTTGCCATGTTCCACCAACTCCTCCCAAGATGAGAAGGGTGCGTCTTTGCTGGACGCTATCACGAACGGATAGGTCAGGAAGATGCCAATTGGGTCAAATGGGTTGGGGTTCAGCTCTGGAATGCCAATCTCGGGGCCAATCACCGGCACGCCTATTACAAAAGAGCCGACCGTATAGCCATCACCCGGAGCAGTGGCGACTTCGACAGCACCAGGGAACGGACCACCACCACCGCCAGGCTTGTTCACGACTGCTGCTGGTACGCCGTACATTTCCTGAAATTCATCTGCGATCAGACGTGTCAATACATCCTCCAGATCGCCCGGAGGCCACGGAACGACGAAGGATACAGGTTTCTCTGGATACTCAGCGAAAGCAGCTGATGCAGAGACCGCCATTACGGCAGCGGTAAGAATTTTCTTCATAGACTCCTCCCATTGATGGTTCAAATAATGAACCGATAAGTCATGTTTATTGTTGCGTTGTTAATTACATTGTGTCAAGTATTCTCTTAAGGAGGAGGAGTAACTTATGGGAACTGCTCTTAATGCTTTGAGATTGTTGGAGTTATTCTCCAACGCACGGCCCGAAATCGGGCTGACCCAGATGGCTCGGCTATCTGGTGTCAATAAGGCGACTGTTCTTCGGCATCTGCGTGAACTGGAAGAGTTCGGATTGATCGAGCAGAATCAGGGAACAAAATCCTTTATGATTGGCCCGGCGGCACTGCGTCTTGCCGCGTTACGCGAGATTGCAAATCCCGGCCTCAAAGCAGCGCGCCTAAAAATGCAGGCCGCGATGCAACAAGCAGGAGAAAGCCTGCACCTTTCTCTTCTGGAAAATGATGTTCTTCAAACGGCGCTAGTGGTCGAGACAACTCAGCACAGCGTTCGAGTTAGCCTAGACCCCACGGAAGTCCTTCCGCTCAACGCCACAGCCTCAGGGTTGTGCATGCTTTGTTTTGGCCCTCCTGCACTTTTGGAAGGCCTCAAAAATCGCGACTTGCCCCGTATTACTGCCTCTACGCTAACGAACCTTGAACTCATTCAAGAACGTCTCGTCGAAGTAAAGGAAACCGGTTGGTCCTATAGTAACGGAAGTTTCGAAACCGGTGTTCATGGCTTTGCAGCCCCGGTTTTCGGAATTGATCAACTGGCGCTTGGGACGGTTTCATTCGCGGTTCCTGAAATCAGAACCGCAGGCGACCGGCAGCCGCCCCTACTGAATACCCTGAAACAAGTTTCGCAAGAGCTTACGGCAATCTTTGGTGGCCAGGCTCCTGCAAACTTTCCAACTGAGTTTCGACCGAGTGTTCGGTCGGACGAAATTCCCGGAGAATTTTGAAATGAAGGATTCCAACTTCCTGAAGGAAAACAACGCCCGCTATTTTTGGCACCCGATGGCGCACCCTGCCGACAGCCAAAAGAACCTACCAACCATTTTGGTCGGCGGCGAAGGGGTTAGCATCATCGATGTGGACGGCCACAAGGCCATCGACGCCGTGGGAGGGTTGTGGAACGTCAATCTGGGTTATTCCTGCGAGCCAGTGAAGCAGGCGATTGCCGACCAGCTGAACGCTTTGCCCTATTATTCAACTTTCCGTGGCACCAGTAACGACAAGGCGATCGAATTGTCATACGAGCTGGCCCGGTTCTTCGAGCCAGATGGATTGACCCGCGCGTTCTTTACTTCGGGCGGCTCCGATTCGGTTGAAATCGCACTGAAATTGGCACGACAGTACCACAAGGTACGCGGCGAGGACGGGCGCACCAAATTCATAAGCTTGAAACAGGGGTACCACGGGACCCATTTCGCTGCAGCGTCGGTCAACGGCAACCAGAAGTTCCGTGCTGCCTACGAACCGATGATGCCTGGATGTTTCCACATCCCGGCACCATGGACTTATCGCAATCCCTTCGACGAGACCGATCCCGAGCGTTTGGCACAGCTTTGCGTCAAAGCATTGGAAGCTGAGATTGCGTTCCAGGGCGCAAATACTGTTGCAGCGTTCATCATGGAACCTGTTTTGGGTGCTGGTGGTGTAATTCCACCGCACGAGAGCTTCATGCCGTTGGTGCGCGAGGTCTGCTCGAAACACGGCGTTCTGTTGATCTCGGATGAAATTATCACAGCCTTTGGCCGCACCGGCAGCGAAAGCGGAGCCCGGCACTGGGGTGTGCAGCCTGACATTATGACGACGGCCAAGGCTATTACGAACGGGTATTTCCCATTCGGCGCTGCGATGATTTCCGGTCAAGTTGCCGAAGTGTTCGAACGCGACACCACTGGCAAAGCGTCCGTCGATCAGGGCTACACCTATTCCGGCCATCCGGTCGGAGCGGCAGCAGCCTTGGCAGCACTTGCGGAAATTAACCGCCTGCGGGTGTGGGAGAACGCCGCCGCTCGTGGGGATGAACTGTTTACCGGCCTGAAAAGGCTGGCCGACAAGTACGACGTGGTCGGCGACGTGCGCGGCGGTGAGGGCCTGATGTGTGTGCTGGAACTGGTCTCGGATCGCAGCACCAAAGCACCGATTGCCAAGCATCTTCCGTTGCAGGTGCAGAAGGTTGCATATGATGACGGTGTCATGGTTCGGGTGTCGGGTAACAACATTATTCTGTCGCCACCACTGATCATCACGGCTGACGATGTGTCCAAGATCCTGTCGGCGCTGGATACCGGTTTGGCGAGCCTTTAAAATCTTCCCTGACCTCGCCGTTACAAGGCGGGGTCAGACTTTGACGGCTTGTAGTTCTTCGAGCAGGTCGAGGAGTTGGTTGAGTTTTTCTCGTCCCATTTGTTTTTCGATGCTTTGGTAGA
>NZ_JBQFXU010000020.1:0-14551 GCF_056541095.1 Ruegeria sp. AK11
CGGCGAAGACGGCAACGCCGAAGTCGAAGCCCGCGTCCGCGCCCAGGTCGCAGACCTCTGCAACCGCTTCCCCATATACCCGAACCTGTAAACGTTGAAAAAGAAAAGAAAACGGCGCTCTTGAGGCGCCGTTTTTTTTGTTGTTTGAGCAGTCGCTTCGATAGAGGGGGATCTGGCCACGCGTCAGCTTGGCAGCCGTCTGAAAGTCAAATCAAATCGCGCCACCACAGAAAAACAAGCAACAGCGCTGTCAGAGCCAACAGATTGAAAGCCAGCCCCCCCAGCAATCCAAGGAACCAGCCCCACCTGCGATCCGCAAGATTGATGCTTCCCAGATGATCCTGCACTACGTCCGACGCCCTGACGAGCTTGGGAGTATCCAGAATCAACCGCATCTTCGGGTGCGACGCCATCGCCTCGGACCGGGCAAGCACCATGGCCTGCCGGTACACCCGGCGCGGCAGGCGTCGTTTTGCCTTGCGAATGGATGCCTCTAGCGTCTTGTCGCGCACGCCAAGCTTGGCACGCAGCAAGGCCACCGTCTCGGCGATCCGGGTCTGAATGTCTGGGTCCTGAGGCATTGGCTCTCTCCTGCCGCCGCAATCTAGCCTGCACCACAAAGACCTACAATGGGGCTGGTGATCCGCTGTAGGCGCTTGTATCACGCAAGCTATGCTGAACACGATTGTACATGGCGAACCGACCGCCCGCCCACCGCTGGTAATAGCACACGGCCTTTACGGATCTGCTCGGAATTGGGGCGTCATTGCCAAAAGGCTTTCAGACGAACGGCAGGTTGTGGCGGTGGACATGCGCAACCATGCTTACAGCATGTGGGACCCGAGCCACGATTATCCCCATCTGGCACAGGATATCGCCGAAGTCATAGAACAGATCGGCGGCGTGGCGGATGTTCTTGGGCATTCCATGGGCGGAAAGGCTGCCATGACCCTGGCCCTGCGGCACAATGGGTTGGTGAACAAGCTGGTGGTCGCCGACATCGCGCCGGTTCAATACGCGCACAGCCAAATCCAGTTCATCGAGGCCATGCGGGCTGTTGATTTTTCGCGCATCACCCGCCGGTCGGATGCGGAAATGCAGCTGGCCGATCAAGGCGTTGAGAAAGCGTTGCAAAGCTTTTTCACCCAATCGCTGGATATCAAGGGAAAACGGTGGTTGCTTAATCTGGATGTTCTTGCAGCCGAGATGCCAAAGATCATGGGCTTCCCCAAATTGGACGCCACATGGAATGGCTCCGCCCTGTTCCTGTCGGGCGCGGCATCGGATTATGTCCTGCCGGAACACCGCCCTGAAATCCGCTCGCTGTTTTCCGGCGCGCGTTTTGCCAAAATACCCGGAGCCGGGCATTGGCTGCACGCCGAAAAACCACGTGAATTCGAAGCAGCGGTTCGGACGTTCCTGAACGCCTGATCAGGTGCCCCGGTACAAGCGCCGGGCCACCATCCACGATGCCGGAGCAGCGATCACCGCCCCGGCAACTGCTGCGCCGACAATTGCGCTGACGGAAACCAATCCCGCAGACAGCACAGCGATTACGGCAGAACCTGAAATGGCAGTGGCGATCAGTGAATACAGCATGGCGGCAAGGCGAAACATGGTCGGGTGTTCCTTATGATGACTTCCGGCCAAACATGTCTCGATTCGAATGTGTTTTGCATTGATTTGCATCAGATGCGGAAATCTGGCGCTTCATGAACCTGTGATTTCGCAACCACCGTTGAGCCGATCCGCCAACCCGCCAAGGATGTGGAGCTTGTGAAATCCCAAGTCTTGCGCCGTCAAAGGTACACACCCTCACTTTCACGCTTTTCCCAAAAGGATCAGAACGCGACTTGAGGTAGATGAACCAACGGCCTTAGGCACCTAGGTTATTGCTCGCGAAACGCGCGCGACATGCTGTCCGACACAGGTTTGGCGATATAGGCCGCAAAAGTTCGTTCCTCGGTTTGGATCATAATTTCCGCAGGCATGCCGGGGGTCGGAACAAAGCCGCTGACCCGGTGCAGCTCGTCTGGGGTAAGTGAGATACGCGCCAGATATACCTCTTTTGGAACGCCTGCCGCCTCTTCAAGCAGCGCGTCGGCAGAGACATAAAAGACTTCTCCGTACAAAACCGGCGTTGTGCGCTGATTGAGCGCGATCAGTCGCACCGAGGCGGTCTGCCCGGTTACCACACTATCAATCTCGGTGCGTGGGATTTGCGCCTCAATAATCAACGGCGCATCGGCAGGCAGGATTTCGGCAATGGGTTCGCCCGTTTCGATCACACCACCCGGAGTATGATAATGCAGGCGAACCACTGTCCCGGTCACAGGAGCCCGTACCACGGCCCGGTCCAGGACATTACGGGCCTGACGGGATTTTTCGCGCACGCTTTCCAGATCTGCCTCGACCACGCCCAATTCATCCAGTGCAGCCTCGCGATAGGCGGATCGGGTGCGCGTAATCTGTTCCTGGTATTTCAGAAGCATCTGATTGATTTCAGCGGCCTCGGCCTGCAACCGGGCCTGCTGCCCCTCGGCTTCGGCCTGCACACGCCGGATCGTGTTCAATTCGCCCTTTCGAACCAGCCCTTTCTGGAAAAGCTGGTTTTTGGACTCGTACTCTTCCTGCAAGATCTCGGCACGTGTGACCATGCTGTCCAATTGGGCCTCAAAGCCACTTGCCCGGATCTTCAAAGCCTCCATATTGCGTTCCAAAAGTGCCACATCATTCAGCAAGGTCTTGCGCGACACATCAAAGCTCAGCATTTGACCGTCGAGAATGGCCATGACTTCCACGTCTTTGGAGGCCTCGACCAGATCTGGCGTAAAGACCAGACGATCCCGTTCCCCATATTCCGCCAGCAACCGCTCGGTCATCGCCTGCAAGCGCAGTTTGCGGATGAACAGCTCGCGCTCATTGGCCTGGGCCGAGGTCTGATCCAGCGTCATCAGCACCTGACCTGCCTGAACCGTTTGCCCCTCAGTGACCTTGATGTCTTCGATGATCCCGCCCTCAAGGTGCTGGACAATCTTGTTGCGTCCGGTGGCGACAAAACTGCCCTGCGCGATGACCGCCGCCGCCAGCGGGGCGCTGAAGGACCACACTCCGAAACCGCCAAAACAGACGACCAACATGATTATACCGATGACAATGAAGCGGTTGATCGAGCGCGGAACTTCCGCATACCAGACGTCAGGTTCACCGGCAGAGTGCCTTACGGGTACGAGGTCATTCATGGTCAGCCTCCCTGTTGCCCTTCAATTCCGGTCCGTTTGCGCGGCCCGTTGATCTGCTGAAGAACCTGCTCGCGCTGACCGAACAATGCGACGCGCCCATCGGTCAGCAACATGATCTTGTCTACCACATTCAGCAGGGTCGGTTTCTGCGTGATGACGACCACGGTAATCTTGCTTTCGCGCGCCTGTTCAATGGCACGCGCCAAGGCTTTGTCCCCGGCAACGTCAAGGTTCGAGTTCGGCTCGTCCAGCACCACCATTCGTGGGTTCCCAAAAAACGCCCGCGCCAGCGCAATGCGTTGTTTCTGTCCGCCCGATAAAGGCGATCCATCGGAGGCCACCACAGTCTCATATCCCTGCGGCAAGGTTGCGATCATGTTGTGTACATCGGCCAGAACAGCGGCGTCATGTATCTGTTCGTCCGTGGCATCGGCACGCATCCGGCCGATATTGTCCTTGATGGTTCCGGGGAACAGCTGCACATCCTGCGGCAGATAACCTATGCTTTCTCCAAACTGGCGCGGGTCCCAGTTGCGGATATCCATCAGGTCCAGCCGCACACTTCCCGACGTGGGCAGAACGGACCCGACAAGGGTTTTGCCCAAGGTGGTTTTGCCCGCACCTGAATTGCCGATAATGGCCAATGTTTCACCGGGGGTGAGTGAGAAGGTAATCCCGTTCAGAACCACACGTTTGGTTCCACCAGGGACATAGAGCAACCGCTCCACATCCAGCCGGCCTTCGGGGCGCGGCAGGCGCAACTTCTCGTGTTGCAGGGCCGAGGTGGACAGCAGCGCCTTGATCCGCCCATAGGCCGCGCGCGTCAGCAGGTAGCTGTTCCACCCTTCAATCGAACCTTCGATGGGCGCAAAGGCGCGCCCGGCAATGATCGAGGCCGCGATCACCATGCCGCCGGTAATCTCTCCCTGCAGTGCCAGAAATGCGCCCCATCCCAAAATGCCAATCTGTGTCAGCAGACGAACAGCGCGCGAGATCGCCGCGAAGATCACGTTACGGTCCTGCGCGCGCACCTGCCAGGTCAGGGATTGGGCCGTGTCCCGCCCCCAGATCCGCACCGCCTCGGGGATCATGGCCAAGGCGTTGATGATCTGGCTGTTGCGCGACATGGAATCCAGATGCAGGTTCGCCATGGACTGCGCTTTGTTCGCCTCGGCAAAGGGTTTGGCTGTCATTTTCTGGTTGATCAGCGCAATCGTCATTAGGATCAGCGCCGTCACCACGACAATCATGCCCAGTTGCGGGTGCACGAGAAAGATCATCAGAATGAACAGAGGGGCGAATGGCACGTCCAGAAACGAAATCAAAGTGCCCGAGACCAGAAAACCGCGCAGTTGCTGCAAATCGCCAAGAGTCTGATATTCGCGCCCGTTTCCGTGCAACGACGCGTGCGCAGCCGCACTAAGCACCGGTGCACCTAAACGAACGGCAACCTCGACACCGGTTCGCATCAGCGTAAACCGCCGCACCGCATCAAATGCAGACTGAAAAATCACAGCCCCGGCGACGATCGCGGTCAACATGATCAGCGTATCCAAGGACCGGCTGGTCAGAACTCTGTCACTGATCTGAAACAGGTAGATCGGGATCGACAGGATCAGAATATTGGTCGCGCAGGTCAGCACCAGAACAAATGCCAGGTTACGCCGGATCGCCCGGATCGAATCCCGCAATGTGCGCTGGAAATCCTCGGGCGGGGTGCGCTTGTGAAAGGTTTGGGGTGGCCCGTTCCCGTCACCGCCGCCGGAATTTGTCCGCAACAGTGGCTGGTTTGCCTTGGCCTCGATCGTCGCGCCCATGTGATCCGCGCCGGACGTGCGCGCAGAGGGGGTCTTGCGCGCTGTCGTTTCGTCCGCGGTTGCGTGATCCGGGCCGTCAGCATCAGCCACCCCGTCACCACCGCCCGCAATGTCCTTGTCTTGCACGGGCTGCGGCGGCGCACGCCGATGGGGAGGTTCAGCGCGCGGTTGTTCACATGAGTGTTTCTGGTCTTTGGCCGGTTTCAACGCATCGTTTTCAACCGGCCGGTTTTGATCTGGTTCAGGCACTCGGAACTCCTGCGTCAGATGCAGTCGGGTGGTGGCACCTGTGGCCCGTTTTGCAGGATCTGTCCCAGGTTCGGGATCCTGACGCTTCAGACCCAACCCGCCTTGCCTGTCCAGCGGGCTGGATAAAGGGTGGCGGCGCGACGAAAAAACAAACGACATTTAGAAACCTTCTGGTCACTCGATAAAATTCTTGGGGGGATCAGGCCAGCATGGTTTGCAGGCCGTCGTCAGGTGTTGTTGGATCAAGAGCCGGGGCATTCAGCGCCAGAGCCGCATCCGGTTGCGCGACGGTCATGTCACCCATGATGGCGGCAATTGCCTCATTGGTCATCGCGGTAATCTCGTCGTTGTCCGGCATGTCGATCAGGCTGGCCTGATGCAACAGCAGATCGGAATACGAACCGTCACCTGCCATGACTGTCGAGTCCACACCCATCTTGGTCAGATGCGCGGAGTTCAGCATGGCATTGCTGCCTGCGACAACCTCGGCCCCGGCAGCATTCGGGCCCGACAGGTCAATATCATCCTGATCCAGCATCATCGTGACCTGATTGACGATGTTCACCTGCATAAGATCTCCGTCGATCTTAAGGACGCGCAACTGCTCCATCCCGGCGAACATCGGATCATTCAGAAGCGCGTCTTCCAACGCGCCCATGTCCATTTCCTGTATGGCCAGCGCGTCAGCCATATTCTGTTGCATATCCTGGTGAACGTCCTTGCCGATCGTTTTGACCGACGCGTCGTTCATGAGCAGGTTTTCATCACCGTCCATCACCGACGCGGGCACTCCGCCGCTGATGATGTCGTCATCCATAAGGGCCATGGATTGAACCAGCACATCGACTGAAATCATGTTTCCGCCGATCATGATCAGATCGTAATAGCTCCCCAACTGCACGATATCGGCGACATTGTACATTTCGTTGTCGCCCAGCACGTAAAGCGTGGATGTGGCTGAAATTTCGGTCTGAATGTGATCGATATCGGTGGCATCTATACTCTGGTTGATGAAATTCGCGACCACCAGATCGCCGTGAACCCAGTCGACAACAACATAAGCGGGCTGGCCGCTTGTCCCGTCGACATCGTCCAGCCAGGCGGCCTCTTTGCCTTCGACTTCGATCACCGAAGACTGAACCAGGTTGGTACCGCTTCCGGCATTCATGGCACCTACGTCCCAGTCGGAAACAAGCGCGACCTGACTGATGACCGTCAGATTGATGGCCTGCCCGCCTACAACAATGTACGGAGCATCCACCCAACCAATAGTCGCAGACACTGCATTGATCGCCAGATTACCACCGGTCACCACCAGATGCCCGTCGTCAAAATCGGAATCCTTGGACTGATCCCATTCGGCGGGCCACGGCGTGTCCGCTTCATCGCCAGTCGCTTCATCCGGCTGATGGAAAGCAGGCAACAGGTCGGTCCATTCAGGTGCTTCGGCCATGTGCTCGCCATTGACGATCACGCCCAAGGCATCATCGCCATGGAACTGATACACGGTGACTCCATCCACATCCCCGTTCATCGGGTTCAACATCTGTTCGGCCAGTGCCTCGACCATCTCGATTGACTGGTAGTC
Source organism: Ruegeria sp. AK11 (assembly GCF_056541095.1). NCBI lineage: Bacteria > Pseudomonadati > Pseudomonadota > Alphaproteobacteria > Rhodobacterales > Roseobacteraceae > Ruegeria > Ruegeria sp. AK11. The sequence continues at coordinate 6,897 of NZ_JBQFXU010000020.1, forward strand.
CGCGAGTGAAAATGACGGGCTTGCCACGGCATGAAGTGACAACGCCATGTCCAGCATCTGCTCACCTTTTGCGATCAGCGCATCCGTGTCGCGAAATTCACCCTCGCCCACCGTGTCGTTGTCGCGCAGGAAAACCTTTTGCTTAACGTAACTCACCGCCGACCCCAACGGCACATTGTCAGGCCGCAGAATGACAAGCACTGGCGCGGATGACGGTCCAATCGTGTCGTCCGGTACAAAACGCTCGGAAACCGGCCCATCTCCACCAAGGATGATCACCGATTCATGTACAGGCCCCTTCGGCGCATCTGGTAGTGGCAGGTTAGGTTGAGGTGGGGCAAAATTGTATGGGAGGAGTTTGTACTCGCCCACCGGGATATCAAGATCGGCCCTGATATGGATCGCAGCAGGATCGTCCAGCCCGTCAATTTCAGCTTTTCGCCTCAGGGCAGTGAATTCATCATACTGGTCCCGCAGCCGGGCCTGTTCGATCGTAAGTTCAAATGTTCCAACAAAATGCGCTATCGTTTCCGTAATTGCGTCAAGGGCCATGTCGGTCATCCTTTTTCACCCGCACCGGCCAGAATTTCCGCTTTGGGTTCAGTTGGGCCGGGGCCACTGCACGCGGCCCCGGCATTTTCGAAAACAGCGAGGCCCGATAATGCGGGCCCCGCCTTTTGACTTATGCGTCGTTGTCGTCGCTTGCGTAGGACGAGGTCATCGAGCCACCGACCATGGTCGTATCGACCGAGTTGCCAAGCACGTTGGCCCCCATGACAATCGACTGGTTAAAGGCCGAGGTGTCGACAACAGCCGCTGCCGAGGCATAGGACTCGCCGGTCACGATGCCATCGCCACCGTTATTCGAGCCCCAGTTGCCAGCGTTGCCGCCTGCACCACCGTCACCCGAATACGCACCAGCCGCGCTGCCGCCCGTGATGGTCCCACCCATGGTGTCACCGGACATGGCTGTGCCGGTCGAGTATCCGCTGGCTCCGCCATTTGCGGCGGACGCGCCACCGGCACCACCTGCACCCGAGCTGGCCGCACCGGTCGCATCGCCCGAACCGGTCGATGTGGCATCGTTATCGGACATGCCCGAACCACCGTATCCGGCGATAGCTTCGGCCAGGCTGTCGGCGGCGCCGTTTGTATCGGCATCACCGAATACATCCGCCGCTCCGCCATCACCGGCGGTATTGGCCGCATCAGCAGACCCGGCACCGTTGCCCGAAGACGTGGATGTGGGCGTCGTTGTGCCGCCTGCTCCGCCGTCACCGTCTGCTGCAGACGTACCAGAGCCCGCTGCGTCCGCTGTGCCGTTGGCCGAATTGGATCCGCCATCACCACCGCTTCCATCCGTGTTCTGCGAATTGCTGGACGCACCGTTCACGTCACCCGGGCTTTGGTTGATGTCGGGGCCGCTTGCGGACTGGTCGCCAACACCCTGCGCATCCGAATCCGCGTCGGCGGTTCCACCGGAACCATCGCCGCCCGAACCGTCACCGCCTGAGCCATCGCCACCAGCGCCATCGCCGCCCGAACCGTCGCCACCGGTTCCGTCACCGCCTTCACCCGCTTCGGCATCAACCATGCCAAGCTCTTCCTGCAGGGCCATGATTGCAGCTTCGACCATAGCGGCAAATCCGCCTTCGCCGTCACCGCCGGTACCGTCACCGCCCGTGCCGTCGCCACCGGATCCTTCACCACCGGTTCCTTCGCCGCCGGTGCCAGGTCCGCCAGTTCCGTCAGCCGAGCTGTCCGCACCACTGTCAGCGCTGCCTTCTGCTGCGTTACTGCCAGCAGTTGCATCATTGGCTTCGGTTGTGCTGTCGCTGGAATTCGAAGACGAACCGTCTGTCGAGGCGCTGCCGTCACCGCCGTCGGAACCTTCGGCGTCTACGTCATTGCCGGCCAGACCAAAGCCCGTGCCGTTCGAGTCGGAATCGCTGTCGCCGCCATCGGCGCTACCCGAGGCATTCGAGCCGGACAGACCAAGGCCCAGTCCCAGACCAAACGAATCTGCGCTTCCGCCGTTACCGCCGGTTCCGTCACCATCAACGCTTGTGCTGCCGTCGTTGTCAGCAGAAGACGAACTGTCAGCGTCGCCGCCGTCGCCGCCGGTGCTGTCACCGTCAGCCCCTGCGCCGGACAGGCCAACACCAATGCTGGCGTTATTTGCGTCACCGGTATCACCGCCTGCGCCGCCACTCGAATCCGCGTCGGCGCTGCCGGTATCGCCACCGGCACCAAACGCATGGCTGCCCAGCGTGGTCGAGTCTGCCGAACCACCATAGCTGGTACCACCGTCGCCCGAATCTCCACCGTTGGACTTGACGCCTATACCTTCTTCAGCGTTGGCGGTGCCGCCATAGGCGCTACCATTCTGATAGAAACCGGAATTGTTCGAAACTGACGCCGATTCCAGCGTGTCGTCATCGCTCAGACTGGCGACCTGACTGTTGACGGACGCCATTGCGGTTCCGGCACCATCCATTGAGATATCGACATTCATGTCATCGCCGGGATCATAGTTCAGATCACGGCCTGCGGTGATTACGTCGCCAACCGACGCGTTATCTCCGAAGTCCAGATCAACCTGATCATCATCGCGCGGAATCCACTCTCCGCCACCAAAGTCGATATTGATCGCGTTGCTGTTTGAATTGTCGTTGGTGTTATCTCCGGCATTGAGCGTCTGGTCCTGATCCTGACCTTGATCCTGATCCTGGCCCTGATCTTGGCCTTGGTCCTGGCCTTGTTCCTGACCCTGATCCTGGCCTTGATTTTGGTCCTGGCCCTGATCGTTGGAGTTTTCGACAGTCTGGTCCTGCTGCTGCTGTTGTGCAGTCAGATCAGCTTCGACAAACGCCTCATCAATCGGGATTTCAACATTTACCGGAGCTTCCAGATTCTCGACATTAATTTCGTCGACGGTCGTTACGTTTGTATTATTCACATTACGTCTCATGACAAATTCCTATTTCTGGAACGCCAGACCGCCATTCATCTAAAAAGCGGCATCAGGCGAGATTGAAACAAAAATACCCGCGCAGCGCATGAACGCGCTGAAAGCGGTCTGTGGAAGTTTCTAAATGGCCACCTCCTTTCCCGGCTAAGCCGAAAGCGCGGCGGTTCATGAAGGCTGCTGAAATACGCAATGACCGGCGCGACAGGGACAGGCGCTTCGACAATTGAAGCCCAGCCATGTTCGCAGCGACGCACGCCCACGCCTAGCTAGTCGAAAGTTTTGAGGTGGTTACAACGTTGTTTTTATTACTTACTTTTAGAATACACCTGAGTTTGCGCTCACCTGCCCCGCATGACCCACCTACAAAAAATCGCAACAAAATAATTCAATTGTTTCCGCTGGTTGCACAAAAACCCAAGCGGAAACCTAACCGAAAGTTCTATGGCACGGGCTCTGGAAGAACTCCTCCCGGTTGTGGAAAACCATGCTTTCGAGTATAATAAAAGTTAATTACCTATTTGATTAGTTAACTATTTTAGACCGCCAGAATTCAAAAAAGAGATTTTTGGTTGACCCTGTTTGCGAGGGAATGTGATGAGTGTGTCATTGATAGAAGAAACTGCCAATCAGGATCTTTATTCAGAAGATTTTTCGGTTGTCTTTATTGGAAAAGAATTATTCTACTCCAATCAGACCCTAAGAAGCGTTCAAACTGAATTCGGGGTTCGCGCTCAGCGGTTCGAAACCCTCGAAGCGATGAACGGCCACACACCCGGTTGCAGCAAGATTATTGTTGTTGACCAGATGATGCTTGAAGACCTGTTGGCGCGCCCACTGGCCTATACCAAAAGTACGGGATCCGGCTGTCTTGCCTTTGCCTATCGCAAAGAAGAATCGGCCCGGCATATGTTTGAATCCTGGGATCGCGCGCAGTTCGGCGAAATTGGGTTTCTACCCATGAATGTGGCGCCCGATGCCTGGCGCGCCATCCTCAGGCTGCTGATGCATGAAGAACTGTACTTACCCAGCTTCCTTGCAGATTGCGTCGCCTTTCCTGGCCAGCGCACGCGGGACATCCCAGCCCGTCCAGTGACAAATGTCCCAAATGGTGTCGACCAGCAGTCGCGGTACCTGAAGCTGACGCGTCGCGAGAAGCAGGTCCTGCAACTTGTCTCGCAGGGCAAAAGCAACAAGTTGATCGCGGCCAAGCTGGGAATTACGGAACACACGGTCAAACTGCATATGCACAACGTGGTTGGCAAGATCGGCGTCAGCAACCGCACCGCTGCCGCGCATTTCTATTATGAGGTTGCGCCGCACGAGGCGCAGCACTCCGCCGTTGACTGATACGTTCGAAGCCCGGTTCGATCGCCTGATCCTTCTGGTTGGCAGGCTGAACTATATGTGGACCAACACCGAAAGCCTGTTGATCCACCTGATCGCTGGCCTTTCCGGAACGTCGAAAGACGTGGCCGTCATTATCTTCCTGACCCTAAACACAACCCGCGCGCGTATTGATCTGGTCGAACGGCTTGCCAAGATGGAGGGAAGGCCCGCGCAGGTTCGCGACCCGATCCTTGAACGCACGCAACGGCTCAGCAAGCTTTCGGGCATCCGAAACAAGTATAACCACTGCATCTATTCATTCGATCAGGAGAGCGGAAACCCGAAAACGATCCTGATGCGGATTGCTGACCGCAAGACCGATATAAAACTGGGTCGCGCGGATACGGTAGATGATGACGCGCTTCGCGAAATCGAAGCGGTCGTCAACCAGCTTTCAGCCGCGAACCAGGATATCTGGAGGCTGATCCGGGAATTGGGGTATCCGGTATAGGCCGGGTCATGAATAGGACGCCATGACGACGTAGTCTGCGCTTCACTGCATGTGCGGTCCCGAAGACGCGCAACACGGGTGGTGGAACGTTCCTTTCGAAAGTGCCTGGTGCGGGCGGTGGGACTCGAACCCACACGGGCATACGCCCTTCAGATTTTAAGTCTGATATGTCTACCATTCCATCACGCCCGCACGGCGCGGCCCTTTCGGACAGTGCAACGTCCTTACAAGCACAACGAGATGATAACAATGTGCTTTGACCCGCAGGATTGGGAAAAAATAGACGGCAGCGCTGGTGAAACTCAATTGCACCCAACGGTACCTCCATTGTCTCACTTGGCTTTGGTGCGGTCCGACATATCCACAGGTCCGATGCATCGGATCGACTGAAGGTACTTCTCCAAAGAGCAGGTGCTGTCAGCACCGAACCGTTTTCCGTTCTATCCCAAAAAAGAATTCGTCAGGGCGCTGGCCGAAAAAAACTCCCGGCATCACCACATTATTATCCTCTGGTTATCAAGAACTCGAACTGAGTCTGCCATCAATTTGCATGGCCGATTGGAGCGACAGTATGGTCCGCAGAGTATGATTATGTCTATCGCCCGGGCTCGCAGGCGCTGCGAAAGTCTGGTCTAACGGGCGGAACCCAGCGGAGTTTTGGCATGGCCAATGTCCGGAAAGGGCCTGTGCAAACGCTTCGACTTATTTTGAACGCCTTGGCACAGCGTTACCGCCCTTATTTGCCGCAGCGCGTGCACGGTTTTTCTTGCTGTTGGGCTTACCCTTTGGCGGTGGCGGGCCTTTTGGGCGGCGGTCAAGTTTTTTACTCAGACCACTGCGGTTGTCGTCATCGAGTTTGGGCTTGGCTTCAACTTTGGCCTTTTCAGGGGGCTTGGACACTGTCTTTTTCCGCGCTTTCGCAGGCTGCGGCTCGACAAGTCGGCTCGGTTTGCGTGCAGTCTTTTCCAGACCTTTCTTGCCTTTGGCAGCCCGGTTGAAGCTTGTCTTTGCTGAGTTCGACAAATCGGGGGCTGAATCCAACTGCACAATGTCTTTTGTACCCTCGATCTTCATTTCCGGCCCAATCGCCTCCAAAAAACCGGCGACGCTGCTTTCGCGAATTTCGATATAGGTCTCGTCGTCAACGATACGGATCGCACCGACATCGGATTTTGTGATGTTCCCCGCCTTGCACACCATAGGAAGTAGATATCGCGGAGACGCATTTTCGTTGCGCCCTTCTGACAGCGAAAACCAAACGCTCGGACCAAAAGGTGCGCTTTGCTTTGGCGCTGCTTCCTGAATGTCGTTTAGTTCTTCCGGAGCGGAATGCGCCCTGTTGTATTGACGGACATATGCCGCAGCGAGTTGTTCTGGCGAGAACCTTTCTACCAATTCGTTGACTGACTGCCGCTCGGTCTTTGTTATTTCAGAGTGCCAGTCCTCCGATCCGAACATCCGTTGCAGGTCTTGCGCTTTGACCTCTTCAGCGGAGGGTGCCGCACCCCAATCGGCCGTGAGTTTAGCGAATTTCAACAGCCTTTGGGCTTTTTTGTAAGAAGCCGGTGCAACGATCAGTGTGCTGACACCTTTGCGCCCTGCACGTCCAGTTCGGCCTGAACGGTGCAAAAGCGTTTCATGACTGCTGGGCAGTTCCGCATGGATCACCAGATCCAGATTTGGCAGATCAATTCCGCGCGCCGCGACATCGGTCGCTACACAGACGCGGGCCCGTCCGTCACGCATGGCTTGCAAGGCGTTTGACCGTTCACCTTGGGTCAGTTCTCCGGAAAGAGCTACAACCGAAAACCCGCGGTTGGACAGTCGGGCTGTCAGACGGCTGACCATGGCGCGCGTGTTGCAGAAAACGATGGCGTTAGGTGCCTCGTAGTAGCGTAGCACGTTAATGATAGCATTTTCACCGTCACGTGGAGCCACATTCATCGCACGGTACTCGATATCGGCGTGTTGCATCCGCTCACTGACAGTACTTACACGCTCGGCATCCCTTTGGTACCGGGCAGCCAAGGTGGCGATGGCGCGCGGTACCGTTGCCGAGAACAACAGTGTCTGGCGGTCTGATTGCGTTTGTTCGAGAATGAATTCCAGATCTTCACGGAATCCAAGGTCGAGCATTTCGTCAGCCTCATCCAACACGACGGCGCGTACGGATGCCAAATCAATCGAGCCGCGCATGATATGATCCCGCAACCGCCCTGGTGTCGCGACCACAATATGTGCCCCTCGGGACAGCGCCCGGCGTTCGTCGCGCATATCCATGCCGCCAACGCATGAGGCAATGAAGGCCCCTGCATCCGCATAGAGCCACCCCAGTTCTCGTTTGACCTGCAGCGCCAACTCTCGCGTCGGCGCGACAACCAACGCCAAAGGCGCGCCTGCCACATCGAAAACCTGCGCATCGCTCAAAATTGTTGGTGCGATGGCCAAGCCGAACGCGATGGTTTTTCCTGATCCGGTCTGCGCCGAAACTAACAAGTCTCGTCCCTGCAAATCCGGTGCGGACACGGCCTCCTGAACAGGGGTCAGCGTGTCGTATCCTTTACGCTTCAATGCGATTGCGAGTGTCGGGTTCATGGCTCAGCTCTCCGGAGTGATACGGTCACCCTCAGAGCTTCCGACACACGGGTCATAGTAGAAGCGCAGTCCATACTGCGAGGAGAACCGGATGTATAGATCGGAAAATGCGCCTCCCAATGAGCCTCCCCAACGGAACAGGTCCACACTTATGTTAAGGTTGTCCGCCATCAGCACCCATGGAACAGACTAGGTTGATTGCGTAGCGGAGGATTTCAGGCTCATCGTAACCATCAGAGAGTGGAGATGAGA
>NZ_JBQFXU010000021.1:0-12421 GCF_056541095.1 Ruegeria sp. AK11
TCAGAACGCGGCGTAGATTGAAACTGCGGCGAGCCTGATCCTCCTAAGCCAATCAAACGCTCGTGTTCCAAATCATTCGATGACGGACAAGAAGGAGGGTCGCGCCAATTGATCTAATCAGGTTCATATCTCTCTCCATTGCTTTGTCGGACTTACGTCTTGATGTTCTTTGCTCCGAGCCGGCCGAGGGGGTCTGACATTTGTCGGCTCAAAACCCGAACCTTGCGCCAATGAACGGTCCCTGAAAAGTCAGATCAGACAGCACCTGGGAGTTACCGAGATCCCAGGTCAGATACCGGTAACCAAACACCAAGTCCCAATTGTTGATCCGGTAATTGACGGCGGCACTGAGTTGCGCAGTCAGATCACTTTCGCCTGCCCCGATGTCCGCGTAGTAAGAAAGACCCCACCGATCTGCGATCCGGGTCGTCCCACGGACGCCGACTATTGCGTCCCAGTTGTTGATCCCGCCTGAGATTCGCTGTGATCCTAAGCCAATGGAGATACTGGCACTGGTGTCGAGATCCATGCCCCGAAACCCGCCCAGAACAGCGACCCGCGTGTCGGCGTTGTCGACAAGATCATAGCCCACGGAGCCGGAAAATACCGTACCGCGCACGTCGGCATCCGCGCTGGCTGGAATGCCTGGGCCCACGGCGGCGTCCTGGTCATCACTCAGATCCAGGTACAAGGCGTCCGCAAAAATCGAGAACCTGCCACGCCGCGCCTCAACCGCGCCCATCAATGCAAAATCGAGATTGTCGAGAATGTCGCTGAAGCTGATGTCGATGCTGCCACCGGTTGTTGTTTCTCCGCTCAGCGCCGGGCCCCAGAGATACAGATAGCCGGTGAAATCCCAACTCGCATCTTGCGCATTTCCATTCGTTGCCCAGCCCAAAGACAAAGCAACGCTTAGAGTGGCCAGGAGTTGCCTTTGAGCTGACGTGGTTTTTTTAAACATGACATTGACCTGTTGATGGGCTGGCTATTCAGTGCGACGCACTTTCTTCAACTTCGAGGTGGGCGCGCAGACAGGCTCTGCGCGCCATTGGGCTTTTATTCTTGCCAGCTCATGAAGACCTGCCGCGCTTCTTCGCTTTCGGGACGCAGGTTTTCTATGCCGCCATACGGAACGTCCTTGCCGATCTCAGAGTTCGGATACTTGGCGATCATCTTCTGATGGCGCTTGACCATGTCCTGGAAGGAGGCACCGGACCACAGCGCGTTTCCGATCAGAGCGTTCTCTTCCCGCGGGTCGCGGTAGATGTTGAAGACGGGTGCTGCCGCTCCGGGCTGACCTGGCGCAGGCAGGTGCATTTTGAACTCTTGCTTGACGACTGAACGCAGAACCGGTCCCTCATAGACATACACGTAGTCGCGGCGGCCGTTGCCCTCACCTTCAAGCAGCAGGGCGGTCTGATCGATCCCGTCGATCACCCGATCACGCGGAATGAAATCCGTTGCGCCAGCGATGCGTGCCATCGTGGTGTAGATGTCCGAGACGTGAAAGATGTCACCAGCGGCGCTGTCTGCTTCGATCACTCCGGGCCAGCGGATGAAGGCATCCGTACGTACGCCACCTTCGAGGTGTTGGGTTTTGCCGCCGCGATAGATCAGTTGGTTCAGCCCCGACGTCCCCTCGTATTGGTGCATCAACCCGTTATCCGCCATGATCATGACGATGGTATTGTCTGCCTCACCGGTTTCTTCCAACTTTGCCAGCAAGTCTCCGATCCACCTGTCCAAAAGCTGCAACTTGTCCGCATGGAACCCGCCGTTTCGCGAAAGCGCCTGATCGGGATAGACAAAGTTCAGCGGGTAGAGCGGCCAATACTGAAGAAAGAAGGGCTCATCCATAGCCGCGACGCGTTCTAGCTGTTCAATCGCCTGCGCTTGATAGCGTTCATTCATCTCTTCATACTTGGCCTGCGTCCATTCTTCGCCCGCAACCATTTCGACCTCGCGGGCGGGCCCACCTGCCTCACCTTCGACACCGGTCACCAAACCATAGGGCTTGAACCGCTCATCCAGCAGGAACTCATTATTCTGGCCTGATGCATGGTATCCTAGCATATTGTTGGCCTGCATGGCTTCGCGGGTCATCAGGCTCAGCTGAACCTGTTGATGCAGCGGGAAAGCCGCCCAATCGAAGCCCTGATTGTGTGGATACGCTTCCTCTATGTCGCCCTGATGCCATTTGCCAACATGGGAGGTATTGTACCCCGCCTGTTTCAGGATCTCAGGCAACGTCACTTCACTCGCCGGCAGACCTTCACCCACCAAAGCAACCTTTACTTCCTCTACCCCGGCCCGGATCGGATGGCGTCCGGTCAGCATAGCCGTTCGCGTCGGCGTGCATGAGGGCTCAGTGTACATCCGCATCAACGACATGCCCTCGCTGGCAAAGTCATTGATGTTCGGGGTTTCAATGCCCATCACGTAGTTCATCTTTCGCTCGCCCATCTGGCCGAAGCTGATGTCATCGATAAGGATGTATAGAAAATTCGGTGGCTTACCGCCGTTGGCGCCCCGGATTTCTGCCAACCTCGCTTCAATCTCAACATCCTGCGCATCCCATTGCTCTCCGAACTGAGCGCGCAAAAATTCAAACTCACCGTCGTACACAATCGCGTCTTGTTGTGCGACCGCTGGCATGGCGCACAACACTGCAAACATACAGGCCGCGACACCAGTCTTCTTTGTAACACTAGTCACTCTTTGATCCTCCTTGAGTACTCGCAGATTCCATGGCCTGAACAATCAGTTCGTGGCACGTGGCCGAGAGCGATTGTTTTGATCTCTGCGCCAATGCCAAAAGGCGTTCGTGCTCAGGTGGCGTAAGAAACGTCACAACCCGTTCTGACCGCGCATCGGCTTCAGGAAGCCGCGGGCGACCCATAGTTGTATCGTTTGAGGACCCCCCAGTCACTTGACACCCCGCCTATCGAATTAGCTAGATTACCGGTAAACTGTCAGGCTCTGGGAATGGACCACATCAAAAATTCGCCAAATTTGCAGAATGCTCCTCCTCCCGGATCGGACGGAGTGGCACCCGCAATCGCGCTGAATTTTGACCATCCCAACATGATTGGTGACTTTACACCCTGGGAGATCGACTTTCGGCAGCTCGATGCGGGGCGTTTGTCTACGAGAATAACAGTGCGCTCAGGACACGCGGTGTCCGCTCTGAACATCGCGATGAACCAACGCGTTCACCAGCGCGGTGTTTCACCGAAGGGATGGATGACCTTTGGCATCCCATCAAAGGGCGCAGTCGACAAATGGCAAGCAAAGGACGTAACCGATGGTGCATTTCTGTCTTTTGGAGACAGCGATGGATTTGACGGAGTTTCGACGGCCGGATTTACAGGTAACGTCATATCCTTTGAAACCCAACGACTGGAGAAGCTGGCTGACGCCTGTGGGTTTCATCTGAATGGCCACAGACCGGATGCCCGCAAATTGAGTTCCAAAGCAGGGTTGGTCTGCCTGGCGCAATTGGAGCGCCACGTATCCCAACTGCTTAGCAACTCTGATGCGCTATGGTCTCAAGAGGCAGAGGAAACTCTGATGCTTGAGGCCCTGAGCATCCTGACTGACAACGAAGCACATTTTGACAGAAGTCAGGCGCATACCAGACGACGTGCCCTCCACCGAGCAATCGACCGTATGCTCGCCAATCTTGAAGAACCAATTTCGATAGAAGAGATTTGCAAAGAAAGCGGGGCGTCCTGGCGAACCCTGGATCGCGCGTTCAAGGAGCAGTTCGGACAAGGCCCCAAGTCATACTATATGCGACTTCGGCTGAACCGCGTTCGAGAGGACCTTCTTGCAGGGACTTTCGATGGTAAAATAGCTGACGCTGCCAACCGGTGCGGATTTTGGCACATGGGTCAGTTCGCGAGGGACTACAGACTGTTTTTTGGCGTACTGCCATCCCAGACGTGGGGTGGTCCAAACTAGAAATTCGGTATCCGGATTCGAGCAACAATTGCCACCGGCATTCAGAAATACAAACTTACTTCGCTGTAAGTCAGCCTACTCTCCTCGGTGCCTTGGAGTTGGAGTTCCCCCGGCTTGATGGACACTTTTTCACTGATGAAGGATAGTGTTTTTCATGCCGAGAACGAGGAACCCGTATCTTCGTTGAACTGGTTCGGTCAGGTGCTGCTTTTGATGAACACTTCGTTCGTCAGGGAGTACAGCGTCCTGGCGCAAAGCTGGTTTTTTGCTGAGTCTGATGCACAGGCGATTGGTGTGGCAGCTTCAAAGATACCTTCGGACCAATATCGTTCCGGTCTTGAAAGCGGCGTCAAGGCAGGGCACTCGCTATCGCACGAAGACTATCCGTATGAGTTGGGTTATGTTTCTGTCTCACCTGATCATGGGAAGCGCGGCATAGGGCGAAAACTTGTCGACATCGTGTTGGAACCTGCAGAGGGAAAAGGTGTTTTTGCCACTACAAGCAACCCTGCGATGAAGGACGGAGTTCTACAACAAAAAGGAGTTTTCCAGACTGGAAACGTTTGGAAAAACGACAAAAACGAAACGCTTCAACTCTTACTTCGAAGCGCACAGAAAAGTGATCGTGTCCCTGTTTCGGCCCGTTCCTGCCGTTGGCCATTTGATGCGAATGCTGCGGTGCGGTTCGTCAGAGCCGCCATTCGCTGCAAGTGCAAAATCTCCAAGTATCGGAACTCACAGTCCGCGGACAAAGGGAACTTTCACCGGGCAGGTGCCAAGGTCTGCTTCCGGATTTCTTTAAGATTTTCGAGCGTTTCTTCTTTGGCTGAATAAGGAGGCGATTGCGGCTTCAAAAAAACACTAATGTCGGCGATCTCGCTTATGCCAGCGTCGATACAGGCGTCCTTTGAAATATCTACTTGCCACGCCACAGCAACCAATACGTGACACCAAACGCCAGACCGAGTCCAGAATACCCAACGAAATAAAGCGGCTCCAGGTCCGTCGTATCGAGTGTAATGACCTTTCTGGCAACGGCCATCAGGGCAGTTGCAACTACCAGCTTCACATGTATGACATCGGCCGTCAGGTAGAGCGTGACATTCGTGTAAATCTCGATAGCGATCAGCACAACAAGCGCGGCCGCAAAAACCTCCAACAGAACACTGACGTCAAGAATCAGGGCCGGTGGACTTACAAGCTTGATGTAGAACGAGTAACCGGCGTCGATGACGGCAAATCCGATCACAACGACCATGAACAAAGACATCACCCGAACGGCGTGTCGAATGAGCCGATTGCAGCTTCTGACAATCAGATCCTAATGGTCAGGGTCAAGCTCGACATGCGCTTGCGCATTGCGTTGCATCTGATCGGCCATCAAGACCTCCCTATTTTCGACGTTTCATAAAAAGTTCTTCAGCCAAACGTCAGCGCCCTCTGGGCAAGACGACCTGAGCCTGCAAACGCAAGCGAACGCCTTCGGCACCCACTTCGGGCGCTTCGAGCCAATAGCCCGCCCCCGCTTGCAGATTGACCGGCAGCGCCCCCCATTGGACCAGCTTGGAGACCGAAGCGTTTATAGGCACAGCCCAGGCATCAGTTTCCCAGTCATAGGCGCTTTCGCTTTGCAGCGAATAGGTCCACGCGCCTTCGGTGGAATAAGCAAGAAAGGGCTGGACAAAACTCACATTCGTGGGGGTGTCGGGGTTGCTTTCTAGATCCCACAGATGATTGGCCAGCGCACCATAGGTCCACGGACCGGTCTGTCGCAGTGCAATGCCGGTGATCCCAGCAGCCCATGTATCACTCGATACGTCGCTAAAGGTTGGAAAGCGCACAACGGGACCCACGCCCCACGTTATGTCCCCGGTTCCGATTGGCGAGAACCACGCAGAGAAAAGGATATCTCCGAACCCCTCCTGGCGTGTGCCCGGCACAACGTCTTCCTGCCAGATGTAAGGAATGATAGTTCGGGTGATCAGGTTAAGGTCATCGTTCAGTTGAAAGGGCACGACTGGTTGAAAGTTCAGCGTGGTGCGCGAGCCCTGATCAGAGACGCCCAGATTTTCATCTTGGTTCAATTGAAACGGAACCGAGACGATTGCCGCAAGCGGGTTGGCCAGTTCCTGGGCCAGATCGGATGCCTCGTCTGCAACGGTTGTGGTTCCGGCACTGGCTGCAAAAAGCAGCCCCATAAGAGTATGGGATCGACGCATAGCCGTGTACTCCTTTTGAAATGCAGGTTGGGCGAGTGGCCTAGTTGATCGGCTCCAACTTCGGGAAGGTCCAATTGCCGTTCAGGATTGCATCCTCCGGCTCATAAAGGCGGATCGCATAGTTCCAGCCCGAAGTGATCGGCAGACAGTTCACGCGGCCATCGTCGCACCCACCGAAATGCAACGTGACCGAGCCGTCTTCTGCTGCTTCGGCTGTGTAACCGTTGTAGCTGTTTACGCCCAGATCATTGGCTTCCAGAAAGCCGTCACCGTTATAGACAGTCACCGACCAGAACGCCCGAACCGGCACATCCTTGACGGTTACCGCATGCGGTGTTTCGCCGTCATTCTGATCGACCGCGTCCAACAGATAGATCGCGGCCTCAGGCGGAAGACCGCCCCAACCCGAGAACGCACCGACCAGAAACTGAACCGGATCAATCTCGTCCTTTGTTCTGCCAAAGGCGCGGGCTGAATCGGTGCCCAGCAAGGATAAATCGTTTATCGCCTGACGCGCAGTGGCAAGTTGTTCGGTGTTCCAGTTGGGCGCGTCAAACGGGCCCGTTCCACCGCCGCTGACGACAATTCCATCCTGTGCCGCTTGCGCGGCGGCAATATCATCCGGGTCAGTCACATCGACGAATGTGCGAAACGCGATGAAACCAAAGCGCGTACCAAGGTCTTCCTGTGTGATTTGATACGTGCCGGGCTCTGCCTCGGCATACATGAAGTGGTCCTGATTGATGACATGCATCGAGATATAGCGGCCATCCGCTTTAGGCAGTGTCACTTCGACGGGTTCGCTCAAATCCAGCAGAACGCCGGAGTAGAGCGTGTCCTGGTTCATGCGGATGACGGGCTGGTTATCCGGTGTGGTGGCTTCGCGCATATGCCCCAATTCGCCAACAGCGAGGCCGAGATTGGCCATGTTGGTCCGAAACATGTGATCTGTCTCGGCGCGCACAAGGGTGTCGACGGTCACATCGACCATGTCTTCGGCCCAAACGCCTGTCGGGAGTGTAAGCGCGACTGTCAGAAGAAGCTTTTTCATCGTAAGCATCCTGTTGTTCAGTTTGCGGGTTCTACGGAGGGGAAGACCCAGCTTCCGTCGATGACCTCTGGGCCCGGCTGATAAAGGCGCACGGCATAGTTCCAGCCATCCATGATCGGGAGACAGTTCACACGTCCGTCGTTGCAACCGCCGAAGTGCACGGTCACACTGCCATCGTCATTCTTGGTGCCTGAGACCGAGTTGACCACATACGTGTCGAGGGAATTGAGTTCAAAAAACCCGTCTGCATTATAAAGGCTCACGGACCAGAATGCGTTCACTGGCACATCCGCCGGGACCTGGATTTTGTATTCCCCAAGCGGCAGGCCGGGCTCGATATTAAGATAAAAGGCCTCGTCTTCTGGCAGCCCACCAAAGCCGACTGCTGTGCCAAGGAAATGGCGTAATGGGTCTACATGATCTGCCTTACCAAAAGTCCGGACGCTGTCTGTGGCGAACCTGCCCAGCTCAATTGCGGCTTGGCGCAGCGCCTCAAAGCTCTCCGCGTCGTAATTGGGCATTTCGAAGGGCGTTGCGGAGGCAGCATCAATGGTGAACCCGTCCTGAATTGCATTGACCGCCGCAACATCCTTGGGGCTCTCGGCATCCACCAGTATTCTCATGAAAACAAGTACGTAGGGGGTATGGAATGTACCCATGTCAAGCTGGAACACACCGCCACCGTCGAACACTTCATTGATGAAATGATCCTGATTGACCACCATCGTCGTCATGTATCGGTCGCCCACATCGGGCAGAGTCAAGGTTACGCCTTGGCTGATATCAATAACCGCAACGCTGTAGAGTGTGTCGCGATTCATCCGAATGGTGGGCTGATTGTCGATGGGGGTGGGTTCTTTGAAGTGAAAGAACTGATTTACGCCTCCGGCCAGGCCATTGTACGTCTTCAGTTCATTGTCTGTAGCAGCCCGAACAAAGTTGTTTATGGTAATGGGCACTTCGTATGTCTCAGCAAGTGCATCGACCGTGGTATCAAAGCTCTGAGCGGTCGCTGTGCTTCCAATCAAGACAGCTAAAGCAGCAAGTTTCCAGCGTTTGTGCGTGAGATTCATAGTTTGCCCGCTCCACTAGCCAATTACAGAAATGCATTGCTTGATGGTCCCGGCACCTGATCAAAAGCGCATTCTCACGCCTCTCATTTTGTTGTTTTTTAAAATGCTACAATTGGAGCCTTGGCCATCTCTCTCCAACAAACCACAAAGTTCGAATGTATGCCCTGACAGATTGGAGCGACCGCTTCCGAAAACTGGTTAAAAATGACAGGTAGCGATAGCGTTTCGGCCAACAACTAGAAACTCTCTTTGCATATTGACCCGACGGCGGTCCTATTATTCGTGTGGTGATGTCAATCTCTTAGAGCGCACTTTCTGCGGGTAGCGTGGTTCAATTCGATTGAGCCCCTACCAGCGGGCACCTGACTTTTTTACCTCAAAAAGTGACTTCCGCTTTGACGCAGGTCAGGGACACAGAGCCGCGCTGGTCTATGCTTGACGTGCCCGACCTTTCAATTGCGGGGTCTTAAGGAGCTATGATGACAGGGCATGACGCACATGCTCAACACAGAACACCGCCGCTTACACGCGGGCGGGTTATCGTGCCGCTTTTGCTTGCGTTTCAAGAATCCGGTCAATCTGTAGAAAGTCTCCTAGCGGAATTCGATCTATCCTTCTCGGAATTGAACGCTCCGAGTTGTTTCATTCCGCACGACACTGTCTATGCCGTGTTTGAAGCCGTCGCACAAAAGACATCCCCAGACTTTCCAGCACTTGTTGGTCAAACTTCAGATCCGACCGTTGCATCCCCATTCGGACAGGCCTTTCGCGTAGCAAAGTCGCTGGCCGATTTCATTGCCAGGTTTTGCGTTCATGCGGGAAACAACACAAACGCGGTCACCATGACACTCGATGTCTCTGGAGAGTTCGCCGTGCTGTCCGCCAAACGCAGGTTCACGCCATGCTGTTCGCCCGCCTATATGGATGCGTTTCAGATCAGCCGATGGGCTACGTTGCTGCATGAAACCGCAGGTCAGCGTTGGGAAGCAAATAAGGTTCTTGTGCGTGTGAACCGTCCTGATCTGCTCCCGTCTTACTTCTACGGTATCCGGGCGGTAGGTGCGGGCTCAGACGGGTATTCCATCCGCTTCCCAAGTGCCTGGCTTTTGTTTGAACTGGTTAACCGAACCGCGACCGAGTACGTGTTGACCACTCAGGACGAAAAAAACCCTGTACCTACAGACTTGTTGAGTTCGATCCAAAGCGTTGCCAACTCAAGGGTCAGGCGCACGGACTTGTCGGCTACGGCGCTCGCCAAGGCATGCGGTTTTCGAGGCGCGGTTCTCAACCGACGGCTTGCTGTCTATGGGACATCACTGTCGCGCATCGTCATCGAAGCCAAATGTGACCAGGCGAAACATCTGCTTTCCAAGTCTGAATTGTCGGTGGGCGATATCGCTGATCATTTGGGATACTCTGACGCGACGGCCATGACACGGGCCTTCAAGAAATGGACGGGTCAAACACCGTCAGAGTTTCGCGCCCGTGAAATGAATAGCGTTAAGGCATCTGTTCCGATACTCGACCCGGTCGAATGCGATTGTGAAACGTAACAGGACAACGGCGCGGCCCATCTTTTGCCGCGCCTCGAACTCGGGATAGGCAAAGGGGGGAGCGGGCCATGGCGTGCTTAAAAATACGGTGTATCGCAAGCAGTTTTCTGGTTGCGGCGACGATGCTGCCCGGCGGATCAACAGCAGTGGCACAGGACTCCGACTGGAGTTTTTCCGGCAGCTTCTACATCTACGCGGCGGACACCAAGACAACCATTGGATCGCTGGAGTCGGAACTCAGCTTCAGTGAAGCGGTTGAAAACCTTGATCTGGCATTCATGGGTACACTTGAAGCGCGAAGTGGTCGGTGGTCGCTGATCGCGGACTACATGCGCACAGACCTGTCCTTTGACAATGACACTCCCGGCCCGGTGTTCAGTGGCGCTGAAACCAGTCTGAAGACGCAGTTTTTAAGTGGATATGCCGCTTACACGGCCTATCAAGACAAAAACCTGGCCGTCGATCTCGGTGGCGGGTTTCGCTGGTTTGAGACGAGCAGCACGATCACTCTGGTCGGCGGCCCCACCCCGGCACCAAGTTCCAGTGCCAGCGACGATTGGATAGACCCTCTGATTGCGGCCCGTATCCGGTATCAGATCAATGACCGATGGTCGGCCGTTGCCTTGGCCGACTATGGTGGATTTCGCTCAGATCGCGAAACCGCACAGTTTTTGGCAACGGTAGGTTATGCGATCGCTCCAAAGTGGAATTTGCGCGCAGGTTATCGCTACATCATGGTCGACAAAGGTGAAGTTGACAGCAGGTTCAAGCTCTCACAATTCGGACCCGTGTTGGGTGTGACCTACAGCTTCTGAGTAAGGGCATTATGCGAAAGGCGGCCATGCCGAACACAAACAGGTCTGTAGTATCGAAGTTGCGCCAAGGCGCGAGCAGCGGTGCCGACATGCTTGGGACCGACAATTGCAGCCGGATGCGAACAGTCGGACAAAGGCAATTCAGAAAAGGAACGACGAGGCGACTGATTGCCAGAGCTTTGCCTGCGGCAACCGTGTGTTCGTTCTGTGTCCTCGCTGCCTGCGGGCCAAACATCTATGACGAAATTGAACTGATGCCCTCCCCAACGGTCTATGCCGAGGCTGCTTTTGACCCTTACAAGGACATCACGGAAGACAATTTCGTGCAGCGTTCGCAGCTATTCTACGCTACAGATCGGCTGCCCGCGGTTCCCGGCGACCCACAAGCCTATTACAACAATGAGCGCGGTCACATTCTGCGTACCGGCATTTCCGAAGTGCAAAGCAACCCCCCATTGGCGACGTTGAAAAAGCTTCGCCACGTTACCATGACGCGCGACCGCGCTAAGGACTACACGCTCAGCTTGTCTGACGTACAAGAGATTGGTGTCATGCCGTTCAGTGTCACGCGCTACATGAACGATCCACCTTCGCAAAAGGAGATGAAGGCAGCCGGACTTCGGTTTGCCCAATGGATTGACGATCACCTTGCAGCCTCTCGCAACAAAGACATTTTCATCTATGTCCATGGCTACAATGTCGATTTTGATTACTCGACCCTTGTCTCCAAAGAGTTGCAACACTTTCTGGGCTATCAGGGCGCCTTCATCAGCTACAATTGGCCCGCTACACCCAATCGCTTGGCGTATTTTCGGGATCAGGAATCTGCATTGGCGACGCGCCGCAATTTGCGTTCTCTTGTCGAATACTTGTCGGCAAACACCAACGCCCGGCGCATTCACCTTATAGGATACAGCGCAGGCTCAAGGCTCGCATTTGAAGCCGCCTATCAGATTGCTTTGCGGCCTGGGCCAAAGCCGCGGCTGGGGCAGTTGATCCTGATCAGCAGCGATCTTGATCGAAGCTATTTCTTGCAATCAATTGAAGACGGCCTTCTGGATGCCGTTATAGGTGTGACACTCTATCAATCGCAGACCGATTCAGCGCTGGCGATGTCACGGTTGGTCTTCGGCCGCGACCGTCTGGGTCAGGTTTCCGATGAAGCAATAAATGGGTCTCTGTTCCAGCGCCGACTGTCTGAGATGAAAACCCTACATATCATCGATGTGACCGAGGCCGAAGCAGCCGATACAGGAAACGGGCATTGGTACTTTCGGTCTTCGCCCTGGGCCAGCAGTGACCTGTTCATTTCTCTGCTTACAGACCGAGATCCTCAAGCGCGCGGGCTTGTGCGTGCTCCGGGCGAAGCTGTCTGGAGTTTTCCATCGAATTATCCGCAGACACTGCAACGCTTTCGAAATGGCAGCTAGTACTGGGACTCCAGTGGGTCAGAACCATTAGAACCAGTTTCTGGATTTAATCTATGAGCCTGACAACGCACCTAGAATGCTCAACGCAAAGCTGACGTTCGAGCAACGCGCAGCATCGGTAGAAGTGGGCTCCAGTGCAGACCTCGGAGGCAGCGCAGCATCCAACCGACAGATCCTTTCCGCCTCGGCAAGGACGGCCCAAACCAGACCTGCGTTGTACCTTCGGAACTGTCCGCCATCAGCACCCATGGAACAGACTAGGTTGATTGCGTAGCGGAGGATTTCAGGCTCATCGTAACCATCAGAGAGTGGAGATG
>NZ_JBQFXU010000022.1:0-11685 GCF_056541095.1 Ruegeria sp. AK11
ATCCATGGGCGTCGACAAATACTGGTCCCCCGTCAACCGCGTCGACAACGCATACGGCGACCGAAACCTCGTCTGCACATGCCCACCAATGGACGCATACGAAGACGCCGCTGAGTAACACAGACAAACCCCGCCGAAACATCGGCGGGGTTTTTCGCCAATCGGAAACGCGTGTTCTGATTTGTGCCCGTTTCAGATGTCGTTTTTACCCGGTAAAGCGTCTTTTCCGCTTGCTGCAGATGCGAAGGCCCCCTAGGTCTGTCCGTGGGACACCCCTCCCCAACGAGGGGCGTGTATCTGGAAGGGTAATACACATGACGATCGAACAACCGGCGACGCGGCCGGCCAATCCGCGCTTTTCTTCGGGCCCCTGTGCCAAACCCCCCACATTTGACCTGACAAAACTGGCCGATGCCGCATTGGGCCGGTCGCACCGCGCCGCTGTCGGCAAGGACAAGCTGAAGGCGGCCATCGAAGGCACGCGCGAGATTCTGGGCATTCCGGCGGATTACCGCGTTGGCATCGTTCCCGCCTCGGACACTGGCGCGGTTGAAATGGCGCTGTGGTCTTTGCTGGGTGCGCGCAAGGTCGAGATGCTGGCCTGGGAAAGCTTTGGGTCCGGCTGGGTGACCGATGTGGTCAAGCAGTTGAAAATCGACGCCGAGGTGAAAACCGCGGATTACGGGCAGATCGTTGATCTGGCTTCGGTTGATTTCGCAAATGACGTGGTCTTTACGTGGAACGGCACCACCTCGGGTGTTCGGGTGCCCAATGGCGACTGGATTGCGGATGATCGCCAGGGCCTGACGATCTGCGATGCAACCTCGGCGGCCTTTGCGATGGATCTGCCCTGGGACAAGCTGGATGTAACGACCTTCAGTTGGCAGAAAGTGCTGGGCGGCGAAGCAGCCCACGGGATGCTGATCCTCAGCCCGCGTGCTGTTGAACGGCTGGAAAGCTATACCCCCGCATGGCCGCTGCCCAAGATTTTCCGCCTGACCAAGGGTGGCAAGCTGATCGAGGGCATCTTTACCGGGGCAACGATCAACACACCATCAATGCTGGCGGTCGAAGATTATCTCTTTGCACTGGACTGGGCCCGCTCGGTGGGCGGATTACAGGGGTTGATCGCGCGGGCGGATGCCAATGCGGGTGCGGTACACGCGTTCTGCGACCAGAACGGCTGGATCGCAAACCTGGCAGAGGATGAGGCGACACGGTCGAACACTTCGGTCTGCCTGAAGTTCACCGACGCGCGTATTCAGGACGGTGCAGCCTTTGCCAAGGCAGTCGCCAAGCGGCTTGAGACCGAGAATATCGCGCTGGATATCGGCGCTTATCGCGATGCACCAGCAGGTCTGCGCATCTGGTGCGGCGGTACGGTTGAAACCTCGGATATCGAGGCGATGCTGCCCTGGCTGGCCTGGGCCTTTGCGACCGAGATCAAAGCGCAGGCGCAGGCTGCCTGAATTTCATGTGCCGGGCTGAAGCCCGGCCTACCCCATCACCGATATAGGGCGGGCGTCCGCCCGCCACCCCCTGAAGAATTCAAAGGACCAACCAAAATGGCTCCCAAAGTACTGGTATCCGACAAGCTCAGCGAAACCGCAGTGCAGATTTTCCGCGACCGTGGCATCGACGTGGATTTCATGCCCGAGCTGGGCAAAGACAAAGACAAGCTGGCCGAGGTGATCGGTCAATATGATGGTCTTGCCATCCGTTCGGCCACCAAGGTCACACCGACCCTGCTGGAAAAAGCCGACAGGCTGAAGGTCATCGGCCGCGCCGGGATCGGCACTGACAATGTCGACAAAGAGGCGGCCTCGAAAAAAGGTGTGATCGTGATGAACACGCCCTTCGGCAACATGATCACAACCGCCGAGCACGCCATCGCGATGATGTTCGCCGTGGCGCGGCAGATCCCCGAGGCCAGCACCTCGACCCATGCGGGCAAGTGGGAAAAGTCCAAGTTCATGGGGATCGAGCTGACGAACAAGACACTGGGCGTGATCGGTGCGGGGAACATCGGTGGCATCGTGTGCGAGCGCGCGCTTGGCCTGAAGATGAAAGTCATCGCTTATGATCCTTATCTGGGCGAAGAGAAAGCCTCCAAGATGGGCGTCGAAAAGGTCGAACTGGACGAACTGCTGGCACGCGCCGATTTCATCACCCTGCATGTGCCGCTGACGGATCAAACCCGCAACATCCTGAGCCGCGAAAATCTGGCCAAAACCAAAAAGGGTGTACGGATCATCAACTGTGCCCGTGGCGGTCTGGTCGATGAAGTGGCTCTGGCCGAGATGCTGCATTCCGGCCATGTTGCCGGAGCGGCCTTTGACGTGTTCAGCGAAGAACCCGCCAAGGACAACGCGTTGTTCAACCTGCCCAACGTGGTCTGCACGCCCCATCTGGGCGCGGCGACGACCGAGGCGCAGGAGAACGTGGCCTTGCAGGTGGCTGAACAGATTTCGAACTACCTGCTGACAGGCGCGGTCGAGAACGCGCTGAACATGCCCAGCGTGACCGCGGAAGAAGCCAAGCTGATGGGGCCGTGGATCAAGCTGGCAGGTCATCTGGGCAGCTTCATCGGCCAGATGACGGACGAGCCGGTCAAGGCGATCAACATCCTCTATGACGGTGTGGCCGCTGAAATGAACCTGGCCGCGCTGAACTGTTCGGTGGTCGCGGGGATCATGAAAAAGTTCAACCCCGAGGTGAACATGGTCTCGGCCCCTGTGGTCGCGAAAGAGCGCGGGATCAAAATCTCGACCACCAATCAGGATAAGTCGGGTGTTTTTGATGGCTATATCAAAGTCACGGTCGTAACGGACAAGCGTGAACGGTCGATCGCTGGCACGGTGTTCAGCGATGGCAAGCCGCGCTTTATCCAGATCAAGGGCATCAATATCGATGCCGAGGTCGGCGCTCATATGCTGTACACCACCAACGAAGACGTGCCCGGCATCATAGGCACGCTGGGTCAGACCATGGGTGAAAACAACGTGAACATCGCCAACTTTACCCTCGGCCGCGCAGAGGCCGGAGGCGAAGCGATTGCATTGCTCTATGTCGACGAACCGGTCCCGGCCGAAGCGCGGGCGAAGCTTGCCGAAACAGGCCTGTTCACACAGATCAAGCCACTGGAATTCGACGTCGCCTGATTGGGGCTGTTGAGTTTGAGGAACAGTTCAGGACCCGGTTATGCGAATATCCGGGTCCTTTGTTCTCTCAAACCATGATCTGAGGCACAAGCAAGCTGAACTTTACCGCCGGAGGCCGTCTATGACGCAGCCAATCTATGTTATTGGTGATCTGCACGGGCAGGTGGCTGAGCTGGAGCGCGCGCTGTCCCTGATCCAAAGCGACGGCGGCCCCGATGCTCAGATCGTGTTTCTGGGTGACTACGTTGACCGCGGCCCTGACAGTCGCGGGCTGATCGAACGCCTGATTGCCGGGCGTGATGCGGGTCGGAACTGGATCACTCTGCTGGGCAATCACGATCGCATGTTTGCCTGGTTCATGGAGGACACGCCGCGCCACGATCCGCATTTGTTGGTGGGATACCACTGGCTGCATGACAGGTTGGGCGGGATCGACACCCTGCGCAGCTATGGGGTGGAATTCGAAGGTCAGATTCGCCTTGAAAACCTGCACCGGATGGCACAGGCAGCCGTGCCGAAATCGCACCTGACCTTTCTGCGCGATCTGGTGGCGATGCATCAGACGCCCGAGATTGCCTTTGTTCATGCGGGTATCCGTCCGGGTGTGCCGCTGAATGAACAGCAGGCAAGTGATCTGATCTGGATCAGACAGGACTTCCACGACTACCAAGGCCCGCATCCCAAACTGATCGTTCATGGACACACGCCTGTGGATCAGGCGACGCATTATGGCAACCGGATCAATCTGGACACGGGGGCCGGGTACGGACGCCCGACGGGCGTCGCCGTATTCGAGGGACAGAATTGCTGGGAACTGACCGAACAAGGTCGAACACCATTGACGCCCTGACCGTTCCGCATGGGTATGACACTGGAGATTGGAATATGTACGTCGCCACTTTGCTGACCAACCCGGCTGCACCCTCACTGGACCGCGCCTTGCCGGAATCGTTGCGCAACGCGTGGGGCGGTGGGGATGTCCTGTGGCTCAGCCCGGACGAGGCGGTCGAGTTTGACCTGCGCGACATGCCCGCCAATCGCTGGGACGTTTGGGCAGACTTGCAGGGCATGGGCGTGGACCTGATTGTACAGCCTGCGGCTGGGCGGCGCAAAAAGATGCTGTTGGCCGATATGGACAGCACCATGATCCAGCAGGAATGCATTGACGAACTGGCGGATGAGGCTGGCGTCGGCGAAAGGGTCAAGGACATCACCGCCCGCGCCATGAACGGAGAGCTGGATTTCGAAGGTGCTCTGATCGAACGGGTTGGTCTGCTGAAGGATCTGGATGAAAGCGTCATTGGCAAAGTCCTGCGCGAACGGATCACCTTGACGCCCGGCGGACAGGCGTTGCTGGCAACGATGCGGGCCAACGGAGCCTATGCTGCGCTGGTGTCAGGTGGCTTTACCGCCTTCACCGCGCGGGTGGCAGAGCTGCTGGGGTTCGATGAAAACCGCGCCAACACTCTGCTGGCCGCAGATGGCAAACTGACGGGCGATGTGGCGCGTCCCATATTGGGGCGGCAAGCCAAGATCGAGGCGCTTGAGCAGATTTCCACGCGTCTTGGGTTGTCCGAAAATGACGTGATCGCCGTGGGCGACGGGGCCAATGATCTGGGCATGCTGGGGCGGGCCGGAACCGGCGTTGCCCTTCATGCCAAACCGTCGGTGGCTGCGAAATGCGACGTGCGGGTGAATCACGGCGACCTGACGGCACTGCTTTACCTGCAAGGGTACAGTCGCGCGGATTTTGTCGAATCCTGACAGGGCTTTTCATTATTTAACATTTGTGTTAAATAGAGGTCATGAGCACGCTTCTGACCACCTTTTCCGCTTTGTCCGATGCCACCCGGTTCTCGATTGTCGAGCAGCTGATGGCGCAGGGCGAACTGCCCGCCGGTGACCTGATCGAAGGGCGCGGAATGTCCGGTGCTGCGATTTCGCGCCATCTGAAAGTGTTGCGCGAGGCAGGGTTGGTGCAGCAGCGCGTGCGGGGCACCCAACGGATGTACTCCATCCGGTCCGACGGGCTGCGGATGATTGCCGACTGGACGATCTCCAAACGGCAATTCTGGGAAAGCAGCCTCGATCGCCTCAGTGATATCATCGAAAGGGAGAATTCATGGCCGACCTGAAACTGGAACGGGACTTCCCCGTCAGCCCAGAGGATCTGTTTGCATGGATCAGCGACGGCAGCCGGTTGTTGCAATGGTGGGGGCCCGAAGGGATGCATGTCCCCGAGCATAATCTGGATTTCTCGCGCACCGGCCCGTGGTATTCGGTCATGGAAAACAGCGAGGGCCAGCAATACAAGGTCTCGGGCCACGTCACGCATGTCGACCCGCCAAACTCGGTGGGGTTTACCTGGGGCTGGCATGACGATCAGGATCAGCGCGGGGCCGAAAGCCACGTTTCCTTCACAGTCACAGCGACGGGCACAGGGTCACGCTTGGTTTTGGACCACCGCGAACTGGCCGATGCCGAAGCAGCCGCGAACCACAATCAGGGCTGGACGTCTTCGCTGCGCAAACTCGAAGCGAAGTGCAAATAAGGTTTCATCAGGGAGGAGCGATATGCCCCAGTATTTGTTTGTTTATCACGGGGGACACACCCCGACCGACCCCGCCGAGATTGAGGCGACCATGGCCGCTTGGGGCGCATGGTTTCAGGGTATGGCCGAAGCGTTAGAGATCCCCGGCAACCCGGTCGGACAGTCCTATACGGTCAGCAGCAGCGGGGTTGTCGACAATGGCGGCGCAAACCCGGCCTCGGGCTTTACCGTGATCAAGGCCGACAGCATCGAAGCCGCGACCGAGATGGCCAAGGGCTGTCCGATGGTCGTCAATGGCTCGGGCTCGGTCGAGGTGGCCGAGGTGCACGAGATCGAGATGTAGGGGCCTTAGCCGGGGAAACCCGGCGCAGGTTTGATCACGCCGCATTCCAGCCCCCGGCGGCTGTATTGTGTGGCGTTCATGAATTTGCGGGTGGCCGGGTGATCGGCCTCCAGCACACCTAGGCTCACCAGAATAGCGGCGATGGCGCATTCGCTGGCCCGTGTGGTGCCATCGGTGATCTTCAGCGCAACGCCCATGCGTTTTTCCGGGATGATGGCCACAAACACCGCCTCGGCCCCGGTCTTGATGGCGACGCGCCCGTTCATGGCGCGCATCAGTTCGGTGCAGGCACGGGTCTCACCGGCAACCAGTTCCGGATGTTTCACCATGGCTGCCACCAACTGAACCGCCGCCTCGCTGGAACGGTCGGACCGATCCGAGGCGCTTGCGAACCACGCCATCGACCGGGCCAGCCCGGCCAGCGACACGGCGAAATTCGGGGCGGAACAGCCGTCAATACCGTAACCGGGGCTGGTTTCGCCTGACGTCTCTTCGATGGCAGACAGGCAGGCCTGCTGCACCGGGTGATCGATTTCCAGATATTCCGGCCCTGCGCCCAAATGCTGACCCAGTGTCAGGAAACCACAATGCTTGCCGGAACAGTTGTTGTGGATCTGGCACGGGGTGTCATCCGCCAGGATCAGCCGATCCCGCGCTGCGGTGTCCGCTGGCTCCTGTGGCCCGCAGCGCAAGTCGTGCTCGCTCAGCCCCAGATGATCAAGCCACGCCGTCACGCGGTCGGTATGGATCGCGGCCCCGTTGTGTGACGCGCAGGCCAGCGCAAGATGTTCGCTGTTCAATCCGTATTTTGCCGCGGCTCCTGACGTGACCAGCGGAAGCGCCTGAATCATCTTGGCGGATGAGCGCGGATAGATAACCGCTTGCGGGTCGCCCCAGCTGCGCACGATCTGGCCGGTGTCGTCGCAGATGACCGCGTGGCCCAGATGCAGGCTTTCCAGCAACTTGCCGCGCCACAGTTCTGTCATTGCTACGGGCTGCGTCATCAGGACCTCCGAAATTTATGCGCAAAAATCTGCCAATCGCCCTTTCGCCTGTGGCGAAACCTGCGTTAGTGTGTGTATGTCGGCAATCATCGGAATGCGCAACGGAATAGACGGGCCGGAAGGGTTCGCAGCCATGTCCGATGGATTTGAGGTATCGGTCGAGCTAGGAGGCTGGACAAATGGGATCAATGCTCGTTCGTACGATTGCGGGCCTGTGTGTGGCAGGCATCGCCGCAACGTCTGCACTCGCCCAACAGGCGACAAGCACAAACCGGGTTGCTGCAAAAACGGACTGGAGCGTTTTTGTCGAAGATGATCCCACCGAATGCTGGAGCGTTTCGGCCCCCAAGGAAACCGTGAACACCCGGGGCGGGCGTGTCGTATCCGTTCGGCGCAGCGACATCCTGTTGTTTGTGTTCTATCGCCCCAATGCCGAGGTCAAAGGACAAGTGACCTTTACCGGCGGCTACCCGTTTGCTCCTGGATCGACGGTGAACCTGAATGTCGACGGGTCCGAGTTTGAACTGTTCACCGAAGGTGAGTGGGCCTGGCCCGCATCAGATGCAGATGACGCCAAGATCGTCACCGCGCTGAAACGCGGAACCGAGGCTGTTCTGACTGCCCGGTCCGAACGCGGCACACAAACCAAGGACACTTTCTCGTTGCTGGGCTTCACCGCAGCAATCGAAGACGCCGAAAAGCGCTGCACCAAATAAGCACCCCGGCCTAAGCAAATGGTCCCGTCTTTGGCGGGGCTTTTCTTATGTGGACTTCCGTCAAGTGGGTCAGTCCATGCTGCGATTGCTCAATCCGCCCTCAAATGGCAGGATTGAGCCCATTCTGTGAATTCGATTTTCTCGCTGCGCACGCACGCAGCGAGAAAGATTCGGCATGTGCATAAACTTCTTCGATGCATGGCAGTGGTCAAACCGGCCATCTGTGCTGCGCGCGGCGAAGATTTCGAAGGCAACGAGCAGGTCGTGGACGAAGTTGCCATTCATTCGTGAATTGCCATGTCAGCTTGTGAGATTACGCTGAAAGATGCAATTTTAGCCAACAGAAACAGAAATGCAGGGAACAGGATTGTCACCTATTGACGCAGTACGTACGCCAGACGATCGTTTTCTAAACCTGCCTGATTTCGCCTGGCATCCTCAGTACGAAGATCAGTTGGCCGGGTATGAAGGCCTGCGGATGGCAAGAATAGACGAAGGTCCGCAGGATGCAGAGCGGGTGTTCTTGTGCCTTCATGGGCAGCCTTCATGGAGTTTTTTGTATCGGCATATGATCCCGGTCTTTCTCGAGACTGGCGCCCGAGTTGTCGTTCCTGACCTGTTCGGTTTCGGCCGGTCTGACAAACCTATCCAAGACAATTGCTACACTTTCACATTTCACCGACAGAGCTTGATCGAGTTGATTGAAACGCTCGATCTCAAAGGAATTACACTCGTTGTACAGGATTGGGGTGGGCTTCTTGGTCTTACCATTCCACCAGACATGCCTGATCGCTTCAATCGGCTATTGGTTATGAACACAATTCTTGGCTTGGGTGGCGGTAGCAGCGAAGGATTCGATGCCTGGAGGGAATTCCACCGAACTCAACCGGACTATGACGTGGCCGCATTGTTTCAAAAATACGTGCCCGGCATGAGTGATGAAGTTGCGGCCGCTTACGCCGCCCCTTTCCCGGACGCGCGTTATCGGGGCGGCGTGCGGAAGTTCCCGTCGCTGGTAATGACCGAACCCGACATGGAGGGCGTTGATGTGTCGCGACGTGCAGCGGCATGGTGGAAAACTGACTGGTCGGGCGACAGCTTCATGGCGATAGGAGAAGCAGATGTTCTGATCCCGCCGAGGCTGATGAAACGCATGCACGAAATATTGGGCGTAGTCCGCCCACCTCTGATGTTGCCAGACGCAGGTCACTTCGTTCAGGAGACCAACGGAGAACAAGTTGCTCGCGCGGGCTTGTCTGCATGGGAAGATGGAGGACATCTCATTCGGCCTAAGGGTTGAGAATTGGGAACTTCGTGCAGACCGCAGCATGAATAGACAAAACACGGAAAAAGCCGCCAGATGCAGTTATCTCGAAAGTGATCTTTGCGTGACGTCGAAAATTCTGAGTGCTTTGATACCATGGGTTATCTGTTGCGCTAGCCGCGGCTTTCCGCGCTGCTGCTGCATTTGGTTTTCACCGGTTCTCTATTTTTAGAGTGCTATGCGCAAGACGCTGTAGTTGCTATCATTCACTTGATGACAGACCGGATATGCCCTTCGCCAGAACTTGCCGCCATAGTGGAACGTTGGATCAAAGCGTACGGTCGCGGCGACGGCGAAACGGTCGCACATCTTTTCTCTGACGATCCAGCGTTGTCCTATTTTGGCTCTGACGAGGATGAGGCGTGGCGGGATGATGCGCTACGTCGTGGCATGGCGCAGTATATTCAGGAGGTTCCACGGTTTCAGTGGCGCCCGGATGAACTGCGTGGTTTTGAATGCGGATCTCTTGGCTGGGTGGAATGGAAGGCAACCATCGACGCGATTGAAACGGGACAATCCGCGCAATTGCGCTCCACCGTCATTTTGAAACTTGACAAGGGTTCCTGGAAAATCGTGCATGTTCACAACTCAATTCCCGTCAACAACGTTGAAGGCTTCGGGTACGAGGCAAAAGGTTTTGAGGAACTTCTCGATGCCGCCCTGTCCACCCCATACGAACTTGGTCAAAGCGGTATTGCGACTGTCATGTTCACAGATATCGCCGACAGCACGACGATCGCTGAAACGATAGGGGACACACTCTGGACCGATTCTGTGCGCAGGCACCTAAAGCTGGTCGAGACCCATATCGTCGATAGCGGTGGGCAATTGGTGAAATCGCTTGGTGATGGTGTAATGTCTACTTTCGGGTCTGCGAGGGCCGCCCTGTTAGCGGCTCAGAATATTCAGCGCGCCAACGCAGCTGAAACTGCCGAACCGAAACTGCAAGTTCGAATTGGTTTGCATACCGGCGAAGTGATTACCTCTGACGCCGATCACTTCGGAACAGTGGTAAACAAAGCCGCTCGCATCGCGTCGCTTGCTGCGCCAAGTGATATCTGTGTGTCAGACGCCACGCGGATTATGGTTGGCGGGTCGAATGAGTTTCTTTTTCGCGACCCGATGACAATTCCGCTAAAGGGTCTGGATGGGGAGCACTCAATACTTAAACTCGATTGGCAAAGAACCACCTAAGAACTGGCCTCCCAGCCAAAAATGGTAATCCGCCATCCTTGCCCAGGCTCATTCGGCAACAGAAGCGCATATAAAAGAGATTTTGGCTTGAATGTTCTTCTCACCATTGCAGACACTGCCGAAGATTTGACCGCGATTTTACAGGACCTGCATGCTCATCCGGAAATTGGCTTTACCGAAACGCGCACGGCACAGATCGTCGCCCGCCATTTGCATAATTTCGGTGTGGATCAAGCCCACGCTGGAAGCGCTCATCCTGGCGCGCGATGTTGAATGGAGACTCTCATTTTAGTTGGTAGGGTCGAACTGGCAGATCCTGGACAAATGCTCATTCGCATTTGGACCCGTCGTTGATTGGCAGCGTTGGTGCATTTGTTTGGCATGCGAAGTCCTACATGGTTAAATTCGACAAGCGTAAAGAGGTGGTTGAGATGGGCGCGCGGGGCTCGCGAGGGGGATTAGATCGAGAAAGTCTGCTGAGTGATCTCGCGCGCGGACAACAAAGAGAGGCGGCTACACGGAGCATTCTTGAAGTCATCAGCCAGAGCCGTGAAGACGAAAAACCTGTCTTTGATGCGATCCTCGACCACGCTTGCAAGCTCTGCAATGCGCCGTTTGCGGGGCTGGTTTTGGGTACTGCAGATGACAACGCGCAGACGCTGGCCGCTCACAATGGTATGTTCCAAGCAGCAGTCGATTTGTTTGAGAGTGGGCAGATGCGTATGGACAGAGACTTGTCCTACGCGGCGCGATCAATCATTGATGGTCGTCTTGTTGCATTCGACGATATGGGAACAAGCGAACTTTACAAAAATGGCAGTCCTATTGTCCGTTCCATGGTCGATACTTCAAACATCCGAAGTGTACTTTTTGCTCCATTAATCAAGGACGGCGCCGGAATAGGATGTTTAACTCTGTTTCGGCGAGAGATCAGTCCTTTCAATCCGTCAGAGGTGTCGCTCGCTCAGACGTTTGCTGAGCAAGCCGTGATCGCAATTGAGAACGTGCGTCAATTTCACGAAATTCAGACCCGGCTTGAACGCGAGTCTGCGACACGAGAAGTTCTCGAAGTGATTAGCCGTTCCCGCGACGATGAAAAACCTGTGTTCGATACAATCCTCAACAGCGTATTGCGTTTGTGCGATGTGGATATGTCGGCTTTGGCGATGCTCAATAAAGAGGGAACACATCTTGAACTCATAGCAAATGCTGGTGCTCGGTTTCTGAAGTTGAAACCGGGCGAAGATGTCCGTCATCGAATGATTTGGAACACGAGCGTTTGATTGGCTTAGGAGGATCATGCTCGCCGCAGTTTCAATCTACGCCGCGTTCTGATGATGCAGCAAGCGGCGTTTCTGGATTGTCTGGTGTTTGATTTCCTTTCTGCGTCTG
>NZ_JBQFXU010000023.1:0-8929 GCF_056541095.1 Ruegeria sp. AK11
CATCAGAACGCGGCGTAGATTGAAACTGCGGCGAGCCTGATCCTCCTAAGCCAATCAAACGCTCGTGTTCCAAATCATTCGATGACGGACAGCTAAACGAGTGCCAAATAGGTTGCCCGCATCGCAGAATTGTAAGCACTGTTGGCATGGCCCGCCTAAGGCTTCCTGTAACCACATATACGGAAGTCAGCGACGGTCGTTACCGAGTTCAAATTGACTGATGCCGCGCGAAGCTCCAATTACAGCAATGCGCAGAAAGCGGCCTTTGCAAAGTTTAACGAACGGCCCAAAGCGTGGTAGGCCTGTTGCGTTGAGAACCGCTGAAATCAACCCAAAGCGGACGACGAAAAGATGGCCAATCGGCAAAGGTTTTTTGCGTTTTCCTAACAGCGGCTACTCAATTGCCTTGCGAAATGTCTCCGTCAGCCGTTTGTTCAAACCGTGATGAGGTTCGGCTGAAGAACCGTAGTGCAACTCCGCCAAAGCAGCGATGTCATTGAAAATGACTACGGAGCCGCCTTCTTCATTCGCGTAAACCAATAGTTTTTGGCAAAAGGCATCCAAACCAATTGCCGGAAAGTCCGCCATAGCCACACCACCGGGCGCTGGTCCGCCGAATAGCAAGAGAACAGCATCCGGCAGCTCCGTCCCCAGTTGGGACGCTTCGGCCGCAAAATCGATCTCCCCAAACCAGACTGTATCGTCCTGTCCCATCACAGCTGTCCTGACACGTTCCACTGCCTCTGGAACGCTGAGCTCAGATCGCAATTCGATGATGCCATGGTTTGCAACTAATCCTTTGGTCGGCGCTGGTGCTGCATCCAAGTCGTTCAGGACTTCGAGCAACTTGTTCTCAAATGCATTCAACGCTTGGGTATTGATTAGACCATGCCGAACTTTGAGAAACTGAGAGTCTGTGTATTCGATCTGCGGTCGACCATCCTGATCGAATGAAAGAACGCGAAAAGGAAGGTCCAGACCTGCACGTACGTTCTCCTCCAGTATAGGTGTGTTTACCTCTGGATCAGAGAAAACGAGTACACGAGATGCTGGCATTTCGACGCCTTCGGCCTTGGCCAGGCGCGCGTGATCTATCGATGCGATTGGAGTAGCTCCCGCTTCGGCAACGGCAGTCTCAATCCCTAAGAAGTTTTCGTCCACCGCAGTCTGGGCAGATGAAGATTGTGCAAAAGCGGATGTCGAAACTGATAGAGTTGCAATCATCGAGAAAACAAAGCCAAACCTCACCATTTTACTACTTCCTGTTTCACCGTACTTTTTTAAGAGAAACCGCCGCCAGAGCTGCAAAAGCTATCTCGGCTGCAAGATAAAAGAGAAGTATCCCGTTCGGAACTCCATCGATAAGGATGCTTAGTATGCGTCCAACGGCCAGTCCTGACATAAACAAAAAAAGAACCCACAGCGCGGGGCGTTGTAATTCTGGTTTTGAAGCGGCTGCCAACCAAAACAAAGCGTTTGCCAGATAAAGACCCATAATCGCTCGGAAGACATGCGTCAGGTTCGTCCCTTCCACTGGAAATCCCAGCAAAACTGGGATCGAACGGCCGGGCATCAGACCGTATGACAACGCAATTGGCACGAGGCCGACGGCAGCAAGCAGAAGGACTAATCTAGCACTCATGGAGGACTCCTTCTCGTAGAGGTTTCGCTTTTTGCGAAATTCCTAGTCGGTTATTTTGGGCATCCGATGATCCGAGCCGGATGCCCACGCTGCGGTGGGAAAGGCGTATTGGTTGCCTCGCTTCCTCTACTGAGAGATGCCGCCTTCGGTTGATGTTTGTTCTTCAACATGGTCTTGATTGGCGACCGGCTTCCCGCGCGGAGGGAACTCCTCGAAAGTAGCGAGATGTGCCTGCACTAACCGGGCGGCTGGGCCGAATGCCCACATTTTCTCACCCATCCAGCGGACGTACATACCGCTTTCCTCCGCAGCTTTTTCGTAGGGATCGCGGCGGAGGTTGAAAAGCAAGGGGGCGACCAATTCTTCCTTCGGGCCTGACCAGCCGTGGTTTTGAACGACAAAGTGCGCTTTCCAATCGTTGTAGCGTACTGCTTGGAGGTCTGTACCCTGATAGTAAATCAGCTCGCGGCGATTGCTCTCTTCATCCTCACCCGTCAGGTAAGATAGTTGATTGTAGCCATCGAGATGCACTTTATAGCCTTCATATCCCTCTAGGAGCTTTTCTCTTAGATCTGTCGGACCTCCAGCCGCAGCTACAAATGTTGGCATCCAGTCCATTCCGCTGAAGATGCCATTCAAGACTTGACCTTCTGGAATTTTGCCCGGCCAGCGAATAATCGCAGGAACTCTAAAGCCACCTTCCCAGGTAGTACCCTTTTCCCCATGAAACGGTGTCGTACCACCATCAGGCCACGTCAGTGTTTCCGGGCCATTGTCTGCGGTGAACATCACTATGGTATTATCGGCGACTCCCAGATCCTCAAGGTGGCTGAGAACGTTACCAACGTTGTTGTCCAACTCCTTCATGACAACATCCTGAAGTCCGCGCCCATTGCCCAACATAGCTTCGTATTCGGGGCTGAGGTGGGTCCAGACGTGTGCACGGGCTGGAGCCATCCAGACAAAAAACGGAGTGTCCGACTCTACTGCACGAGAAATGAAGTCCTTCGTGTGAGATGTCACTTCGTCATCCAAAGTCTTTTGGCGCTCAGGAGGCGCAGGCCCGTCATCAATAATGCGCTGCTTCCCGACTTTTCCAAATCGCGGGTCGACTGTTTCGTCTACCTCCTCTGTTGCAAATGAATGAATGATGTTGCGAGGCGCAAATTGCGCGTTGAATTCTGGGTCGTCTGGCCAATCCGGATCAGACGTATATTCCATAGCATTCAAGTGATAGAGCCAACCCCAATACTCGTCGAAACCTTTTGCAGTCGGTAGGAACTCATTGAGGTCGCCTAGATGGTTTTTTCCGAACTGCCCCGTCGTATACCCCAACTTTTTCAGGAACATCGGAAGCGTTGGGTCATCTGGGTTTAAACCTACCGGATCTCCCGGCAGTCCAACCGTGTGCATACCAGTCCGTATTGGCAATTGTCCGGTCATGAAAGCTGATCGACCGGCAGTACAACTTGGCTCGGCATAATAATCTGTGAGACGAGCACCCTCAGAGGAGAGGCGATCCAAGTTCGGCGTCTCGATGCTTTTGACACCTCCGTGGTAAACGCCGACGCTCGCCCAACCTACGTCATCTGCCATGATGACAAGAATGTTGGGCGGGGTATGTTCGTCGGCCCAAGCTCCAGTGAAAGCAAAGCAGACGGCACCCGTTACTGAGATAAGCTTGTTCATTAAGACCTCCCGACTTGGTACTTCTTACCAACCATAGGAAAAACATCGGCTTAGAGGAACGGTCTGATTTGTTAACTTTTTGGGCTCAGCACCTTGGTGCAAGAAATTTCTTCGACCAAAAAGCCCGCCAAGCCGGAATTGCAAAGTCCTGGGTTGAATGTCCGGTTTGGGCTGGAAACAGTCGTCGCCGATTGAAGCAATGAGCGATTGCTTAGAACCTTTCGAGGACATTGCGCTAAAATTGGATTGGCCCTTGGCACGATTTGTCTGCGATAGTTTCGAGCTTTGGCATCCTGACCAACTCTACGGCTTAACACCAGCTTTCTTCAAGCCTTCGACCAAAAGCGCATTGTGTTCGGGTAGACGGAAGAGGATCAAAGCTCCGGAGACAATGCTGTCTAGGAACGCTGGGGCGAAATCCGCCAGCGCCTGCTCATGTGGCAGGCCTGCTTCGGCGCGCCCGAGGTGGGCGGCACTGGCGATCATAAGAGCCCGGCGGATCGGCGCACGCGGCGTCATCTGAATGGCGTGCTCACCCCAACGCATTGCGTCTTCAAAATCAGCGTCGGCGAAGGCAGCTTGGGCGAGCGCCAGATAGGCGTCTCCTACCCAGAGGTCAGTGTCGCGTGGGGAAAGCTGGAGGGCAAGGTGGGCATGTTCGCGCGCCTGTGTGGTTCGGCCGACCAAAGATTCATGCCAGGCCATGAAGAAGATGTTCCGGGCAAAGTTCGGGTTCAGTGTGAAGCCCAAACTGAAGTCGGCGTTGGCCCCGTCAAAATCTCCACGGAAATGACGAACCATACCGCGAACGCATAAGGCGCGCGGGTCGAGTTGACCACCAAGAAACAGAGGTTCAACGCTTTTATCAGCTAGGCCCAGGTTTTCGGTGGGGTCCTCATCGAACTGGTATAGATAACGCATCAGGTAGGCAAACGCTTTGATCCAATGGGCCTGGACGTTGCGCGGGTCGAGATCAATGGCGCGATCAGAGACCGATATGACCTCATCGAACTTATCCTGAGAGTAGAAGCCTCCCGCGTAGAAGATCGCCATTGCACGTAGCGAGAGGTCGTAGGAGTTGAAGTCGATATCTCGAGCCACAGACGCGCGATCTATTTCGGCAATGGATATCTGGGGGGCGATGGCGCCGACCACGCTGCGTGTAATCTCATCCTGTAACGCGAAGATGTCGTCTAGCGTGCGGTCGTAGCGCTCGGCCCAAACATGGGCTCCATTTGTGCAGTCGATGAGTTGGGCAGTAATGCGTACGCGGTTTTGGGCTCGACGGAGGCTACCCTCTAGCATGTAGCGAACACCGAGTTCTCGAGCGATATCTATATGGGTGACGGGGCGACCCCTGAACGAAAATGAGGAGTTGCGGGCGATGACGAAAAGCTCGGGAAAGCGCGAGAGCTCTGTGATGATGTCTTCGGAAACGCCGTCACAGAAGTATTCCTGTTCTGGATCATTGGACATGTTCTGGAAGGGCAAGACAGCGATGGAGGGTTTGTCAGTGGGTTGAGATTGGTTTTGCGTGGAATCTGATTTGCCCTCCATCGCCAATTTGTAGGCGCGAACTGGCTCGGAGATGTTTTTGAGCGCTACTTCGCCAAGGTCTATGATGTCGTGTTCGATTTTGCCTCGAACCTGCCGGCATGCGTCGTCAGACAGTATGACACCGCCTGGGTCAGCGATGCCTTCGAGTCTTGCGGCAAGATTAACACCCTCGCCATAAATGTCGCCCTCGTCCAAGATTACGTCTCCAATGTGCAACCCTATTCGGAAGCTGATCCGGCTTTCGGTGGGGCTCTCGGCTTCGGCGGCGTGCAGCGCCTTCTGGAGCGTCGCTGCGGCCTCAACGGCAGAAACGACCGAGCTAAAAAGTGCAAACAGGCCATCACCGGTAAGCTTGATAATCTCACCTCCGGCACTTTCGATACTTGGATTGATGATGTCCCGTCGTAGGTCTTTGAGACGAGCAAGTGTTCCCGCCTCGTTAGCCGCCATAAGCCGTGAGTAGCCGACCATATCGGCGGCAAGTATGGCGGCAAGTCGGCGTGTCATGCGCATTTCCCAATAGCAACCTTTTTTCGAATCTATCAAGTTCGGCAGTAGTGTGCCAACTTTCGAGAATGTCCGCTTCGGGCTGCCACCGGTCATTAATGTGAAAAGTAACGAAAGGCGACAACAAGCCCAATGCGGGCTTTGCCAACCTTTCAAATCAGCATCATCCCCGACCATTTCAGTTCGAGTTTCAATCCCTAGCGGGCAAGGCAACCTCGCCTTCCCAGTCAGAAATACGGTGCGGTAGCGCCAGGAGTTTTGACGCCACACGTGTTTTGGTCGTTCCACTTCCAGTCATCCCCGAATATTTGCCGGTGGAGGAAACAATCCGCCAGTTGTTGACGCCGAAGGCAACAACCTCCCATCTCATGGTGAACGTGTCCTCTTCTTCACCATAAACACAGACGCCACCGCCGCTGACACCGCTGGGTCCGCCGAAACCCGAGCCCACGCACCGGACAAAACCAGGATCGATTGGTCCCTCGTCAACGGTATAAGTCCCATAGTTGTCCTCTTTCCAGAACACGTCCTCGCCCGCGGAAATTTGCTCTTGGTTGACGACATAGAAGTTCGTTGCCGACACTTTCTCTGCAGCAGTCAGACAATGAGGCGCAAAGAGAACTGCGGGGATAAGCATTGAACGCAACATGTTGTTTCCTTCGACAGTGGGGCAAAACCAGCATGATAGAGACTACGAAATTTATTGCTAGGAAAGGAACGCATAGCCGGACCTGAAAAGTCAGCTTCGTCCCGCATCTCAGAGATTGCAAAGCTTAGTGATGAAGGTCCGCTTTGGGCTGCGACCAGCTATTCATGCAGGCCGCGGAGAATGGCCAAGTCGACTCTAAACCTACCGAATGCTGCGACCTGTACGAATTCCGGCGCAGCACAGAAAGCTGACTTTGCAAAGTCAAAAGACAGCCCAAAGCGGCATTCGTGGTACACTCTTGCGCCGAGGCGCGTTCAGCCACTTAAACGTGAGGTGGCGAAAGTCGACCGCCAACTCATAACTGTCTGAACGCGCAGGAAGAAACGAAACATCGAACGCAGAAGTTGGCCAATGTACTGGCGGCAACATCCGTTACGGCCCGGATCAGGGGGCTCGCTCACACCATACCCGCACCGACGATTTTACTAATCTCGAGGTTCGGTAGAGGCAAGTTCGAAAAGCAAGCGGTTTGGGTTCCTCATCCCCATAGGTTTGTCAAATCAACATCCCTACTGTCAGGTTCCCTTTCGTTGCTCAGCTTCTCAACTTGGAGCAGCATGGGGATATCAAATGTCGTGCCAGTTATTACGCACGCCCCCTTTGGCAACGTCGGAATCTGGCTTCTGGACACTGCGTCGAGCGTCGAAATCGTATTGTCCAGCAAGGCTAAATCCCTGTCATTTACAAGTCTGTGAATGAAATAGTTGTGAACCTGCGAGACTATGGTCGGAGAAATATCCGACGGTCTTTGACTGGCAAGAGTAACAAAGAAACCAAATTTCCGTCCTTCCTTAATAATCTCCTCAAAGAGCTCAAGGCGGTAGTCCTTCCAGCTTTCGGCTTCTCGGGCAGATTGCGTAGACAGAATGTTATGGGCTTCATCGATTACTAGGTGGGCCGTCGATGTCGGCGGAGAACTCGGAATATCCTTGTGAATTTCGTAGTAGTGTTTGGCGATTAAAATTGGCAGGATCTTCTTTATCTCTTGCTTTGTCTCCCTGAGTGAGATCACCGTGACGGTCTGCTGTGGTAGATTTGCGTCCTCAGTTACACTTATGACCTTTCGGAGATCGCCTTTAAGCGATTCAATTCGCCGCAAGAGAGGATGAATATGGTCGTATTGCGCGGAACCGCTTAGCACGTCTCTAATAATTTGGAGCGATGCCCGAACCTGCAATTCATCAAACCCTTCTAGTAGGTCAACATCCAAATCATCGACCTTGGTCAAGAACTCGGATTCCACAAACTCCTCATTGCTACTCAGAAACTGCCAGTTCTGTGGCCCGACAATAAAATGAAAGGTTTCAATGTTGGAGCCCCTCTGCAAACCAACTTTTTCGAGCGACTCCGTGAGTTCACCGTCTGGGTCGATTGTTCGAGCTAGGTGCTTCAGTTGCTCAAGGGCCTCAAGGCTCGGGTCCTTTGATTTTAGCACCCGTTCAAAGGTCGCTCGCAAGTATCGCGAAAGACTGTCTTCGATGTTGGCGTACTTGTTTCGACCCGATACTACACGGCGTAAGAACGGTTGTTGAGTATTTGCGGTCGCCTGAAACAGTATTCCTAGAGTTTCAGCGTCCCAGAATTCCTCGCTTCGCAACGTGAAGTAGTCCAGAGGTTCGCCCTTGGTCCTCAATCTCACCACTGTCTTGTACGGGGCTCCGACAAGCTGATCGCCGGTGTATTCCCCGTTAAAATCCAAGAATACAAATCTACTCTTGCCTTGCATTGCATCAACTTTCTCGTCGAACAGAGTTGTGAATAGCTTGGCTAAAGTGTTGGATTTCCCGCTGCCTGTATTGCCGAATATCCCAATGTGAGTATTAAAAATGTCTTGCCACGGCAAATAAATTGGCAAGTCTTCTTTCAGAAGCTGCCCGATTACAATGCCTTCGTGCTGTCGCCTTTCAAAGATGGTTTCAACTTTTCTTTGGGGAACAAGCTTCGCAAGGTCGCCGATCTTTGGCAGAAACTTGATGCCATCGAAAAAAGAGTCATCCTCAAAGTATCCAATAGGGCGAGCTTTTAGCTTGCGTACATGCTGGGCGCTGGGTCCGTCGCCGTCGACAAACTTTTCATCGAGGTATTCACCTTCGACGATGCAAACGATTTCGCGAAACCCGTGGCCGATGCTGATGAACTCCCGGATAGACACACCTTTGAAGGCTTCACCCTTATAGAAATGTGTCTCAAGGTTGGAACTCTCGTTGGCCCGAATTGTAATCTCGACGCCAACTACCGCTATGACTTCGCCGATCTCAATCATCCGGATCGCCCTCAGTCGTTGCGGGTGAAGTCGAGAATACTTCATTGTTGAAAGCCGTAAAATCTAACCTGCCGTCAACTCTTATGAGCTCTACGTTTCCAAATCCTTCGAATTTCTTCTCAAGGTCAGCCTTCGTACCGTCCGAAAAACAACAGATAAATACTTGCAAGGACGGGTTCGAAAGTGACCGCTTCACCAAACTTAGTATGTGCTCATCAGCGAACGAAAACCCAAACACAATAAAAACCGAGTTCGGTTTTTCGAGCTCGTAACTCAGCATTCTGAGTGATTGGTAGTAATGCTCCTCGAATACGGTTTCGTGGAACTTCCATTTTGTCGGATTAACTATCGGAAGCGTTTTATACTTTTCCCAAAACTCTTCGATCTGCTCCGGCGTTACTTCGACCTCAATTTCCTCTAAGTCATTTTCATTAAGAAGCTCGTTCAGCAGGGCCTCGTCAAATTCTTCCTTGTCCGTCATCGAATGATTTGGAACACGAGCGTTTGATTGGCTTAGGAGGATCAGGCTCGCCGCAGTTTCAATCTACGCCGCGTTCTGATG
>NZ_JBQFXU010000024.1:0-8160 GCF_056541095.1 Ruegeria sp. AK11
CACTGGATATTCCAAGCTTCGCGCCGATCTCCTGGATCGGCTTCTTATTCGCTTCACGCGCAATTTCGATGTCGGATTTATAGCTCATTGGGTTTGGTCTCCCTGCGTGAGATAGTCTGAATTGGTCCGGCCAAAGCGACAAAACGCAGGGCCAGATTCGGTCGAAATTTTCTTTAAGGTAAATAAATATTCCCAAGGGTCAATACGTGAGTTTAGAACGCCCAAGGGACATCTCCAAACATCAAGTCAAGAATCAGCGGTTTGCGACCAGGATCAGGCGTATCTTTTTCGACCTGCGCTGAGACCCAGCAACCAATCCTCGACGATGCGCTGTTCCGGGAAAGCTTTTTGAAGCGGCCTTTTCAGCAGGTAGTATCCGGATTGCGTTCGCACCGAAGCGTTCTGGACCGGCCTGACCAACGCGCCGCTCTCAAGCAAGGGGTCAACAAGATGGGCCCAGCCCAATGCAATTCCCAAACCATCGACGGCAGCCTGAACCGACAGTGGATAGGTGTTGAAAGCCACAGCTTGTTCCATCGCTGAGGTGGAAACACCGTTACCGCTGAACCATGTACGCCATGTCATCCACTCCGCATGGCTGCTGGTGACTTCAATAAGGTCCAGTTCCGGCAGCGCGGAAAGAACTGCCGCATTGGGGTTGCTTCTGAGGTACTCGGGGCTACAAACCGGAAACACTGTTTCTCCGAACAGAAGCTTTGCTTCGTATCCCGGCCACTCGCCATCTCCACGCAGTATTGTCAGGTCCATGGAATCCGAAAGGCATTCTGCGTCACTGTCCGAAGACACCAGCGAAATACGGATACGACCGTTGGATTTGTTGAACTTGTGCAGTTGTGGCATCAACCACAAAGACGCGACAGAGTTCGTCGCGGAAATCGACACCTTGTTGGCCTGATGTTTGGCCAGCATCTCACGGCTGACGTCCCGCATCTGATCCAGAGACTTCTCGACAGTTGCCAACAGAATGGCACCTTGTTGCGTCAGTGACACCGAACGGTGACCTCGCACAAACAATGGCACATCATAATGCTGCTCCAGCAGGCGCACTTTGCGGCTGATCGCGGTTTCCGAGATGTTCAGCACCTTACTGGCCTGCACAAAGCTTTGCGCTTTTGCCGCGGCTTCAAACGCCAACAAATAATCAAGCGGAGGAAGGACTTTCCCTGTGACTGATGTTTTCTTTGGCATTTACAGGATCTTTCCCGATCTGGACGCGGCCACACGCAAAAACATTCATGGTCACCCGTTGCCGTCTGAACGGGCAACCGACTGTTAACATAGTAAAAAGTTGAGTTTGCCTCAAGATTTTATGGTCAACGCCCCTCAAATTTCTTTTCTGCATTATGAGCGATTCTAGGCAAAATGCACAAATTCGCGGGCCGGAAGAGCCCCTTTGACAAAAAACGAACCTCACTCAGGGAGCGAACATGAAACTTACAAACCTCCTTTCCGCAGCAACCTTGGCGGCAGTAGCGGGAACCGGGGCGATTGCCGAAGACAGCAGCGACCCGATTGTCATTCCAATTCACAACTGGTCCAGCCAGATCGTGATGTCCAACGTCGTCGGTCTGATCTTCGAAGAGATGGGCAACAACGTCGAATATGTCACCACCGACAGCCAGGCGGTTTATGAATCGGTCCGCTTGGGCGACGTCGCGCTTGAGATGGAAGTCTGGGAAGGCGCGTTTGGCGCATCCTACCGGGCCGCGCTGGAAAAGGGCGGTTTGCATGACGCGGGCGATCATGATGCCGTCACGCGCGAAGATTGGTGGTACCCGATGTGGACCAAGGAATCCTGCCCGGGCCTGCCTGATTGGAATGCACTGAACGACTGCGCGCACCTGTTTGCCACGGCCGAGACCGGGGATAAGGGTCGGTATCTTGATGGTCCGGTAGACTGGTTGAAACATGGTAAGGAACGCGCCGAAGCGCTTGATCTGAACTTCACCGTGATCAATGCGGGTTCCGCCGCAGCGTTGTGGGCCGAGATTGGTGCCGCCGAGGCCGACAAGACCCCGGTTCTTGTATTCAACTGGACGCCAAACTTTGCCGAAGCCGTCTGGCCCGGTGAGTTTGTGGAGTTCCCTGCATGGGAAGACGGCTGCGACAAGGATCCTGCCAAGGGTCCGAACCCGGACGCGCTGTATGATTGTGGCAACCCGGCAAGTGGATATCTGAAAAAGGCGGCTTGGGATGGCATGAAAGACAAGTGGCCAGCCGCGTATTGCGCCCTGACCCAGATTTCTTTCACCAACCCTCAGATCGCGGAAATGGCAAAGCTGGTCGACACTGATGAGCTTGAGCCGGAAGAAGCGGCAGAGGAATGGCTGGACGCCAACCGTGCCGTTGTTGACCCCTGGATCAATGCCTGCAGTTGATAACGGCTACGTATAATGAATCTGGCGCGGCCTTGATCGTTTTGTGATCCAGGGCCGCGCTCAACAAGAAAGAAAAGCAGCCATGCCCGCCATCGCGCCTGTCATATCAGCCAAGAATGTCTGGAAACTGTTTGGACCCTCGCCCGAGAGCTATCTGAAGTCCATGCCGGCAGGCCGCAGTTTCGACGAGATCCGTGAGGATGGGTATATCGCCGGGGTCAAGGATGTCTCGATCGAGGTTGGCCGTGGCGAGATGCTTGTCATCATGGGGTTGTCAGGATCGGGCAAATCCACGCTGGTGCGGTGCTTTTCGCGTCTGCACAACATCACCGGAGGCACGATCGAAGTAGACGGTCAGGACATCATGAAACTCAGCGAGCGCGATCTGATCGAATTGCGCCGCAACAAGATGGGGATGGTGTTTCAGTCTTTCGGGTTGCTGCCGCACCGCACGGTTCTGGACAATGTCGCCTTCCCGCTGGAAATGCGTGGGCAGGATCGCCACGACCGGCGCGAACGCGCTTTGGAGGTCATCAAGCTGG
Organism: Ruegeria sp. AK11; assembly: GCF_056541095.1. Taxonomy (NCBI): domain Bacteria; kingdom Pseudomonadati; phylum Pseudomonadota; class Alphaproteobacteria; order Rhodobacterales; family Roseobacteraceae; genus Ruegeria; species Ruegeria sp. AK11. The sequence goes on from NZ_JBQFXU010000024.1 coordinate 2,942, forward strand.
TGGGCCTTGAAGGACGGGAAGAATACTTCCCACGGGAATTGAGCGGTGGCCAGCAACAACGGGTCGGTATCGCCCGGTCGCTGGCTATCGAACCGGATATCTGGTTTCTGGATGAACCCTTCTCGGCGCTTGATCCGCTGATCCGCCGTGAAATGCAGGATGAATTCCTGCGCCTGCAAGAGATGCTGGGCAAAACCATCGTCTTCATCACCCATGATTTCGACGAGGCGCTGCGTCTGGCTGACCGGATTGCTATAATGCGCAACGGTGCGGTCGAACAATGCGATACTCCGGATCAGATCGTGATGAACCCGGCGACCGAATATGTGGCGAAATTCACCGAGGATATCGACAAGGCCCGCGTGGTGCATGCGAAAGGGCTGGCAAAACCGGTGAACGGCCATACCCTTGAAGGCGCGCCGATCAATGGCGGATCAACCATTCATGAACTGGCCCGGGTTCTGGTCAATGACAAGCGTATCCTGCTGCCGGTTGCGGATGAAACTGGCGTTGTCACCGGTGTTCTGGATCGCGATGCCGCGTTGAACGTTCTGCTCGGAGCCGAATGATGGCGACACTGTCCACCGAATTACCGGACACGGCAGACGGTGCGTGGGGGCGCACCAGAGTCCTTACCGCACTTCTGATCACCGCCTTTGCGCTGATCCTTGCCAAGGCGGTCGGAATTCTCCCTGAATGGTTGAACCGCATTCCCGAGGCAGCAATCCCGCCGACGGCGCAGGTGCTGGATGCGATCTTCAATTTCATCCAAAACGACCTTGGTCTGATCTACGTGACCCGCTTTATCGCCGAAGGCCCGTTGGAATTCCTGTTGGATATGTCGGCCAACCTGCTCGAAGGCAAGCGCCGCTGGCCTTATCTGGGCCCAATCCCGTGGTCAGCAATCGCTGCTGTCGCTGCTGTTGTGGGCTATGCCGTGGGGGGGTGGCGGCTGGCGGCTCTGGGTGCGGGTACGTTCATCTGGACCGCTGCAATCGGCCAGTGGAACATCGCCATGCAGACCATGTCTGTCATTGTAGTGGCGGCACCGCTGGCGTTTGTGCTGGGCCTGGTGCTGGGCATCGCCGCCTGGAAGTATGGCCGGTTCGAGCGGGTGCTGAAACCCATCCTGTCCGTTCTGCAAACCCTGCCATTCTTTACTTATCTCTTGCCAGCGGTGATCTTTTTCAAAGTCGGACCAACCGCGGGGGCCGTGGCAACAATCACCTTTGCCATCCCGCCGATGATCCTGATGACCACACTGGGTCTGAAGAAAGTCAGCCCCGAAGTGATCGAAGCCGGCCAGATGTCTGGATGTACACGCTGGCAAATGCTGCGGCATGTATACGTCCCAGCCGCACGCACCGAAGTACTGGTAGGTGTCAATCAGGTGATCATGCTGTGTCTGGCAATGGTGGTTCTCACCGCCTTTATCGGCATGCCGGGCCTTGGAGCCAAGTTGCTTGCAATGATGGGCAGCTTCAAACTTGGCCGTTCGTTTGAAATCGGCGTGACCATCGTTCTTCTGGCGGTCATGCTTGACCGGATGTCGAAGGCCTGGGTCGTCAAACAGCCCATTCATTTCGAACGCGGAACGCCATGGTGGAAACGGCACTGGATTCCGCTAATCGCAGTGGGTCTGTTCGTCGGGTTCACCCTGTTGTCGCAAGTGTTTCCGATCCTGGCTGAAGTTGGTCGCAAGCAGCATCTGAGCCAGGGAAAGGAAATCGACGATGTGATCAAGTCGGTTTTGGCCTTCGATGTGATCAAAGGGACAACCGAATGGCTGCGCTGGTTCCTGAACGTAAAAGTTCTGATCCCGTTTCGTGATACTTTGCTTGCCATTCCGACACCTGCGTTCATCCTGCTGGTTGTCTCCTTTGCCTATTGGATCGGAGGCCGCAAACCCGGTATCTATGCTGCGGTGTTTTTTACAATCGTCGCGTTTTCCGGCTGGTGGGATCGCTCGGTCATCACGCTCTATACAGTGATTTCAGCGGTTGTGTTGGCAACTCTGATCGGTATCCCCTTGGGCGTAGTCGCAGCTCGGTCCAAACGCTGGTCCAAGAGTATCCTGCTGGCCTGCGACACTGCGCAAACCTTCCCTAGCTTCATCTATCTGATCCCCGCGATCATGCTGTTCGGCGTCAATGACGTGGCGGTCGTGTTTTCCATCCTGATCTTCGCCGCCGTGCCGCTGATCCGCTATACCATCATCGGTCTGGGAAGCGTGCCGCCGGAAATGACCGAAGCCGCGGATATGTCTGGTTCGACGCGCAGACAAAAACTGATGTCAGTACAGTTTCCACTGGCGCTGCCGACTATGGCCGTCGGGTTCAATCAGGCCATCATGTTCGCGTTCTTCATGGTCATTATCGCCGCGTTCATCGGCACGCAGGATCTGGGGCAGGAATTGCAGCGAACCCTGGCAGGCACCGAATTGGGCAAGAATTTTGTACTGGGTCTGAACGTGTCTCTGATGGCGTTGACCTTTGATATGGCAATCAGCAGTTGGGCCGAAAAGCGCAAGCGCGCTTTGGGGCTGGATTAACCGGAGTTGTTCAGATGAACGTCAAACCCTTGTTTGAGGTACCGTTCGAACGCAGCGGGGTGCTGGCTCCTGGTCTGCCCATCCTGCCGCATGGCACAGAACGCCATCCGGTTCCCGCAATGGGATCGCGCGCCGTTCCGGTGTCCAAAGGGGACACGATCACATTGCTGGATCGCGATGGAATGCAGCCCGCTGAGATGGTATTTTTTGCCCCCGACCGAAGCTCGGACGCGGCGATGCTCGGCGCGCGGGGACACGGGTGTCCCGACGGGGTGATCGCAACGCTGGCAAACGGTTCCGCTTCGGGCCGGAAGGTTCTGCGCGCGCTCGAGGCTGCGGGGTTTGACATCGGGCAGGGCGACGCAATCCGCGCTTTTGTCGAAGGCTCGCGCCCCGGCGACATGGTGCATTTCGTGGCGGAAAGCGATGGTCTTCTGATCGTCGCCGCACCCGGCGAGGCGATGCGCCCGGAAAACAACAACCCTCCAACGGATATCATCCTCTATATTCAGCGTTCCGCGCCGGGTCTGGAAAAGCCGGGTGTTGGCGCGCCTGAGCCGTTGGCCGACCCTCTCAGGGACATCAACATTCAACCGGGAAACGCCATATCTTATGAGGTCAAAGCTGGAGAATTCATCCAGATCTTGGATATTCGCGGCCGCGAATGCTCGGATTTTCAGGCCTTCAGCCGCCGGGCGCTGGATCAGGGGATCGAGCGCGAAATCGATCCGACGACGACCCGCAGCCTGATGGGCAGCCTGTATCCGCAACCGGGGATATTTTCGAAATACTGGTCCGTCGATCAGGAACCCTTGATCGAAATCGTGCAGGACACTTGCGGTCGTCATGACACGTTTGGCCTTGCTTGTACGGCGCGGTACTACGAAGACCTTGGCTATCCAGGCCACGTAAACTGTTCGGACAATATTAACAAAGATCTGGACCAGTATGGCATCAAGCCGCGCGGCGGCTGGCCTGCGATCAACTTCTTTTTCAACACGATGCTGGATGACGCCAATGCCATTGGCATGGACGATCCCTGGTCGCGACCGGGTGACTTCGTGTTGCTGCGCGCGCTGACCGATCTGGTCTGCATCAGCACGGCATGTCCCTGCGACATTGATCCGGCAAACGGGTGGAACCCGACCGATATTCAGGTGCGAACGTACAAGGCGACCGAGGATTTTCAACGATCCTACGGCTATAGAAAATCTGCGGAGGCGGATGTGGAAGAAACCAAGAAAACTGCTTTTCACGACTGCTTTGCGCGGCATACCCGTGATTTCGTCGAGTATAACGGCTATTGGCTGCCGAACACGATGACCAATCATGGTGCGATTTCTGAATACTGGGCCTGTCGGGACAAGGTTGCCGTCATGGACCTGAGTCCTTTGCGTAAATACGAAGTTGTCGGACCCGATGCAGAAGAGCTGATGCAGCTATGCGTGACCCGCAACATGAAAAAGCTAAGCGTCGGTCAGGTCGTCTATACCGCAATGTGTTATGAGCACGGCGGGATGATTGACGATGGCACCGTCTATCGTCTGGGTGAGACGAACTTCCGCTGGATCGGCGGGAATGACACCAGTGGATTGTGGCTTCAGGAACAAGCGCAAAAACGCAACTTGAATGTCTGGGTTCGCAATTCGACGGATCAGCTGCACAACATCGCGGTTCAAGGGCGGCACAGTCGCGACATTCTCTCCAGAATTTTCTGGACACCCCCACAGCAACCAACGATTGACGAACTTCCATGGTTCAGACTGACCGTTGCACGGGTCGGAGATGTGCGCGGAACATCTGTCGTGATCTCCCGAACAGGGTATTCCGGTGAGCTTGGATATGAAATCTTCTGCCATCCCAAAGATGCAGTGGAAATCTTCGACCGAGTCTGGGAGGCAGGTCAGGATTATGGGATCACGCCGCTGGGCCTTGGGGCACTTGATATGCTGCGGATCGAAGGGGGCCTGATTTTTGCCGGGTCAGAATTCGACGACCAGACGGACCCGTTTGAAGCCGGCATCGGTTTTACCGTGCCGCTGAAATCAAAAACCGACGATTTCATCGGGCGGGCAGCAATCGAAGAACGCAAGGCGCACCCCCACCGAAGGCTGGTTGGTTTTGAAATCGAAGGCGGCGTCGTCCCGTCACCCGGCGACTGCGTCCGCGTCGGAAAGGCGCAGGTTGGAGCGATTACCAGCGCAATGAAATCACCCGTTTTAGGGAAAGTCATCGCTTTGGGTCGGATTTCAGTTACCCACGCGACAATTGGGGCAGACATCGAAATCGGGCAATTGGACGGCCAACAAAAACGGTTGAAAGCCAGGATCGTTCCATTCCCTCATTTTGATCCGACAAAGGAACGTGTGAAAGGGATATACTCAGAAACCACGGTTTCGGACGCAGCAGAGTAGTTGACCAAGAGGGCCGGGCTTGTGATTTGGCCGGGCACCGTAAAGGGTTATGTTGCAAACTTTTGACTATTGACGCGCTCGAATGCAGACGGTGAATGGCCGCCGGTGTATTCACTCGAGAACCAGTCCATGATTTATTTCAAAGGTGCGCAGTATCCGAAACGGTATTGTCACGTTAACGTCCGGTCGACGAGGGAATGCTGATGGTCGGGATTCAAGCGGCTCGAGTGGCAGCATTCCAGGCGTTAGTTGCC
>NZ_JBQFXU010000025.1:0-7661 GCF_056541095.1 Ruegeria sp. AK11
GAACTGGCATCTCCCACCCGGCAAAATCAACCATCTTGCCGCCCAACTCAACGTGAAGCCCAAAAAGCGGCGTGCGTCTAATCTCGGTCATCTTGGATACCTTTTCGTATCTTTCGGTTTGGAACGCATTCCCGTCAGTCTGCCTCAAGTAGTCAATATTGCAACGATTCCGGTCAACTTGCGAACCGACGCGCCGCCTGTGGGGCAAGTCTGTATACGGGCGTATGCATCCATTGCGTTCCTATAGGAAACTTTTTTCCGTTAGGCAACATTTGTCATTTGGCCTCTGCAAGGGTTTGCCGATCAAAGCTTTGAACGCGACGATAACACCAGGCAAGCCGACTGCAATGGCCTGAAAAAACGGTATTTTGCCTGCACCTTATCGCGCCTGTCCGTCAAGTGACTGCACTGCGAGATCCAGCACCCTCAGCCCGGCGACAAGATCGCTTTCGGCGGTATCTTCGGCAAAATCGTGGCTGATACCGTTGATTGAGGGCACGAACAGCATCGCAACGGGCATCAGGCGCGACACGTTTGTGGCATCGTGCAACGCGCCCGACGGCATCCTGCGCCATTTGCCGGGGGCCACCTGTTCGGCCCCATGTTCCAGCGCCGCGCGCAGCGTCTGATCCATCGTGACGGGTTCCAACCCGAGCAAAGGGCCGTAGGTCAGCACCATGTCCTGTTCGCTGGCTATTTCCTGCGCTGTGGTACGGATGATCTCCTCCATCCGCGACAGCCGATCCGGATCGCCATCGCGCCACTGCATCGAGAACCGCGCCCGACCCGGCACGATGGACGACGCATTGGGGTGAAGATCGACCCGCCCGATGGTCCAAACGGTTTGTGGTGTCACCACGTTGCGAAACCGTTCGTTGAGGCGCGTGTTGAACAGTGACAACGCCTGAAACGCGTCCCGGCGCAAATGCATCGGTGTGGTGCCCGCGTGATTCTGCTGCCCTTCGAAAGTGACCGACATGTCCCGGATGCCGACGATATCGGTGACGACACCGATCTGCTCGTTCGCAGCGTCCAGAGAAGGGCCCTGTTCGATATGCATCTCGACAAAACCGCTGAACCGCGCGGGATCGACAAAACCCTGCGACAGATCCGCCATGGAAGATCGGGCCTCGCCAAAGCTGACGCCAGAACCGTCGGTCAACACATCGGCCTTGTCCAGCGGCAGACCGCCGGACCAGACCGCCGAGCCCGTGGTCACACCGAACCAGCCTTCTTCGTCCTGAAAACTGACGACCGAGATCGGCTGGTCGCTGGACCGCGCGATCTCCAGCGCGGCGATCACGCCGAGCGCGCCATCCAGCCAGCCGCCTTCGGGCTGGCTGTCGGAATGCGACCCCATGAGCAGAGAGCGACCTGGCGCCAACCCGAACAGGTTGCCGACCGGGTCGAAATGCGGTGTCAGACCTGCATCGGCCATACGGTCCGCCAGCCATTGGCGCGCAGCGATATCCGCCTTGGAATAGGCTGGTCGGATGACCCCTTTGCCCACACCTGAGGCACCGAATTCACGCAGCTTGTGCAGATCATCCAGAAAACGCGTGTGGTCGACGGCCATGAATCCCTCCGGGCGCAGATGGTCAGGGCGACCATAGCCAGAAACCGGACAGCTGCGAATGTTTTTCCGGTGAGATCAAGAAACCCCTCTGGTCCCGGCAGGGAACCTGCCCTAAGACTTCGGCGCAAGAGGGAGCGACATGTCACATATCACATTGGTGCGCCACGGGCAGGCAAACACGACGGCGCGCGACGAAGCAAGCTATGACAAGCTGAGCGATCTGGGCCATCAACAGGCCCGCTGGCTGGGCGCGCATCTGCGTGACACCCGCAGCCACTATACACGCGTCTATTGTGGCACCCTGACCCGCCATACCGAGACGGTGACCAGCATGGGATTGGCTGATCCTGTCTGTGACGCACGGCTGAACGAGATCGAGTATTTCACCCTTGCACAGTTGTTCGAAGAACAGCACGGCGTCGAAATCCCGACCGATCGCGAGGGATTTGTCGAACACCTGCCCAAAACCTTCGCGGCCTGGGCCAGCGGAAAGATCGAGAACGCGCCGGAATCCTTCGATGCGTTCGAAGCCCGTGTTCGCGACGCGCTGCACGAGATCGGGACCGAGGGCGGACCGGCCATTGTCGTGACCTCGGGCGGGTTGATCTCGATGGTGGTGCGGCAGGCGATGGGGTTGGACATCCCGTCGATGGCGCGGGTGGCCCTTGCCATCATGAACACGTCGATGCATCGTCTGCACCCGATTGGCGCACAGCTGAGCCCGGTCCTGTTCAATGCGGTGCCGCATCTGGAAGCACCCGACCGGCAGTTCGCGCAAACCCACCTCTAACCAGATCGGAGATCCCCGATGCAGCTTTATTATGCACCCCGAACCATCTCGGTCGCTGTTGCGATTGCTCTGGAAGAAGCCGGGCTGGACTATGAAGCGATCAAGCTGGACTTTGCCGATGGGGAACAGACAAAACCGGCCTACAAGCAGATCAATCCCAAGGGGCGCGTTCCGGCGCTGGTGGTTGATGGCGGCATCCTGACCGAGACCGGCGCGTTGCTGGAATATATTGCGGCCAAGGCACCCGAGGCCGATTTGGTGCCAGCTGATCCGGTCATGGCCGCCCGCATGCGCGAGGTGATGTTCTATCTGGCCTCGACCATGCATGTGAACCACGCCCACAAGCTGCGCGGGCATCGCTGGGCCGACAAGAAATCCAGCTGGAAAGACATGACGGACAAGGTGGCGCAAACGATGACCGCATCTTGCGACTATATCTCGTCAAACGGGTTGCGCGGGCCGTTTGTTCTGGGGGACGCGTTCTCTCTGGCCGATGCCTATCTTTATGTGGTTTGCAGCTGGCTTGAAGGTGACGGCGTCGATGTCTCGGCCTTCCCCAAAATTCTCGCCTTCCGCAAGGCGATGGAGGTACGGCCTTCGGTTCAGGCGGTGCGCGCTGCCGGGATGCTCTGACAAAAGGAAATAAGATGACACATCTCTGGGTCAGGGCGGAACAGCGCCCGAACGAGGAACGGGTGGGGCTGACACCCGAAGGGGCCGCGGCACTGATCGCAGCCGGCATCCGCGTGACGGTTGAGGAAAGCCATGTCCGCGCCATTCCGATTGATGGTTACAAGGACGCTGGCTGTGCAATCGCGGCTGAGAATTCGTGGCCCGAGGCCCCGCGGGATGCGATCATCTTTGGCCTCAAAGAATTGCCCGAAGATGGCACCCCACTGCCCCATCGCCACATCATGTTCGGCCACGCCTATAAGGGCCAGCATTCGGGTCGCGCGCTGCTGGAGCGGTTCAAGGCCGGAGGCGGTACGCTTTATGATCTGGAATATCTGGTGGGCGAAGACGGCCGCCGGGTTGCCGCCTTTGGCTATTGGGCCGGGTATGCCGGTGCTGCGGTAACGCTCAAGACATGGGCGGCGCAACAACGGGGCGAGGAATGCCCGCCGGTTGGGGTGTATGCAGGCAAAGACGTTCTGAACGCAGAATTGCTGGCCGAGTTGGACGCCACCGGAGCCCCACGCCCCCGCGCCATCGTCATCGGCGCTTTGGGCCGCGTGGGTACGGGGGCCGCAGACCTGTGCGACGCGATGGGCGTCGACGTCACCAAATGGGACATGGCGGAAACCGTCAGCGGCGGGCCGTTTCCCGAAATTCTGGACCACGACCTGTTCCTGAACTGCATTTTCGCGCGCCCCGGAACCCCGGTCTTTGTTCCGCGTGAGGCGTTGACTGCCCCGCGCAACCTGACCGCCATCGGCGATGTCGCCTGCGACCCGGACAGTGATTACAACCCGGTGCCGGTCTATGACCGTGCAACCACATGGGACGCGCCTGCTTTGCGCGTGGCAACCGATCCGGTGATGGACGTGATGGCCATCGATAACCTGCCGTCGATGCTGCCGGTCGAAAGTTCGGAAGATTATGCGGCACAGCTTTTGCCGTCGCTTCTGACCCTGACCGATCTGGACAGCGGCGTCTGGGGTCGGGCAGAAGCGATTTACAAAACACATATCGAAGGGATCTGAGCGATGACGATTCACTGGTGTGGCACCGGCCTGTCGGCCATCCCCGGCCTGCGCCGTCTGATCGACGGTGGTCGCAAGGTCACCGTCTGGAACCGGACGATCGAAAAAGCCAGGGCCGAGGTTGGGGACCTGACCGACGATATCCGCGCCTTCGACATCGACGCACTGGGTGATGTGCTTGAGAAGGGCGACGTGATCGTGTCCATGCTGCCGGGCGACTGGCACGTGCCACTGGCGGAACTGGCGATCTCGAAACAGGCCAATTTCGTGTCGTCATCGTATATCGCGCCCGAAATGCGCGCACTGGACGACAAGGCGCGCGAGGCCGGTGTGGCGCTGGTCAACGAAGTTGGTCTGGATCCGGGCATCGACCACCTGATGGCCCATGCACTGGTCGATGACTATCGCGCCTCGGATGCGTTCGATCCGCAAAACCACCTGAGCTTTATTTCGTATTGCGGTGGCATTCCCAAGATCCCGAACCCGTTCCGCTACAAGTTCAGCTGGTCGCCCTTGGGTGTGCTCAAGGCGCTGCGGTCGCCGTCGAAGTCGATCCGCGACTATGCCCCGCTGGACGTTGCCCGTCCGTGGGATGCGATCAGCAGCTATATCGCGCCGCTGCCAACGCCGGAAAGTTTCGAGGTCTATCCCAACCGCGACTCGATCCCGTTCAAGCCGCAGTACCAGTTCGAGGATCACTGGCCAGTCAGAGAATTCGTCCGCGGCACCCTGCGCCTGAACGGTTGGGCGGATGCGTGGTCGGATGTGTTCCGTGAAATCGAAACCCTGTCGGGCCCGGAAGGGGATGCGCGTCTGAAAGAGATGTCTGACCAGTTCTGGAGCGAAAACGCCTATGACGAAGGTGAGCCCGACCGCGTTGTGCTGTGTGTTGGACTGAAAGCCGAGAAAGACGGCGTTCCTGTCTGGCACAAGACCTATGTCATGGACGCCTGGGGCGATGAGCGCGGCACAGCAATGGCGCGTCTGGTATCGATCCCGGTTTCACTTGCCGTCGAGGCCGTTATGAACCGCGCAATCCCCGCAGGTGTTCACGCAGCCCCAAGCGACCCAAAACTGGTACAAGGCTGGATGGCCGAGATCGACCGGCTGGCCCAGCACTTGCAGATCGTGGATCATAGGGCCTGATCGCACCCAAAAAGCCATTCCAGATACACCGGAATGGCTTTTTTGAACAACATGATCGAGCAGGATCACAGGTTTTCAAACGGCGGGTGCGGAACAACCGATGTTGCCCTGCTCGCCACTTACCTGGGCCAGTTAACGGCGGGCAGGATTTGCCCGACGCAATCGCCAAAGCCGATCTGGAAGCCTTCGCCCTTGGCCGAACCGCGCAGGGTCAGGGTGTCTCCGTCTTCGATGAAAGTCCGGGTTTCGCCGGTATCGAGCGTGAAGGGCTCGCGACCAGCCCAGCTCATCTCCATCAGAGAACCGTATTCCGTCTTGGTTGGGCCTGAGATCGTGCCAGACCCCAGAAGGTCGCCCACATTCATCGCACAGCCGCCGATGGCGTGGTGGCAGAGCTGTTCGGCGGCCGAGTAATACATGCGGGAGTAGTTGGTTTCGCCAACGACGCTCGCCTTCTCGGCTCCATCAGGCTGCATCAGCACCTGAAGCTCAATGTCGTAAAGGCCGTCCTTTGAGCCGTCGAGGTAGGGCAGAAGCTTTTTCTCGCGTTCGGGCGTTGGCGCACGGAACGTTTCCAACGCGGCGGCGGTCACGATCCAGGGGCTGATCGAGGTGCCAAACGCCTTGCCCTGAAACGGTCCAAGCGGCTGGTATTCCCAGCCTTGGATGTCACGCGCGGACCAGTCGTTCAGCAGCACATAGCCGAAGATCATGTCGTCGGCTTCATCCACGGTGATCGGCTGGCCAAACTCGGACGGCTTGCCAACAATGGCGCCCATTTCCAGCTCGATATCCAAACGCATCGAGGGGCCAAAGCTGGGCATCTCGGCGTCGGGCGCTTTGCGCTGACCGTTCGGGCGGTGAATCGGCGTACCCGAGATCACAACCGAAGACGCGCGACCATTGTAACCGATCGGAATGTGCAGCCAGTTGGCCGGCAGTTCGGGCGAGCCGCGCAGGATCGCGCCCATGTTCGCGGCGTGCTGACGACCGGCATAAAAATCGGTGTATTCGGACACAAGGAACGGCATGTGCAGCTCGGCATCGGCTTGGGCGACCAACAGAGGCTCAACAGTGTCACGTTCGGTCGAAGCCTCGCCCAGCAGCTGTTCCAGACGGGCGCGCAGGGCGGCCCATGCGTCCGATCCCTGCTCCATCAATTCATTCCAGAAGGGCACGTCGAAAACGGGTTCATCACCAATCTCGATCAGGCCAGCTTCTTCGGCTGCGTGCATATCAAGGATCATATCCCCGATGGCCACGCCACAGCGCGGTGCGCTGTCTGAGGTCGAAAACACACCATAAGGCAGGTTGTTCAGGGGAAAGGGGGTCTCGGCAGAGTTCGCGCTGTCCACCCATGACTTTTTCAGTTGGCTCATGTGATCCTCACTCGGCATCCGGCTGTACCTCGGGTCGCGCATCGGCGAAGGCGGACAGGGCCAGACAGGTTTCTTCGATTTCGGTCAGACGCGCAAAGGGCGTCATGTCCACACCCCAGCGATGCCCGTTGTAAAGCTGCGATACAAGGCAGATATCCGCAAGCGATGGCATGTCGCCAAAGGAAAAGCGGGTGCCTTGGGGCAGCATAGCCTGAAACGCGGTCAGACCTTCGTTCATCCAGTGGACCATCCAGTCCACACTTTCCGCTTTGCTGTGCCCCATCCCGTCCAAATGTTGAACAACGCGCAGGTTGTTCACCGGATGGATGTCCAGCGCAATCACATGCGCCGCCGCCATCACCTTGGCCCGCGCAATCGGGTCGTCCGGCAGAAGCGCCGGGTCGGGATAGGCGCGGTCAAGATAATCAAGGATAGCCAGAGATTGGGTCAACTTGGTGCCATCCTCAATCTCTAACACAGGCACCCCCTTGCCGGGGTTCATCGCTTGATAGGCTGCGCTTCTTTGCTCGCCTTTCACCAGATTGACCGGGCAGCTTTCGAACGGCACACCCTTCAGATTTAATGCGATACGCACCCGATAGGATGTAGTCGATCTCCAATAGGTATATAACTTAAGACCCATCATTTCTTACCTGGCGTCCCGTCGAACTTCTTCTCAAGGCTGTCCCAGCAGTCGATGTAATTGTCCTGCAGCGGGGCTTCGTTCGCGGCGAAGGCTGTCAGGTGCTGCGGGAAGCGGGTCTCGAACATGAAGGACATGGTGTTGTCCAGCTTTTCAGGCCCAAGGTTCGAGTTCGAGGCACCCTCGAACGCGTCGCGGTCTGGCCCGTGCGGCAACATCATATTGTGCAGGCTGACGCCGCCGGGGATAAAGCCCTGCGGTTTGGCGTCATACTGGCCGTAAATGTTGCCCATTAGTTCGGACATGATGTTCTTGTGATACCACGGCGGACGGTGTCCGCCATCAGCACCCATGGAACAGACTAGGTTGATTGCGTAGCGGAGGATTTCAGGCTCATCGTAACCATCAGAGAGTGGAGATGAGA
>NZ_JBQFXU010000026.1:0-2500 GCF_056541095.1 Ruegeria sp. AK11
TGGTTGCGGGAGCAGGATTTGAACCTGCGACCTTCAGGTTATGAGCCTGACGAGCTACCGGGCTGCTCCATCCCGCGTCAGAGTCAGATTTGTTTTCATCGTTTTAGAGAGATTTGGGGATTTTGCTAGGTTTGGCGGTGACCTACTCTCCCGGGGCTTAAGCCCAAGTACCATTGGCGCGGCAGTGCTTAACTTCCGGGTTCGGGATGGGACCGGGTGTTTCACTTGCGCTATGACCACCAAACCGAGGAAAATCCCCACGTCGCTGTTTTTGCGGAGCAAAAAAGCGACGGGCAGGAGGCAGCGTATTCGCGAAGCGGATGCGCGGTCCTGCACGGTTGTGTTAATCAGATCAACGTTGTCCAACTCAGGGTGTGTATGTCTTTGATTTGTCTTTCCATTACTGGATCAAATCAAGCCTATCGGGCGATTAGTACCGGTCAACTGAACGCATTACTGCGCTTACATCTCCGGCCTATTGACGTGGTGGTCTTCCACGGCCCTCAGGGAGACCTTGTTTTGAGGGGGGCTTCCCGCTTAGATGCCTTCAGCGGTTATCCTGTCCGATCATAGCTACCCAGCACTGCCGTTGGCACGACAACTGGTCCACCAGTGGATCGTTCACCCCGGTCCTCTCGTACTAGGGGCAACTCCTCTCAAGTCTCCTACACCCACGGCAGATAGGGACCGAACTGTCTCACGACGTTCTAAACCCAGCTCACGTACCTCTTTAAACGGCGAACAGCCGTACCCTTGGGACCTGCTCCAGCCCCAGGATGAGATGAGCCGACATCGAGGTGCCAAACACTGCCGTCGATATGGACTCTTGGGCAGTATCAGCCTGTTATCCCCGGCGTACCTTTTATCCGTTGAGCGATGGCCCTTCCACTCGGGACCACCGGATCACTATGGCCGTCTTTCGACTCTGCTCGACTTGTCAGTCTTGCAGTCAGGCTGGCTTCTGCCATTGCACTCAACGAGCGATTTCCGACCGCTCTGAGCCAACCTTCGCGCGCCTCCGTTACGCTTTAGGAGGCGACCGCCCCAGTCAAACTACCCGCCACGCAGGGTCCCGGATCCGGATAACGGACCGCGGTTAGACATCAAGAGTGCGAAGGGTGGTATCTCAAGGGAGGCTCCACAGGTACTTGCGTTCCTGCTTCAAAGCCTACCACCTATCCTGCACATCACAATCCTGATGCCAGTGCGAAGCTGTAGTAAAGGTGCACGGGGTCTTTCCGTCTAACCGCGGGAAGCCTGCATCTTGACAGGCAATTCAATTTCGCTGAGTCGATGTTGGAGACAGCGGGGAAGTCGTTACGCCATTCGTGCAGGTCGGAACTTACCCGACAAGGAATTTCGCTACCTTAGGACCGTTATAGTTACGGCCGCCGTTTACCTGGGCTTCAATTCAAGGCTCTCACCTCTCCTTTTAACCTTCAGGCACCGGGCAGGCGTCAGACCCTATACGTCGTCTTGCGACTTCGCAGAGCCCTGTGTTTTTAATAAACAGTCGCCACCCCCTGGTTTGTGCCCCCAGCCCCTAGTTGCCTAGGAACCGGGCCTCCTTCTCGCGAACTTACGGAGGTATTTTGCCGAGTTCCTTCAACATCGTTCTCTCAAGCGCCTTGGTATGCTCTACCAGTCCACCTGTGTCGGTTTAGGGTACGGTCTGATGGAGGGCTATTTCCAGGAACCACTCAGCAGCCCAATCAATCCGATAAGATTGAACTACACCTGTGATCCGTCACATCCTCCTGGCCTAGGAATATTAACCTAGTTCCCATCGCCTACGCCTTTCGGCCTCGGCTTAGGGGCCGGCTTACCCTGCTCAGATTAGCTTTAAGCAGGAACCCTTGGACTTTCGGCGAGAGTGTCTCTCACACTCTTTGTCGCTACTCATGTCATCATTCTCACTAGTGATCTCTCCACCGGATCCCTCACAGGCCGGCTTCATCGAAAGAACTCGATCCGTCATTACACCTCGCTGCTGTTACACAACACAGATGCAAATACGGATGAGTTCTATGTCACACTACGCTCTGCTACCATGCCTTACGGCATCCTAAGCTTCGGCTCATGGCTTGAGCCCCGTTACATCTTCGCCGCAGGACAACTTATTTAGACCAGTGAGCTGTTACGCTATCTTTAAAGGATGGCTGCTTCTAAGCCAACCTCCTGGTTGTTTTGGTCGTCCCACCTGCTTTCCCACTTAGCCATGAATTGGGGGCCTTAGCTGTAGGTCAGGGTTGTTTCCCTCTCCACTACGGACGTTAGCATCCGCAGTGTGTCTGCCATCTAGTACTCCCGGGTATTCGGAGTTTGGTTAGGATCAGTAAGCCTGTGGGGCCCCATTACCCATCCAGTGCTCTACCCCCCGGGGTATTCGGATGACGCTCTACCTAAATAGATTTCGCAGAGAACCAGCTATCTCCGAGTTTGATTGGCCTTTCACCCCTAGGCACAGCTCATCCCGATCCTTTTCAACGGATGTGGGTTC
>NZ_JBQFXU010000027.1:0-4551 GCF_056541095.1 Ruegeria sp. AK11
ATCTCCACTCTCTGATGGTTACGATGAGCCTGAAATCCTCCGCTACGCAATCAACCTAGTCTGTTCCATGGGTGCTGATGGCGGACAGCGAATTAACCTCACAGGAGACTGCGTTGCGTTTGAAGTCAGCGACGAGCACAAGCGGCTTGATGTCGTGTTATTCCCAAAGTTTGACTATAGGTGTCGCGCAGTTATCGGGTGCTGCCCACCGTTTATCTGTCGATCTTCTTGCTACCAAAAGTTGCCATATGCCCCCTTCCGACCCTGATAACGTAATCAAATCCAGATGCGCTTGACGTCAAGTGTATCTCGCCTTAATAAGTTAGTTATTACTCACTAACATAATGGTTTCGAATGCCCGCCCGCAAGCCCGCAGATGAACGCAAGACCGAGATCGTACAAGCCATGCTGCGCCTCGCGGACGAGTTGGGCCCTGATCGCCTGACCACACAGTCGGTTGCTGATGCAGTCGGGCTGACGCAGCCCGCAATCTTCCGGCACTTCGCGACCAAACAGGATTTATGGTTGGCGGTAGCTAACGAGATTTCTGAACGCCTCCGAACCGCGTGGGGTGACGCGCTTAGGACATCTGCCGATCCGGCAGAGCGGATCAAAGCGCTGATTTTGGCTCAATTGCACCAGATCGAGACTATGCCGGCCATCCCGTCTATTCTTTTCTCGCGCGAGCTACAGGTAGAAAACGACGATCTCCGGCAAGCTGTTCTTACGCTGATGACTGAATTGGTCGCATTGCTGTCCATCGAGCTGACCAACGGACAGAAAGCGGGCCTGTTCGACACAAACCTGCCGCCTGAAGACGGAGCGCTACTGTTGATCTCACTGGTACAAGGGTTGGCGATCCGCTGGACTCTAGGGAAACGCGGTTTCGCATTGGAATCCGAAGGGCACCGATTGCTCGACGCTCAGATGCGGCTATTCCGAATAGCAAGTACAGGGGTTTCGCCATGAACCGCCGTATCATCTTCGGTGTTACCCTTGCTGTCGGCCTCGCCGTCTTTGGCTGGCTTGTCCTTACAGAGCGCCCGGTTAATGTTTCCACTGCCGCAATTGAAAAGAATGTCCCTGTTCGTGTTTATGGGCTGGGGACGGTCGAGGCCCGGATCGTCTCAGATGTCGGATTTGAAGTTGGTGCCACGCTGACAGAACTTTCGGTCGACAGTGGTGATACGATCAAAGCGGGGCAAGTCCTTGCCCGGCTTCATCCGACGGAACAACAAGCAAAAGTCGCGCGCGCCAAAGCCGGGATTGCCGCCGCAGAGGCCACTTTGGGCAAGGCTGAGGCAAATGTGATCCGCGCGCGTGCCATTCTTGCGCAACGGCAGTCGACAAATGCGCGCCAGCAGGAACTTGCCGGGCGCAATGCCGTCTCGACTCAGGCTGCAGAAGAGGCGCAGCGGGATGTCGATGTTGCAGCCGCTGATCTGGCCGTAGCAGAAAGTGATGTTGAGGTTGCCAAATCCATGCAAAGTGACGCCAAGGCAGCCCTGCAATACGAGCGTGTGCTGCTTGATCATCATGTGTTGCGGGCGCCATTTGACGCGGTCGTTGTTGAGCGCCACGTCGAAGCAGGTACTGTTGTTGTCGCTGGTGAACCTATCTTTACCCTTTTGGACCCGAACACTGTTTGGGCTTTGGCCTACATTGATGAAGAGAGGGCCGGGCCCCTGCAACTCGGACAAGTTGCCGAAGTGAGGTTGCGGTCTTTGCCCCATAAGGTCTTCACAGGCAAGATCGCGCGGATCGGTATAGAAAGTGACCGGGTGAACGAAGAACGCCGGGTCTGGATTGCATGCAATCAGTGCCCGGAACAGGTTTTTCTTGGCGAACAGGCCGAAGCTTGGATCACAGTGACAGAGCTGGTCGATGCGATGTTGGTTCCCGAGATCGCAATAACCGGTTTTGACGGGCATGAAGGTCTTATATGGGTCGCGCAGGATGGGCGTGCGCATCAGGTGTCGGCAGTCTTCGGTCACCGGACCGAGGATGCGCGGGTCGAACTGGTCGGTGGTATTCCCGACGGCTCGCAGGTCATCCTGGCACCCGGTAAAGGGCTGTCTGAGGGGCGCATGGTTCGGGTCGTCGAGAGGGATGCGCCATGAACCTCGCCTACCGCGATGTGCGTCACAATCTGTTCCGCTTCATGCTGACTTGCCTCGGCCTCAGCCTTCTGATGGCGGTCGTGCTGGCAATGATTGGTATTTACAATGGGCTGGTTGCGGACGCGCTGAACATCGTCAAAGCACCTCGAGCAGATCTTTGGATTGTTGAATCTGGTACACGCGGACCGTTTGCAGAAGCCTCGAAAATTCCCGACGGCACCCGTGATGCCGTGGGGCGATTGCATGGCGTGGCCGAAGCGGGCAGCATCACATACCAGACCGTCGAAGCGCCCTTTCGCGGCGAAACGCTACGCCTGTACGTGATCGGATACGAGCCAGGTCACCCCGGTGGACCCGAAGCAATCTCGGTAGGGCGTGGGATCAGCCAGTCCCATTTCGAGATCGTGGCAGATGCCAAATCCGGACTGTCCGTCGGCGATGTGATCCGACTGGGCCGCGATCCTTTCACTGTGGTCGGGTTGGTCGAGGATACGATGAATTCCGCCGGTGATCCGGCGGCGTTTATCACCTTGCGCGATGCGCAAGTGCTACAGACGCAACTGGCCCCGTCGGCTCAACGCGTCCAGGAGGCACGAGGCGCGGGGTTGCTCGAAAGTCAGGACAGCGTTGCGGCTGTGATCGCACGGCTTGAACCGCTTGCAGACCCGCAAGCAGTGGCGCAGTCGGTGCGCCAATGGAAACATCTTGGGGCCCTGACACAAGCCGATCAGGAGTCTATCTTGCTAATGTCTGTGGTGGATCGGGCAAAGCGGCAGATAGGTTTGTTTCTGGGCATCTTATTGTCCGTTTCAGCCGTTGTGATCGCATTGATTATCTACACGATGACCATGGAAAAGCTAAAGCAGATCGCCACACTCAAACTGATCGGCGCCCCCGACCGCACGATCATCGGGCTGATCGTGCAGCAATCCATTGCACTTGGTGCGGTCGGCTGGAGTTTCGGTCTGATCCTTATCCTGCTTGTCAAAGACTACTTCCCCCGCCGGGTTGTGTTGGAGCCGATCAACGCCGTCGCGCTGGCAGGGATCATCCTCATTGTCTGCATCGTCGCCAGCGGCCTTGGCGTTCGTGCAGCACTCAAGGTCGATCCGGCTACGGCAATCGGAGGGTGACGTCATGCTCAATGATCCGCGCCGCGTGATTGTAGATGTTACCAATGTCTCAAAGCACTTTGGCGAGGGCGGTGCACGTGTCGATGCACTGAAGGGTGTTGATCTGTCAGTCGAGGCGGGCGAAGTGGTGGCACTACTCGGCCCGTCTGGATCGGGTAAAACGACGCTTCTGAATGTCATTGGCTGCATCATTGCTCCGAGTACGGGGAAGGTTACGCTGGACAATGAGGCGGTTTACGACAAGCAATGGCTGCGAAACGATTTGCGTAGGCTACGGCTCGACAAGATCGGGTTTATCTTTCAGTTCCATAATCTTCTGCCATTTCTCGATGCCAAGGATAACGTTGCTCTGGTGCTGAAACTGGCTGGAAAGTCGACGGTCGAGGCGCAAAGGCGCGCTGTCGAACTGCTGGACTATCTGGAGGTCGGTCACCGCAGGGATGCGATGCCCGCGCTTCTGTCCGGAGGTGAGGCGCAGCGTGTGGCCATCGCACGCGCCCTTGCCAACAGCCCGCGCATCATTCTGGCAGATGAACCAACTGCGGCGCTTGACAGCCAGAGGGCCGGGATCGTGATGGACCTGATGCGCAAGCTCGCAGCTGAGCAAGACGCCTGCATCATCGCGGTGACGCATGATGAAAAGATTTACGACCGGTTCGACAAGCTGTTCCACTTACGCGACGGCCGACTTGATGGAACGGAAGGGGGCGCGACATGAAAAATGCAACCACTGGCAACCGCGCCCTGAACATAGCGGCGAGCGTGGCAATAGTGTTCGGCGCGTTGACTGTTTTCTCAGGCGGACGGGCCTTGTTTGGTGGCGATGAAGCACGCGCAGCCGTTGGTAATGCAGTGCCCTTCGTGCTGTGGTTCAACTTTCTGGCAGGATTCGCCTATGTCGTGGCCGGCATTGGACTGTTTCTTCGGCACCGGTCAGCGGCCTGGATATCAACAGGTATTCTGGTTGCCACCGTTCTGGTTTTTCTGGCCTTCGGCGCTCATGTGCTGCAAGGCAATGCCTATGAGATGCGCACCCTCGGCGCGATGACCTTGCGCACGGGTGTCTGGTTAGCCATTTCCGTTGTGGCTTGGGTGCATATCTGGCGAGCAGAATGACTCGCCTGTAGATATGCCGTTACTCGCGGGACATTTCCTTTAACCTCGCAGTCGGGGACAAAGGAGATGTTTATGAATCAGGACGTACGCGGGTATTGTCACGTTAACGTCCGGTCGACGAGGGAATGCTGATGGTCGGGATTCAAGCGGCTCGAGTGGCAGCATTCCAGGCGTTAGTTGCC
>NZ_JBQFXU010000028.1:0-4422 GCF_056541095.1 Ruegeria sp. AK11
ATGACCGAGATTAGACGCACGCCGCTTTTTGGGCTTCACGTTGAGTTGGGCGGCAAGATGGTTGATTTTGCCGGGTGGGAGATGCCAGTTCAGTATCCGCTGGGGATCATGGGCGAGCATAAGCAGTGCCGCGAGAAGGCGGCGTTGTTTGATGTGTCGCATATGGGTCAGGTGATTTTGCGGGGCGAGGATGTGGGCGAGAAGCTGGAAGCTCTGTGTCCGCAGGCTTATGCGACGCTGAAGGAAGGCAAGGCGCGGTACGGGTTCTTCACCAATGCCGAAGGCGGGATCATGGATGACCTGATCGTGTCGAACGCGGGGGATCATTACTTTGTGGTGGTGAACGCGGCGCTGCGCCATCAGGACATTCCGCATATGCGCGCCAATCTGGACGGCGTCGAAGTGACCGAGATTTTCGACCGCGCGCTGGTCGCGGTGCAAGGCCCCAAGGCCGAGGACGTGGTGGGCGCGCTCTGCCCTGCGGTGCGCGACCTCAAGTTCATGGAAACTACGATTGCCGACATCCTGGGTGTCGAATGCCGCATCTCGCGGCTGGGATACACGGGCGAGGACGGGTATGAGATCTCGATCCCCGAGGACAAGGCGATCGAGATCACCCGGGCGTTCCTTGCGCATGAGGATTGCGAACCGGCGGGTCTGGGCGCGCGTGACAGCCTGCGGCTTGAAGCCGGTCTGTGCCTTTATGGCAATGACATCGATCAGAGCACCTCGCCGGTCGAGGCCAGCCTTGGCTGGGCGATGCAGAAGCGCCGCAAGGAAGAAGGCGGCTTTCCGGGTGCGGAACGTGTGCAGCGCGAACTGGCCGAGGGGCCTGCGCGCAAGCTGGTGGGCATCAAGCCCGACGGCCGCGCCCCCGCGCGTCAGGGCGTGGAAGTGCAATGCCTTGAGGGCAATACCATCGGTCAGATCACCTCGGGCAGCTTTGGCCCCACGGTCGGCGGCCCGGTTGCGATGGGCTATGTGTCCGCGGGCCATGGCGAGCCGGGCGAGAAGGTCAACCTGATCATCCGGGGCAAGGCGCAACCGGCGCAGATTGTGGCGCTGCCCTTCGTCAAACAGAATTACAAGCGTTGAAGTCAGGAGAGAGACACCATGGCAACCTATTATTCCGAAGAACATGAATGGCTGGCGGTCGACGGCGACACGGCCACGCTGGGCATCACCAAACACGCGGCCGAGCAGCTGGGTGAGGTGGTCTTTGTCGAGCAGCAGGAGGTGGGCGACGAGTTCGAGAAGGATGGCGAGATCGGCGTGATCGAATCCGTCAAGGCCGCCTCCGAGCTTTACGCGCCGGTTGATGGCGAGATTACGGAAGTGAACGAGGCGCTGGCTGACAACCCCGGCGCGCTGAACGACGACCCCGAGGGCGAGGCCTGGATCTACAAGATCAAGATCGCCGATGCCGCGCAGCTGGAAGATCTGATGGACGAAGCCGGCTACAAGGCCTTTATCGGCTAAATCCGGCCCGGAGCCCCAGAGACCGGGGCTCCCTGCTTCATCTTTTTCCAAATACTCCCGCCGGAGGCTCCTGCTGTCTCCGCCGGGTCTGACCTATCCTTGAGGAGCGCTGCAATGGCCTTCAAACTGACCGATTACGAAGCCTATGACTTCGCCAATCGCCGCCACATCGGCCCGTCGCCCACCGAAATGCGCGACATGCTGCAGGTGATCGGCTTCAAGACGCTGGACCAGCTGATCGACGCCACCGTCCCGCCGGCGATCCGGCAGAAGGAACCGCTGGACTGGGGCCCGGCGATGACGGAACGCGATGCGCTCTTTCACATGAAGCAGGTGGCGGGCAAGAACAAGGTTCTGACCTCGCTGATCGGTCAGGGATATTACGGCACCACCACTCCGGCGCCGATCCTGCGCAACATCCTGGAAAACCCGGCCTGGTACACCGCCTACACACCTTATCAGCCCGAGATCAGCCAGGGCCGGCTTGAGGCGCTGCTGAACTTCCAGACCATGGTCAGCGACCTGACCGGGCTCGATGTGGCCAACGCCTCGCTGCTCGACGAAGCCACGGCTGCGGCAGAAGCCATGGCAATGGCCAAGCGCGGCGGCCGGTCCAAGGCCAATAACGCGGCCTTCTTCGTGGATCGCAACTGTCATCCGCAGACCATCGCGGTCATCAAAACCCGCGCCGAACCCTTGGGCATCGACGTGCAGGTGGGCGATCCCGATCAGCTGGATGCAGGTGCCGTCTTTGGCGCGATCTTCCAGTATCCGGGCACCCATGGCCATGTGCGCGACTTCACGACCGAGATCGCGGCGCTGCATGAACATAACGCCATCGCCGTTGTCGCCGCCGACATCCTGTCGCTGGCGCTGCTGAAATCCCCCGGCGAGATGGGCGCGGATATCGCCATCGGCTCGACCCAGCGCTTTGGCGTGCCGATGGGCTATGGCGGCCCGCACGCCGCGTATATGGCGACCACCGACAAGCTGAAGCGCTCGATGCCGGGCCGGATCATCGGGGTCAGCATCGACAGCCGCGGCAACAAGGCCTACCGCCTGTCGCTGCAAACCCGCGAGCAGCACATCCGCCGCGAAAAGGCGAACTCGAACGTCTGCACCGCGCAGGCGCTGCTGGCCGTCATTGCCTCGATGTATGCGGTCTATCACGGACCCGACGGCATCAAGGCGATCGCGCAATCGGTGCACCGCAAGACCTCGCGCCTGGCCGCCGGTCTGGAAGAGGCGGGCTTTGCGGTCGAACCCGAGGTGTTCTTCGACACCATCACGGTCGAGGTCGGCCATCTGCAGAATGTCGTTATGGAGGCCGCCGTGGCCCGTGGCGTCAACCTGCGCAAGGTCGGCGAGACCCGCGTGGGCATCAGCCTGGACGAACAGACCCGCCCCGAGACCATCGAGGCGGTCTGGGGTGCCTTCGGCATCGACCGCAAGGATGACAGCTCGAACAAGCAATACCGCCTGCCGGATTACGCGCTGCGCGAAAGCGCGTACCTGACCCACCCGATCTTCCACAAGAACCGGGCCGAGGCCGAGATCACCCGCTATATGCGCCGTCTGGCCGACCGCGACCTGGCGCTGGACCGGGCGATGATCCCGCTGGGGTCCTGCACCATGAAGCTGAACGCCACGGTCGAGATGATCCCGGTCACCTGGCCCGAGTTCGGCAACCTGCATCCTTTCGTGCCCGAAGATCAGGCGCAGGGCTACCATCAGATGATTGCGGATCTGAACGACAAGCTGTGCCAGATCACCGGGTATGACGCGATCTCCCAGCAGCCCAACTCGGGCGCGCAGGGCGAATATGCGGGCCTTCTGACCATCCGCAACTATCACTTCGCCCGCGGCGAAGGGCAGCGCAATGTCTGCCTGATCCCGACCTCGGCCCATGGCACCAACCCGGCCTCGGCGCAGATGGTGGGCTGGCAGGTTGTGCCGGTGAAATCGGATGACAAGGGCAATATCGATCTGAATGATTTCCGCGAAAAGGCGGAAAAGCATTCGGACCATCTGGCCGCCTGCATGATCACCTACCCCTCGACCCATGGCGTGTTCGAGACCACCGTGCAGGAGGTCTGCCAGATCACCCATGATCACGGCGGTCAGGTCTATATCGACGGCGCCAACATGAACGCCATGGTCGGGCTGGCACGTCCGGGTGACATTGGCGGCGATGTCAGCCACCTGAACCTGCACAAGACCTTCTGCATCCCGCATGGCGGTGGCGGCCCCGGCATGGGTCCGATCGGCGTCAAGGCGCATCTGGCCGAGCATCTGCCGGGCCACCCGGAATATGGCACCGCCGTGGGTCCGGTCTCGGCGGCACCCTTCGGCTCGCCCTCGATCCTTCCCGTCTCATGGGCCTATGTGCTGCTGATGGGCGGTGCGGGGCTGACGCAGGCCACCAAAGTGGCGATCCTGAACGCCAACTACATCGCGGCGCGGCTCAAGGACGCCTATCCGATCCTCTACACCTCGGAAACGGGTCGGGTGGCACATGAATGCATCCTCGACACAAGGCCGCTGGACGAGGCGGCGCATGTCACCGTCGACGATGTGGCCAAGCGTCTGGTCGATTCAGGCTTCCACGCCCCCACGATGAGCTGGCCGGTGGCCGGAACCCTGATGGTCGAGCCCACCGAATCCGAACCCAAGGACGAGCTCGACCGCTTCTGCGACGCCATGCTCTCGATCCGCGCGGAAGCGCAGGACATCATCGACGGCAAGATCGACGCGGAAAACAACCCGCTGAAAAACGCCCCCCACACAGTGCGCGATCTGGTCGGCGACTGGGACCGCCCCTACACCCGCGAACAGGCCTGCTTCCCGCCGGGATCCATGGGCGTCGACAAATACTGGTCCCCCGTCAACCGCGTCGACAACGCATACGGCGACCGAAACCTCGTCTGCACATGCCCACCAATG
>NZ_JBQFXU010000029.1:0-3001 GCF_056541095.1 Ruegeria sp. AK11
CTCCGGCCCCCGTGTTTATCAGGCGGTCAGGCCTTCTGGTTCTGGGAGTTTGTTTGCGCGGCAGCAGGCGGTGAGGGTGTTGGCCAGCAGGCAGGCGATGGTCATGGGGCCGACGCCGCCGGGGACCGGGGTGATGGCGCCGGCGCGTTCGGCAGCGCTGGCATAGTCGACGTCGCCGACCAGCTTGGTCTTGCCATCCCGCTCGATGCGGTTGATGCCCACGTCGATCACGGTGGCGCCTTCCTTGATCCAGTCGCCAGGCACCATTTCGGGGCGACCGACAGCGGCCACGACGATATCGGCGCGGCGGACCACATCCGGCAGATCTTTGGTGCGCGAATGCGCGATGGTCACGGTGCAGCTGTCCCCCAGCAGCAGCTGCGCCATCGGCTTGCCCACGATGTTCGAGCGACCGATGACAACCGCATCCATGCCCGACAGCGACCCGTGGTGATCGCGCAGCATCATCAGGCAGCCCAGCGGGGTGCAGGGCACCATCGATTTCTGACCGGTGCCCAAAAGGCCCACGTTCGAGATATGGAAACCGTCCACATCCTTGGCCGGATCGATCGAATTGATCACCAGATCCTCGTTCAGGTGCCTGGGCAGCGGCAACTGGACCAGAATGCCATGCACCGCCGGGTCGGTGTTCAGTTTGTCGATCAGCGCCAGCAGCTCTGCCTCCGAGGTCTCCGCATCCAGCTTGTGCTCATACGAGTTCATGCCGACCTCGACGGTCATCTTGCCCTTCGAGCGGACATAGACCTGGCTGGCCGGATCCTCGCCCACCAGAACCACGGCCAGGCCGGGGGTGATGCCGTTTTCCTCTTTCAGCTTTGCAACCTGATCGGCCACCTGCGCGCGCACTTTGGCGGCAAAGGCCTTCCCGTCGATAACCTGCGCTACCATCCTTTGGTCCCTTCTTTCAAAACCCAAACGGGCGCAGAACGCGCCCGGTCTTTACTCGGGGCCGAGCACACGTTCCTCACGTGCAATCGACCAGTCAATCAGAATGCGCCAGAGCGTTTCGGACAAATCGGGGTCCATCCCCGCCGCCTGCGAACTGGCGCGCACCTTTTGCACCACATCCTCGACCCGGTCCGGGATGCGGGCGGGCAGGCCCTCGCCCGGCTTCAGCTCAGACGCGCGGTCGATATAGCTTGCGCGCCTCACCAGCATCCCGATCAGCTGGCGGTCCAGCCTGTCGATCTGAACCCGCAGATCCCGCATCGAATGGCAGTCCTGCGGCGGTGTCAGAGTGGGCATCATCGTCTCCTCATGGCCCGGGGGTCCCGGACCACGAGATGTCTTATTCAGCGGCTTAGAACAAGCCCTCGATCTCACCTGCGTCATTGAGGCAGATGGTTTCCGCGGCCGGTTTGCGGGGCAGGCCCGGCATGGTCATGATCTCACCGCAGACAACCACGATAAAGCCCGCGCCCGCGCTCAGGCGGACTTCACGCACCGGCACCGAATGGCCGGTGGGCGCGCCCCGCAAGCTCGGGTCGGTCGAGAAGCTGTACTGGGTTTTCGCCATGCAGACCGGCAGGTTGCCATACCCCGCAGCTTCCCATTCTTTCAGCTGCGTGCGGATCTTGTTGTCGGCCAGAACCTCGTCGGCGCGGTAGATGCGCTTGGCGATGGTTTCGATCTTCTCAAACAGCGGCATCTCGTCGGGGTAGATCGGCGCGAAGTTCGCAGACCCCCCTTCGACGATTTCCACAACCTTGCGGGCCAGATCGGCAGAGCCTTCCGAGCCCAGTTCCCAGTGGCGCGACAGAACCGCCTCGACCCCGTGAGAGGAACAATAATCCTTCACCGCCTGAACCTCGGCATCGGTGTCGGTGACAAAGTGGTTGATGGCGACAACAACCGGCACACCGAACGACTTCACGTTCTCGATATGGCGGCCCAGGTTGGCGCAGCCCGCCTTGACCGCATCGACATTCTCGGCGCCCAGATCGGCCTTGGCGACACCGCCATTCATCTTCATCGCCCGCACGGTGGCAACCAGAACCACGGCAGAGGGCGCAATGCCCGCCTTGCGGCACTTGATGTTCATGAACTTCTCGGCACCCAGATCGGCGCCAAAGCCCGCCTCGGTCACCACATAGTCAGCCACTTTCAGCGCGGTCCTGGTGGCAATGACCGAGTTGCAGCCATGCGCGATGTTGGCGAACGGGCCGCCATGGACAAAGGCCGGGTTGTTTTCCAGCGTCTGCACCAGGTTCGGCTGCATCGCGTCTTTCAGCAGAACGGTCATCGCACCTTCGGCCTTGATGTCGCGGCAGTAGACCGGGGTCTTGTCGCGGCGATAGGCCACGATGATGTCACCCAGACGCTTTTCCAGATCCTTCAAGTCGTTGGCCAGACACAGGATCGCCATGACCTCGGACGCCACAGTGATGTCAAAACCTGTTTCGCGCGGGAACCCGTTCGACACGCCGCCCAGGCTGGCAGTAATCTGGCGCAGGGCGCGGTCGTTCATGTCAACCACACGACGCCATGCGACCCGGCGGGTGTCGATCTCGCATTCATTGCCCCAGTAGATGTGGTTGTCGATCATCGCCGACAGCAGCGAATGGGCCGAGGTGATCGCGTGGAAATCGCCGGTGAAGTGCAGGTTCATCTCTTCCATCGGAACAACCTGCGCATAGCCGCCACCCGCAGCGCCGCCCTTCATGCCGAAGTTCGGACCCAGCGAGGCCTCGCGGATACAGATCATCGCATTCTTGCCGATCCGGTTCAGACCGTCACCCAGACCAACCGTTGTGGTCGTCTTGCCTTCACCCGCAGGCGTCGGGTTGATCGCCGTCACCAGCACCAGCTTGCCGTCCTCACGACCCTGCACCGAGTTGATGAACTCCTGGCTCACCTTCGCCTTGTCATGCCCATACGGCAAAAGATCATCACTGGATATTCCAAGCTTCGCGCCGATCTCCTGGATCGGCTTCTTATTCGCTTCACGCGCAATTTCGATGTCGGATTTATAGCTCATTGG
>NZ_JBQFXU010000030.1:0-2985 GCF_056541095.1 Ruegeria sp. AK11
ACAGCCAATGTCGGGCATCAGCAGCCTAACGACAGTTAATGTGACAACACAGAAAGAAAGGCTCGAGACACGCCATTTGCGCGTCGATCAGCCAGAAAAATCACTCATGTCACCGCTCCGTTTTCGGAGCTGTGAAGCACGCGCACAACAAAAACCAATGAATCCTGACCCTAGATTTGCTGCAAAGCTGTCCGAGAAGACGGGACCACTTAATCTGCCCCCTGTTGACTACTTTGTCGTGCCTTCAGTCGGTGGCCGACCTGAACAATCGCGTCAAGGGCCGGGATCAATTCGGCCCCAAGCTCG
The DNA here is from genome assembly GCF_056541095.1 of Ruegeria sp. AK11. Taxonomy (NCBI): domain Bacteria; kingdom Pseudomonadati; phylum Pseudomonadota; class Alphaproteobacteria; order Rhodobacterales; family Roseobacteraceae; genus Ruegeria; species Ruegeria sp. AK11. The sequence goes on from NZ_JBQFXU010000030.1 coordinate 307, forward strand.
GTCAGGCTGTATTCCGTCGAGGGGGGCGACGTGCGCCGGACATGGCGGACCAGCACACCTCGTGCAGCCAGTTCCGACAAACGGGCCGAAAGTACCTTGGCAGAAATCGGCGGAATATCCGAACGCAGTTCACTAAAGCGGCGCGGCCCGGCCCGCAACGACCAGATCACGTTCGGCGCCCAGGCACCTGCAATCACAGCCATGCATTCGGTCAGCATGCAGGGTTCGGGTGGCGCAGGGCTTCGGTTGTTCCGCATCTTCAGGGCCATGAGTCGTTACCAGGTTTCTGTTGGGTTACTCTATTTTTTAAGTAACCATCAGAAACCTAGTTGTCAACGGATATGCCCTTCTCCATGTCTATGGTGCCACCAGTAATCCCCAGAAAGGAATACCATGAAACTCTACTACAAACCGGGCGCATGTTCGCTTGCCAGCCACATCGTGCTGACCGAAATCGGCACTCCCTTCGAAACTGAGGCCGTTGATACCGCGGCTGGCCGCACTGAATCCGGCGCGGATTTTAGATCCATCAACCCCCGAGGATATGTGCCGGTGCTTGCGCTGGACGACGGTGAACTTGTCAGGGAGGGATCCGCTATTCTTCAATATCTTGCTGATAAGAACCCGTCCTCTGATCTGGCACCATCAAACGGAACGATGGCCCGGACACGGGTTCAGGAATATCTGAGTTTTGTGGCGGCCGATCTGCACAAATCCTTCAGCCCGCTGTTCAAGGGTGATTCCACCGACGCCGAAAAAACCAAGGCGCGCAGCATCGTCAAAACAAAATTCGATCAGGTCGAAAACATACTGGCCGATGGGCGGGAATACCTTGTGGACGGAAAGTTTTCGGTCGCGGACGCATATCTTTTCGTTGTCTCGAACTGGGCAAATTTTACGGAAATCGATTTGTCCGGCTGGCCAAACCTGAAAGCCTATGTCGAGCGGGTGGCAGCACGTCCCGCAACACAAACGGCGATGCGCGCCGAAGGGCTGATCCAATGACCCCGGCCGATCACAAAGCTGTGGTCGAATTGATGGAGGCCTATTTCGAGGGCCTTCATCACGCCGACAGCAACGCCCTGAGACAGGTGTTTCACCCGAAACTGGCCTATATCTGCGCCACCGAAGGGGATGAGCTGTATCTGGATCTTGAGAGCTATATGGCCCGTGTGGATCAGCGTGAACAGCCAGCAAAGCGCGGTGACCCGCGCGATGAAGAGATATTGCAGATCTCCTTCGGCAGTCCGAGGCTGGCCCATGTCATGGCCCGTATGTCGATGATGGGGCGCGATTATCTGGATTACCTTTCCCTTGTCCGCCACGGCAATGACTGGCGGATTGTCACCAAGGTCTTCTCCTACGTTCCAAGGAAGGATTAAAACCATGCCATATGTGAATGTCAAAGTAACCCGTGAAGGTGGTCCTGACGGAACCGGCCCAAGCCAGAACGAGAAAGCAAAGCTGATCGCCGGAGTGAGCGAACTGTTGCACGAGGTGCTGGGCAAAAACCCGGCAACCACAGTCGTCGTGATTGACGAGGTCGATCTGGACAACTGGGGCATCGGTGGGCTGCCGGTTGTCGACTACCGAAAGACGGCCACGTGAAAACCCGGCTGACCGAGCGCCTGAACCTGTCCCACCCGGTCATTCAGGCGCCAATGGCGTTTGTTGCGGGTGGGTCGTTGGCCTCGGCTGTGACGCAGGCGGGCGGGCTTGGGTTGGTCGGCGGGGGTTACGGCGATCGGGACTGGATTGCGCAACAGTTCGATGCAGCCGGAACCACCCCTGTCGGGTGCGGTCTGATCACATGGAAGTTGGCAGAGCAGCCCGCTCTGCTCGATTACGTGCTGGAGCGCGGGCCAGCCGCGGTCTTTCTGTCCTTTGGTGATCCTGCACCCTTTGCCGACAGGATCAAACGGACGGGCGTTCCGCTTATCTGCCAAATCCAGACACTTCGGGACGCGCTGCGTGCCATTGCGGTTGGCGCCGATGTCATTGTGGCTCAGGGGGCCGAAGCTGGTGGCCACGGCGAGGTGCGCGGCACGATCGCGCTTGTGCCCGAAGTGGCGGATAAAATTGACGCATCGAACAGTTCGGCTGTACTTTGCGCCGCCGGTGGTATCGGCGATGGTCGCGGTCTGGCTGCGGCCCTGATGCTTGGCGCAGATGGCGTTGTGATAGGAACTCGGTTTGTTGCTGCAGATGAGGCGCTGATCCATCCGCAGATTCTCAGCGACATCTTGCGCGCATCGGGGGATGAAACCGTTCGAACCTCGGTTCCCGACATCATTCGCGGTTATTCTTGGCCGGACCGATACTCAATCCGGGTACGTCGAAATGATTTTGTCAGTAAATGGCATGGTCAAGAAGCCGCGCTAGACGCCGGCTTGGATGTCGAAAGACGACTTTGGAACGATGCTCAGAATTCCGGAAATCCGTCAATCGTTCCCGGTATTGTCGGCGAAGGTGTGGGTATCATAAGAACCTCGAAACCTGCAGAACAGATCATTGACGAGATCATGCGCGATGCGATCGACCTCATCAAAGGTGAAGGTGGCAGACATTTGTTTCGGCATAAGGCTTGATTGTCTATCGGTCAAAAAACGCGATTAGGTGGGATCTAATGGTGTTGTCACATTAACTGTCGTTAGGCTGCTGATGCCCGACATTGGGCGG
>NZ_JBQFXU010000031.1:0-2432 GCF_056541095.1 Ruegeria sp. AK11
GGTCAGACTTTGACGGCTTGTAGTTCTTCGAGCAGGTCGAGGAGTTGGTTGAGTTTTTCTCGTCCCATTTGTTTTTCGATGCTTTGGTAGATCTGGAGAGAGGTTCCGAGGTTTTCGGCGAGGATGTTTCGTCCTTCGTTTGTGATCTTCACCATTGTGCGTCGTTTGTCGTGGCTGTCCTGGCGGCGTGATATTTGGCCTTCGGCTTCCATCGTGCGCAGGATGCGGGTGAGGCTTGGCAACAGCAGGCAGGCCTCTTTGGCAATCGAGCTTTGCTCCACTTCACCCAACTCGTCCAGCACGCGCAGGATGCGCCATTTCTGCTCGGTCAGTTGTATCCCCTGCAGCATGTCCCGGATGGGGGCCATGACGGTTTCGCGTGCGCGCAGCAAGGCAATCGGAAGGGCGCGCGAGGTGTTCTTGGTGTGGCTTTGTTCACTCATGACAGTCTTCTAATTCGCAGAGTCAAAAGATGCAAAGATTAACAAAGCAAGTTCTTGACAGCGGGGGTTCCAATTTACTAAACATGTTTACCATTGGAGGGAGCATATGCCACATTTTCACGTCGAGTATTCCGGCAATCTGGAAGACAGGGTCGATATGAGTGGCTTGTGCGAATGCATCCGGGCCACGGCTGCCGGGATCAAGACATTTCCCCTGCCCGGTATTCGTGTCCGGGCCACGCGGGTCGATCACTATGCCATCGCGGACGGCAATCCGGCGCATGGGTTTATCGATATCTCGATCCGCCTGCGCGCTGGCCGGGCTGCGGATGTCAAACGGGACGCCACGCAGCGCATTTTTGAGGCGGTTGAGGCCTATCTGTCCCCCGCCTTCGCCGGACATTCCATCGCGCTCTCGCTTGAGATGCGTGACATTGACCCAGACCTTTCGCCCAAGACCGGCACGATCCGGGACCATTTGGGCGCGACCAACCAGGAGACCTGATCCATGAGCGCACTGGATACGAATATCGAGAAGCTGGCGGGCTTTCTGGCCCGGTTTAAGGAAACCGGCATCAAGAACCGGATCGCGGGCGAAGATCGCGACGGTTCCGCAGGGGTGTTCCAATCCACCTCCCCGGTTGACAGGTCGGTGATCTGCGATGTCGCCCATGGCACAGCCGATGATATCGACGCTGCCGCCAATGCCGCCCACGCCGCATTTGCCGATTGGCGCGACATGCCTGCCACCGAGCGGCGCCGCATCTTGCTGAACGTTGCCGATGCGATCGAGGCCCGTGCCGAGGAAATTGCGCTGTGTGAATGCTGGGACACCGGCCAGACCCTGCGCTTTATGTCCAAGGCCGCGCTGCGGGGGGCCGAGAATTTCCGGTATTTCGCGGATCAGGTGGTCCAGGCGCGGGACGGTCAGCACCTTAAGTCGCCGACCCTGATGAACATCACCACGCGCGTTCCGATTGGTCCGGTGGGGGTGATCACGCCGTGGAACACGCCGTTCATGCTGTCGACATGGAAGATCGCACCTGCTTTGGCTGCCGGGTGCACTGTGGTTCACAAACCGGCCGAAGATTCTCCGCTGTCCGCTCGCCTGCTGGTGGAGATCGCCGAAGAGGCCGGGCTGCCCAAGGGTGTGCTGAACACCGTGAACGGGTTCGGCCCCGATGCGGGTAAGGCGTTGACGGAGCATCCGTTGATCAAGGCGATCGCCTTTGTCGGTGAAAGCCGCACCGGCAGCATCATCACCAAACAAGGTGCCGATACGCTCAAGCGGATGCATCTGGAACTGGGCGGCAAGAACCCGGTTGTTGTGTTCGACGACGCCGATCTCGACCGGGCGCTGGATGCGGTGATCTTCATGATCTACTCGATCAATGGCGAGCGCTGCACGTCATCCTCGCGCCTGCTGGTGCAGGACACCATCAAGGACGCGTTCGAGGCAAAGCTGATCGAACGGGTCAACACCATCAAGGTCGGCCATCCGCTGGATCCTGAGACCGAGATCGGGCCACTGGTGACCGAGGAGCATTATAACAAGGTGACCTCCTATTTTGACATCGCCAAAGAAGACGGTGCGACTGTCGCCGCCGGGGGTGTCAAGGTGGGCGACACAGGGTATTTCATTCGCCCAACCTTGTTTACCGATGCCAATAACCAGATGCGTATCGCGCGCGAAGAGATATTCGGCCCGGTTCTGACCTCGATCCCGTTCTCGACCGAGGACGAGGCGCTGCAGATTGCCAACGACACACCATACGGTCTGACCGGCTATGTCTGGACCAATGACCTGACCCGCGCCTTGCGGTTCACCGACAAGCTAGAAGCCGGGATGATCTGGGTGAACTCGGAAAACGTCCGCCACCTGCCCACCCCGTTCGGCGGCGTCAAAGCATCCGGTATCGGCCGCGACGGCGGCAACTGGAGCTTCGAGTTCTACATGGAACAAAAACACGTCGGCTTCGCAACCGGAAA
>NZ_JBQFXU010000032.1:0-2402 GCF_056541095.1 Ruegeria sp. AK11
TGATCATTCTTGTTGGGTGCCTTCTTTTGCGAGGCGCTTTGGGTGAAGTGAAGCCAGTGACCGCCAATTTGACAGAATTGCACCCTCATAATGTGCAGTTAACTGCAAACTGTCGGGGCGATACCTTTCTATTTCAGGTTACCATAACCAGTCCGCACAGGACATTCCGTTATTAGCACTGCCGCCCCTCCGAAACCATCCTTACACCGAGACGAAACCTCTGACTCAAGGGCGGTATGGAGCGACAAAAACGGTCTATATTCGTGATAATTTGTGCTCCATTCTGGTTTTATTTTGGTAAAATGTATCAATTCGTTTGCCCGGTCAAGAAAAAGCAACAAAAAGCCACACGATCGCAAATCGTTCTAACTTTGGGGCACAGGCAGTGCACTGGAGGAGTTTCATCCAATCGAAAAACCGCTGAATTGCGCCGGGTTCTCTGGAAGCTTCGATCCCTGGATAGGGTGAGGCCAAGGTAAAAAACAGCAAACAAACATTCTTTTGGAGCCCACAAACTTGCGGCGGGAGCCGGACAACCAAGAGTGGTAAAATTCTGGTGCGAACCTTTTCAGTGCAGGAAACGTTCATGACTATTCGCACATGCCCTTCACCTTGATGAACATCTGGCCCGTTTCATAGCCGTTTTCACATGGTCCCTTGCGCCTTTGCGTAGTTTCACATTGTAAAAGACTCATCAAGAAGCCGACCCCGAAATCGGCGACCATTGGTTAATGTGGCCGCTTACTCGAACCCTTCAAACGTCTATCAGACAGCATCATCCACGGTCCCGGCCCGCAATCTGCTGCCATCGTTGTCGCAGGCATCCACTAAGGCTTGCCAACGGTGGTCCATTTGCAAAAATGGTTGAAAGCTCGTGCCGGCAAATCTCAATGCGGCGGAAATTCTGGGGCGTAAAGTGTCTGATGCATAGGTTCTGTTGGCTAATTATCTTCATAACCCTGACGGGGTGTGCGGCGAAAACCTACAATGAAATTGACATCATGCCTTCGCCAACGGTCTTTGCCAATGGCACGCTTGACCCGTTCGGGGATGTGACCGAGGGTAATTTCGAGTCGCGGGCGCGTCTGTTTTACGCAACCGACCGCCAGCCCGCAGAACCGGACGACCCGCAGAAAAGCTACAATAATGCACGGGGGCACGTGCTGCGGGCGGGTGTCGCGCAGATTGCGTCGGACCCGCCGCTTGAAAGCTGGGAAAACGCAAGGCGCATAACGCTCGCCGCGGCGCGGGATCGGGACTATAGGCTGCGGGTGGTGGGCGTGACCGAGACCGGCATTCTGCCGTTCAGCGCTATCAATTACATGGATACGCCACCCAGCCGTGCCGAAGTCGAAGCCGCCGGCAGCCATTTTGCGTCACAAATCAGTGCGCAATTGGCACAATCGGCCAACAAGGACATTTTCATCTACATTCATGGCTATAATGTGGATTTCGACTATTCCACTCTGGTCTCAAGCCAGTTGCAACATTTCCTGGGCTATCAGGGCGCTTTCATCAGTTACAACTGGACAGCAACCCCAAGTACGCTGGCCTATTTCCGCGATCAGGAATCGGCGCTGGCCTCGCGACGCTATCTGCGCGAGCTGATTGCCTTTCTCTCGGCCCTTACCGATGCCCGTCGCATCCACCTGATTGGCTACAGTGCCGGGACAAGGCTGGCATTTGACGCCGCCTATCAAATTGCTTTGGGGGCCGAGGGAAACGCGCGGTTGGGCAAGCTCATCCTGATCGGCAGCGATCTGGATCGCGCTTATTTCATTCATGCTATCGAGGACGGTCTTCTCGATGCGGTTACGGACCTGACGATCTATCAGTCGCAAACGGATTCCGCGCTGGCGATGTCTAGGCTTGTTTTTGGCCGCAAGCGCGTCGGAGAGACTTCGCCGCCCGGCGAAGCAGTGCCTGCGGTGCAAGCGGAGCTGGCCCGGACCCCAAGGCTGCATGTCATCGACGTGACGGATGCCGAAGAGGCGGGCACTGGCAACGGGCATTGGTACTTCCGATCTTCACCATGGGCCAGCAGCGATCTTTTCCTGTCATTGCTGACCAACAAAGACCCCGCCGCGCGCGGACTGGTGCGCGCACCCGGCGAAGTCATCTGGCGTTTTCCAGACGATTATCCGCAAAGGATCAGGGAACTGGGGCGTTTGTACTGAAGGAAAGGAACCGTCTGGTTATCCCCGTCTATTCTCTATTCTGATCAGCTTGCCACACGAGGCTCCCTCGGATCACATCGAAACTCTTATGTAAGGTCATCCATAGGTCAGACTTATGACGTTGAAGGTATAATCGATTTTTCTTGGCATATTAATCTGTCAAGATACCATTGCTCAAATGTGAATTTTACGCCGCGCAAGAATGGCGAACCTGTCAAACAATTC
>NZ_JBQFXU010000033.1:0-2400 GCF_056541095.1 Ruegeria sp. AK11
CGGCGAAGACGGCAACGCCGAAGTCGAAGCCCGCGTCCGCGCCCAGGTCGCAGACCTCTGCAACCGCTTCCCCATATACCCGAACCTGTAAGCCGAAAGGTCCCAACCATGAGCTTTCAACCAATTGAACAAGCCCCCGCCCGCCTGAACCGCAGCGAGCTTGCCGTGCCCGGCAGCCAGCCCGGAATGTTTGAGAAGGCTGCGAAATCGGACGCGGATGTCATCTTCCTCGATCTGGAAGACGCCGTCGCGCCCGATGAAAAGGAGCAGGCGCGCAGGAACATCATTCAGGCGCTGAATGATATCGACTGGGGGAGCAAGACCATGTCGGTCCGGATCAATGGTCTGGACACCCATTACATGTACCGGGACGTCGTGGATGTTGTCGAACAGGCGGGCCAGCGTCTGGACCTGATCATGATCCCCAAGGTCGGGACAGCTGCAGATGTATATGCGGTCGACATGCTGGTGACCCAGATCGAAGACGCCAAGGGATACAAGAAACGGATCGGGTTCGAACACATCATCGAAACCGCGCTTGGTATGCAGAATGTCAGCGCGATCGCGGCTGCATCAAAGCGCAATGAAAGCCTTCATTTTGGTGTCGCGGATTATGCCGCCTCGACCCGCGCGCGGACCACAATCATCGGGGGCGTAAACCCTGACTATTCGGTTCTGACCGACCCGGATACCGACGGAGGCCGCCTGACCCACTGGGGCGACATGTGGCACTACGCCCTTGCCCGCTTGGTGGTTGCTGCGCGCGCCAACGGGCTGCGTCCGATTGATGGGCCTTTTGGCGATTTTCAGGACCCCGACGGTTACAAGGCCGCCGCAAAACGTGCCGCCGTTCTGGGCTGCGAGGGCAAATGGGCCATCCACCCCAGCCAGATCGCACTTGCCAATGAGGTGATGTCGCCCTCGGATGCCGAAGTTACCAAGGCACGGCGTATCCTTGTCGCCATGGCCGAGGCCGAGGCAGACGGAAAAGGTGCCGTGTCTCTGGATGGCCGTCTGATCGACTATGCCTCGATCCGGCAGGCCGAAGTACTGGTTGAAAAGGCCAGTCAGATCGCTGCGGCCTGATCGCCTGCACCAAACCCGACCTGCGTGGGCGCAAGGTCCACGCGGGCTCGGTGCTGCGTTGACTGGTGGATCACGGAACCAACGCGAAAGGTCATCCGTGTTCCGGGGCGGCCGTCCCCAGAAATCGCTTGTTCCGAATTTCGTCCGGGCTGACGTCGAAGCTGCGTTGAAAGGCGCGTTTCAGCGCGACGGTCGATGAAAAGCCGGTCGCTGTCGAGATTTCAATCTGCGACATGTTGGTGAATTGTAAAAGGCTCTGCGCCCGCTCCAGCCGTAGCTCTTTGTAGGTCGACAAAAGTTTCGCACCGGTTTTGCTTAGAAACCTTCGCTGTAACTGGCGAGTCGAGGTCCTGAGCACATTGGAAAGTTCCGAGATCGTCAAAGGATCTTCGATGTTTTCCTGCATCGCATCCAGCGTGCGCATGACAAGCTGATCACCTTTTGCACGGTGCACCAGACGGGCGGCAAGCGTGCTGCCGTGCTTTTGTGTGGGTTCCGTCAGTCCAATGTATCCGCGCAGTATGTCCGCGATATGTTCCCCGTGGTCGATCGACACAAATTCTGACAGCAGGCGCAGCGCGCTTAGCCGGGTGGTTGCGCTATGGGCGCACCCGTCTGCGGCCAGATGCGTGCCGGTGCCACAATCTTCCAGCCCGCCCTCCAGTGCAGCGGCTGCGAAATTCGGGTGGACAGCAACGGTGTTCCGGCCTGTTCTTCCGAGTTGCGGCAGAAGCAGCACCGCGCCGCCGACCAGAACAACCCGCGAAGACAGGTTCAGGACCTGCGATACCCAGAATCTGCGCGAATGTGGAATGGACCAGATGTTCTCCAGATCTCCCCAGAAAATCGCCGTTCGTCCGGCCCAGTATAACGGTCCACCCGCAGGTTCCGAGCCAGCGACACGAAGGTTGACCACATAGGTGCAGTTTTCGGCCAGAGTGTTTAACGCCTGATAGAATTCGATGACCATTCCAGCTGACGCCATAGCCGCTTCACCGTTGAGAATGACATCGATATGTTTCAATCTTTCGGGTGCCTCAGGCTCCGTTTCAGACAGATTGGCGTGATCATTTGCGAGGACATAGTGTTTCATTGTTCCTCCGACGATTTGGGCGTGGCAGCGCCCCGATTGGCGCTGCCCTCAGGGTGTAAATCCGATCCGTCAGGCGAATTGACGGATCGGACAGACACGGGTTTCACTCAGCGGCGTCTTCGTATTCTGTCATTGGTGGGCATGTGCAGACGAGGTTTCGGTCGCCGTATGCGTTGTCGACGCGGTTGACGGGGGACCAGTATTTGTCGACGCCCATGGAT
>NZ_JBQFXU010000034.1:0-1929 GCF_056541095.1 Ruegeria sp. AK11
TACTGAGCGACTTTGTGTTTGTGTTTATTGAACTGTTGGTCGAAGAGGTTTTTGAAGGGTCCGTTTTTCTGCATGAGTTGGTCGAGGTTTCCCTGTTCGGCGATAGCGCCGTCCTGGATGACGATGATCTTGTCTGCCTCCAGCACGGTTGACAGGCGGTGGGCGATGACGATGACGGTGACATCCTGTGTCAGGGCGTCCAGCGCCTCTTTGACCAGCGATTCCGATTCCGCGTCCAGCGCGCTTGTGGCCTCGTCCAGCAGCAGGATTTCGGCCTTGCGCAGAATGGCGCGGGCAATCGCGATGCGCTGTTTCTGACCGCCCGACAGAAAGGTTCCGTTTTCGCCCACCGGGGTCTCATAGCCCTGCGGCAGGTCAGTGATGAACTGATGCGCATGTGCGGCCCGGGCTGCCGCGATCACCTCTTCATCGCTCGCCTCGGGTGCCGAGCAGCGCAGGTTGTCCATCACCGAGGCCGAGAACAGGAACGTGTCCTGACCGACATACGAGATTTTCCGCCGCAGCGAGGCAAAGCTGACATCCCTCAGGTCCTGGCCATCGATCTCGACGCTGCCCTGATCGGGGTCGTAAAACCGCATGATCAGGCCAAACAACGTGGATTTGCCACCACCGGACTGGCCGACAAGGGCCGTGGTTTTCCCGGCCTCGAAAGTGGCGCTCATGTTGTCGATCACCGGCACCGTGCCCTGATAGCCAAAGGTCACATTGCGCAGCGTGATCTGTCCGGGGCCGTCACTCAGGTCACGGGCCCGGGGGCTTTCCACCATCGTGTCCTCCTGATCCAGCAGGCTGAACAACAGGCCGACACCGACCATGCAGGTTTCAATCTGGACCCGCATCCTGGACAGGCGCTTGGCGGGTTCATAGGCCATCAGCAAAGCGGTGATGAAGGACATCAACTGACCCGCGGTCGGCTGTTCGGTGCCCGCGATGCCCATCGTGCTGACAATGAGAACCCCGGCAACCGCCAGACCGGCCAGAAACTCCATCAGCGGGCTGGCAATGGCCTGCAGCCGGGCGATGTCGTTCGAGCGCTGTTCGACCTTCCGGATCGCGGTCTCCATTCGGTCGATCATGCGATCTTCAAGCGCAAACACCTTGATCACCTTGATCCCCGCCGAGGTCTCCTGCAGCACCCGGATGATCTCGGCCAGCGATTTGAACTCGGCCTGCATGATCGAGCGGACGCTTTTCAGCAGATACCGCACCCCCAGCAGGGCAACCGGGCCCACCACAAAGAACATCACCGACAGGACCGGCTGCTGATACACCATGACCACAATAAGGCCGACCAGGGTCAGGGCATCGCGGACAAACCCGGTGACCAGAACATCGATCAGGCCCCGGGCCGATTGCGCGCCATTGGTCGTGCGCATCAGCAAATCCGATGATTCATTGGTCGAAAAGAACGACACCCCGTGCCGGACCAGCTTGCGGTACAGCTTCTCCTGCTGCTGGGCCACAATCCGGTTGCCCGCGCGCGCCAGAAAGACGGCCTGAATATACGAGGCCACCGCCTTGGTCAGGAACAGAAGCACAACCCCCAGCGCAATGACATGCGCCCATCCCCGCAATTCCGGGCTGGTCATGGCATCAACGATATATTCCATCATGTAAGCCGAGCCGGCGGTGGTGACCGCCACCGCGATCATCGCCAGGATCGCAACGCCGTAAAGCCCGCCCTGCGCATAAAAGCTCTCACCGACAAGCCGGCCCATATAGCCCGATCGCCACTTGTTCCAGGCGCGCTTCATCATTGCGTTCTCCAAATCCGTGAAACGGTGCGCACGCCCAGATACCCCATATCCCGCCGCGCCTAAAGGGCTGATGCTACCCTGCGGCAGACCAACCCATCCCAACATCCAAACACGCTAAATAAGACCTCACCACCAAACCCACAACCAAAAC
>NZ_JBQFXU010000035.1:0-1920 GCF_056541095.1 Ruegeria sp. AK11
AACACCCCTATGAAGATGACGACGGAAGAGGCCTTTGTTAAGGTTTTGCAGATGCATGGTATTGAACATGCGTTTGGGATCATTGGCTCTGCGATGATGCCGATTTCGGATCTGTTTCCGAAGGCTGGGATCATGTTCTGGGACTGTGCGCATGAGGGCAGCGCGGGGATGATGGCGGATGGCTACACCCGGGCGACCGGCAAGATGTCGATGATGATCGCGCAGAACGGTCCGGGCATCACCAACTTTGTGACCGCCGTCAAGACTGCCTACTGGAACCACACCCCGCTTCTGCTGGTGACCCCGCAGGCGGCCAACAAGACCATCGGTCAGGGGGGCTTTCAGGAAGTCGAGCAGATGAAGCTGTTCGAGGACATGGTCGCCTATCAGGAAGAGGTCCGCGACCCGACCCGCGTCTGCGAGGTTCTGAACCGTGTGATCATGCAGGCCAAGCGCGCCAGCGCCCCGGCCCAGCTGAACATCCCGCGCGACATGTGGACCCAGGTTGTCGATATCGACCTGCCCGCCATTGTCGAGTTCGAGCGCCCCTCGGGTGGCGAAAGCGCCGTGGCCCAGGCGGCCGAGCTGCTGTCGAATGCCAGAAACCCTGTCATTCTGAACGGCGCCGGTGTGGTTCTGGCCGAAGGCGGCATCGAGGCGTCGAAAGCGCTGGCCGAGCGTCTGGATGCGCCGGTCTGCGTCGGCTACCAGCACAATGACGCCTTCCCGGGCAGCCACCCGCTGTTTGCCGGTCCGCTGGGCTATAACGGTTCGAAAGCGGGGATGGAGCTGATCAGCGAGGCGGATGTTGTCCTGTGCCTCGGCACCCGTCTGAACCCGTTCTCGACCCTGCCGGGCTATGGCATCAACTACTGGCCCGCGGATGCCAAGATCATCCAGGTCGACATTAACCCCGACCGTATCGGCCTGACCAAAGCGGTCAGCGTCGGCATCATCGGCGACGCCGCCAAGGTGGCAAAGGGCATTCTGGCCCAGCTGAGCGACACCGCCGGTGACGAAGGCCGCAAGGAGCGCAAAGAGCGCATCGCGCAGAAGAAATCGGCCTGGGCGCAGGAACTGACCTCGATGACCCACGAGGATGACGATCCGGGCACCACCTGGAACCAGCGCGCCCGCGCGGCCAAGCCCGACTGGATGAGCCCGCGCATGGCGTGGCGCGCCATTCAGGCGGCGCTGCCGAAAGAGGCGATCATCAGCTCGGACATCGGCAACAACTGCGCCATCGGCAACGCATATCCGTCGTTTGAAGAGGGTCGCAAATACCTGGCGCCGGGCCTGTTCGGCCCCTGCGGCTATGGCCTGCCCGCCGTTGTCGGTGCCAAGATCGGCTGCCCGGATGTTCCGGTTGTGGGCTTTGCCGGTGACGGCGCCTTTGGCATCGCGGTGAACGAGTTGACCGCGATTGGCCGCGAGGAATGGCCCGCCGTGACCCAGATCGTGTTCCGCAACTACCAGTGGGGCGCGGAAAAGCGCAACTCGACCCTGTGGTTCGACGACAACTTCGTGGGCACCGAGCTGGACACCAAGGTGTCTTATGCCGGTATCGCGCAGGCCTGTGGCCTGAAAGGCGTTGTCGCCCGCACCCAGGACGAGCTGACCGCGGCGCTGAACCAGGCGATCGAGGACCAGAAGAACGGCATCACCACGCTGATCGAGGCCCTGATCAACCAGGAGCTTGGCGAGCCTTTCCGCCGCGACGCGATGAAAAAACCCGTCGCCGTCGCCGGCATCAGCGCCGATGACATGAAGGCGCAGGGCGCTTAACCCCAGGACGAGGCCGGAGCACATGACCCTGACACCCGTCGAGCTGTTGCGGCAAAACGCTCCGGCCACCCGTCCCATAATCGCCCTCAGCGAAGGCAACGACCCCCGCATCACAAAAGGGGCCATCAACGCGCA
>NZ_JBQFXU010000036.1:0-1743 GCF_056541095.1 Ruegeria sp. AK11
AGGCCATGACCGCAGGAAACTGCGAGACCAGCATGTGACGATTTCGATCACAGCGGTTCCACCAAAAACTGAAATCAAGGCGATGTGCTAGTGCGCACTCGCTGATGGATGGCCTGATTTGACTGGTCCGACTTGATTGTTAGTGCATGACTGGCCTCGGGTCCATCTGGACGATGGTTTCAGGAGCTGGTGGCCGATAGCCGAGAGCGCTGTGGGGCCGCTTAGTGTTGTAGTGTTTCCGCCAGCCTTCGATGATAATCTGAGCCTCCCTCAGCGAGTAGAAGATCTCTCGGTTCAGAAGTTCATCGCGGAACCTGGCATTGAAGCTCTCCACATAGCCGTTCTCCCAAGGGCTGCCCGGTTCGATGAAGGCCGTCCTGGCTCCCACGGCTTCGATCCATGCTCGGACGTCTTTGGCAACGAACTCGGGGCCATTGTCGCTGCGCACAAATGCCGGCGGCCCTCTCAGGATGAAGAGATCGGTGAGAGCGTCGATCACGTCGGTCGAGTTTAGCTTCCGCTTCACTGTGATTGACAGGCATTCCCGGCTGAACTCATCGAGGATGTTCAAGGTACGGAACGCCTTGCCGTCGTCAGTGCGGCAATGCACGAAGTCGTAGCTCCAGACATGGTTGCGGTGCTCAGGCTTCAGGCGGATGCATGATCCGTCGTTCAGCCAGAGACGGCTCTTCTTTGGTTGCTTGCGTGGCACCTTCAGCCCCTCCCGCTTCCATAGCCGCTCAACACGGCCGACGCTGACCTGCCAGCCCGCATCTCTCAGCAGAACGGCGACGCGGCGGTAACCGTAGCTGCCGTATTGCCGGGCCAGTTCAATCATGTCCGCGACAAGCCGGTCTTCGTTTTCCCGGCCTCGGGGAGAGTACCTTTGCGTCGATCGATGCTGCCCCAGCACCCGGCAGATCCTGCGTTCTGAAACCTTCATCCTACTTCGGATCAGGTCGATGCAGGCACGCCGGCGGGCGGGGCTCAGAAGTTTCCCCGGGCTGCTTCCTTAAGGATTAGCTTGTCCAGGGTCAGATCCGACACGGCTTTCCGAAGCCGTTCATTCTCTTTCTGGAGCCGTTTGAGTTCCTTAAGTTGGTCGGTTCCCATACCGCCATACTGCTTGCGCCATCGGTAATAGGTCTGCTCGGTAATGCGCACTTCGCGGATCGCATCCACGCGCTGCATACCCTGGCCGACAAGCACATCAACCTGCCGTAACTTCTGAACTATCTCCTCGGGCTTGTGCCGCTTGTTTGCCATTCTCTGTCCTCCGTTCACTATACATAACGGTGGACCTAGTCAGATGAGGCATTCCACACTGAGCGGTCATCACTCAACCAGAGATCGCTTCACATAAAACCGCTTCAACGACGTTCGCGGTTCGTTGTGGTGGTGCAAAGCAACCCTTGGCTGCAGAAGCTTGGCGTTCTCATCCTTGTTTATTCGGCTGCCTGATGCAGCGGGGTAAGGAAGTTGAATTATGAACTTACGAAATTCATCTGGTAAGCACAGAAATTAAGCTTGCCTATCAGGCCCCGTGTCGCTGATCCAGGTGATGGTGATAGGCAGAAACAACAGCGAGCTACATAGCCTCAAGCGTATGTGAGAGACCATTTCGAATGTGATCTTCCAACAGCCTCTTCGCCGTGTCGGCGTCTCTGGCCAGCGCGGCATCGAACATGCCCTTGTGCTCCTTGACCGCCTCTTCGCCGCGATAAGTCAGCACAAGCATCTGAT
>NZ_JBQFXU010000037.1:0-1455 GCF_056541095.1 Ruegeria sp. AK11
GCTCGCCGCAGTTTCAATCTACGCCGCGTTCTGATGATGCAGCAAGCGGCGTTTCTGGATTGTCTGGTGTTTGATTTCCTTTCTGCGTCTGAGGATTGTTTCGGCTCGACCGAAATAGACATCGGCGGGTGTCAGATTGCTGATGCTCTCGTGGTATCGGTTGTGGTTGTAGTGATTGATGAAGTCGCCGATGGCCTGTTCGAGCGCTCCTGGCAGATAGTAGTTTTCCAGCAGGACACGGTTCTTCATCGTCTGATGCCATCGCTCAATCTTGCCCTGGGTCTGCGGATGGTTGGGCGCTCCCCGAACATGATCCATACCCTGCTCATCCAGCCATTTCGCCAACTCGCCAGAGATGTAACTGCTGCCGTTGTCGCTGAGCAGCCGGGGCTTGTGGGCAACGGTGACACTGTCACAACCTGATGCAGCCAAAGCGTCTTCCAGCGTTCCTGTGACATCGTCAGCTTTCATCGTGGTGCAAAGGCGCCAAGAGACAACGTAACGGCTGTAATCATCCAGGATCGTAGACAGGTAGAACCAGCCCCAACCGATGACTTTGAGATAGGTGAAGTCGGTCTGCCAAAGCTGGTTCGGCCGCACAGTCTTCTCATGGAATTCATCCGCCGCTTTGATGGTGATGCAGGCTGGGCTAGTGATCAGATCTTGTGCCTTCAGAAGCCTGTAAACACTGGCCTCAGAAACGAAGTAGCGCCTGGTGTCGGTGAACCGCACCGCAAGCTCGCGGGGCGATAACTCGGGTTCTTCCAGAGCCAGTTCCACGATCTGCTTGCGCACCTTGTCGGGGATGCGGTTCCAAACCCTACCTGGCCGGGAATGGCGATCCTCAAGCCCGGCCTCGCCGAAAGACAGATACCTGTCGTACCAGCGGTAGAAGGTCGTTCTGGGAATGCCGAGCTTTTCCAGTGTGCGTTTGATCGGCAGGTGCGAACCGTCAACCAGCCGAATGATCTCAAGCTTTTCGGATGCGGGATATCTCATTCGTCGTCTCCCCCATCCTCGAACATGCTTTTTTTGAGCAGCCGGTTCTCAAGGGTCAGGTCGGCGACTACCTCTTTCAGCGCCGACGATTCCGCTCTCAAATCCTTCACCTCAGAGCTGGTAGCCTGGCGTGCGGTATCGCCAGCCAACCGCTTCTTACCGGCCTCAAGGAACTCTTTCGACCAGCTGTAATACAGGCTCGTAGCTATTCCTTCACGGCGACACAGCTCCGCTATGCTGTCTTCACCACGAAGCCCATCCAACACAATACGGATCTTCTCCTCTGCCGAATGCTGGCGCCGTGTCTTCCTGCGGATGTCTTTGACAACTCTCTCTGCTGACGCTTTCTGTTTCCCGGATTTCATTCTCATCTCCACTCTCTGATGGTTACGATGAGCCTGAAATCCTCCGCTACGCAATCAACCTAGTCTGTTCCATGGGTGCTGATGGCGGACA
>NZ_JBQFXU010000038.1:0-1419 GCF_056541095.1 Ruegeria sp. AK11
CACGCTCGGACGGAGGCAGGTTGGAGACGTCCTTGCCATCCTGCATAACCGTACCCTTGGTCTGCAGATCCAGCCCGGCAATCGCCCGCAACAAGGTGGTCTTGCCGCAGCCGGACGGGCCAAGGAAACAAATGAATTCACCTTCTTTGATTTCAAGAGAGATGTCCTTGAGTGCCAGAAAGCTGCCGAACGCTTTCCACAAATTCTGGATGCTGAGATACAGTTCACCGGGTGGTGTTTTCTGAAGCACGGGAGAGGTCCTCACATCTGCACCTCGGGCACGACCGATCCTGGCTGGTGCGCGCCGGGTGAGTTGGTTGTGTTGGTGGGAACAAGAGAGTGGCGGGCAGGAGAGGCACAAAAGCCCCTCCTGCCAATGGAATTATTTCGCTTCAGACTTTCCGTCATAGCGAGACTGCCATTCCTTCAGGATTGCCGCGCGATTGTTGGCGGCATACTCGAAATCATTGTTGATCATCGCATCCAGAAGACCTTCTGGGAAGTGTTCAACCGGTTTTGCAACGCCGGGATACGCCACGACCGCATAGCCGGTATTGTACATCTCGTTGGCCTCTTTGGTGACGGTGAAGTCCACCAGCTTCTGCGCGGCTTCCAGATTTGCGGTACCGGCCACAATCGCGGTTGCTTCCATGTCCCAGCCGACGCCTTCCGAAGGCACAATGATATCCAGCGGTGCGCCATCAGCTTTGGACTTCGCCCCACGGAACGCAAAAGAGATACCAATCGGGATCTCACCCGCCGCCGCCAGTTTGCAAGGCTTCGAGCCGGAATGGGTGTAGCGCGCAATATTCTCGTGCAGCGCATCCATGTATTCCCAGCCACCTTCTTCGCCAAACATTTGAAGCCAGCTGGACACATCAAGGAACCCCGTGCCAGACGAATTCGGGTTCGGCATGATCACCTGATCCTTGTACATCGGATCAGTCAGGTCCTTCCACGAAGTGGGCGGCTTCAGCCCGGCCTTTTCCGCCTCAACCGTGTTGTAGCAAACCGAGGCAACCCAGGCGTCCATGCCAACCCAGGCAGGCGGGTTGTCACCATCGACGAATTTCGCATCCAGCTTGTCTACGCCAACCGGGGCATAAGGCTCCAGCATCCCTTCGGATTTCAACAGCAGCAGAGAGGTCGCCGCCAACCCCCAGA
This sequence comes from Ruegeria sp. AK11, assembly GCF_056541095.1. Classification (NCBI taxonomy): domain Bacteria; kingdom Pseudomonadati; phylum Pseudomonadota; class Alphaproteobacteria; order Rhodobacterales; family Roseobacteraceae; genus Ruegeria; species Ruegeria sp. AK11. Next base: position 1,165 of record NZ_JBQFXU010000038.1, read on the forward strand.
CCACATCCGCCTGTGGGTTGTCCCGTTCAGCCAGCAGTTTCGCGGTGATGATCCCCGTCGAGTCCCGGACCCAGTTGATCTTGATATCAGGGTTACTCTGGTTGAACGTCTCTGCATACCTCGCCAGATCCTCCGCCTCGACAGCGGTGTAAACTGTCAGTTCCGTCTCCGATGCCGCAACCGTCGCAGTCAGTAAACCGACCGCCAATGCCGAATAAAATGATGTCGTCCGTTTCATGGTTTTCCTCTGTTGGT
>NZ_JBQFXU010000039.1:0-1175 GCF_056541095.1 Ruegeria sp. AK11
GCTTGCCTTCCTCGGTCCTGACCTCGGCGATATCGATGTGAAAGAAGCCAATCGGATAGCGTTTGAACTTTTGCCGCTTCGGTTTGTCGCCGTCTATGTCGGGCAGCCGCGAGATACCGTGCCGCTGCAAACAGCGATGCAATGAAGATCGCGTCAGATGAGGAATGGAGGGCTGCAAGGCATAGAGGCAATCGTCAAGCGGCAGCAAAGTGTGGCGTCGGAAGGCAACGACCATCGCCTCTTCATCTTTGCTAGGGTCAGGACGCATTGATTTTCAACGCGCTGCGTGTTTCACGGCTTCAAAAATGGAGTGGTGATATGAGCGACCTTTACTGGCTGACCGACGAGCAGATGGCCAGGCTTTCCCCTTTCTTCCCGAAGTCGCACGGCAAGCCACGGGTCGATGACAAGAGAGTGCTGAGCGGGATTATCTTTATCAATCGCAACGGGTTGCGCTGGCGCGACGCTCCCAGGGAATACGGACCGCATAAGACGCTGTACAGCCGGTGGAAACGATGGAGCGAGAAAGGCATCTTCGCGCGGATGATGGTCGGCCTGGCCGCCGAACATGGCGAGGAAAAGACCGTGATGATCGACGCGACGTATCTAAAGGCCCACCGCACCGCGACCAGCATGGCCGCGAAAAAGGGGGGCGTGGACGCCTGATTGGTCGGACCAAGGGTGGCATGAACACGAAGCTGCACGCCATCTGCGACAGCCAGGGGCGGCCGCTTAATCTATTCGTCACTGCCGGGCAGGTCAGCGATTACACCGGCGCACGGGCGTTACTCAGCAGTCTGCCAAAAGTCGACTGGCTACTCGGAGACCGCGGCTATGACGCCGACTGGTTCAGGGATGCGTTAAAAGACAAAGGGATACGCGCCTGCATCCCTGGCCGGAAGAAGCGCAAGGCACCAGTCAAATACGACAAGCGGCGATACAAACGGCGCAACCGCATCGAGATCATGTTCGGCAGGCTCAAGGATTGGCGGCGCGTGGCAACACGCTATGACCGATCCCCAAAGGTCTTCCTCTCGGCCATCGCGCTCGCCGCTCTCGTCATCTATTGGTTATGAATCCTGACCACTTTAGCTAGCGGTTACGACATTGACGGTGACAATGACCGAGAGGATGAGCAATATGATATCCCTGATGCCTGCTGCACGTGATCTTGA
>NZ_JBQFXU010000040.1:0-1272 GCF_056541095.1 Ruegeria sp. AK11
TTACAGGTTCGGGTATATGGGGAAGCGGTTGCAGAGGTCTGCGACCTGGGCGCGGACGCGGGCTTCGACTTCGGCGTTGCCGTCTTCGCCGTTGGCGGCCAGGCCGTCGACCACTTCGATGATCCAGTCGGCGATCTGGCGGAACTCGGCCTCGCCAAAGCCGCGGGTGGTGCCGGCGGGGCTGCCAAGGCGGATGCCCGACGTGATGGTCGGCTTTTCCGGGTCAAACGGCACGCCGTTCTTGTTGCAGGTGATATGCGCCCGGCCCAGGGCCTTTTCGGTGGCGTTGCCCTTGACGCCCTTGGGGCGCAGGTCGACCAGCACCACATGGGTGTCGGTGCCGTGGGTCACGGTGTCGAGCCCGCCCTTGATCAACTGATCGCTGAGCGCCTGCGCATTGGTCACGACCTGCTGGATATAGCTTTTGAACTCGGGGCGCAGCGCCTCGCCAAAGGCCACGGCCTTGGCCGCGATCACATGCATCAGCGGGCCGCCCTGAATGCCGGGGAAGATCGCCGAATTCACTTTCTTAGCGATATCTTCATCATTGGTCAGGATCATGCCCCCACGTGGGCCGCGCAGGGTCTTGTGTGTGGTGGTGGTCGCCACATGCGCGTAGGGGAACGGGCTGGGGTGCTCGCCCGCCGCAACCAGACCGGCGAAATGCGCCATGTCCACGTGCAGATAGGCGCCGACCATGTCGGCGATCTGACGCATGCGGGCAAAATCGATCTGACGCGGGATGGCCGAACCGCCCGCGATGATCAGCTTGGGGTTATGCTCTTTCGCCAGCGCCTCGACCTGATCATAGTCCAGCATGTTGTCCTGCTGGCGCACGCCGTATTGCACGGCGTTGAACCACTTGCCCGACTGGTTGGGCCGCGCGCCGTGGGTCAGGTGGCCACCGGCATCCAGGCTCATGCCCAGAATGGTGTCGCCGGGCTGGATCAGCGCCTGGAACACGCCCTGGTTGGCCTGGCTGCCCGAGTTCGGCTGCACATTGGCAAAGCCACAGCCAAACAGCTGCCTGGCGCGGTCGATGGCCAGATTCTCGGCGATATCAACAAACTCGCAGCCTCCGTAATAGCGCCGGCCCGGGTAACCTTCGGCATATTTGTTGGTCATCACCGAACCCTGCGCCTCCATCACGGCGGCAGAGACGATGTTCTCGGACGCAATCAGCTCGATCTCGTCGCGCTGACGACCCAGCTCAGACCGGATCGAGCCAAAAAGCTCAGGATCGCGGTCCGACAAGGACTGGGTGAAAAATCC
>NZ_JBQFXU010000041.1:0-763 GCF_056541095.1 Ruegeria sp. AK11
GGTATTGTCACGTTAACGTCCGGTCGACGAGGGAATGCTGATGGTCGGGATTCAAGCGGCTCGAGTGGCAGCATTCCAGGCGTTAGTTGCCTCGAGGCGGTGACAACGGATTGTTAGTGCGGAGCGACGACGTGCCGGGACGCGGAAGCAATTTCTAACGGCTGATGGGTGGTTACGAACCGCTGCAAACCTCCTGGAGATCGGTATCCTGGCATCGTCCGTTCTCGCTTTCGGAATGGGAGGGGGCTGTTTTCCGCGCAGTTGTTCAAGCCCTTGTGCGACCAACGATCCAAGCCCGGCGCGATTTCCCGTTTGGCGGTGCCATAGGACCGCAACTTGTTCGTGATGATCCGCTTGGGAATGAAACCAAGGTGCTTGATCAGGCCGCGCAACAGCCGTTTTGCCGCCCGTTTGTCCCGCCTGGATTGGAGTACTTCGTCCGACACGACGCCATGCTGATCGACCGCGCGCCAAAGCCGATACTTGCGACCTGAAATGTCCACGACAATTTCATCCAGATGCCAGACATCATCTGGGCGGCCATGTCTCTGCCATAGATTTGGAGCAACCACCGGCCCGAATTTGATGACCCAGCGCCGAACAGTTTCGTAAGAAGCATCGCGCACGCGCTGCAGCAGCATCTCTTCAACTTCCCGCAGGCTCAGATTGAAGCGAACGTACAGCCACACTGCATGCGCGATGAGCTGAGGCGGAAACCGGGGGCGCTTGTAGCTGATTGACGATGTCTTCATCAATGTCACCT
>NZ_JBQFXU010000042.1:0-685 GCF_056541095.1 Ruegeria sp. AK11
CGAAGAGATTGTCTCGAAGTTACGGCAGGTTGAAGTTTTGATGGGGCAAGGCATGTCCCGACTTGATGCGATCAGGCAGATCGGCGTTGTTGAGCAAACCTATTACCGCTGGCGGAAGAAGTACGGTGGAATGGGTGTTGATCAATTGAAGGAACTGAAACGGCTTCAGAAAGAGAACGAGCGGCTGAGACGCGCGGTGTCTGATCTGACTCTGGACAAGCTGATCCTGACGGAAGCCGCAAAGGGAAACTTTTGAGCCCCGCTCGTCGTCGTGCCTGCATCGATCATGTCCGTAACCAGCTGAACGTTTCCGAGAGACGCGCCTGTCGCGTGCTGGGGCAACACCGGTCCACGCAGCGGCGGGTCCCACAAGGTCGCGCAGACGAAGACCGACTGGTCGCCGACATGATCGAGTTGGCTCGACAGTACGGCCGATTTGGCTATCGCAGGATCGCTGCGCTGCTGAGAGAGGCCGGATGGTCTGTCAGCGATGGGCGAATTGAACGGCTTTGGCGACGAGAGGGGCTGAAAGTGCCAGTGAAACAACCGAAGAAAGGACGGCTCTGGCTGAACGATGGCTCGTGTGTTCGGCTGAGGCCGGAGTATCGCAATCATGTATGGAGCTATGACTTCGTTCATTGTCGAACTGACGATGGCAAAGCTTTTCGGACGCTGAACATCCTTG
>NZ_JBQFXU010000043.1:0-649 GCF_056541095.1 Ruegeria sp. AK11
ATTTCAAAGGCCGGCCCGTCATCGGTGAACGAGATTTTTTGGGTGAGGTCGACATAGTCCGTCGCGGTGTCCGCGGCGGTCTCGGCATCGCTGAGGGTGCCGACCAGACGGATCGCATCGGTCAGGGCCGCGCCCAATCCGGTGACATCCGAGGCATAGCCCGAGGTATCTGCCGAACTGTGCTCGACCGCCCGGTTCTGGGTCAGCGTCACCGCGCCGGTGCTGCTGACGACCGAGACCGAGAACACGACTTGCCCGCCCGAGGTTTTGCCCTCGATGACGCCAGCATTGTTGCTGAGAACCACGGTGTCTCCGGTGGCGGTGTCTTTCAGGGTCACCGACCCGGCATTGGAGCCCAGTTCAAGACTGTAGACCAGCGCGCCCAGGCCATCTTCGCCCGGATCATTCGTGGTCACGTTGAACAGATCGCCCACACCTTCGGTGTCCGTATCCGGCCCACCCGTCAGATCGGCGTCATCCGTCTGCAGGACCGCGGTGCCCAATTCCATTTCAAAGGCCGGCCCGTCATCGGTGAACGAGATTTTTTGGGTGAGGTCGACATAGTCCGTCGCGGTGTCTGCGGCGGTTTCAGCATCGCTGAGGGTGCCGACCAGACGGATCGCATCGGTCAGGGCCGCGCCCAATCCGG
>NZ_JBQFXU010000044.1:0-574 GCF_056541095.1 Ruegeria sp. AK11
GGAAAGAGCGCAGACGGATGAGGCTGACTTTGCCACAGACGCGCAGCTGACGGTGTTTGATGCGCCAGCTGCGGTCATTTTCTGCCACCTTGGTCGCGGGCATTTTGCCGATTGAGCCCATGTGCTGTGAGTCACAGCATTCATTCTGAGTGATGACCGCAAGTGGATTTGACCGATCAGCCAAAGACGAACGGAGCATATCGAAGTGTGTGGTCAAGCATCGGATCATGCGGCCTGCTCCCGTGGTGGCGCACGCGACATCGGTGTCTGACCACGCCGGAAGATCTCGATGATGCGCATTGGACCGCCGCAGCAGGGGCATGGCTCGCGCAAAGTGAGCGGGGTGACCTCGGACTCCTGCTCTGGCTCGGTGATTTCGTCGGTGCGTTGAACACCAAGCAACGTCCGGATCTTCTTGATGTTCGTCTTGCGCGCTGAACTGGCCAGCAGGCCGTAGTGGCGGATGCGGTGGAACCCGTCAGGCAGAACGTGGATCAGGAAGCGGCGGATGAACTCGGGTGTAGCCAAGCGCATGACCTTTTGGCGGTCACCACATTTGATCCGGTAATCCTTC
>NZ_JBQFXU010000045.1:0-524 GCF_056541095.1 Ruegeria sp. AK11
GGAATCCGAAAAATGCAGGGCTACATCGGCGGCCAATTCGACATCCCCAAGGGCATTTGCCGCGTCCGAGGCGCTTTTGAGTTCCGCAATGCCTTCGGGTAGCTGTCCCAAACTATCAAAGCTGCGCCCGACAAGAACAGTTGCCCGGATTGTTTCGGACTGATTGTCGCCCTCAAGGTTCCGTGCTGCATTCAGCGCCTCGTGCGCGTTAGTCATTGCCTCGTGACTGGCGGAACGAGCCAGCGCCATTTCGGTTGCCGCCTGCCATTTTTTGAACGCCGCACTCCAGTCTTCGGCCTCGGTCAGGTGTCGGGCGACAAGTTCAGGTCGACGTTCAATCTCGGCGGACCGCAACGCTGCCAACGCCTTGGCAACATGGGCATGCTGCGCCCGCCGAGTTGTGCTGAGCATGGATTGATAGGCAGTGTCGCGGATCAGTGCGTGACGGAAAACGAAGTGACCTCTGGAGTTGCCGCTTTCGAAAACCAGTCCGGTTTTGCACAGTTCGTCCAGGCCCTTTGCGG